>NZ_JFKB01000014.1 GCF_002115745.1 Thalassospira alkalitolerans
AGATTCTGACAAATCATGAAACGCTCTAGTGCTTTGTTTCTGAACCCCCTGCGTCTTTATCGCAGGGGGTTTAGTTCCAGCAAATCCCATTTGTTACCGTATAGATCGGCAAAGACGGCAACAATGCCATAAGGCTCGTACCGCGGTTCTTCCAAAAACACGACACCAGCCGTTTTCATCCGCCTATGATCGCGTGCCAAGTCATCGGTATTTAGGAAAAATCCAACGCGGCCACCTGTCTGGTTGCCAATTGCCGATGTTTGCGGTTCACCGGATGCTTTTGCCAGTAACAGGCGCGTTTCAACAGCACCTTTGGGGCTGATAACCACCCAGCGTTTGCCATCCCCCATATCGCTATCTTCAATCAGATCAAATCCGACCTTGTTGACATAGAAATCGATGGCATCGTCGTAATCGGTCACGACAAGTGTGACCAGTCCGATATGGGGCATGTTCGGGAATCCTGAGGGTGGGATACTTACATCAGACCAAGGGTTTTGAACGAATTATATCCGGCCTGGCTGATGATGATGTGATCGTGGATGGTGATTTCCATCGGCTTGGCCGCATCGATAATTTTGCGGGTCATATCGATATCGCCGCGTGATGGGGTGGCATCACCGCTGGGATGGTTATGCACCAGAATGATTGCACTGGCATGCAGTTCCAACGCGCGTTTGATCACTTCACGCGGATAGACCGGGGTGTGATCGACCGTGCCGGTTTGATGGCATTCATCGGCGATCAGCCGGTTTTTGCGATCCAAAAACAGCAAATGCAATTCTTCGGTCTTGCGATGGCCCAACCGTACCCGGCAATAATCAATCAGTTGTTCCCAACTGGCAATCACCGGCAGTTCCATGGCGCGTTCACGTGCAAGGAACTGTGCACTGGCTTCGGCAATCTTGATGGCGGCAATTCCGGCTTCGCCAAGGCCCTTGGCCTTTTGCAAGTCTTCGGGGCGGGCGGCAAGCACATTGGCGAAACTGCCAAACTGCGCAATCAGGGATTTTGCCAATGGTTTGACATCGCCACGCGGCATTGCCATGCACAGCATCAGTTCCAGCAATTCATAATCGGCCAGGGCGTTTGAACCGCCCTTGATAAAGCGTTCGCGCAAACGTTGCCGATGGCCATGGTAATGCGGTTTTGGCTTTTTTTCGGTGGTTTCGGAAATTGGCAGTTCGGGGCTTTGCCCGGCGGGGATGGCATCGCGGGTTTGATCAAAAAACACCCGTGTGCCATCATCAATCTGTGCGGGCTTCGCATCAGCACGGGAAGCAGCTTTGCGATTTTCTGTGTCGCTCAAATCCGCTTCCCCTTTTGTTTGCGCCTAGGCTGTTGCCTTATTCGGCGGCTGCACTGATATCGTATGGCGGTTTTTCAAGTCCGGCCGGTGAACGGGTAAAGATTTCAAACCCGTTATCGGTCACGCCAAGCGAATGTTCAAACTGTGCGGACAGTTTGCGATCCCGCGTCACCGCTGTCCAGCCATCAGGTAGAATTTTACATTCAAAAGTGCCCTGATTGATCATTGGCTCGATCGTAAATATCATGCCCGGTTCCAGAACCAGACCTTCGCCCGGCTTGCCGTAATGCAAAATATTCGGGGCATCATGGAAGACCTGGCCAAGGCCATGGCCGCAAAAATCACGCACCACCGAAAACCGTTCGCTTTCGGCATAGCTTTGGATGGCATGGCCGATATCGCCAAGGGTCGCACCCGGTTTAACAACGTTGATGCCGCGCCAAAGTGCCTCATAGGTCACATCAACAAGGCGCTGCGCCATGACCTTGGGTGTGCCTGCGATATACATGCGTGATGTATCACCGTACCAGCCATCAAGAATGACGGTGACATCGATATTCATGATGTCGCCATTCATCAGTTTTTTATCGCCGGGAATACCGTGACAGACAACATGGTTGATTGATGTGCAAATCGATTTCGGAAAACCGCGATAATTCAGGCAGGCCGAGACCGAATTGTGATCGCGGATATATTCATCACACAATTGATCAAGCTTGCCCGTGGTCACGCCCGGAATAACAAAAGGCGTGATGTAATCGAGCACTTCCGCAGCCAGCCGTCCGGCGGCGCGCATGCCCTCGAATGCTTCGGGTCCGTGCAATTTGACTTTTCCGTTCGCCACCCGAAATCTCCTTGATTCAGCCATAAATTCAATCGTCGCGACGTTGCGACATAATTCAATGACATAATCGGACCGGGCGAAATTGGCAAGGATAGCGTCACTTTCCGTTAAGATCGCGGATCGGCAAGGCCACATTTACCGTCACTGATGCCGTATCAATGACGCAGTCATAGGCAATTGCCTCGACCCCGGCTTTGGTGGCGGCGGCAAAGCGCGCGGCATAATGCGGGTCGATATCCGATGCCAAGGCAAATTGGTGACAATCATCGCGCTGTATCAGGTAAAACATAGCGGCGCGATGCCCCTCGGCAACCATGTCGGTCATCTCGTCCAGATGCTTTGCCCCGCGGGCGGTGACGGCGTCGGGAAATTCAGCCAGACCGGGCACGGCATCGTCACGTTTCAGATGAACGTTTTTAACCTCGACATAGCAAAGCCCGCGATCTGGATCGGACAGCAAGATATCGATCCGCGAATTTTTGCCGTATTTGATTTCGCGTTTAAGTGTCGCATATCCGGCAAGTTCGGGGATTTTCCCGGCCAGTATGGCTTCTTCGACAATCGCGTTGGGATGGGCGGTGTTGATCCCAACCATCGCATCATTGACCCGGCATAATTCCCAACTGTATTTCAGTTTGCGTTTCGGATTGTCCGAAGTGGATAGCCAAACATCAATCCCCGGTTCCTTTAACCCGATCATCCCGCCCGGATTGGCACAATGGGCGGTGACCATCTCGCCATTATCAAGTTCGATATCAGCCAAAAAGCGTTTGTACCGCTTGATCAGTTTGCCGTGGATCAGGGGGTGAGGAAGTTCCATATCAAACCTTTCGGAAAACTGTTCTGACACAAACTGTCAGGTGATGAACGCGGTCAGGGTGCCAATTTCGCGGTAAAATGGTCATACATCAAGCCCTTGCGACGAATGACGATCTGATAGGAGCCATCATGCGCCAAAGCCTGCGCGATAAAATCATTGCTGTTTGCGATCGCAAAATCGCCCAAAAAGGCCCAAATGTCGGCCTGTCATTCTATGCGTTCTTCGCCAACCGCAATGATGATCCGGCCCTTCTGATGGAAGTCGCCACATGGTGGATCGAAACCCACCGGCTGGATCATTTTGAAAAGGCCACCAAAATCCGCGGGCTGGTTTTAGCCGGGATGTGATCCATTTGGCTTCAAATCTTCATATTCGACAAAACGATGGTCGGGAAACCATCGGGTAGCTGGACGGGGGCAAGCAACTTGCGAAGCTTCCCAGCTTTAACATGCTTTTGTTTGTGCAGTGTCTCGCACAAGCTGTCGAACACAGCAGAATTCAGCGAAAAATACTGTTCGAGTAGGCTGAGATGGCGTTCGCGCAGCTCGCAAAGAGCTTGGTTGTTGTGCTCGATCTCAAGGGTGTTTGTTGGGGCAGGGTAGAAAATTTGACCAGGCTGTTGGCTTAGAAATCGTTTGGCCGCGTCCATCCAATGCTCATAGCTCTGTTGCGAACCATCATGGATGATGCCAAGTTTGAATTTTTCCGCAGCTTGACCGGCAAGACAACATAACATTGCCCATTGATATTCATTCGATGCGGCAGCTTGATGTTTTAAACCGGTCCCAACGGTTGCGCCTAATCCGAATTCTGAAGGCTTGGCTATAATTTCGACATAACCGGGAATCTCGTCAACAGCAGCAAACATCATCGCGTGGCCTGCTTCGTGTATTGCGACCGTTTCGTTATCCCTCTTTGAGAATGACGGGAGCACGAAGTTTTGTATGTTCCACGCAAGCGGGTTTGTCAGTTTGCCGAAAAAAAAGGCTATGATTGCGCCAAGACAGCAAAGTGCAAAAGCGCTAGCCAAGGCAGCGAGTTCTGCCGGATTTTGGCTGAAATAGTGATATGTAGCGCCGCCAAAAGCCGAAGCGAGCCACATGGAGCAGGCAATAAAGAGCATTCCCGCAAGCCAGCTACGCACACTCAATGAGAAGGGGAACAGCAGTTGGGTCAGGAACAGGAACGCCGGGAACAGCAGTAAATAGCCAAAAAGCGTTTTAGAAAAATCATCTGTGGGATCATCAATCTTTTTGAAAACGACAAGAATTCCGGCAATCAGTAGAACACAGATCAACAGCCCGGCAACGCTTTTGATTGTTGCCTTTCCGGCAAATCCGAACTTTTTGAATTTCACGTGCTTTTCCCCGAACTGTCATCCCCCAGAAAATCAACCAGACTGACTTGCCCTGAACCACGGCGCAGCGGTTTTGGCTGGCTTTCATCCGGGGCCCATGCGGTCAGATAGATAATCTGAAATTTTGCATGGATGCGGCCGTCTTCGCGCCCATGGCGTTCGTGATAAATTGCGGCCGCGCGGGCCAATGTGCTGCGTTTGGTGAATTTTTTGGATCGGATGGCAACCAGATTGCTTTCGCCCATCCCCGAAAGGTCGCGCATCAGTTTTAGCGCGTCGGGATAATCAATGGTGATGTCATCGCAATCAACAACCGGCAGGGCAAAGCCACTGCGCTGTAACAGCGACCCGGCATCGCGGACATCGACAAACGGCGAAACACGCGGTGAAACGCCACCTTCTTCTTCGGCCTCGGCGGTCATCAGGGCTTCGCGCAGATCGCGCAGCGTATCGCCGCCCAGCATACAGGCCAGAAACAGCCCGTCGGGTTTAAGCGCACGGCGCGCCTGAAGCAGCATACCCGGCAAATCATTGACCCAATGCAGCGACAGGTTCGACAGGATCAGATCAAGTGATCCGTCGGCAAAGGGCAGGAATTCTTCGTCGGCGACAAAAGCGGTATGATCGTTTCGCATTTGCGCCGAACGGGCATAGCCATATGAAATATCGCATTGATGCAGGGTTTTGATATCGCCACGTCCGCCAATGATTTGGCCCAGTTCACCACTGTGACAGCCAATATCCACCGCCAGCGGAAACTTGCGCGTTGTATCGTCAAGCCGGTCGGCCAGGCGTTCGGCGGTTTCGGCAAACAGGAAGTTGAATGCGCTGGCCCGCTTTGCAGCACGGTCGCGGCGCAGTTTCAGGATGTGGCGATCAAAAACGGTAATCGGATCGGCCATGGGGCGAGAAGCTCCGTCAAAAGTCGTTTTACAAGTTACGACCTAGATAGAACGTCGCGCCCGCCCATGCAATCCAAGACCTGATCAAAGCGCCAGTTCTAAAGTGCGAGTATAAGCGGTTCGGCTTTGTTGTCTTCCGTTGCGGCGGGAACGGCACAGCAGATCAATGCTTCATCCGGGGCGGTTTTGGCCGATGGTCGGGTTTTATAGGTCACGTGCCCTTGCCGGATTTTGGTTCGGCAGGTGCCGCAATTCCCGCCCCGGCAGCTTGCCTCTGGCGCAAGGCCTGCATCTTCGGCCAATTCCAGCAATGTCTTGGCATCTTTTGGTTGCCAGATGGCCGAGCGGCTTGATTGTGCAAAGTTGATTTGGACTTCTTTGGTGCTGGCCGGGGCCAGCTCGGGTAATTTGGCATCGGCATCGAGGGTTCGTTGTAGCGATGTGGGGCCAAAGGCCTCGGCATGGATGCGGTTATTGGCGATGTTAAGCCCGCGTAGGCCATCATACAGGGCCTGCATAAAGGATGGCGGGCCGCAGAGGTAAAAATCAAAATCGTCAAACGGCAGCAGAGAGCGCAATAAGTTCATGTCGATATGGCCCGATGCCTCGTAATCCTTGCGCGGCTCCGCATCGGTCGGATCGGCCAGCACCCGGACAAGACGAATGCTGCCCTGTGCGGCCTTTGCCAGTTCGATGATTTCAGGATCAAAGGCCCGGTCTTCTCGGTTTCGTGCGGCGTAAAACAGCCATGTCGGCCGAAAACCGCGTGTGCGCAGCCCTTCATAGACCACATGACGCAGCATCGAGATCATCGGCGTGATGCCGATCCCGCCTGCGATCAGAACTGCCGGGCGCTTTTCGTGGGCATCTATTGAAAAGTCCCCGGCAGGGGCGCGGGCTTCGATTACATCGCCGACCTTAAGGTCATCGTGTAAATGGCTTGAAACCACGCCCTCGCGCTTCACACTGATGCGATAGGTATTGTCCGATGGGCCATTTGACAGCGTATAGGTTCGGATCAATGGTTGGTCATGGCCGGGAAGAATAACCCGGATCGGCAGGTGCTGCCCGGCCTTGTGGGGCAGGGTTCCGGCTCCGTCGATCGGTTCGAGATGGAAGGATTTGATTATTCTGTTTTCCTTCACAATCCGGGCGATTTTGAAATTTTGCCACGTAATCGCGTTTTTCATTGCCGCCATTTTACGTTCTGCCGTTTCCCAGTCGCCGGTCAGAAGATTATTGGGTGATACACCGTCGATTTGATCGCGCCAGCGGATCGGCAGGGTGGCTTTGCGCAAAATCACCTTGCGCGGGAAAACCCGCCATAAACGTTCCGCCCCCTGAAAGGCGACAATTTCCGGTCCGTCGATGATGACGTCGGCATCACCGGTGATTTGTAGGACATCGCCGGTGGCGAAATCGGTAAACACAAGGCCAGCCTTGGGATTGGACAGGATATTGCCCAGTGTATTGAAGAACAGGTTGCCGGCAAAATCGGGAATGGTCAGGCTGCCGTCAGAGCCAATGCGGACAAATCCGGGGTTGCCGCCCCGGTGTGAAACATCGACTTCGCGGTTTTCGCCGGGGCGATCAACATAGGTTGCGACAAAGAAGGTATCGGCCGCGGAAATTATCGCCCGTGCCTGTTCATCCAATCCACCGTCCAAATCCTCATACAATTTGTTTTCCGGCAATGCAGGGGCAAGCGGATCGCGGGTGAATTCGACATCGCGCAGGTGGATATATTGCGGGCAGTTGCCATAACTGTGCCCAACCCGGATCGCAAAACGGTTATCAGAATATCGGGCGATGGTGCCATTGAGGCGGTTGCGGCGTCTTGTGTGCAACTCTATCCCGATCATGCCGATGGCCTTGCCGTCATCCATCCCGGCATCGGCCGGGTCGGTTGCATCACGCGGGAGGTCGACAATAAGCTGATAGGGATCGGGCGAAGACAGGAAGCCGGGATGATTGGCGCGAAGGGTTGCCCAGACATCCCCATTGTCATCAACCGCCCCAAACACGGCAAAGGGCAGTTGCGGATAAAACTGGCGATGCTGATCAATCAGGTGGTCACGCAGAACACGTTTGCCGACCTCGGCCATGCGGGCATCGACCCCGACCAGCTTTTGCAGGTGAATTTCACCTTCGTGCCAGGGGCCATCGGTTTTGGCGCCGGACGGTGTGAATTGCAGGGGGGCAGATGAGGCAATGCGCGTGTTCATGGCAGTTTCCTTTGCGAGACAAGGGAAGTCAGGGAAGGGCCGGTCCGGGGCGGGGGATCACCGTGTCTGTGCAGGGGGAGGCCCAAGCATGGTGAAAGACCGGCCAGCCCCGTCCCGACCCGCCCCGTCAGACCGCGGCGCGCAGACCCGCGGCGGTTTGTTCGAACGGCACAAAACCCGGCAGGGCTTCAACACGTTTTAGCCATGCGCGGACATTGGCATAGGCGGCAAGGTCAACATTGCCTTCGGGCGCATTGGCGATATAGCTGTAAAGCGCGACATCGGCGATGGTCGGGTGATCAAGCGCGATCCAGTCATTGCCCGTCAGTTCGTCATCAATCAGGGCAAGGATGGCATGGGCGCGCGTAATGACTTCGTCGGCATTGAACGGCGCGTTAAACACCGTGATCCGACGGGCAGCACAGACGTCAAAGGCAATCTGCCCGGCGGCAACCGAAAGCCATTTCTGGACTTTGGCAGCCCCTTTGGCATCTTCGGGTAACCAATTGGTCGCGCCGAGTTTCTTGGCGATATAGGTCATGATCGCAATGGAATCTGAAATCACGACATCGCCGTCTTCGAGCACCGGCACCTGCCCGAATGGATTCAGTTTGAGGAATTCCGGCGATTTATGGGCCCCATTGGCGAGGTCCACCATCACGACGTCGTGGTCTACGCCCAACAGGCTTAGGAACAGATGGGCACGATGGGCGTGACCCGAGAGCGGAAAATAATGCAGCTTCATTGTTAAAGTCCTTCTTTCAGGGCGACGTTGATTGGATGTCCTGACTATGATTGTTCCTGTTAAATTGATGAATATGGTTTTCCAGGAATTTATTATTCCGTAAAATGGAATGGTTATTGGGTGTTTAGGTGGCTGATTGTTTGGCCGGGAAGGGTGGGATGGATCGATTTCAGGCGATGAAGATATTTGTCCGGGTTGTCGAAGCGCGAAGCTTCGCCGGGGCTGCGCGACAATTACGTTCAAGCCCGCCTGCGGTCACGCGCGCGGTTGCCTTTCTGGAAGACATCACCGGTGCGCGGCTTCTGACCCGGACAACACGGTCCGTCACTCTGACCGAGCCGGGGGCACAATATTATGCCGATTGTAAACGGTTGCTTGGCGATCTGGAAGAAGCCGAAGCAGCGGCGGGTGGTGCCTATGCCCGGCCAAGCGGTACATTGACTGTTACTGCCCCGGTTCTGTTCGGGCAGATGTATATGTTTCCGGTCCTGAGCGAATTTCTTGATCTTTATCCAGAGATGCGCGGCCGGGCGCTTTTGTTTGATCGTATCGTCAATATCGTCGAGGAAGGCATCGATCTTGCCATTCGCATCGGGCATATGTCCGATACATCCATGAGTGCGATCAAGGTGGGGATGGTGCGGCGTATTGTTTGCGGATCGCCGGACTATTTTGCCCAACATGGCTGGCCAAAGGTGCCCGCAGATATTGGGGCGCATAAAGTGATTGCATCAACCGGGTCGTCTGCGCCGCTGGACTGGCAATTTGGCGGCGCTCAGAAAATCAGCCTTTCGGTAAGCGCACGATTGCAGAGCAATTCGATCGAGGCCGCACGCAATGCGGCGATTGATGGGTGGGGGATGGTGCGTTTGTTATCTTATCAGGCGATACCCTTTATCGAGGCCGGGTCGCTTGAAGTGGTTCTGAGGGAGTATGAGCCCGAACCACTTCCGATCCATATCGTTCATCCCGAAGGCCGCCATGCCCCGGCCAAGGTTCGGGCTTTTATCGATCTGGCGGTAGATCGTTTACGTTCGGACAAGCGGATCAATTAGAAGATCGTATCAACCTTGGCGCGTGCTATATTTGAATGTGGTTTCAATATTTCGGGGCATCGGGTGGGGATTTTACCGTCGCAGATTGGCCGCATCATCGGTGATGTGATGAAAATCGGTTTGCGGACCGTTTTACCGCCGCGCTGTGGTGGCTGTGGCACTATTACCGATACGGTACATGCGGTTTGTGCCGATTGCTGGGCCGGATTGCGGTTCATATCCAAGCCGCTTTGTGCGTGTTGTGGTTATCCTTTCGAACTTGTCAGCGACGATCTTGGTGACGGTATCTTGTGTGGTGAATGCCTGCGCAAACACCCGGCCTTTGACGCGGCGCGGGCGGCGCTTGTTTATGACGATTTCAGCCGGAATTATATTTTGCGGTTTAAACATGCGGATCGTACCGATCTGACGCCGCTTCTGGCGCGATGGCTGTTGCAGGCTGGGCGGGATTTTTGGTCGGATGCTGATCTGATTATTCCCGTGCCCTTGCATCGAACGCGATTATTAAAACGGCGCTATAATCAGTCGGGCTTGCTGGCCGCGGCCTTGTCGCGGCAAACCGGTATTGCCTGGCATGGCACAGTTCTTCGCCGGTTGCGCAAAACGCGCAGCCTGGGCGGTCTGGGGCCGTCATCGCGCAAGCGCGAAGTTGGCGGCGCCTTTGCCATAAATGAACGCCAGGCAGGGAAAATAGGCCTTGATGGGGCGCGGGTTATTTTGATTGATGATGTGCTGACGACCGGGGCGACGGCCAATGCCTGTACACGGATTTTAAAACAGGCCGGAGCCATGCACGTCTCTGTGATCACAGTTGCACGGGTGGTGCGATGACGCGTTGCAAAATATCTGTTATAGAAACGTCATCCAACGAAATTGATCGGCCGTAATGCAATGTAAAGGCGCTGATTTTGCGCCGTCACGTGGATCATGGTCAGAAGAAAAAGGAACATAACGAGATGGCAAAAGTCGAAGTTTACGCCACCGAATGGTGCCCCTATTGCAAGCGCGCCCGCAAGCTTTTGGAAGAAAAAGGTGCCAAATACGAATTGATCGACGTGATGATGGAACCGCGTCGTAAAAAGGAAATGATGGATCGCGCCAATGGCAAACACACCGTGCCGCAGATCTTTATCAATGACGAACATATCGGCGGTTGCGACGAGTTGATGGCGCTGAATGCCAAGGGCGGCCTGGACAGTAAACTGTCGGCCTGAATGTTCGCATCATTGCGAAATTGAAAAACCCCGGTCCCTTAATTGGGCCGGGGTTTTTCGTTGGTGGTGGCACGACGGGGTCGGGGGGGGATTCAGGTGTTAGCGACCAAAGGTATCTTCCATTTCCTTGCGGAAACGGATGGCCGGATCATGGGCATTAAAATCGACATCATCCCAGGTCACGACCTGATCAACCGCGACCTTGCGTTTAAGTGTCAGATGATGGGCAAGGCCAATCGGCAGGGCATTATTGGCCTTTGACATGCGTGCAGGCATTAATTTGCCATAGACGGTGTAACCGCCTTCGCCGTCCAGCCGATCCCCCACCGCCAGTTCGCGTTTGGCAAAGGCAACCGCATCGCCCGACCATGCGCGTGGTGATCCGGTGGCCTCACCACGCAGAGCAGCAGAGGCGACCGAAATGCCAAGTTCCAGCCCGATCAAATGGTATGGTTTATACATCGCGGAATATTGACCGGTTGGATCGGTCAGAAGGCCATATTCCGAGAAGCAGCGTTTGACATAATCGCTGGGGGCTTCGAAGGTCACATAAACGCCCCAGCGCAGATCGCGAAATACCGGGCGAGTATCGCGTTCAAGGCTTGAAACCACTTCAACCGTACCTTTGCGATCCAGCAATCCACCGGTTTCTTTGGGCGAGAGCAAACGTGGCAGATCATCAACCCCGCAGGCCGGAAACCGCAGACCGACATCTTGGGGTACCAGATCGCAGGCATTGGAAACCGCCGCCATTTCTATGGCGGATTTGGTGCCATCCAAAAAGCTGTTGAAAATCTGCGGGTTCATGCCGCCAGCCTTGGCCTGTTCCGGTGTCAGGCCATAATGGGTCCAGACATCATCGGGCGTCACATGGTGATAGGCGGGCAGATATTTGGTGCCCTTGCCCGCACAGATGACATCAAGGCCAACCGCACGCGCCCAATCAACCATTTCGGCAATCAGGGCCGGTTGATCGCCATAGGCCATGGAATAGACCAGCCCGGCCTGTTCGGCTTTACGTGCCAGTAACGGCCCGGCAAGGACATCTGCCTCGACATTGACCATCACCAGATGACGGCCATATTCGATGGCCTTAAGCCCGAACCGAATGCCCGCCGCCGGGCTGCCGGTGGCATCGATGATGACCTCTAGCCCGTTGGCTTCGATCAGGGCGTTGGCATCCTCGGTAATCCATGTGGTGCCGTTTTTAAGCGCGTCATCGGGATTTGTTGCCTGATAGCGATCCTTTGGCCAGCCAACACGCGCCAATGCGTCTTTGGCGCGTGTTGCACTGAGATCGGCAACGCCAAGCACGTGATAGCCCGGATGATGGCCCGCCTGACTTAGAAACATCGAGCCGAATTTACCCGCGCCGATAATGCCAACCCGAACGGGATTGCCATCCGCAGCACGTTTGCGCAGCTTTGTATCAAGGTTCATCTAAAATTCTCCGTCACCGCCAAATTATGCTGCGGCTTGTTTCGCCACCAGTTCATCAAGGCAATCATCGGCAAGCGGGGTGATCGGGGTAAAGTCCCGATGTGCGATCCACGGTTTGCGATTAAACGCCCGGATATGGTTCGAAACAGCGCAGAGGCTTAGATAAACAATGGTGCGGTCAAACGGGCTGATATTGGGCGGGCTGGCATGGACCAGATTGCCATGGAACATCACAACCGAACCGGCGGGGCCAATTGGCGCTTCACAGCCGCCCTCGGCGGCAAGTTTGGAAACGGTTTCGCGATCCAGTGTCCATAAAGGATAGGATGTGGTTTCAAGGTCATGACCGGCCTTAAGCACGCCTGCCTTGTGGCTTTTGGGGATAAACAGCAACGGGCCATTGGCCGGGGTGACGTCTTCAAGAAACAGGGCGATGTTGAAAGCGCGCGGTTCGGGCATTTCATCGTCGCGTTGCCAGGTGCCGTAATCCTGATGCCATTGCCAGACAGCGCCATCAAAGGCAGCTTTGGCGTTGATTTTGTATTGATGCATATAGACCTGTTCATCAAGGAACTGTTCAACAGGTTCGATCAAACGGGGATGGGAACCAAGACGGCGGTGGGCCTCGTTATAGGTATGCGCAGCAAAGGCGGTGCGCGCCACACCTGATGTTTCGCGCCAGACTTCTTCGCGGTCCGATGCGTAAATACCGCGTGCTTCGGCCAGCAAAAGGGCGGCTTCTTCGCGGGAAAAAAGTTCTGGCAGAAAGACAAAGCCCTGTTCGCGGAATTCGGCAAGTGCCGTTTCGTTGAGTTTCATGATGTTCCTCCGTGTCGCATTTTTGTTTTTGTATTGCGACGATATGCCCTGTTTGGACGGTTTATGCGCCAGGCGATTCAATTGTTTTTTTGCAGTTTCTTTCATATGCGTCAGTAAACGCTGGGTGGCATTGCGTGCATGTGCAATGGCCAATCGTTCGGCTGCCGCACCATCGCCGGCCATGATGGCATCGGCGATGGCTTCGTGTTCGGTCCAGACGGGGTCAGGACCGGTTCCGGTCTGCAGGTCGGCGTGCATGACGCGCCGAACCTGCAGCCAGATTGCGGCGGATGCCTCGGGCAATAGGGGATTGCCCGAAAGGCGATAGATCGTTTGATGAAACGCGACATCGGCTGCAACAAGATCTGCGGTGGTGTTTTTGTCCAGGGCGTGGTGTCCCTGTTTAATCGCCGCCCGCAGTGCCGATTTCCGATCAGATTCCGAGGATTTTGACGCCAAACGGGCAGCAAGCCCGTCAAACGCTTCACGCAAGTCATACACATGCTGAACCAGATCGGCATCGACCGGGGCAACGCGATAGCCGCGCCGTCCCATCGGTACCACCAGTCCATCACGTCGCAACAAACCCAGAGCTTGCAACACGGGCTGCCGCGAGACATTGAGCTCCTCGGCCAAAGCTTCCTGACGCAAAGGTGTTCCGGGAGGGAGAGCACCGGAACAAAGCGCATCAACCAAACGGTCATGCACTTCGTCAGTCAGACTTTTACGACCGGAAAGCGGTTCCATCTTCAATCCTTTTTCTACATTCGGAATACTGTATACACTAATTTGAACCATGGGAAGATCAAAACGGCGGGTTTTGTCTCTGTGGTTGCGCAAGGGCATGAAAATGCGTGCTGCGATGGGATATTGCCCGATTGTGTCTTGCCGGTTGGCAGGCGACATTTCATGATTAAAGCCGAACATCGATAAAGGAGCCGACGTCATGGACCGTTTCATTGCTGCCTGTGTTCAGGTCAATGCCCGCGACGATATGAACGATAACCTTGCGCGTGCGGCGACCTATGCCCGCGATGCCCATGCGGCGGGGGCGACGCTGATTGCGTTTCCGGAAAATGTTTCCATGATCTCGTTTGGTGGGGAAAAGGTTCGCACTGCGGCCTATGACGAGGCCGCCCATCCCGCCCTGACATTTTTCTGCGATTTGGCCGTGGAACTGAAATCAACCCTGATTGTCGGATCGCTGCATGTGACGGTGCCGGGCGAAGACCGGGTGGCCAATCGGTGTTTCGTCATTGGCCCGGATGGCAAGGTCATCACATCCTATGACAAGATCCACATGTTTGATGTTGATCTGGCGGGGGGTGAAAGTTACCGCGAAAGCAAAACATTCCGCCCCGGTGATCAGGCAAGGCTTGCCAAAACCGATGTCGGGGATATCGGCATTGCCATTTGTTATGACGTGCGGTTCCCGCAGCTTTTCCGCGACTATGCCAAGGCAGGTGCGAAAATATTATCCATCCCGGCGGCCTTTACCAGAACGACCGGGCAGGCGCATTGGCACAATTTGTTGCGGTCGCGCGCCATTGAAAATGGCTGTTTTGTCATTGCGGCCGCCCAGTGTGGCGAACATCCGGGCGACCGAAAGACATTTGGTCATTCATTGATCATTGACCCATGGGGCGAAGTCCTTGCCGATGGCGGCACCGATCCCGGCTTTATCACCGCCGAGATTGATCTGGGCCGGGTCGAAGAGATTCGGCGCATGGTGCCATCCCTTCACAATGACCGGGCATATAAGCCATGCTGAGCTAGGGCGTATCGGGTTGGTGGTCAGTGATAGCTGACCACCTCGAACTCGATGCCGTTTTCATCGTTAAAGTAAAACCGGCGACCCGGCTCGTAATCCGCATGGTTGTGGGTTTTATAGCCGCCCGCCAAAATCTTTTTTTCTGTTGCGTCCAGATCATCGACCACGATCCCGATATGGTTCAATCCGCCGCGCGTGGCATAGGAATTTTCAGTGGTTTCTGCGGATGTGCCCGTGGAATAAATGGCGACATAGCTTGTATCGTTGCCGACGTGATAGGTCGTGCCATTATCCTTGGACGGGCCGTGCCAGCGGATTTTCCATCCGAACCAGTTGCACAATTGGGCGGCGGTTTTGGCCGGATCGGCAACGGTGAAATTCACATGTTCCAGAAATGCATTTGTCATTGCGTGTTCCTTTGTCTTTGTTTGCAGTTTCTTCTGTTCTAATTCCTCAAGTTAAGTTGAGGTCAAGGGGAATCGCGATGCACATGGCAATGCGCAAAATGCGGTATGCGGGGGATCACGCGGGTTCACGAAACAGTGTCGCAACGTCATTTTACGTTTGGTGTCGTTTCTTTCAGTCTTGGCACATCCAAAGATATTAACCGGAGTGTTAAAGGCGATGCTAAAGCGTATTTTACTGGCTTCTTCCCTGATGATTGGCATGTCGGGGGCGGCATTTGCGGGCGAGCAATATGTGGATGAAACCGGTTTTGCCATCAGCGGTTATGACCCGGTGGCCTATTTCGATCTGAAACAGTCAGAACCCGGTAATGTTCAGCCCCGTGCCGTGCCGGGACATGCGACGATTACAGTGGATTATAACGGTGCGACATGGGCGTTTGCATCGACCGAACATCGCGACATGTTCGTTGCCAATCCGGAAAAATATGCCCCGAAATATGACGGGCATTGTGCCTATGGCGTGGCACAGGGTGGCAAGGCTCCGGGGAACCCGAACCTGTGGCGGATTGTCGACGGGGTGCTTTATCTGAACGTCACGCCAACGGTGGTTGGTTTCTGGAGCAGTGATATCAGTGGCAATATAGACAAGTCCGAAAGTAATTGGACGTCGCTTGAGGCCGAGGGCGCATCTGCACGAAGCTGGCAGGCGATTGCCGATAATGACGGTACCTATGACGGCCCTGCCCCTGTGCAGTAAGGCTGCAAATTGACCCCCCGGCAGATTTGGTCTGCCGGGGGGTGTTTTACGAATTGCGTAAAGCTTCGACGACCGGTCGTCGATAGAGCAAGAAGGCCGGAACGGTGGCAAGGATCAGGCCGATCAGGATAAAGCCACCGGCAAGCGAAAGTTCGGACCTCGAAATTGTTGCCTGCAACGCCATGCCGGTTTCGGCGGTAAAGATGGCTGAAACCGATTGTGCAACAAGCCAGCCCAGCCCAAGCCCGCCAATCGCCCCGATCACCACAAGGATCGAGACATAGGACCAGATCGCGCCAAACACATAGCTGCGCGGGGCGCCAAGGGCACGCAGAACCGCGAATTGTTTGCGATAAAGCTGCATCAGGGCAAGGATCGCTGCCAGAATGGCGGCAACCACCAATCCCTGTGATCCCAGGGCCATCGCGCGCATCACCGAACCGGCATTGCCCAGCAAGCGATACATTTCCACCAGAACCTCGGCCGGGAAAAATGCCGTGCTGTGTTCTGTCCGAAAATCTGAACGCAGGGTATAAGCCGCCGCAACGCTTTTGGGGCGGACAACCAGTGCCGGAACACCGGGCAGGGCATCGGCATCAAAGGGCGGGCCGATATGGTCCATCACTTCATGGTCGTGCTCATGTTCTTCGTCGTGATGTTCCGCAGTTTCACCATGGTCATGATCTTCATGTTCGTCATGATGTTCTGTTGCGTCGTCATGTTCATGGTCGTGATCGTCTTCATCATGTCCGGTCGGCAGGGCATGGATATCCCAGACCTGTTCGACGGCAACGATGATCGCACTATCCCATGGGGTGCCGGTCGGGTTCATCTTGCCGACAACTTCGAGATGCACACCATGATGATGATGTTCAAGTTCGGCCTCGGCACCTTGGCCGTGGACGGGTTCGAATTCATCACCGATTTCAAGTGGTACGGCGGCACCGATCACGGCCTGTTCGATATTTTCAAACACATGCCCCGTGGCAAGTCCGTCCGAAAGATAATCAACAAATTGCGGGGTTGATCCGACGATGCTGTGATCTTGCCAGCTATCACCAAAGGCCAGCGGTGCTGCGATCTTGACGCGTGGATCGTCGATCAGGCTGGCCCAGTATTGGCCATCAAGCAGGTTGACCGCGCTATGTTGCAGGAAAATTGTATTCATCACGATTTCGGTATGGCTGCCCGGTGCGGCAATCAAAATATCGAATTTGTCGGCGGCCTGGGCACTGCCCTGACGAAGGGCGCGTTCCTGTGCGGTGATGCCAACACCAATGGCAACGGCAACCGCAATCAGCAAAACAAACAGGATGTTCATGATCCAGTGACGCCGCAGACTGGCCATGACGATGGGAAACGGGTTCATGCGTCCTCCGCCGGGTTGCGCGACACATCATCGACAAGATGACCCTTGTCGAATTTCAGGATGCGTTTGCAGCGATCAATGACATCGCGATCATGACTGACGGTGATAACGGTCCGGTTCGGTCCCGCGAGCGAAAACAGGGTGTCGGCCGCGACCAGACTGGCGGCATCGTCCAGACTGGCGGTTGGTTCATCGGCCAGAATGATTGGCGGATCGAATAAAAGGGCGCGGGCAATCGCCACACGTTGCTGTTCGCCGCGCGACAGGTCCGAGGTGCTTTTGCGCGCCATCGGCACGCCGACCTGATCCAGCAGATCATGGGCGCGCTGGCGCGTATCGGCCGAAATGCGCCATCCGGCAAAGCTTGCCGGGATCAGAACGTTTTCAAGCGGGCTGACTTCGTCGATCAGATGGAAGTCCTGAAACACAAACCCGATCGATTGGCGTCGCCAGCGATCACAGGCGCCTTCCGACAGTTTGGTGATATCGGTGTCATTCCAGTTAATTTGTCCGCGTGTCGGGCGCAAAAGGCCGCTGATCAGATAAAGCAGGCTGGATTTTCCCGAACCAGAAGGCCCGGAAATGCCGACCACCTCGCCACGGTTAATGGCAAGTGTTGGCAAGGCAAGAACCGGTGCCGCATTTTTCTGATAGCACAGTTCCAGATCCGTAATTCGCAAAAGCCCGGCAGCATTTTGGTCTGCCATGGAACTAGACGATTTCGAATTGGGCATCGACAAGTCGGACAAGGCTGACAAATCCGGTATCCTCATCTTTGGCTTCGCCGAGCTCAAGAATTCCACTCGTGACAATCATGCGGTTAAAGGCGATGGCCTCGACCATTTTACGGGTCCGGACGAAAACGATATCGACCGGCCAGTCGGCAGATGTTTCGCAAAACGGGCAAACCGACATGGGGCGGCGGGTCAGAACAAAAAACGATGCCTCGGCCTTAAGCGGCGGGGCCATGAAGCCGGTAATTTCAATACGGGTTTTTTCTTTGGCAAATGTTTTGGCCAGAACCGAAAATTCGGCCTGGTTTTTGTAAATATCGGTAATTTTGATCCGGTCACGTGCAAAGGCAGACGGCGCAATTAGCATTCCGGCGGTTGCGGCAGTACCTGCAATAAAGGTGCGACGTCCGATGATCATGGGAATCTCCATTAAGGAAAAAACCGGCCGCAGCGAACTGCGACCGGCAATATTTGGGCTATGCGTTATTTCGAAGCCATACGGTCTTCGATTTTCGAGGCATAGGACATGACGTGATAGATGAAGTTCTGTTCAACGACGCCGTGGAACAGGTGCGACCAGGGACCGGCCGCAAAGATGGCAACATCGTCACCGGCATGGGTTTCGCTGCTCATCGGAATCAGGGCCGGCTGAAGGAAGTCAACGTCGGTGGTATCGACATTGGCAAGGTCAGGACGAAGTTCGTCTTTAAGTGCGCCCGGACCGTTCATGTAACCAAGGGTGGTGTAAGCTTTGCCATCATCGGCTTTGCCCTGTGACAGGCCAAGGATCGGATTGCCACGCTCGGCATAGCCGGAAATGGTCATGGTGTGCGAATGGTCGGCCGTGACGATGATCAGGGTGTTTTCCATGTCGACTTTGCTCATGGCTTCCTTGACCGCGTCATTAAGGGCGACGGTGTCTTCAAGCGCACGGGCAGCATTGCCTTCGTGGTGGGCATGGTCAATACGACCGGCTTCAACCATCAGGAAGTAGCCTTTGTCATTTTTCGACAGGATATCGATGGCTTTGCCGGTCATTTCGGCCAGGCTCGGTTCACCACCGGCATCTTTCGCACGGTCGGCTTCGTATTCCATGTGCGACCGGTCAAACAGGCCCAGAACATGTTTGGCTGATGCGACGTCAATCGCGTCAAACTGTTCTTTGTTCCAGATATAGGATGCGCCTTTGCCTTTGGCATCGACCCATTCCTTGGTCAAATCGCGACCATCGGTACGGCTGCCAGTTTTGCCTTTGTCTTCGGGATCGTTCATCGATTTGTCGATGAAGTTACGGCGACCGCCACCGAATGCAACTTCAAAGCCGTCGCCGGCTGGCCATGCGATCATCTGGCTTGCGATATCCGGGCAACCATCTGCTTTGGCGGCATCGGAAAGATCCGCATCATTTTCCCAGTTACGGTCCGCGGTGTGGACATAGGTTGCAGCCGGGGTGGCATGGGTCAAACGGGCGGTGGAAATTACGCCGGTTGACATGCCTTGTTCTTCAGCCTGAGCGGCAAGGCTTTTGACCGGGTGGGCCAATTGGGCTTTGCAGTCGCCACGGGCAACTTCGGAACTGACGCCGATGGTGCCGTTATTCATTTTTACGCCAGCCATCATTGCCGATGCGGTCGGTGCCGAGTCAGCGATCTGGGCGTCATGGGTATAGGTCTTGGACAGGGCAACATTCGGGAAGGTGCCAAAGACAAGGCTGTTGCTTTCGCCGTCAACGCCGCGCTTCTGACCTTCATAGATGCGTGCGGCGGTTACGGTCGGAATGCTCATGCCGTCACCAACGAACAGGATAACGTTCTTGGCGCGGTTGGTATTGACCTGCTCGTGCAGTTTCTGCTGCAGGGTCTGCTGTGCAGCGACGAAATACGGATCATTGGCCTGCGGCAGCATATCAGCGGCAACAGCAACGTTCGCGCACATGGCACCAGCCAGTGCGGAGGCAACAAGAAGGCGTTTCATTTCGATGTTCTCCCTTATCGAACTGTGTGTTCGGCCACGCGATATACATGCGACGAACGGTGCGCATTGTAAAAATCGCGAGAGGCGTTTTCGTGAAGGAAATGTTATCGATCTGTTACGCTGTTCATTCGGGCGCACGGGATGGTGCATTTGCTCGATGTATGTCGGTGGTGCATCCGGTGCATTGAACCTGACGGGGGCTTGGTGGTTGAAATCCTTCTAAATTTCCGATGGTTTGTCAGGTCGCCCTGAACCGATGCGATTTGCACCGGATCAGGGGCTGACTTTGGCCTGACTTTGGCCTGGCCTTATTTTGAATTATCCGGCGATTTCGCCGCCATCCTGTTTGGTGATGGCAAGAACCGACGGGCGCGGTGGAACACCATCGGCAAAGTCCGGCCAGCGGGTGCTGGGCGCGTCATAGGTCGAACCATCTGCCGGATGCTGAACGGCGACGAACAGGGTTTTGCCATCCGGGGTGAATTCCGGCCCGCACATTTCCGCCCCTTCCGGGCAGGCAAAGAAGAATTTGGTCAGGGCGCGACCGGCTCCTTCAACGTCTGTGGCGTGCATGCCGTCCGGGATATCGGATTTCGGGGCACCATCGGTGGCAATCCACAGGCGCCCCTTGTGATCAATTGCCAAATTGTCCGGGCAGGAAACCCAGCTTTCGGCGCCGGGATGGTAAACCGACTTGTCATCGGTGTTGGCCGGATTGCCCCCCAAAAGGAAAATATCCCATTCAAAGGTTGATGCCGTGTGATCGGCATCCTTGCCCATGCCGCCGGGCGGGGTAAGTTCGAGCACGTGACCATGGATGTTTTTGACACGCGGATTAGCGATGTTTGGTTCTTTGCGTTTCGAATTGTTGGTCAGCATGACGTAAACCTTGCCATTGACCGGGTTCGGTTCGACGTCTTCCGGGCGGTCCATTTTGGTCGCGCCTAGAAGGTCGGCTGCGCGGCGGGTTTCGATCAGGACGTCGGCCCGGCTGTCAAAGCCGTTTTCTGCGGTCAATGGGCCTTCACCATGAATGATCGGCATCCAGTTGACGGTGCCATCGTCGTTGAATTTGGCAACATGAAGCGTGCCATCTTCAAGGATGTCCATATTTGCCGCACGGTCATTCGGGTTGTATTTTTTCGATGCAATGAATTTGTACAGATAATCAAACCGCTGATCATCGCCGGAATAGGCGACAACGGAATTATCCTTGTTCAGGAAGACGGTCGCACCTTCATGCTTGAACCGGCCAAGGGCCGTGCGTTTTTTCGGTGTCGATGATGGATCATAGGGATCAAGTTCGACCATCCAGCCGAATTTGTTCGGCTCGTTCGGTTCTTTTTCAACATTGAAACGGTCGAAATGGTTGACCCAGCTATACCAACTGTCCGGTTCGATGCCGAGGCGCTTGTAATTGCGTTCTTCGTTGGTTTTGGCGATGTCGCCGCCAAAGTAACCGTTAAAGTTTTCTTCGGCGATCAGGATGGTGCCCCAGGGCGTCTTGCCACCTGCACAGTTATTCAGGGTGCCGATCACCCGCGTTCCGGTCTGATCCGTACTGGTTTTCAGGCGGTCATGGCCTGCTGCGGGGCCGGTGATCACCATTTCGGTTTCAAGGGCGGAAATACGGCGCGCATATTGCGATCCGTCAACAACCTGCCATTTTCCATCGGTTTTTTTGATTTCAAGAACCGAATGACCGTGGGCGGCGATTTCATGCTGTGCCTGTTCCTTGGAGGCGCCCATTGGATCTTTAAGGCTCGGCCACATCAATTCGGCATTGGTGTATTCATGGTTGATACACAGTAAGCCATGATCGGAATTGTTCGAACCGGCGGGCAGTGGTAGGTAACCGATGAAATCGTTGTTATAACCGAACTGTTTGACCTGGGCCGCGGCATCAACTGCACCCGGAACATAGGCCGGGGCATCTGCCACAACCTTGTCGCCATGACGGATCAGTATATTGGCATCATAACCGTCGGCAACCGTGTGGGATTTGGCAATTTTCTGCGGGATCGACTTGAAGGTCAGCGTTGATGCATCCTGCGCGCGGGCCATGCCCGTTGTTACAATTCCGGCACCGGCAACGGCGGACGTCGCCATCAGGCCTTTGAAAAATCCACGGCGTGTCAGACGGGCATTGATCAGGTCGGCAACACGGGGATTGTTGGTCGGGTTGGATGGAATGTCATCGCGGTCTTCGATGATTTCAAACTGTTCGTTCATGATCTCTCTCTTTATCAAGGCGGAAACGGGTTTGGCAAAAATGCCTTAAACCAGGCGTTTCGCGCATGACAAATTTGTTATGTTATAACGTATCATTTAGAGGGAGTTTGAAACGCGATATATCTTATTGGAAAACCGCAGGTTTAAATAAGTGCCGGGCGTCCTGTCCTGACGTGGACAGCTTTTCATCACGTGCTGATTTTGGGGTTCCGTGCCGATATGAATTGCTTTACGGCGACGGGGATTTTGCCGTTCGAAACTTCCCCTTGCTGGAATGTGTTTATGTCCCAATCGGAAAAAACGCGGGCCAGTTCATCAGCTTGCAACAGGAAATCCGGGGATCGCGGGCGGCCGAATTTTTCATTTCCGGTCATGAATGTTTCGTACAATATGGTGCCACCCGGCTTTACAGCTTGGCATAGATCATCGAACAACGGACGATGCAGATAGTTGACCACGACGATAAGATCGAATGCCTTGTCTTTAAATGGCCAAACCCCGCATTCAAGATCGTCCTCGACCCAATTGATTGCCGGGTTTCGGGCCCTGTCTGTTTTGGAAAGGTCGCGATCAATTGCCGTGACTTTCCAGCCATGATCCGCCAGCCAAAAACTGTGACGCCCGCCACCACAGGCAAGATCAAGTGCAGTTGCGCCGGGGGCCGGGCAGGGCGGGCAATGTGATGTAATCGTGTGCGATGGCATTAAGGATGACATTTTCATAAATCTTGGTTATTGAATGTTCGGCCTTAAACTGGCATTCCGGTCTGATGCGGCTATATCATTGATATCAAGTCGCCTTGCAACTTTTACGGTTTCCTTGAACAAATGACAGCATGATCCTCTTTCAGCTTAAATGCGAACATGATCACGAATTTGAAGGTTGGTTCAAAGACGGTGCCACGTATGAGGCCCAGTCTGCCAGCGGTGAACTGTCATGCCCGCATTGCGGGACGGTGAATGTCGGCAAGGCATTGATGGCTCCAAGGTTGCGGACATCGCGCCAGAAAGACGAGGCGGCGGAAAAAAGCCGCCAGGTCGCCATGGTCGAAGCGACCAAAGCCGCCGTTGCCGAAATCCGCAAGCAGGTCGAAGGAAATTGCGAGCATGTCGGCAAAAAATTCGCCGAAGAAGCCCGCAAAATCCATTACGGCGAAACCGAAAAACGCGGCATTTACGGCGAAGCCTCGTTAAAGGAAACCGCCGAACTGATTGATGAAGGCATCGATGTTCATGCCCTGCCTTGGCAGGATGATATCAAGAAAAACTGACGAAAGTGTTGCGCAAATCCCCCCGTCAGGTGATGGCATTTGCGCAAAAATCCCCAAGTTGGTCGATGGGCGACGTGATTACGCGTCCGCAGGTTTTTGCGCGATGACCATGTAATTGATGTCAAGATCGCGCGGTGCCACCGACCATTTATCGGTGATCGGGTTATAGGCAACACCGGTAATATCCACCAGATCCAGTCCCGCGCCGCGCAAAAGGCCGGACATTTCAGACGGTTTGACAAATTTGCGCCAGTCATGGGTGCCCGCAGGCAACCAGCGCAGAATGTATTCCGCGCCAAATTTGGCCAGTGCCAGTGATTTCAGCGTGCGGTTCAGGGTGGCGACAAACATCAAGCCGCCCGGTTTCAAAAGGGCGGCACAGGCCTGCATGAAGAATTGCGGATCATCGACATGTTCGATGACTTCCATATTCAGGACGATATCGAATTGTTTGCCTTCATCGGCCAGCATTTCCGGGGTGCAATTGCGATAGTCGATTGCCAGCCCGGATTGGGCGGCATGGACTTTGGCGACTTCGATATTGTTTTCGGCGGCATCAATCGATGTCATTTTGGCCCCCATGCGGGCCAATGGTTCGGATAACAGGCCCGCACCACAGCCGATATCGATGATTTCGACATCTTTCAAAGCATCGATTTGATGGGGGTCGCGACCAAGATGGGCGCAAATGTTGTCGCGCAGAACCTGCAACCGTATCGGATTGAATTTGTGCAGCGGTTTCATCACCCCGTTCGGGTCCCACCATTTTTCGGCCATGGCCGAAAAGCGCGCAATTTCATCGGCGTTGGCGGTGCGGCTGTTTTGGGCGGATGCGTGCGACATGGGCGGCTCCGAAGGCATGATATTGATTTTGTTTTGCTCTGCCCTGTTTACGCGGGCAGGCACGGCAAGGCAACACCCTGCTTGTGTGATGGGTTAACCGATCAGATCATTTATCAGATGATTTGCAAGCCCGTTCAGGCTGCGTGAAATATGAATATCGGGAACGTCGCGGTTTTCATGCCACTGGGCAAAGGCCCACGGACCGCGCAATAACCAGCTTGCCTGCATGCCATGGCGGATTGCCGGATAGATGTCGTTATCAAGCCGGTCGCCGACGTACAGGATATCTTGGGCATCAATGCCGGTTTGGTCGATCAGGGCATTGAAAAATGCCGGATCGGGTTTGCGCAGGTTCAGCCGGGCCGAACTGGACATCCAGTCGATATTGATGGGCAATCGGGACAGGACATCCTCGGTCGATTGGGGCTGATTGCCGCAAATGCCGATTTTGATGCCGCCAGATTGCAAATTGCCAAATGCGGGAACAACATCGGGGTATAAATCATCCAGCCCGACATCAAGCAGGTCGGGGCTTCGCCATGTTTCCACTGGCAAGTCGGAAAACCGCGCAAGTTCTTCCAGGATTTCACGAAATCCCAACCCCCGCGTCAGCGCAATACCGGCAACGGCACTGACGGTAAATGGGGGGATGCCAAACCGGGCGGCAATGCGATGCCATATTCCGGTTTCATCAATCAGCGTTTCCCCAACATCAAAGATAACCATTGCCGGTTTGCGGAGCCGGACGGTTACAGGCATATCTGGCATCGAATTTGGTCCTTGATCAGGTCGGTATTGTCTTGGCTGTCTTGTGCCAAAAGGGATTAAAAAGGGATATGTGCAATGCATTAATTACGGGCGATATCAGGGTTTCTGGGTAAAGCATCGCGTGGTCTTTTGCGGTTTTTGCCAATTGGAATGCATTCAGATCATTTTGTAAGATTAAAATGCAACCATACGCAATTTATCCCTGCGTTGATGCTTGTTTCCAGAAGAGTAAGGCAGTATTGATAACGCCGCCCGGATCAGGCCGCGCGCCGCGTTGCTGGCTTGCGCCAATTGATCGAGGGCCGGATCATATGCCATCTTTTTCGGAACTCCGATGGGATGGCAAGTTTAGCGGGGATGCTTCATGGCCCGTATTGTCATGAAATTTGGCGGCACGTCGGTCGCTGATGTCGAAAAGATCAAGAATGTCGCCCGCCGGGTCAAGTCCGAGGTCGATGCCGGCAATCAGGTTGCCGTTGTCGTTTCGGCCATGTCGGGCAAAACCAACCAATTGGTCGGCTGGGCTGATGAAATTTCGCCGATGTATGATGCACGTGAATATGACGTGATCGTTTCATCGGGGGAACAGGTTACCGTCGGACTTATGGCGATGGCGCTGCAAAGCATTGATGTGCCTGCACGTTCATGGCTTGGCTGGCAGATTCCGATCAAGACCGATGGCGCACATGCCAAGGCTCGTATTCAGGAAATTGATACGACCGAACTCGACAAGCGCATGAATAGCGGTGAAGTCGTTTGCGTTGCCGGTTTTCAGGGAATTGCGCCTGACAATCGCATCACCACGCTGGGGCGTGGCGGTTCGGATACGTCGGCGGTTGCCCTTGCGGCGGCGCTAAAAGCGGATCGTTGCGATATTTATACCGATGTTGACGGCGTCTATACTACGGATCCGCGCATCGTGCCCAAAGCGCGCAAGATCGAAAAGATCACCTACGAAGAAATGCTTGAACTGGCATCGCTTGGTGCGAAGGTCCTTCAAACCCGTTCTGTCGAGATGGCCATGAACCATCGCGTCCGGGTGCAGGTCCGTTCGTCCTTTAGCGATGTAGAAGGTACACTTGTTGTAGACGAGGACGAAATCGTGGAACAGGAAGTTGTCAGCGGGATTGCCTATAGTCGTGACGAAGCCAAGATCACCTTGGTGAAAGTCGCCGACAAACCGGGAATCGCTGCTTCTATCTTCAGCCCGTTGGCTGATGCGAATATCAATGTCGACATGATCGTGCAGAACGTTTCTGAAGACGGTAAAAGCACCGATATGACCTTTACCGTGCCGCGTGGCGAATTCAAGCGTGCGCTTCAGGTGATCGAAGGTAATTCGGTCAATATTGGTTACAAGGAATTGCTGAGCACGTCCGATGTGACCAAGGTTTCAATCATCGGTGTTGGTATGCGATCCCATGTTGGGGTTGCCCGCAAGATGTTTGAAACGCTGGCGGAAAAAGGCATCAACATTCAGGTCATTTCGACCTCGGAAATCAAGGTCAGTGTTCTGATCGCCGAGGAATATACCGAACTGGCCGTTCGTGCCCTTCACACCGCATATGGTCTGGACGCTGAATAATTTAACAACCTGGAACTTTATCGTTTGCGATTAAGTCACTGTTAAATTGCGTCAATTATTACATACTAGCTGGAACTATCGGTTTCGGCCTTTATGATGAAATGGCAGGGAACCTTAGGTTTCCTGCATTTCTGCTTTGGGGTATTTGAAATATGAGCAATCCGAAATTCGATGTAGCACGCGCCCGCCTTGAAAATTTGTGGGCGGCGGGCAAGGAATTTCTGGGAACGGATTACGCCATTATGGCTGGCGCAATGTCCTGGGTTTCCGAACGTCACCTTGTGGCGGCGGTATCAAATGCCGGTGGTTTTGGCGTGATTGCCTGCGGATCGATGACGCCGGACCTGCTATCAGCGGAAATCGCCGGGACCAAGGCACTGACCAACAAGCCGTTTGGCGTCAATTTGATTACCATGCACCCGATGCTGGATGATCTGATCGAAGTTTGCCGTGAACATGAAGTTGGTCACGTTGTTCTGGCTGGTGGGTTGCCGTCCTCGGCAGCAATTAAAAAAGCCAAAGAATTTTCCAAGGTCGTTTGTTTCGCCCCGGCGCTGGTTTTGGCGAAAAAACTGGTGCGTTCGGGTGCGGATGCGCTGGTGATTGAAGGCAGCGAAGCCGGGGGGCACATTGGCCCGGTATCGTTGACAGTTCTGGCTCAGGAAATCCTGCCGGAAATCAAGGATGTGCCGATCTTTTGTGCGGGCGGTATCGGTCGCGGCGAAGCCATTACCGGGTTGCTTGAACAAGGTGCTGCCGGTGTGCAAATTGGCACACGCCTTGTCTGTGCCAGCGAATGCATTGCCCATGCCGATTTCAAAAAGGCCTTTATCCGTGCCAGTGCGCGCGATGCGGTCAGCACGGTTCAGCTTGACGACCGGTTCCCGGTTATTCCGGTTCGCGCCCTTGCAAATAAAGGGACAGAGGAATTCCGCGAAACCCAGCGCAAGGTGATCGAGAAATTCCGCGCCGGTGAACTTGATCAGGGTGCCGCCCAGCTTGAAATCGAACATTACTGGGCAGGCGCTTTGCGCCGTGCGGTCATCGATGGTGATGTCGAAGGCGGATCGGTTATGGCAGGACAATCGGTTGGTATGGTAAAGAAAGAACAACCGGTAGCCGAAATTCTTGAAGAACTGGTCGAACAGGCCGTTCAGTCCCTCGCACAAAGAGACAAATAAGCCCGATGAGCATACCGTCCGCCGCAGTCACTGGTCCGCGACGCCTTTTAAAGCGCGTTCGCGACGTCATGGCTGGCCCGGGGACCGCTGAGGAACGCCTTGGAAAGATCGTGACCATTATTGCGGCCGATATGGTGGCCGAGGTCTGTTCTGCCTATGTGATGCGTGCGGGCGAGGTGCTTGAGCTTTTTGCGACATGCGGTTTGTCGGCCAAGGCGGTTCATATGACCCGCCTTCGGGTTGGCGAGGGGATTGTCGGTTATGTTGCGGCCCATGCGCGCCCGCTTAACCTTAAAGACGCGCAAAGCCATCCAAATTTTGCCTATCGCCCGGAAACCGGTGAGGAAATCTATCATTCCATGATCGGTGTGCCGATCCTGCGCGGGGGCCGTATCATCGGTGTTCTTGCGGTGCAGAACCGGACTGAGCGTCTTTATTCCGAGGACGAACAGGAAGCGCTTGAAAATGTCGCCATGGTGCTGGCCGAAATGGTCGCCGGTGGCGAGCTTGTCAGCCGTGATGAATTGCTTCCGACCGACGGGATTGCATTGTTACCGTTGCGATTGGGCGGCGCACGACTTGCGCCGGGGATCGGCAAGGGTATTGCCGTTCTGCATCAGCCACGCATCGTTATCGATCGGATGGTGTCCGAGGATCCGGAAGAAGAACTGACCCGCCTGCGCGAGGCAATGCACGGCCTGCAGAGCCATCTCGACAAGATGCTGGAAGCTGTTTCAAGTTTTGAGCGCAATGGCAGTGGCGATGATCCGGGGGACATTCTTGAAGTCTATCGGATGATCGCACAGGATACCGGCTGGTTGAACCGGATTACCGAGGCTGTACATACCGGTTTGACTGCCGAAGCCGCCGTGCAAAAGGTGCATGATGATACGCGCGCACGCATGGCACAGGTCAGTGATCCTTATTTGCGCGAACGTTTGCACGATCTTGAAGATCTGGCCAATCGCCTGTTGCAGCATTTATCGGGGCAATATCAGTCGCCTGCTTTTGGCGATTTGCCCGATCACATCATTCTGGTTGCCAGCAATATCGGCCCGGCCGAGCTTTTGGACTATGACCACACGCGGTTGCGGGGGCTGGCGCTTGAGGAAGGGTCGCATACTTCGCATGTGGCGATTGTGGCGCGCGCGCTTGATATCCCGGTTTTAGGCGGGGTCAAGGGCGTTCTTGACAAGGTTGAAACCGGCGATCCGCTGATTGTTGATGCGGATAATGCGCAATTGTTTGTCCGGCCAACCGAGGATGTCCGATCGGTTGTCGATGGTGCATTGAAAGCCCGTGCGCAGCGCAAGGTGCTTTATGCCCAGATGCGCGATTTGCCTGCACGGACCTGTGATGACATTGATATATCGCTGAATGTGAATGCCGGTCTTTTGATTGATGTGCCCCATGTCATCGAAAGCGGGGCCGATGGGATTGGCCTGTATCGGACGGAAATTCCGTTCATGGTGCGATCCGCAATGCCCGATATTGTCGATCAGACACGGCTTTATACCCGAATTTTCGAACAGGCCGAAGGCCGCCCGGTTGTTTTTCGTACCCTTGATGTCGGTGGTGACAAATTGTTGCCCTATTGGCAGGATATGACAGAAGAGAACCCGGCGATGGGCTGGCGTTCGATCCGTATTACACTGGATCGGCCTGCTGTGCTTGTCCATCAATTGCGCGCACTGATCCGGGCTGCCCATCAACGGGATCTGTATGTCATGTTCCCGATGATTGCCGAGGTCGCAGAATTCGATCAGGCGAAGGGGCTTTTGGATCAGCAACTGAAACGCGAAGCGCAACGCGGCTATGTACCGAACCGGGTCGAGGTTGGAGCAATGTTGGAGGTCCCGGCGCTGATATGGCAAGCGCCGGCCCTGTTGGCGCGTGTCGACTTTTTGTCGGTTGGGACCAACGATTTGTTGCAGTTTATGTTCGCTGCTGACCGTGGAAATCCGCGGATCGAGGGGCGTTACGACACGCTTTCGCCAAGTGTGTTTGCCTTTATGCGGCAACTTGTCACATTGTGTGATGAACGAAATGTGCGTTTGACCATCTGTGGCGAGATGGCCGGGCGTCCGTTGGAAGCGATGGCACTGATTGGATTGGGTATTCGACGCTTGTCTATGGCGCCTGCTGCGGTTGGTCCTGTAAAGGAAATGGTCCGAAGCATGAATGCCAGAAGCGTTGAGGACTATGTCTTGTCTGTGATGAATAGTTCCAGCAGATCATTGCGATCCCGTCTTAAGGCTTTCGCAATAGATCACGGTGTAAAACTTTAAAAACAATCGCCTTTGGTGGGGGCATCTGCTATTTTTATTGCTAGATCGTAACGTGGGGGTGCGGAGTTGGCGATCGGAAAGCGAAAGGAAGATCATTTGGACGAGCAATCCGGGGGGCGCTTGCGTTTCAGGCCGCTGCCTGGGAATGGGCCGTCAAATGATATCAAGATGGAAGCAGATACCAGTTATTCTTCGGATCAGATGGAGATAGGACGTCTTCTGCGACACACCAGGACAAGCCTGGGTCAAAGTGTGGAAGATGTTTGCAAGTTACTGCGTATCCGTAAGATTTATATCGAGGCGATCGAGAACAGCGAGTATTCGGTGTTGCCCGGTGGCCCGTATGGCATGGGCTTTGTCAAAGCCTACGCCGAACATCTCGGACTTGATAGTGCTGAAATCGCACGTCGTTTTCGTGCCGAAAGCAATGCACCGGACGTTCGTTCGGAACTTAGTTTCCCGAAACCTGTTCAGGAAAGTCGTGTTCCCGGCGGTGCCGTTCTTTTGATTGCGGCATTGCTTGGCATCGGTGCGTATGGCGGGTGGTACTATCTGTCTAGTCAGGGCAAAACCATTGCCGATCTGGTCGATCCGCTGCCTGAACGTCTGGCAAGTTATACGTCAGGGGGTGCTGATTCCACGCCGGAACGCAATTTGGAAAATGCAGCGGACGCGCATGCGGCCGAAGCCGAACCAATGGTCGATGCCCAGATAGTGGAACCGGTCGAAGAACCCGTGACGGAAATGGCGGAAGCCCCGGTTGCGGAAAATACACCGGTAATCGTTGAAGAAACTCCGGCTGAAAGCGCAGAAGCGCCAGTTGTGCCAGCTAAAAAGCCAGCCGCCGTCGCCGAGGTTGCCGAGACACCGGCAGCAGCAGCGCCTTTGGCCCCGGCAACCGAAACCGCGGCTGTTCCGGCCGCGCCCACGGTTGATGAAGTTGGCGGTGGTCGTGTCTTTGGTTCGGTTAATGTCGATAGCCGTGTCACCATCGAAGCGGTCGAAACCAGTTGGGTTCGTATCCGCGAAGCTGATGGCAATATCTTGCTGACCCGGATGCTAAGTGCTGGCGATACCTATCGCGTGCCGAACCGGAACGGATTGATGCTTGAAGTTGGCAATGCCGGGGCACTGACCTTTAGCATTGATGACAAGGAAGCATTGCCCGTCGGTGAGTATGGTGCCGTGATTTCGGACTTTTCGCTTGATGTTGAGGCACTTGAAGGGGCCGGTCAGACGACCGTTCAATAATTGCGCCCGCCATTGTTGCGATGGTATCAGCATTGATTTTGGAAAAGCGGCCTTACGGGGCCGCTTTTTTTATGACAGCTTTGCAAAATGTGACGGAAAAACCATAAGGCAACGGTTTCTAATCACCACTTGATAAGCTATATAGTCGGGCAGGATGCAGAACACCTTTAGAATGAGTTCTGCTGCGCGAGACACAGATTTGCTTGGAACTGGAAATGAGCGTCCGCCCTTATCGAGATATTGATCGTCGGCATAGCCGCAAAATTCGCGTTGGTAATGTCGAAGTCGGCGGAGATGCGCCGATTACGGTGCAGTCGATGACCAACACGCTGACCACGGATGTGAATGCGACCGTGGATCAGATTTTGCGCCTTGAAGAAGCAGGTGCCGATATCGTTCGGGTTTCCTGCCCGGATCAGGAATCGACAGCCGCGCTGAAGGACATCATCAAACAGGTGCATGTTCCGATCGTTGCCGATATCCATTTCCATTATAAACGCGCGATTGAAGCCGCCGAAGCCGGTGCGGCATGCCTGCGCATCAATCCGGGCAATATCGGTTCGAACGATCGTGTGCGCGAAGTCGTCAAGGCAGCCAAGGACCATGGGTGTTCGATGCGTATTGGCGTCAATGCCGGGTCGCTTGAAAAGGAATTGCTGGAACGTTACGGCGAACCCTGCCCCGAGGCGATGGTTGAAAGTGCATTGAACCACGCCAAGATCCTTGAAGATCAGGACTTTTACGAGTTCAAAATCTCGGTCAAGGCGTCCGACGTGTTTCTGGCGGTTGCGGCCTATTACGGCCTGGCCGAGGCCTGTGACTATCCGTTGCATCTGGGGATCACCGAGGCAGGTGGTCTTCGCAGCGGTACCGTGAAATCGGCGATTGGCATGGGGAACCTTCTGTGGGCCGGGATTGGCGATACACTGCGTGTGTCCCTGTCAGCCGACCCGGTTGAAGAAATCCATGTCGGGTATGACATTCTGAAATCGCTTGGCCTGCGGACGCGCGGCGTGCAGATCATTTCCTGCCCGTCCTGTGCGCGCCAGGGCTTTAACGTGGTTGATACCGTGGCCGAACTTGAAAAACGACTGGCCCATATTTCAACCCCGATTTCGCTGTCGATCATTGGCTGTATTGTCAATGGTCCGGGGGAGGCGCGTGAAACCGATATCGGTTTGACCGGTGGTGGTGGCGGGAACCACAAAATGTATATTTCCGGCCGTCCCGATCACAATGTCAGCACGGAAAAAATGGTCGATCATATCGTTGAATTGGTCGAAGAACGTGCGGCCCGGATCGAGGCCGAAGAAGCTGCAAAACTGACTGCCGCAGAATAGCACGGCAGAATTGACGAATTTTGGCTTTCCGCCATCACGGTGGAAAGCTATTTTCATGTTCATATGAGTTTGTGTTGATTGTATTTGGCGCAAATATCTGGAATTCAAGTTAGATCGGAGACCCAAAGTGGCATCGCTTCAACCCGTCCGTGGCACGCATGACCTTCTGCCGGAACAGAATCGTCTGCAGGATCATATCGCGCAGGTCGCGCGCGACATTGGCGAGTTGTATGGCTATCATCGCATGTCCACGCCGATCTTTGAATTTACCGAGGTTTTTGCCCGGACCCTTGGCGATACGTCCGATGTTGTGACCAAGGAAATGTACACGTTTGAAGACCGCGGCGGCGAACAGGTCACGTTGCGTCCCGAAGGCACGGCGGGTATTGCACGCGCCTATATCTCGAACGGTATGCAGCAGATGTCGCCGGTCAAGGTTTCGTATTATGGCCCGATGTTTCGCTATGAACGGCCGCAAAAAGGCCGCCAGCGCCAATTCCACCAGATCGGTGCTGAATTGCTGGGTGTTGAACAGGTCGCGGGCGATATCGAAATGATCGCCTATGGCGCACATATCCTTAAATCGCTTGGTTTGTGGGATAATATCTCACTGGAACTTAACACGCTTGGTGATCCGGAAAGCCGGGCGGCATACCGCGATGTGCTGGTTGATTATTTCAAAGGCCATTTCGATAAGCTGTCCGAAGACAGCCGCGCGCGCCTTGAAAAAAATCCGCTGCGTATTCTTGATTCCAAGGACGACGGGGATCGCGAACTGGTTGCCAATGCGCCGCTATTTGCCGAATACCTGAACGAACACAGCCAGGAATTCTTTAAATCATTGACTGGTGGTCTTGGGGATATCGGCATTGGTTATGACTTAAACCCGCGTCTGGTGCGTGGTCTTGATTACTATTGCCATACCTGTTTTGAATTCACGACCAACACCCTTGGTGCGCAGGGCACCGTGATGGCCGGTGGCCGTTACGATGGTTTGATTTCGACCATGGGGGGCCCGCAGACCGCCGGTGTTGGCTGGGCGGCGGGCGTTGAACGTCTGGCGCTGATGGTTGGCGAAGCCCCGGCAGCACCACGCCCGGTTGCCCTGATCCCGATGGGGGATGCCGCCGAGGCAAAATGCCGGACATTGGCGCAGACATTGCGTGAAGCCAGCATTGCGGTCGAGCTTGGCTATGCCGGGAATATGAAAAAACGCATGAAACGTGCGGACAAGGCCAATGCCCGTTTGGCGGTTATCCTTGGCGATGATGAATTGGCCAAGGGCGTTGCCCAACTGCGCGACCTTGATAGTGGTGAACAGCAAGAAGTTGCGTTGGATCAGCTTGCTGGCGTAATCGGCAAAAGGTGAGTTTGGGGTGACAGACGCATTCTCGCGTGAAGAAGCCGGAGATTGGCCGCTCGATCGCCTGATGGTGATCGGGACCAATCATCGGCGCTCTAGCGAGGATACCCGTGATCGTCTGTTCATTGACGAAGCCCGTTTACCGCAATTTTTATCGGCGATTTTGCAAGCCCGGCTGGGGCAGGCGGTTGTGGTTTCAACATGCAATCGCACCGAAATCCACCTTTTGGCATCCGAGGCCGAACGCGGGCGTGAACGCCTGATCGATTTGCTGGCACTCTGGGCGGATATTGATCGCGATAAACTGGCAAGTGAACTTTACATCCGGTCTGGCCGGGATGCCTTGCGCCACGTCTTTGCCGTTGCCGCGTCACTTGACAGTTTGGTGATTGGCGAGCCTGAAGTGTTTGGTCAGGTCAAGGATGCCCACCGGATTGCGCGTAAACATCAGCTTGTCGGGCGTGAACTGGAACTGGTGTATCAAACCGCCTATGCCATTTCGAAAAAGGTGCGCAGCAAAACCGGGATCGGGCAGGGCGCGGTTTCGATTGCCGCCGCCGCGCAATCGGTGGCGCGCGATCTTCATGGTGATATCGCCAATTGTACCTTATTGCTGGCCGGTGCCGGGGATATGGGGGAATTGATCGCAGCATCCCTTGCCGAACGCGGCATGGGGCGGGTTTTGGTAACTGACAGGTTGGCCGCACGGGCGCGGTTGGTTGCGCGACGGCTTGATTGCCATTGGTCGGAAATGGAAGATTTGGACCGTTTGCTGGCCGAGGCCGATATGGTCCTGACCGCAGGTGGTTCACGGCGTTATATCATCGATAAGGTGCGCGCGCTGGCGGCGATCAAACGGCGGCGCTATCGCCCGGTTTTGATGATCGATACGGCCGTTCCCGGTGATATTGATCCGCAGGTCGATGAAATTGACGAAGTGTTTTTCTATCGGCTGGAAGATCTTGAAAAGATCGCCGCCGAAGGGCGCGGCGGCCGCGAGGAAAAGGCCGACGAAGCCTGGGCCCTGATCGAGGAAGAGGTCGAGCATTTTGTGCGCGGCCGGGCGCAACGTGCCGCCGTTCCGGCGATGGCCGATCTTCGGGCGCATTTCGAAGCCGTACGTGATGACGCGCTTCGCGAAAGTCATGGGGATGCGGAAAAAGCAACCCGGTTGCTGGTCAATCGGTTGTTGCATGCACCGACCCAAGCGCTTAAAGACCTTGCGGCGACAACCGATGGTGCCGGTACGGTTGAATGGATGAAGGCGCAGAAGCTTCTGACCCGTTTGTTCCCGTTACAAACCGGAAATGATAGTGTCAAAGCCGATAATATTGATGAAATCCCGAAGGAGAAAAAAGAGTGAGTCTGGACCCTGGTAAACTTGATGGCGTTGTGCGCCGGTTCGACGAGCTCAAATCTCTGCTATCGGGGGGGGCGGTGGATGGCGGTTCGTTTGCCAAGCTGTCGCGCGAATATGCCGAATTATCCCCGGTTGTCGAAGCGGTCGAAAAGGTCAAAAAGCTGCGTTCTGATCTGGACGGTGCGCAGGAAATTCTTGATGACGGCTCTTCTGATCGCGATATGCGCGACATGGCCGAAGCCGAAAAATACGAAATCCTTGAAGAACTGCAAACCGCAGAACACGACGTAAAGCTGTTGTTGCTACCCAAGGATGACGCGGATGAAAAGAACGCCATTCTTGAAATCCGGGCTGGCACCGGCGGTGAAGAAGCCGCCCTGTTTGCGGCTGATCTGTATCGCATGTATCAGCGATATGCCGAAAACCGTGGCTGGAAGTTCGAACAGATGGATGCCAATGAAAACGATATTGGCGGTTACAAGGAAGTGATTGTCAACGTATCGGGGGCCGGTGTGTTTGCACGGCTTAAATTCGAAAGTGGTGTGCATCGTGTGCAACGTGTGCCGGTCACAGAAGGTGGCGGGCGTATTCATACCTCGGCGGCGACTGTGGCTGTTCTGCCCGAGGCCGAAAGCGTTGATATCCATGTTGATCCCAAGGATTTGCGCGTTGATACCTATCGCTCGCAAGGGGCCGGTGGCCAGCACGTTAACACCACTGATAGTGCCGTGCGCATTACCCATATCCCGACCGGTGTGGTTGCCGCCAGTCAGGAAGCAAAATCGCAGCATAAGAACAAAGAGAAAGCGATGAAGATGTTGCTGTCGCGCCTGTATGATCAGGAACGCGAAAGCAAGGATAATGCGCGTGCGGCGGATCGCAAGTCGCAGGTTGGATCGGGGGATCGTTCGGAACGTATCCGGACCTATAACTTCCCGCAGGGGCGTGTGTCTGATCATCGGATCAATCTGACGCTTTATCGCCTGGATGATTTTATCGCCGGTGGCCCATCGGTTGATGAAATGATTGATGCCCTGATCGCCGAAGATCAGGCACAGAAACTGGCCGAGATTGAGAATTGATCAAATGACGGCAAATGATGCCCGCACCCCGAATAATGCGGCGACGCTTGGTGATCTGATGACCGAGGCCGTGGCCGCCCTTCGTGATGCCGGTATTGATAATGCGCGTATGGACGCACGCATTCTTTTGTCTGATGCCGCCGGTGTTGATAGCAGCCGTATTGCGGCCTGGCCCGAAGATATCGTTGCGGATGATAAATCCACCAAATTCCGCGACATGATCGCGCGCCGCCTGAAACGTGAGCCGGTGTCGCGTATTTTGGGGCAACGTGATTTTTGGCGTCACAGCTTTAAGCTTTCCCCTGAAACACTGGACCCGCGCCCTGATAGCGAGACAATCGTCGAACTGGCGCTTGACTGGCTTGAAGACAGGGATGCACCGACGGTGCTTGATTTTGGAACGGGTACCGGGTGTCTTTTGTTGTCGATTATTGGTGATTTGCAAAACGCCCGTGGACTTGGCGTTGATATAAGCCAAGGCGCGGTAGCCTGTGCACGTCAAAACGCCGATCAATTGGGGTATGGCGGGCAGGTTGAATTTCGCGTTTCCGATTGGGATCAGGCCGTTACGGATGACGAACGGACCGAGGGTTTTGATCTGGTTGTATCCAATCCACCCTATATCACACGTGATGAAATGGATGATCTATCCCCGGAAGTAAGCCGGTTTGATCCGCGTTTGGCCTTAACCGACGAAGGTGACGGGCTTGGTGCGTACCGGATTTTGTCACGGGTGGCGTTTGGCCTCGTCAAACCAGCGGGGTTTGTTATTTTTGAAATTGGTCAGGGGCAGGAAAATGCCGTCGCCCGGCTTTTGGTTGAGGCGGGATTTGTCGGTGTTGAATATCGCGAGGATCTTGGCGGGATTGTGCGGTGTGTTGCCGCGAAAAAGACCCGCTGTGCCGTTGGTCGCTGCGTTATCTGAATGGTATTCCGTACTGCCGCAAAAAAACGGTGAGCATTAAAAAAAACAGTTGGAATAACGCGTCAAGCCATATAAGTTGGTTTTTACGGGCCGGGTGCCCGACGCGCTATGATAGCGCCGTGTTCCCCTGTAAACAGTAACAAATCTCCGTTCCTTTATTGGTATCTGGCTGATTTATCGCGGTGCCTTTTAACCGGTACTGTTTAGCGGGAAATATGTTTTTCAGACGAAGTGGTTCCAGGGCCTTTAAATTGGTCCGGATTTGTCCTTCAACACCAAAGACATGTTGATATGAGAAATAACAATAACAACAACAGTAATAATAGTAACAATAACAACAACAATAATAATAAACGTCCGCGCGGTCGGCCTCAGCCGAATAAACGTCCTGTAAGTCCGAAGTTCCAAACTTTTGATAGCAACGGTCCGGACGGGCGCGTTCGTGGAAACGCCCAGCAAGTTCACGAAAAATACGTTTCGCTGGCCAAGGATTGCACGGATGATCCGGTTTTGGCGGAAAACTATTATCAGTATGCTGAGCATTATCATCGTATTCTGCAGGCGGCGGTTGACTGGGAAAACCAGCGTCGCGAAGAACGCGGTGAAAACAATCGTCCGCAGCGCACGGATCGTAATGAGCGTAGCGACCGCACTGATAGTACGGAGCGTAACGAGCGTACGGATCGTAATGAGCGTAGCGATCGCACTGATAGTGCGGAGCGTAATGACCGTGCTGATCGTAACGAGCGTAATGACCGTACGGATCGTAACGAGCGTACGGAGCGTAATGACCGTGCTGATCGTAACGAGCGTACAGAGCGTAATGACCGTACGGATCGCAACGAGCGTACGGATCGTAATGATCGTACGGAGCGTAATGGTCGGAGCAACAATCGCCCGGTCCGTGACGAGCGCAACGAAAATCAGAATGGCGATGACAGCGACAATGCTGCCAGCCAAGATAACGTTGCAGCGGTTCCTGCGGAAAACACTGCCGATAATGGCGATAACACCGTGAATGAAGCCGTTGCTTCTGCAAGTGAAGCCGTTGTTACTTCTGCGACGGATAAGAATGACGTCGAAGAGGCGCCGGTAAAACGCGCACCGCGCGCACGCCGTGCTCCGGCACGTGGTCGTCCGCCTAAAGTCGCAGCAGCCGTTGCTGGCGAAGGCGAACAGCCATCTGTTGAAGTGGTTGCCGCCGCCGATGACGGCGATGTCACAACTGCTGACGGCGAAGAAAAGAAACCTCGCAAGGCTGCTGCGGCAACCAGTCGGACACGTGGTCGTCATCCGACGGCGCGTCGTGGCCGTAGCCGTGCTGCTGGCCGTGAAGATGGCGAAGAAGGTGAAAGCGAAGATAAACCTGCGGAACCTGTTTCCGCCTGATCGCTTGGCCAATATTGAATTCAACAAACCCCGTCGGAGAAATCCTGCGGGGTTTGTTGTTTTGGTCGATGGGCGTGTTTGTTCATGTGCTGGAAGCCAGCTTTACAAGCGTTAACTGTGACTTGGTGCTGCAAAACCTTGCGTTATCAAATGTGTAATATGATGCAACTGGTGATTTTAACTGGTATCACTTTATGGCAATGAGGCCTGCAATATGATCGGTGAACGAAAGACAGTCACATGGGGTGGGGACGCTTCGCCGCAAGACAGGTAATTAATTTGGGGGATCGGTGATGGGTACAGGTTTGTTCCGGGTCATCATGGTGCTGTTATGGGCGCTTGGTGGGATGGTTGTCGCACTTGGCCTGTTTAACGGTGACTATGAAATGGCCCTTTTGGGCGCGGTCTGTTTTATCATTCCGATGTTTCTGCCGCTGGTCGTGATTATGCTAAATCGGATGCAATCGTCATCGGGCAGTAAAGCTCCGTCCTTATCGCCGATGCAGGCTGCGAAGATGAAGGCCGAAGGCCAGTGGGCCAAGGTCGAGGATCTGGATGCACGCAAACTGCTTGAGGCCAAGCCGTCCCTTGTTCTTGGCCGCTGGGGGCCGGAAAAGCGGCTTTTGGGGGCGTCGGGCCTGCGCCGGGTGATTACATTTTCCAGCAAACCCGAAGAATATTACCGCGCCTCGGCCGAGCCAAACGCCCTGCTGCACAGCGGTAGCCTGTTTGTATATGAACGCTTTGGCAGTATTTACCGTGTGGTACAGGACCGTCGAAAAAAGATGGGCCAACGGGTGATCCTGATTGATCCGCATGGGCAGGCCGCTGAGGAAAGTGATCAATTTAATCCGTGCGATTTTATGCGCCCGCAGGGCGAAGGCTTGATCGCCGATGCCGGGGTGATCGCCGATACCCTGTTGGCACCGGTCTTTGTAAAGGAACTGGACGAGCAGAAAATACGTGTAGCCCGGACGCTTTTGCAGGGTTTTATCGTTTATACATTTCAGAAAAGCCTGAAGGATAATCGAAGCCTTGCGGAAGTCCGGCGCAATTTGGTCATGCCGTCGCAGCGATTTTATCAAATTATTGAAGAACTGATGAGCATAGAATCCGCCGATGGCCGGATTTCCGATGTTGCCCTGACGATCCTTGATATGACCGAGGATCAGCGCATGTCGATTATCGAAGCATGTCGGATGGCAACGGCCGATTTTGATAATCCGGCGATTGCACGGATGATCAGCAGCAGCACATTTGGCGTTGAAGACCTTATTGGCCGACCGGTATCGATCTTTATTGTCGGGCAAATGGGCGGGGACAGTCCCGATACCCAAACCGCATTCAGCCGGGTGATGATTGGTGCCGTGATGCAGTTGATTGGTCGACGTGAATGGAAAAACGGTGATCCCGAATTTCTGGTTCTGTTTGACGGGATCGAGGCCGTCGGTCGCATGCCGCTGTTTGAACGCCTTTTGGGGGGCGGTTTTGGCGATGGCATGATTGTTTGGCCAGGGTTTTCCGGTGTCAGTGGCTTGATGGATGTTTGTCTTAATTGGGAAAACGTTGTGGGCCGGGCCGATGCGATTTCAGTTCTGAGCCAGGATGGGGCGTTCAACCTTGACTGGGTTTCCGGTCTGACAGCGATGTCGAAATTTGATGATACTGGTGGTGGTGGCGGCAATGACCGACCAGTGCATCTGCGCCCGCAAGACAATCAGCCGATTTTGCGATCAGCCGAAGTTGCCCGCTTTCCCGATGATGAACAAATTCTGTTCCGCAAGGGGGTTCCGCCGATCCGCGCCCATCGGATTGATTGGTATCATGACGATATGTTCCACGGGATGGCCGTCCACGCCCCGACCTTTAATTGATGCCGATCAGAGTTTAACAGACGGCAATTGCCGCCTGTTAATGTAGGGCTGCTGTTATCTGGAAAGTCGGGGCAATCTATTGGGTGATGGTGATTTCATCGCCGGGGTGGATGGTGCCGTTTTCAATCGCTTCGACATACACCCCCATATAAAGGTGGTTCAAACCCTTGCGAAGTTGCAGGGGAACATTGATGTCTGACTCGGCAGTGTCAGGATTGACGCTGGTTGCCTTGCATCGGGTGATCGGGTGGATGACGCGAAACTTGATGTCATTGACTTTAACGATCTGGCCTTCTTCCCATTTCAGTTCCGTCCAGGGATCAAGCCCGTCAATCAACAGGTTGCCGCGGAACCGCATCGGGTCGATTTCCTTTTGAACGATGCGGTCACTGAAATCGCGTACCGATGCCAGATTGATCACCGAAATATAGGGTTCTTTCATATCGCCAAAGCGGACATCGGGGACCGAATGGATTTTCGGTGTTCCGGCAATATCATTTTTCAAAAACGCCTTGAGGAAATCCTCGATGACAGTGCAGCCCATTTTATCGGCAAGGTTGCCCTTGCAGATGGCGCGACCATTGCGAAGGATCGTCAGTGTTGTGGTGGCGGCGTCATACTCGGTGCCAAGTTCAGCCAGTTTGGGTGTGTTCACCAATTGCAGGAAATTGCTTTTGCGGGCCCATTCATGAATGCCATCCTGCCCGACCGATGATTGGGTCGCGATGATGAAACGGCGATCATCTTGCAACATCTGATGTGCACTGATTTCGGCAGAAGGCATTTCAATGCCGCGCAACCCTTTGACAGGATAACGGTTGATGGCTTTAAGCTGGACGGTCATGGCGTTCGATCCTGTTTGGCCCATGATGCATGCTGGAAACGCGGCGATCTGACATGCGGGCCGACTATATGACAAGAGGTGACGTTAAAGACTTGTATTCCCAAGGGCAAGTATTCCAATCGTTATTCTGACGTCAAATCAGGGAAGAATGCCAACCCATTTGCCTGCATTCTTGAATGATGCTGCGTCGGATAATTAATTCTTGCCGCTTTTGCCGGGGAATTACCTTGCAAACATCCTGAACTGAGACATATCAAAGACGTCGGCGATGGAAAGATTGATAATTTCTATTGTGGATGAAACCACTTAAGGTCGCGGATGCTTCAGTGAAGGTCCGCATGGTGTAGTACTGTTAGCTCAAGGAGTAACAGGCATGGAATTTGAAAAGTTTACGGACCGGTCCAAAGGTTTTCTTCAGTCTGCGCAATCACTGGCGCTGCGTGAAAACCATCAGCAATTTGTACCAATCCATTTGTTGAAAGTGCTGCTGGACGACGAAGAAGGCTTGGCAGCCAATCTTATCAAGGCAGCGGGTGGAAAGCCCAAAGTCGCACAAACCAGATGCGCCGAAGAACTGGCCAAACTGCCCAAGGTATCGGGCGGTAATGGACAGATTTACCTGTCATCTGAATTTGCCCGTTTGGTTGATCAGGCGCAGGAAGTGGCAAAAAAGGCTGGTGACAGTTATGTCACGGCGGAACGTTTGCTGCTGACCATTGCGCTTGATCCGAAATCAACTGCGGGCAAGGTTCTGGCGGATGCGGGGCTTACCGCACAGGCCCTTAACGGCGCGATCAACGATATTCGCAAAGGTCGCACGGCGGACAGTTCCGGGGCTGAAAGCCAGTATGACGCCCTTAAAAAATATGCCCGCGATCTGACCGAGGCCGCCCGCGAAGGCAAACTTGATCCGGTGATTGGCCGGGACGAGGAAATCCGCCGTGCCATTCAGGTCTTGTCGCGACGGACCAAGAACAACCCGGTGCTGATCGGTGAACCTGGTGTTGGTAAAACTGCCATAGCCGAAGGTCTGGCGCTGCGTATCGTTAAGGGCGATGTACCCGAAACGCTTAAGGACAAGAAACTTCTATCGCTTGATCTTGGGGCGTTGATTGCCGGTGCCAAATTCCGTGGCGAGTTCGAAGAACGTCTGAAAGCGGTTATGTCCGAGATCGAGGCCGAAGCAGGTCAGGTCATTTTGTTCATCGACGAATTGCACACATTGGTCGGGGCAGGCAAGGCCGAGGGATCGATGGATGCCTCGAACCTGTTGAAGCCAGCACTGGCGCGCGGTGAACTTCATTGCGTTGGTGCGACCACGCTTGATGAATACCGCAAGAATATCGAAAAAGACGCGGCCCTTGCGCGGCGTTTCCAGCCGGTATTTGTATCTGAGCCGACGGTTTCCGACACGGTTTCGATCTTGCGCGGGATTAAGGAAAAATACGAACTCCATCACGGGGTGCGTATTGCCGATAATGCACTGGTCGCGGCGGCAACGCTTTCTAACCGGTACATTACGGATCGGTTTTTGCCTGACAAGGCCATCGATTTGATGGATGAGTCTGCATCGCGCCTGCGGATGGAACTGGATTCCAAGCCCGAGGAAATTGACGAGCTTGATCGCCGGATTATTCAGCTTAAGATTGAACGTGAAGCCCTTAAAAAGGAAGAGGATCAGGCATCGAAAGATCGTCTTGGCCGTCTGGACAAAGAGCTTTCTGAACTTGAAGGAAAATCGGCCGAGCTGACCGCGAAATGGGAAGCCCAGAAAAAGGAACTGGCGGCATCGACCCATATCAAGGAACAACTTGATCAGGCGCGCGGCGAACTGGAACGCGCCATGCGTGACGGAAGCCTTGAACGTGCCGGGCAACTTCAATACGAAGAAATTCCGGCATTGGAACGGTTGCTTGAACGGGCCGAAGACGATCAGTCCGACGGCATGAAAGAAGAAGCGGTAACTGAAAAACATATTGCTTCTGTCGTGTCGCGCTGGACGGGTATTCCGGTTGATAAAATGCTGGAAGGCGAACGCGAGAAACTTTTGGGCATGGAAGACATTCTGCGCAAACGCGTGGTGGGTCAGGATGAAGCCGTCAAGTCGATTGCGAATGCTGTACGGCGTGCCCGTGCCGGATTGCAGGACCCGAACCGTCCAATGGGATCGTTCCTGTTCCTTGGTCCGACAGGGGTGGGTAAAACCGAATTGACCAAGGCGCTTGCACAGTTCCTGTTTGATGATGAACAGGCGATGGTCCGCATTGATATGTCGGAATTCATGGAAAAGCATGCGGTGTCGCGTCTTATCGGTGCGCCCCCGGGATATGTTGGCTATGAAGAAGGCGGTTCCCTGACCGAGGCAGTTCGGCGTCGTCCCTATCAGGTGGTTTTGTTCGATGAAGTCGAAAAAGCCCACCCGGATGTGTTCAACGTTCTGCTTCAGGTTCTTGACGAAGGTCGATTGACCGATGGGCAGGGCCGGACCGTTGATTTCCGCAATACGTTGATTATTCTGACTTCTAACCTTGGTGGTGACATTCTTGCCAATCAGGAAGCCGGTCATGACAGCGGCGAATTGCGCAGTCAGGTGATGGAAATTGTTCGGGCATCGTTCCGTCCAGAATTCCTGAACCGGTTGGACGAGGTGCTTTTGTTCCATCGTTTGCAACGTGAACAGATGGGCAAAATTGTCGAGATTCAATTGAGCCGCCTTGATAAGTTGCTGTTGGATCGCAAGATTACGCTGGAATTGGATGAGCTTGCCAAAAGCTGGCTTGCCGATAAGGGATATGACCCGGTTTATGGCGCACGTCCGCTTAAACGGGTGATCCAGCGGTATCTGCAAAATCCGTTATCGATGCAGATTCTTGATGGGTCGATCAATGATGGTGATACCGTCCCGGTTTCAGCAGAAGGTGGCCATTTGTTATTGAATGGCAAGAAGGTCGAGCTGGTCGATTGATCTGCCTTGACGCCTGATCTTTGTAAAACCCCGGTCATTGATCGGGGTTTTGCCTTTTCATCGTCACGATATCATAGCAGGATGGTACAAATCTGAAACCAAAGGGACGGTCATGAAAAACCAACCGGCAAAATTCAAAACATTCGCGCGGCTGATTGCATCGGCATCCGTTCTGGCGCTGCTGGCCGGGGCCGGAAATACGGCATCCGCGCAGTCGTTTTTTGACAAGGCCAAAGAAGCCCTTGGCGGTGTTATGGAAAAGTCCGGAACGTCGACATCGGAAAGCAGTTCTACGTCGCTGGCGGGATTGTCCCAGGACACCATTGCCGATGGATTGAAACAAGCCTTGGACAAAGGGGTTGAGGTCGTTACCAGCAATCTTGGTGTTACCGATGGTTTTAATGCCGATCCGGTGGCGCATATCCCGTTGCCCGATACGGTCAAGCGTGTTCAATCATTGCTCAGTGCTGCCGGGCTTGGCAGTTACGGCGAAGAAATCGAACTTCGGATGAACCGGGCGGCTGAAACCACCATGAAGGATGCCGGGGGCATTTTGGTCGACGCGGTCAGCCAGATGACCCTTGATGATGCCAAGGGCATTTTGGAAGGGCCGGATGATGCGGCAACATCCTATCTTCGCCGTGTCTCGGGAACGAATATCGAGGATAAGCTGCGCCCGGTCATCACCGATGCCATGTCCGATACCGGTGCCTTGCAATTATATGATCAAATGATGGGGCAATATGCGACCCTGCCAATGGTGCCCGATGTTAAGGCATCCCTGACCGATCATGCGACGGAAAAGGCGAAGGATGGGCTTTTCTATTACATCGCACAGCAAGAAGCCGATATCCGCAGTGATCCGGCACAATGGACCACGGATGTTCTGAAAAAGGTCTTTTCGGCTGTTAACTAAATTGTATCGATCCTGACCTTAGTGCAAGGACGCTGGCAGGGATTGCCAGCGTTTGCGCATGGCGTCGATCTTGTCATCCGGGACGCCGTGAATATTGCCAAACCGGCCATGGCATTCGATGATTTGAAGCGAGACATGATGGCGTTCCGCCATATCGAGATAGGCCTGCATTTCCCAGATTTCACTGAATGTATTGGCCACGATCACACTTTGACCAAGCGAAAGGTTCTTTTCGCATTCGGTTTCGCATTGGCTGTGCGCATCGCGTAATTTGCGCCCGTCAAACCGGTAATTTCCCGCCCTGTCGATCATGAATTGATCGGCTTCCAGATGGCAGGCACCGTTTGATGTGCTAATCGTTTCGGCCAGCGTTGATTTACCTGATCCGGGAAGCCCCCGGATCAGGGTCAAGGTTGGTTTTTGGGAGGAACGAATTGTCATTTCCCCTGATTATGATCCGCTGCGCTTGCGCTGATAAAGCGCATTAAGTTGCGCGCCATAAGCGTCACGGATTTTGTGGCGACGGATTTTCATCGACGGGGTCAGCATTTCGTTATCGATTGAAAACGCTGTCTCGGCAAAGATAAAGCTTCGGACTTTTTCAATCGTTGAGACGCGCCGATTGACGATGTCGATGGCAGATCGGATTTTCTTGCGGAATTCTTCGTTGGTGCCAAGGGCATCGATGTTGTTGTCGATCCCGTTTTCTTTGGCGAACTCGCGCATGAAATCTTCGTCCGGCCACAAGACCGCGACCAGATAGGGTTTATCATCGCCGTAAACCATGGCTTGGGAAATTTCGGTCTCAAGGGTCAGAAGCCCCTCGATCCGCTGTGGCGAGATATTGTCGCCCCCCGAATTGACGATGATATCCTTTTTGCGGTCTGTGATGACAAGGCTGCCTTCTTCGTCGAACTTGCCGATATCGCCGGTATGCAACCAGCCATCAATGATGGCGGCAGCGGTGACTTCGGGCAGGTTCCAGTAACCTTTCATCATGCTTTCGCCACGCAGCAGGATTTCGCCATCCTCGGCAATCTTGGCCTCGGCCCCGACCATCGGCGGGCCGACCGAACGCAGTTTGTTGTTTTCGGCACGGTTGCACGAAACCACCGGGGAAAATTCGGTTTGGCCGTATCCTTGCAGGACACGAATGCCGCACGATACGAACAAGACGCCCAATTCGTAGTTTAGCGGCCCGCCACCCGATACCATTGCCTTGATCCGCCCCCCGAAACGCTGGCGCAATTTTCGGCGCAGCAGAATTTCGCATAGCAGGTTCTGGATTTTTTCGATCAGGGTCAGACGCTGTTTTTCATAAGTCTTGCGGCCAAGCTTGAGCGTCAGGTTAAACAGCTTTTGCTTGAAGCCGCCTTCCTTTTCGACCATGCGGCTCATACGCTGATAAAGCATTTCATAAAGGCGCGGCACGGCCGTCATGATGGTTGGGCGGACTTCGGCCAGGTTGGCGGCCAGCTTGTCAATGCTTTCGGCGTAATAGATTTGGGCGCCGATGCTCATGGGGAAGTAAAGCCCGGCGGTATGTTCATAGGAATGTGACAGCGGCAGGAAAGACAGGAAGACTTCGTCCTCGATGCCCAGTGTTTCGATGATGTCAAACGCCCCCATGCAGTTTGACAGGATCGCGCCATGGCTTAACATCACACCCTTGGGCGCGCCGCCGGTGCCCGATGTATAAATCAGGCAGGCCAGTTGATCGCGCTTAATGCCCGAAACCCAGGCGTCAACATCATCGGTCAGACCGCGACCCTGCGAAATCACATCCTGCCAGCGGGTGATGGTGATATCGCCGACAAAGCTTTGGCCCCAGTCTTCCATCGTGATTGCATGACGGCAGCGACCACTATCAAGGGCAGCGTGCAAAAATGGCTGGGCCAGTTTTTTGGTCGAAATAATGGCAATGCCCGCACCGCTATCTTCGATCGCGTGCAGATGATCGCGTTCGGTATTGGTGGTATAGGCCGGAACCGTTAAGGCGCCGACACACATGATTGCCAGATCGGCAATACCCCATTCGGTGCGGTTCTCCGACACCAGAAGAACCCTGTCGCCGGGGCGGACACCGATTTTGTAAAGCGACCTTGCCAGGGCGCGCACCTGATCGGCGGCGTCATTCCAACTGGTCGCAATAAATTCCCCCGTCTCGCCGTCCTTGGTCCATAAGAACGGTGCATCCCCGTATTTTTCAGCTTGTTTGAAAAACATCGACGGCAAGTTCTGCCAATCGGCATAATCCTGCAGTTTCGTCATGACGCTTCCTTGCCTGGTTGTCGTTTCTATTGTCGTTAAAACAGTGATCTTTGCGTCACTGTTCAGGCCGAGGCCCGGCCGTGATGGTAATGCTTGTCGGTGGCTTCGAAAAGCACTGTCTTTTCCATCGCAGATACGCTCGACTGATCGTTTTTGTTATCAGGGATTGCGTTGTTGCGCAGCCGGAAAATGATGATCGGGGCGTTCAAATGCATGGCAAGTCACATCATTGGAAAAATTCGTTGATATTGATTGATCTTAGCGATTTCCCAAGCCGGGTTCAAACCGCTATTGTTAATCTGAAATTTCGCCCGGTTCGTATGCTGATAATGGCAAAGCTGTGATCTGCACTGGCATAGCTGGCTTTGGCATCATATATCGGGCATGAGTGTTTGGGACCGCAAAGGTCCGATTGCCTTATTGACTGTCTGGAGGACAAATGAACGCGATCGACAAGAATTTGCCGACTTGGGATCTGACCGATCTCTATAACGATCCCAAAGACCCGGCCATCCGGCGCGATCTTGATGATGCCAAAGCCCGTTCTGATGCCTTCCAGAAAACCTATCAGGGCAAGCTTGCCGGTCTTTCGGGCGATGAACTTGCCGCTGCAATTGCCGAATACGAAGCCGTTAGCGAAGTGTGCGGCCGGATCGGCTCGTTTGCGCAGCTGCTGTATGCCGGGGATGGCTCGGACGCGGCCATTGGCCAGTTCTATCAATCCGTTCAGGAAGAAATGACCAGCATTTCCAGCCTGTCGCTGTTCTTTGGGCTTGAAATCAACCGCATTGAAGAAGACGTTCTTTCGGCGAAATATGACGAAAGCGAAGCCCTGCGTCGCTATCGTCCGTGGTTGGATGAAAACCGGGCGTTTCGCCCGCATCAGCTTTCGGATGAGGTCGAGCAGGTTTTGCATGAGCGCCGCGTTGCCGGATCAAGTGCCTGGGTGCGTTTGTTTGATCAGACGATGGCCGATCTTCGTTTCCCGTTGAACGGTGAAGACCTGACGATGTCCGATGTCGCCAATATGCTGTCTTCGACCAAGGTCGAGGAACGCAAGGCGGCTGCCAAATCCATCGGTGATGTGCTGGGCAAGAACATCAAACTTCTGGCCCATATCACCAATACGCTGGCCAAGGACAAGGAAATTGACGACCGGTTGCGCAAATTTGCAACCCCGGTTTCGGCACGCAACCTGTCCAATCAGGTCGAAGACGAAGTGGTCGAAGCGCTTAATTCCGCTGTGGCAAGCAGCCATGCCGATCTGTCGCATCGATATTACCGCCTGAAAGCCAAATGGTTTGGGGTTGATCAGCTTGATTATTGGGATCGCAATGCACCGCTGCCCGATGATGATGACCGTCATATCGCATGGGAAACCGCGCGCAGCACGGTTCTGAAAGCCTATGGTGAGTTCTCGCCGGAACTGGCGGAAGTTGGTCAGAAGTTCTTTGATAATCCATGGATTGATGTGCCGCCGCGTGCCGGAAAATCATCGGGGGCCTTTGCCCATCCGACGGTGCCATCGGCGCATCCGTATCTGTTGCTGAACTATCATGGCAAAACCCGCGATGTGATGACGCTGGCCCATGAACTTGGCCATGGCGTGCATCAGGTTTTGGCCGGCGAGCAGGGCTATTTCCTGTCTGATACGCCATTGACCCTAGCCGAAACCGCATCGGTATTTGGGGAAATGCTGACGTTCCAGTCGATGTTGCGGGCGGAAACTGATCCGAAGATGAAGCGCATCATGTTGGCCGGCAAGGTTGAGGATATGCTCAACACCGTCGTGCGTCAGATTGCGTTCTTTGAATTTGAAAAACGCGTTCATGAGAAACGCCGTGAAGGTGAATTGACGGTTGATGAGATCGGCGAGATCTGGATCGCCGTACAACATGAAAGTCTGGGCGATGCGATTAAATACGAGGACGAGTATAAATATTACTGGTCCTATATCCCGCATTTCATCCACTCGCCGTTTTATGTCTATGCCTATGCGTTTGGCGATTGCCTCGTAAATTCACTGTATGACGTTTACGAAAATGCCGAAGACGGCTTCTCGCAGAAATATTTCGATATGCTGAAAGCGGGCGGCACCAAGCGGCATCAGGAATTACTGGCGCCGTTTGGTTTGGATGCGTCCGACCCGGCATTCTGGCAACGCGGTTTGAACATGATCAAACGCATGATCGACGAGTTGGAGGAGCTTTCCTAAGATGAGCGATGACGACGATTACACCGCCCCTTCGGAAGAAAATCGTTTCGGCGGGCGGGTTCGTCGTTATGCCAAGGTGGGGGCGTCGGCCGGGAAACTGGCCGCGCGCCTTGCCACAGGAAAAATGTTCGGCGGCGATATTGATCATGCAAAATACGCCGCCGAGCTAACATCCGCGCTTGGCGGGCTTAAGGGCCCGTTGATGAAGGTCGCGCAAATTCTGTCGACCATCCCCGATGCTTTGCCCAAGGAATACACCCAGGCCCTTGCCACCCTTCAGGCCGATGCGCCCAGCATGGGGTGGTTGTTTGTCAAACGTCGCATGCGCAGCGAACTTGGCGCGGGGTGGCAATCCCGCTTTGCTGAGTTTAGCCATGATGCGGTGGCGGCGGCATCACTGGGGCAGGTTCACCGTGCGACGCTTTTGGATGGGCGCGATGTCGCCTGCAAACTGCAATATCCAGATATGTCAGCAACGGTCGAGGCTGACCTTAAACAACTACGTGCTGCCTTTGCGATTTATCGCCGTTATGACAGCGCGATTGATGCCGAAAATATCCAGTTGGAACTGAGTGCTCGCCTGCGCGAGGAACTTGATTACGAACGCGAAGCCCAAAATATGGGGCTTTATCGTCATATGCTGGCGGCCGAGGATTGCGTGCATGTGCCCGAACCGGTTGCAGAATTGACGACCAAGCGTCTGTTGACCATGACTTGGCAAACGGGCCAGAAATTCCAGAACTTTCTTGATGGAAATCCCGATCAGCAAGCGCGCAATCAGGTGGCGCTGAATATGTTCCGGGCGTGGTATGTGCCGTTTTATCGCTATGGTGTGATCCATGGTGATCCGCATCTTGGCAACTATTCGCTCCGCGATGATGGTACGGTTAATCTGCTTGATTTTGGCTGTATCAGGATCTTTACACCCACCTTCGTCAATGCCGTGATTACGTTGTACGAGGCGCTTCGTGACAAGGACGAGGATAAGGCGGTTTTTGCCTATCAAAGCTGGGGCTTTGATAATCCATCACGGGAACTGATTGATGTTCTGAACATCTGGGCTGGCTTTGTTTATGGCCCGATCCTTGATGATCGGGAACGCCGAATGGATGAAACCAATTCGGTGGCCTATGGCGCAGAAGTTGCCGGGAAAGTTCATCGGGAACTGCGCCGTGTCGGTGGCGTCAAGCCGCCGCGTGAGTTTGTTCTGGTGGACCGGGCGGCCGTTGGGCTTGGCGCAGTGTTCCTGCGTCTTGATGCGCATCTGAACTGGTATCAGATTTTCAATGATCTGGTCGGTGGTTTTGATGTTGATAAGCTTGCGCGTAATCAGGAAACGGCCCTGCAATCTGTGGGGTTGGTCCGCCCCGAAGACTGATTATCCCTTGCGCTTATAAACGCAATCTTCTGGTCGCATTGTTATGCATGACGTTTGGGGGCGTCCTGAATTGCATCGGCAAATTTGCGCATCAGCCGTGCCAGATTGTCGATATCTTGTTGGTCCCATTCTTCAAATATTGCCAGACCAAGCCGTTCACGCGCCTGATCTATGGCGTCGGTCATTTTCTTGCCGAGGGGGGCGATGATTGCATGCCGGACGCGTTTATCGGTTTGCCCCGGTTCGCGTTTGATCAGGTCGAGGCTTTCAAGTTTGGCGACCTGTCTGCTGACGGTGGTGTGGTCACGGCCAACCCGGTCGGCCAAATCAACAACCCCGATCGGACCCAGTTTTTCAATAACGACCAGTAACGGGAACAGGGCGCGATCCAGCGTGATGCCTGCTTCATTCATCATGTGTTCGTCGCGTTGCGGGCGGTTCATGACGCTGATGATATCGATCAGGGCGGTGTGAAGGGTTCTCATCTGTTTTTTAATATGTGTATTTTGCACGCTTTTCGTTGACACGAAGTGTTCCCCAATTTATGTGAATAATACACGCACTATTGCATGGCGCATGGTGGCGATGCCATGGGAATTTGTGGTGGAATTCTTGGTCTTTTTACGCAGACCAAGCCGGAACCACCACGATGCGACCCGTTACATATCGGATGACATAATGCAGAAATTTCTTTCCTTACGCAGTTGGGCGACGCAACTCACAATCGGCTCCTTTCTGTTGATGTCGGGAACGGGAATTCTTTTGTTTTTTGAATTTGAAGAAGGACTTACAGCCGTCGTCCATCAATGGCTGTCCTGGTTCTTTGTCATCGGAGCCGTGGCGCATATTGTCATCAATTTTCGACCCTTCAAAAATCGCCTGAAATCCGGCTGGGGCAAGGCCTGTGTGGTGGTCTTTGGTGTCGCTTTTATGGCATCCTGTTTTTCCTGGGGAATGGTAACCGGCCCGCAATTGGAGCGCCCGATTGAGGAGGCACTGGTTTATGCACCCTTGTCTGCATTGGCGGCGGTAAGTCAGATCAGTTCGGATGACCTGATCCGAAAGCTTGCAGGGCACGGCGTTACCGCAAGCAGCAACCAATCGATTTATGATTTGTCGATCCGTTCCGGTGTTGACGAGAATGAATTGCTTGGATTTGTTTTTTTGTCGAATTGATATCGGCCAACCTGTTCTCGATATGCAGGCTGCGTGACATATGCCTTTGTTTCGCGCAGCCCGATTGATCGGGGCAAGGTGCAATCTGCAATCTGATAAACGGTTGGTTCCTGTGGCGTCGAAACCGAATCGTCCGACCTGTATTTATCAGATGCGAGTAGCAGCGCGCGCGAAAGAGGATGCAATTCCTGATTTCGGCGGGCATTGTTTGTCTGGCACAAGTCCGGCAACAAGCGATTTTTTCATTTTCCCTGCTTGCCTCATGGTTGATTTGGTGAAAACCTATGGGTGTGTTTGTCAATTAAAGTTAACTTTTCACGATGGCTGAAAATAGGGGAAACTATCGCAAATCAATGGCCTAATTCTATCTTGTCAGGATCAGGACCTGTTACCGGATGGAAATAATCTGTGCGGAAAGTCACACATGATTACATTGATGTGATGTGAACTTAAATTAAGTTAAACTGATTTTTTATCGGTTTTTGATATTGTCGAAGCCGGGAAGAAATCGCATCTTGCATTCAGCGCAGACAAGGCAGGGCGTCATTGATTGTTTGTCCTGAGCACCAGTGGCGGGTGGGACCTGACTTGTTACCAAGGCTTTGCGGCCTTGGAGTGCGTGGTGGGAAAGCGGGCGGTTTCTTCTGTTAAAGCGGAAGAACCGCCTTTTTTCTTCCCGGGCAAGGGGTATCGTGGCCAATCTGGTGCGTTGCGTGCCAGATATGGATCACGTTGTATAAAAACGATAAAAACAAAAATACCGTGCTTATTCATGATGTTTAGGGAAGGAGGTTGAACGCGATGAAACTGGCCGTTCCAAAGGAAATATGGCCCGGGGAAAAGCGCGTTGCCGTCACGCCAGACACCGTCAAGAAATTGATTGGTCTGGGGTTTGACGTTGCAATCGAAGCTGGTGCCGGAACAGATGCCGCCATACCGGATGATCGCTTTGCCGATGCCGGGGCGACAATCGTCAAAACGATGAAAGCCACCGTCAAGGATGCCGATGTCATCCTGAAGGTGCGCCCGCCGGTCGTGGATGGCAAAACCGACGAGCTTGCCGCCTATAAAAAGGGTGCAGCCGTTATTGCCTTGCTGGATCCCTATGATCGCAAGGATCTTATTGAAAAAATGGCGGCGGCGGGAGTTTCGTCCTTTGCCATGGAACTGATGCCGCGTATTTCACGCGCACAGTCGATGGATGTTCTGTCGTCGCAATCCAATCTGGCCGGTTATCGGTCGGTTATTGATGCCGCCCATGAATTTGGCCGGATTTATCCGATGATGATGACGGCCGCCGGGACCTTGCCGCCCGCCCGTATTGTTATTGTCGGCGCTGGTGTTGCCGGGCTTCAGGCCATCGCAACGGCCAAGCGTCTTGGTGCGGTGGTGTCCGCGTTTGATGTGCGCCCGGCTGTTAAGGAACAAGTGCAATCCCTTGGCGGGACCTTTATCGAAGTCGACGAAGACGATGCTGCCGATGGTGAAACATCTGGTGGTTACGCCAAGGAAATGTCGGATGAGTACAAGGCCAAACAGGCTGCCAAGCTTAAAGACGTTTTGGCCAAAACCGATATCGTGATTACCACGGCCCTGATTCCGGGCCGACCTGCGCCGCAAATCGTCACTGCCGATATGGTGGCGGGCATGAAGCCGGGATCGGTGATTATCGATCTTGCGGCGGAACGTGGCGGCAATGTTGCCGGGGCGAAACTTGGCGAAACAATTGTCACGGCCAATGGTGTTAAAATTATTGGCCCGGAAAACATCACAAGTTCCGTCGCCACCGACGCGACCGCGATGTATGCCAAGAACCTTTTGAACTTCATCACGCTGTCGGTCGACAAGGATAAGGGCACGCTGGTCTTTGATCCAAAAGACCAGATTATTGCCGAAACCATGCTGACCTGTGATGGCAAGGTTGTTCATCCGAAATTCGGTGGCGAGGAGGTGGCAAATGGCTGATCAATCCGTAACCCAGAATGCAAACGAGCTGCGCGATGCAGCCCTGGGGCTGGCCGAAAAGGCCGCAAAGCTTGCCGATAATCTGGCCCATCAGGCTGGTGATATGGCAACGAGCGCAACCACGGTTGTCCATACAAGCGGTGTTAGCCCGACGGTGCTTGGCCTGACGGTGTTTGTTCTGGCCTGCTTTGTTGGCTATTACGTTGTGTGGAAAGTTACCCCCGCCCTTCATTCGCCGTTGATGGCGGTGACCAATGCCATTTCATCGGTGATTATTGTTGGTGCGCTTTTGGCGGCTGGCCCGATTGAAATGAACCTGTCCAAGGTCATGGGTTTCCTTGCCGTGGTGCTGGCATCGGTCAACATCTTTGGCGGTTTCATCGTGGCGCAGCGCATGCTGCACATGTTTAAGAAAAAGAAGTAGGGGGAACACACAATGTCGGAAAACCTGTCGGCTTTTCTGTATCTGGTGGCGTCCGTCTGCTTCATTTTGTCGCTGCGCGGTTTGTCTTCACCGGAAACGGCACGTAACGGGAATATCCTTGGCATGGTGGGGATGGCGATTGCCATTCTGACCACCTTGGCATCGCCCGAAGTCGTGTCATACACCACCATTATTGTCGGTATTTTGCTCGGCGGTGCGATTGGTACAGTCATCGCACTTAAGATCAAGATGACAGCGCTGCCACAGCTTGTTGCGGCGTTTCACTCGCTGGTTGGATTGGCGGCGGTATTTGTCGCCAGCGCGGCGCTTTATTCGCCGGGTGCCTATGGCATTGGCACGGCGGGTAATATTGGCGTGGCCAGCCTGATTGAAATGGGCCTTGGCGTTGCCATTGGGGCGATTACCTTCACCGGTTCGCTGGTGGCCTTTGGTAAACTGCAGGGCATTGTTTCGGGAACCCCGGTGCGCTTTACCGGGCAACATATGCTTAACCTTGCGATTGCCATCGGTATTTTGGTGTTTGGCATTATTGTTGTCACAACTGAAAGCCATATGGCGTTCTGGATACTGGTTGCACTGGCACTTGTGCTGGGTATTACCCTGATCATTCCGATTGGCGGGGCGGATATGCCGGTTGTTGTCTCGATGCTGAACTCCTATTCGGGGTGGGCAGCATGTGGCATCGGCTTTACGCTTCAGAACAACGCATTGATCATTACCGGTGCGCTGGTGGGCGCGTCGGGGGCGATCCTGTCCTACATCATGTGCAAGGGCATGAACCGATCGATCTTTAACGTCATCTTTGGCGGTTTCGGAACCGATGCGGGGGCCGCGGCAGCGACCCTTGGCAGCGATGGCGATCGGACGGCCAAATCAGGCTCCAGCGATGATGCGGCCTTTATCATGAAGAATGCATCCAGCGTCATTATCGTGCCGGGTTATGGCATGGCGGTGGCACAGGCACAGCATGCGCTTCGTGAAATGGGTGATATTCTTAAGGCCGAAGGTGTCAACGTTCGCTATGCCATCCACCCGGTGGCCGGACGTATGCCGGGCCATATGAACGTGCTGTTGGCCGAGGCCAATGTGCCCTATGACGACGTGCTTGAAATGGACGAAATCAACCGTGATTTCGGCACTGCGGATGTGGCTTTTGTGATTGGTGCCAATGATATCACCAACCCGGCGGCCAAAACCGACCCGTCATCACCGATCTTTGGTATGCCGATCCTTGAGGTCGAAAAGGCCAAAACGGTGCTGTTCATCAAACGTTCGATGTCGGCGGGTTACGCTGGTATTCAGAACGAGTTGTTCTTTAAGGACAACACGATGATGCTGTTTGGGGACGCCAAAAAGATGTGCGAAGAAATCGTCATGCATCTCGATAACTGATCGAATATTACAGTTCGGACAAAAAGGGCGGCCATTGGTCGCCCTTTTTGTTGTTTGGCCTTCCGAAATCATTTTAGGATGGGTAACAAACTGCCATATGTGCCGAGGTCTGAAATGCCATCTTTAATTGATGTCCGGATTGAGACTGAACGACTGATCTTGCGGTGTGTCGAGGAAACGGACGCCGATGCTATTGCAGCCTTGATGACGTCAGACATTAGCCGTTGGTTGGCATCATGGAAGATACCTTATACGCGTGAAATGGCACTTAAGCGGATAGAAGATAGCCGACAGAAAGCATTGGACGGCGAAGCTTTGCCGCTGGCGGTTGTTGAAAAGCGAACCGGTGATTTTATCGGGTGGGTGTCGCTTTATCGTTATGCTGCGAATCCTGATCGCGGTGTTGTGGGGTATTGGCTTGGTCAGCCGTTTCAGGGAAAAGGATATTTTCGGGAAATTGGCGCGGCCTTTTTGCAGACGGGGTTCCGCTTGTTTGAACTCGCCGTTATTGAGGCAGGTGCCCAGCTTGAAAATGAAGCATCATTTGGGGTGATGCGATCCTGGGGAATGCGTGAAGGTGAAACACGTACGGATTATTCCTCTGCACGGGATCGCGAGGAGTTGTGCAGATATTTCGAAATCACCCGGGAAGATTTCGAAATATGATATGTCCTGATTATCGGGCAAAAAACCAACCTGCCCGGTTTGCTCCGATGCGGATCTGGCTTTAAGGCATATCCGATTTTAAGGTGATAACCTCGCCATCAACTGTGAAATTGCCGTATCCGCAATGATGGATCGTGCGCGGCGTTTTTTGCATCGGGTCGCGCCATGCGTGAACGACTTCGAGCACGAAGATGTTGTAGTCCTTGACCATGCGGGTATCACGGACCTGACATTCCAGATTGGCGAAACACTGGGTGATCAGGGGGGCGCAAACGTTCCTGGCCGGGGCAGGGGTTAGGTTGAAAGTTGCAAACTTGTCTGTTTCGCGGCCCGAACAATTGCCAATGCCAACCACGGCTTCGGCCATTTCCACGGATGGAATGGCGATCACGCATTCGCCTGTCTTGTGCAGAGCTTCATAGCTGTGGTCGCCAGCACTGACCACGCAGGCAATCATCGGCGGGGTGAATTCGACCATCATGTGCCAGGACATGGTCATGACATTGTTCTGGCCGTCATCGGCGGTGGTCAGTAATACCACCGGTCCCGGTTCGATCAACTGATAGACTTTTTCAAGCGGATAGGGTTCGGGCTGCATGGGGCGTCCTCCGGCTTTTGATTTGCTTTGGCCAGGAGGGTATCAAAAATCGTCTTGGTTGAAATTGATATATGATATTGACGCCGTGGCGGCGAAGGGGCAGGGCAGAAAAACCAAACCCGCCCGGATTGCTCCGAGGCGGGCTTGGCGCACGGGTCCGATTTTAGCGAACTAAAACCGATCGTGCAGTATCACGTTCGAGGAACCCCGAAAGTGAAAAAGACTAGAAGCCTTCGCGCTCGATGCGCTTACGCTCCAGCTTGCGGGAACGACGGACTGCTTCCGCCCCTTCGCGAGCTTTCTTCTCCGACGGCTTTTCAAAGTGACGACGAAGCTTCATCTCACGAAAAATGCCCTCGCGCTGCATCTTTTTCTTAAGCGCTTTCAGAGCCTGATCGACATTGTTGTCGCGAACGATTACCTGCACGGAAACCACGCTCCTTTCAAAAAAACAAAAACACCCGGTCAAGGCAGAATGCCCCCCGGTTGGTAGTGCGACCCATAAGGCCGTGGGACTTTATATAGGGCAAAGCCGTACAAAAGAAAAGAGGGAACGGTGATACTCGCGCATTACGTTCATAAAGGCGGTCATGCAAACCAGCTTGATGCTGGCGCAATCTGGGTCATGGCGCTATATGATTAGGGTATGTGTTGAAGTGACGGTGGTTTGGGTCAAAAATTCTGATGTCTATTTTAAAGATTGCCCGAATGGGGCACCCGGTTTTGCGCAAGGTTAGCGCCCGTGTCGAAAATCCGCTTGATCCGGAAATTCAGCGATTGATCGCTGATATGAAGGAGACGATGAAAGATGCCGGTGGTGTCGGCCTTGCCGCGCCTCAGGTGTTTCAATCCAAGGCGATTATGGTGTTTCACGTGCCGTCTTTTCGCAAAAGTGACGATCCCGATGATGGGGACATTCCGCTGAGCGTTTTGGTGAACCCGACAATCGAAGCGATTGGCGACGAGGTTGTTGATGGTTGGGAAGGTTGTTTAAGCATTCCGGGCCTTCAGGGCGTTGTGCCGCGCTGGAACAAAATCCGGTATCGCGGGTTGGATGAGAAGGGCAATGAAATCGAACGTATTGCCGGTGGGTTCCATGCCCGCGTGGTTCAACACGAATATGACCATTTGATCGGGGTGATGTATCCTGAACGTATGGAAGACATGACATTGTTGGGGTTTGCCGAGGAATTGCGCGAGAACCCGCCCGAGACGCCCTTGCGGCAGGCAGAATCAACCGATGATACCGCCGCTGATGACGAAAGCGAGGAGGCATAAATGACCGTTTCCGAAAGCATGAACCGTCTGCGTGATCAGCGCGAGGCATTGGTCGCCGCGGCACTTGAACATGTGCCGTTTGATGGCTGGACCAAGACCGCCCTTCGAAGCGGTGCCGAAGACCTTGATCTTGCGGTGGGAGAGGTTGATCGGTTGCTGCCCGGTGGCATTGGTCAGGCAATCAGTACCTATGTCGGGATGACAGATCGCAAGATGGTTGCAAAACTTGATACGCTTGATCTGCCATCAATGAAAATCCGGGAACGGATTGCGACGGCTGTCAAAACCCGTTTGTCATTGGTCGAACATGAAAAGGATACGGTGCGTGCGGCCCTTGCCTTTATGGTGTTGCCGCAAAACGTGCCGCTTGGGCTTAAGCTGACGCATGGGACGGTGGACAAGATGTGGATTGCGGCGGGTGATACATCCACAGACCATAACTGGTACACCAAGCGGATGTTGCTGGCCGGGGTTTATGGATCAACGCTGGCTTATTGGCTGGACGATAAATCCGATGGGCATGTTGACAGCTGGGCGTTTCTGGATCGTCGCATTGGCAATGTCATGCAAATCCCCAAAATTACCGGACAGGTGAAAAAGCTTGGCAAAGTTGCCGTTGCCCCGTTCAAGCTGGGGGCAAAGATTGTGCAATGTGCGCCGACACCGGGCCGGGTGCGACGCCAGTTCGGCGCCTGATCGGACCTAAACCGGCCTGAAACAATAAACGCCGCCCAACCGGGCGGCGTTTTGCATTGGAAACGGGAATTGAGCACGCAAAGACGGTTATTGCATCAGGAAACTCAGCAATGTCGGCTTTGGCTCGTTGGCGCGGCGATGTTCGCTGGCAAGATCGACATGGAACGGGCTGCTGATCGCCCGCAGCGTTTCAGTGTTTTCGTCATTGCGGCTGAAATCTTCACGTTTGGGCTTGGCGGCAAGGGCCACCAGTTCATAGGGCAGGTCGCCCATCCACATGCCGTTACGGTTGTTCCTGGCGTGGGCCTGATCGCTTAGATATGTCTGGCAGCTTGGATTGCTGTCACAGCTGTTCATATCGACAATTGCCCAACCGGCGCGCAACAGCAGGCGGTTGATATCGCTTTGGCCCATATGGCATTCGGTCAGCATCGGGAAAAGCTGCACATCGGAAACCTGTTGGCAGGCGATGGCATAATTATCAATGATGCGGTCAAGTGCCTGCATCGCGGCATTGCCGCATTGAAATTCAACACTGCCCGCCCGGCAGATCATGCCCGGTCGCGGGGCGCGAATGCCAAACAGTTCGACAATCATATTGCCAAACCGCAGTTTGTCGCCTTGCAAGACGTCAGGGAATCCTGCGGCGCCTGGTGCCGCAGAGGCGGTGTTTTGCGCCGCCTGCAGAGATGCAAGGCCGGTTGCAATCATAAGGACAAGAATAAGTTTTTTCATCGCGTGTTACCCGAACAAAGTTTCCTGTCTGGATAACAGCAAGCGCAGTGCCAGTTTGACGGGCAGAAACTGCCTGTGCTGCCAAGTGGTTGGCTTATAACGAAAAATGCCCCGGAACCGGGATGGTTCGGGGCATTGAATTTTGTGTGTTGTTGGCAGTATCCGGTGTTACTTGGGCAGGACCCAGGTAATATGGCCCATCTTGCGGCCCGGTTTGGCTTCTGCCTTGCCGTAAAGATGCAGTTTTGCATCCGGCTCGGCCAAAATTGCCTGCCAGTCATCAATGTCATGGCCCAAAAGGTTTTTCATTCGTGCCTGTGAATGATGTGCCGGATTGCCCAGTGGCAGGCCGCAAACTGCGCGAATGAACTGTTCGAACTGGCTGGTGATGCAGGCATCAATCGTCCAATGCCCGGAATTATGCGGGCGGGGGGCAACTTCGTTGACCAGAACCGCACCGTCGCTGGTGACAAACATCTCGACGGCCAATAGCCCGACAAATTCCATGGCACCGACCAAACGGGTCGCGATATCCTCGGCCTTTTGGGAAAGTTCGGCAGAAATCAGCGCCGGGGCGATGGTGACATCAAGGATATGATTGGTATGCACATTTTCGACCGGGCAGAAACAGGCCGTGTCGCCCTTAACACCGCGCGCGACGATGACGGAAATTTCGCGTTCGAACGCGATAAAGCCTTCAAGGATGGCTTCGGCCCCGTTCATTTCCGCCCAGGCATCAGCCAGATCGGTATCAGGGGTGATTTTCACTTGTCCCTTGCCGTCATAGCCCATTTCGGTGGTTTTTAGAACCGCCGGGCGACCAAGTTTGGCAACAGCGGCTTCAAGGTCGGTAAGAGAGCGAACAGCGGCAAAAGGTGCCGTGCCAATCCCGTTTTCATTGCAGAATGTTTTTTCGCGCAGGCGGTTTTGCGACAAATGCAGGCATTTCCAGCCCGGACGTACCGGCACCAGTTCCGACAGCAGTTTGACGCTGTCATGCGGGACGTTTTCAAATTCAAACGTGACAACATCAACATCGGCTGCAAAGGCGCGCAACGCCTCAAGATCGGTGTAATCGGCAATGGTGGCCTTGGCGCAAACCTGTTCGGTCGGGCTGTTCGCACCCGGGCCAAAGACATGGACTTTATATCCAAGCTCGGCGGCGCAAAGGGCGGCCATTCGGCCCAACTGGCCATTGCCCATGATGCCAATGGTGCTGCCCGGTGCGATGATACGCGTCGCGAAATCCTGCGTCATTTATTCCTCGAAATTCTTCACGTTCCCAAGCGGGACGGGCACCGACCATCTGTGAGCTGTGTGATGCCAAAGAAAAACGCGCCTGTTTCGGGCGCGCTTAAATTCATGTTACGGGGCGGGATCAACCGGTTCTTCGGCAACCGCATTGGTTTGTTGGGTGCGCCAGTCGTCAAGCCGACCTGCGAGCGCATCATCCATCAACGCCATGATCCCGGCCGCCATCAAACCGGCATTCTTTGCCCCGGCCGCCCCAATCGCAAGGGTGCCAACCGGAACGCCGCCGGGCATTTGCACAATCGACAGCAAACTATCAAGACCCTTAAGCGTGCGGCTTTGAACCGGCACGCCCAGAACCGGAAGTGGCGTCATGGCGGCGGCCATGCCGGGCAGATGGGCCGCACCACCGGCACCGGCGATAATCACCTTAAGGCCGCGCGACTTTGCGGTTTTGGCATAGTCATACAGGCGATCCGGGGTGCGATGAGCTGATACAATTTTGGTTTCGTAAGGGACTTGCAGCGCATCGAGGACATCTGCTGCATTTTTCATGGTTTCCCAGTCGGACTGGCTTCCCATGATAATGCCGATGACCGGGCGTTGATCGCTCATGCTGGCGGCTCCGTTTGTCGCACGTTATCAGAAGGCCCGCATTATAGGCAGGAAGGGTGATCATGCAAGCCTGCCTGTGGTTCAGAACGGTGCCGGTTTCCGTCCCGTTCGCGCAGGCCTTTGATCCAAAGGGGGATTACCTATGAGTATAACTGGCCTACCCTTACTGCCAATTGAAAAACAAGATGAAATATAGTTACTTTTAAGTTATAATTTTGGCATCAAATATTTTGTCTCTGTGCAGGTAGCACATGAGAGGGCAGACATGAAAGTCACGAGACCCGGTTCCATCACCCCGTCGTCGATGGGGGCAGGAGATGGCCGTTACTCCTCTAACCCATATGCCGCATACACCTATAGCAGGCCAGTGCGTAAGAAAACTGCGCCTGATCCGGATCCAGATCAGGGTGATGATTCTCATCCGGGGGGGGCTTTCCGTCGTGAATTGCAGCGCCATGAAAGTTCGGCACCTGCCAACATTCAGGATATTGCCGATGTTCTTGGCATTCCCGATGATCAGGTGACACCTGCGGTTGAAAAGGCGATTGCGCGACTGATGTTGCGCGTGAACGGGCTTAGCGAAAACCTTGCCGAATTACAGCGTCATCAGGTTGATCTTGCGCGGGCGGAAGGGCGTGATCCGTTTACCGGCGCGCTTAGTCGTACCAGTTTCATGCAGATCGTTGAAAACGAATTGGCATTGACCGGCACGGACCGCACGACAAGAACTCTTTTGCTGTGCGAGATTGCCGATCTGGACGAAGTATTGCAGCGTTACGGTCAGGGATGCAAAGAGGGGGTGTTTAACTTCCTGCATCGCACGATTACCGAATTCATCCTGCCTCCCCATCAGGTTGGTTATCTTGGCTGCAATGATTTTGCGGCATTGCTTTATAATATGGATGAACAGGATACTTGGCAGCGCGCCGATGCGATCAGTCGTCGATTGAAAAAGCATCCCTTTTTCTGGAAGGGTAAATACATCTCTATAACGCCGGTTTTTGGTGTCTATATTGCCCGGGCCGGGGATACCCCCGAAGATGCGCTGGTGGCCGTTGATTATGCCTTGCGTGCCGAAAAAGAAATGAAGGCTGCACAATTGCAGCGGATCCCAAGCGGCTTATAGCACGTGGCCCGCATGCTGCGCTGGCGGGACAATCGCCTTTTTAGCATGCATCCCCCATCATTTCCTGTATTTTGGTTTCAGGCAATAATGTCTGGGACGAGTTGTGACTCGAGATAGAGAATTTCATCTTTTAATGCGAGCTTGCGCTTTTTCATGCGCCCCAGACGCAATTGATCGTGATGGGCACCTTCGGCCAATTGTCCGATTGCGATGTCGAGGTCACGATGTTCTTCGCGCAGAATCAGCAGTCTTTTTTCGACTGCAATCTGATTGATTTCGTCCATTTTTGATCCAGCTTGGTTACTAACGCGAAGAGCCTGTAATACTATCAGAATTCGGAATGGCAACCCATATGATTTGTAACGGGCTTTTCGATAAGAGACCGAACAGGACGGAGGAAACGGATGCGGATCGGAATTCTGACCAGTGGTGGTGACTGTGCGGGGCTAAATGCGGTCATTCTGGCCGTGGTGCGGCGTGCTGTGCTTGGCTATGGCTGGGACGTTGTCGGGATACGTCAGGGAACCCATGGCCTGATGCAGGACCCGCCCCAGGCAATTGATTTGAATGATCATGTAAATAATGACGGAATGCTGCGCCTTGGCGGGACGATCCTTGGCACGGTGAACAAAGGCGATCCGTTTCATTACCCGATGCCCGATGGCAGTTTTGCCGATCGATCCGCCGAGGTTATTGCAGGTTATAACAAGCTTGGGCTTGATGCGCTGATCGGGGTGGGCGGCGATGGCAGCATGGCGATCCTGCACCGGTTGGCGAAAATGGGCGGGATCAATCTGGTCGGGATTCCTAAAACCATTGATAACGATTTGGCCCAAACGGAATATTCGATTGGGTTCACCACGGCGGTTAACGTTGCGGTCGAGGCACTTGACCGGTTGCAGCCCACCGCAGCATCCCATGATCGCATTATGATCCTTGAAGTCATGGGCCGTGATGCCGGGCATATTGCGCTTTTTGCCGGGGTGGCTGGCGGGGCGGATGCGATCCTGATTCCGGAAATGGATTATGATCTGGATGCACTGACCGAGCATTGTCTGAACATTCGTAAACGCGGACGCAATCATGCATTGGTCATCGTTGCCGAAGCCGTCAAACGCGATGATGGATCTGCGGTAACCCAAGAAAATGACGGACAAAAAATACGTTATGGCGGTATCGGCCACTGGTTGGCCGATGAACTTGGGGCGCGAACCGGCTGGGAAACACGGGTGACGGTGTTGGGCCATGTGCAGCGCGGGGGAATTCCGTCGCCACGTGACCGGGTGATTGCATCGGCCTTTGGTGTGCATGCGGTTGATCTGATCGCCGAAGGCCGATTTGACCGCGTGGTCGCCTGGTCAAAACGCAAGGTAATTGATGTTGATATGGCCGATGTGATTGTCGGGCCACGTCTTGTTGACACCAATGGAACCATGGTTTCGACCGCCAAGGGGCTTGGTGCCTATCTTGGAACACCGCCGAAAACGGTACGAACGGCAAAGACGGTCTGATCAGCAGCAGGCCATCTTGGAATTAAAAATGAAAAACGGACAGGTTGGACATGAACGCAGAGGAAGTCTGGACCTTTACGGTCGAGATGTATGGCCGCGACGGTGTTGCATCATTATGTCTTGAATTGCAGGAAAGTTGTGGTCTGGATGTGAATATGTTGTTGTTCATGTTCTGTCTTGGCCAAAATGGGTTGGCGCCATACAGCATATCGGCACTTGAAAATGCGGTGCGCAATTGGCGTGAGCAGGTGATTGTACCTTTGCGCTCTGCACGGCGGTTTCTGCGCAATGTCGATCGGGACGACGCGCAAAAGCTGCGTGGCAAGGTCAAGAATGATGAGCTGAGTGCCGAGCGCATCGAACAGAAATTATTATGTGATGCGGTCGAAACAATCCCGGCAAACGATCCGTTTGCCCCGGCGCATGCCTATTTATCGCCGACGCGGTTTAATCTGAGCCAGTCCGAATGTGATCAGGCGCTTTATCTGCTGTGTACCCGTATGGGCCTGATCAAAAAAGCCGGATAATGGTTTGAGTTTCAGGTTCTTACCCTAGTCCGTCTTGCGCGGTTTGCCGGTGACCGGGATATGGTTTTGGGCATCGGCATCGCCCCAACGGGCAGTTTCCGGCAGATCGATATCAAACAGGTCAAGAATCCGGCCACAGCTTTGCGTGACCATTTCATCAAGGGATTGCGGTCGGGCATAGAAGGCCGGAACCGGCGGGGCGATGATGGCCCCATTTTCGGTGGCAAGTGCCATATTGCGGATGTGGCCGGCATGCAGCGGTGTTTCGCGTGCCATCAAAACCAGACGACGTCGTTCTTTGAGCATCACATCGGCAGCGCGGGCGATCAGGTTATCGGCGACTCCGTTTGCGACCTCGGCCAGAGACTTCATCGAGCAAGGAGCGATGACCATGCCGCGTGCGCGGAACGACCCGGATGCAATTGATGCACCGATATCGGAATTATCATGGACGACGTCTGCCATCTCTTTGATATCACGAATTTTAAAGTCGGTTTCATAGGCGATTGTGCGTTCGGCCGCCTTTGAGAGGATCAGGTGAGTCTCGATTGGTGTGGCTTTTAGCATTTGTAAAAAACGGATGCCGTAAATCACCCCGGATGCGCCGGTTATACCAATGATAAGTCGATCCTTTTGAGACATTTTATGTGTTACCCAGATCACTATTTAAACAGTTTTATCGTCGAAAGACTGGAAATCATATTACAGAATTACTACCATCAATGTGTGGGCAATGTCAGAATTGAGGAGTAGGCGAATGAGTGTTCAATCCCATGTCGAAGCTCTAACTGTCAAACATGCTGCGCTTGAGCAGGAACTCCATACCGAGCAGCGCCGACCGGCGCCTGATGATTCCCGTGTTGCAGACATTAAACGCCGCAAGCTCGAAATCAAAGACGAGATAAATCGAATAACCCATTAGCCGTCAAGAGGATGCTGGCAAAAAACGTGCAGCACCATGACGAAGCTGTGCGGATTGCCTGAAAAACGCATCTCTTGCGCATAGATCTCAGCCTTTTATTCTTGCCGCCTCTGCATGTAGCCCACCGTGCGAGGCGGCATTCTTGTTAGCATCTTTCCGTTTTTCGGGCGTGCCTTTTTTGCGAGGCAAGATGCTTTCTGGATTGATTTCAATCCGCAAAAATACCCCGGTTTTCTGCCCTCTACCAATGTCTAAGGGGCATTGGAAATTTAAATCGGTATTATGATGCCGAATTAGGAGTGCAGCACAGAGTTTGCAATCCTGAAAGCAGATCGGGTCGACGAAATTACCGGGCGAATATCATAGACAAACGTGACCGGTATTTCGCAACAACGCAGCATATAAGCCAGACGCGTATTTTCGGGCAAAAGATCCAGACGCGCGGGAGGAAGTTTCAGAAATGACGGGTCGTTATCAGGAAATCTATGATCGCTCGATCTCGGATAAGGAAGGTTTCTGGGCCGAGGCCGCAGAAAATCTGTCTTGGTACAAGAAGTGGGACCGTGTGCTTGATGATAGCAATGCCCCGCTTTACCGATGGTTCACTGGCGGACAGGTAAATACCTGTTTTAATGCGCTGGATCGCCATATTGAAAATGGCCGCGGCGAACAGGCGGCCCTGATCTATGACAGCCCTGTGACTGATACGGTTGAAACCTTTACCTATAACCGTTTGCGCGATGAGGTGGCCCGGCTTGCCGGTGCGTTGCATGCCAAGGGCGTGACCAAGGGCGACCGGGTTATTATTTATATGCCGATGATCCCGCAGGCCGCACAGGCGATGCTGGCTTGTGCGCGGATCGGGGCAATCCATTCTGTCGTATTTGGCGGGTTTGCGGCCCATGAACTGGCGACCCGGATCAATGATGCCAAACCTAAAATCATATTGGGGGCAAGTTGTGGCATCGAAGGATCACGCGTGATCGAATACAAACCGCTTATGGATCGTGCGATTGAACAGGCAACGCATAAACCGCAATCGGTTCTGATGTTCCAGCGTGCCCAATGCACGGCCCCGTTGATGGATGGACGTGACTTTGACTGGATGGCGGAATGCGCCAAGGCCGCACCGGCTGATTGTGTGCCTGTGGCAGCAACCGATCCGCTTTATGTGCTTTATACGTCGGGCACAACCGGAGAACCCAAGGGGGTTGTTCGTGACAATGGTGGGCATATGGTTGCCCTGCATTGGTCGATGAAGAATATTTATGATGTTGATGCCGGTGATGTTTATTGGGCTGCATCGGATGTCGGATGGGTTGTCGGGCATTCTTATATTGTTTATGGGCCGCTTTTGGCGGGCTGTACGACGGTGATGTATGAAGGCAAACCGGTTGGCACCCCGGATGCTGGCGCGTTTTGGCGGGTGATTTCACAGCATCGGGTCAAGGTTCTGTTTACCGCACCAACCGCGTTTCGCGCGATTAAACGTGACGACCCTAACGCCGGAATGATGGCCAATTATGATCTTTCCAGCCTAAAGGCGCTTTATCTTGCGGGGGAACGATCCGATCCCGATACCTTGCATTGGGCCGAAGACAGCCTTGGCGTACCGGTAATTGATCATTGGTGGCAGACGGAAACCGGTTGGTCGATTTGTGCCAATCCGCGTGGCATTGAAATGTTACCAATCAAATATGGTTCGCCAACGGTTGCGGCGTGTGGCTGGGATGTTCAGGTCGTGGACGAAGGCGGCAAACCGCTTGAGCGCGGCAAGATCGGGGCGTTGGTCGCCAAACTGCCATTGCCGCCCGGAACGTTGCCGACACTTTGGCAGAACGAGGCGCGCTATATATCTTCCTATCTGGAAGAGTTCCCGGGCTATTACGCCACCGGGGATGCCGGTTTTATTGATGATGATGGCTATGTTTATGTGATGTCACGCACCGATGACATCATCAATGTCGCGGGGCATCGCCTGTCGACCGGGGCCATGGAAGAAGTTCTGTCTGGTCATCCCGACGTTGCCGAATGTGCGGTGATTGGCGTGCATGATGATCTGAAAGGCCAATTGCCATTGGGCTTTGTTGTTTTGAAATCCGGTGTGCTCCGCCCGCACGAGGCGATCATCAAGGAATTGGTTGCCATGGTGCGTGATCAGATCGGCCCGGTTGCCGCCTTTAAACAAGCAACGGTTATTGATCGATTACCCAAGACGCGATCAGGGAAAATCCTGCGTAAAACCATGCGGTCCATCGCAGATGGCGAAACCTATAATGCGCCAGCGACTATTGATGATCCGGGGGTTCTGCCGGAAATTGCCGTTGCCCTTAAAGATATCGGTTACGCCAAACCGGCATAACCGGGGCGTTTGGTGAGCTCCCAAAGGTCGAGATAAGAACGGGTTTAGGTAACCGTCCGTCGGGGCAACCTGACGGACGGATTTTTTGTACCTGATCCGGAAACCTTTGATGGCTGGGCAGCCGTTGCGTTGGGGCGCGTTTGTAACAGCCGATAAAGCAGAACGGCTGCAACAAATGCACAGGCCATCAAGCCACTTGAAAGCCAAAGCGCACCGTTTGTCCCCCAGTGACCAATCACCCGTTCAAACAAACTTGGCGCCAAAGCGGATAGAACAAAACCGGGGATCAGCAATCGACCCACCTGATGGCCGTAATGGGTATTGCCAAAGATCATCAGGGGCAGGGTACCGCGCGTAATCGACAGAACGCCGTTGGCCGCGCCATAGAACAGGGTAAATGCCATTGCGGCAATCGCAAATTCGTTGCCCCAGAACGCCAGCAGAAAGCATAAAGGCAGGATTGCCGTTGCAATCACCGTCAGTGTCGCAGGCGAAATTCGACGCCCAAACAGAACTTCGGCTGTACGTGCAACCGTTTGCCCAATCCCGCGCAGAGCGGCGATCTTGATTGCAAGGGCGGTGCCCAGTCCAAGCCCGATCAAAACGGTAATCAGATGAGCGGACATGGCGGCATTAACGACATTTAACAACGTAACGATTGCCGCATACAGGACCCCGCATAACCATTGCTGTGGCGGTAATTGGGTATCGTCGGGGGTGGTATGATCGCTGCTGCGGTTGGGGGGCTGTTTGCCTCCGTGTCGGGCTTGACCCACCGGGATGCCTGCATGCAGCGGGACAGTCAGCAGGGCACATAAAGCATAACAAACGAGCGCAGCAGCAAGGCCGAATTCAGTTTGGATCAAATGCCCCAACGGCCAAAAAATGGTTGATGCGAGGCCTCCAAACAGGGTGATCTGCCCCATGGCCCGTCTGGCATCGCGCCCGCCGATATGTGCCAATGTGGCAAAGGCCGCATCATAAAGGGTGGCACGCATGGCAACGCCAAGGATGATCCAGCCGATAAAATGCAAAATCAGGTGATCGGCAAATGCCAGGATCAGACAACCACCGGCATTCAGACATGATCCTGCCATCATGATGGTTCGCCCGCCATGACGGTCAATCATCTTGCCGCAAAACGGGGAAACAATGGCCATGACCAAAAGAGATGTCGAAAAACCGGCATAGACGATGCTGTCGGGCCAATCATGGGTTTGGGCAATCAGGGGGCCAAAATTACCAATCAGGTAATAGGCCGTGCCCCAACTGATCAATTGTCCCAATCCCAGTTTGACGACGAGGGCGCGGGTAATCATTTTTCAACAGGGGCGGGAAGAACCGGTTTATCCGTGCCAAGAGAACGCTGCATCAAAATAGAATCAAGCCATCGGCCAAATTTGTATCCGACCTTGTGGAAGGTCCCGGTCATTTCGAACCCGAACTTGCGATGCAGCGCAATCGACGCATGATTATGGCTGTCGCCAATTACAGCGATCATCTGTTGCCAGGGGCCTGTTTCGCAACGTTCAAGCAAGGCGGCCATCAATGTCGCCCCGATACCGCTACCAATGCAATCTGGCGCGACATAGATCGAATTTTCGATGGTGTGGCGATAGGCCGAACGTGGGCGATACAGGCTGGCATAACAATATCCGGCGATGACATCGCTGCGCATGGCCACCAGATAGGGCAGGCCATGGTCGCGAATGGCTGTAAACCGGTTGGCGATTTCACCTTTGTTTGGCGGGATTTCCTCGAACGAGGCCGTGCCGGTCTGAACATGATGGCGATATATCGCGGTGATTGCCGGGATATCCGATGAGGCGGCATCACGGATAACCAGTTTGGTCGGGATAGCGGGGGCAAGCGGGCTTTCAAAAGACATTGATGTGATTTCCGTGACAGTGATTGATCGTGTTGGATGACATTAATCGGGAAATCAGGATAAGATCAGATTTGTATTCTTATGCAAATGATAAGGAAAGCTTTGGTATGCGCAGCCTTAACCTGGATCAATTGCATGCTTTTGCCGATGTGATCGAACTGGGCAGCTTTTCCGCCGCAGCGACACGTCAAAACCTAAGCCAACCAGCCATCAGTCAACAAATCCGCCAGCTTGAAGACCGATTGGGGGTGCGTTTGATCGAACGTGTTGGCAAGCGGGCCATGCCGACACCGGCCGGGCAGGCATTATTGGACCGGGTTGGGGAAATCGATGCATCGGTTCAAAATGCACTGGATGCGGTGGCGGGATTTGCACGCGGGACAATTGGGCAGGTGCGGATCGGTACCGGAGCGACCGCCTGTATTTATTTCCTGCCAAAGGTGTTGGAGCAATTGCAACGACGCTTTCCCGGGCTTGAGGTTATTGTTCGTACCGGCAATACCAGTGAGGTTTTGAAATCAATTGAGGAAAATAGCCTTGATATCGGGCTTGTAACGCTGCCCGCCGCGGGGCGCAGTTTGGATGTCACCCCCGTTCTGACTGATCCATTTGTCGCAATCTTTGCCGAGGGGGCGGATGTTCCGGATCAAATTGGGCCGACCGATTTGGTCGATATGCCGCTGGTGCTTTACGAGCGCGGTGGCCATACTCGAACGATTGTCGATGACTGGCTGCGCGCCGCCGGGATTGTCGGCAATTCGATTATGGAACTGGGCAGTGTCGAAGCGATCAAGGAACTGGTTGGTGCCGGGCTGGGGGCGACGATTTTGCCTGCCATGGGGGCACGGCTGGGTCGGACCCAGTTTCCGATCAAGACGCGGCCGCTTGTTCCCGGTCTTGCGCGTCAGCTTGCCCTTGTGGTGCGTCGGGATAAGGTTCTGGGTCGCGGGCTTCGTGAAGTTCGCAATAGTTTGATGACGGCAGCACGTGATTGGCCCACGGCCTAGACCTTGAAGCTAATCGTTTTAAGTGCGATCAGCCCTGAGGCTAGTCATCTTCAGGAACATAAAAGGTCGGAAATTCCGCGTTTGGTTCCGGGATGTGCAGGGCGACACCGCTTTTTTCAATCATTTGGACGATCGCATCGGGCGGTGGGCTATCGGTAAAGAATGCGGTGACCTGGGTAACCGATCCGCCGCGCACCACAGCATTCCGGCCAAATTTGGTGTGGTCTGCAACCAGATAGGTCTGGCGCGAATTGCTTAGAATGGCGGAACGCGCCCGGACTTCTTGTTCATCGAAATCAAGCAAGCTGCCATCGGCGTCAATGCCGCCAACGCCAAATATGCCGTAATCGACTTTGTAGCTGTTGAAGAATGCTTCGACTTCCGGGCCAAGAACGTCGCGGTCCCGGTTGCGTAGCCGGCCACCAATCAGGGTGACATCAAAACTGTCATTGGTTGCGGCAACATAGGCGACATTCAGGTTGTTGGTGAAAATGCGCAAGCCGCGATGCTGTAAAAGGGCGCTTGCGACAAGTTCCGGTGTTGTGCCGATGGAAAAGAACAGGGAAGCGCCATCTGGAATGGCGCGTGCAACAAGGGCTGCGATCTTGCGTTTTTCATTTACATGCAAAACCTTGCGCGCCCGATAGGCGATGTTTTCATGCTCAAGAGCGGGTTCAACGCCACCATGACGACGGCGAAGCAATCCTTCGTCGCACAGGGCATTTACATCGCGGCGAATGGTTTGCGGGGTTACCTGAAAACGTTCGGCAAGCTGTTCAATGGTTTTAAAGCCGTCAGCGCGGACAAGTTCAACGATACTGGCCTGACGTTCGGTCGGACGTTTTTGCATGAGACGTTTTCTTTGGCGATTGTTTTGCGGTTTTTGTGCAAACGAATGTTATGTCGTGCTCATTTCAATAATATTACCGTTTAACGGCATTCGTATGAAACAAAACATATTCGCTTTTGCGAAAGCGCCAAAGAGAAAAGGCCGCCAGAGTGGCGGCCTTTCTATTTCGGTCAGGAGCGGAACAGGTTTTCTGCTGCTTCCATGTAATCCGACGTTTTTGGTGCGGATCTTTTCCCGGTGTCTTTTTTGCCAGGGTAATCCGGTTCCGGATTGATCTGCAATTCTTCGGGCAACGGATCCGGCTCGACATTTTTGACGATTTTTTCCGGATTTTTGTTTCGTGCGATCACAACCTGTTTCTCAAGGTCAAGCTCGATGCAAAGGCCCATTGTTACCGGATTACGCGGCGTCAGATTGGCCGAGTTCCAGTGCGTCCGGTCACGAATTTTGCCGATCGTGTCTTTGGTGGTGCCGATCAGTTTGCAAACCTGCGCATCAGACAGTTCCGGGTGATGTTTCAAAAGCCATGCAATCGCATTCGGGCGATCCTGACGTTTCGAAACAGGGGTGTAACGTGCCCCTTTGCCGTGTGCGCGCGGGCGCGGCAGATCGGATTTTGCCATTTTCAGCAATGCACGCGGATCAGCTTCACAGCGGGCGATCTCTTCTTTGGTCAACTGACCATTTGAAACCGGGTCCAAACCGACAATCCCCTGATTGACATCGCCATCGGCGATTGCCTGGATTTCCAGCTCGTGCAATTCCGTAAAGGCAGCAATTTGCCGGAACGACAAGCCGGAATTGTCGATAAGCCAAACGGCTGTTGCTTTCGGCATGAGGGGCTGAGCCATAATTCCTCCTGTTTACTCTTTTCTCTCTCTGGAAACCGGCGATGGGAAGGGTCCCAAATCCGCGGAAATAGTTTGTCCCAGAATATAATCTGTTTTGGTGTTCCGGCAACGCTGCAAAGGCAACCCAAGATGGGCGCCGCGCGTCGCTGGAACCACCACAGCGCTCTTTTCGATCAATGTGCGGTTAAAAGCAACAATCTGTTGCGGTTTCTTGAAAAGAATATTTCTTTTCATTCCGCAGTCAAAGGCCTGTTGCCAAGGAACGGGTGACGTTGGCGACGACCAAAGTGCCTTCGACCCGGACCCGTAAACAATCAAGGCACTTCCAGTACCACTTTTCCAACATGTGCGCCACCCCGCAAAATGTCGTGTGCTGCCTGTGCTTCGGCCAAGGGCAGGGTCTTGAAAATCACCGGGCGTATTTTACCGGTATCAATCAGTGGCCAGACTTTGGTGCGCAGTTGGTTTGCAATCGCCTGTTTGTTGGCGATGGGCTGCGCGCGCAGCGTTGATCCCATCAATGTCAGGCGCTTTAGCAACAGTGGCGTAAAGTTGGTTTCGGCCTTTGGCCCGTTCAAAAAGGCAATAATGACAATACGGCCTTCCATGGCGGCGGCTTTGAAATTTCGGCTGACATAATCGCCGGCCACCATATCAAGGATAACATCGGCACCTTTGCCGTCTGTGGCAGATTTAACTTCCTCGACAAAGTCCTGTGTCTTGTAATTGATGGCAATGTCAGCCCCAAGATCGCAGCAAGCTTGGCATTTTTCATCCGTTCCGGCCGTTGCGATCACGCGTGCGCCAAATGCCTTGGCAAGCTGGATTGCGGTTGTGCCGATCCCTGATGTTCCACCATGGACAAGAAAGGTTTCGCCGTTTTGAAGGGCGGCCTTGTCAAACACATTGTGCCAGACGGTGAAAAAGGTTTCGGGCAGGCCCGCAGCCTCTATCAGGCCAAGCCCCCTGGGAATTGGAAGGCATTGTGCCGCTGGAACCGCCGCATATTGGGCATAGCCGCCCCCGGTGACCAGTGCACAAACACGGTCGCCCACGTTCCAGTCCGTTACATCCGGGGCACAGGCAACGATTTCGCCTGCCAGTTCCAGACCTGGAATTTCAGATGCGCCAGGTGGTGGCGGATACATGCCCGCAACCTGCATCAGATCAGGGCGATTTACACCCGCGCCACGGATACGAACCAGAACCTCACCGGTGGTAATTTCCGGGATAGGAACCTTTCCTGTCACAAGGAGAGGTTGATCACCATCCTTTTTGATTTCAACCGCGCGCATGCTGTCGGGAATAACGGGTAAAGTCATGTCAAATCTCCGTGGCGAATGGTGTATCTTCTGACTATGTAATAGCGGGAAAACCGCTTGGGTCAAATTGACATAAGGAGGAAGACCGTGGAAGACGACAACCTGAAAAAAGCCAATGTCACGATGTTTGGCTTGCCGCGTAACCTTGATGGAATGTCGGTTGAAAACCTGAATGACTATCGCAACGCGCTAAAACAAGAGATCGTTCGTGTCGATGCGGCCTTGGAGCATCGCAATGGTGTTCATGCCGGCGCAGAGGCACTTTTCAAATCCTGACAGTGCCGGTGAACATCGCGGTTAGATGATCATTGGTATTAGGTGCACGCCAAAGAACTAAACGTGAGGATAATATTTTAAACCCTCGGTTAATTGAAATTTAAACTTCTGGTCTTATATATGGATTGTGGGTCACCTGTTGGCCCCTTGTCGAACATGATGTTTCGATGCCTCCCTGTTAAACTGAACCGCCCAACTTTAGGGCGGTTCCTTTTGTGTGCTCTCCGCGACAAGGTGGGGTGTCATAGGGATTGGGCCATGCGTATTGTTTATACGCATAATGGTACGTATTAATACGTATTGTCATATTTCCGCAATTTATTACCTTGACCCTCTGTGAACCGATGGCTAATGTTCGGCCACAAACAAGATTAAAAATAATAAAAAAGTCCGGCAAGTTTAGCAGGTTGAGGTAAGGCCGCCCTTTTAGGGCGGTCTTTCTATTTGGGACAAATCCCACATTGCGCTTGAAGCGGCGAAGCAGTTTCCCAATATAATCCCTATGACAGATGAGCATCCCCCGACAACGATCGGGAAGCCCTATCAGAGCAATTTCGCGATCGTTCCTTTTTCGCGAACCTATGATGAGGCCTTCACCCTGCTGGTGGAGGCGCGGAACTACCTGTCAGAAAACCGAAATTCTGCGCGTCGGGGGGAGCATACCGATGCCAAAATAACCCAATTTGTTGCAGAAATGCGCATGACCAGCCGGTTGATCCGTGCAATGGCTTGGCTTTTGGCTGTGCGTGCCGTTGAAGAAGGCGAAATAGGTTGGGAAGAAGCTGTCGATATAGATGACCTTATGGTCGATCTGCGGGGGTGTGTAGAGGAGCATTGTGACGATAACGGTCATATTGCACCGGCACTTCGTGATCTTATGGATCGCGCCTATTCGCTTTATATGCGCACAGCCCGTATGGAGCTTCAGGTCGCTGCCCGTTGCTCGGCCTAGGATCAAATATCCTTAAAGGCCACTGTTGTTCTTGTCGTCTGTCTTTCGATGGTAAATGGGCCAGGATGGCGGCCTATGCCCGTGCGGTCACGCTAAAGACCTCGATCGGTTCGGCAAAGCCCTTCATCTGGCGTGTGCCCTTGGTGGTAAAAATCGCCCGGCTGCCAGCATAGGTATCCTTGACGTTCTTTGAAATCAGGATTTCATCGCCATCGGCCTGTGAGCAGACACGTGCGGCAAGCTGCACAACAGTACCAAACAGATCATTTTCCTCGGCAATGGCTTCGCCAGTATTGATGCCGATGCGAATTTGAAACTTCAACTCACCACGTTCGTTATGGCTGGCCATGTTGCGCTGGATTTCAATCGCGGCTTCGACCGAACTTGCGGAAGACGGGAACACAGCCATGATACCGTCCCCCATATGCTTTACTTCCTTGCCGTAATTGTTGATCAAGGCCGTTCGAACGATCTGGTTGTGGATATGGACCATCTGTTGTGCGCCGACATCGCCCAGCTTCTGGGTCATCTGCGTTGAATTGACGATATCGGTAAACATAAGAGCGTGCAGTTTTTTGCCGCCGTCGGGCACTTGTGCATTGCCGGGTTTTTCTATCCAGGCGGCAATTGCACGCGACACCGATGTGGTGATGCTGCGCTCGTCCTCGATATAGGCATCCATCGAACTGCGGCCCGCACCGTACATATCCTTGTATTTCGGTTCGAGGATATAGTTGTCGACACTCTTGCAGAAAGTGTCAGCCATATTTCCAGTCGCCCCAAGGGCCGTGATGCAATCCTTTAGAATTCCACGGCCATAGCCTGTTGGAAGGGCGTTTTTCTCGCTGCAGGCATCACATGCGCCTGCGACATACAGATTGACGCCGAATTTGTGATAGGCGTCCATATTCTGCACGGTGCGTTTGATCGCTTCCATTGAACCGGCGATAAAAGACTTCATCACTTTACGGGTGGTCTGCATGGCTGGGGTCTCGATCAATGGTTTGTCGAAAACGCCGTCTTTATTCTGTTCTTGCCCGTCAGGAACTTCCGTGGTGGATGTTACATCCTCCGCCGTATCTTCTGAGGTGCCCTCAATCGTATCCTCTGTAGCATTCTTTACGGTGTCACTTGCCGTCTCTTTGCCTGTTTCTTCCAGATGGTCGGGGCGGGTGTTTATGTCGGCAAAGGCGGCTGTGGGGCGCTGATTGGCCTTTATGCGGCGACCCGGATTAGGGCGCTTAGTCGTCGGCGAGGTCTTCTGGATGGCGCGGGTGCGCGACTGCGACCTTCCCTGAAATTTCTGGGTTACATTCATCAGCATTGGTACTGCGCTGGCAAGGAAGCCAACGATAAAGGCCATAAAGTTCACTTTGTCGTAGGCACCCTGACTGATCGACATTCCTAGATCGGGCAGGTAGCCCAATCCCTGTGCGGCGCCAAGCATGGCCAAAAGGCCAATAGCAATCGCAATACAGAATGCGATCATCAGTTTTAGAACAAGGCTGATCAGTCCGGGGATTTGATCGCGGCTGGTCGGTTTGGCAGTCTGTTTTGGTTTGGCCGTAGCCGGTTTGTTATGGGGGTTGGCATAAGATTCGGAGGGGCTTGTCGTCGTCGGGCCTGCTACGGCGCTTCCTGCGGGGCCAGACCGAGCAGGCGCGACCTGTGCCGGTTCTTTTGGACCGGACTGGCGCGTTTCATAGACAACATATTCCTCAGCAGCGTTGCTGTTGTGGTTATAAACTTCGCGGATAACCTTTGCGGCCGAAACATGCGCCATTCTCTCAAGCGAGCGTGCTTCTTCCTCAGCCTGTTTTTTTTGCGCACCAGTAAAGTGGGCGTGGATTTCCCAACGCCCTGAACGGTCTTTTGCGTAGACCTCATAACTGACCTGGGTGCGCGCAACCACCTGGTTCATTCAAATAGCCCAGTTTTCCCGAGAACAAGCGACACCATCCCCGTCTGCCACGCGGTATGCGCCGACCAAAGATTATGGCAAGAAAATGTCGGTCTGACCATTAAATATGACCATAGGCAAGGGATGTTAAAGGTTGCAGGTAATTTTTGTCGAGGCAGTTAAACATGAGCCCGAAAAGAAAAACGCCCGCAGCATCGTAAAGATGCAACGGGCGCTGATCCCATAGATCGCCAAAAAGACGATCTTTGATTAGTTACCGATATTGAAACCGGCGAAGCGCTTCTTGAACTTGGCAAGCTGCCCGCCACTGTCCAGCAGACGATGAACACCAGTCCAAGCCGGATGGCTTTTTGGATCGATGTCAAGCTTCAACACGTCGCCTGGTTTGCCCCAGGTCGATTGGGTGGAGAAGGTGCTGCCGTCCGTCATTTGAACGGTGATTTCATGGTAATCGGGATGGATATCTTTTTTCATCGCCTATCACTCCGGAATTTGAAGCGCGGTGTATAGGGGAAAAAATCGACCTGCGCAACCCCTGTAACCGGGAATTCGTGGATAAACCCGGATTAACAGTTTCGCGCGGGGCTTTTTGTCCTGTTCCAAAGCGATCAGGACGACATTGACCTGGACTAATCGGTTAACACGCTATGATGCAGGCTTGCACCAGACCCTTTATATAGTATGGTGCGCCACATATGAAATTGTCGCCTTTCCAAGGGGTGTGTGCCCCTTTTGACAGACGGAGTGTTGATCGTGGCCCTTGATGAAACCCGCTTCCATCAACTTGCTGATGGCACCATCGGAATCCTTTCGGATCGTATTGATGATGAGATGGGGGATGATCTTGATGTCGATTTAGAGTCGGGAATTCTGACAATAGAGCTCGACTCGGGTGAGACGTTCATCATCAATAAACACGGCCCAAACCGGCAGCTTTGGATGTCTTCACCCGTTAGTGGTGCCAGCCACTACGATTTTGACGAAGACAATGAAAGCTGGACCTCGACCCGCGGATCGACCACGCTGACCGAACAGCTAACTGCCGATCTCGCGGTAAAAACGGGTCGCCGTCTTGATCTGGATTAAATCTATTTCAAAACTGGCCTGATAACAGAACGGATAAGAAAAGCGTAACCCGGAAGGCTGCTGTGGCATTAAATCCTCGTAATTCACCCCGTCTCGCAGACAGGGACTCCAGCCGTAATTTTTCAGCTCTTCGTGCCATCGTCCCCTTTGTTCTTCCCTATCGGATGCAAGTGGCGGGTGCCATAGTTGCATTGGTGGTTGCATCGGGTACGGTTCTGGCACTTGGCAACGGGCTTCGAACGTTGGTCGATAAGGGCTTTGCCGATGGCAACGGTGTTCTTCTTGATCAGGCGTTGTTTGTTCTTTTTGCGGTGACCCTTCTTATGGCCGGCGCCAGCTATGCCCGATTCTATCTGGTGTCATGGATTGGTGAACGGGTCGTTGCCGATATCCGCTCGGCTGTTTACGCCCATATTATTCGTCTGGACCCCGGCTTCTTTGAAGTGACGCGGATTGGCGAAGTCTTGTCACGCCTGACGACCGATACGACCTTGTTACAGGTCGTGATCGGATCAAGTGTTTCAATCGCGCTTCGTAATATCCTGATGTTTGTCGGTGGCCTGACGATGTTGGCCATTACCAGTCCGAAGCTTACGGCTCTTGTGTTGCTGGTGGTGCCATTGGTGGTTGTTCCGATTATCGGTTACGGGCGCCGCGTGCGCCGCCTGTCGCGCGAAGCACAGGACCGGATCGCCGATGTCAGCGCCTTTTCCGAAGAAACGCTGAATGCCTTGCGCACGGTGCAGGCCTATACCCATGAAAAAATCGAAAGCGACCGCTTTAACGGTTTTGTCGAGGGGGCTTTTAAAACAGCGATTTCGCGCATTTCTGCCCGCGCGCTTCTGACAGCAGTCGTTATTGTTATGGTCTTTGGTGCTGTTGGCACGATCCTGTGGATCGGCGGCCATGATGTGCTTGATGGTACGATATCGGCCGGCGAACTATCTGCTTTTGTCTTTTATGCAATTGTCGTGGCCGGGTCTGTCGGCGCAATCAGCGAGGTTATTGGTGATCTGCAACGTGCGGCCGGTGCTGCGGAACGGCTAATGGGGCTGCTTAAAACCGAACCGGCCATTGCCGCCCCGGCCAATCCGGTGGTGATGCCCGCAAAGCATCAGGGACATGTCAGTTTCGAGGATGTTTGCTTTAATTATCCGGCCCGTCCGGATCGTTCGGCGTTGAGCGGTTTCTCCTTGCAGGTGAAGCCTGGTGAAACGGTTGCCCTTGTCGGTCCGTCAGGGGCCGGTAAAACCACTGTGTTTCAGTTGTTGCTGCGATTTTATGATCCGGCAAGCGGGACCATTAAAATTGACAACGTCGATATTCGAACGGCTGACCCGGTATCGGTGCGCGAACGCATCGGTTTGGTCGCACAGGATCCGGTGATCTTTGCTGCCAACGCTTGGGAAAATATTCGCTATGGCCGACCCGATGCGACGGATGATGACGTCCGGGCGGCGGCTGATGCGGCACATGCCACTGAATTCCTGGATCGCCTGCCGGATGGTTTTGACAGTTTCCTTGGTGAAAAGGGCGTGCGTCTTTCAGGTGGGCAGCGCCAGCGCATCGCGATTGCACGGGCAATCCTGCGTAATCCGTCTGTGCTGTTGCTTGATGAAGCAACCAGTGCCCTTGATGCCGAAAGCGAACAGGTTGTCCAGAAGGCGCTTGAAACCATCATGGCCAGCCGTACCACACTGGTGATTGCACATCGTTTGGCAACGGTTCTGCATGCGGATCGGATTGTCGTGATTGATGACGGCAAACTGATTGCGGTTGGGACACATCAGGAATTGATGGAAACCAATCCGCTTTATAGCCGCTTGGCAAAGCTTCAGTTCGAAAGTGACGCAGCCTGATCCATCAGGTTCAGGTCTAACAATTTTAAACCGCGCCTGCATGCAGGCGCGGTTTTTGTTATCGGAAGAAACTTCACCTGAAACAGCAGTACCTGCTATGCGGGCAGCCGAGCCTGCCAACTGACGAGTGCGCGACCTGATGGGGGGAGGATCCGGGCAGGGAGAGGGATAACGATCCGTCACGGCTCTATTGTCCTCTACGACATGGCACTCTATTTCGCTTTATACCGAAAGCGGTCATGTGGCAGAGTTCAGATATTAAAAAAGCCCGCCGGTGATGATCGGTGGGCTTTTTTATAAGGCGACTGCCTTGTCTGCGATATTTGTCTATTCGGCGCTGGCGATCTTGCGATTGTGCAGCGACAATTCGGCGTATTGGCCACGCATTCCTTCGGCCTTGGACCGGAAGGTTTTCAGCTCGTTCCCCTTCAATGTCTTGCCACTAGGCATTTTGACTTTGATCGGGTTGACCTGGGCGTTGTTTTTCAGGATTTCAAAATGCAGATGCGGTCCGGTCGATGCGCCGGTGGTGCCGACATAACCGATGACATCGCCCTGTTTGACTCGTGAACCCTGTCGCAATCCCTTGGCAAAGCCTTTCATATGGGCATAGGCGGTGTCATAGGAATCGTTGTGACGCAGACGGATATAGTTGCCATAACCGCCATTACGGCCGATCTGGGCAATTGTCCCGTTGCCTGCCGCAAAGATTGGGGTTCCCGGTGGTGCGGCAAAATCAACGCCCTTGTGCATTTTGGTAAAGCCAAGAATCGGATGCTTGCGCTTGCCAAAGCCCGATGACAGACGCGCGCCGTTGATTGGTGTCCGCATCAGAGCACGACGATAAGATTCGCCCTTTTGATTATAGAAGTCGGTTTCGCCCTTGCTGTCAGTATAGGAAAACAGCCGGACATCATGCCCGCTCAGTGTCATGTTGGCATAAAGCACATCGCCATAACGGACGCGTTCATCGGAATCGTTGCGCAATTCTTCGAACATCACCTCAAAGCTGTCGCCCGGCTGGATGTCACGCTGGAAGTCGACTTCATAAGAATAAAGTTCGATCAGCTCCATCAATACCGAAAGTGGCATGCCGTTCTTTTCCGCGGCAAGGAAAAGACTCTGATCAATTACACCCGATGAAACATTGCGGACAGAGGTCAGTGCGATCTTGTCGCTTGATGCGGTAAAACCATCATCGGTCCGCGACACCGAAACCACCGTTTCGGGATCAGGCTGGAACCGCAGGGTATCAAAAAGGTCGCTGTCGCCTTCGACGTCACTTGCATACACAAGGTCGAATTCCTGACCAGCGCGTAATTTGCGCGGATTATAAACATCGCGCAGCGCCTCGATGGCGTTATAGGCAACGGATCGCTCAAGACCTGCAGCGGTCAGCGTTGCCATAAGGTTGGAACCTTTTTCAAGGACAACCGTTTCAAGACGGGGCTCGCTTTCCGGCAAGTTGGCCGTCTCGGTAAATCCGGAAGGCGGCGATGCGCCAAGTTCGCTTTCGGCAGCATTGGCCGATAAAGCGGAATCCGTTGTGTTGGAGTAATGGTCCGAGAGGATGAAACCAGCAGTTCCCCCCAGGATTGCCATGATGGTGGCAATAGATACCAAGTCTCTTCCGGCCATCGCCGCAGAACTCCCCTAGAACTAATAATGCAGTGTGCCCAACGAGTTGCTCTTTGCGGCAACATCGGCACGAACCTTATACAAAAAAGACTCGTAAATGTGAAATGCCAATTCACAACAGGTCGGACATCATTCCGTTATCAACATGATGACTGGATTTGGTTTACGAACCGTTGAAATGGATCAGGCAGGAGATTCACAAGAACGACGCTGATCTGCATGGCGAGAATGGCAAGAAAATGGCAGTGCGTTAACTCTTTAAATTATCGTCTTTCATGGGGGGCTGTTCATCTTGAAATGCTGTGCTGGCGGGGCTGCAGCGAATCACCACTCCATGCGTCCGCTTTAACCAAGGGCGGGGTGGGGCGGGCGGTTGCAGGGGCCGGTCTAGGGATCGAATTTGTGTGCATATATACGTATCTGTCAAATCGGGTGGGCGGCGAAGGATATGCCAGCGGGTTCCCTGTGGTCTCGTCATTACCTGCCCCGATTTCGTGCCATCGTCGCGCAGATGGAGTTGCCTCATATATATATGTATCACGGATGTCCCTCGGTGGCCTTTTGTGCAGGGCGATATGATGTCAACATTGGCTTTGTTGCAAAGCGGCGGTTTTCTGCGGTTTCGTCGCGAATGCCTCTTGTGTTCCTAACCAGTTGGTCAAAACGATGCTGCGGTGCACTCAATCACACGGCGATAGCGGCCCCTGTCGCAGAGTTTCTGGGCAAAGCGACTTTCCAACTTTTTGCGTTTTTTGCGCATTTTTCTTAAAAAAGGTGTTTACAGGTTTTG
>NZ_JFKB01000015.1 GCF_002115745.1 Thalassospira alkalitolerans
TCCTGAATGTAAACACCGCCTAGGGTCAGGAAAGTTCCCCAGAACTGAAAGGTCACCGACATGATGATTGGTGAAGTCTCGACCAAAAGCGGTCTACCCATTCATACGCTGCGCTATTACGAAAAAATCGGTCTGGTGCCCAAACCGTCACGTGATGCGGGCGGGCGTCGTTACTATGACCCGGAAATCCTTGAATGGCTGGTTTTCATCACCCGGCTTAAGGATCTTGGCATGCCAATCCGCGACCGGGTGCGCTTCGCCACCCTGCGCAGTCAGGGCGACAGCACCGTCGGTCAACGCCGGGAACTGCTTGAAACCTATCGGTCGGGACTGGTCAAAAAAATCGCCACACTGGCCGAAACCCTTGACGTTCTGGATTACAAAATCACCCATTACGCCGAAATCGCGCGTTTAAAAACCACCTGACACAGCAGGAGCCCGTTATGACCAATTCGAAAACCGCCCTTGAAAAAGGGCGCGATGTTGTCGCACGCCTGAACCCGGGGCTTGAGGGCATCCTTTCTGAAAAATACGATGCTCTGGTGCCGGGGTTTGCCGAAAGCCTGACCGAATGGGCCTATGGTCGTCATTACGCCCGCCCGGGGCTGGATTTAAAAACCCGGCAACTTTGCACGATTTCCGCCCTGACCGTTCTGGGCGGACAAACCGCCCCCCAGCTTAAGGTCAATATCAACCACTCACTAGCGGCTGGTGCCACCCGCACCGAAATCATCGAAGCTATCTGGCAAATGGCCGTTTATGGTGGATTGCCCGCCGCGATCAATGGGCTGAATGCAGCCCAGGAACAGTTTGACGAAATCGACGCAAAAGCAGCCTAAATAAAAAAGGCGCCGCAGAGGAAACTGCGGCGCCTTTAAAATTTCAATCTGACGGACTAAACACGTTTCCAGCTTGTGCCTTCTTTGAAGTCTTCAAGCAGGATACCCCGTGCGATCAGATCATTTCTGATCTTGTCGGCAGTCGCGAAATCGCGGTTTTTCTTTGCTTCCGCACGCTGCGCGATCAAATCGTCGATCTCGGCGGCTTCGTCTTCATCCGCACTGCCGGTAAACCAGTCTTCCGGATCGTTTTCTAAAATGCCCAGCAATTCGGCCGCGGCCAAAACACGACCTTTGGCTTCGGCCTTGTCGTATTTCTTCGTCGCCTTGTTAAGCTCGGTCACCAGCTCATGGAATTCCGCAATCGCCAACGGCGTATTCAGATCATCACACAGTGCGTTCAGAACAGATGCCGGAACCGGTACATTTTCCGGTCTAACATCCGGGGTCTGACGAAGGGCGGTATAGAACCGATCCAATGCTTCCTTGGCCTGACGCAGGTTATCTTCGGTCCAATTGATCGGCTGATGATAATGCGTCCCCAACATCGCCAAGCGAATTGCCTCGCCCGGCCAGTTTTCAAGCAAATCATGCACGGTGACAAAGTTGCCAAGCGACTTGGACATCTTTTCGCCTTCGACCATCAGATGGCCGTTGTGCATCCAATATTTGGCATAGCTTGACCCCTGATTGGCACAGCAGCTTTGCGCGATTTCGTTTTCATGATGCGGAAACACCAAATCCTGTCCGCCGCCATGAATGTCGAAATTCTCGCCCAGATAACGCGTAGACATGGCCGAGCATTCAATATGCCAGCCCGGACGTCCCCGGCCCCACGGGCTTTCCCAGCCGGGTGTGTCGTCATCGGATGGTTTCCACAACACAAAGTCAGCCGGGTCTTTTTTATAGGGCGCGACTTCAACCCGCGCACCGGCAATCATTTCCTTGCGATCCCGGCGTGAAAACTTGCCGTAATCTTCGTATTTATCGACCGAAAACAACACATGCCCCTCAGCGGCATAGGCAAATCCCTGTTCAATCAGGCTTTCGCACATCGCGATCATTTCAGGGATATGGTCGGTCGCACGCGGTTCGATATCGGGCTTGGCGGCATTAAGCGCGCCCATATCATCAAGATAAGCCTGATGGGTGCGTTTGGTGACTTCCGAAATCGGCTCGCCGCTTTGGCGGGCACGTTCGTTGATTTTGTCATCAACGTCGGTGACGTTGCGCACATAGGTCACATGTGGATACAGATGGCGCAACACCCGCACCAGCGTGTCAAACACCACCACCGGCCGCGCATTGCCGACATGGGCATAGTCATAGACCGTCGGTCCACAGACATAAAGGCGAACATTATTCGGGTCGATCGGTTCAAACACCTGCTTTTCGCGGGTCAGGGTGTCATAGATACGCAATGTGGTCTTGGTCATGATTTTGGTCCATATGGCTTGTGTTTTCGGGTTTGCGGCAAATTCCGGCGGTCAAAGCAAAATACTTAGACCGCCTTTCCACAAAGCCGTTCACACGCCTTGTCACGACCGATTAAAACCAGCATCGCCGACATTTCCGGGCCGTGTTCACGCCCCGTCAAGGCCTTGCGAAGCGGCATGAAAAGCTGTTTGCCTTTGCGATCCGTCGCGTCTTTAAGCGCCCCGGTCCAGGCTTTCCAACTGGTGCCGTCAAGCTCGCCTTCGGGCAACATATCGGCCGCCTGTTTCAGGAAATCGGCGTCTTCATCGTCAATCTGCGGGATAACCTGATTGCTGATTACTCCCCACCATTCAACGGCCTCTGCCACGCGCCAGCAATTGCCACGCACCGCGTTCCAAAACTCTTCGTGGGCATCGCTTAATCCAGCGGCCTCAAGCTTTGGCTTGGCGACCTCGAACGACATGTCATGAATGACTTTTTCGTTCAGGCTGGCCAGTTCGGCCGGATCGAATTTCGGCGTTGAACGGCCATAATGGCCCAGATCGAATTTCTCAAGCACCTCGGTCAAACTTGCCGGTTCGATCTTATCCGATGCGCCAAGCCCGGTCAAAAGACCGACCAGTGCCGATACTTCAAACCCGTCATTGCGCAATTCGCGCAACGAAAGACTGCCCAAACGTTTGGACAACTGCGATCCGCCCGGCCCGGCCAAAAGTGGCATATGGGCAAATTCAAGCGCCCCCGGTTTTCCGCCCATCGCCATATAAAGCAGGATTTGCGAAACCGTATTGGTCACATGGTCTTCACCGCGAATGATATGGGAAACCCCCATTTCAAGGTCATCCACGACCGAGCCCAGCATATAAAGCAATGAACCGTCTTCGCGGATCAAAACCGGGTCCGACACATGTTCGGTATCAAACGTGCAAACACCGCGCGAAAGGTCATCCCATTCGACTACACCATCGGTCAAAAGGAAGCGCCAATGCGGCTTGCGGCCTTCGGCCTCAAGGGCGGCAATTTCATCATCAGAAAGCGTCAACGCCTTGCGATCATAGATGAACGGCTGGTGACGCTGGCGCGCGGCCTTGCGTTTCCAGTTCAGCTCACCCTCGGTCTCGTAGCACGGATACAAAAGATTGCGCGATTTCAGGTCTTCAATCGCCGCGTCATATTTATCCTGACGCAGGCTTTGGCGTTCCTCGCGGTCCCAATCAATGCCAAGCCATTTCAAATCTTCACGAATGGCATCGACATATTCGTCTTTCGACCGTTCGGGATCGGTATCATCAAAACGCAGGATAAACTCGCCCCCATGTTTACGGGCATAAAGCCAGTTCATCATGGCAACGCGGGCATTACCGACGTGTAGAAGCCCGGTCGGGCTGGGCGCGAATCGCAGGACAGGTTTTGTCATTTCAAACTTTTTCAGTTCACTTTGATCAGGTCACGAGGTTCGTGAAACCATTGGTAATCGGATAGCGGCGATCACGGCCAAAGGCGCGCGGGGTAATCTTGACCCCCGGCGGCGCCTGACGGCGTTTGTATTCCGCCCGGTCCAGCAATCGCCAAACCCGGCTTACAAGGGCCGCGTCATGGCCGCTGTCGACAATCTCAGAAACAGACCGCTCGCCTTCGATCATCTGATGCAGGATATCATCAAGAACGTCATAAGGCGGCAGGCTATCTTCGTCTTTTTGATCCGGGCGCAATTCGGCCGATGGCGGCTTGGTAATGATCCGTTCCGGGATCACCATGCCATCCGGGCCAAGCGACCCCGGCGGATTATGTTCATTGCGCCAATGGCACAGGTTGAACACTGTCGTTTTGTAAAGGTCTTTCAAAACCGAATAACCACCGCACATATCACCATACAGCGTGGCATAGCCAACCGACATTTCCGACTTGTTACCCGTCGTCAATACCATATGGCCAAACTTGTTTGAAAGCCCCATCAGGATAATCCCGCGTGACCGGGCCTGAATGTTTTCTTCGGCAATATCGGGGTCTCGGCCCTCAAACGCCGGGCCAAGCATCTGTTCAAATGCGCCCATGGCCGGGCCGATATTAATGCTTTCAATCCCGGTTTTCAGCATGTTCGCACAAAGCTCTGCATCCTCAAGGCTTTCAGCCGAGGTATAAGGCGATGGCATCATCACCAGCCGCACCCGATCCGGCCCCAGCGCATCAACCGCCACGGCGGCCGAAAGCGCGCTATCAATCCCGCCCGACATGCCAATCACAACACCGGGGAACCGGTTTTTGTTCACATAATCGCGAAGGCCCAGAACCAACGTCTGATAAATCGCGTCAAGTCCGGTCGGATAATCGACCTTGGGTGCCGCTTCATTGCACTGCCATGTCCCATTCTCGCCGCGCTGCCATTGGGTCAGCACCACATCCTCGGCAAAGGCTGGCAAAGCCACCGCCAGCGATCCGTCACCATTAAGACCAAATGATCCGCCGTCAAAGACCAGTTCGTCCTGCCCGCCAACCTCGTTGCAATAAATCATCGGCACACCGGTTTCGCGCACCCGATCTGCAATCAAGTTGCGGCGCAAATCGCCCTTGTCGGCTTCGAACGGTGATCCATTCGGCACAAGGAAAATCTCGGCTCCGCGGTCTTTCAAATAGCCAACCACCTTTGGCGTCCAGACATCCTCGCAGATCGGCATCCCCAGCGTCACACCCCGGAACGACACCACATCGGGCATCGGACCGGCGGAAAACACGCGTTTTTCATCAAAAACACCATAATTGGGCAAGTCGTTCTTGGCGCGCACCGTATCGATCTTACCCTGATCAATCAAAAGAACCGCGTTAAAGCGTTCGCCTTCAATTTCCCAAGGTGTGGTCAGCAAAAGCGCCGGGCCGTTTTCGCGCACCGATGTCCGTGCACAGATATCTTCAACCGCATGGCGCAGATGCCCCATGAAAGCAGGCTTCATCACCAGATCCTCAGGCGGGTAACCCGACAGAACCAGTTCAGAATACAAAACAATATCCGCGCCCTGATCGGCCGCAGTTTCCCAAGCAGCCACAACCTTTTCCATATTCCCGGCAATGTCGCCGACAATGGGGTTAAGTTGGGCAATTGCGATGGCAAGCATATTTGTCATTATGTTGGAATAGGAGGCGTCCGGTTTGCTGTCAATTGCCGAATGCGCAATCCAGAGCAAACCAGATCAAAGAGCACTACATCAGAGCCCTTTTTCAGGTGTCGCTCAAAGTGCCAGCGCGGCGTCGATTTCTTCCTGACTCATGGTTTTGGCCGAACCGTGAATGATCCCGCTGGCAACATCCATGAACCGCTGCAATGAAAGGGTGACGGTATTTGCCGTTTCCCGCAAAAGCTCTTCATTACCCTCGGCTATCAACGCATCAAGTTGCCCATTGGCCCGGGCCACGATGGCATTCATATGGTCGATGGTTTCCTCAAACGGACGACGAAACCGGCCGGGCACATGATCATAGGCCTCAATTGCCAGTTCCTTGTCGGAAAAGGCACTGTCGCGAAAATGGTCCTGATAACTTTTCGGGGCCCATTCCTTACAGTCTTCCATCATGTCGGGCATGTCCGGGACCATTTCCAGAAGCATCACGATTTCATTGAAATGATTCAGGTAATCGGTCGCAAGCAGGGTCGTCGAGGAAATGTTGGTTCCCTCCACTTTCTTCTGCCATTCGGCGAAATCCGCCTCATCCATCATAATTTTGCGTGACCCCTTCCCGTTCAACCCACAGCATTCGACCGCAGTTCTCTATACTTAAGGATGTTATACGCATCCGTGTAGATATAAAATGCGTTAGATACATAAGAAATAATCAAACTGGCACATATCACGCCCTCTTAAGATTGCAAATGCCCGATACTTTGTTCGCAAAAGGTGCGCATTTGAACTTTTCGGGCGAAATTTCAGGGCCGGTCATCGCATACCTACCCCGTTAACGATATTGCCCGTCAAAAAAAGCAAAGGGGCCCGGCAATCCGGACCCCTTATTAAAATACAATTTCGGTTCAGCCCCAATCAGGCAGAAGCCGCCATCTGTTCAGCACGAACAGTATCGCGTTCTTTTTTGATCATTTCCGCCATCAGGAATGCAAGTTCAAGTGCCTGCCCGCCATTCAGGCGCGGATCACAATGAGTGTGATACCGATCTGAAAGGCTATCGACAGTTACTTCGCGCGCACCACCGATGCATTCGGTCACATCCGTACCGGTCATTTCAAAATGAACGCCACCAGCATGTGTGCCTTCGGCCTTGTGAACATCAAAGAAGTTTTTCACCTCGGACAGGATCGCATCGAACGGGCGGGTTTTATACCCGTTGGTCGCCTTGATCGTGTTGCCATGCATTGGATCGCACGACCAAACAACCTTGCGGCCTTCGGCTTTAACACGTTGCACCAGACGCGGAAGATGTTCGGCCACCTTGCCCGCCCCCATACGTGCAATCAGGGTCAGACGACCGGCTTCGTTTTTCGGGTTCAACGCATCGATCAGACGGATCAAATCGTCTTCTTCGGTGGTCGGGCCACATTTCATGCCGATCGGATTGTTTACCCCGCGCATAAATTCAACATGCGCCCCGTCAATCTGACGGGTCCGATCCCCAATCCAAAGCATATGCGCCGAACAATCGTACCAATCGCCTGTCAGGCTGTCCTGACGGGTCAGGGCCTGCTCATAGCCCAGCAAAAGCGCTTCGTGCGAGGTATAGAAATCGGTTTCACGCATTTGCGGCGCGGTTTCAGCGGTAATGCCACACGCCTGCATAAAGGCGACCGCTTCATCAATCTGGGTCGTCATTTTGCTATAACGCTCGCCCGCCGGGCTGCCATCAACAAATGACAGGTTCCAACGATGGATCTTGCTTAGATCGGCAAAGCCACCCTGCGAAAACGCCCGCAACAGGTTCAGCGTCGATGCCGATTGGTTATAGGCACGGATCTGGCGTTGCGGATCGGGAATGCGAGCTTCTGGCGTGAACTCGATCCCGTTGATGTTGTCACCACGGTAACTTGGCAGTTCAACACCATCAATGGTTTCGGTATCAGACGAACGCGGCTTGGCAAACTGGCCGGCCATACGGCCAACCTTGACCACCGGGCATGCTGCGCCATAGGTCAGAACAACCGCCATCTGCAACATAACCTTAAAGGTGTCGCGGATGTTGTTGGGGTGAAATTCCTTAAAGCTCTCGGCGCAATCCCCACCCTGAAGCAGGAAGGCTTTGCCTTCGGCAACTTCGCCAAGTTTTTCCTTAAGCGCGCGCGCTTCGCCTGCAAATACCAACGGAGGATAGCTGCAAAGCTCCTGCTCTACGGCCTTTAAGGCCTGTGCATCCGGATAAGTCGGCATCTGCTTCACAGGCAGGTTGCGCCAGCTATCAATGCTCCAGCTCTTGCTCATTTGCTTCCTCTCAATCGGACATGTTCATCATGCCACATACTATATCATAAAATCAGCGTCACAGCGGATTTCGCCCCATAAAACCGGTGCTGTCAACCGGGCCAAACTTGATACGGGTTTTACAACCGCATTTCCACCCCTTCCATGCAATTCGCAAAGAAAAACCCGCAAATATTTGCCAATCGAAGCAAATAATACGCAAAATTCAACCCCATTTACCCATTCCAGATGGATTTGACCCAAAGGACAGCGCCTTTGGCGTGCAGCCAGGTCTGCAAATTCTGACGAATCCGCCAAATAAAATCGCACTCGGTCCCACATCGCGAATCCCGCCCATGACATACACAAAGATAGGCATCAGCATTCAATTGCGCGAGCTCCGATATCGCGGCACACTGCGCACCCGAAAGACCAATCCCACCAACGCCACCCAATACCGCCCAACACCAACGGAACACCCATGACACTTGAAACGGCAGCAATCATTGCCTGCGCCTATTTCATTGCCGCCTTTGTCAAAGGCGCAACCGGGCTTGGCTTTTCAACATCCGCCCTGCCGATTTTGGCGCTTGGCATCGGGTTAAAGGCCGCCATGCCGCTTGTGATCATTCCGTCGTTGGTCAGCAACAGCATCATCATGGCTCAGGCCGGTCATTTTCGCGAAACCCTGCAACGCTTCTGGCCAATGTTTGTTGCCACTCTGCCGGGGCTTGTCGTTGGCCTCGCCGTGCTTGATCTGGTCAACAGCCTGATGGCGGGGGCCGTGCTGGGCGTGGTTTTGATGGTTTATGGTGCGCTAACCCTATGGCGGCCGGGCCGCCCGGTGCCGGAAAAGCTGGAAAAGCCTTTGGCGCCCGTCATGGGTTTTGCCACCGGGCTGGTTAATGGCATCACCGGGTCGCAGGTCATGCCGGTCCTGCCGTTTCTTCTGTCACTGCGACTTGATCCCAAACGCTTTATTCAGGCGATCAATATCTCGTTTAGCCTCTCAAGCATCGTCATGGCGATGGGCCTGTCGAAAATGGGTCTGATGACGCTTGAAAGCGTGTGGATATCGCTGGCCGGTCTGATCCCGGTTTATCTGGGGACCAAGCTTGGCGGCATTGTCCGGTCCCGCATGGACGCCGAAAGTTTCCGCAAGGTAGTTCTGATCATGCTGGTGATTTTCGGTGTGATCCTGATTGGCAAATTCATGCTGTTCTGACCGTAAAGTTCAGCGACGCTGGTGCAACGCGCCAGCCTTTGCTATCCAAACCAGATGAAAACCATCACCCGCGCCGCACAGGCCGAAACCGAAGAAAAGAAATCCCGCTTTCTGGCCGAGCTTGTCCCCTATGACGATCTGGCCAGGCGGTTAACGGAATTGCGTGCCGCCCATCCCAAGGCCAATCACCATGTCACCGCCTATCGCTATCTGAACGACGAAAATCAACTAATCGAACATGGCAAGGATGACGGAGAGCCATCAGGCACATCCGGGGTGCCGTGCCTTAAGGTCCTTCAGGGCCGCGATCTGATCAATGTTGCGGTGATCGTCACCCGTTATTTTGGCGGCACAAAGCTTGGTACCGGCGGATTGGTTCGGGCCTATAGCGGGGCCACACATGCGGTCTGTGCCATTGCCGATATCATCGACTATATCCCACAGGGCGAAGCCACACTTTTCGCCGCGTTTTCCGATGCCGAGCCGCTTGAACAGGCCTGTGGGCAGGATGGCATCACGGTTCTGGATCGGCAGTTTGAAACCACCGGTACCCGCATTACAATTTCCGGCCCCAAGGAAACCGTCGCCGAACTGGCCGACCGTTTCCCGGCAAAAACGGATTAGGCCCCACCTCTGTTGGTTTATACATCCCCTGTCAATGCGCCAAAGAACGCCTTCATCCCCGGTGCGCAGGCAAGAATTTCCTTGCCGTTGCGAAAATCGCCATCGGCCAGAAAATCACTGATATATCCCCCGGCTTCGTGCACCAGAACAAGACCGGCGGCAACATCCCATGAATGGATGTATGCCTCCCAAAATCCATCAACACGCCCTGCCGCAACATAGGCTAGCCCAAGCGCGCCTGAACCATGCATGCGGTGCATCGCGCAAGCAGTGAAAAGCCCATCCATAATTGATTGATGCCGTCCGACAGGCGCCTTGAAGTTAAACCCGACAGATAAAATCGATTCTTTTGGATCATCTGTCGTGCTGACCGTGATCTTTGTGCCGTTAAGCCAGGCACCGCCGCCACGATGGGCCGAAAACATTTCATCCCGGCACGGATCATAAACAACGCCGACAACCGGTTTGCCATCAACAACAAATCCGGCCGACAAACACCAAACCGGAATACCGCGAACAAAATTCGTTGTTCCGTCAATGGGATCAACAATCCATGTGGCAGATGCAATTTCGCCACCGCTTTCCTCGCCCAGAAAGCCATCGTCGGGGAAAAGATCCAACAGGCTATCGCGGATAAAGTTTTCCGTTTGCCGGTCAACTTCACTGACGAAATCCTGCATGCCTTTTTTTTCAACCGAGAACTGCTGTGTTCTGAAACTTTCCATTGCGCGTTTGCCTGCTTCGCGCAGGATGGCTTCGGCGCCATAACGTCGGCTGGCAAACGATCGGGAAATCGATACGGACATGATGGTTCCTTTTGGGGGGCGAATGAACGGATGAATGAACAGATGAACGAAGCTATCCGGCGGACGTCAAAAAACCAATTGATGCAACGGCAACAATGCCGCCCCCAAATGGGCCGGGTCGCCGGGCAGTTTGCTGGTGATCAATGTCGGCATTGGCAGTCGTTCATCGGTAAAGGCGCTTTTGCCGATATCGACAAGCATATGCCTAAGTTCTTCCGGCGCTTCGCCGCCAAAGAAAATCGCATGCGGGTCGATGGTTGCCTGCAAGGCCCGAAGTGCGAATTGCAATTGCGGCTTTACCTCGTCCAGCCATTCAGGGATTCCGGGCCAATCGGGTTCAAATCGCAGGGTCAGGTCGCGAACTGAATTGACGTCAATGTTGTGATCGGCCAGACGCTTTATCAATTCCCCCAGCGCAGGGCGGTGGCAAAGTTGATCACGTGAAAAGATCGCGCTGATTTCCCCGGCATTGCCATGCCCGCCACGAAAGGGCCTGTTTTCCCAAAAAATACCCGCGCCAAATCCATGATTGAACGACAGATAGGCAATGCAGCCATGGCCATTGCCGGCCCCCAGATAATGCTCGGCAACAACCGAAGACGTTGCGTTGTTCTCGGCAAAGACGGGCTGATGCAATTCCCGGCTTAAGACCGTTTCAATGGGAATGTTTTCCCATGCAAAAAGGGGCTGGGGCGGATGAAAAACATCATGGCTGCCGTCGCGAAAACCCTGCATCGAAATCCCCACCCCAACCAGCGTCCTGTTCACCGCCACAGTGGAAAACCAATCGGCTATTTTTTCTTTCAGGGCGGCAATAACCTCTGCCGGGGTCACTGGCGCAATATTGGCAACCTCCTGCACAAGGGGAATACCGGTAAGATCCATAAGACAAAAACGAACATCTTCGGTCCCAACAGATATGCCGACCGACGCATAATGGGATGGATCAATCGAAACGGTCGGGCTGGGTTTGCCACGCCCAACGATCTTTGCAGCCCCAAATCGCAGGTAACCGCGCCTTTCAAGGCTGTCGATGATGCGATGGACAGATTGCTGTGCCAATTGCGTTTTGGCCGTCACCCCTGATCGCGCGATCGGCCCCGATCGCAAGATGATCGCCAAGATATCCCGTTCGCTGGCGGTAAGGTCACAGACGACATCTATCTCTTTGATAATTTTCATATTTTTGGCGTTCAACTTTGGCTGCATGGCAATATTTCCGCCATTCTTTCCCGCGGCGCAGCAATGTTCAAGCATTATTACTCGCCAATTGTCATATTTACATCACATCGCTGTCACGCCATTATAACACTCAATAAGTAATAAAAAGCATCGATACAAAAAGGGGAAGAAATGGCGGCGATCAATATTCAAAAGCTGTCCAAGGACTTTAGCGGCTTCAAGGCATTGACCGAGTTGTCGCTGGACGTCAGGGAAGGGGAATTTCTGACCCTTCTGGGACCATCGGGATGTGGCAAAACGACGCTGCTGAAAATCATTTCCGGTTTCATCGAGCCAACCAAAGGACACATCCTTCTTAACGGCAAGGATGTGACAAAGGTCCCGCCAGAGGCGCGCGATACCGCATTATGTTTTCAGTCTTATGCGCTTTTCCCGCATCTGTCCGTCCGGGAAAACCTTGAATTCGGCCTGCGGCAAAAAAAGGTTCCCGCCCTTGATCGCAAGGACAGAATTGCTGACGTTGCTGAAAAGCTTGGCCTTGGTCCGCAGATGGACAAACTCCCCAATCAGCTTTCGGGCGGGCAACAGCAACGGGTCTCGCTTGGCCGTGCGCTGGTCATGCGCCCCAGTGTGATCTTGTTCGACGAACCGCTTTCCAATCTTGATGCCAAATTGCGCGATCAGGTGCGCCTCGAAATCCGCCGCATCCAGAAAGACTACAAGCTGACCGCAATCTATGTAACGCACGATCAGGCCGAAGCCCTGGCCATGTCGGACCGAATTGTGGTGCTTAAATCTGGCCAGATAGAACAGGTTGATACCCCCGAACGGCTTTATGCCGCCCCGCGCACCGGCTTTGTCGCCGACTTTATTGGCAATGCCAATGTATTTACGGGCCGTGTATTACCCCAAAAAACACCAACGATCTGGCGCATTGAAACCCCGATCGGCATTCTGGAAACCGGTAACAATGCCGGCACAGAAGGCGCCGAAATCACCCTGTGCTGGCGCCCTGAAAACGCGGAAATCAATGATGACGGGGCACTTGGCGGCACTGTAACCAGCAAAGCCTTTCAGGGGCATTTCACCGATTTGATGGTCGAAACCAAAGGTGTCCCCTATCGCATCCAAACCAGCCGAACCGATGTCAACGAAGGCGACACCATCGGGTTCAATGTACCGGGGCCAAGCGTAATCCTGTTGGAGAACGCGCAATGACAGCCCGACAGTGGATAACCGTAACCTTGCTACTGATGCCGGGACTGGGCCTTATCGTTTGGCTGATCGGCACCGTGGTCTACATCGCCTTTGCGCAATCCTTTGGCCTTTATAACATCAATGGCGAAAGCGCCCTGACGACCGCCTATTGGGCCGATCTTCTGGGCAACAATATCTATCTGCGCTCGGTGCGGTATTCGACATATATCGGGGTCATGAGCGCGATCTTTTCAGTGGTGCTGGCCTATCCGCTAGCCATCTGGCTGCGTAAGCCATTTACAGGATCGATGACCATTGGTTCGATTTTAAAAGCCCCCCTTTTGGTCCACGGGCTGGTCGCTGCCTTCCTGTTCGTCAACGTCATCTCCTATCACGGCATTCTGAACCAATTCATGCAATGGATCGGCATTTGGGATGGACCGCACCGCTTGCAAAACGACAATAACGCCATTGCGGTTCTGATCCTGCAAACATGGAAAAACATGCCTTTTGCCCTATTGCTGTTGACCGGTGCGCTTCAGGGTATTTCCGATGATGTGCTGGATGCGGCACGCGATCTGGGGGCGGGATCATGGGCCCGTTTTCGCAAAATCATCGCCCCGCTGACCGTTTCGGGCATGCAGGCTGCAATCGTGATTATTTTTATCGGCGCGGTTTCCGATTTTGCCTTTCAGGTGATTGCCGGTCCGATCAATCGCCAATCTCTGGCGCAATTGATGGTCGGCTATAAAGGCCGGGGGGACTGGAATTCGGCGGCAGTGGTCGGGGCGACCATGATCATCGTGGCGTTGTTTGGCTCTGCGATCCTTGCGGGACTTTCGAAAATCGTAATGCGGGGGCGGCTGAAATGAACCGTTTGCGCCTTAACAACATTCTAATGGCACTGGTCATTGCCCTTGCCTTTATCTGGCTGTTCATTCCCTTCGTCATGGCGGTGCTATGGTCGCTTGTCGACCCGTCACAACCTTGGACGGCCGATAAATTGCTGCCCCCGGCAATGTCGTTTTATCGTTGGGTGAACATGTGGCAGAACTCGTCGCTACAGCCTGCCCTTCTGACTTCCTACACGCTGGCACCTTCGGCCGCGATTTTATCCTTGTTGCTGGCCTTTCCAACATCATTTGCATTGGGCCGCATCGCGTTTCCCGGTCGGGAAGTGGCAAAAACCCTGTGTCTTCTGCCGCTGGTCGTCCCGCCCTTTATAACAGCAGTGTTTTTCACTGCCCTGCTTTACCGGCTGGGTCTGACAGCTTGGCGCCCCGGGGCGATCATTTTTGCCCATGCTGTTGTCTTCCTGCCCTTTTCGATCCGGATTCTGACGGTAAGTTTCGAAACCGTGCGTCAGGACCATATTGATGCGGCACGCGACCTTGGCGCTGGCCATTGGGCCCGGTTCAAGGCGGCCTATCTGCCTGCTCTTCGTCCGGGCATTTATGCAAGCTTGCTGATTGTCTTTATCCAGTCGATCGAAGAATTCGCCATCGCTTTCATCGTCGGATCGCCCGATGTGGTGACGATTCCGGTGCTGCTCTATTCGGCACTCGGTCAGGATTACGTCCGCCCCAATGCGGCTGTGCTGTCTCTCATTCTCGTCATTCCGAATGTGTTTTTGATGCTGTTTTTAGAACGGCTGCTGAAATCTGCAAATCCGACTTTGGCCTCGGGAAAAGGCTGAACGGGATAATCCATCCGCGCATCAATCCAACAAAGGATAAGTTTCATGATCAAGAAGCTACTGATATCGACCGCCGTCATCGTCGCAACCACACAGATGGCGGCCGCCGCCGATCTGTCATCAATGTCATGGGATGACGTTGTCACCCAGGCCAAAGAAGAAGGCGAACTGACCTGGTATGTCTGGTACCTGACCGATGACCTGCGTCGTGCGGCCAAGACATTCGAGGAAGAATACGGCATCACCGTCACCATTCCCGAAGGCACGATGGAAGGGAACCTTGAAAAGCTTTACGCTGATAAAGCGCGCAAAACCGGCGATATCGACGTTTTTGCCCTAGGGTGGGATTCGTACACTTCGGTCGATCTGAGCGCCATGTTCATGCCTTTGACCGCTTTGCCAAAAGATGACAACCGCGTCTCCGATCTGGCCGGTATTGATGCAGGTGAATATGCATTTGCATTCTGGGGCAACCAGACCGGCATCGCTTATGACCCAACCCATATCACCGGTGACGACCTGCCACAAACCCCCAAAGAATTTGCCGCCTTTTGGCAAAGCCACCCTGAAAAATTCGGCTTTAACTATCAAAATGGCGGTTCCGGCCCATCCTATTATCAAAACATTCTGCGCGTTGTTTCCGGTGCCGATTTCTCTGACCCGTCCGATAGCAAAGAACACCTTGCAGCCCTGCAACCGGGCATCGATTTCTTTAACGCGCATGCTGAAAACTATGTGATTACGGCCTCCAACGCGGACTCAATCACCCGTATCTCGGACGGTGAATTGTGGATGGCGCCAGCCTGGGAAGATCACCTTGCCGGTTTGCAAAATCGCGGTGAAGTGCGCAAGGACATCAAGTTTTACATCCCCGAAATGGGCATGAATGGCGGTGGCAATGGTGTGTCCATCCCCCTGAATGCACCGCATTCGGCGGCGGCTGCCGTGTTCATCAATTGGCTGATCTCGCCTGAAACCCAAACCGTTTTCAATAAAGAATTCGGGACCGCCCCAATGAATGCTGCGGCAGATGACAGCTTCGCCCTGATACCAAATGCCATGCGGAAATACTCAACCGTTTCGCCCAACAAGCCCTTCCGGAGCGCGATGGAAGCAAAGTTCACCGAAGAAGTCGTTCAGCAGCGCTAACCAAAAACCTATGGCCCGGTGGTATGGCAGAAATCGCTCCTTCCCCGTCATATCACCGGGCAACTTTCTTTGAATTCAGACCGACAAGGCAAGGCCAAAAATAACAAGACTGACAGCGGCATGCATCATATCGCAACCGCATCGCCGCCCGCGCCCCACAACATCCATCCGATGAACAAGATTGGAATTTATGAATGCACGAACCGACCTGGTCTGTACCAAGCGCCCAACGCAGGGAAATCATCGAACATCTTACCGGCATTCATCCCGATGGGCAGCACCCGCCCGCGATTACCGCACGCGGACAGGGCGGAAAATTCCTGCCCGATGGCACGGTCCTGCCTTTCCCAGGCAATACATTTATTTGCCATCTTGATCGGAAATCAGCCTTTTACGCCGCCCTTTGCGACATGCAGGACGGGCTCAAAGCCATGCCCCATGCCGATCATTTCACCTTCCTACCCCAACCAAGTTTTCACATGACGATCTTTTGCGGCATAAGCGGATCCCCGCTTGGCAGTGATGGATGGCCCAATGACCTTTCGCGCGATGCAACACTTGAAACCATAACCGCAACCTTCCGCGACAGCTTGGCACAGGAACAAGGCCCCGATGGCTTTTCAGTCATTGCAACCGGCCTGATGTTACCAACAACCATCGAAATGGGGCCCGCGTCGCCGCAAGACGCGGAAAAGCTTCTGAATATGCGCCGTAAATTGCAGGACTTGACCGGCATATATCGCCCGGACTTTAAATCGTACCAGTTCCATGTCGGCATGGCCTATCTGACACAATGGTTGTCCCCTGATAACGTCGAGCAGGTGATGATCACGGCCGAACAGTTATTTGAACAATTTCTTGGCAAGATCGGGCAGATTGAACTTGGCCTGGTGGAATTTTGCACCTTTGAAACGATGCATCATTTCGAACCATTGGGAACGCTGGGCAACAACGGATTTACGCCCGTTTCAAAAGGATAAAACCTGAAACACCGGGATTGGACATGGCAAGATACTCGGGGCAGCGTTCTGGGCTATCGGCGCGCCTTTCGCGCCGTACTTTGGCGGGCTTGCAATTCGAACCCAAGATCGACAACTTTCTGGTCCGGCCGCTCGCCTTCCAGGGCGGCGCGGATCATATCGACGGCGGTTCTGCCAATCTCGTAACGGTCCGTACGGATACTGGTTAACGACGGACAGGCCGCCGCCATCATTTCAAGATCGTTGAACCCGATGATCCCGATCTCGTCGGGGACGCTGATCCCGGCATGCTGACAGCCAAACAGCGCGCCAAGTGCCATATCGTCATTATTGCAAAATACCGCGTCAAGATCGGGACGTCTGGCACGCAATTGCCCCATCAGTTCCGCCCCCAAAGTCATGCTTGATGACTGGGTGGTTATCATGAACAAATCCGGATCATGACGACCTGCTGTGCGCAGCCCTTCGGCAAAGCCTTCCATACGGCGCCGGGATCTCGGGTCCATGCGTGCGCCAATAAAACCGATGCGACGATATCCCTGTTGCACAAGATGCATTCCGGCCGCACGGCCGCCCTCATAATGTGAAAAGCCAACCATCATATCAACCGGATCAGGATCAACTTCCATGATCTGAACCACCGGGCAATCCGCGTTTTCAAGCATCGCCCGCGCGGCCTTGGTCTGATCGCCGCCGGCAACGATAAGCGCCGATGGCCGCTGGCCCAGAAAGATACGGATCAGGCGTTCTTCCTCGGCCGCGACATAGCGCGAATTGCCAAGCTGAACCTGAAGCGGACTTGGATCGACTTCGTCATAAATTGCGCGCAGCGTATCGGCAAAAACGTTATTGGTCAGCGATGGCACAATCACGCCAACGATATTGGATCGCGACGACGCCAGCGCACTGGCATGGGAATGGGGCACGTAATCAAGGGCGGCAATCGCGGCCTCGATACGTTCGCGCAAGGCCGTGGAAACCTTGGCCGGGTCGCGCAAAGTCCGTGAAACGGTGATCGTGCTGACCTCCGCCTTTTTGGCAACATCGGCGATGGTCGGGCGCCCGGCCCCTTTGCGTTTTCTCATGTGCTCTTTCTCATGTGATCTTCTCTCTTATCCGCGATCCGATGGCCAGACAATATCTGTTGACTCGATGTTAGCGCTAACATTATGTTGGCGCTAACATATAAAAACGGGCATGACCCGTGCAAAAAAGCCGAAAATAAAGTGGCGGGAGGATCAGCCATCAAAGCCGAATTTGTCATCGTGATGGGTGTCAGCGGATCGGGAAAGACCGGGGTCGCAAAGCGTCTTGCCATGCAAGGCAATGACGTCTGGCTTGATGCTGATGATTATCATCCTGTGCAAAATATTGAAAATATGCGCAATGGCGTGCCGCTAAATGATGAAATGCGCTGGCCCTGGCTTGCGGCATTAAGCGAGGCCGCCATTGATGCCGCCGACAAGATTGATCCAGAACCTGTTTCCGAACGCGACACAGCCCGCATTTTCATTGCCTGTTCCGCATTAAAACGCCGTTATCGCGATTTCCTGCGCAACTGCCTGGATCCTGTAATCTTTGTTTTTCTGGACGGTTCACGTGATGTGATCGGTTCCCGGCTGGACCGCCGGACTGGTCATTTCATGCCGCCCGGATTGCTTGACAGTCAGTTGGCCGATCTCGAACCGCTGGGGCCGGACGAGACAAGCGTGACTGTTTCCATCGATGCCCCGATTGAAACCGTGGTTTCAACCGTTGCTGCCCGTCTGGCAGAACGCGAAACCGACAAGTCCTTAAACCAAAACACATAATATCACCGGAAAACCGGTATATCAGGGAGAAGACAAATGACCATGACGTTCAAATCACTTGCCGGAGCAACCCTTGCTGCCAGCCTGATGATGGCGGCCCCGCTTGCCGCCAAAGCACAGGATTTCACCCTTAAAGTTCAATCAAGCGACGCTTCGGGCGTGCCGAATTTCGTGATCGAACAGGAATGGGCCGCACGCGTTGGCAAAATGTCAGGCGGGCGGATCGCAGTTGAAATGCTGCCGGTCAACTCGGTTGTTGAACATGCCGAAACCCAGGATGCGATTGCCGCCGGGATTATTGACGGCCATATCACCGACACCAGCTATTTCACCGGCAAAGACCCGGCATTTGGCCTGATCGCCAATCCGGTTGGCGCATGGTCGGCACCCTCGGAAATGCTGCGTTTCGTCGAATATGGCGGCGGCAAGGAACTGATGAATGAAATGCTGGAACCCTATGGCCTGCATTTCATCGGCGCAGTAACGCCGGGCCTTGAAGCCTTTGTCTCGTCTGTACCGCTTGACGGTGTTGCCGATCTTAAGGGCCTTAAAATGCGCGCACCAGAAGGCATGGTACAGGAAGTCTTTGCCGCCGCGGGTGCATCGCCGGTCAACATTCCGCAGTCCGAAGTGTTTACATCGCTTGATAAAAAAGTAATCGATGCGGCGGATGCCACCGTGTTCTCGACCAATCAGGCCATGGGCCTGCATGATGTGGCCAAACATCCGGTCTATCCGGGGTTCCATTCCATGCCGATGCTCGAAGTTTCGGTCAATAAAACCAAATGGGATTCCATGCCCGACGATCTGAAAGCCATTCTTGAGGTTTCGGTTCGTGATCTTGCACGCGACATGGAAGCACAGCTTGCGATGAAAGACATGGAAGCCGTTGCCAAGGCCCGTGCCGAAGGCGGCGTTACCATCCATAACTGGTCGGCCGAGGAACGGAATAAATTCCGTAAAATCGCCACAGGTCAGTGGGAAAAAGTCGCGGCACGTTCGGAAAATGCCCAGAAGGTTTATGACACCCTTGTCAAATACCTGACCGCACAGGGCATGATCTAAGCCAGTCCAAACCGATTGCCGGCGGTGCCCGCAAGGCCCGCCGGAACGATCCAATGCAATCCGGCCGGCCCGATATAAGAGACGATATCGGGTCATGCGGTCCTCCCCGTTGCCGGATTGTATTCTTTGTCGCGACAAGGATGCGAAAAATGGCCCCGAGCGCAGAAAAACCGGCGCATAACGAAATCCCCCCAGCCCTGGAACCCAATGGAAAACCCGCCGCAATCCCCGCGGTTTCCGGCCTGTTGGGCCGGGTTATCGACAAGATCAGCACGATTTTCGCGCTGGGTTTCCTGTTGGCGATGGGCATTCTGATTTTCGAGATTTTCATGCGTCATGTTTTCAATCGCCCGACGCTTTGGGCGCATGAAACCACGACTTTTTTATCGGCGATCGGCTTTGTTTTTGCCGGGCTTTACTGCGCATCGCAGGATAAACACATCCGGGTTGTCATCATCTATGACATTGCCGGGCCAAAGTTTCGTCGCGCGCTTGATATCGGCATTTCAATTGTCTGTGCCGTGTCATCGGGCTTTTTTGCCTGGGCGGCATGGCTGATGGTCAAACGCGCTGCGTTCAAACCCGATGGCAGCATCCATCTGGAAACCACCGGCAGTGCCTTTAATGCACCCTATCCGGGGTTGCTAAAGATCTTTTTATTGCTGGTTTTGATCGCATTAACGGCCCAATTCATCGTTCTGGCGGTCAATTATGCACGTACAAAACAAGATTATGTACGTACAAAATCCGATGCTCAGCCCGGATCATGAACCGATTGATCATGCAGCCCGAAAATGAAATTAATCATACAATATTACTTATTGTTTTTGATGTATCGCCCTGCCCATGCAAAGACACATGCGCAAGACGCGACAGGATAAATCCCGATGTTTGATTTGCAATCCCTTGGCATTGAATACGGCACGCTTGCGATGTTCGTGCTGCTGCTTGGTTTCTTGATGACCGGCATGCCACTGGCCTTCGTGACGCTGCTGATTGCGCTGTTATTCACCCTTGGCTGGTTCGGGCCGATGGCGGTGCCGTTGATCACCAGCCGGGTCTATTCGTTTGTGTCGTCCTTTGTCTTTGTTTCCGTGCCGATGTTCGTGATGATGGCGGCCATTCTGGATCGATCAGGCATTGCCAAGGATTTGTTCGAAGCCATGCGCCTGTTTGGCGGGCGGCTTAAGGGCGGGGTAGCGGTTCAGACGATCTTTGTTGCCGTGATCCTTGCCGCCATGAGCGGCATCATCGGCGGCGAGATTGTCTTGCTTGGCCTGCTGGCCCTGCCGCAGATGTTGCGCCAAGGCTATGACAAGAACCTGGCGATCGGGGTTGTCTGTGCCGGTGGGTCGCTGGGGACCATGGTGCCGCCCTCGATTGTTTTGATCATTTACGGCCTGACCGCCAATGTATCGATTGGTGACCTGTTCACATCGTCCTTTGTGCCGGGGCTTATGCTTGCCGGGTTCTATGTTGCCTATGTGCTGTTCCGGTCGTATACGGGCGACAATATTGCCCCGCCGCCACGCACCGAAAAAATCCCCCGCGCGGAAAAAATCCGCCTGCTGAAGGGCCTTTTCCTGCCGATCCTTGTGGTGATCTGCGTGCTGGGGTCGATCTATGGCGGGATTGCCTCGGTGACGGAGGCATCAGCGGTTGGCGTGGCCGGGGTGATTGCCTCGACCGCCCTTCGGCGCGAATTTTCGCTGTCGATGTTAAAAGCCGCCTCGCTTCAAACCCTTTCAACATGCGGCATGATTGTCTGGATCGGCATCGGCGCATCGGCCTTGGTCGGGGTGTTTAACCTGATGGGCGGGATCAAATTTGTATCCGCCCTGATCACCGGCATTTCGGACGACCCGACGATCATCATCCTGTTTATGATGCTGATTCTGTTCGTGCTGGGCATGTTCCTTGATTGGGTCGGCATCGCGCTTTTGACCATGCCGATCTTTGTGCCGATCATCAAACAGCTTGGCTATGACCCGGTGTGGTTCGGGGTGCTGTTTGCGATGAATATGCAGGTCAGCTTCCTGTCGCCGCCGTTTGGCCCGGCCGCGTTTTACCTTAAATCCGTGGCCCCGCCCGACATCACGCTGGGCGATATTTTCAAGGCACTGGTGCCGTTTATTTGTTTACAGGTTCTGGCCGTTGCGATCCTGATCATCTTCCCGGGGATTACCGGGCGATAGGATGATTTGATCCGATAAAGAACCGACAAAGGGGAAGCTGTTCTGGCTTCCCCTTTGTGATTATCGGGCCACCTGCCCCGTCATCATGGGGGATATGGATTCCCGCCTGCGCGGGAATGACGGTCCGATGCAGGTTTCAGCGGATACATCAGCCGTTGCGATAAAGGTAGCTATAGGCGTTGATCGCTGGAACGCCGCCCAAATGGGCGTAAAGCACGCGCGATCCTTTGGGGAAATAGCCCTTGCGCACAAGGTCGATCATGCCCTGCATGGATTTGCCCTCGTAAACCGGGTCGGTCATCATGCCTTCAAGGCGGCCGCACAGGCGGATGGCCTCGTTGGTTTCGTCCGATGGCACGCCATACAGCGGATAGGCGTAATCCTCGATCAGGGTGATATCACGGTCTGAAATGCCGCGTTCAAGCTCGACCAGATCGGCGGTTTTTTGGGCGATTTCCAAAACCTGTGCGCGGGTTTGATCGGGTGTGGCAGAGGCATCAATCCCGACCACTTTATCCGCCCGGCCATCTTCGGCAAAGCCAACCACCATCCCGGCATGGGTCGATCCGGTAACGGTGCAGACCACGACATAATCGAACTTAAAGCCAAGCTCGGCCTCTTGCGCACGGACTTCCTCGGCAAAGCCGACAAAGCCCAGCCCGCCATATTTATGCACCGATGCCCCGGCCGGGATCGGGTATGGCACGCCGCCCTTGGCCTTCACATCGGCCAAGGCGGCTTCCCAGCTTTCGCGAATGCCGATATCAAAGCCTTCATCGACCAATTCGATCTCCGCCCCCATGACGCGGCTCATCAATATGTTGCCAACCCGGTCATAGACCGCATCGTTAAACGGCACCCAGCTTTCCTGTACCAAACGACATTTCATGCCGATCTTGGCCGCAATGGCGGCAACTTGGCGGGTGTGATTTGATTGCACACCACCGATGGTGACAAGCGTATCGGCCCCGGATTTGATCGCATCGGGGATGATATATTCCATCTTGCGGACTTTGTTGCCGCCGAACGCGAGGCCCGAATTGCAATCCTCGCGCTTGGCATAAAGTTCGACATCGCCGCCGAGATGGGCGGACAGACGTGGCAAAGTTTCAATCGGGGTCGGGCCAAAGGTCAGTTTGTATTTTTCAAATTTATCCAGGCGCATCGCGCACTCCCTGATTTGCAGATCGACGGTTGAGGTCAATGAGAACAGGAAAAATGCTAGCGTTATTGGCGTGAAAGGTGTGCTCGAACTTAAGGCCAATTTTTCGCCTAATGCTTTCACCGCACGCCAAAATGTGCCTAGAATTTCGTAAACAATCAAAATTCCGGAAGGTTCTTTCATGACGCAGCCCGCAAACCCGACGAACACCGCCGCCACGGCCCAAGCCAACGCCACCGCCCACACCATCGACCGCATTGATCAAAAGATTTTGCGCCTGTTGCAAAGCGATGGCCGGATGGGCAATGCCGATATTGCCAAACGGGTTAATGTCAGCCCGGCGACCTGCCACCGGCGGATGCAACGCTTGTTCGAAGACGGTTATATCACATCCATCCGCGCCCAGATCGCGCCGGACAAGGTCGACCGCGGGGCGCTGGTGATGGTGGGTGTGGTGCTGGACAGATCAACGCCCGACAGCTTCGCCGCATTTGAAACCGCGTGTGGCAAGCTGCCCTTTATCCTTGATTGCCATCTGGTGGCGGGGGATTTCGATTACTTCCTGAAAATCCGGGTCCGCGATATGGCGGATTTCAACCATTTGCATGGCGATCAACTGATTGCGCTGCCCGGTGTGCGGCAAACGCGGACGTTTTTTGTGATGAAAGAGGTTGTCGATAATGCGCCGTTGGCGTTTTGAGCCTCATCAACGATACGAGAATCTCTTTTACGCAGCGCCCCAACCGAGCCCCTGCAATTCTTCAGAGGTATCGTAAAACGCATACTCATTCAGGAACATTCTTGCCTTAAGAAGGTTAGCGTCAATTTCAGATAATGAGGCCTCCGTACATACAGCATCCCAGCTTGCCTTGATGGTCATAATCTGATGTTTGACAATCGCAATGGCATCATCCTTGGATAGCATAAAATTCCCGGCCGCTTGCAGGCACACCGATATCTTGCTGGCATTTTCATCCCCGACAATTTTCATCGCCTGACTGGCCTCTTGGCCAACACGGTTCTGCGGGCAGATGTCATAGGCTGGGGTAAGCGTCAGGGCCTTACCATCCCAGAAGGCCGCATGATTGCGTGCATGGTCATCCGTGTTGCCACACAAGATGTTGAACACAAGCCGGTTAAACAGCTCGCGCAGTGTTTCCCTTGGTGACGTGAAGCGGTGCCGGATTTGATGCGTCAGGTCTTCGTAGCTGGCGTAGCGGGCCATCATTTCATCAAGTTCAAAAATTGTAAGTGCAGAAACCTGTGCCTTGCGCAGCCACCCGGCATCGGTTTTCACCCGGTCGAAGCGTTCAACAAGAAGGACATCTTTGCCCATTGTTTTTACCAGCCGAACCGGCGCGACATTGATACCAACCAAGGCCGCAAGCCGCATGGCAACGCATTCGCTTTTGACGACATTATAGGTGTCAGTCGAGGATGAGAACTTGGCGATCATCATTTGCCCGTCATCCTCAATTGCGGCTTTCGGCCGAGCGCCGCCCAGCGACGTGCCATGCAGCAATGCCCGTTCAAGATCCGGGGAAAGTGCAAGCCCCTGGTCCACCATGTCAGCCGCATTGAGCAACTCACCCAGTGACGTCGATTGCGCTTGGCGTGCAACATAAGTTGTTGGAGAGGCTTGGAAATCGAGTGCGCCAATGCGGTTTGAACCCGACATCAGCATATATGCAAACTCGTCCAGGGTGTCGACGTCCGCAACCTGCCCGGTCTTGCCATAAACCTGATTGAGGATGACGCGACGCCCCCACGCATCCGGTGCGCCATCGCGCAGGCATCCCGCCATGAACAGACGATCAAGAGGGTGTATATTTCCGGCCTTCAAGGGGAGTTCAGGTTCGTACAGAGGGAACGCGTCAGGCCGCTTCAAATAGGATTGACCATAGTTAAAATCGTAACGACCATTCCCCTTGGTGATTACGCCCGCAACGACCGGTTCCGTCTTGTCAGGAAGCCAAACCCAGACATAGGCTTGCTGAGGGGATGCGGGCACAGCATCAGAAATCATCACTCACCCCTGCCGAGGATTTTCGGACAGATTGAGGCAAGAGAGACACCTTGTCACGCTCTGCACGGACATGGCGTGCGATGCCTTTGTCATCAAGTTCAAACAGACTGACGCCGACCAATGCCGCCAACTCAAAAACAGAACCAATTGCGGTTCCGGCTTCGCCAGCCTCAGTCCTTTGGACAAGACCGCGCGATACACCGGCGCGCTCTGCCAGTTCGGCGATTGTCATCCCCTTCTCGACCCGTGCATTGTGAATGAGCATACCGATTAGCTTGACGGCATCCATTGCATATCGGGATATGGCCTTGCTTGATACTTTTGGCATGTTTAATTTTGATCCATAAATAGATCACAATAATTTATTAAGATCTATTTATGGATCAAAATCCCCAAACCGTCAAACAATTCAACCGCCCGCATCGCACAGGACAAGATGGATCGCGGGAAGCTGGTGATGGTCGGCATGGCGCTGGACGCCCCGCACGTTGAATGGGGTCAGGCAATAAATAAATCCGTCCCCTTTTCTCACGTCCCCTTTTCTCAATTCAGAAAATCGCATCATTTTGCCTCTTGGAAATTTTCGACACAGCAACTCATTTCAAGATATAATGTTCCAATTAAGAACGTATCCACATCACCGTATTCTGATTGCATTAGGTTAGAGCTAAATGAGAACCATTGAAATATGTGCAGGTGCCGGAGGGCAAGCGTTAGGTTTGCACAATGCAGGTGCAAAACATGTTGTTTTGGTGGAAATCGACTCAGACGCATGCGCCACTTTAAAATTAAACAATAAGAAACACAGCTTAAATTGGGGAAATATATTAGAGCAAGACCTAAAGAAATTTGTTGAAAACCAAGCAGAAGAATATTACGGAAAAATTGATCTGGTTGCTGGCGGAGTACCTTGCCCTCCTTTTAGTAAAGCTGGGTTAAAGCTCGGACCAAAAGATGAACGAGACCTCTTCCCAACGGCGCTAGAATTAATTAACAAAGTTCGACCAAAAGCCATAATGCTAGAAAATGTTGACGGTCTTCTTACGTCAGATTTTGATGAGTATCGCTCTAAACTACAAAGAAAATTAAACCGTCTCGGTTACTCAGCTGAATGGAAACGCATCCAATCCAGTGATTTTGGTGTCTCACAAAAAAGAGCCCGAGCAATTCTTATCGGCTTCAAATCCCCCTACAAACAGTATTTTCAATGGCCGTCGCCCACGATCAACAAACCAAAAACAATTGGGGAACTTCTCTTCGACCTTATTGCCTCAAAAGGCTGGAAGCTTGCTGATGACTGGAAAAAGAAGGCAAATGGTATTGCACCGACAATTGTCGGTGGATCAAAGAAACATGGGGGTCCTGACCTTGGCCCAACACGTGCAAAGAATGAGTGGCAAAAGCTCTACGTAAATGGGCACAGAATTGCCAACGAAGATGAAATACCGGGCAAAGATTTTAAGAATTACAAATTAAGAAATGGAACCACACGCACAGGTTACGACTACATGCCTATGCTAACTGTTCGCATGGTCGCAAGAATACAAGGTTTCCCCGATTTTTGGGAATTCACCGGTGCAAAAACAAATTCATACAGACAAATTGGCAATGCATTTCCGCCACCAGTTGCAGAATCTCTTGGTAAAGCAATCCAAAAGGCAATTAAATTGGGTGACACTAAATTAACGAAGAAACTAGAGGCAGCAGAATAAATGAGTTTACTAAGTTTAGAGCGAAAAAATTTTCACAAGATATTGCTGGAAAATAATATACTTTGCTTTTCCAAAGCATCTGTAGAACATGCAAAAAAACACGGCGTAAATTACATATCCTGCATCGCAGACATCGGGAACAAAGGAAGTGTGGCTATAGCAAACCACTTAACAAACCTAATATGCGTGAACACCAAAACTGACGCAAACAAACTAACAAAAAAACCGAAAGGTCAATCACTAGGAGATCAATTTGAAGTTATCTGCAAAAATTACCTGATAGCCACATTTTTAAAACTTAATCATATTCGACCTGGAAATTGGCATATTACAAAGGATGGTAATTACTTAGGTAATTTTGAGCAATACTCTCATTTAAATGACTTAGAACGACTCATGTCAACAAACAATGAACTGAGAACATTCCTTGGCGAAGGTTACACGATTAAACCAGACATTGTTGTAGCCCGATCTCCATTGTCCGATGAAGAAATCAACAGTTCAGAAATGCTTGTGGATAACTATACAGCACGAAAAACGGCGATTCGGAAAGTAAATCACAACGACCCAAGACATCCGAGCTTCTTACTACACGCCAGCGTCTCCTGCAAATTTACGATGCGTTCTGACCGAGCACAAAATACCAGAACAGAAGCACTCAACCTAATTCGCAGCAGAAAAGGAAGAGTTCCTCATATTGTCGCGGTGACCGCAGAACCTATGGCAGGACGTATTGCATCATTAGCCCTCGGTACAGGTGATATGGACTGTGTTTATCATTTTGCTCTTAACGAATTGCAGCAAACATATCAGGAACTCGAACTTCATGATGCACTAGACACATTAGAGACCATGATTGACGGCAAAAGACTAAAAGATATTAGTGATCTACCGCTGGATTTGACAGTATAATCAGTTGATAAGATGCAACCTAAGGCACAAACTAGCACCACAGGAGATCTAGAAGGTATTGATATGTTCCCCGACAAAAAGAACTTAAAGAACTCATTTTACATAACAGGAAAAAAGGGGAAATATTTATTTTAGCATTACGAATTCCCGAATATGCCATCTACATCGCTCCTAAAGTTCTATTCGGAAAATAAATCATCCTGTTTCTACTCTTTTTGATTTCACTCCCCCTCTTCGCCAAGAGTAATATTCAGCCCTTATTTTCCCATGTTTTCATCAAATTTTGCCAAAGCTAGGCGCGCTGCAACATAGTTATTATCTGCGGCAAATTTCAAATGATCCAAAGCATCGCTCACCTTCCCGGTTCCCAAAAGAGCCATACCTAGCTGGAAGTGAAATCTTGGATTATCTGGATTAGCCTCCAGCGCCTTTCGACAGGCAACCTCAACCGCTTGGGCGTTATATTCCTTGTGGGGAACCGGTTGCCCAACGCTTCTTGTGTCGATGGGTATCGCACCGATACGGTCACATTGATCAAGCACAGTATCTGAATTATCAGCAGACTGAGATGAAGAGCCATTCATCTGCTCCGCCATCTTTTTGTCAAACATCTTCAAAAATTTGTGGGCTGCATCATAGTCTTTCGCTGCCGCAATTTCCAAATGCTCCAGCGCCTTATCAGGGTTAAGCAACAACGCCATCGCAACCCCCAACTGAAAATGGAATCGTGGGTTTTCAGGCTCCGCAACCAAGGCTTTCTCGCAAGCGGGAGCGACATCAAATGGATTGTAATCTTCAATAGGAACAGGACGGCTCACACGGGCATCATCAAACCCCAGAGAACCAATCTCATCGCATAAGGTCAGCGACTTTGCTGCTGCCAATGGCGCATTAAAGAAAGAGAGAAATAAGACTAAAAAACCAACGGAACCAAAGTAGACTTTCACGATACCCTGCTTATCTTCATGCCAGATCATTCTCGTGCAAAACGGGGAAACATTAGCAGGAAAAGACAACCTTTGGGAGGCTGAAGTCTATGTCGGCTAAACTTGAAGATGTTCGGCGGGCGGCGCAAAAGAGCCTCGCGGAAATGACAGACGAAGAAGATACCGCAATTACCGAAGCTGCGAATGCCGATCCGGATGCGCAGCCCGTCGATAGCCTAATGCGCAAAAAGCGTGGGCGGCCCTTTGCCACGGAGACCGGGCTTTAACTCTTGCCCTCTCGCTTGAAAATGAAAAAGGCGGCACCGTTGGGATGCCGCCTTAAATGTGTTTACGGTTCCGATCATTGGTGGAACCTGTCGCACCGCCGTCTGAATTCCCGCCGTTGCGGGAATGACCTTGGGTGGGCGGTGTTGGCCGGTGTTTTAATCGCCGACCGGGAAGCGCATGGTGACGAATTCTTCCGCCGCCGAGGGATGGACCGCGACGGTTTGGTCGAACTGGGCTTTGGTCGCCCCCATGCGGACCGCGATGCCGATGCCCTGGATGATTTCGGCCGCGTCCGGGCCGACCATATGCGCGCCCAAAACCACGTCGGTGGTTTTATCGACGATCAGTTTCATCAGCGTTTTTTCATCGCGGCCCGAAAGGGTATGGCGCATCGGTTTGAAGGTGGATTTGAAAATCACCACTTCGCCGCCCTTGGCGCGCGCGTCTTCTTCGCTAAGCCCGACCGTGCCGACCGGGGGTTGGCTGAAGACTGCCGTCGGGATGGCTTGATAGGCCATCGACCAGGGCTTGCCGCCAAAGACGCTATCGGCGAAGGCCATGCCTTCCTTAATCGCGACCGGAGTCAATTGCACATGATCGCGCACATCGCCAACCGCATAGATATTGGCGACACTGGTTTGAAGGGCATCATTGGTGATGATGGCACTATTGTTTTTAAGTTCCACCCCGACCTGTTCAAGGCCCATGCCATGGGTTTTTGGCTGCCGCCCGGTGGCGAACATGATCGCATCGACAATTTGATGGCCGCCGCCGGTAAGCGTTAGGGTTAGCGAGCCATCATCATTTTTGTCAATCGCGGTGACATTGGTATGGAGTTTAAGGTCGATGCCCTTTTTGACGATTTCCCCGGCAAGGTGGGTGCGGACATCGTGATCAAAACCGCGCAGGATTTGTTCGCCGCGATAGAACTGCGTGACCTTGGCACCAAGACCGGCAAAAATCCCGGCGAATTCAACCGCGATATAACCGCCGCCGACCACGGCAATGCGTTCGGGAAGGTCTTCTAGGTGAAATGCCTCGTTGGACGAAATCGCATGTTCGATACCCGGAATATCGGGCAGGGTTGGCGTGCCGCCGACCGCAATCAGGATGCGATCCGCCGTGACGGTTTTATCGCCAACTGCAATGGTATGGGCATCTTTGAGCACCGCCCGGCTTTCGAATAATTCGATATTCGATCCGGCCAGAAGCTTTTTATAAATGCCATTCAGACGGTCAATTTCCTTGTCCTTATTGGCAATCAGGGTCTTCCAGCTAAAGGTCGGTTCCCCCGGAAGGGTCCAGCCATAGGCGCTTGCATCTTCGAAATCCTCGGCAAAATGCGCGCCGTAGACCAAAAGCTTTTTCGGGACACAGCCGCGAATAACACAGGTGCCGCCAACGCGGCTTTCCTCGGCAATGGCGACCTTGGCACCATAGCCCGATGCAACACGGGCGGCGCGCACACCGCCCGATCCGGCACCGATGACAAACAGATCAAAATCATAGTCCAACATGCGGAAATCCTTATTCTTGGTCATTTGATGATATGACGCCAAATGTAAGGCCGAATTCGCAAGAGTCGAGGCAAAACCGGGTAAAAACCGATGAAATTCACGTTATCATGGCAAAATGCCCGTTTATGATCCGCCCCAAGCCACCAGAGATAGCATTTGGTAATTTTCTCGCTATATGGTGGAAAGAGCCGTGGTTTGAAACGGCCCCATAACACAGGATGAATACCGATGAGCGAACAGACGAGTGGACGCGATGCATCGTTTGAGACGGCCCCGCAATATGCAGATACGCGCGGCGGCAATACGGCGGTGGTGTGCTATGCCCTGATGATCGCCACCCTGTTTACCGCCTTTGCCACCGGTTTGATCGCGCTGATCGTCGCCTATGTCGTGCGCGAAGACGATGATCACTGGACCAACAGCCATTACACATTCGTCATCCGCACGTTTTGGATCAGCATCCTGTATGCGGTTATTTTGGGCTTCTTTACCCTGATGATCGGCTGGGTTCCGCTTTTGGGTTGGGCGATTGTTGGCCTGATGGGGCTTTATACCACCGCGTGGTTTATCGGGCGTAATGTGATTGGCCTGTTGCGTGCGATGAATGGCCGCCCGATTGATGACCCGCAAAGCTGGTTCTTTGGCTAGGCCATTGCGGCGGTCCCTATCTTTGGGCGCAACCGTTTGATCGATTGCGCCCGACTCCCTGCCCCGTTACAGTTACCGCCAAGGATAAATGCAAACACGGACAGGGAGTCGCACCGCCATGACTTTGGCGTCGCCTGCGCAACAACCCGGCGATAAAATGCGCTGGGAAAATCTGCTTTCGCCACATCGGCTTGAGTTTCGCGATGGCAAAATCGCCCTGCCAGAGGGCGACCCGCATCCAAGCCCGGATGGGCGAAGCCCGTTTCAGATTGATGTTGACCGGATCATTTTTTCATCCTCGTTCCGGCGTCTTCAAAACAAGACACAGGTTCATCCTCTTTCGGAAAATGATCATGTCCATACCCGCCTGACCCACACGATCGAGGTTGGATCGGTCGGGCAGTCGCTTGGCCTTATGGCGGGGGCGCATATTGTCAAACATCTTCCCAAGGACAGCCCGATTACCATTGCCGATATTGGTTATATGGTGCAGGCGGCCTGTTTGGCGCATGACATTGGCAATCCACCGTTCGGGCATTCCGGCGAGGATGCGATCAATGAATGGTTCACCAATTCACGGCTGGCGAAAGAAGAACTGACCGGGTCGGGCCGCCTTTCGGGGCCGGAGCTTGAAGACCTTCGGCATTTTGAAGGCAATGCGCAGGGGTTGCGCATTATCAGTCAGCTTGAAATGAAGCGGTTTGACGGTGGGCTTAACCTGACGTACGGGACGCTTGGCAGCTTTATCAAATATCCGCGCAGTACCTCCGTTCCCGATAGTCGTCGCAAAGAATATACCGGGCTTAAGAAGCCGGGATATTATCAGGCCGAGCGCGAGATTGCCCAGGCGATTGCGCGGGTTTGCGGGTTATCGCCGCTGGACGGATTTGACGGGGCATGGCGGCGCCATCCGCTGGTGTATCTTGTCGAAGCGGCCGATGATATTTGCTATTCGGTGGTCGATCTTGAAGATGGTTGGGAGCTTAAATGCGTCACCTTCGAGGAAGTCGAACGTGCCCTGGCGCCGATTGCCCGCCACCCGGAAAAATACGATGGCGATGCGCAGAAACGCTGGGCCGATTTGAAGGCCGAGCCATGGTATGCCGAGAAATCGGAAAATGACCGGATCGGCTTTTTGCGCGGCAAGGCGATTGGCAATCTGGTCAAGGCGGCGGTGGATGCGTTTATTGAAAACGAGGATGCCTTGCTATCGGGCAGCTTAAAGGGTGATTTGCTGGCCAATACGCCGCTTGGCGTCGATGCCAAAAACTGCAAAACATTGGCGGTGGACAAGATTTACAACGCACCGCATGTCCTGCCGATTGAGATGGCCGGGTTCGAGGTGATCAACGGCTTGCTCAACAGCTTTGTCCGGGCGGCGATTGACATCGAAGAACATAAAACCCACGGCAAGCGCCTGCCGCCACAGGCCGATAGGATCGACAAGCTGTTATCGGGCAAGCTTTCCGAGGCCGACGGGCTTTACCCCCGAATCCTGCGGGTAATGGATTATATTTCCGGCATGACGGACCGCTATGCGGTGACGCTGTTTCGGAAATTGCAGGGGATTACGATTTGACGGCGCGGCACTTTCGTTAGGCCGGCGGTTTACACTGAACAAGATTTTGACATTTTATATTAGGTAAATATGTTGCTGGATCGCATGGGCGAATGTTGATACAATCATTGGTGTAATAAGATTGTTACGTAACAATTTTTGGATGCACCCCATGTCTCATCACTGCGATCACGAATTAAGCTGCGGCTGTCATAACCTTGCCGCTGAGGCGCTGGTTAACAACGCAATTAAAAACGGAATCCTTAAAACCGATTCACCTGCCACGGCATCGCCAAACGCAGCCACCCAAAAACCGGCGACCCTCCTGCTGATCCACAATAATGATGGGGCTGGCACCATTCGTACCGTCGTCGGGGGGGATGGCAATGCGACGACAGAAGCAATTCTTGTTTATCAGGACGAAATTGTTTTTTCTGGCGCGCTGGTTGATGCCCAACAGGCGGCAAAGAACATCCAACGACAAGATAGCGATGCGCCCGCACTCGAAATTCGGGCGCTGGAAGCCGGGCAATGCGTCATTCCCGGCATGATCGAATCGCATCTGCACCTGACAACTTCACCTGTCATGCTGGAATTCAATGATTATTCCCCGTTTGGCGATTATCCGCTGAGTTCCGAAACTCAATGCCCAGAAATGACCGCACAGCGCCTTCGGCCCAACTACAATCTGAGCGAACTGAAAAACGCACTTCTAAGCGACGTTCAAAAGGTAAAATCGGGCTGGTGGCTTTTGGGCGATGGCGTTGATGTATCGCTGATGTCAAATTTCCCCGATGATGCAAATGGCAAAACGCTATTGGACTGTATCGACAAAAGCTTCCTTGATGCGATTAGCTCCGACATTCCGATCCTTTTGATTTCAGCATCCGAACATACCGCCTATGCCAACACACCGGCCCTGGAAGCCATATGGCAGAAAAACGAAACCGAGCTTCGTAAAAGATACAGCTCCGAAAATGCCTATATCACTCAAACCAATGGTGTGCTTCAGGAACTGGCTGAAATGACACCGGCAATGCAATCCATCCATAAAGAGCAGCTTGCCGAAATCGCACTCAACATTCCGAAAAATCTGATCAAGATGCTAAAGGTTGCCCAGCAGCGCGGCGTCACAATGGTTTATGACGCAGGCATGCAGGACTCGTTTGAAAAAATCATCCACGGCACCCTTGTTGTCGAAAAAAATCTTTTTGAAAACTGGCCCTGCCCACGCATCGGCATGGCAAAGCTCGTTGCCACAAGCAAAGATGTCCCAACCGACAAATCTTTCTCGGCCCCGACCAAGCCAGATGCAAAAACCCCCTATAACATCGGCTCGCTGAACCTTTATTACGGCAGCCTGAAAATTGTATCGGACGGCTCCAACCAAGGGTTAACCGGGTATCAGATTGATCCGTATGCCTGCCCGCCAGAAAATAACTATGGCCTGTATAACTTTGCCACTGGCGACGGCGATGACGACGGCGACACCAGCAAGGGCACACCGATTAACGCCCCTGTCGAATTTATCGACCTTGTCGGCGCAGCCTGGCAAAACAAATGGCCGTTGATGGTTCATGCCAATGGTGAACGCGCCATTGAATATGTGCTGCAAGCCTATGGCGGTGCCACAGCAAAATATAGCGATATCTCAGCCGATGATTTGCGCAACCGTATCGAACATTGCTCGCTTTTGACCGATGACCGGCTGGAACGGATTGCAGAACTGAAAATCAATCCAAGCTTCCTGATCGGTCATGTCGGATATTGGGGCTGGACGTTTGACAATTACATTTTCAAACAGAAAGCCGAACAACAACTTGACCGCTGCAACAGCGCGGCACTGCGCAATATCTGCTTTACCTTGCATAGTGATTGTGCGGTTTCCCCTCTTGGCCCGCTGCGCATGATGGAACAAGCCGTAACACGGAAAATGGAAGGCTATCGTAAAGCAGATGGCACAGCACCAACGCATGATAGCGATATTCCTGTTCTAAATGATCAGGAGCGCATCACATCGGCCCAGGCTCTTGCTGCGGTGACCTTTAATTCCGCATGGCAATGCCACGCAGACCATCTTATCGGGTCACTGGAAGCCGGGAAACTGGCCGATCTGGTGATTTTGGCAGAGGATCCGGTCACAATGAACGCCGATAGCGCTTATATGAAGATGCGCGACATTGCGGTTATTGATGTCCTCATCGGTGGCCAAACCGCCTTTGTAAACTGATCTGACCCACAATAAAACTTGGCCTTGCCCGGTTAATCCGAGCAAGGCCATTAAAGTCTGATCGCCAAGGCATCCGTCAGATCATCAGATAATATAATGAATACCGCATTCGGTTTTGTCCTGCCCGGCCCAACGACCGGCGCGGACATCGGTGGTGCCGGGATCAACCCGATCGGTACACGGCATGCAGCCGATGGATAGGTATCCTTCGGCCTCTAGCGGGTGATGCGGCAGGGCGCGGTTTTCAAAGATATCTTCGATATCAGAACGGTTATAACCGGCCAGCGGATTGATCTTGATCCGTGTACCGGCGGTTTCAATCACCGGCAGGGCATCGCGTTCGCCGCCATGGAACCGCTTGCGCCCGGTTAGCCATGCGTCATAGCCCGTCAGGGCGCGTTGCAGCGGTTCGACCTTGCGCAGATAGCAACATTTGGCGGTGTCAGAGGCAAACAGCATGCCGTTGGGATCATCAACCGCCAGAAGCTTTTCATCCGGGCGCATGATTTTGATATTGGTCAGGCCCAGTTTATCAACCAGTTGTTCGCGATAGCGATGGGTTTCGCCAAACAGCTTGCGGGTATCGAGGAAGATCACCGGCAGATTGGCATCAACCTCGGACACTAGCGCCAGCAAGGCGGCGGCCTCTGTCCCGAAGGACGACGTCATGGTGATCCGGCCATTGAATTCGTCATGGACCATCGGTTCGATCAGGGAAATCCCCTGCAGATGGCCATAGCGTTTCATAAGGTCGGCGGCACGATCCGTTGCCTCTTCGACCGACATCGAGCCACCGGTGACAATGTCTTCTTCGCGCATGACTGTCATCACAACCATCCCCGACGGTCGATATACTCATCCGTCATTTTCAGAAGTTTCTGCATATCCGCGCCATCGGCTTTCCATTTTTCGCGCTGGTCGGATAATTCGCGCAGCCGCTTGTCCCAGCTTGGCACCAGCCAGTTTTCAAGCGCACGGCGAATACGCCCGGCCAGACGCGGGCTATGGCCATTGGTGGAAACCGTGATCATCAGGTCACCGCGCTGAACCCGGGCGGGCGAGAAAAAATCGCAGTATTCCTTGACGTCTTCGACATTGGCAATCGTACCGACGGCCTTGGCCGTCGCGGCAAGCTCTGCTGCTTTGTCCACCGGCAAATCAACAATAAACATGATCGCCGCCGCGTTGACATCGGCGGAATTTGGCAGATAGCGGTGCAACCGGTCACCGGCCTGATCCACCAGTTCGGCAATCGGGTCTTCGGCATAAACGGTGACGTATTTCGCCCCATCACCGTCAAGCTGGCGCAATCGGTTGAGCGTCGCCCGACCGTTGCCAACCAACGCGACCGACAGGCGCGCAAGGTCCAGATTGATGGGAAACATCGTCGATCCTCAAAATAAAGTTTCTGTTTGTTGACCATGACTATGCGTGTGTATATCGGCAAATTCAATACATTTTTTATGTGTTTTATATTTATATAACACTATTATTTGCGTGTTTATAGTTCTGATCCATTCCCGGTGACGGACGTAAAACCAATACCGTGAAGCTTTTCCTGCACTTTTTAAAATTCCGGCCTATATTGAGCGCGCATTTTTATCATCAGCCCCATCACACCGATCCACAGACAAAGAGTTCCCGCCCGATGTCTTCGATGCCCGAAACCAGCCCCCTGTCATCCGCCCTTCCCGGCACCCCCGCCCCCGCCCCCGCCGCCCATAAAAATGTGGCGATCTGGCTGTTTGGTTGTGCATTGATGGTGTTTATCATGGTGGTGATTGGCGGGCTGACGCGCTTGACCGAGTCGGGCTTATCGATTGTGGAATGGCGCCCGTTTACCGGCATTATCCCGCCATTGAACGCGGCCGACTGGACCGCGCTTTACAGCCAATACAGCCAATATCCCGAGTTCCAGAAAATCAATGGATGGATGTCGGTCGAGGATTTCAAATCAATCTTCTGGCTGGAATTCATTCATCGGCTTTGGGGGCGTTTGATCGGAATTGTGTTCTTTATCCCGTTTGTCTTTTTCCTAGCCAAACGCAGCATTGATGGCGCGACCAAATGGAAACTTTGGGCATTGTTCATCCTTGGCGGTTTGCAGGGGTTGATGGGCTGGTACATGGTGATGAGCGGCCTTGTCGACCGCCCCGATGTCAGCCAATACCGCCTGACCGCGCATTTCGGGCTGGCGCTGTTGATTTTTATCGCACTTTTATGGGTCGGGCTGAACCAATATGCCCCGCGCGGGGCCGCGACCCGCGCCTCCAAACGCGGCTGGATGCTTTTGGCGCTGATCGTCTTTACCGCGCTTTCGGGTGGTTTTGTTGCCGGGCTGGATGCCGGTTATGCCTATAACACCTTTCCGCTCATGGACGGGCAACTGATCCCCGATGGGCTTTATGTGTTTGACCCGACATGGAAGGCGCCGTTTGAAGACCATATGACGGTGCAATGGGATCACCGCTGGCTGGCGAAACTGACCTTTGTCATGGTGCTTTTGTTCTGGTGGCGGGCCGGGAAATGGGGCCTGACGCCGCAACAACGCTTTGCCACCCATCTGGTGCTGGCAGCGGTTTGTTTGCAGGTCGCGCTTGGCATTTCAACGTTGCTGAGTGTGGTTTGGTTGCCGCTGGGTGTGGCGCATCAGGCGGGGGCGGTGGTGCTTGTCGGGACGATGACCTATGCGGTTTACAGATTGTCCGAGGGTCGGAGTGCTGGCGGGGTTTGATGGCGGAACACCCGCGCCTTCAGAACCCGGCATCTGAAAAATAAATCGGTCCGCCTTTTGTGCCCTTTTTTTTGCTCCGAGCGACAATAGACATGAGAAGCCGATAGGCTGTAGCATTGACGCGGCATTATCATCATTGATCGACTGATCGACGGCATTATCGAAGCTGTTTTGTCGACGGTAGGGACATGGTTACACGCAAGAACTCGTAATTGGTTCGGTATTGCAAGATCAAGGTAATCAAATGACGATAGAAACTTGGCTGGCCTTCACTATTGCCTACTTTGTGATCTCGGCAATACCTGGCCCCAGCGTGCTGATGGTGGTGAGCCAGTCGTTATCGAAGGGGCTTGGTCCTGCGATACTCTGTATCATCGGCGACATTGGTGGCGGTATTGCGGTTATGGTCCTATCGTACCTTGGTCTGGGAGCGATCCTAGCTACATCAACGGAATTGTTCCAAATCGTAAAATGGTGCGGTGTCGCATACATGGCATATCTGGGCTGGGCAAGTATTCGTGACGCCCGCAATCAAGGCGTGCCCATTGACGACGCCGTTGAAAAAACACCCCGCGCAAAGAGCCTCCGCGCCGGGTTCTTTACCGGTTTGCTAAACCCAAAGGCAATCATGTTTTACATGGCATTCTTGTCGCAATTCATCGACACGTCACAGCCGCACCTCTCGCAATTCCTCATCCTGATGGTTTCAGCGTCTATGGTCGTTTTCAGCGTGTTGGGTATGTATGCGCTGTTGGCGACCAAGGTTCGTCGGCTCTTCCTGCAACCCTCCAGCAGAAAGATGATGGGGTATGTTGGTGGGGGAATGCTGCTTGGCGGAAGCGCCTGGATCGCTGTAACACGCTAATATATTGCTCTCTTCAAATACTTGAATTCTTGGCAGGAATGATCCGTATCTAAAAAATAAATCTGTCTCTTTTTTATTAAATCAAGCGAGAACTTAAGAAGACCAGTTTTCAGCAATCTTATCAAAATCAATCCCAACTTGCCGCTTCTTTGTCCAAACATCCCAGAAGTCAGGATTTGAGGAATTTGGTCTTTGCTCTGCATCGATTGGCAAAACATCAAAGACGGTCGGCAACTCGGTCGAAATTCCCAACAATATAGCCTTACGGGAGGGCAGACTTGGCAGTTCCTTTAGTAAAATAGCCGCGCTGTCAGGAGCCAAGCGGGATACTAGATCCTGATCTCTATCGTTAACAATTCTATGAAGAATGAACGAATTGCACTGTGCGATGACAGTCGGAGCAAGTTCGGCTGGTCTCTGGGAAGATAAAACTAGCCCCACACCAAACTTTCGCCCCTCCTTTGCAATTTTTTCAAAAACTTTTCTGCAACGTGCCATAGAAGCATTCTCCGTCACGTCGCCATAACTTCGCTGTACAAAATTATGCGCTTCTTCAAGCACCAATACCGTTGGAAAGATGCTTCCCATATCTCTGCGATAGCGTTGTGCTGTTTCAAAGATCAAGCGAGACAGCACTGATACAATTGTTGTCAGAACGTCAGAGGGAACTAAGGATAGGTCTAATACAGTGATCCGCCCTTTACCGGCATCACCATTGCCGAAAAGCCCCTCCAACCACTCGGGAAAACTTCTGCGGCCTTCCTCAGGAGCAATAACTGTTGAAATCCGACTATCAGACAACAACGAACGAACCCGCAAATCCAGACCAGCCATATTCTGCGAAAAATTACCGGGCATAACACTAGCCAAGTAATTAATCATGTCAGGCAGTGCGCCTAGATCGAAGTAAGAAGGCATATCCTCCGATGCGCCGGACACAATCGCAGCCCGCGGCAATCGATCCAAAATGCTTCCTAGCGCCTCAAGTATTCTGGCAATCTGAAGGTCATGGAACACTTGAGGGTACCCTTGCTGGTTCGTGCATTCTTGAATCACGGCCGCTATAACATCCACCCCAGACTGGATATCGGCTGAAAGTGCAAGATTCCCCATCCCTAAAACTATTTGTGCGCCATCTAGCTGGTCTCGTATTCCCTCCAAATTCCTCCGCAAAGTTATAAATTGAGGAAAATTTCCTAATGCCTGTACACCGGCAGCTCTACAGCTCCGCAGATAATCACAAAATGCTGATAGTGAACTTGCGAGCAGCAATTGACCATCTTCATCACCACCTTCCAACGCTGCCATCCCAGCAGAACGAAGATGTCTCAGTGCATTCATGAGTACAGGGCGCTGAGTTCCGGGTGCAGCATTAAGTATACTAGCCCACTCTTCACCATTCCAAAACCATGCGGGAACAGTCAAATCTGACTCATTGTTGTGAACATCTGGCTCCACGCTAAAGACCTTCACATCAACTTTGTCTGCCAGATCGTTAAAGCAACTGCGGTACTCGCCGTTCGGATCAAGGACTATGAAACGCGCTTGAACTGATTCCCCCGCTCCAATCTGCATCTTCGCTGCCTCTATTGACCAGCGTATCAATCCAGATACCGTGCAAGATTTGCCACTTCCAGTGTTTCCAAATACTCCCAAATGACGCCCAAACAACTTATCTGGATCCACGGTAACCGGAGCCCCAGATGCGATGGGGGACAAGCCAATTTTGACCCGCTTGTCATCGCCTGACGCTTCAACAATTGCTTTAAGCTGATCTAAAGTCGGCAGTATTACAGTGTCCCCAACAGTTGGAAATGAATCAACGCCTCTCAACAAGCGATATTCACCTGTCCCACTTTTCATCGACAACTCGATGGTTCCGATGGGGGTCGCATATAACCTCCGGCGAGATGAGGGAAGCGGCACCTCCCCAGCGTTGCTTGCAGAGGGTAATTCCGGCTCCATATTCATCCGCGAAATTACCGCAACAACTGTCCCTCCCTCGTTCGGCACAAGGATAAAACCATTCACTCGAGGGAAAGCCTGAGGCTGGCTGGTGTTGAAAGCAATATCTTGAGGAGTATTCCTCTCCAACAGAACTTTTATTTCAACAGATGAACTCGCTTCAACCGTCCCAACATGAAGCCCTGCAGCATAGGAAAGCATCACTCCGTTCCCCCGGTGACTTGCTCCGGTTCAATTTTCTTTCTTCCTTCAAGCAATTTTGTTTGCCGCTCGAAAATTAAATCGATCGACGGCTTAGGAAGAAAAAAATCAACCAGATTAGTCAATCCTGCTAAATCAGGACCTATGAGTTTAGTAATTTGGGAAATACGTCCACAACGCTCAATAAACTCTGGTATTCTACCATCTGCATCATTGAACGATATAATCACCAGATGAGTAGAAGGCAAAGACAGCATGTCACGTAAAATTCGATTTAGATGATCATCGCCAAACCCATAACCATATGTGACCAATGCTGCATTGGGCCTACAAATAGCTGCGGAGAAATCTCGAACCATTTCCGCGTAGGGATAAAATGCCGTTTCTATATCTTTCGCTGCGTTTGGGAATACCATCAGGTTTCTGGAATCTTCAGGGGACATATTCCCCCTCCCACCCACCGGGATGAAACGGCGTACAATTTCGTTGTTTTCAGCCCACCAGTCCAGTGAACCATGTAACTTTGAGAACCTTACAACCCCTTCAAGAGGCCGTGCTTCAAAACGATTCCCCGGCTGTGAATAATGAATATCAACATCAAATCTGGATGCTCTAAACCTCGGCTCCAACGCACCAACAAATCTGTCTATAGACCGAGCGCCAATCAAATCGAAACCGTACTCGATTAACCTGTCATAATTAGTAGTAAATACATGCAACCGATCTCGAGTGGCGTTTCTACTTGAGAAACTTAGCAAAAAGCTGCCTAACACACGCTGCACCTGCAACCTTCTTATGGGGTCTTCGCATCCCACGATAGAGCTTTCCATCTCTATAATTTCGTTTGCTAACTTGCTCAGAGAATTATTTATTTCCTTCTCTAATGCTCCAACTGAGCTAGGGTCGAGAACCTCTAGACCAGCGAGCAAAGCAAATGCCGAGCGAAATTGATCTTCAATATTTCCCTTACCACGCCCCATCTTTTTTGCAGCGATATCAGCATGCTCATTGACCTGTTCATTATATGTCGCAGATATGACCGCACGCTCCATTGAGGCGCTTTTTGCTCCTGCAAGGTTTGCTAAACCCATACTAAAGCCACTACCAACCAATAAATTCAAATGCTCGGCTTGAAAAATAGCGGACAACCAAGGCTCAATACGCTTACGGTGAGCATCGATAGTTGCTGAACCTTCATCTAAATCGTCAGCCTCATATTCGACATTCTCAACGCGGTATGTGTTTTTCGCCATCGCCCGCCCCCACTACAACTCATACTAGCTCATGATTATAACCAGCGTGCGCTATGCAACTTTTATTTTCAACCTGCAAATCCCATAACGTGAGATGAAATGAAATTTGATCCACAAAAAGATATTCTCAGCATCAGAAATACTCCGAACGTAAAAAGCGTTACCATGCCCGTCGTAAAACATTCGCAGATGTCGTATTGCGGCAAAAAATAAGCTCATCCGTCGTAATTCAATCGCAAGCGCAATAAAAAGGGATTTCCAAACACCCTCACCCCTCTTCGCGGTGAACTGCCTTTTTGATGCGGCGCATGGAAAGCCAGATGGCAGCAAGTAAAAACGGGGACAGATTTAATTAATTAATTCACCAAGTTCGGCGCGATTGATGGCACGGTGATTGATGTGTCGCCAGATGCTGTGGTGGATGAAAAACCAGGGCCTGTTTACTTGGAGAAGGTCGAACTGGCTCAGCAATATTTGACGGTGCACGGGCGTGAAGCGCCGCTGCAACCGGGTATGACGGTTACGGCAAACATCCGAACGGGTGAGCGTCGTTTGTTGGAATATGTCCTCGGGCCGATGTTGCGGTATCGGGATGAGAGTTTGAGGGAGAGATAATTATGTCAGTGCCTTTTCACAATAAGTTTGTCGTGAGTGTGCTTTTAACCGTGTTTATTGGAATTGGATTATTGACCATTTCTCTAGATTCATATGCTCAAGATTGTAGCTCACTCAAGGACTCAACCTTCACGGAAAAGGTTGATTTTAATAATGTTCCAAAGATGTATGAGTGTGCTTTGGGTGGAGATGATTATCTTAAGTCTTATCTGCAAGGACTGTTTTTCTCTGGATTAATAGATTTTACTGATGATCAGATTGATTTATTAAGATCTCCTGTTGAGGATGATGATTACTCTCTTTTAAAGTCTTATTTTATTAATGCATCTAGGCCAAGGGGGGACGGGGATAAGGAAGATTCTATCGAGTTTCTTATTCAATCTGCGAAGCTTGGAAATCCATATGCCGGTTATCTTGCTTCAGCGAGATATATATATGAAGATGGACATCTGGCGGATGCTATATCTCATTTTTCTTATAATTATAGTCATAGATATGGAATGTTCTTTTTTTCTATGAGGAGAATGATTAAAAATGGGTGCTATGATTTAAGCAGACTTCAGAAAGATTCTGTAAAAAAAGGATTCTATTATGATCCTCATTTTTTGAATTTTATTTTTTATTTCAGAAATAGTGGATGCATAATTAATGATTTTGATATGAGTATAGGGAATTATTTTTATCTTCCTATAAATGATTACATTAAAGCAAATGAATATTCCAATGAATTTGAATTATTAAAAATTACTGATTGGATTAGAGAACATAAGAGCTTAGATAAAGAAAGCCCTTTGATGTTTTGCGATAATCACAATGATAGCGTTTGTAGTGTTTATGCTTTCTATGATGACTTTTACTGTAAGTCTATTATTACTGTTCGTGAGAGGGATGTTTTTTTATCTCCAGAGTATAAAAAGTGTCGGGAAATATTTCTAATACAGCATAAGCCAATTCAGGAGTGAATAACATGAGCTCAGATAATTCGGATAAAATTGATAGTACGGTTACTGGCTCTATTAAAACAGCAAATGGCGCGGTTAATATGTTTGGAGCTATCCAGGACATATTGGACGAGATTTCAAAAACGGGGACAGATTTAGATTTCAAAAACGGGGACACAAAAACGGGGACAGATTTAATTAATTAGCATTCAGCTTATGCTTGCCGCACGGGGGCATCTGAGAACGGAGATTGTGGAGTTTGCGGTCCGATGCAGTCTGCGCGCGGCTTTGCCGTGCTCGACCTTCGAGCTAAAATGTGCCACTGGCACATTTTCTTAACGCTCTCAGCCTTCAAGTTATGAGCCTGACGGACATCAAGAAAAAGAGTTCTCCAAACACCCTTACCCCTCGTCGCGATGCAGCGCATTTTTGATGCGGCGCATGGAAAGCCAGATGGCAGCAAGGACGACCGGCACGGCGATGCCGGTGGCGAGGCGGTCGTTGATGGGAACCCCGGCGTCTTTGATTGCCTTGAACAGATATCCCAGAAGCCCGACGGCGTAATAGGTGATGGCGGCAACCGACAGGCCTTCGACGGTTTGTTGCAGACGGAGTTGCAATTTGACGCGGCGGTCCATGCTGGCGAGCAGGTCGCGGTTTTGGGCTTCGAGCAGGATATCGACCCTTGTGCGCAGCAGGTTATTGGCGCGTGCCACCCGTTTTGACAGGACTTCGAGGCGGTCGCCGATGTTTTGGCAGGTGCGCATGGCCGGGGCCAAACGGCGCTCCATGAATTCGGTGATGGTTTGCAGGCCTTCGATGCGGTCTTCGCGCAGTTCGACCAAACGGGCCTGCACGATGCGGTAATAGGCGCGGGCGGCACTGAACCGGTAATTCAGCGAGGCGGCCATTTCTTCGGTCTGGGCGGCAAGGTCGGTCAGTTTTTGCAGGGCGCCTTCGTCGTCGGTGTGGGATTTGCTGGCCATTTCGGCGGTAATCACCGACAGGCGGGTATCGATTTCCGAGACCTTGGGCGTCGCGCAATGGGCCAGCGGAAAGGCGAGCAACGCCATCATGCGATAGACTTCGATTTCCTTGAGGCGCTGGATCAACCGCCCGGCCTGCAGGGTTTCAAGGCCCTGATCGCGGATCAATATCCGCCCGAAGCCATCGCCATGCAGGCGAAAATCGGTCCAGACCATGGCCGTGCCGCCCATCACCCGCCCCCCGGTCAGGCCATTATGATCAAACAGGCGCGAAATTTCATCCGGGCTGCGGTCTTCGCGGTCCATGGCAATATGCAGGCCGACCAAAAGTTGGCCCGGTGTGGTTGCCAGCCAATCTTCGGGGATCAGGTTTAAAACCGGATCATCAAAGGGATGGTCAAATTCGGCCTGGCGTTTAAAGACATAGACGGTGAATTCAGCATGACGTTCCCAAATCACGGCAAAGCCATCGCATTGGCCTTCGTAATATTTCTGATCCGGGGCCGGGGGCGTTAAACTGTAACGCTGGCAAAAGCCCTTGAAATGATCGCGGACATCGGCGTCAAGCTCTTCGCCAGCCTGAAAGGCAATGCAGCTGCATCGGGCCGGGCTTTGCACCCCGCCAAACGGCCGGGCATGGATTTCGTTATGCAGGGCGACGCGCTGGGGGTGTTCAACAAACATTGCCTCGGGCTTTCATAATTGGCCATTGCGGTCTATATAAAGCGTGTCGGGGCGTGCCCCGGCTGTACTCTTTATATAGACGAAAGTGAAAGCTGGCAGATAGCCCTGAAACCATAAGGGAAAATACTGTCACAATTGCTTCTATCTTTGAGGGTATGTCCCCGTATGGCCACGATCCGGCCGCTATCACGCCCGCAAGGAGGTTCCATGACCGATCTGAGCAAAACCGACAGCCTGTTTTTCGCCAAGGGCGACCTTGATCGCGAGCGGCTTGAAAATCAGGTCAATGATGCGCTTAGCACCGCAGAAGACGGGGAACTTTTCCTTGAATACCGCCAGTCGGAAAGCCTGACATGGGATGACGGACGGCTGCGCAGTGCCAATTTTGATACCGCACAGGGTTTTGGCCTGCGCGCGGTTGCCGATGAAGCCACCGCGTTTTCCCATTCCAACGAGCTTTCCAATGACGCGGTTGGCCGGGCGGCCGAGACCGTCAAGGCGGTTGGGCAAGGTCGGTCGGGCAAGGTTGATCTGGGATCAATTGGCACCAATGTGTCGCTTTATTCCGACATCAATCCGCTGGGCGAAGCATCGTTTGAGGCCAAAGTTGATTTGCTGGGCAAGGTTGATGCCTATGCCCGGTCCAAAGACCCGCGTGTTGCACAGGTTTCGGCATCGATTTCGGGCAATTGGCAGGCGGTGCAAATCTGGCGCAGTGGCGGCCAGCGGATTGGCGATATTCGCCCGCTGGTGCGGTTTAATGTTTCCGTCGTCGTCAAACAGGGCGACCGCATGGAAAGTGGATCACATGGTCAGGGCGGGCGCATTGGCTATGACGGGTTCTTTGATGAAAAAACCTGGAAATCGGCTGTTGATGAAGCATTGCGTCAGGCAACGCTGAACCTTGACTCGGTTGCCACCCCGGCGGGCGAGATGACCGTTGTGCTTGGCCCGGGCTGGCCCGGGATTTTGTTGCATGAAGCCATCGGCCATGGGCTTGAGGGTGATTTCAATCGCAAGGGCACATCGGCCTTTGCCGGGCTTTTGGGCCAGCGGATTGCATCGCCCGGCGTCACGGTTGTGGATGATGGCACGATCCATGATCGGCGCGGGTCGCTTTCGATCGATGATGAAGGCACACCGACCCAAAGAACGGTTCTGATCGAGGATGGCATCCTGAAAGGCTTCATGCAGGATCGGTTGAATGCGCGCCTTACCGGGGTTAAATCCACCGGCAATGGACGACGTCAATCCTATGCCCATGCGCCGATGCCACGCATGACCAATACCTATATGCTGGGCGGGGATAAAGACCCGGGCGAAATTCTGGCATCGGTCAAAAAGGGCATCTATGCGGTTAATTTCGCGGGTGGTCAGGTCGATATCACATCGGGCAAATTCGTGTTTTCGGCCTCGGAAGCCTATCTGATTGAAAACGGCAAACTGGGTGCCCCGGTCAAGGGCGCGACCCTGATCGGCAATGGCCCCGACAGCCTGACCAAGGTTTCCATGATCGGCAACGATATGGAACTTGATGAAGGTATCGGGACGTGTGGCAAGGATGGCCAGGGTGTGCCGGTGGGTGTTGGTCAACCAACACTTCGGATTGATGGCCTGACGGTTGGCGGCACCGCCGTCTAACCCAAAAGTTTAACTGATTTTTGCAAGATAACCCCGGGATTTTCCCGGGGTTATCTACTTTAGGATAGGTACAATCAACAATACCCCCCCTCATTCACGTCCAATAGAATGACTTTCCTCTTGACCAGATAGCCCATAATCTGTCGGCCACGAAATGAAACACGATTGCGTTCCGGTAACGTCGAAATATACGACGCTCAGGTGGGGCCTGCGGGAAAAGCAATCCGATATGTGGCTTGGGGGAATTCTTGAATTGTTTTAACTGGCGGTATGGCACGGCCTGTTGTGCGGTACTTGGTATGTTGATTGCGGGACTGCAATCGGCGAATGCCCAACAAGGTGCGGATGTCCGAACGGACGAAGCCCGGAATTTTATTGATGATTTTGGACAAATCGTCGATGCGGCGGAACGGTCACGCCTGTTGCTTCAGACCGATGATGGCCGCGAAATCAGCTTTGCGGATGTTTTGACCAATCCCGATGATGTTGTTTTGAATTTCCGCTGGGCCAAGGCGCAAATTGCCCGTGGTGATGTGCGCGGGGCATCGGCCACACTGGAACGCGTTCTTGTTCTTGATCCCGATCTGGCGGTGGTGCGGCTTTATTACGCGATTGTGCTATATCGTCTTGATAGCCTTGACGAAGCCCGCGCCCAGTTCGAACGCCTGCGCAGCATGCCGGTATCGCCCGAGGTTGCCGCCGATATTGACCGTTACCTTGATGCCATTGAACGCAGGCGTGCGCGCCTGCATCAATATCTGACCCTGTCACTGGGCAGTCAGATCGACAGCAACCGCAATGCCGCCGCATCCGACAAGCAGCAACTTGTGACCGGCACGCTGAGCAATATCACCGCAAGTCAAGACAAGCCAAAGAACGACATCGCCTATATCGGGGCGCTGCGCTACGATATCAGTTACGATCTGGGCTATCAGGAAGGTCACGAAGTTTTTGCCGCCGTTACCGGATATGGCAGCGATCAGGTTCAGCTTGACGCGCTTGATCTTGGGTCGCTTTCGGTTGATCTTGGCGCGCGGATCAGGGGCGGATATTTCAGCCTGACACCAAGCCTTAATCACACGACACAATCGCTTTCGCGCGAAAAGTACCTGACATCGCGCGGCGGCCGTTTGCGCGCAGATTGGAACATTCGGCCCGATACCAATCTGTTTGCCGAGGTCAGCTATGCCGATGAACGTTATCAGAACACATCTGAATCAAGCGCGCTTCGCCTGCATTCCGGCCAGCGATACGGGGCGCGGACCGGCGCAAATTATGCCTGGAGCCCGTCAAACCGCACCACGCTTAATCTGAATGGTGGTAAAAAAGAAGCGGCTCGTAATTATTACAGTTACGATAGCTTGAGTACCGAGCTGATCCATGCTTATCTATTTGGCGGGGGAAGCTACATTAGCGGAAGTGTTCGCTATGGCCTTGATCAATATAGGGATCCTGACTCTTTGGTGACCGGCAGTTCGCCGCAACACCGAATGGATCGCAGTACAAGATTACGGCTGACCTATGGCGCGCCACTTTCACAATTGATGCCAGATGACGGGTTTGGGGATAGCAACACAGCAGGTCAGATATATGCCTTTCTGGCACCGATAAACTGGTCGGTCACGGGGGAATATCTTGATACAAAATCAAACATTCCCAACTACGAATATCATAACGCGCGTGCGCAGATTTTCCTGACACGCCGGTGGGAGTTCTAGGGATGTCGGTATTTGCAATTTTCGCCCCCCGTTGCGTAAAATGGACGCAACACTTCCGGATTGCGGTGGTTTCGGGTTTTGTATTTCTGACCAGCGCCACAATGGCACAGGCCGAACGCAGCGGTGAAATGGCCGGCGTTTCGGCTGCGGTTAAAGGTGAAGTGCTTCTGGCACAATCGGTTGGCGAGGTTGGCATTCTGGTCGAAAGCGGCATGCCGGTTTACCTTGGCGATCGCATTACGACCTCGGCCAATTCGGGCATGCAGATCCTTCTGATGGATGAAACGGTATTTACCATCGGCCCGAACAGCGCCCTTGCCATTGATGAATTCGTTTATGACCCGATCACCGGGGATGGCAAGATCGTTGCCAATATGGCGCGCGGTATTGTGCGCTTTGTCACCGGAAAAATTCCGCTTAAGAACCCGTCGAGCATGGATATCAACCTTCCGGTCGGATCAATTGGCATTCGCGGCACCATTGGTTTGATCCGATCCGTCTCGGCCGAGGAAGCCAACCAGATTGCGCCCGGCAGTTTTAAGACCGCCGCGACCAGCGATGATGGCAATGGCGCATCGCCGTTGATTTTCATGGCGGTCAATCAGGGACCGGGCCTATCGCGCAATGACACAACATCGCGCCCCGGTGCCTTTGCCGTCTTTGATCAGAACGGCAACAGCCAGAATGTCACCGGCGAGAATTTCGGTGTCTTTGTTGGCAGCAATACCGTCAGCGACCCGGTTCGGTTCCCGGTAAGTCTGGCGACCTTTGATTTTTCCAGTGCCTTGGTTCGCACGGCATCGAATACGCAAATTGACGGACCAAGCAGCACGGCAGGCACCACTCAACCGGCCCGCAAAACCCCGATCAGCCGCCAACAGACACGTCAGGCCACAACCCAAACCGGGTCAGCCATGGCATCGACGCTTGACGTCGCCATGGCACAGGTTTCAAACACCCATGCTGGCAGCAGTCAGCAGGAAACGGCATCGATACTGAACAATGTCGAAGAAAGCGCCAGTTCGAGCGGCGGCGGTAGTAGCAGCAGCCCGTTTACTTTTGACGGAATGCGGCAAGTCAGTCTAGGATCGGCAAGCACCGGCGATATAAGTGTCGATAATGGAAACATCGCATATACATTCAGAACTGATATAGATTATGCAAATCACACTATTGATATCAGTTTTTCCAATATTAATGATCATTCAGAAGCATACACAGGGAATGCATATTTTCAATCGCCATTTAACTATGAAATAGCATCCGGAACCGCCTCATTTACTGGATCAGCATTCAAAACAGATCCAAATTGCACCGCATTAGGTTGCAATGCAACTGCAACATTCACTGATGCCTACAACGTCGATTTCAATGTAAAGACCACTGCTGAACCTGCCGGAGCTTCGGGCAGTGAAACTTTGTCGCCTTAACAAAAGCACTGACGTGACCGACCAACCAAACACATCCAGGCGCCTATCACGCACGCGCATCCTGTTATGGCTGCATTATCTGGTGCCGCTGGCGGTTCTTTTGGCATGTGTGGTTCTGCGCTGGCAGGACGTGCCGCTGGTCGGGCAATTGCGGATGTCGGTGTTTGATACCTATCAAAGGATTGCCCCGCGTGACTTTGAAGATGTCGGTGTCAGGATCATCGATATTGATGAGCCAAGCCTTGAAAAAATGGGTCAGTGGCCTTGGCCGCGCACAAGACTGGCGGAACTGGTTTACCGGTTGCGGTTGGCCGGGGCGCAGGTGGTTGGTTTTGATATGGTGTTTGCCGAACCTGATCGGACATCACCGGCGCGGGTTGTTCATGACTGGCCCAAAACCGATAACACCAAAGAACTTGAAAAACTTGCCGAAACCCTGCCCGATCATGATCTGTTGTTTGCCGAGTTTATCAATGGTGTCGGGCAGATCGTTACCGCCGTTCAACTGACCACCCAGCCATTTGAAACGCTGCCACGCCAGGTTGGCAATTTCAGTGTCAGTGGCGAAACCGGTCGGCAGCTTGCCGATTTTATTCCAGTCTTGCCCGGTGCGACCACCAACCTTGCCGCAATTGAAGACGCCGCCGCAGGCAATGCGCTGATCAATGTATCGCCGGAACAGGATGGGGTGGTGCGCCGCGTGCCCTTGATGCTGGCCCTTGATCATGACGAACCTTTAATCGGCAAACCGGTCTATCCGACCCTGTCGATGGAAGTTTTCCGTGTCCTTCAGAATGCGCCGCGCACCATGAATGTACGGTTATCCGGGGCAAGTGGCACAACCCGCTGGACCACATCCGAAGGTGTCAGCGCCATCCGCGTTGGGGCAGCCACCATTCCGACCGATCAATCAGGCCAGATGTGGGTTCATTTTACCGGACATCGGCCAGATCGTTATATATCGGCGGCTGACGTGTTAGATGGCAGCCTGCCGGTGGGGGCACTGGAAAACACGGTTGTTCTGGTGGGCACCAGTGCGGCGGGGTTGCTTGATTTGCGCTCATCCCCCCTTGATCCGGTTCTGCCCGGTGTGGAAGTTCATGCTGAAATGCTTGAACAGATGTTGCTGGGGCAATTCCTGACCCGGCCCTATTGGATTGCCGAGATTGAAACACTTGTCCTGTTGCTGGTCGGGATGTTCTTTGTGCTGGCGATCCCGCGGCTTGGCGCGGTTTGGCCGGCCCTGATTGGCGGCAGCATGACCATTGCCGCCATTGGTTTTTCCTGGTGGGCCTATATCAGCCATCAGATTCTGATTGATCCGGTCTATGCTGCTATATCGCTGATCGCGGTCTATCTGATTGCCAGTTCCATCGGCTTTATGCGCACCGAAGGCGAACGCAATCAGGTGCGTGCGGCCTTTGGCAACTATTTATCCCCGGCACTGGTCGAACAACTTGCCCGCCATCCCGAACGGTTGAGACTGGGCGGGGAAACCCGCAACATGACATTGCTGTTTTGCGATGTGCGGGGATTTACCGCGATCTCCGAGGGGTTCAAATCCAACCCGCAAGGATTAACCCGGCTGATCAACCGGTTACTGACCCCGCTTAGCAAGGCGATCCTGGATCATGAAGGCACCATCGATAAATATATGGGTGATTGCATCATGGCGTTCTGGAATGCGCCGCTTGATGTGCCCGACCATGCCGGTCATGCGTGCCAGAGTGCGCTGGCGATGTTTGATGCGCTTGGGCACCTTAATGCGCGCCGGGCCGAGGAAGCCGCCGAGGACGGCATTGATTACCTGCCACTGAATGTCGGCATCGGGATCAATAGCGGTGATTGCCTTGTCGGCAACATGGGATCGGATCAACGGTTTGATTATTCGGTCCTCGGCGATGCGGTCAATCTGGCAGCGCGGCTTGAAAGCCAATCCAAGAATTACGGGGTTGGCATTGTTATCGGGGCGGAAACCGCCCGCGAGGTCGGGGATCGATTTGCCGTGCTTGAACTGGACCTGATTACCGTGAAGGGCAAAACCGAAGCGGTGCGTATTTTCACCCTGCTGGGTGATGATGTTTTGGCCCATGAGGATGGGTTCGGGGTTTTGCGCCAGAAACATGGCGATATGATCGCCCGGTATCGCGATCAGGATTGGGACGGTGCCGAAACTTTGACCCATGAATGCCGATTGATCGCCTCGGACTTGATGGATCAGGTTGATCTGACCACGTTTTATAATATGTATCGCGACCGCATTGCGGCATTTCGCAATACCCCACCGCCCGAAGATTGGGATGGCGTTTTCATCGCCACAAGCAAGTAACCACCCCCTTGATTTTATGATGTGATCGCAGGAAGCTCTTCCAAGCCACGGCTCACGGCTCACAGCCCAGTTCCCCATTCACGAGGCCCCGATGAATTTTTCGTCTGATAATGTGTCACCGATTTGCCCGGAAATCCTTGCCGCAATTGGTGCAGCCAGCGAGGCGGCCCTGCCCTATGGGGCCGATGATGCCAGCAGGCAACTTGACGCGGCGTTTTCCGATCTGTTCGGGACCACGGTTGCGGTGGTGCCGGTGGCGACGGGAACAGCGGCCAATCTGGTCGGGTTATCGGCACTGGTATCGCCATTTGGCGGGGTGGCGTGCCATGAGGCCGCACATATCAACCGCACGGAATCGACCGGGGTGGCGTTTTATGGCAATGGGGCAAAGCTGATGACCATGGATGGCCCATCGGGCAAGCTGGAACCCGCGACATTGGATGCGTTTCTGGCTCGCGAAAATACCCATGGCATGCATTCGGTCGATCCGGAATGTGTTGCCATCACACAGGCGACCGAATTTGGTACGATCTATGACGTGGACGAAGTGCAGGCGATTGGCAAAACAACCCGCGATCACGGCATGAAATTCTTTATGGACGGGGCGCGGTTTGCCAATGCGGTGGCGGCCCTTGAGTGCCATCCCGCCGATATCACGTGGAAGGCCGGGTTGGATGTTTTAAGTTTTGGCGCAACCAAAAATGGCGCAATGGCGGTGGATGCGATCATCCTGTTTGATCCGTCCCTGCGTGGTCGGGTTGAAAAAGCCCGCAAGCGCGGCGGGCATCTGTTTTCCAAGCATCGTTACCTCGCAGTCCAGCTTTTGGCCTATGTGAAAGACGACCTTTGGCTGCGCAATGCCAGCCATGCCAATATAGCCGCACAGGCACTTTGCCGCGCCCTTGAAACACTTGGCGCGCGGGCGGCCTTTACCCCGCAGGGTAATGAGCTTTTTATGCATATGACGGATGAGCTGGCCGAGCATTTGCGCAAGGCCGGTCTGGTGTTTCGCCCCTGGCCATCAATTGGCCCGGATGCCTGGCGCTTTGTCGCGTCATGGAACAGCCCGATCGAGGCAATCCGTGCTTTGCCACAAACGATATAGGCATCATTGCCATTCGAACCCATCGCATTTAGGGTCAGGACCAAATAAGTGAGAGGCGGGCTTTAATCCTTGGCGCCCGCATCCACGCCACCAGATAATAGCGGAACCGTTCGATGAATTTTGCCTCTGACAATGTATCGCCCCAATGCCCCGAAATCCTTGATGCCTTAAATGCCGAGGCCAGTGGCAATGCCCCGGCCTATGGCAGTGACGCGACAAGTGCGCAGCTTGACACTGCTTTTTCCAAGCTGTTTGACACCGATGTTGCCGTGGTGCCGGTTGCCACCGGGACGGCGGCAAATTGCATCAGCCTGTCGGCGCTGGTGTCCCCGTTTGGCGGGATCGTTTGCCACCCCGAAGCCCATATCAACGAAGATGAAAGCACGGGCGTTGCGTTCTTTACCGGCGGGGCAAAATTGATGCCGCTTGACGGTCCGGCGGCGAAACTTGAAGCCAAAAGCCTTGATGCGTTTCTGGCCAGCCGGGTGGATCGCGGTGTGCATTCAGTTGCCCCGGAATGTGTGGCGATTACGCAGGCGACCGAACTGGGCACGGTTTATACCGCGCGCGAGGTTCAGACGATTGGCGAGATTTGCAAAAAACGCGATTTGCGCCTGTTTATGGATGGCGCACGATTTGCCAATGCGCTCGCCCATCTTGGTTGCCATCCGGGCGATATCACCTGGAAGGCCGGGGTTGATGCAATCAGTTTTGGGGCGACCAAAAACGGCGCGATGGCGGTGGATGCGATTGTCCTGTTTGACACGTCATTGCGCAGCAAGGTCGAACAGGCGCGCAAACGCAGCGGCCATCTTTATTCCAAGCATCGCTATCTGGCGTCCCAACTTCTGGCCTATATCCGCGGCGATGTCTGGCTTAACAATGCCCGCCATGCCAATGGCGCGGCGAAAACCCTTTGCGATATGCTTGTGTCACATGGTGCGACGCTGGCACATAATGCCGATGCCAACGAGTTATTCGTAAAGCTTGCCCCGGAACTGGCGCAACAATTACGCGATGCGGGGGCGCTGTTTTATCCTTGGCCGTCCCTGGGTGAGGATATTTATCGTTTTGTTACGGCGTGGAACACGGAAATCGCGCAAATTGGTTTATTGAATGATCGCATTGCACACAAATAATCATTCTAAGCTGTTCTGCGACCAAACGAATCTTGGGATTTCAACAAGATAGAATAGATGGAAAAACACGTTCAAATTATGTGTTTTTCCATCTTTACGGCCCAAGCCCCGAAAAAAATGCACGGCTCCCATACGCAATTGTGGGGGTCAATTTCATAAAAATAACAAACACTTGACATAAATTCATCATTCCGCACCTCAAGTCATCCTACGTAAAACCCCGCAGGAAGCGTTGACGATACGCAGAAACCCTGATTATTTTCCCTCGTCGATTGCCAACATAACTGTTGGATCGGGTAAACCCCGCCCGACCCTTTGCGCCAATGCATCGCATGAGCCGTTAAGGCCAGCAAACACCAGCGCAATTGTTCGGGCCAGCCTTGAGGGAGGCATCTTAATGAAAGCGAATTTCGTCAAAGCAGCACTTGGTGCAGGTCTGCTTGCAGCCACCGCACTTGCTGCGCCGACTGCCGCTTCGGCAAAAACTCTGGTTTATTGCTCGGAAGGAAGCCCGGAAGGCTTCAACCCGTCGCTTTACACTTCAGGGACCACCTTTGACGCGTCCTCGCGTCAGGTCTTCAACCGTCTGGTACAGTTCAAACGCGGCACGACCACCATCGTTCCGGGTCTGGCCACCAGCTGGGATGTTTCGGCCGATGGTACGGAATATACCTTTAACCTCCGCAAGGGCGTTAAATTCCAAACCACCGATGCCTTCACCCCGACCCGTGATTTTGATGCAGATGACGTTGTCTTTACCTTCATGCGCCAGTGGGACAAGAACCACCCGTATCATGCGGTTTCCGGTGGCTCTTACGAATACTTCAACGCAATGTCGATGCCTGATCTGGTCAAGGACATCGTCAAGGTTGACGATTACACTGTCAAATTCGTTCTGAACCGTCCGGAAGCACCGTTCATTGCCAATATGGCAATGGATTTCGCATCCATCCTTTCGGGTGAATATGCCGACAAGATGATGGAAGCCGGTACGCCGGAAGATGTTGACCTGAACCCGGTCGGTACCGGTCCGTTCCAGTTGGTTCAGTACCAAAAAGACGCCGTCATTCGTTACAAAGCATTCCCGGAATACTGGGAAGGCAAAGCGGCAATCGACAACCTGATCTTTGCCATCACCCCAGACAGCACGGTGCGTTACCAGAAGCTGAAAGCCGGTGAATGCCATGTCATGCCATATCCAAACCCGGCTGATCTGCCCGCAATGGAAGCCGATAAAGACGTCAACCTGATGAGCCAGGAAGGTCTGAACGTCGGTTATCTGGGTTACAACACCCAGAAAGAGCCGTTCACCAACCCGAAGGTTCGTAAAGCACTGAACATGGCGATCAACAAGGCCGCCATCATCGAAGGTGTTTATCAAGGTGCCGGTTCGGCTGCGAAAAATCCGATCCCGCCGACCATCTGGTCTTATAACAACGATACCGTTGATGATCCCTATGATCCGAAAGCGGCCAAAGCCATGCTGGCCGAAGCAGGTTTCCCGGAAGGCTTCACCACCGATATCTGGGCAATGCCGGTACAGCGTCCATATAACCCGAACGCACGCCGCATGGCAGAGCTGATCCAGGCTGACTGGGCTGCAATCGGTGTAAAAGCCGAAATCGTTTCCTACGAGTGGGGCGAATACCTTGAGCGCACCAAAAAAGGTGAACAGGGTACCTTCATGCTTGGTTGGACCGGTGATAATGGCGACCCCGACAACTTCCTGGCTGTTCTGCTTGGCTGTGATGCCGTTGGCGGTTCCAACCGTGCACAATGGTGCAACGAGGAATTCGACAACCTGATCCAGCAGGCAAAAACCACAGCTGACGTTCTTGAACGTACCCGTCTGTACGAAGAAGCCCAGCTTGTCTTCAAACGTGAAGCACCTTGGGCCACCATCGCGCATTCGATCGTTTTCGAACCGATCCGCAATGAAGTCGTCGATTACAAGATTGATCCGTTTGGCGGTCACATCTTCTATGGCGTCGACATCAAAGAATAAGTCGAACCACCACATTGCCGAAGAGGCCCGGTTTTATCCGGGCCTCTTCGCAATTTTGCAAAAAAGAGAGAGACATCCATCCGCCCGCGCGCATGGATGCAAAAAAGGCCCGATGGCATGCTAGGATTCCTGTTACGCCGTTTGGGGGACATCATCCCGACCTTCTTTGGTGTCACCATTCTGGTATTCTTCCTGATACGCCTTATTCCCGGCGACCCCATCCTGATGATGGCGGGGGAGCGTGGCGTTGATGCTGTACGCTATGCCGAGCTCAAGGCGCAATATGGTTTCGATCAACCGATCATTGTCCAGTATTTCAATTATCTGCTGGGTGTATTTCAGGGCGATCTTGGGAAATCCTTCGTAACCAAGCGACCCGTTTTTGATGAATTCATGACTTTGTTCCCGGCAACGGTCGAGCTTAGTCTGATGGGCATCCTGTTTGCCGTTTGTATCGGCCTGCCGCTTGGCGTGATTGCCGCGATCAAGCGCGGCACCATCATTGACCACCTGACCATGAGCATCTCGTTGACCGGCTATTCGATGCCGATCTTCTGGTGGGCGCTTTTGCTGATCATGTTCTTTTCGACGACACTGGGCTGGACACCGGTTTCCGGGCGATTGTCGGTATTTTATTATATCGAACCGACCACCGGTTTCATGTTGATCGACACATTGCTGAGTGGTGAAAAAGGCGCGTTCACCAGCGCGCTGAGCCATCTGGTCTTGCCAACCATTGCCTTGGGAACGATCCCGATGGCGGTGATTGCCCGCATGACACGATCATCGATGCTTGAAGTTCTGGGCGAGGAATATATCCGTGTCGCGCGCGCCAAAGGTCTGGCACCGATCCGGGTTGTGATGGTCCATGCGCTGCGTAATGCATTGATCCCGGTGATTACCGTAATCGGCCTTCAGGTCGGCGTTCTGTTGGCTGGTGCCATCCTGACCGAGACGATTTTTTCATGGCCCGGCATTGGCAAATGGATCGTCGAGGCCCTGAACCGTCGCGATTATCCAACCATTCAGGGCGGTATTTTGATGATTGCCTTCCTTGTGATGAGCGTGAACCTGATCGTCGACCTGCTGTATGGGGTAATCAATCCCCGTATCCGGCACAAACGTTAAGGAGGGCCGCGATATGAGCGATAATATTACCCCATCCGCAGCCTCCGAAGGGGCATTGCAAGCCATTGAACCAATGGCAGCACCGCCCAGCCCGATGCGCGAAACCTGGAACTATTTCAAAACCAACCGGGGCGCACTGGCCGGATTGATCGTGATTGTGATCATTTTGTTTTTGGCGGCAACCGCCCAATGGGTTGCGCCCTATGATCCCATCGCGCAGGACCGCACCGCATTTCTGAAACCGCCGATCTGGATGGAAGGTGCTGATCCGCGCTATTTCCTTGGCACCGACGCGGTTGGCCGTGACATTTTGTCGCGTCTGATCCACGGCGCCCAGCTTTCGGTATCGATTGGCGTATTTGTCGTCATCCTGTCGATGATTTCGGGCATCGTGCTTGGCATGGTTGCCGGTTATTTCCGGGGCTGGGTCGAAGTCGCCATCATGCGCCTGATTGATATCATGCTGGCCCTGCCCAGTCTGATCCTGGCACTTGGCATTGTCGCCATCCTCGGCCCGGGTCTGAAAAACGCCATGCTGGCGATTGCGATTGTCCAGCTTCCCCATTATGTGCGCCTGGCGCGCGCATCGGTGGTTGGCGAATTGAACAAGGAATATGTCATCGCATCGCAAATTGCCGGTGCCGGTCACATGCGCCAGATGTTCATCAACATTTTGCCGAACTGTATGGCGCCGCTGATTGTTCAGGGGACGCTGGGTGTTTCCAGTGCCATTCTTGATGCAGCCGCCCTTGGTTTCCTTGGCCTTGGCGCACAGCCGCCCTTGCCGGAATGGGGAACCATGCTGGCCGAAGCCCGCGAATTTGTCGGCTCGGCCTGGTGGGTGATTACCTTCCCCGGCCTTTGCATCCTCGTCACCGTGTTGGCCTTTAACCTGATGGGTGATGGTCTGCGCGATGCCCTTGATCCCAAGATGAAGCGGTAAGTCATGGCTCTTCTCGAAGTTAAAAATCTAACCGTCGAGTTCGGCTCTGAAGACAAGCCGTTCCGTGCTGTTGATAACGTCAGTTATTCCGTCGATCGCGGCGAAGTTCTTGGCATCGTTGGTGAGTCGGGATCGGGTAAATCCGTATCCTCGCTTGCTGTTATGGGATTGATCGATTTTCCCGGTCGTGTCACCGCCGACAGCCTGACCTTTGACGGTCAGGATTTGTTGACGATGTCGCCGCGCAAGCGCCGGGCGATTACGGGTAAAGAGATCGGCATGATCTTTCAGGATCCGATGTCCGCCCTTAACCCGTGCTTTACCGTCGAAGCCCAAATCATGGAGGCCCTTAAGGTCCATGAGGGTGGGTCGAAAAAGGAACGTCGCGAACGCACGCTTGATCTTTTGAATCAGGTTGGCATTCCAGATGCCAAATCGCGCATGACCGCCTATCCGCATCAATTATCAGGCGGCATGAGCCAGCGTATCGTGATTGCGATGGCGATTGCGTGCAATCCGCGCCTGTTGATTGCCGATGAGCCGACCACCGCCCTTGATGTGACCATTCAGGCCCAGATCATCGACCTGTTGCTTAAACTCCAAGACGACAGTGACATGGGCCTGATCCTGATTACCCATGATCTGGCACTGGTGTCCGAGGCAGCAGACCGCATTCAGGTGATGTATGCCGGCCAATTGTTTGAAAGTGGCCCGGCCGACAGCATTTTTGCCGCCCCGCGCCATCCCTATACCCAGGCATTGCTTGAAGCCTTGCCCGAACGGTCCGCAGGCCATGATCGCCTGCGCACCATTCCCGGTGTGGTTCCGGGCCAACATGACCGTCCGGTGGGCTGTTTGCTGGCACCGCGGTGTCGTTATGCCAATGATCATTGCATCAAAGCCCGCCCCGATGTCAGCGACTATAAGGGCCGTGATGTTCGGTGTTTCTATCCGCTTGATGACCACGGTATTCCAACCGGCCAGCCAGCCGACCAAACAACCGGGGGGATGGCATAATGAGCTTCCTTGAGACCAAACCCGGTGTTCCGTTACTGGAATCCGATGATCTTGTCCGTCACTATGAAGTCAGCCGTGGCCTTGGCAAACCCAGTGCGATGGTCAAGGCGCTTGATGGTGTTTCCTTCTCGCTTGAAGCCAAGAAAACACTGGCGGTTGTCGGCGAGTCCGGTTGTGGCAAATCAACCCTTGCCCGTCAGTTGACCCTGATTGAAAAGCCAAGTTCGGGCGCGCTTAAAATCAACGGCGAACCGGTGGGCAATCTTGGCGACAAAGATGCCAAAATGTTTCGCCGCACGGTTCAGATGATCTTTCAGAACCCGTATGGGTCGCTGAACCCGCGTAAAAAGGTTGGTCAGATCCTTGGCGAACCGGTGTTGCTGAACATGGATCATCTGGGTCGCAAGGCGCGCGAAGAACGGGTGCGCGAAATCATGGCCAAGGTTGGCCTGCGTCCGGAATTTTACAACCGCTATCCGCATATGTTTTCCGGTGGCCAGCGCCAGCGTATTTCGATTGCCCGGGCATTGATCCTTGAACCGAAAGTCATCGTTGCCGATGAACCGGTTTCGGCCCTTGACGTGTCGGTCCAGGCTCAGGTTTTGAACCTGATGATGGACCTTCAGGAAGAGATGAATGTCGCCTATGTCTTCATCTCGCACGATCTTTCTGTCGTTCGTCATATTGCCGATGACGTCATGGTGATGTATCTGGGGCGCGTTGCGGAAAAGGGACCAACCGAACAAATCTTTGCCAAACCGTTGCATCCCTATACAAGGGCGCTTCTGGCATCGGCACCAAAGATCGATCCGGCACATCGCGTCAAGGCAGAGCCGCTGAGCGGCGAGCTGCCTTCACCGATCAATCCGCCATCGGGCTGTGCGTTTCATAAACGCTGTCCGTTCGCCAACGAACATTGCGCACAGGTCCGCCCGGAACTGCGTAATTTCGAAGGCCGCGAGGTGGCGTGCCATCGGGTCGAAGAAATCGCCTGAGAACAGGCGATCGCCCGGATATCCGGGTAGACAAGGGAGCAAGGGGGCGCGCTTTAACAAGCTGCGCCCCTGCGCATTTCAAGGTATTGGCACCTGACCCTAATCAAGTCGTGCTGCGCGACCGATCCGTCAGCGCCAGCATCACACCGGCCGCCATCAGCAACGCCCCGCTGATCCGGTTAAGCCAGCGCATATGACCGGCCGATCGAATAAGCCCCTTTACCTGCCCGCCAATCAGGCCATAGGCCAGCAATACAGTCCCTTCCAACGCGATAAATGTAATCCCCATGACGAGGAACTGTTCGCCATAGGCCATATTGGGGGCCAGAAACTGTGGAAACAGGGCGGTGAAAAACAGGATCGCCTTGGGATTGCCAATCGCCGTCAGGAATTCGGCCCGAACAAGCCCCGCAGCACCGGGATATGCCATGAAAATACCGGTTTCATCTGTGGCGCGGTCATCACTGTGCACTTTTGCAAACCAGCTTTTCAGACCAAGATAGATCAGGTAAGCCGCCCCGCCCCATTTGATGATCGAAAATGCAATCTCGCTTGCCGCAAGGATGACACCAAGCCCCATGGCGGTAATGGTAATCATCAGGGTAAAGGCAACCAATCGCCCGATCCCGCCAATTGCAGACGCCCGCATGCCATAACGCGCCCCGTTAAACATCGCCAACATGTTGTTCGGGCCGGGCGCAATCGACACGAAAAATGTCGTGACGATGAAAAACAACCATGCATCAAGCGGCATTTCAGGAAATCCTATTGCAAAATTGATGATAATTGATTGCGCCCGAAATTCATTCACACGTCAAGAAACCGTTGTGCTTTCCGACTGAACCGGGCCGGATTTTCAAGTGTTCTGGACACCCTTCGAAAACAATCCAGAGTTAATAAACAATTTTACTATACAACCATATAAACAACCACCCTTAGTGGTAAGTATCAATAGATACCTTTTTGGGTTGAAATGATCTGGCATTGGAAAAGGGAAAAAAGCAATGTCGGGATCAAAACATACATTTTCACGCCGAGCAATTTTACGGGGCATGACGGCTTTGGCCGGTGCCTATGCGGCGCCATCCTTATTAACCGGTTTTCGCGCGGCACAGGCTGCCTATCAAACAACAATGCCGGACTTGCCGCCAGAGTTTGGTAAAGGAAGGTCTGTTGCGATCATTGGCGCGGGGGTTGCGGGGCTGACCGCGGCCTACAAGCTTGCCAATGCCGGGTTTAGCGTTGCAATATTTGAAGCTGACAGCCGATACGGCGGCAGAAGCCTGACGGCACGCCCGTCAAACCCGCAATACAAAGAATGGTGGTTTGACGCCTATCAGGATACCAGCCTGTTTCCGGCGATGTATGCCGACAGCTATCACGAACGCCCGGAAAGCCCGGCACCGGAACTTCAAACCTGTACATTCATGGACGATAAATGGAAGAAGGCCGGTTATCAGGGGGATCCGGTCGAATTATTCCTTAATGCAGGGCCCGGTCGAATTCCATCCAACCATGTCAATCTGATTGCCCTGTGTCAGGAAATCGGGGTCGATCTGGAAACCTATATTTTCCAGTCGATGTCCAACCTGATGCAAAGCCCGACTTACGATAACGGTCACCCCGTTTCGATGGGACAGGTCACATACAATCTTTACGGCGAAATGGCCGAAATGATGTATGCGACCATTCAGGAAGGCTGCATGTTGCAGGGACGGACGCTTTCCAAAGAGGAGAAGAAGCAGCTTGAAAACCTGTATCTGCTGTTTGGCGATCTTGGTAAAAACGGTCGCTTTGACGGGACACCACGCGGTGGTTTCGAAGACGTGCCGGGGGGCTGGCGTGATGGGGGCAAATTACGCCCGCAAGTAAGCCTGAATGACATCCTGAATTCGCAATTCATCGGAGATTCGACTGCCAATCCTGAACTGTCACCGGGATCGTTCCTGTTTAACGGGTTCAATATCGACTGGCAGCCGACCCTGATGCAGCCGATTGGCGGAATGGATCGAATTTGGCAGCAGCTTTTACTGCAAAAAATTCCATCCGGTGCCATTGATAAACGCATCCACGGTGACCGTAAAAATGCCGGAGCGGACCCACGGGTTGGCGATCTTGTATCATTAAGCACGGCGGCCGAGAGAATCCGCGTCCAGGACAATGGCGTCGGGGTTACATATGTGAAATATAACTCAGACGGAAAGCCTTTGAAACAAGGCGGCAGCCATTTTGACTTCTGCATCTCGTCGATGGCACCATCTTTGTTAAAAGATGTGCTGGATTATCCGATGGCCCCCAAAGCGTTCATACAAGGGCTTGAAGCATTTTCGATTACCGGCGAATGGGGGAGCGACGATCCAACGCCGAACCTTTGGACCCCTGCGATCAAGGTCGGCTGGCAAGGTATGGAACGTTTCTGGGAAACCGAAGACGAAATTTACGGCGGCATTTCCTGGACCACCGATGATATCGGGCAAATCTGGTACCCATCCGAAGATTTCACCGCCCATACCGGCATTCTGACCGGGGCGTATAACCGGGGTACCAAAGCCGCCGAATATGCCCAACAGACCAATTCGCAACGGCTTGAAGCCGCTCGCAAGGGCTTGGCGCTATTGCATCCGGGCAATGCCGATAAGGTCGATCACGGCATGTCGATTGCCTGGCAGTATATGCCCCATCAGGTCGGCGGTTGGGCATCCGATACAGCAACGGAAACCCCATCGGTTTACGAACAGATCACAACCTTTGCCAAGGACAGCCGGTTCTATTGCGCCGGGGACACCTGGAGCTACCTTCCCGGTTGGCAGGAAGGATCGGTTGCATCGGCATATTGCGCGATCAATGCCATCGCACATGTGATTGACCCGACCAATTACGCCTTTGCGGCCAGTGCCTGCTTTGCCGGAAGCAAATAGGCGCGCCGGTTGATACGGGGGCTGCCTTTATTTAATGCAGCCCCTGATTTTTTCAAATCAGACCAACACAACGATCAATCACGCGTCAGAGCGGCAATCATATCGCGGGCGCCGGGCCATTTGGCGATCAGACCGGCACGCTTGCCCATTGAAAAATCGGCAAAATCAAATCCCGGTGCGACGGTACAACCGAGCAAAGCAAATGTGCCGCCCGGTTTCAGGCGCGCACCCTGCCAGACATTTTTGGGCACAATCATTTGCGGTTTTTGCCCGGCCAAAAGATCCTTGCCGATTTCGACCCGTCGATGATTGCCATCGTCAAATAATTGCAACTGTTCGACCGGATCACCAAGATAATGGTGGAAAATCTCGTCACTGGTCAGGATATGCATTCCTGAAAACGTATCGGGCGTTAGCAAGTAATAAATCGCCGTGCCGGTTGACCGCGCACCAAGATACCGATGCCCCGGATTACAGGTTTCGCCTGCGCGAAATGTTTCGGCGTAATAACCGCCTTCGGGATGAGGTTGCAGGCCGAGTTTTTCGATCAATTGATCAATGGTGATATCGCCGGACATGATGGCATTTCCCTGCCGCACTTGGTTATCGGGAGTTATCAGTGATGGCCATCATGACGAAAAAAGGGGGATGGCGCAAACCATCCCCCTGCATTTTATGATGCCTTTTGGAACCGGTCGGATCAGTGACCTTTATGTTCCGGGTCATCCATTTTCATATTGCCGTGGTCCATGCCAGCGTCGCCATGCGGGCCTTTGGACATCGTACCCATGACATCGACGGTCACCGGGACATTACCGGCCTTTTCAAAGGTCAGGACGACATTGATTTTTTCGCCTTCGACCAATGGTTTGTGCAAGCCAATCAGCATGACGTGGTAGCTTCCGGGTTTGAACATCAGATCGCCATGCATCGGCACTTCGACCCCGCCTTGGACTTCGCGCATCTTCATGACGTTGTTTTCCATGAGATGCGTGTGCAATTCGGTCTTATCCGCCAGATCGGAGGTCACGCCGATCACGCGATCCGCCATGCCGTGGTTTTCAATGGTAAAGAACGCCGCCCCGTTGGGCACCTTGCCCAGTGATGCCTTGGCCCAGGCATCCTTGACTTCGATATCGGCCGCAAAGGCCTGTGTGGCAGCAAACAAACCGGCAAGGGCCGCGATAACAGCAAACAGTTTTTTCATGATCGTCGTTTCCATCTGGAACCGGCATGGGATGATTGCGCCATACCGGTAATTTTATTTCGGGTTTATCGGGAAATCAGATGGAAACCGGTGGTGCCCGTGAATGGCGGGTGCGCGCCCGGGTCATGCGCGTGGCAATCAGGCGCGCCTGTGCATATTCCGCGTCCTGAACAACCGAAACCGGCACGCCAAGCGGTGCGATGAAACTTGCCACCGCCCCGTGATGGGATGCACATAGCGAACAAAACCCATGCCCGGTTGAATGACCTTGCGACGGTGAAGAAGAAGGTAACGGCGAACCATCACCAGTTGCCACCGCACGAATGCCGTCGCCAGTACAGATCAGGATCACATCGCCGCCCGGTGTGGCAAGGGCACCCGAAATCGCGGTTAGTTGCCCGTTACCCTGTCCGCCGAGCAAGGCGGTGATGAAACCCGATTGGGTCACCCCGGCCATCAACATGACGAACGCAAGAAACCAGACGCGCAGGATATAACCAGCGGTCCGGGTCGAAATGCGAAACGGCATTGGGCGAACATCTGACGACATGATTGTGGTATGCCCGAAATCAACCGGCGCGACAATGACATAAATCATTGTCGTTTGGGGCTATTCAGGGCAACATCCCCGGCGTCGAACAGGCTGATCAAGGATACCCACGTGCCATATGCAACTGCCACCCCGGTATCCCTGCCCCATGCATCACTTCCCGATGCCGACTGGGCAGACAGTTTCGCGATTACCACATCCGATCCCGGCATTAGCCCCGAAAACGCCGCCCGAAACATCATCCTGTCCCAACCGGGCTGGATCGCCCCGTTGATGCAGCTTCGTAATATTGTCGTGCGGCCGTTTGGCTTAAAACCCGGCGTTAATGAGAACGGGCATGAGGCAGACAAAGCGGGTGCAGGTGCGAATGACAATTCCCGCACGGACCAAATCGGAATTTTCCCGGTGATCACACGCGCCGATACATCAATCACACTGGGCATGAATGACCGGCATCTTGATTTCCGGCTGGTGGTTGAAATCGAACAATTTGCCGGTGATCAGACGGTGATCCGTGCGATCACCCTGATCAAGCGCCATAACCTTTTGGGGCGGGCGTATCTGGGAACGATCATGCCATTTCATCGGGCAATCGTCCCGGCCATGCTGAACGCGGCATATGCCTGTCCATAACGGTTGATGGCCGGGACGGTTCGATCCCCCAAAATCAGATCATCAAAGATCAGATCATATCGCGCGCACGGACCAATTCATCAAACTTTGCCCCGTCCAGGAAGCCAAGCGCGATGGTCGCTTCTTTCAGGCTACTGCGGTCTTTATGGGCCTTTTTGGCAACGGCGGCGGCATTGTCATAGCCAATATGCGGCGCCAAGGCGGTGACCAGCATCAGGCTTTGATCAACATAATGGTCAATCCGTTCCTGATCGGCTTCAAGCCCGGCAATGCAATTATCGGCAAAACTGACCGAAGCATCGGCAATCAGACGGATCGATTGCAACAGGTTGTAAATGATCACCGGCTTGAACACGTTCAAATCCAGATGACCGTTTGATCCGCCAACCGTCACCGCAACGTGATTGCCGATCACCTGGGCGCAGACCATGGTCAATGCCTCGGCCTGGGTCGGATTAACCTTGCCCGGCATGATCGATGATCCCGGTTCATTGGCCGGTAAAACCAATTCGCCCAAACCGCACCGCGGCCCTGACCCCAGCAAACGAATATCATTGCCGATCTTCATTAGCGAGACCGCCAATACATTCATGACGCCCGACATCTCAACACAGGCATCATGGGCGGCCAGGGCTTCGAATTTATTGGCCGCCGTTTCAAACTTCAGGCCCGTCAAATCGGAAACCTGTTTGGCAAATTCGACGTCAAACCCCTTGGGTGCGTTTAACCCGGTGCCAAGCGCCGTGCCGCCCTGTGCGAGTTTGCGCAGACGGACCAAGGCATCGTCAATACGATCAAGGCCAAGGGCAATTTGCGCGGCATAGCCGGAAAATTCCTGCCCCAATGTCAGGGGTACGGCATCCTGCATATGGGTGCGGCCGATTTTAACAATATCGGCAAATGCTTCGACCTTGGCATCAAGGGCGCTTCGCAGATGGGCAAGGGCCGGTTTCAGCTTTTCCTCGATCTCGACCACGGCGGCGATATGCATGGCGGCGGGGAAACTGTCATTTGACGATTGCCCACGATTGACATGATCATTAGGATGGACGGGATCACGCATGCCCATCGGTTTGCCAAGCATTTCACAGGCCCGATTTGCGATGACCTCGTTGGCATTCATGTTGGTCTGCGTCCCGCTTCCGGTTTGCCAGACGACAAGCGGGAAATGATCCAGCAATTTGCCATCGGCGACTTCACGCGCTGCGGCCTCGATCACCTTGGCAAGGTCGGCGTCAAGATTGCCAAGGGCGGCATTGGCGCGTGCGGCCGCCAGTTTTTGCACGCCAAAAGCCCGGATCAGGGCATCGGGCATGCGTTCGCCACCAATGCGGAAATTTTGTGTAGATCGCTGGGTCTGCGCCCCCCAATACCGATCCGCAGGCACATCAATGCTGCCCATGGTGTCCTGTTCGGTACGGGTTGTTGCAAGATTGGTCACGATAGAAATCCTCCGTGTCAGAAAACATACTGACCGGGGCGGGAACCCGGCTGGCAATTACCTTTTGCCGTTCCCGAATATGGGCGCAAATTGTCGTTCGCGCAAAGCCACAGTCTTGAAAAAATGCGGTTTTACCGCGATACGCGAAATGCCATTAGTCCAATGTTCTGTTCTGACAAGGGACAGGGTGGGATTAGCCTATTTACGCAAATCATCGTATTTGACGAATTCGTGGGCGATGAAATCTTCCATCATCGCCCGCCACATCCGATCTGCCATATCCGGATCAAAGCCATCAAGGGCGCATTGAGCGCGGACCTTGGTGATCACGTCTTCGATGCGGTCTTCGTCGCGCACCGCATCGCGGGTTGGTTTGATGCGGGCGGCCTGTTCGATATAGTTCAACCGTTCGGCCATCAATGCGACCAGAAGCCGATCAACCCGATCCACATTCGCCCGAACATCCGACATGGTTTCGCAAGGGTTGGCTTTGGTCGTCATAACAGCAGAACTTCCTTTATCAGCAGGATCTTAAGAAAAAAGGCGGTGAGATTTTCACCGCCTTTGATATCGCCCTAATAGGCATATTCCTTAAACAGAGGATCGACTGATCCGTTCCATTCGGTTTCGTATTTATCGAGGAATTCCTCGGCAAGCGTCCGGCCACTTTCGGCAACGTCTTCGAGGCCATCAAGGAAATGGCTTTCATCATCGCCATAGGCATCCATGCGCCCGCGGGCCTTAAGCCCCTGTTTGGAAACAGCCAGAACGTCCTTGGCCAAATCTTGAACCGTGCCGTTTTTGAATTTGGTCGCAAGGGCCGTTTGCGGCACATCATTGCGCAGAGCTTCGCGTTCCGCCGGGGAAAGGTCGCTGACCAAATCCCAGGCCGCATCCAATGCCGCGCCATCATAAAGCAGACCAACCCAAAACGCCGGAAGCGCACAGATGCGTTTCCACGGGCCGCCATCTGCACCACGCATTTCAAGGAATGTCTTAAGGCGCACTTCGGGGAAGGCCGTCGTCATGTGATCGGCCCAATCGTTCATCGTCGGGCGTTCGCCGGGCAGAACGTCAAGCTTGCCCGCCATGAAATCACGGAACGATTTGCCCGCCGCATTGATGTATTTGCCATCGCGATAGACAAAATACATCGGCACATCAAGCATGTAATCGACATAGCGTTCAAAGCCGAAACCGTCTTCAAACACAAACGGCAACATGCCACAGCGATCCGGATCGGTATCAGTCCAAACGTGGGATCGCGCCGACAGATAGCCGCTGGGTTTGCCATCAACAAACGGGGACGCGGCAAACAGGGCGGTTGCAACCGGCTGCAAGGCCAGCGAGGTTCGGAATTTTTTGACCATATCGGCCTCGCTCTCGAAATCCAGGTTGACCTGAATGGTCGAGGTGCGCAGCATCATATCAAGGCCAAGGCTGCCGACCTTTGGCATATAGTCACGCATGATCGCGTAACGCCCCTTGGGCATCCAGGGGATATCTTCGCGCGACCATTTCGGTTGATGGCCGACACCGAGCATATCGACATCAATATCGCCGCAAATTTCGCGGATTTCATGCAGATGCTGATGAACTTCGCTACAAGTCTGGTGGATATTTTTAAGCGGCGCACCGGACAATTCGATCTGTCCGCCCGGTTCAAGCGATACCGAACATTTGTCCTTGGTAAGCGCAATGATGTTGCCGTTTTCAATGATCGGTTCCCAATCAAAGCGTTCGACAAGTGCGGTTAGCAGGGTTTTGACCCCGGCCTTGCCCTCGTAAGGGATCGGGCGAAGGTCGTTACGGGTAAAAGCGAATTTTTCGTGTTCTGTGCCGATGGCCCAGTTTTTTTTCGGTTTACAGCCGGATTCAAACCATTCGACAAGTTGACGACGGCTTTCGATAATCGGGCTATCGCCGGTGGAGGCGCTGACAGTCATAAGGGCTTCCCCTGATCTCTCGTGACGGGCGTTTTTGACCAGTCGCCAAGACGATCCTGAAACACGGACAAAGCCGCAATTGCCGCCGTTTCAGCCCGCAGGATACGCGGACCAAGACTTACAGGCGTTGCAAAAGACTGTTTGCGGATGCGTTCAATTTCGTCGGCGCTAAAGCCGCCTTCGGGTCCAATCACGATTGCATGGTTAACAACATTGACGTTGTCGATAGCCGAGCCAGCACGCTTTGCCAATAGCTGACTTAGCACTTCACCAATTGGTGAGCCTGATCCGGTTTCATCACAGAACAATAAATGCCGGTTTTCCGGCCAGTCTGACAGCCAATCGAGCAATTTTACCGGCGGCGCAATTTCCGGCACGGTTAACCGTTCGCATTGCTCGGCGGCCTCGATCACCTGTGCGTGCAAGCGATCAAGGCGCACCTTGTCGGTAATGCCATGGGCGGTCACAATCGGTTGCAGGGTACCAACCCCCATTTCAACCGCCTTTTCGATCAGAAAATCCAGACGTTGTTTTTTGATCGGGGCAAAGGCAAGCATCGGCCCGCGTTCAACAATCTGATCGCGCAAAAGCCGGTCAACGGCCAGCGTGCCCTTCTTTTTACGAAGATGTGCAATGGTCGCCAGCCATTCGCCATCACGACCATTAAAAATCTTGATCGGCGTTCCGGGCTTGAGGCGCATCACATGTTCAAGGTAATGAGACTGTTCAGGCGCGAGTTCGATCTCGCATCCCGGCGTGATAGGATCGGAAACGAAAAGCCGTTGCCGGGCGCGGATGGCGTCGTCTGTCATATATGTCCCCAAGCCGTTTTCCGGCGAAGTTCAGTTTGTTAAGGCGTTACATAGGTCGATTATGACACAGGTCAACCAACCGATACAAAACACGAAAAACGATATGCCAAAAGATGGCTGGATTGATCGTTTTGCCCCGGTGGCGACCCGCCCCTATCTTAAACTGGCACGTCTTGATCGTCCAATTGGCACGTGGCTTTTACTTTTGCCTTGCTGGTGGTCAACCGCAATGGCAAGTGACGATACACCAAGCATCTTGATGATGGTTTATTTTGCCATCGGTGCGCTGATCATGCGCGGCGCGGGATGCGTTGTAAATGATCTGGCGGATCGCAATTTTGATGGCAAGGTCGAACGCACCGCCACCCGCCCGATCCCCAGTGGTCAGGTCAAGGTCTGGCAGGCCTTCGCGTTCCTTGGTCTGTTGCTTTTGATCGGATTGGCGATTTTGGTGCAATTTCGCATCGAGGCAATCATTGTCGGCATTTGTTCCTTGCCGCTGATCATTACCTATCCGTTTATGAAGCGCATTACCTATTGGCCACAAGCGGTTTTGGGCCTGACATTTAACTGGGGTGCGCTTGTCGGCTGGGCCGCGGTCACCGGCAGCGTCGCACCGGCGGCGATTGTGATGTATATCGCCGGGTTCTTTTGGACGCTGGGCTATGACACCATTTACGCCCATCAGGACAAGGAAGATGACATCAAGATCGGGGTGAAATCACTGGCACTGCGTTTGGGCGATGCCACGCCACAATGGGCGATGGGGTTCTATACGGTTACCACGCTGTTGCTGGGCGTTTCGGGTCTGCTGGCGGGATTACACTGGGTTTATTTCCCGCTTCTGGCGCTGGCGTGTCTGCATCTGGCCTGGCAGGTTGCGACGGTCAAACTTGACGATGCGGCCAACTGCCTGAAACGGTTTAAATCAAACCGCGATTTCGGTTTGTTGGTTTTGGTGGCGATTATTGTTGCCAACCTTATGGAAGTCGCGTCTTAAAGGCCCCACCTACGGTCTGGGCCTGGGGTCTGCACCTAGAAAACTCTGCTTTACGGTTGCAACGGTTCACCCTGCCCCCAATTGACTGTTTTGTCGTCCTTTTAAGAAAGATGGCCTATGACCGCATCACTTGCCCTGATGATTGCTGCGCTGATCCTGACCGGTGTCGGGGCGCAATGGATTGCCTGGCGCGCCGGGATTCCGGGCATTGTTTTATTGTCGGTTGTCGGATTGGTTGTTGGGCCGGGAACCGGGCTTATTGACCCTGTCACGGATTTTGGCCCGTTGTTGCAGCCCCTTGTCGCGGTTGCCGTCGCGGTCATTTTGTTTGAAGGTGGTCTTGCGCTTGATTTTCGCGAGTTGACACATAGTGTCAGCGGTGTCATCCGCTTGACCACGGTAGCACCGCTTGTGGCCTGGCTGCTTGGCGCGGGGGCGGCCCATTACCTTGCCGATCTGTCATGGCCGGTCGCCGCCCTGTTTGGCGGCATTATGATTGTGACCGGGCCAACTGTTATTGCGCCATTATTACGTCATGCGCGATTGTCCAAACGCCCGGCAACGCTTTTGAAATGGGAAGGCATCGTGAACGACCCGACCGGGGCGCTGTTTGCCGTTCTGGCCTATGAAGTGATTGCCGCAAGCCAGCATGGCAACGGTTTTGCCGCCGCCATTGGCCATCTGGCGATTACGATATTAGTTGCCGTTGCGATTGGCCTTGTTTTTGGTATTGGCACGGTTCAGGTTTTCAAGCGTGGCTGGATACCGGAATTCCTCAAAGCGCCACTTGTGCTTGGCGTGCTTTTGACCTGCTTTGCCGGGGCCAATGAAATTCAGGAAGAAACCGGGCTTTTGGCGGTAACCGTTCTGGGCCTTACCATTGGCAATGCCCATTTGATGGCAATCGATGAAATCCGCCGGTTCAAAGAAACCCTGACCATCATTTTGGTCTCAAGCGTGTTTATCATCCTGACCGCGACGCTTGAATGGTCGATGATTGCCGAACTGACATGGGGCCATGGGCTTTTTGTTGTCGTAATGCTGTTTGTCGTGCGTCCGGTTTCGGTCATCGGGTCATTGAGTTTTTCCAAGGTCAGCTGGAAAGAGCGCCTTTTGGTCGGTTGGATCGCACCGCGCGGGATTGTTGCGGTTGCGGTATCGGGCCTGTTTGGCACCGAGCTTGTCCATCTTGGCTATGCCGATGGGGCACTTTTGATCCCGCTGGCCTTTGCCATGGTGTTTTCAACCGTCGTCTTGCACGGATTTTCCATTCGCCCGATGGCCCGCCATCTTGATCTGGCGGTCAAGGGGCCACCCGGCGTTTTGATTGTCGGGGCGCATCAATGGACGATCGACCTTGCCAAACGGTTTGCCGAACTTGACATTCCGGTGGTCATTGCCGACAGCAGATGGCACAGCCTGCGCCCGGCACGCGAAGCCGGCCTGACCACCTATTATGGTGAAGTCCTGTCGGAAGTATTCGAACACCATCTTGATACCACGTCATTAGGCAAACTGATCGCCGCGACGGATAATGATGCTTATAACACACTGGTTTGTACTGATTTTGCACCGGAATTTGGCCGCCGTGCAGTTTTCCAAACCGGCATGCATGGGTCGCCCGAAGATCCCAAACGCCACAGTCAGACCTTGGGCGGGTTGTCGCTTTTCTCTGAACCGCTGACCACCGATGACATTCGCGCCGCATTCCGCAATGGTGCGGAAATTCGTCAAACCAAACTGACCGATGGCTTTGGCAGAGACGACTTTATTGCCCTTCAGGGCGACACACCGCTGGTAATTGCGCTGGTGCGCGGCGCGCAACTTCATATGGGCCCCGACATACCCAAGGCAAAACCGCGCGACATTCTGCTTTATCTTGGGCGAAACAATCCTGAACGGCAAAAACCCGATGCGACTTCGCTTGCCCCCGACGTGCAAAGCAAGTAAGCCCCGCCCAACAGCTTTCGCCAACACGGGTCCATGATGATTGAAAATGTTTTCGCCGATGCCCTGGTTCCCGAGGTCGATGATCCGCGTTTTGCCGATCTGATCGATGTCTATACAGTTCCGGCGCGTGTGCCGCTGGCACCGGAAATCGAGATGTATCTGGCAACGCATATCACCCCGCTTTGGCAGGCGACCGAGGATATCCTTGGCGTGCTTGATATCCCGCCACCCTATTGGGCGTTTGCCTGGCCCGGCGGACAGGCGATCACGCGCTATATCCTTGATCACCCGGAACTGGTGCGCGGCAAAAAGGTGCTTGATTTCGCCTGTGGTGGCGGCATGCAGGCAATTGCCTGTGTCATGGCCGGGGCTGACAGCATTTTGGCCAATGATATCGATCCTGTGGCGATCACGGCAACGCGGTTAAATGCGACGCGCAATGACGTCGAATTTGACACGACAACGGAAAACTTTGTCGGCACACAATCGACAACCCGGCGATGGGATGTGATTTTTGCCGGTGATGTTTGCTATCAGCAAGACATGGCCGATGCGGTGCTGCAATGGTTGATGAATGAAGCCCGCCTTGGCGCGCGGGTGATTTTGGCCGACCCGGGTCGGACCTATGCCCCGACGCATAACATCGATGAACTTGAAACCTATGATGTACCGGTTGATGTGGCGGTCGAGGATACCGACACAAAATTCACCCGGGTCTGGCAGTTATTACCAGACCGCAGCCGTTAAACCCGCCCCCGGTCATCGCGGCCCGGCAAGGCTTTGACGAAAGACCGGATCATCCATCAGGCGCAAGACAAATTCAGGCCGGGCAACCATCCCAGCCCGGCGCGCCATATATTGGATCATGTCCCATTGGCTTGCCGTGGCAAAACGCCGGTTTGACGCCTTGATCGCCGACAGGGCAAAAACATCATCACCGTTAAAAACCCAGCCCATTGCCGATTGATAACTTCCGACGTGATCCACCGTGACGCCGCAATCAAGCACGACATCATGCCCGGCAAGCTGGCGATAACGATAATGCGCCGGAACGGCCTCGGTCGCATGCATATGGCTAAGTTGATCATGGGTCAGCCAGGTTACGGCCATCCGCACCCGCGTGCCCGGTGACGGGGCAAGAGTTGCAGGCAACGCGCCATAGCCGGTGATATGAGCGGAATACACAACATCATGATGGGCCATCCAGCCCATGGTGACCGGCAGGTTTTCATGATGATGTGGCGGGCTGAACTTACGCGCCAATTGGACCGGCGCGCGGTTTGATCCGATTGCCAAAACCGGAGTCCGGCCCGCGATACGATCGGCAATGCTATCGCGGGGCAACGGGGAAACGATGCCGTCACCAAACAGAAAATCATGATCGGGCGCGTCATAGGGATACAAAAACGCGCGCAGGAGGTCCTGCGCGCGTGGATGTTTTTCAATCTGTTCGCGCAAGGCCGGATCAAGGATCGCCTGCGCATCAGAAACAGAAAACATGTTTAGCCCGATCTGGCTTAACCTTCGACGACGCGATAACGGCAATTGCAGTTATCAACATTCTGCCATGCCAATTTTGACCAGGCTTTTTCGGCATCATCGAAAGTCGCAAACGGGCCATGGCGTTCTTCCTGGCCACCGACTGGCGTTTCAAATTCGGTGGTTTCGTATTCGCCACCGACAACCCAGTATTCTTCGAGGCGTTCAATACGATACCGTGAATTGGCATCGTCAACCGACTGCCAAGCCATTTTCGACCATTGCTGTTCCGCGTCTTCGAAGCTGCCAAACGGACCGACCTTGGTTTCTTCGCCGATGGGCTGATCGAAACCGGTATCCTGATAGGTGCCCCCGATAACCCAATATTTGGCCATCTGTGCGTCCTTACATGTTTTGTGAATTCGATGTGCCGCGCCGGGTGGTGCAGCGCGACTCTATTTCAGTGTCATTGTATAACTAAATGATGCCACGACCAAAACCGATAAATTATGCAACGCAGCATCCCATGATGATTTGGGGAATGCAGGATGGAATTTCAATTTCTATATCTAAAACACCAAGGTTGTCGCGACCGGTTGGTCGGCGTATGAAGACAATCAGATCCGTTTCACAGTCAGTGTCAGGTGCCTATGCCTTATAAATCGCTTCGCGACTTCATGGATGATCTGGAAAAAACCGGTCGTCTGGTACGCGTGTCCGAGCCGGTATCGCCGGTTTTGGAAATGACAGAAATCCAAACCCGATTGCTGGCCGAAGGCGGCCCGGCGGTTCTGTTTGAAAATGTTATTGGCGAAGACGGCAAAAAATACGACATGCCGGTTCTGGTGAATTTGTTTGGCACGGTCGACCGCGTTGCGGCAGGCATGAACCGCAAACCCGAAGAATTGCGCGAAGTCGGTGAAACGCTGGCGTTTTTAAAACAGCCCGAACCACCCGGCAGCCTTAAAGAAGCGTTTTCGATGCTGCCACTGGCCAAAACCGTGATGGCGATGAAGCCCAAAACGGTCAAGAATGCGCCGTGTCAGGAAATCGTGCTTGAGGGCGACGATATTGATCTGTCGAAATTACCCATCCAGTCCTGCTGGCCCGATGAACCGGCCCCACTGATTACCTGGCCGCTGGTGGTCACACAGGGGCCAACCGCCAACGACAAAAACGGCGACAAGCGCGACGTGTTTAACCTTGGCATTTATCGCATGCAGGTGCTGGGCAAGAACAAGGCGATCATGCGCTGGCTGAAACATCGCGGCGGGGCGCAGCATCATGCGCGCTGGAAAAAGGAAAAACGCGATCCGTTGCCTGCCGCCATCGTACTTGGTGCCGATCCGGGTACGATTTTAGCCGCCGTTACCCCGGTTCCCGATACATTGTCTGAATATCAGTTTGCCGGGCTCCTGCGCGGGGAAAAGGTTGAACTGGTCGATTGCAAGACCGTGCCGCTGAAAGTTCCGGCCACCGCCGAGATCATTTTGGAAGGCTATGTGTCACTTGATGAATACGCGCCCGAGGGGCCATATGGCGACCATACGGGATATTATAATTCGGTCGAGGATTTCCCGGTCTTTACCATCACCGCAATCACAATGCGCAAAAATCCGATTTACCTGTCGACCTTTACCGGCCGCCCGCCAGATGAACCATCGGTCCTTGGCGAGGCCTTAAACGATGTGTTTGTGCCGCTTTTGCAGCAGCAATTCCCCGAAATCACCGATTTTTGGTTGCCGCCCGAAGGATGTTCATATCGCATCGCGGTTGTGTCGATGAAGAAAGCCTATCCGGGCCATGCCAAGCGCGTGATGATGGGGGTTTGGTCGTTCCTGCGGCAATTCATGTATACCAAATTCGTCATTGTCGTGGATGACGATATTGATGTGCGAGACTGGAAAGACGTGATGTGGGCAATCTCAACCCGCATGGACCCGGTGCGCGATATCACCACCGTCACCGAAACGCCGATTGATTATCTTGACTTCGCATCGCCCGAAAGCGGCCTTGGCGGCAAATTGGGGCTTGATGCCACCAATAAACTGCCGCCTGAAACCCACCGTGAATGGGGCGAAAAAATCTATATGGATGACAAGATCATTGATCGCGTTGATGCCAAATGGGAACGCTATGGCCTTCCGGGCAGCGGCAAGAAGATTTGGAAAGACTAGGGTCAGGACCCATTAATTCCCTGAAAACCATGTCGAGTGCGTCGGTGAGTACAATTTGTTCTGAAACCTCACCGACTTTCGCGCCCAGTTCAGCAATTGAAACCGTTGCAATGAACTGAGGCAGCAAAACTCACTGCGAATTATAAATATCATACCGCGCCATCAGAATTTTCGGTGCGCGGCGAGCGGAATTCCATGGTTTTCAACATAGGCGTTGCTTGCTTGAATTGCGGCCCTGTTTTCCTGTTTCCACAGTTCCGCCTGACGCTTGGCAACAGCTTCGTGCAAACCTTCTTCTGCGCTGCGTGAAATGTTTATTCCAAGCTTTTTCGCCATTTTCAAAAGCTCAGCCTCAAGACTTACATTGGTCGCCTTACGTAACGCCTTGGTCGCAACAATGCGCATAATACCTGCGCATGACATTATTCGTGGCTATCTGGCTCAATTGCGGAAGAACATCCAGTGTTCGCCATTGCCAGCCGGTGTGTTCGACCAGAAGAATTGCGGCGCGTCACACATGAAATCGTCGATGCGGATCGCGATATTGCACAGCTCGCCATCGCCGATCACGTCGCGCATGAAGTCGGTTTCATTGATTTGCCAACTCATGACCGGCGGGGCGGTTTTATCGTCAATGCAAAGGGCATATTGTTCAGATTGTTCGAACGGAATTTGTTTGAGTTCCGAATGCAGGTTCCCGCCATGACGGGTTACCATCAGAACATCAAAGAACGGCCCGTCGGGGTTATCGCGATCCATCCAGCCGACAATCTGATCATTGACGTTATCACAGGTAAAATCCCCCACCAGCACCTGATGGCGGTTCAGCGCCGCATTTTGCCCGGCCTGAACACGCATTTCGCGATAGAGATCACTGGCGGTTACCGGATTGGCAACAACATGATCAGCCGGTATTTCATCGGCCAGAGCCGTAGCGCATAAAAACACACCGGCAAAACCGGCCAAAAGTGATCGCGCAAACCTGATCATCGCGACATTTTTCAACGCCATCATCCATCTTTGATTTCACGCCAGCATTGCGTGTCTTTCCTGCCGGTCATTATAGCCGATTGCGTCCCACATTGGGAATGATTGCAAAAGATCGGGTGGTTCCCTTTGCGAAAAGCGATCAGCCTGCCTATAACCATAGGAAACCACATTCCGTTCAAAGGAAGCTTCCATGCCCAAAACCGACATGACACTTGATCGCATCACTGACCTTTTGGCGCGCGCAAAAAAGGCCGGTGCCGATGATGCGGATGCCGTTTATGTCGAAGGAACATCTTTGTCAGTATCCCAGCGACTGGGCAAGTTGGAGAAACTTGAACGTTCAGAGGGTGCCGACCTTGGCCTTCGTGTCCTGATTGGCAAACAGCAGGCGGTTGTATCGTCATCCGATACCAGCGAAAGCGCGTTGAACGAGTTGATCGAACGCGCCGTTGCCATGGCGAAAAATGCGCCCGAAGATCCGTTCTGCGGCATTGCCGATCCGTCTGAACTGGCCAAAATATTTGATGTTGAGGCATTAGAGCTTTGCGAACCGGGCGAAGTCAGCCAGGAAAAACTGATTGCCTGGGCGACCGCGTGCGAAGAAGCCGCACGTTCGGTCGAAAGCATTACCAATTCGGAAGGATCCGATGCAGGTTGGGGCCGCCATCAGGTCACGCTGGCCGCGACCAATGGATTTGCCAATTCCTATGCCGGAAGCGGTAGCCACATTTCCGTATCCGTCATTGCCGGGACCGGCACAGGCATGGAACGCGATTACGATTATGACAGCGCCGTCTTTTCAACCGATCTTCGCGATCCGGTAGAGATCGGGTTAAAGGCCGCGGAAAAGACCCTGAAACGGATGAACCCACGCAAGGTCAAAAGCACACAGGTGCCGGTGATTTATGATCCGCGTGTTTCAGCATCCATTGTTGGCCATCTGGCCGGTGCCATCAACGGATCAGGCATCGCACGCGGCACCAGTTTCCTGCTGGATGCGATGGGCAAGGAAATCTTTGCCCCCGGGATCAACATCATTGATAACCCGCATCGCAAACGCGGTCTTCGGTCCAAACCGTTCGACGCCGAAGGGGTTGCCAATCAAAAGCGCCACCTGATCGAAGACGGCGTTTTAAAAACCTGGATCATGGATTTGCGGTCGGCGCGTCAGCTGGGCTTGAAATCAACCGGCAATGCATCGCGTGGTGCCGGGAGCCTTCCGGGGCCATCGACGACCAACCTGTATATGGAACCGGGCAGCATTTCACCCGCGGACATGATCAAGGGCATCAAATCAGGCCTTTATATCACCGAGATGATCGGTAGCAGCGTGAATGGCGTGACCGGCGATTATTCACGCGGTGCATCGGGTTTCTGGATCGAAGATGGCGTATTGGCCTATCCGGTATCGGAAATCACGGTCGCCGGAAACCTGAAGGATATGTTCAAATCCGTGGTTCCGGCCAATGACCTGACATTTAAATACGGCACCAATGCCCCGACCCTTCGGATTGATGGCCTGACCCTTGCCGGTCAGTAAGTGCCCGCCCAAATGGGCGTAATAACCTGAAATGAAAAACCCCGGTCAATTTGTTGACCGGCGGGGTTTTGTATTAGGCAGGCAGCATATCAAGCCGCTCGGATGGTGCTTACAAAGCTATCCGTGGCGCCCTTAAGCGTTGTGAAGTTTTCCGACAGCATTGTGACGGCACTCAGCACATCGCCCGATGCCGATCCGGTTTCGCGCACAGCATCGCTGACCGATACGATGCTTGAACTGACAATCGTGGTGCCGGTTGCCGCCTGTTCGATATTGAACGCAATTTCACGGGTGGCGGCGGTTTGTTCTTCAACAGCGGATGAAATCGTTGAAACGATCCCGTCCATTTCGCTGATTGTTTTGCCAATCAGTTCGATCCGGCTGACAGCATCGCCGGTTCGGGACTGAATATTTGCCACCTGCCGGGCGATTTCCTCGGTCGCTTTGGTCGATTGTACGGCAAGGTTTTTGACCTCGCCGGCAACAACAGCAAAACCTTTTCCAGCTTCACCGGCACGCGAGGCTTCGATTGTTGCATTCAGCGCCAGCATATTGGTCTGTTCGGCAATATCGGAGATCAGGCGCAGCACGGCTTCGATACTGTCGGATGCGTTGACCAATTCCTGCATACTGGCAAAGGTGTCTTGTGCCTGTTCGACGGCCTTATGTGCGACTTCCGAAGACAAGATGACCTGACGGTTAATTTCCTCGATCGAAGCATTGAGTTCCTCGGTCGCCGACGCAACGGTTTGGACATTGCCACTGGCTTCTTCGGTGGCGGCGGCAACGGCCGCTGTCTGGCTGGATGCGGCACTGGCAAGATTTGACATGCTGTCCGCAGTTGCCTGTAATTCAACCGCAGCCGAGGCAACAGATTCAAGGATCTGACCGACACTGGTGTTAAAACTATCGGCCGTCTGGTTCATGAAAGCACGCTGTGCCGCTTTGGCACGTTTTTCCTGTTCGATGGCTTCGGCTTCAAGTTGATTGTTGTGGATCGCGTTCTCCTTGAAAACCTGAACCGCACCGGCCATTTGACCGATTTCATCACGGCGCGCTTGCGACGGTATGACGACCTCCAAATCACGATCGGCAAGTCGACGCATGACCCCGGTGATCGCCACAATCGGATGCGACAGACGATTGCCCAACAGCCACGCGATCACGATCCCCATCATTCCGCCAGCCAGTGACGCAATCAGGATATCCTTTTCGGCGGTTCCGACGGCACCCATCATCCGATCAAAAATGGTTTTCTCAACCGCTGTAATTTCGACCATCAGTTTTTCGGCATCAGAAATTATTTCCTGTGCCGCGATACGCATTTCCCCATTTACCGTATCTTCGATTTCAAGTTCATCCTTGCGAATTTTACCAAAGACATCGCGATGATCAGAAAACATCTTCATCGCATCCGCAATAACCAACCTGTCTTCGGAACTTTGAACATTCTGTTCAATCGACTTGAGTATCTTTTCAAGTTCGGAAAATTCAAATGCTGCCTTGTCACCAAAGCTGCTGTCTTGGCGACCAATCAGAATGTTGGCGTAAAGCTGGGCCAGCAGAGCATGTTCACGTGCAGAAACAACCTGCTTGAGCATTGTGAAATCACTGTTCATTTCGGCATGGCTGACAAGCGTATTAAGGTCTTCCAACACTTTGACCCCGTCGGGCTCCAACCGTTCCAAGATAAGCCCGTGATATTCATCACTGAGCTCCTTGGACCGTTCAAAATCATGCATATAGAGCGCAAGATCATCCGTCATCCGTTCGATCCGGGCCTGATGATCCGGATTGGTGAAGTGTTGCTTTGCCTGTTCCATCAAGGGCGCAAGAGCAGCCGCAATTTCATAGACGCGGTTGGCGTCTTCTTCATGCGCCGTATTGGCAAATTCACGGGCATGGGCGCTAAAGCGCAAGAATCGAGCTTCAATCTGACCGATAAGGGAAGCTTCTTCGACATGCAGCGCATATTCGTCAATGTCTTTGGAAATGGTCACGAAGCTTAAAAAGGCAAAGACCAATACCGCGCCCAGAACAATCAGCACCACGGTAAAGCCCAGCAATATCTTCGTTCGAACCCGAAGGTTGGTTAGAAATCCAGCCTTGTCATCGGAAACAGCTTGAACAGTTGCCACTTAACACTCCCCACATCTAGATTAACGCACGCCATTTCCGGTACCGCCATCTGTGGGCTGTACCGGTTAATTGGCGCGACATTACCAGCGCATAAATCGCGCCAGTATGTTCATATGGTGAAACTAAACGGCCATTAAACCATCGCGCGATAATGTATTTAAGAAAGCTCATTAAAAGTTTAGTTCGCGAAACTTGATAAGCCCCGGAATTCACGATGTTTTTCGCCTGATTAAGGGAATTTCAGGATAAACGAATTGCAGGTATCTTTGACAAAGGCAATCGGCCGCCCACACGAATGCCGCCACAGAGACATCATCATCCATGGCCAAAAGTCTGCACACCATGACATGGTAAAGCACACAACATCAGCATAAGTTCGCACGAAGATTCCAGGCACTAGATTGGGGCAATCCCCCTAGGCGGTGTTTACATTCAGGATTCCC
>NZ_JFKB01000016.1 GCF_002115745.1 Thalassospira alkalitolerans
TTTCTGTAAAAACGTGAACCGCTCTAGTGTGGTCTGGGGCTCGCTCTGAGCCGCGTCATGGACGGGATCATCGCAAGCACTGAAAGTGTAAGGCCAAAACCGCAAACTGCCGGCCAACCACCAAATCCCCAAGCATAGGTTGCCCCGGCCGATCCAAATGATCCACCCAAAAACATGCCGGTCATATAAACCGTGTTAATCCGGCTACGCGCTTCTGGCATCAGGCCGAAAATCACGTGCTGGTTGGAAATCATCGCACTTTGCACCCCGAAATCCAGAATAATCACGCCAATGATTAATCCGGCAAGGGCGGTCCAAAGCCCAAAGGTTAGCCAGGAAATCACGCAAACAATCACGCCCGCTGCAATAACCCGTGCTGGGCCATAACGATCAGCAAGCCTGCCGGAAAGTGGGGCGGCCAAAACACCAATCGCGCCCAGAACCCCAAACATCCCGGCAACATCGGCCCCCATCTGGTAATCGGGTTCCTGTAAATGCAGCGCCAGTATCGTCCAGAACGCAGAAAATGATCCAAACAATGCTGCCTGTGTCAGGGTGGCACGGCGAAGGGCGGGTTGTTCCTTGCACAGGAACAGGACCGATAACAATGCCTCGCCATAACCGATGGATGTGCGTGGTTTGTCACGTGGCAACATCACTGCCATCAGGATGGCCGCCATGATCGCCAGCGGGGCGGCAAGCCAGAACATTTCGCGCCAGCCCAGATGCGTTGATACAAACCCGGCCAATGTTCGGCTTAAAAGAATGCCACATAATAACCCGGCCATGACGGTGCCAATGGTTTTACCACGGCTTTCGGGCGGGGCCAGTGCAGTCGCAAGCGGAATGATCTGTTGGGCAACGGTCGAACACGCCCCCAACAAAACAGATGTTGCAAACAAGATTGTCGCCGAAGGTGCCGCGCCCTCAATCACAAGAACAACGGCAAGTAACAGGAATTGCAGGACAATCAGTTTGCGCCGATCAAACAGATCGCCCAGCGGGACCAGCAAGAACAGACCAACGGCGTAGCCCAACTGTGTCGCGGTCGGGATCAGGGCGGCGGTGCTGCTGTGATCAAACTCGGCCATGATGATGCCAAGCATCGGCTGATTGTAATAGATATTGGCAACCGCAAGTCCGGCGGCAATTGCCATGACAAATGTCAGTCCCCGGCTGATGCCGGGTGTGGCAGTTCGCGACATCGACTAAATCCTAGGGCATATGGAGCAGACGTTTTCCGGGCAGGATTGCGGGGCTTGTCATCCCGTCGTTTTCGGTTGGTATTTGGTTCAGGTTACCTTTTACATAACCACAAACTGGTTTCAATCGCCCCATCGGGCAGATGAATGCTATTGGCAATTGATTGATCAACAAGACTTGCCAGACGTGTGGTGGCATAGGCACTTGACCACAGGATTTCAAAACCGTTGCCAGCCAAAAGCGACGCAACACCCTGTTGTTCATTATAGCCGCGCCAATGCCAGATTTCCGGATAATCATCGGGCAGGGTGATGTCATGGATGTGAATGATCGTCCCGCTTGGCAATGTCGGGATGATGGTTGAAAATAACAGGTCAACATCCGTGCCGGGCATCAGGATATGGCTTGAATCAATCGACAGGATATCGGCACCCGACAATGTCTTGAATATCGCCGGATCGGCTTTTTGCACGATGGTGCGCTCGACCGTGATTGGCAGGGCGGCAATATCGGCACGCGGGGCCGGATCGATAGCGTGGAATTTGGTTTCAAGTTCGCCGTCATGGATCGCACGATAATAGAACCGGGTCGAATGGCCTGAGCCGATTTCAACGATGCGTTCCGGGCGAAATTCACGCGTCAGGACATAGGCCATCATCCCGTCAAGTCGCGGAAACCAGCTTTGCTGCCAGCGCGGATCGGGTGGGGTGGCATTGCCAAAACTGGCGAATTCTTCCTGATATTTTGATGCCTTGGTCAGCCAGGCCTTCATGGTCGGTGCGGCCTGATCCATCATGGCCTCGATTGCCGGGTAATGCGGCCGACCTGCGGCCTTGGCGGTTTCGGCAGCATAACGATACGGGATGAAATAACCGGCGGGCGACGCGCCAAACAAGGTGCGAAGCCCCAGTTTCCAGCGGCGCCATTTCCGTGAAATCGGAATTGTGGTCATTAAATCTTCCCCCGGTGATCCTGAAATTGAATCAATCGCAAAATGTGTTGTCTTCGCCGCGCCAGCGCCGGATCAGCCAAAGCGCAAAGAAGAACGCAATAACCGAAAGCCCGGTCATCGCAAAATAGGCATGTGATCCGAAATGCTCATAAAGTGGCCCCGATGCCCAGATCGAACTGCCCAGAAACACCCCCATGGACAATGTTGCCATCAGGCTTTGCGCCGATGTCGCCAATTGTGACGGGACGGCACGCGCGATAAAGCTGACAGCGGCCAAATGGGTAATGCCAAATGTCATGGCATGCAATGGCTGGACAAGGATGATCAGCCAGAAATTATCCGTCAGGCCCAGAACCGTCCAGCGCAGCACACCTGATGCCGCCCCGATGGCAAACAAAATACCCGGATGGAGCCCACGGACATATTTCCCGCCAAAGGCAAACAGGGCAATTTCGGCAATCACCCCGATGGACCAGAACGCACCGATCACATCATGGCGATAGCCGATGCTTTCCCAATGGACCGAGGCAAAGCTGTAATACGTACCATGTGACCCTTGGGCAAAGCCGATACAGCCGAGATAAATCAGGAAAACAGGTTTGCGCAAAAGGTAAATCAGCGATGATCCCGACCGCAGCGGACGATCCGTTTGTGGATCGGGCATGCGGGTGACAATCGCAAAATTGATAATCCCGGCCGCAAACAGCATCCAGACAATCCATGCTGTTGATGTGCCATCCAGCACCAGACCAGCACCAAAGGAGGCCCCGATAAAGGCAAGCGACCCCCAAAGACGCACCCGCCCGTAATCAAGTTCGTGCGTCTTGCATTCATGGACCGTAATTGTCGTGCCAAGCGGCAAAAGCGGTGAAAACGTAAACCCGATCACCACCGATAATCCGGCCAGCCACCAAAAGTCGCTTGATACCGGAAAGGCCAGAATGGTGATGACATAAATACCCGCCAGCCACAGCATCGGCGTTTTGCGATTGCCGGTGCGGTCTGCACGTTGCGCAATCAGTGGATCGGCAAAGACACGCACCCAATTGGGCAGCGAGAGTAAAATACCGATTTCACCGGCTGATAACCCCTGACTTTTCAGCCAGACCGGCCAATAGGGCAGAAAAACCCCCTGTATCAGGAACAGGCCGACAAAAAACAGCGCCAGCACGGTTGCCGTCTTCATACGCGGGTCGTTAAAGGATGGAATGCCGAACTTGCCAATCATGCGATGATCTGGCGTCGTTTAAGGCCGCGCACGATAAACCGCGCCGGGTGCAACGCATCCATCAGGGATTTTTCAAGCGGCAGGGGCATATCGCAAATCTCGCTGGCTAGTATTTCGGCGGCAAGCGGGGCGGCGATCAGGCCGCGTGCCCCAAAGCCGGTACAGATATACACGTCTTTGTGGTAGGGCGCATCGATATATCGCGCCCCTTTTTTGCCTTTGTCTATATCGTGATAGGCCAAAAGAAACGCCGCGTAATCCGGTGCCGGTCCGACCACAGGCAAATGATCTGGCGTTGCGGTCCGAATGCCTGCCCGACCATCCATAACAGCCGGGTCAAGTGATGTGGCCAATTTCGGCAAAACCTTGCCAAGCTGGTTTAGGTTAAAGTCGTGTTCGGCATCACGCAGGTCGGTTTGGTCATCATTGCGTTCGAATGTCGCCCCGAAAACATGAATACCCTTATGCGCCGGGGTCAAATAGCCCCGGTGGCTCAACACGCAATGGATGTCGGTTTGCGGGCCATATGTCTGACGCAGGGCGTCATCGCTAAAATAGCTAATCTGGCCGCGTACCGGATAAAGGTATGTTGACAGCCAGTTGGTTTGGTCAAAGCCGATGGTTTCGGTTGCACCGGCAATTACCACGGCATCAAACGGCCCAAACTTGCGGCCATCGCGCGCGTAAAGGGTTTTGCCCGTACTGTCGGGGGTAATTGCCGTGATTTCGGTTCCCGTGTATTGGGTAATCCCATTGACAAGGCAGGTAACAAAGGACGGTGGGTTGACCCAACCAGCATCGGGATAAAACAACCCGCCATCGGGCAAAGGCATGCCAAAAATAGCGCTTGCACTTTGGCGGTCAACGACCTTCACCAATTCGGGACTGTCGCAAAGGCGGCGCATCATTCCGGCGTGACGTTCTTTGTCCTTTGGTTCCGTGACCAGATCCAGAACGCCGCAGAAATCGGCTTCGATCTTGCCGACATTCAACAATCGCCGCACCAGCCGTTGGCTATAGCGAAAACCGGCTTCGTAAAACCGACCGGGAATGGATAGATCGGCGGTAAAATACGGTTCAAGCATCCCAATCGGATTACCTGATGCACCACCCGCCAGTTGCCCGGCCTTTTCAAACAGCGTGACATCACATCCGCGCTTTGCCAGTGCATATGCGCATGCTGCACCGGCCATGCCGCCACCAATGATCGCGATCCGTTTTCCTACGGTGGCCTTGGGCACCGCATACCAGGGGTTTTCATCAAATCGTTTAAGATTGGCTGATCGATTATCTGGCGTAAGATGGGCGGTGATCATCTCGCGTTTATAGGCATATCCCTTGCGCTTGCGGGTCGTGAACCCGGCTTGTTGCAAGCCATCATGCACAAGACGTGCCGCGCTGAAGGTTGCCAATGTCGCGCCATCTTGGCTTGAGGCGGCGACAAGGGCCTTAAACAATTCGGGCTGCCACATATCGGGATTGCGCGACGGTGCAAAACCATCAAGGAACCAGCAATCAATTGCGCCTTGATAATCGCCATAGCACGTGATCGCATCACCGATCAAAAGCGTCAAAGTGACCGCGCCATCGGCTAATTCAAACCGATGAATGCCGGGTAACATCGTTCCGGTTGGCCATTGATCCAGCAACGCGTGCGAAAGCTGCTTCAGTTCCGGCCAATTGTGATGTGCTCGTGCGATAGTATCCCGCGATAACGGGAATTTTTCGACCGATACAAAATGCAGTCTTTTGGACCGTGCCGGGTCCTTTTGCCAGCAATCCCACGCCGCCAGGAAATTTAATCCTGTCCCAAACCCGGTCTCTCCAATGGTAAAGTTTTCGCGTGATTGCCATGCACCGGGCAGGTTATTGCCGTCGACGAAAACATATCGCGCTTCGTCCAACCCGTTTTGGGGATTGTAAAAGTCATCGCCAAATTGCGGGGAAAAAGGAACATTGCCGTCGCGCCAAATGATGTCGCCCGTTATTTCGTCTTTATCATTGGATGGATCATCTGCGCTCATGCAGATAGCGCCTCGGCGTCTTCTTTGGCAACAAGTGCCAGTGCTTCGCGCACGGTATCGATCCCGGCATCCTTGCGATGGGCATTCTCGCTAAGGTAACGGCGCCATTGTTTGGCCCCGCGCATCTGCTGGAACAGGCCCAATATATGGCGCGTGACATGGCCAAGCGTGCCGTTTTCCGATTTCAGGTGTTCATCGATATAAGGCAGCATCGCCTCGACCACCTGATGGCGGGTCAGGGGGGCAGTATCGTCACCGTAAAAACGCCGATCCACATCCGAAAGAACATAGGGGTTCTGATAGGCTTCGCGCCCGATCATCACGCCGTCAACCTGTTTCAGGTGTTCTTCTGTGTCATCCAGCGTCGTGATACCACCATTTATCAGGATTTCCAGTTCCGGCAATTCCTGTTTCAATTGATAAACAAGTTCGTATCGAAGCGGCGGAACTTCGCGGTTTTCCTTGGGGCTCAGGCCTTTCAGCCAAGCCTTGCGCGCATGAACGATGAATGTTGTGCATCCGGCATCGGCAACCGTTTCAACAAAGCGTTTCAGTGACGGATAATCTTCCTGATCATCAATGCCGATGCGGTTCTTGACCGTGATCGGCGCATCACTGGCACCAATCATTGCTTTAACGCAATCAGCCACCACATCGGGGGTTGCCATCAAACAGGCACCAAATGCGCCGTTTTGCACGCGATCAGACGGGCAACCGCAATTCAGATTGATCTCGTCATAGGTATATTGATTGGCAATATCACAGGCGCGCGCCAGATCATCCGGGTTGCTGCCACCCAGTTGCAACGCAACGGGATGCTCGGCCGCGTCAAAGCACAAATGCCGATCCGCACCACCATGGATAATCGCACCGGTCGTCACCATTTCGGTATAAAGCAACGCATGCCGACTGATCAGCCGCAAGAAATAGCGATCATGTCGATCCGTCCAATCCATCATCGGGGCGACGGAAATACGCCGATTGACAGTCATACCGAATTGTTCCTGAACCTGTGCACGTGAATGGGGTTGCCGTTTTCCGGGCGCGGTCTTTATATATGTTCCGGGATTTAGGGTCAAAACTCATTCATTGATGCATGGCTGCATCGCGCTTTGCGAGACACAGGAAGAATTTATGATCACGATTTATGGCATCAAGAACTGCGACACGGTGAAGAAATCCCTGAAATGGTTCGAAGCCAAGGGGCTGGATCACAAATTTCACGATTTCCGCGTTGACGGAATTGATGCCAAAACCATCGAAGGCTGGCTTGGTGACGTTGGTGGCAAAATCCTGATTAACAAACGCGGGCCAAGCTATCGCAATCTTTCCGATTCCGACAAGGCCGTGCTTGAAAATGATGGCGGGGCGGCTGCGGCCATTTTGGCCGCCAATCCGACCGTGATCAAACGTCCGGTTGTTGATTTCGGTGCAACCCGCACGGTTGCCTATAACGAAACACGCTGGTCCGAACTGGCCGGGATATAAGGAACGCAAACATGGATGCAATAGTAACCAAACCGGTGGTGCGTGGCGTTATCTTTGATTGCGATGGTGTATTGGTTGATACCGAAAATCTTGCCAATCAGGTGCTGACAGATTTGCTGTGCGAGTATGGCTGTGACATGACGCCGGAACAAAGCCATGACTTTTTTCTTGGTGGGACTTTGGCATCTGTTGGTCCGAAAATGGCTGAAACATTCGGGGTCAAACTTCCTGATGGCTGGCTTGACGAATGCTATGCCAGAACATTCAAAGCATTTAAAAAAGACCTGAAACCATTTTCCGGGATCGGTGCTGTTCTTGATTTGCTTGATGCCCGGGGTATTCCGATGGCAATCGGTAGTAACGGCCCACATGACAAGATGGATGTCTCGCTTGGCAAGGTTGGGCTCATAGATCGTTTTCGCGGACGCATTTGTTCGGCGCATGATGTTGCCCATGCTAAACCGGCACCCGATGTTTATCTGTTAGCGGCACAGAAAATAGGGATTCCGATCCTCGATTGTGTGGTGGTCGACGATAGTATCAGTGGTGTTCGGGCCGGTGTGGCATCGGGGGCAACGACCATTGGTCTTGTCGATTTAACTTCGGGCGATGATTTGTTGGCGGCCGACGCGCATTATGTCGCAAGTGATCATCGTGCGTTGCTGGATCTGCTTTCAGGTTGGTTGGCATAGGACCGCATAAAACACCATAGGGGCCGCGAAATCGCTGCCCCTATGTTCGGAGGTCCGGTTATTCGCCGATCACGATGCCTTCGCGTCGGGAATCAGCCCCGCCGATCAGGCCCTGATCGGTGATATTGATGATATGCAGGCCGGAATTAAGGTCGCGGATGCTGGTTTTAAATCCGCGTTGCTGCAAATGCGGTTCAAGTATTTCCGCCGTGGTCCCGGCTTCAACATCAAAAGTCCCGAACCGGTTGACCAGATGGGGCATGTTGATCGCCTGTTGCGGGTCCATTCCCCAATCAATCATCGCGATTAGCGATTGTGCAACGTAACCGATAATCCGCGATCCACCGGGTGACCCGGCGGCAATCACCGGTTTTCCGGCTTGCATGACAATGGTTGGTGCCATCGAGGATCGCGGGCGTTTGCCCGGTTCCAGTCGGTTGGCAATTGGAACACCGTCGCTGTGGGTTTTAAACGAAAAATCGGTCAATTCGTTATTAAGCATGAACCCGCGTACCATCAAACGTGATCCAAATCCGTTTTCAATGGTTGTTGTCATCGACACAACATTTCCCATCGCATCAACGATGGAAAAATGGCTGGTGCTGGGAAATTCGATGGCCTCGTCATCGGCAAGGCGCATCGCGTGGCTAAATGCCGGGTGACCGGGTTCGATATCGGAAAGGGCGTCGCCTCTGTGCAAAAGTCTGGAACGTTCTGCCAGATAGTTTTCATCCAATAATCCGGTTAATGGCATGGGCACGTAATCAATATCGGCCATGTATCGTCCGCGGTCGGCAAAGGCCAAACGCGATGCATCGCCGATCAATCGCCAGCTTTCAGCCGATTTTGGTCCGAAACCGGCAATGTCAAATGGTTCGATCAAGCCCAAAATCTGCCCGACGGTCAGGGCCCCGGATGATGGTGGACCCATGCCACATACCTCATAACCCCGGTAATCGACACAGACCGGATCGCGTTCCTTGATCGTATAATTTGCCAAATCTTTCAGGGATAAAACACCCGGATTCCATGTTGCCCCCTGTACCTTGGCAATAATATCGTTGGCAATCGGACCGAAATAAAATCCATCCGTTCCGTTTTGCGCCAATGTCTTAAGGGTCTTGGCATAATCCGGATTTTTTAAAAGCGCCCCTTCACGAAGCGGCGTGCCGTTGTCATCAAAGAAATAATTCTTTGCTGTTTCGTCGCGCGTAAGGTTTTCACCGTCTTCGGCAATCAACCCGGCCAATCGTGATGAGACGTTAAACCCGATTTCGGCCCGTTCAATCGCCGGGGCAAGCAAGGTCGGCCATTCAAGTTGCCCCCATTTTTCATGGGCGGTTTTCATCAAGGCAGGCGTGCCGGGTGTTCCAACCGACCGGCCGCCGACAACGGCATCGTAAAACTTCATCGGTTCGCCGTCTTCGGTTTGAAACAGGGTCGGGGTGGCGGCCATTGGGGCGGTTTCGCGCCCATCCAGTGTTGTCAGTTTATCGCGGCGCGCGTCGTAATAAACAAGGAACGCACCACCACCAAGTCCGGATGACTGTGGCTCGACCAGTCCCAGCATGGTTTGAACCGCGACCATGGCATCAATCGCATTGCCGCCGCGCCGCAAGACATTTGCGCCGGCTTCAACCGCAAGCGGGTTGGCTGCGCTTACCATCCAGTGCGGTGCTTGCACGGCTTTGCGGTTTGAATTTGATGATATTGTACTTTCTGGCGCAATTGCATCGGTGGCTTGTTGTGCCTGTACCGGCACGGGCAGGGCAATGAACCCCGCCATAAAACCGGCGGCCACACGGGCCATTAAAAAGGATTTGAAATGGAAACCGTTGATCATGCGGGGCGTCATGTCACGAGCCTTTTCGTTGTGGTTTTGCTTGTCTATGCTTCCAGAAATAGAACTCTTTGGAAAGACAACAGTTCAACAGTGGCAAAAAAACAAAAGGCAGAATGCGCCAACATCCTGCCTTTAAAAGGTTATTTTTCTTTTGGGATCAATCTAGGCGGCAGATTTTTTTGCCGAGCGTTGTGATTTTTCAACCACATTGGCTTCCAGCCATTGAACAATGCCCTGTGCGGCCTTTTCCCATTTGGCATCAAGCATCATGGCATGGGCAATATCATCCAAAAGCAGGTAATCCGCGCCGTAACGCTGTGCCGTGCGATGTACCAGTTCACTTTGAATGATTTCATCATTGCGTGCCCCCATCACCAACATTGGCGGTACGTCGGTCGGGGATAGGAATACGGGATTGGTACCTGCCATATCCATCAGGGCCCTGTGGCTTTCGGTTTCAAGTCGCCCGAAATAGATCATGCCTTCATCTTCGGCGATATCGGCGGACAACATGGCGCGTCCCAGCCGTTCACGCAGCAAAGTGTGCGGACCGATGGCCTGTAACCAGAACATTTGCAAATACAGGTCCGGCTGGGCCATGGCCATCATGGCATTGCTGGCCATAAGGCCCTCGGGCGGGACCGATGCCATCAGGACGGCGGCGGCGGCACTATGTTTTTCAAGATATTTTTGGATGATATAGCCGCCCATCGAATGGCCGATCAAAATTGGCTTTTGACCCAGCGTCTCAACGACAGTTTCAAGGTCTTCGACATAATCATCGATCGAGGCAAGACTGCGTAATTGTCGGCCGCCACTGCCGCCGTGGCCACGCAGTGAAAATGAAATGGTTTCAAATCCCTGATCGGCAAACCAGGCCAAAAAATGTTCGTTCCAGCACCACGCCCCGGTAAAGGCGCCATGGACGAAAATAATTGGCGTTTTGCATTTTGGTTTGCCAGTCGGGCTTCTGCGAAAAATCTCCAATTCGGGACTCATGACAGGCCTCCTGGATGCGAAGTGTCTCAGGCAAGATAACCAAACCCAAGTTTTGACCTTAGCATAAAAATGCAGTTTTCGCATCTATGGCATTCGTTTGAATATGCAAAACTCATACAATTGTATCGGAAAACCACCACCAATGATTGTCAGTGTCGTTTGCTTTGCATATGATATTTGCGGGACAGTGGAAAAACGGCGCATGGCGGCACAGGCTGCCATAGCATCGGCAAGTGAATGACAACGAGATAAAAGCAAAGCTGAAGATGATGGTGGAATTATCTGTGGTCGGTATTCTTGCGGGGCTCGATGATGCAGCGCTTGCGGATGTCGAACGTCATATCAATCGGAAAACGTTTTCATCGGGGGCTCAGATCATTGAGCCAGAATCGGACAGTTCGGATGTTTATCTGATCTTGTCGGGCAAAGTTCGGATCGTGAACTATTCTGTTTCCGGGCGCGAAATTACGCTTGAAGAAATTGGTGCTGGCGGCTGCGTTGGGCATCTGTCGGCAATTGACGGTGAACCGCGTTCGGCCTGTGTGCTGGCGGTTAATAACACCGATGTTGCGATTGTCAGTCCGGCCAATTTTGAAAAAATTGTCAAAAACCATCCGTCAGTTGCCTGGAATGTTATCCATGAACTGGCGCGTATTGTGCGGACATCGACACGGCGTATTGTCGATGTCAGTACCCTTGGCGCAAACGAACGTGTTGTGGCCGAAATCCTGCGTTGCGCGCAGACCGAGATCACCGATGACGGTTCTGCTTTGCTAAGCCCGGTGCCGGTTCATTCCGACATTGCCGGACGTGTCAGCACCTCGCGCGAGACGGTTGCACGGGTGATGGGCACATTGGCCCGCAAGGGGCTGGTCAATAAAATCGAGACAGGATTACACGTGCCTGATGTCCGGCGTCTTGAAGAATTCCTTAGTGAATCTATTCACTGATTTTAGCTGACAGCAGGATATTGGCGAAATATCGGTAAAAAGTTGTAAATGTTTTGCAAATTGTGACGAGTGTCACAGAACTGATCTGTCATGCACGATAGATAAAGGGGGTGACGGGCATTTAATTGGTCCGGCACATCTCCCCCAAGAGAGTTTACTGGCCGTACTTTAAAGAGTACGGCCATTTTTTTTGCGTTTCATCATAGCGCGGGGGGATTGGGGCCGATAAAGTATTGATCGTCAGACTTAAGACCTGTCTCCAATTCAAGGAATGACTTCATGCGGTTATCTGTTGTTATGGCCGGGCTGAACGGGGCAATGGCGGTTGCTTTGGGGGCGTTTGCTACTCATGCGATGGTGGGCGACGAAATGATCCATGCCCGCGATTTGGTTGCAAAGGGCGCACATTATCAATTGATCCATGCGGTTGGTATGGCGGCTGTTGCGGCCCTTGCCCATCAGGTGCCCGATGAACGGTTGTTGCGTTGGGCGGCGTATTCGATGCTGGTGGGGATCTTGTTCTTCTGCGGGTCGCTTTATGCCATTGCCTTTACCGGGGTCGGTGCCTTTGGCATGGTCGCCCCGATTGGCGGGCTGTCTTTCATTGCCGGTTGGTTGATGTTGGCCGGGGCAGGGTGGAAACGTTTTTCCTGATGATCATCTTGGTTTGAATAAACCGCTTCGCGGCAGAATGCTGTTTTGCCGGGGGAGGAGACCGTTCATTTTGTGGCGGATATTGGCGCAGTATTGGTAAGATTTGACAGCGAACCGTCAAAAAATATTCGGCAAAGTTCTGACCGGTTTTTATATCGGGTCCTCACCTGTTCAGAATCCTTCCATTAAAACAGAAATGTTCACTGACACCTGTCTGGGCCAAGTTCCGGATTAGATGGGGCTGGCTTCTGTGTGTCGGCTCTGAACTGGCCGGTTCAGGGGGATTTGCGTTGCTGACATCGGCGGCTTTCCCCACCGGAAATTGTGCTGTGTGGTTGGCGCATTCAGGTTCACGTCAGAAAGCTGCGTTAAAGACTTGATCTGGTTTTTATGCCGGATGCGCTTTTAGGCAAAACGTCTGTCGACCATTTCCGAAATCCTGTGATGCCAGAGAATGCAAAAATCAAAATTTTGGTGTTCTGGCAGGAGGGAAAGGCATGGGACGGATTTTTATCTGACTTGGCATTTGGAAGTGTTGCCTGTTTCATCGTATTTCGCCGACTGTTTGCGCGTTGAATATTGTGGGAATTGGCAGCGTCGATAAACGCGGGCATTTAATAAATGAAGTCGAATGGCATTTCGTCGAAATTCGATGCCAATGTATTGGTAAACGGATCAATGGGCGAGGATCGGGTAAATAATCCGGATATCGAATTGTCCGTTGTGGTGCCGGTTTTCAATGAATACGAAAACATTACGCCGTTAATTGATGAAATTCTGGCGGCTTTGCGCGGCAAAGTAGCGTTTGAAATCATCTATGTGGATGACGGCAGTACCGATCAAACGGCAAATGTTTTAAAAGAGAAAAGAACAGCCGTGCCCGAACTTCGTGTGATCCGCCATGTCGAAAGCTGTGGTCAATCGCTTGCGGTTCTGACCGGGGTCAAGCAGGCATTGGGCGCATTGGTTGTTACGCTTGACGGGGATGGCCAAAACGATCCTGCCGATATCCCGCTTCTTTTGGCACGATACCGGGCCGAAGGTCATGACGATAAGCTGCTGGTTGCTGGCTGGCGCGCGAACCGCAATGATACAAAGGCAAAGCGGATCCAATCGCGCATTGCCAATCGTGTTCGCCGGGCTTTGTTAAACGATGAAACGCCCGATAGCGGATGCGGCATAAAGCTGTTTTGTCGCGACGATTTTTTGGCATTCCCCCGGTTTAATCATATGCATCGCTTCTTGCCGGCGCTTATTTTGCGCGATGGTGGCCGGGTTTGCTCGGTTGCGGTAAATCATCGGCCGCGCTTATGCGGTGTGTCGAAATACAATATGATGAACAGGCTCTGGGTTGGAATTATCGATATGATGGGGCTTATGTGGCTTCAGTCGCGCGCTAAAAACCCAACGATCGAAACCGGGGAATAGGAAAAGATGATGCAGGAATGGGGCGCCCGGCTGTTTTCCAACCTTGATACCTGGTTCGTGCTGGGGATTGTGGGGCAGGTCATGTTTTCTGGCAGGTTCCTTGTGCAATGGCTTGTCAGTGAAAAACACACCAAATCAATCGTGCCGGTCGCGTTTTGGTATCTCAGTATTCTTGGCGGTATTTGCCTTATGGTTTATGGGCTTCAGCGTGCCGAACCGATCATCATTCTTGGTCAGTCGTTTGGTTTGATCGTCTATGCGCGAAATCTTTATTTCATCCATCAGGAAAAGCACGACGCCAAGGTCGATGCCATTCCCGCAATTGTGGCTGATCCGACCCACAATCATTGATCCATCTTTTTACCGGAATTCCCATGGTCCCGACACATCGTCTTGCCGCGTTGAAAAGCCCGCTCGCCTGCATTTTGGTGCTATGGGCCTTGGGTGTCATTTTCTGTATTTCTGTACGACCGCTGATGCCGGTTGATGAAACGCGCTATCTTTCGGTCGCGTGGGAGATGTGGATCCATAACAACTGGTTAGTGCCACATTTGAATGGCGCACCCTATGCCCATAAGCCCCCCATGTTATTTTGGCTCATAAATGTCAGTTGGGCGGTGTTTGGCGTTAATGAATTCTCGGCCCGCATGATTGCCCCGATATTTGGTGCGTTGAATTTGGTGATGGTTTCTGTCTTGGCAGGCAAATTGTGGCCCGAAAAAACAGATGCGCGTGTTCTTGCTCCCTTATTTTTGGTCGGGAGCTCCTATTTCGCGGGTTATGGCACCCTGACTTATTTTGACATGCTGCAAAGCTTCTTTGCGCTGCTTGGCTGGTATGGTGTGCAGACGGCAAGTCAGGGGCGCGTGCGCTGGGGCTGGGCCTTGGTGGGCATTGCAATCGGACTGGGTATCCTTTCCAAGGGGCCGGTCATCTTGCTGTATATTTTGCCCGCCGCATTGCTTGCGCCGCTGTGGCAAAAGCGCGATCAAAAAAATACAGCAGCGTTGGATACCCTTGCGTCAATTTCGCCAGTTGATCAACAGGATGGGGAAGACGCCCGCGATGATCGACAGATGACGCATCGGCGCTGGAAAGGCTGGTACCTTGGTCTTGTTGTTTCTGTCTTGCTTGGTGCGGTTATCGCGCTTTGTTGGGCGGTTCCTGCCGGGATATATGGCGGCGAAGAATATCGTAATGCGATCTTCTGGGGGCAAACGGCCGGGCGGATGGTGGATAGTTTCGCCCATGTCGAACCGTTCTATTACTATCTGGTCGCTTTACCGTTGATGTTGTTGCCCTGGTTACTGTGGGGCGGTCTGTGGCGGGGGATAATCGGGTTCCGGTGGCGTGCTGGCCTTGATGATGGTTTGCGGATGGTGCTGCTTATTATCGTCGTACTGATGATTGCCTTCAGTTTGATTTCCGGCAAACGTGTTCACTATATCCTGCCTGTTCTGCCCTTGATCAGTTTGCTTCTGGCACGGGTGATTTCGGCAAGTAACGCTTTGGGCGTGATGGCGCGGCGAATAGATTTGGTGCCAATTGCTGTCTTTGTCATTCTGATTGGTCTTGTGGCAATAATCGCACCGTTTTTGCCGCTCTATTTCGCCAAAGCGCCGGTTTGGCTTGCGACGTTGAACGGCTGGTGGGGGCTTGTGCTGGTCGTCGCTGGCGCTGTGTTGATTGTGGCCGGGCCAATGCGGGGCGTGGTTTATCGGATTGCCATTGTCAATTTGCTGCTTGTCGTCACGGTCTGCATGATTGCGGCACCACGCCTGAATATCGATTATGATATGCGACCATTGGCGGAATACCTGAAAACCCAACAGGACGAGGGGCGTGATATTGCCTATTGGGGCAAGTACCACGCGCAGTTCCAGTTTCTGGGGCGTTTGCAAAGGCCTATTCAGATGCTGATCAGCCATGATGAAATGCTTGATTGGGCAAAAAACCATCCGGATGGCGAGATCATCGCCCGTCGGGATCGTCCGCTGGACGCGCAGGAACGCCCCCTGGCCGGGTTTGACTATAAGAACGATCGTCTGCTGATCTGGGACATTCAAACCGTTCTTGAAAATGCAGCAGGCGTCTTGGCGCGCTAGGGCCGCAGGGCAAAAAACACTACCAATACCAACCCAAAGACTGCCAACGCCATTGCCTTGCTGAGCACGGGCAGGTGGGACCGCGCCGTCTGTGCTGTGTCAGGTAAATTGGTGGGGAACCTGTGAAATTATCCACAGTGACAATAAAAAAAGACGTGCCCCAAAGGACACGTCTTTTTTAATCTCGAACAATCAAATCAGCATATGCTGACATATTATTTCATTTTCGCTTCTTTGAACTCGACGTGCTTGCGCACGACCGGGTCGTACTTGCGAAACGAGAATTTCTCGGTGGTGTTCCGCGGGTTCTTCTTTACGACATAGAAGTAACCGGTATCAGCGGAGCTTACCAACTTTACGAGGATTGAAGCGGGCTTAGCCATATCTCAGCTTCCTGTGTTCAGGTGTATCTCAGGCCGCGGAACATAAAGGTTATGCGCCGAGTGTCAAGCCATTTTGGCAAAAATAATGCCATTTTTATTGCGACGCAAAGGTGTCCGCAATTTCATGGTGTGGAAGCTGTGCCAAATCCTTGTAACTTGACAGGTTTTTGATCAATTCAAACGCCACATCAATGTCGGTTTCATCGGCCAGTTGGCGTGCCGGACATACATTGCGCAGATTGCGGCGGGTCAATTCATCCTGGTAGTCAAGCGCGCGCCATTTGGTCATCACACTAACCATGTCTTCGCGGTGTGCCAGTGCTGATTTGACCTGTTCAAACGGATCAATATCATCCGATGTTGTGCAAATCGACGGGAACAGGCCAATTCTGTCAAATGTGTAACCTGACGGGGCGGTCATCCGTGACCAGGTAAAGGTCAGCGTGCCCTTGTTTGACAGGTCATTGATCGCCTGTACCGATCCTTTGCCAAAACTGGTCGAACCGATCAGAACCGCACGATTGCGATCCTGAAGGGCCGCTGCCACCAATTCAGCCGATGATGCGGTTCTGCCATCAATCAGGACGGCAAGCGGCGCACCGCGTGTCAGGTCCTCTGCATCGGCGTTAAAGACATGGCGTGCTGCCATAACGCGTGATCGTGTATTGGCAATCGGGCCGCCTGCAATAAACAGATCGGCAACCTCGACACCTTGCTGCAAAAGCCCGCCGCGATTGCCCCGCAAATCAAGGATTACACCGCGCAGGCCACCGGGATGCAGATCGGCCTTCAGGATTTCATCGCCAAGCGACTGTGCGGTGGCACTGTTAAAGCTGGCGATCCGGGCAATCAGGACGTTGTTACGAAACTGGGCAAAAACGGTTCGGTTGATCACACGTTCACGCATGATTTCAATTGGTGTGATGGCCTTGCTGTTGGCGGCATTGATTTCAATCGCAACCCGCGTACCTTCTTCGCCATGCAAAAGATCGGCGGCGTATCCTGCGGGCTTGTTATACAGGTTGATGCCATTGACCGATATCAGCTGGTCGCCAATATTAAGGCCCGCTTTGGCCGCCGGGCTGCTTTCATGGACTTTTTTGACGACTGGATAGCCATCCCCGCCAATCAGGCGAACCCCGACCCCGATATAGCCATCGCGCCGTGTGCGGGCTGTTTCGGCCTGATTGGGCCCCTCGTAGCGACTGTAACGGTCAAGGTTCCGGATCGAACCACTGACAAGCGCCGATTGCACTGTAAGAGCATTGGCCTGGCGCAATTCGGATGAATAGGCCCGATAAATGCCAACCCCTTTCAGGGTAAGTTCCGTCCACAGAAAGGTATCCTGTTCCTCGCTATTGGCCGCGGGCAGGGCAAGGCTTTTGATTGTCTTGCCGTTATAGCCAAGAACAAGTTCGTCCGGCGTCATTCCGATGCGAATTTCGGGATCAATTGTTGTTAATCCGTCAAGCGCATTAACAACAATCTGTTCGCGGCCAATCGGATCAATATAACGCGTCGCGACCAGCTCAATGGCCTGCGACATCACATCGCGAATTTGCGGATCATCTTCTGATGTAATCAGATTGTCGCGCGGTTGTGTGGCGCAACCGGCCAGCAAAAGACAGATACACGCTGTCCCGGCAATGCGTCGCATGGGGTGCCAGACAAAAAGGCGATTGGTGATGTCGATGTCTTTTGTGGTTGGGGCCAAAATTTGTTCAATCCAGAAGGAACAGGATCAATTCCACGATCATTGTAATGCGAATGATATGCACGCGACAATGACAATCGCCATCACTATCCCTTGATCTTCATCGCCCATTGGGTGCCCAGTACAGCGCCCTTGATAAACGGCAGGAAGCTTAGACATAAAAGAACTGTCACCGGCAACCAGACCGCCAATTGCAGGGTCATAGACGGGTGCATGGTCTGTTCCATGGTAAGCGCCCCGCCAACAACAATGTGACCGACGATGAAGATCGTAAAATAGGGCGGGGCATCGTCACAGCGATATTCCCCGATGGGATGGTTGCAACAATCGCATTCATGGCGCAGTGTCAGATATCCGCCAAAGGCAAAGCCATGGCCGCAATTGGGGCATTTACGACGGAACCCGCGACTAAGGCCGGTCAAAAGGCGTGATCCGCTGCTTTGTTCGCTGTATTCTGGTTGCATGGTGGCATTCATTCCTGTTTCTTGATCCAGCCCCTTGATCGGGACTCTAAAAAGGGGCATTGAAACGGTCTGCTATCATCATGAAGTTAATGTGATCGGGCAAGTGCTTTTCCCGCATAGCTAGGAAACCCGCCAAAGGGTGGTTTTTCTGCTAGCTTGCCGGCCCTTTGATGCAGATGTCTTCAACCCGGTACAGGAGCGCCCAAATGGGGAATGCAGACGATGTCATTGAACGACTGAAACAGGATTTTATTGAAGACACGCTTGAACGTACCGATCGGATTGAAACCACGATTGATCGGGTCGCTGGCGGCATGGACAAGGCCGAAGTCGGCATTGCCGAATTGCGCCGCGAAGCACATACAGTCAAGGGTCTGGCCGGGTCGTTCGGTTTTCCGTTGGTCGGTGCAATTGCGCACCGCATGGAAGATTACATTGTCGATTTGACCGAGATTGATGACCTTGAAGCCGCATCACTTGTCGATTTCACCACCTGGATTCGCGAAATCATCGAAAGCGGCACCAACCCCGCCGTTGACGAGGAAACCCGCATTCTGCGTTCGCTTCCAACCCGCAGTGCGAAAAAAGGCGATGATAAATCCGGTTCTGATGCGCGCATCATACATGACAAAGAAGTTCTGATTGTAACAGCAACCACGGTTCAGGCGCATTTCCTGCAACGTGAGTTGCGTGAAAAAGGGTTCCGCACCATCACCGCACGAAGTGCTGTCGAGGCCTTTGAAACCGTCGTGCAATCACACCCTGATGCGATCATCACTGCCGCCGTTCTTGATGGGCTAAGCGGTATTGAACTGATCCGTGCCCTGGCGGCGATGAAAACCCTGAAAGATAAGGCACTTGGCCTTTTGACCAGTTTTGATGCGTCCCATCCCGATCTGGAAGGGCTGCCATCAAACGTTGCGATCATTTCCAATCGCGGCAAACAAACAGCCGAACATCTGGCAAAATTCATCGAAACGCTGGGCTGACGTTTCGGGCCACTGATTTTCCGGTGATTTTCCGGTGTTTCGTATAAAATCAAAAAGGGCGGCCATTCTATTTGGCCGCCCTTTTTGGTTAATCTTCGCGTTTGGTGGTTTTGCGGGCCACCCGGCTTGACGCCACCAGCTTGCGCTGTTTTTTCGGCGTGGTTTTCTTTTTGCCGGTTGCTGCGCCGACGGCGGGCTTGCCATCCCGTGGACCACCACCCGATGCACTGCTGCTATCCTTTGGATTGGCACGGAAACCCGGCTTGCTGCCGTGGCGATGGCTGCGGTCCCCCGGGCTTCGGCCACGGAGCCTGTTCTGGCCCCGACGAGCGCGTGGCTGTTCGATCAAATCACGCTCGGTAACATCGGCATGCCCGGCCAGACGTAGCGCCAGCGATCCGGTCGTTGCATCGGCTTCGGCAATACGCACGACAACATCATCCCCAAGACGGAATGTCTTGCCACGATTTTGCCCGACCAGCGAATGACCAATCGCATCATGAACATAATAATCATCAGGCAGGGTAGATATCGGGATCAACCCGTCCGCCCCGGTTTCCTGCAATGATACGAACAAGCCAAAATGCGTTACACCGGAAATACGTCCGGGGAATTCCGCCCCGACCTTGTCGGCCATATAGGCCGCGACATAACGGTCAACCGCATCACGTTCTGCCATGGCCGCACGTCGTTCGGTACCGGAAATATCCTCGCCGATTTGTTCGAACCGTTCGCCTTCTTCGGGCGGTAGCCCGCCTTCACCCAGTTTCAATCCTGCGATCAGGGCGCGATGGACCAAAAGATCGGCATAGCGGCGGATCGGGGATGTGAAATGGGCGTATTTGTTCAGTGCCAGGCCAAAGTGCCCGATATTATCGGGGCTATACATTGCCTGTGACTGACTGCGCAGTACAACCGTGTTGATCAGCTCGGATTCCGGGGTGTCCTTGGCCTTTGCAAGGATTTGGTTGAAATCACGCGGGCGCAAGACGGCTGCCTTGTTTAAGGTATAACCTGCGCCTTCAAGGAATTCGCGAAGGGCTTCAAGCTTTTCCTCGCTTGGTGCATCGTGGATACGATACATGCAGGGCTGCTTGATCCGTTCAAGTTCTTCGGCGGCGCAAACATTGGCCGCGACCATGAATTCCTCGATCAGTTTGTGGCTGTCAAAGCGCGCACGCGGTGCGATGGCGATGATCTGCCCCTGATCGTTGAGCTCGATCTTGCGTTCAGGAATATCAAGTTCCAAAACACCCCGGCCTCTGCGGGCTTCAAGGAAGGCTTCATAGGCGCCGTAAAGTGGCTTGACGATGGTTTCAACCAACGGAGCTGTTGTCTCGTCGGGAAAGCCATCCATGGCGCGCTGTACCTGATCATAGGTCAGCCGTGCCGCCGAGCGCATCATGCCGCGACAGAATTTATGTCTGATCTTGGTGCCATGCTTGTTCAGCCACATTTCAACGGCCATACAGCCGCGATCTTCATGTGGGACCAGCGAACACCAGCCGTTTGACAATTCAAACGGCAACATCGGCACAACCCGGTCCGGAAAATAGCAACTGTTGCCGCGTTTAACGGCTTCACGGTCCAGCGCATCATTGGGGCGTACATACCAAGACACATCGGCAATCGCGACCATGATGTGCCAACCGCCCTTGTTTTCCGGATCGCTATCTGCTTCGGCCCAGACGGCATCGTCAAAGTCACGTGCGTCCGCACCGTCAATAGTGACCAGCGGAATGTCGCGCAAATCAGTGCGTTTGGCCATCGGTGTGGCCTTGGAATCGCGCGCCTGTAATTCGACTTCTGGCGGGAATTCAAACGGAATGCCCCGCGCATGGATCGATACCAGACTGATCGATTTCGGTTCGTTGATATTGCCAAGAACCTCGGTAATGCGACCTTTGCGCAGGCCAAAATGCTTGCCCGGCAGGATTTCTGTCAAAACCAGTGAACCGGTTTCAAGACCGGGATGGTCGTCCAACGGCACGGCGACCTCGCCGCTATCCTTGCGGTCTGTGGGTACAACGCGGCCTTCGCGCTCGTTGGGGCGGAAAATGCCCAACACGCGCTGTGGGCCGCTTCCCAGAACCCGCATGATGCTGGCTTCATAGGTTTGCTTGCCGGTATAGCGCAGCTTGGCCAGAATCTTGTCGCCAACACCCGGTGCGCTTGGTCCTCCACGGCGGATCATTTTCACATAGATAACAGGCGGTTCGTAATCTTCTTTCCAGACATTGGGCCGGGCGAGAACTTCGCCTTCATCGTCTGTGCCGATAATTTCAAGCACCTCGACGGGCGGCAGGCGTCCGGGTTTGTCAAATTTCTTGCGGCCTCTGACGACATCGCCGCCAATGTTCATTTCCTTGAGTATTTTTTTAAGCGCGATCTTGCCGCCGCCCTTGATGTTGAATGCGCGGGCTATTTCGCGCTTTCCAACCGGGGTGGGGCTCATATCGATAAACTCAAGGATTTGTTCCTTGGTCGGGAAATGCTTTTTATCTTCTGTATCGTTCGCCAACTTTGCGGCGTCCTTTCAAATATTTCGTCAAGAAAGGCAAGGCGGCGATTAGGTCGCCACCTCTTTCTTGGTTGTTTTCTTGGCGGCGGTTTTTTTCGCTGCCGTCTTTTTGGCAGCGGGTTTCTTGGCCGCTGCCTTTTTTGCCGGTGCCTTTTTCGCGGGCGCTTTGGTGGTCTTGGCTGCCTTGGCCGGTTTACCCGACTTGGCTTCCTTTTCCTTCAGCGCCTTGATCGCCATTTCCAGCGTCACCTCTTCTTTGGTGACATCGCGCAGATTGGCGTTGGTTTTTTTGTGTCGGACAAACGGTCCCCAGCGACCATCGGCCAAAAGGATCGGTTCGCCGTCATCGGGATGTTTGCCGATTTCCTTGCCCGCTTTTTCGCGTTTGTCAGCAATCAGGGAAATGGCGCGGTTTTCGCCCACGGTCAAAACATCATCTTCGGCTTTTAGCGAGGCAAACGTATTGCCCGCCTGAACATAGGGGCCAAAACGCCCGACATTGGCTTTGATTTCTTCGCCAGTATCGGGGAAGACCCCGACCAGACGCGGCAATGTCAGCAATTCCTCGGCCTTGGTCAGGTCAACCACCGATGGCTCAAGCCCTTTGGGAAGGGATGTGCGCTTTGGTTTGACCTTTTTGGGTTTGCCGTTTTTACCTTCGACTTCTTCCTCTTCCCCCAGCTGGACATAAACCCCGTATGGGCCTTTGCGCAGGGTGATTTCCTTGCCGGTTTCCTTATCAACGCCAAGAACCTTGGGGCCGGTATCCAGTTCGGAATCGCCACCATTTTCATTGGCAACCAATGGCCGGGTAAAGTTACAGTCCGGATAGTTCGAACATCCCAGGAACGCGCCAAATTTGCCCAGCTTAAGGCTAAGTGTACCTTCGGCGCATTTCGGGCATTTATGCGGATCGGTTCCGTCCTCGCGGGTCGGGAACAGATAGTTTTCCAGCATCACCTGAAGCGCATCTAGCACCTCGGTGATTTTAAGTTCCTTGGCTTCGTCGACGTTGCCTTTGAACGACGACCAGAACTGTTTCAACACGTCACGCCATGCCATGGAACCGTTCGACACGTCATCAAGCTGGTTTTCCAACTCGGCGGTAAAGTTGTACTGCACATAACGTTCAAAGAATTTCGACAGAAACGCCGTGACCAGTCGGCCGCGGTCCTGGGCAATAAAGCGGCGCTTGTCCAGCGTGACATAGTCGCGATCCTGCAACACCGAAATGATCGACGCATAGGTCGACGGACGGCCGATGCCCAGTTCTTCCATTTTCTTGACCAGGCTCGCCTCGGTATAGCGGGGCGGGGGCTGGGTGAAATGCTGATCAATGCTAACCGCACCAAGATCGGGCTTCTGGCCTTCCTTAAGCGGGGGCAGGCGGCGATCGTTTTCATCGTCGGCGGCGTCATCCTTGCCTTCCTGATAAAGTTTCAGGAAACCATCGAATTTAACCACTGATCCATTGGCGCGCAAAACAACGTGATTGTCATTCGATGACAGATCAACCGCGACCTGATCGAAACGCGCATCTTCCATTTGGCAGGCAACGGTACGTTTCCAGATCAGCGTGTAAAGTTTCAGCTGATCCTTATCAAGATGGCGTTCAACCTGATCTGGGCGACGGAAAAGATCCGTCGGACGGACGGCTTCGTGCGCTTCCTGTGCATTTTTTGCCTTGTTGGCAAAGCTGCGCGCATTGGCGGGCAGGTAATCGTCACCATAATCCTTGGCAATCAGGCGCCGTGCAGCAGCCAGTGCTTCGCTTGAAAGGATGACGGCATCGGTACGCATATAGGTGATCAAACCAACGGTTTCGCCGCCGATATCAACCCCTTCATACAGGCGTTGCGCCAATTGCATGGTGCGTTTGGTGCCAAAGCCAAGCTTGCGCGATGCTTCCTGTTGCAGGGTTGATGTGGTGAAAGGCGGCTGCGGACGACGTTTGACGTCCTTGCGCTCGACCTTTGAAACGGTATAGCTGCGCGCTTCAACCTTATCTTTGGCAATGGTTGCTGCTGCTTCACTGCCCAGTGCCAGCTTATCAAGCTTCTCACCGTTCAGATGGGTCAGGCGGGCGGTAAAATTGCCCTCGGGGATTTTGAAACCGGCTTCAAGTGACCAATATTCATCCGCACGGAAAGCTTCGATTTCAATTTCGCGCTCGCAAATCAGGCGCAGCGCCACCGATTGTACGCGGCCTGCTGACCGCGAACCGGGCAATTTGCGCCACAGAACCGGCGAAAGATTAAAGCCGACCAGATAATCAAGGGCACGGCGCGCCAGATAGGCATCGACCAGTTCCTGATTTAACGCGCGCGGATTGGCAATGGCGTCGGTAACGGCTTTTTTGGTGATCTCGTGGAACACAACACGATGAACATCACGCCCACGCAACAGCTTCTTCTGTTCAAGAACTTCCAGAATATGCCACGAAATCGCTTCTCCTTCACGATCCGGGTCAGTCGCGAGATAGATGGTGTCGGCGTCGCGTGCGGCCGATGCGATCTCGCGGATCTGTTTTTCGGAACGGCCATCGGTTTCCCAGATCATCGCAAATTCGTTGTCGGGATCAACCGATCCATCCTTGGATGGAAGATCGCGGATGTGACCGAACGAGGCCAACACCTTGTAATCGTCACCTAGATATTTGTTGATCGTCTTCGCTTTGGCCGGGGATTCGACGATGACAAGATTCATTACGTTTTTCGTGTCCGGTTCTTGCGCCCTGGGGCGATAATTATGTTGTGCTGCGAATAATCCGAATATCCGACACTTATATATAGTGCGATCATATTTCAGATCAGATTGCGCAAATTGCGGCAAATCACAACAATATTGTCGCAGCAAAGATGCACGCGACACTCATTCGGCGATACGCGATACCCTATTTCCGGGGTGACGTTCAACCCTTCCTGCAAGCTCAAGTTCAATCAGCATGGTCGAAATCACATCTGCGGGCAGTTTGGACGCCCGGATTAACTGATCAATCATAAGGGGGCTGACCGACAATAATTCAAGGATGCGGTCTGTTTCGTCGTCAATGGCAACATGCCCGGTGTCTGACCCGGTTTGTTCTTGGTTATCAATGGTTTCAGGGGCATTTTCGGGGCGGTTAATTTGTGCGTCGCGGTCAATCGATTTGGCGATGTCGCTGAAATCATCCGCCGCCCTGTTTGCGGTTGCGGTTCGGCTGTTCACGTCAAAATGATGAATTCCTTCGCCAAGATGATTGTTTCGTTGCGAAACCTGCAAGGCGTCCAAAATAACGTCAACGGAGTCGCACAGGATCGCCCCGTCACGGATCAGGCTGTTGGGGCCGGCCGCACGCGGGTCGGTCGGGCTGCCCGGAACGGCAAAAACATCGCGTCCTTGTTCCCCGGCAAACCGTGCGGTAATCAGCGACCCGGAATTGCGCCCGGCCTCGACCACCACCACCCCATGCGACAGCCCGGAAATGATCCGGTTCCGGCGTGGAAAATGACGTGCTTGTGGGGTTAATCCCGGCGGCATTTCCGAAATCACACATCCGTTTTTGCACAGATTTCGATATAGTTTATCGTGTTCACGCGGATAAATCACATCCACACCACCACCCAAAACCGCAATGGTGCCGCCGTTACCCGTGGCCGTTACACTCAGGCAGGCATCATGAACCGCACCATCAATCCCGCGTGCCATGCCCGATGCCACGCTGTATCCGGCCTCGCACAGCGCCATGGACAGACGTCGCGCAAAACTGCAACCATTGGCCGATGCATTGCGGGCCCCGACAATACCGATGGTCGGTTGGTTCAAAAGTTCAATCCGGCCAAGCGCATAAAAATAGGCCGGTGCATCCTCAATCGCGGCCAGCATGGCCGGATATTCCGGATCGCCCCAAATAATCGGTTTGGCACCGCAAGCGCGCCCGCGGTCAATTTCGGCAATGGTGTCATCACGCGATGCCAGCGCAATCCGCCGCTTTCCCCCCGTTCGGGCAATAATGTCGGGCAGGGCATCAATCGCATTGCGCGCGGTCCCGAACCGATCCATCAGCTTGCGAAAGGTCACCGGGCCAACATTGACACTGCGCGCCAGCCGCATGCGTGCCAGACGTTCAGATTGTGCTAATCGGGATGGTTGTTGCTTGTCTTGAATCATAACGCCCGGATTGTGATCATCCGGGCGTTGTTTCGTCAAGCACTTCGAGTCGAAGCTTATGCGTCGTTGGCTGCCACTTCGTCTTTTTTCTTTTGACCGATCTTTGGTTCTTCGCCTTTGATCAGGCGGCGGATATTCGCGTGATGGGCGGCCCAGACGATGACGGCCAGGAAAATAGCCAGCCATCCTGCGCCGGGATCATTGGTAATCACAAAGGCCGCAATCGGGGCGGCGATCATTGCAATCAGGGCCGACAGCGACGAAATGCGGAAAATCAGCGCCATGACAAGCCATGTTGCGGCCGCAACCAGCCCCATGATCCAGTTTACCGCAATCAGGGTGCCAAGCGTCGTGGCAACGCCCTTACCGCCCTTAAATCGCAGCCAAACTGGCAACATGTGGCCGACAACCGCGGCACCACCGGCAAAAATACCGGCTTCGGCACTGACGTAATGGGTAAACAGCAATACCGCCGCCGCCCCCTTGCCAACATCACCGATCAGGGTCAGGAGTGCTAAAAATTTATTTCCGGTGCGCAACACATTGGTCGCACCGATATTGCCCGATCCGATCTTGCGAATATCGCCAAGGCCGGCAATGCGCGTCAGCACAAGACCAAACGGGATCGAACCCAGCAGATAACCGCATAGCGTTGCAATCTGAAGCGACATCAAGGTCGCCTTATAGGTGGCATCAAGTTCCATGTTTATGCGCCTTCTGCGACAGATGGATCGGCAAAGACTTCGCGGCCATCAATGATGGTGCGAAGCACGCGGCCTTGGGTCAGGCGACCGTCAAAGGGCGAGTTTTTTGATTTCGACCAGAACTGATAGGGATCAATCTTCCACGGATGATCGGGATCAAACAACACAAGATCGGCAGCGGTTCCGATATCAAGTGTACCAGCGCCCTTGATCCGTACCAGACCGGCCGGTGCGATGGTCAGTTTGGTAATGACCTCAAGCATCGACATATGCCCGTTGTGATAAAGTTCCAGCGCAATCGGCAGAAGCGTTTCAAAGCCAACGCCCCCGGCGGCGGCCTGTGCAAAGGGCAGGCGCTTGGAATCAACGTCTTGCGGGTTATGATCCGATGCAATGGCATCAATCGTACCATCGGCCAAACCGGCAACAATCGCCTGCCGATCATCTTCGGATCGAAGCGGTGGCGATAATTTGGCAAATGTCCGGTAATCCGAAACCGCATTTTCATTCAGCGCAAAATAGAACGGTGCGGTATCGCAGGTAACCTTAAGGCCGCGTTTCTTGGCCTTGCGGATAACCTCAACCGATAAGCCGGTCGAAATATGAGCAAAATGAAGCCGCCCGCCGGTCATTTCGACCAAGCGCAAATCGCGTTCGATCTGCATCACCTCGGCCAGCGGCGAAACACCTGAAAGGCCAAGGCGGGTGGCAAGCTCGCCGCTGTTCATGGCCGCACCTTTGGAAAGTTCCGGTTCCTCGGGGTGCTGAACAATCATGCCGTCAAAAAATGTCGAATAGGATAGCGCCTGTCGCAGCAAACGCGCACTGGCGATGGTTTTGATGCCATCACAAAATGCCACCGCACCGGCCTGATGCAAAAGGCCCATTTCGGTGATCTCGCCACCTTCAAGGCCTTTGGTGACCGCGCCATAGGTAAAGACCTTGGCCAGCCCGACCTTGCGGGCGCGCCGCGCGATAAATTCGACACCGGCAACATCATCAACCACCGGCTCGGTATTGGGCAGGGCAATAATCGTGGTAATTCCACCCGCCGCCGCCGATTGGCCCGCGGTTTCGATGGTTTCCTGATGTTCAAAGCCCGGGTCGCGCAATTGCGCGCGCATATCAACAAGCCCCGGTGCAAGACAGGCCCCCTTGGCATCAATGATGTCACAGCCCTTGGGCAGGTTTGTGGCTGTCACATCCGCACCACAGGCGATAATCTTGCCGTCTTCAATCAGGATGCCGCCTGTTTTGTCGGTCTTGGCCACCGGGTCCAGCAGGCGGGCATTGATGATTGCCTTGCGGCCTGTGCCCTTTACACGAATGGCTGGGGTCATGCCTGACCTCCCGATTGGCGGTGGTTCTGAACAAGCAGTTCAAGTGTTGCCATGCGAACGGCAACCCCCATTTCAACCTGTTCGCGGATCACCGAACGTTCAACATCGTCGGCAACTTCACTGTCGATTTCGACGCCGCGGTTCATCGGGCCGGGATGCATGATCAGCGCGTCGGGTTTGGCATTGGCAAGTTTGGCCCGATCCAGACCATGGAAATGGAAATATTCACGCACGGACGGGATAAAGCTGCCTTCCATGCGTTCAAGTTGAAGCCGCAACATCATGACGATATCGCAATCTTTCAGGCCTTCTTCCATGTCATGGAAAATCTCGACTCCCATCCGTTCGATTTTGGATGGGATAAGGGTCGGTGGTGCGACAAGGCGTACACGCGATCCCATGGTATTGAGCAACAATATGTTGGATCGTGCGACGCGTGAATGCGCCACATCGCCACAAATCGCCACGTTAAGCCGATGCAGGCGTCCTTTGTGACGACGAATGGTCAGCGCATCCAGCAATGCCTGTGTCGGATGTTCATGGCGTCCATCCCCGGCATTGAGGACCGCACAATTGACCTTTTCCGAAAGCAGCTTGACCGCACCGCTATCACCATGGCGCACAACAAGTGCGTCCGGGTTCATCGCGTTAAGGGTCATCGCCGTATCAATCAGGGTTTCACCCTTTTTGACCGAACTGGTCCCGACCGTCATATTGATGACCATCGCGCCTAGTCGCTTGGCCGCCAGTTCAAATGACGTCAGCGTTCGGGTGGAGTTTTCGTAAAACAGATTAACGACCGTCGCCCCGGCAAGAATGTTGCTGGTTTTATCCGCCGTGCGGTTTTTTTCCGCATAATGCTGTGCGCGATCAAGAATAAGGGTGATTTCCCCCGGGGTAAGACCTTCAATACCGAGGAGGTGAGGGTGCGGATAATGATCCGCCGCTGGTCCCATGACACTCATGGCGTTGCACATATTCCTTAAATGGTATGGGCAGAATTTCGCGCGGAGCATACCCAATTGCCCCTGTCACGGAAAGTTAAAAAATTGCCTGAATGTCCTGACCAAATGGTCAATATTCGTGTCGGTTTACATCACACCACATGCAACAAAACCGCAAGGATGGGGATGGTGGCAATCCCGACCAATGTATGAACCGTGATGATACTGGCCATCATCGGGGCGTCCCCACCCATCAGCCGCGCCAAAACATAGGCACTGGCCGAACATGGTAATCCGGCATAAAGCACGATGGCGGCCATTTCGATTGGCGGCAGGCCAAGTAAAATACAAAAAACTGCCGCAATCGCCGGACTAAGAACAAGCTTGCCCAATGTCGAAAACCCAACCGGCCCCCCGGCACGGCGTGCTGCCATAAGGTCAATACCGGCCCCAACCGCCAAAAGACCAACCGGCAAGGCCGACCGGCCCAGAATTTCAAGAAACGGCCCGATAATGGGTGGTAAGCCCAACCCGGTCATATTCACGATCAGGCCCAGAACACAGGCCATCAACAACGGATTGCGCGCCACATCCCCCAATAAGGACTTGATCCCCGGCTGGCGATCATTCACCCCCCAGTGGGCACAGGCCAGAACCGATAAAACATTGACCGTCGGCACCACAAGGGCGACGCAAAGCGCGGTAACTGTCAGTCCGGCTTCACCCAAAAGGGCGGCGGCAACCGCAAGCCCGATATAGGTGTTGGGGCGGATCGCACCTTGAAACAATGATGAAAATGCCGCGTCGCTGACCTTTAAAGCCGGTTTGGCAATCAGGATCAAAACCGTACAGACAAAAATGGTGCCCAGCATCGCGGTTGCGATTCCCGCCAATGGCAAACTGCCAAGATCGGCCCGTGCGGTATTGGAAAACAGCAAGGCCGGAAAAGTTACGAAATACGTCAGTTTTTCGGCGCCCGGCCAGAATGTATCGGGCAAGAATTGACGTTGCCGCAGCACAAAGCCCAGAACAATCAGGGCAAAGGTCGGGATCAGAGCAGAAAGGATCGCAATCATCGTAAGCATCCGGTGCTGGCGCTAATTATGCGCATTTGGGCAATAAATCGGTTATCGGGCGACTTGCTGTGATGGTTGACATTGTAAATGCCATGTTTGGCAGGGTATCGACAACACTGCCTATTCCATTACATTGCTATCCTGTGATAATGAGCGCGGGTCAGATAATGTGTGCAGCGCACTGATTTATCAATTGAAAGAAATTCCTGCGCCCATGTAATGCCAATGTTGCGGTGAACGGGAATACTTGTCAGGGGAATGTCAATGAGCCGATCAATCGATCATCTGGTCTTATGCGTCAATGATCTCGACGTGGCCTGTGATGCCTGGCGCCAACTTGGTTTTACCGTGACACCGCGTGCTAATCATCCGTTTGGGACCGGTAATGCCCTGGTCCAGTTTGACGGGATGTATATCGAATTGCTTGGCGTGGTCGAACCCGACAAAATCGCCGAGGCCGAATTGGCGGCACCATTTTCCTTTCCAATTTATAACCGTGATTACCTGCGTCAGCGCGAAGGCATGTCGATGCTGGCCGTGCAATCAAAAGACGCCGAAAAAGATCGCGAGGATTTCCTTGCCGCCGGGGCGGCCGTGCCACGTGTCTTCAAATTTGAACGCGAAGCAACCCGTCCGGATGGCTCGTTGACCGATCTTGGTTTTTCACTGGCGTTTGCCAATCATCCGTTGTTGCGCCACGCGGTGACTTTTGTCTGTCAGCATCATCATCCGCCGCAGAATTTCTATTACCCGGAATATCAAATTCATGCCAATGGGGCACGTGCCATTGGCAAGGTTTTCCTTATGCATTGGGCCGCCGATGCGGTACGTGAATTCTTCGAAGGGATCGGCACCGATACCATCGTTGAAACCTGGCATGGTGATGAAATGGTCTCGCGCTATGGCATTGACGATGACCTGTTTCCAACCGATGGCTTTGCCGGGTTCGAGATTGTTGTCGATAAACTTGATGGCATTGCTCCGGCCGCCATATCAATGGGGGCGGTTCAGAAAAAGGGCCGGTTGATCCTGCCGCCATCGGCATTCTTTGGCACCATGGTGGTGATTAGCGCCAAACAAAAACAAAAGGCCGCCTGAATTAACAGGCAGCCTTTTGGCAAATCTTTAATGCCAGGTGGTGCTGACAAGGCCGGAAATCAGGCGTCTTCGTCGCCAATTTCGTCCTCGTCATCTTCATCGTCGGGGTTTGCACCCGGATCGGTATGAAGATTAAGGTTATCAAGCGCGCCTTGCAGGATATAGGCCGCCGCCGTTTTATCGACGACTTCTGCGCGGCGTTTGCGCGTCATGTCGACATCTTCGATCAGGATGCGTTCAACCGCACTGGTCGATAAACGTTCATCCCAAAGCAGAACTGGCAGATCGATATATTTCTGCATCTCGTCCACAAAGGCATAAACCCGGTGGCATGACTTGCCGATTGTCCCGTCAAGTTCACGCGGGAAGCCGATGATGATCCCACCGACATTCTGCTTGGTGACGATTGACGAAAGTTCGGCAATGTCACGCGTGAATTTCTTGCGTGAAATCAGCGTATAAGGGGACGCGATCTGTAGCCCAACATCTGAAAGGGCCACGCCAATGGTCTTGGTGCCGAAATCCAGCCCCAAAACGCGTGCTGCCGGTGTCAAGCACCGCAGCAATTCCTGAGTATTATTGCAAATCATGGCGCCCTTATAGGTCGAAGTGATGTCCTGTGCCAGAGCAAATATTTCAGATCGACGAGAAGGCCAAATGTACGTTTTTTCTATTTTTATAATTATACGAGATTGCGGCCCTAACTCTACCTTGGGACGATCTGGTATGGATTATAACGCCATAAAAGGCGTATTTAAAGTCAATTAAGTTTGAGTATATTGTTGAGTAACAGGAGAAATGATGAAGAAAAATGTGTTTCAGGTTTGAGCTTCAGAAATATTATTTTGTAATTTTTGTAAACATATTTTCTGTAAAAATTTTAATTACATATATTTTTCTATTTAAGTGTTTTTGGTGATGATTTTTTTTAAATAAAATTTGTTTCATTTGATTTTTTAATGATTCAAAAAGTTAAATTTATTTATTAATTATCCGAGTAACTTTCAGTTGATTTTAGATGTATATCAATGATGTTCAATTATGCTTATGGATATGTGAGTATACAACTTGATTGGTTCGTCGGTCTTTTGGGCGGCATCCGAAATCATTGGTGGTTATTTCATTCTTTAGCAGGAGGATAGAATGTCGTCTGAGCTTGATAAGCAGCCAGAGCGTGAAGACACTCATGAACATGATTTGTTGTCTCGTTTTCCGACGGCTTACACAATTCTGTTTGCCCTGATTGCCATTGTCGCGGCACTTACCTGGGTCATTCCGGCCGGGCAGTATGACCGGGAAATGAATGATGCGATTGGTCGCGAAGTCGCCGTTCCCGGCTCATATCACGAGGTCGATCCGAATCCGCAGGGGTTTGTTGATGTCATGTTGGCACCCGGTGCCGGTTTTTATGACCCCGACAGTTATGCCGCAAACGCGATTGATGTCGCGCTGTTTGTTCTCTTTCTTGGTGGCTTTCTGGGCGTGGTAAACGCGACCGGTGCAATCGATACCGGTATTCGATCTGCGATGAAAAAGCTAAAAGGTCACGAAATATGGATGATTCCGATTTTGATGACCTTGTTTGCCATCGGGGGAACCACCTATGGCATGGCAGAAGAAACGCTGGCTTTTTATGGTCTGCTTATTCCGGTCATGATCGCGGCGGGCTACGATACGGTGACAGCGGTCGCGATTATCATGCTGGGTGCGGGCATCGGCGTTCTGGGGTCGACAATAAACCCGTTTGCCACCGTGATTGCGGCGAATGCAGCCAATATTCCATTTACCTCCGGCATTGTGTTGCGTTTTGTTATCCTGATTCTGGGCTTGGTCATCTGCATTGCCTATGTGATGCGTTATGCCGGTCGGGTGAAAAAAGATCCGTCGCGTTCGATTGTCGCCAAACAACTGGCGTCACACCGGTCATTCTTCCTTAAGGGGCACAATGCGCAAACCGATAGCGCCACCCTTACCAGCAAGCAAAGCCTGATTTTGATCCTGTTCGGGGTGACTTTTGTTGTGATGATCTGGGGGGTATCATCCCAGGATTGGTGGATGGCCCGGATGGGGGCCTTGTTCCTTGGTTCTGCAATCGTGATCGGGCTTTTTGCGCGGATGGGCGAAAAAGAGCTGACGGGGCATTTTGTTGATGGCGCACGGGATCTTTTGGGCGTCGCCCTGATTGTTGGTCTGGCGCGCGGGATTGTGGTGATCATGCAGAATGGCCTGATCGCAGACACATTGCTCCATGGTGCCGTCGGCAGCCTAAGCGGACTTGGCAATCTGGCCTTTATCAACCTGATGTTCTGGATCGAGGCGGGAATGAGTTTCCTTGTGCCGTCGTCATCGGGCTTGGCCGTTCTGTCGATGCCCATTCTGGCGCCTTTGTCTGATTTTTCCGGCGTCGACAGGCATTTGATTGTCACCGCCTATCAGTCGGCAAGCGGGCTGGTCAATCTGATTAATCCGACATTTGCCGTCGTTGTTGGCGGGCTTGCCATTGGGCGGGTGTCCTATGACCGCTGGCTGGCATTTGTCTGGCCGCTTCTTTTGATGCTGACAGTCATGATTACTGTCGTTTTGTGCATCGGAACCTATCTTTAGATTTATCGAAAGGACATAGTCATGTCTGAACAAATGTTAGGCGTTCATTCTGAAACAGGAACCTTGCGTCAGGTTGTTGTTTGTCGCCCCGGATTGGCCCATCGTCGTTTGACACCGGGCAATTGTCAGGAATTGTTGTTTGATGATGTTTTCTGGGTCAAACAGGCCCAGAAGGATCATGATGTCTTTGCCAATATCATGCGCAACGAAGGCGTCGAAGTCCTTGATGTCAACGATCTGTTGTCTGAAACGCTTGCCAACAAAGAATCCCGTTCATGGGTTCTTGATCATCGTATAACCGCCGATCAGATCGGTGTCGGGGCGCTATCAGAATTGCGCAGCTGGATGGAAGAAATTCCGGCCGCCAGCCTTTCAGAATACCTTTTGGGCGGGCTGACCGTTGACGAGTTGCCATTTGAGCCGACCGGCTTGTTTGGCAGCTATCTGGGGCATCATGGTTTCATTCTGCCGCCATTGCCCAATGCGCTTTTTACCCGCGATAACAGTGCCTGGATTTATGGCGGGGTTACCGTTAATCCAATGTTTTGGGCGGCTCGGCGGCCGGAAACATTGCTGAATACGGCAATATACAAGTTTCATCCGAAATTTTCGGGCAAGACAAAAATCCACTGGGGTGATCCGACCCGCGATCATGGTCTGGCGACCTTGGAAGGTGGCGATATCATGCCGGTCGGCAATGGTACGGTGCTTGTCGGTATGGGGGAACGGTCTTCGCCACAGGCAGTGGGGCAACTTGCCCAGGCTTTGTTCCGCGATAACGTGGTTGAACGTGTTCTTGCCTTCCAAATTCCAAAATCGCGCGCGGCCATGCATCTGGACACAATTTTCACCCTGTGCGGTGATGATGTTGTGACGACGTTCAAGGAAGTCGCGGACGATCTGGTTTGTTACGATATTCGTCCCGGTGCGGAAACGGGCAAGTTGAATTTCCGCATTGATCCGCGCCCCATCTTTGACATCGTTGCCGAGGTTCTGGGGTATAAATCCCTGCAGGTTGTCCCCACGGGTGGCAATAACGAAGCCGAACAATCACGCGAACAATGGAACGACGGGAACAATGTTCTGGCACTGCGTCCGGGCGTTGTTATCGGCTATGACCGCAACGACGATACCAATGCCGCCCTCGAAGCCGCAGGGGTCAAGGTGCTTGCCATACCCGGTGCTGAATTGGGCCGTGGTCGCGGCGGCGGGCATTGCATGAGCTGTCCGACCATGCGTGATCCGGTCTAAGTCGCAAAGAACAAGGAATAAGAAAATGGCATTTAATCTTAAAAACCGCAGCTTCCTGACCCTGAGTGATTTTTCAGGCGAAGAAATCAAGTTCCTGCTGAAACTGGCAAAGGATTTGAAATCGGCGAAATATGCCGGTTACGAAGTCCCGACGTTGACCGGCAAGGACATTGCGTTGATTTTTGAAAAGGATTCCACCCGGACACGGGTGGGGTTCGAAGTTGCCGCCTATGATCAAGGGGCGCGTGTAACCTATCTTGGGCCAACCGGAAGCCATATCGGCCACAAGGAAAGCGTAAAAGATACGGCACGTGTTCTGGGCCGTATCTATGACGGGATTGAATATCGCGGGTTTGGTCAGAAAGTGGTCGAAACGCTTGCGAAATATGCCGGTGTTCCGGTTTTCAACGGGTTAACCGATGAATTCCATCCGACGCAAATTCTGGCAGATTTCCTGACCATGCAGGAACATGTCGAAAAGCCGCTGCACAAAACCCGATATGCCTTTTTGGGGGATGCCGGTAACAATATGGGCAACAGCCTGTTGATTGGTGGTGCCAAGATGGGCATGGATGTCCGTCTCTGTGCGCCTAAAACATGCTGGCCTGTCGAAGCCATACAGCAAGAGGCACAGTCGATTGCGCGCGAAACCGGTGCCAAGCTGACCATCACCGAAAATGTTGACGCGGCGGTTAAGGACGTTGATTTTGTTTACACTGACGTCTGGGTGTCGATGGGGGAACCCAAGGAAAAATGGGCCGAACGGATCAAGATCCTGCGGCCTTATCAGGTGAACAAAGACGTTCTTGATAAAACCGGCAACCCGCATGTGCGCTTCATGCATTGTCTTCCGGCATTCCATGATACCGACACCAGTGTCGGGGCGGAAATCAAGGCGGAATTTGGCCTTGATGCGATGGAAGTCACCAACGAGGTGTTCGAAAGCCCGGCATCGGTCGTTTTTGATCAGGCTGAAAACCGGATGCATACGATCAAGGCCGTTCTGGTCGCAACGCTGGGAGGATGACATGCTTGTCGTAGCAGCCCTTGGCGGGAACGCTCTGCTTAAACGCGGCGAACCTATGACGGCAAAAACGCAGCGCGCCAATGTGCGGCGCGCTGCCATCGTGCTGGCCCGAATTGTGCGCGATGGGCATCACCTTGTTCTGACCCATGGCAATGGGCCGCAGGTCGGGTTGTTGGCGTTACAAGGTGCGGCATATCGCGCGGATGAAGAATATCCGCTTGATGTATTGGGGGCAGAAACCGAAGGCATGATCGGATATATGATCGAGCAGGAATTGGAAAATGCTCTGGATCATGAAAGGCCGGTGGCCGCGTTGCTAACCCAGGTCGTTGTTGACAGAAAAGACCCGGCCTTTGCCCATCCGACCAAATTCATCGGTCCCGTCTATGACAAGGAACAAGCCGAAGACAAAGCCAAAAAAGGCCATTGGTCTATTGCGCAGGATGGCAACAAGTGGCGTCGTGTCGTTCCATCCCCAAAACCAATTGAAATACCCGATGTTCCGGTTATTCAATTACTGCTGGAGCATGGTGTTATCGTTATTTGCACGGGCGGTGGCGGTATTCCGGTGGTCTATCAAAAAGACGGCAGTCTGACCGGTATCGAAGCCGTGATTGACAAGGATGCGGCCAGTGCCCTTTTGGCCAAGGAAATCGGTGCTGATGCCTTGCTGTTGCTGACCGATGTCGATGGGGTTTACCGTGATTTCGGGACGCCAGATGCCCATCGGATTGAGACGCTTTCACCCGATGAGGCACGGGCACTTTCCTTGCCCGATGGGTCTATGGCGCCCAAGGTGACGGCGGCGGCCAATTTTGTCACGGCGGGCAAGATGGCCGGGATCGGACGTCTTGAGGATGCGGCTGAAATTTTGGCCGGGCAGGCCGGAACCCGGATTTCGGTGTGAGCATCGTATCTTGGCAAAAGCCTGTATTGGTTCCGGTTCGGGGGTAAAATCCATCTGGTTTGAACAAGGCCGTTCTGTTTTGTTTAAATAATGTCGGCATTGGTGCGACGCTTTTGTCAGGAAACCGGTTGAATGCCGCCACATAAAGGGCTGCAACGACCCTTGCGGCGGCGGCGGCGGGGTGCTAGTTTCCGCCCTGTAATTTAAGTTCTGGCAGATGATCTGTCTGCCGGGTTTTTTGTCATTCCTTAAGAGAGACTTTCATCCATGTCGTCTTTGGATAAGGAAACAGTTCGCAAGATTGCTCACCTGTCGCGGATAAATGTATCCGAGGAAGGGCTCGTCGAACTGGCGGGAGATTTGACCCGTATCCTCGATTTTGTCGAGGAACTTCAAGAAGTTGATGTCGAGGGCTATGCCCCGCTGACGTCGGTTGCCGATCTGACCCTGCCGCTGCGCAAGGACGAAGTTACCGACGGCAATATCCAGCAAAAGGTCCTGGCCAATGCGCCGATGACCGATAATGGCTGTTTTGTCGTGCCCAAGGTGATTGAATAATGACTGATCTGACAAATCTGACGCTTGCCGATGCCCGCGACGGGCTGGCAAAGGGCGATTATACATCGGTCGAATTGACCGAAGCCCACATCAAATCGATGGAAGCACACCGCAATCTGAACGCTTTCATCACCGAAACCCCGGAAAAGGCCATCGAGATGGCCAAGGCTTCCGATGCCAAGCGCGCCAAAGGCGAAGCTGGCAAAATGGAAGGCCTGCCGATTGCGATCAAGGATCTGTTCTGCACCGAAGGTGTCCAGACGACCGCCGCATCGCACATCCTCGAAGGGTTCAAACCGCAATATGAATCCACCGTGACTGCCAACCTGTTTAATAACGGTGCGGTCATGCTGGGTAAGGCCAATCTTGATGAATTTGCCATGGGGTCGTCCAATACGTCGTCCTATTATGGCAATGTCATCAACCCGTGGAAGGGCAAGGATGGCAAGGATTTGGTCCCGGGTGGTTCATCTGGTGGTTCTGCGGCTGCTGTTGCGGCTCATTTGGCGCTGGCGGCAACCGGTACCGATACCGGTGGTTCGATCCGTCAACCGGCATCCTATTGCGGGATTGTTGGCCTGAAACCGACCTATGGTCGCTGCTCGCGCTGGGGTGTTGTTGCCTTTGCCAGTTCGCTTGATCAGGCCGGTCCGATGACCAAAACCGTTCGCGACGCTGCGATTATGCTGGGCGCGATGGCCGGTCACGATGCCAAGGACAGCACCTCTGCACCAATGGCCGTGCCTGATTTCGAAGCCGCCCTTACCGGCGACATTCGCGGTATGAAAATCGGTATTCCAAAAGAATACCGGGTGGATGGCATGCCCGAAGAAATCAACAAGCTGTGGGATAACGGTATTGCGATGTTGCGCGATGCGGGTGCCGAAGTGGTCGATGTGACCCTGCCGCACACCAAATACGCGCTTGGCACTTATTATATCGTTGCCCCGGCCGAAGCATCTTCGAACCTTGCGCGCTATGACGGCCTGCGGTATGGCCAGCGTGTGATGGACGAAGGCGACAGCTTGGACGACATGTATATGAAGTCCCGTGCGGCTGGTTTTGGCAAGGAAGTTCAGCGCCGCATTATGATCGGCACCTATGTGCTGTCGGCTGGCTATTATGATGCCTATTACAACAAGGCGCTTAAAGTCCGTCGTCGCATCTATGAAGATTTCGCAACGGCCTTTGGCACTGTTGATACCATTTTGGCACCGACCGCACCATCGGCGGCCTTTGCAATTGGCGATAACGAAGACGATCCGGTCAAAATGTATCTGAACGATGTCTTTACCGTTCCGGCAAGTCTTGCGGGTCTTCCGGGCCTGTCTGTGCCGACCGGTCTGTCGGCGGATGGTTTGCCGTTGGGCTTGCAGTTGATTGGCAAGCCGTTTGACGAAGAAACCGTTCTGCGTGTCGGGGGCGTGCTTGAAAGTGCGGCCAACTTTACCGCAACACCGTTCGGGCAGGAGGGCTGATCCATGACCTATATCATCGAAGGTTCAACCGGCCCTTGGGAAATCGTTGTTGGTTTGGAAGTTCACTGTCAGGTGGTTTCCAAGTCCAAGCTGTTTTCGGGCGCTTCGACCACATTTGGCAATGAGCCCAACACCAATGTCAGTCTTGTTGATGCCGCCATGCCGGGCATGTTGCCGGTGATCAACGAGGAATGCGTGCGTCAGGCCGTCAAGACCGGTCTTGGCCTTAAAGCCAAGATCAATTTTGAAAGCGTCTTTGCGCGCAAAAACTATTTCTATGCCGATCTGCCGCAGGGCTATCAGATTTCGCAGTTCGACAAACCGATTGTCGGTGCGGGGACCATCATCCTTGATATGCCCGATGGCTCGACCAAATCGGTTGGTATTGAACGCCTGCATCTTGAACAGGATGCCGGTAAATCAATGCATGATCAGGACCCGAAATATTCGCATATCGATTTGAACCGTTCGGGCGTTGCCCTGATGGAAATCGTATCTGATCCTGATATTCGCACCCCTGAAGAAGCCGGTGCCTATCTGACCAAGTTGCGCGCGATTGTGCGTTATCTTGGAACGTGCGATGGCAATATGAACGAAGGCTCGATGCGGTGTGATGCCAATGTTTCAGTCCGTCGTGCCGGTGATCCGTTTGGCACGCGTTGCGAGATCAAAAACGTCAACTCCATCCGGTATGTGATGCAGGCGATCGAGATCGAAGCCAAACGTCAGGTCGAAGTCATCGAAGGTGGCGGCGAAATCGTTCAGGAAACCCGTCTTTATGATCCGCGTCTGGGGGAAACCCGGTCGATGCGGTCCAAGGAAATGGCGCATGATTATCGCTATTTCCCGGATCCGGATTTGCTGCCGCTGGTTTTTGATCAGGCTTTCGTGTCTGAAATTGAAAAGACCCTGCCGGAACTCCCGGACGAGAAAAAAGCCCGCTTCATGCGTGAAAACGGCCTGTCGGCTTATGATGCCGGTGTTCTTGTCGCCGATCAGGAAAAAGCCGCCTATTACGAAGTTGTTGCCAAGGGTCGTGATGGCAAATTGGCCGCGAACTGGGTCATCACCAATCTGTTCGGGGCGCTGAACAAGGCCGGTGTTGACGTGGCGGAAAGCCCGGTAACGGCCGAAAACCTCGGCAAGTTGCTGGACCTGATTTCAAACGACACCATTTCGGGCCGTATCGCCAAGGACGTCTTTGAAATCATGATCGAAACTGGGGATAACCCGGATAAGATCGTCGAAGAAAAAGGTCTGAAGCAGATCACCGATACCGGTGCGATTGAAACCGCCATTGACGAAGTCATTGCGGCCAACCCGGACAAAGTTCAGGAAATCCGCGATGGCAAGGATCGTATGCTGGGCTGGTTCGTGGGCCAGGTCATGAAATCCACGGGTGGTAAAGCCAACCCGGGCATGGTCAACAAAATGCTTCGCGACAAAATCCTCGGCTGATTTTAATCATCAGACAAATAGAAAAAGCCGCCCGTTTCGTTTTGAGACGGGCGGCTTTTGTCGTTTTTGGTAAAAGATGTTGTTGATGGATTTGGTGATGTGAAGCCGGGCCATCATTGATCCGTCTCTGATTGATCGCGTGTTCGACGATCTCATCGGTAAAGTGCCGGAGGGGATGAGCCATATTTTTAGGCGGACAATGCTTGTTTGGCTAAAGGGCAGGTCCAGTTTACGAGGTGACTCACAGATTGGCTGCCTGCATCAGTATTTGCAAATTTCCTAAATTCGGTTCGACGTCGTGTTGTCGTTCGGCCGCAAGCATTGTGTAACCAAGGGCAACGATGCGTGCTGTCTGGGCTATATTCCATGTCGGGTTGTGTTGCTTGCGATACGCTTCAATTTCCTCAATGATCATACGCAGTAATTCGGGATCAATCGCTTGCATTTGATCTTGCTCTTCAGCTCCTAGCATTGAGCCTTCTCCCGTCAGCAGCCAAGTGGCATCAATCCCTTTATCAATTAGAATGGTCAAAGATGACGCTTTTGGTTCATTTTTGTCCAGTTCATAACGTTCCCAAGATTTGCGTGTCAGTCCGGCAAGGTTTGCCGCCTCAGAGGCGCTCAGCCCGATATGCTTTCTTGCCTGTCTTATCCTCTCGCTAAGGCTGGTTGTCATCGGTGCTGTTCCTGCGTCGAATTAAAAAAAGAAAAGACAGAAAAATTTAAAAACCTTTGATTGATGTGATGGTTTGGAATGTAATTTAAAAGGTTTATTGGTATAAAAAAGATCCATTTCTAGAGGTGTTAAGGTGTTTTCTCTTGATTAAGGTCTATAAATGACCCATGTTTTTTTGATCGCTGCTGGAATGTACGCAAAGGGACCAGCAGGGCTAAGGTGTCCGGCAGCCTGTTTGAATAAATGCGATTTATGTGAGGTCAGTGAGAGACATGCATAGTTCGTCTGGACCCAATGATTATCTTTCCTGATGGGGGAGGGAGCTTTACTTGCATGCGAAGTCGAAAGCCACAATTACTTGCTATTTGGTGAAGCGTAGCGCGATGATCGGTGCCTGTTTGTCATTTCCCCTAAGTGGTTGAAAATAAGAGGGTATGTCATCATCACCTGAAATGATACTGAGTGTTTCATTCCGAGTTACAAACGAGCAGGTCACATTGATTCAAGGCCTTTAGGGGAGCTTTGTTTTAAGTGAACTGATTTTCTTTGATTAGGGCGGAAAAAGAAACTCATGCTTTCGTATGGGGGGATTGGCAAAAGTATATAGTTTTGCAGGATTATTTAACAATTAAATTACGTAAAATATACGCGAACCTTATTAAGGATAGGGGACATGGCTTTTTTGAAACGAATTAAAATTGCCACCAAGGTGTTTGGTGGGTTTGGGTTGATGCTGGTTCTGCTGATTGCAGTATCGGTGGTATCTGTCATCTCATTAACGGATGCTGATGATAATTTTACCCAATACCGTCAGATTGCACGGCAATCAAATCAGGCATCACGCGTTCAGGCTAACTTGCTCGAAGCGCGGGTTGCAGTTCTCAATTATCAGATGCAGCGTACTGCGGAAAACCTAGACAAGGCAACTGAAAGACTACAGGCAACGATGAAGCTAAGCCGCGAGTTTTTGTCGCTTGTCAAAATCCCGGAAGAAGTCGTTGTTGTTCAAAAGATAGATCGGAATATTGCTAAATATTTCGCGGCTTTTCACGAGCTGGTTGAAAGTACCGATGCGGTCGAGCAAAAACAGATTATCGAGGGAACTCTAACCGTCATTGCTCCGCAGATCGCCGGGAATATCGAACAATTAAAATTGTCATTCAATGCTGACCAGGATGAACTTGGTCCGCAAGCCACGGCTGAAATAGGCATTGCTGTTATCACTTCTGAAATCCTTTCCGGCATTGCTTTGTTGGTTGGTTTGGCGGCTGCTTGGATGATCGGTGTTGGGATTTCACGCCCGATCATTACGATTACAAATGCCATGCGGGTTCTTGCCGGGGGAGATAAAACCATTGACATTCCGGGGCTGGATCACAAAGACGAAATTGGCGATATGGCCATGGCCGTCATGGTGTTCAAGGAAAACATGATCAAAGCTGAAGAGCTGGCTGCCCAAGAAGTCGAGGCCCAGAAGCAGCGAGAAACCCGTGCAAAATTGATCGAGAACCTGACCCGTGATTTTGATTCCGATGTTTCAGCGGTTTTGAAGGCGGTAGCGTCTGCAGCAACTGAAATGCAGGGAACGGCAACCTCAATGACGGCAACAGCAGAAGAAACCAGTCGTCAATCGACTGTTGTTGCGGCGGCGGCTGAGCAGGCATCAAATAATGTTCAGACCGTTGCCAGTGCGTCCGAGGAACTGAGTGCTTCGATTTCTGAAATCAGTCATCAGGTTACTCAATCATCCCGTGTGGCGAACAAGGCTGTTGCCGAAGCACAAAGCACGAATGCACAGGTTCGAGGTCTTGCCGAGGCCGCCCAGAAAATTGGCGATGTGGTCGGGCTGATCAGTGATATCGCAGCGCAGACTAATCTTCTGGCTTTGAATGCCACGATTGAAGCCGCTCGTGCAGGCGAGGCAGGGAAAGGTTTTGCTGTGGTCGCCGCCGAGGTCAAAAACCTTGCCAATGCGACATCCAAGGCGACTGAGGAAATTACCAGCCAGATTACCGCGATTCAAAACGAGACCGATGGTGCGGTTGTTGCAATTGACTCCATCGGAACAACGATCGCAGAGATCAGTGAAATCGCATCAACCATTGCCAGTGCGGTGGAGCAGCAGGGGGCCGCGACCGAGGAGATCAACCGTAACGTTCAGGAGGCTTCTGCTGGTACCAGCGAAGTAACGGTCAATATCCACGGCGTGAACGAAGCTGCTTCCTCAACAGGTGCCGCTGCCGAACAGGTGCTTCGGGCATCGGAGGATATGTCACAGCAGGCCGACACTCTGCGCCTGAACGTCGAATCGTTCCTGGCTGCTGTGAAGGCCGCTTGATCTTTCTGTTCTGTCAAAATGCGAGAGCCCGGATACCTCCAGGCTCTCGCATTTGTGTGTGAACTCTCCATTAGGCCGGAAGAGAACTGGCCGTCACATTATTTCCTTTGCCGGGAAACCGGCATCGTCAATGGCGGCGATCAAGGCGGCAATATCGGGTGTGCCGGTGATTAAAGCCTCGCCTTTGGCAAGATCGACATCGGCCTTTTCGACACCGGCAACGCTTTGGGCGGCTTTGGTTACGGTTGCGGCGCAGTGGCCGCAACTCATGTCATCGACTTTCAGTTTCAGCATGCTGGTGGCTCCTTAAAACACGTATTTATTCTGTGATTATGGTGGTGCCAGCCGCTAGAAGGTCAAGCGATTATTTGCCCAGAAGCTTCATGACTTCATCGGCGGTGGCATCGCTGGAACCCGGATTTTGGCCGGTTACCAGTTTGCCATCAACAACGGCATAAGACGCCCACATGTCACCACGTTCATAAAGACCGCCCTGCTTTTTAAATTCGTCTTCGATCAAAAGCGGCACAACCTTTTCAAGGCCAACGGCTTTTTCTTCGTCATTGGTAAAGCCGGTGACTTTCTTGCCCGCGACCAGCGGTTTGCCGTCTTTGGTTTTGGCATTCACCAGCGCGGCCGGGCCGTGGCAAACGGCAGCAACCGGCTTGTCCTGTGCGACAAAGGCTTCGATCAGGGCGATGGATTTGGCATCGGTTGCCAGGTCCCAAAGCGGGCCGTGACCGCCGGGATAGAAGATGGCGTCGAAGTCGTCCGCGTTCAAACCGTCCAGTGTCACGGTATTGGCGAAGGCTTTTTGGGCCGCTTCATCACCTTCAAACCGTTTGGTGGCTTCGGTTAAGGCATCGGGCACCTGACTGTTGGGATCAAGCGGCGGTTCACCGCCCTTGGGTGATGCAAGGGTGATTTCGGCACCGGCATCACGGAAGCGGAAATACGGCGCGGCGAGTTCTTCAAGCCAGATACCGGTCTTGTGGCCGGTGTCGCCCATTTTATCGTGGGATGTCACAATCATCAGGATGCGCATTATTTTGGTCCTTCGCATGTGAATGGGGGATGAATAGGATTTGCACCTAAGATAGGATGCTGATTTAATTTGCGCCAGATCGAAGAAATGAACAGATTGTCAAATTATATGAGCGGTCAGAATGTCAGTACTGGATGAAGTTCGCGCGATGATGATTTTCGCCCGTGTGGTCGAAGATGGCGGGTTTTCTGCGGCTGCGCGCAAGATGGGGTTAAGCCGGGCGGCGGTATCGCATCAAATCCGACAGTTGGAAGCCAAACTTGGCGTGCCGTTGCTGCGGCGTAGTACGCGCAATTTCAGTCTGACCGATGCCGGGGCGCGATATTATGACAGTTGCCGGACGATAACGTTGGAGGCCGAGGCCGCCCGAAAACGGGTTGAAGTGCTGCGCGATGAGCCGGTTGGCAAGATTTCGATCACATCCTCGGTGCATCTGGGGACCTTGCGGATCGTGCCGATTTTGGATCGGTTTCGTCAGACCTATCCCGGGGTGGCGATAGATGTTCATCTGACGGACGAGGTTGTTGATCTGATCGGGCAGGGAATTGATATTGGTATTCGGTCCGGGCCGCTTAAAAGCTCGGACCTTAAAAGTTTCAAGCTGTATCGCACTCATCGCATCATCGCGGCCAGCCCGGCCTGTGTTGCACGCGACGGATTGCCCGAAACGCCCGAACAGCTCGCCGATCATGACTGGGTGATGTATAGCCGCGTGCCCGAAACCCTGCGTCTGACCTGCAATGATCAGGAAAAACGTATCCGCGTGTCGGGCAGTGTGCGGGTAGATAATGCGACGGCGCGCCTGCAATTCCTGCGCGGCGGGCACGGGCTTGCGGTGGTGCCGCTATGCGATGTTGCCGATGAAATCGTGCGGGGGGATCTGATCCATGTTTTGCCCGAATGCAAACTGCCCGATTTGGAAGTTTTCGCCGTTTTTGCCGATGGGGTGACGCGCAGTGCTAAAATTCAGTCGCTTTTGGAATTCATGCGTCGTGAAATGCGCGGTATTGATGTTGGACGCAGTGCAGGTTAACCGCGGTTATCCGCTGCGAACGGCCGTTAATGGTGTTTGTGATGCGGTTGCCATATTGATCAAAACCGATGGATCGGCTATTCCCCAATAACGACATTGGGGGGGGATCATGGCCAAGCTGTTCTTTTATTATTCGTCGATGAATGCGGGTAAATCGACGACGCTTTTGCAATCAAGCTTTAACTATCAGGAACGCGGTATGCAGACCTTGCTGCTAACGGCGGCGTTTGATGACCGTTTTGGTGTTGGCAAAATTGCATCACGCATTGGCCTAGAAGCCCCGGCTTTGCTGTTTGAACCGACAACGGATCTGTGCGGGTTGATCCAGGAAAAGCTTGATGAAAATCACATCGATTGCATTCTGGTCGACGAGGCGCAATTCCTGACCAAGGATCAGGTTTGGCAGTTGTCCGATGTCGCCGATAAGCTTGGCGTTCCGGTGCTTTGTTATGGCATCCGGACCGATTTTCAGGGCGCGCTTTTTGAAGGCTCAAAATGGCTTTTGGCCTGGGCAGATAAACTGAACGAGCTTAAAACAATTTGTCATTGCGGGCGCAAGGCGGGGATGGTTTTGCGGGTTGATGAAAACGGCAATACCGTCCGCGAAGGCGCGCAGGTCGAGATTGGTGGCAATGATCGATATGTTTCGGTTTGCCGTCGTCATTTCAAGGATGCGATGGGGCAATAAACCCGGTTTCAATTCACAAGTAAAAATGAATAATCATCCTGATTGCGCATTTTTGGTTAGGAATTGATCAAAATCGCAATTTCCGGCGCAAGCAATTTATAGGCCACCAGCCACATCACCGCGCAGGTGATGCCATCGATGATTTTCCATGTGATTGGACGCGCGACATAGGGGGCCAGCCACGCCGCGCCAAGTGCGATGGTAAAGAACCACACGAAACTTGCCGTCATGGCACCCAAGGCAAATGTCAGACGTTCATCGGCGGGAAATTGCCCGCCAATCCCGCCCAGCATGACAACGGTATCAAGATAGACATGCGGGTTCAAAAGGGTAACGGCCAGTGTGGTCGACAGGATGGCTTTCCAATCGGCCTGTTTAACATCGCTTTCTGACAGGCTTTCGGTTTCAAACAGACGCCGAAGCGCGCCAAACCCATACCAGATCAAAAAGGCGGCCCCACCCCATGCGGCGATTTGGGTCAGAAGCGGATAGGACGCAACAAGGGTGCCCAGGCCGGCAACCCCGGCCGCAATCAGGATCGCGTCACAGAACGCACAGACAAAGGCGACCATCACCGGATAGCTGCGGCGCAAGCCCTGACCGAGCACAAAGGCGTTTTGTGCGCCAATCGCAAGAATAAGTCCGCCGCCAAGGCCAAATCCGGTCGCAAAGGTCAAAAGCATGTCGATATCCGTTTGTGTGGGTAATGCGATGTGGTTTCGATGCCTGTTGATAGCAGGTTGGTGAAATTAAAAAATCGAATTATGATTAAGTAACATTAGAAAAATTTATATAAATAATGCTGAAGGCAGCAAAGCACTGTCGCAGGGCGGTGAGGCGGGGTGCGAGGCAGCGAAGTGTTTGCGCGGTGATGCGGGGCGCAAGGCGGTGATTTGGTCGCGCGGTGGCGCGGGGTGCAAGGCGCAAGGCGGCGATTTGGTCGGGCAGTATTGCAGGGTGCAAGGCAGCGATGTGTTTGCGCTGTATTGCGGGGCGCAGGGTAACGAAGTGGTTGCGCGGTGGTGCGGCGTGCAAGGCGGCGAGGTGGTCAGGAATGGTGTCGCGGGGCGGCAAGGTTGAGAAAGAAGGTGGGTGAGTAAGTCGCGTGTGAGGTGTGGCAGCTGACGTTGACTTTGAGGCTGAGGCTGAGGCTGAGGCTGAGGCTGAGGTAGAGGGCGCATCGGTGTTGATTTTGGCGTTGGTTCTGGTGCTGTTTCCTGCATCGGTTCTTGTTTCGGTTCTTGTTCCTGCTTTTGCACGCGCATCGGCTTGTGGGGTGGTTTTTACTCTGCTTTGGATCGCGCTTTCGCATTTCGATTTTGGTGTGATGTTGGGTTGATTGGACGTTTGTTGGTGGGGTTGTTTGATGCTTGATTACAAACTTTTGCAGGCCAGTGCCGAGGTGATCCGTCATGGCAGTTTTGAAAAGGCGGCGCGCGATCTGGGGCTGACGCAGTCCGCTATATCCCAGCGGGTCAAGTTGCTGGAAGACCGGCTGGGTCAGCCGTTGATTATCCGGTCGAAACCGATTGCAGCAACCGATGCTGGCAAGCGGCTTTTGCAGCATTATCAACGGGTCAACCTGCTGGAACGGGAATTGTATGAGGAATTGCCCGAGTTGCAATCTGGCAGCCATTTCGGGCAGATTGCCATCGCGGTCAATGCCGATAGTCTGGCGACATGGTTTGTGAATGTGCCCAAACGGTTGTTTGAGGAGTTGGGATTACTGATCGATCTGACGGTCGAGGATGAGGCGTTAAATCACGAGGCACTACAGGCCGGGACGGTGTTGGGCGCAATCAGTTTGCGGGCCAAGCCGATACAGGGATGCCGGGTGCGGTCCTTGGGCGCGATGCGCTATATCATGGTGGCATCACCGGCGTTTTGTGATCGGTATTTTGCCAAGGGGGTGAGTGCCGATACTTTGCGCGCCTGCCCGGCGGTGAATTTTTCACGCCATGATGAATTGCAAAATCAATATTTAAGCCAGTATTTCGGATTGGCACCGGGCGAGTTTCCGGCCCATACCGTGCCAAGTTCGCAAGGTTTTGTCACTGTGGCCGAGCAGGGGATTGCCTATGCCGTGGTCGAGGAACATCAGGCTGCAGAAGGGGTGCGGGCTGGACGTTTGGTGCAGCCATGTCCGCATGCGATAGAGCGGCCGCTTTATTGGCATCACTGGAATATGAAAAGCGGGCTTCTGGCACAGGTCAATGACATCGTTCTGAGCGAAGCGCGCCATTATTTGCCCCAAATCGGGAACTAAACGGTTGGGATCGCGTTTAGTTTCGGGTTTTCCGATATGCGAAAATCAATGGCCTTATTTGACAGGGGGCTCATTCTGCCGCTTACTCACATGATGTTCAGATTACGGACAAATGCCTTTTGGAAACAGGAAGATTGAATGTCGCATCGCCTTGTTGCCTGTGAACATTGCGATTACCTGCATGTTGAAGACGACATTCCGCCGGGCTTTGTTGCGCGCTGCGCGCGCTGTGGGGCACCGCTTTATCAGGCGCAAAAAGGGACGGTTGAACGGCCGTTGGCCTTTGCCATTACGGCCCTTGTGCTGTTTCTGATTGCCAATGCCTTTCCGATCCTGACCTTTGCCATGGAAGGACGGACCGAAAGCAACACCCTGATCAGTGGTGTTGTGACGTTTTGGCAGGAAGGGTTTCCGTTCCTTGCCTTTATGGTTGCGGTAACATCGATTGTCGCCCCGTTTTTATTGATCGGAGCATATATCTATGTTTTGGCGCCTTTGCGGTTTGGCTTTGCTGTGCCGGGGTTGCGACCTGTCTGGCGGATATTGTCGGCGGTTCGGCCCTGGTCGATGCTTGATGTTTTCCTGATCGGGCTTTTGGTTGCGCTGACCAAGCTGACCGATTTTGCCGATGTTCTTGCCGGACCGGCATTTTATGCGGTTTGTGCGTTGATCCCGTCGACATTGCTGATGAGTACGACCCTTGATCCGCGTACTATCTGGCGGCGGTTAGAGCCGGAAAACCTGCACCATACGACAGTTGAAGAGCTTGAGAAATTACGCCGAGCCAAGGCCGATGGCGGCAAGGTGACGGGGTGGATGACATGCGAGACCTGTGCCTTTGTGGCGACGGACCGGGCAGCGGCAGAGCATGGCGGGAAATGCCCACGTTGCGGGACGCATATGCATCATCGCAAGGCCGGAAGCCTGTCGCGGGCCTTTGCGCTTTTGGTTGCGGCGATGGTGCTTTATATCCCGGCCAATATATTTCCGATTATGACGATCACCTATTTGGGGCGGGCAGAGTCCGACACGATTGTGTCGGGGGTTGCGGCATTGATGCAATCGGGTGAATGGCCGATTGCCATTGTTGTTTTTACCGCCAGCATTGCGGTTCCGATCATCAAGATCGTTTTGCTGGGGTGGGTTTACACCGCGACCTGGTTTGGAAAAATCGGGTCGCTTCGCCAGCGGACATCAATCTATCGGATTACCGAATTGATCGGGCGCTGGTCGATGGTTGATGTGTTTATGGTTTCGATACTGGCGGCATTGGTGAAATTGGGTAACATTGCAACCGTCGCACCGGGTTTCGGGGCAGTGGCATTTTGCGCCGTGGTCATATTGACCATGTTGTCGGCAATGGCCTTTGATCCGAGATTGATATGGGACCGGGCGGGCATGCAGAAAGAACAGGGGATGTCATCATGATCGACGACACCAATCGGAATGCCGATCAGGGGCAACCCGGCCGGCCCGACGTGAAAAAAGCGTTTCAGAACCTGCCGATTGTTTGGCTGGTGCCGATTGTTGCCCTGATTATTGGCGGGTGGCTTTTATGGCGCGATGCCGCGTCCAAGGGGCCGGAAATCACGGTAACGTTCATGACCGCCGAGGGGTTGACCGCCGGAAAAACCGCCGTGCGATATCGGGATGTTGATGTCGGGCAGGTTACTTCGATTAATCTGAGCGATGATTTTGAACATGTTGTTCTGACGATGCGGATGAATGCCGATTTTGATCCTTATCTGACCGATAAGACGAAATTCTGGGTCGTGCGCCCACGTGTTTCGGCACAGGGGATATCGGGGCTTCAGACCATTGTTTCGGGCGCCTATATCGAAGTTGTGCCCGACAAAATGGGCAAAAAGGCGCGTAAATTCGCCGGATCGGAAGAACCGGAATATGTGCCCGATGGATCAGACGGGACACGGTTTATCCTGATGGCCGACGAACTTGGGTCGGTTGCGGTCGGAACGCCGGTTTTGCTGCGCGGGGTCGAGGTTGGCGAGGTTCTTGATACCAATCTGGATATGGCGGCCGAAAGGGTTTCAATCCCGATTTATGTGCGCAAACCGTTTGATGTTCTGGTGAAAAAGGATACGCGGTTCTGGAATTCCAGCGGCATCAGTCTTGATCTGAGTGCCGAAGGGGTTTCGGTCCGTGCGCAATCGGTGCGGTCGGTTTTGGCCGGCGGGATTAATTTCTATACGCCGGAAGAAAGCCTGCAATCTGAAACAGCGAAATCCGATACGCTGTTCCGTCTGCATGACAATCGCAAGCAGGCGGAAATACTGGCGCATGGCATTACACAGAAATTCGTGCTGTATTTTGATTCATCCGTGCGCGGTCTGTCGCCCGGCGCACCAGTTGAATTTAATGGTATTCGGGTTGGAACGGTCAATAGCGTCAATCTGGAATATGTCATTGCCAATCAATCCTTCCGCGTGCCGGTCGAAGTGACACTGGAACCTGAACGGGTGCAGATGGTGGGTGGAAATGATGCAGATGGTGATGAATATGACCGGATTATGGGAACGCTGGTGGATCGCGGGATGCGGGCGCGCCTGAAAACCGGGAGCTTTATCACCGGTCAGTTGTTTGTTGATCTTGGCATGTATCCGGTGACACCGCCGCGCTATCTGGGCGATGAAAAGGGCAAGATCCCAGAGTTGCCGACCCTGCCGCAGAAGATTGACGAAATCAGCAATTCGTTGACGTCGCTTTTGGAAAAGGTCGAGACATTCCCGATTGAGGAAATCGGCATTCGGTTGCTTGGTACGGTCGAGGGGATGGAAAATATCGTGACATCGCCCGCGATTACCGAAGGCATGAACAGCCTGAAACAGGCCGCCGCCGGGGTTAGCCAGCTTGTCACCAATCTGGATACCAGCGTGTTGCCTGCAACGCAAAATGCGCTTGAGGCCGCGCAGGCGGCATTGGGCGGGGTGCGTGATGTGACATCGCCCAATTCGCCGATCCGCTATAATTTCGAGGAAACCCTGAAAGAACTGTCGGCAGCGGCGCGGTCGTTGCGGGATCTGGCAGATTTCCTTGAACAAAACCCGAATGCCCTGATTCTGGGTAAGCCGGGCCGCCGGGAGGAAGAATGATGCAGATAATGCAGATAACGCAGGTAGCAAGGATCAGAAACCGGTTGGCCGGTATTGTTCTGGCGCTATCGGTCGGGGGGCTTGGGGCATGCAGTGCCCCGGTTCAGGAACGCTATTTTATGTTGTCGCCAGATGAGGTGAATGCGCCATCAGAAGCCACAACCGGGGCGGCGGTGATGGGAATTGGGCCGATTGCCATTCCCAGTCATCTGGACCGGACCCAACTTGTGACGCGCAGCAGCGACAACCGGTTGATCATCAATCAGTTTGATCGCTGGGCCGAGCCATTGGATGAAAACATTCAGCGGGTGTTGATCGAAAATCTGGATCGCCGCCTTCATCCGCAACGGATCGAAACATTTCCGTGGAATTCACGCGACGGGGTTGTCTGGCAGGTGGTGGTTGATTTTGGCCAGTTTGAACGTCAGCCCGATGGGTCGGTGGGCATGGCCGCGCGTTGGAAAATCGTAAATTTTGCAAGCGGTGAAATTGTCGTATCCGAACGATTTTCCGATACGATTATTCCGCGTGACACCACGACCGAAGCAACCGTTGCGGCAATGAGCATCCTTCTTGGTCGATTAAGTGATTCGATTTCAGCGGCCTATCGCAGATAATTTTGCCCGGATGTGATTTTGCCGGGGCGTGGTTTTGCACCGCCTGTAATCGGGGAATAAAGGGTGTTTGCAGTGCGCGGGAAGCCGTGAATTTGCAGATCTTTTTAAAAGTTATCGATCAGTCTATTGTTTTTACAATCACAATGGGCTTATAAAGATATTCAAATATAAAAAAAAACTTGGGACACGCGCCTGACTGAATAAGGGCATGTAAATGCCGCCCCAAACAGGAAGTTAGGGAGCCAGTGCGCGTTATGTCGGATACGACATTTGAAATACGAGTCCAGCGAGGGGATCGCTGGATTATTCATTCGACCTTTGATGTCGAAAAAGAGGCGGTCAACGAAGCCGAGAAGGTTTTAAAGACCAAGGTCTCAGCCGTTAGGGTTGTTCGCGATTGGGAACGCGCCGACGGCAGGCATATTGAAAAGGTTATCCTTGAAAAAGAGGGTGCAGGCGAAGACGACGAAAAAGATGTTCGTGTCTCGGCCATTGATGATGCGCCTTTGTGCGCGTCCGATAACGATCTTTTGGGATCGGAAAGTCGGGCGACCATCAACCGTCTCTTGCGCAAATATTTCGAACAGGAAATTCTGACTCCTTGCGAGGTAATGTATAATTACCAGAACCTGCGCAAGTTGATGTTCCATGACACCTTGATGCCGACGGCGGTCGACAAGGTGGCGGGCATTCATGCCAAGGCCACCGAAGGCGACCATATCGAGGCCATGAACAAACTGCATGGCGCGATTGAGCAGCTTTCGGCGCGGGCGCGTGAAGTTGAAAAAGTCGATCTGCCGGCATTCGAAGACGCGACGATTTCCGAAGTGCGCGACGAAATTCGCCGTCTTAACCTTGCCGAAGATACCGATTTCCTGACCATGGTTGCGCTGACACGGGTTTTGTCATCGAGCCGCAACTGGGTTGGCAAGCTTGATCTGGCGCTTAAGGTCAAGGGCGATGAAAAAGACGAGGCCGCCCGCAAGCTTTTGGATGATGTGATTGCCGATATCCTGGGATCGCCGGTGGCGTTGAAGGAATTATTGGGCAGTTCGCGCAGTTTCGGCGATGCCGTGATCCTGCATATTGATCTGGCGCTGGGACGCGCACAGGGCAATCGCGGGGCGGCCGATGATATCCTTGAATTGCTTAATCCGCTGTTTGGTTCCGGTCTTTTGGCGACGTCGCAGAACGCGCTTTTTGACTATATTGTCCGCGAAATCAGAAGTCCCAACAATCTGACCCGTCATGAAGGTGATCCTGATCCGCTGGTCGGTATTTTGGATCGTTTGATCAGTGACAAGGGCGTTGTTTACGGCACGCCGATGGTATCAGCCCTTGCCGAACGTGGGGCACGGCTTCGCAATGTTGGCGGACCACGTGCGATGATCGAAGGGATTGCGGAAATCAACAGTCGCCTGACACCCAACTGGCGCAAACTGGCGTGGTTGTTAGCCGCAAGCAATTCAGAGATTGCCGAAGAATTCGAAGACGAATTGTTCGAGATGTTGATTGATACCGTCAAGGACATGCGGGCATTGCGCGCGTTCTGTGATGCGGATGCCAAGCCCCGTGACAAGATGGTGACTGTTACCTTGATGAATGATGCCATTCAGTCGTCGAATTTGACCGACGCGCAGAAGCAGCGTGTTGGCGAAAAGCTTGATGAAGGTCTGATGCAATATCTGGTGCGGGAAAAAGTGATCGAACGGATTGATAATCCGGCGCTTCATTTGCGCAAACGCGCCTATATGCTTGTGCAATTTTGTTCGAGCGGTGTTTTGATTGAAGGCAAATCGGCATCAATGGCGCGAAAGCGCGTGGTTGGATATTTGAAGCAGCCAAACTTTACCGACAAGCTGGTCGATGACATCAAGGATATGACGGCCAAGGAAGGCACGATTCGTGACTTCTATGCCCTGTTACAGCGAAGCGGGTTCTAGCTCCGACCCCTTTTCTTGGGGGTTGAGCTTTGGCCCATTGTTGTGGGGTGCGTGGTATATTGAACCGCGCAAAATAACACCCTTGCGAATCTTGCCAAACATGATTTGGCAAGATTCGTGGGGTGTTTGTCATTGTTGCCATCACCACCTTCGGGCATGCTGGTTTTCCTGAAACAAGGAAACGCCATGCCAGATTGCATTACCCCGTCCCGCATAATTGCCTGCTTTGCCTTTGACGATGTCATGAGCCTTGACGTTGTCGGGCCGTTACAGGTTTTTGCCTCGGCCAATGGCGAGCTTGAACGACAGGGGCGTGCGCGAGGCTATGAGGTTTTGATCATTGCCGATGCCGCCGGGCCGGTGCCGACTTCCGGCGGGTTCAAGCTTTATGCCGATCTGGGGTGGCGTGATCTTGAGCTGAACACGGTCGATACCATCCTGATTGCCGGGGGGGATGGCATAAACCGGGTGCGTCAGCGCTCCGATATCCTTGAATGGCTAAAACAGGCCGAGGGTAAGCTTGCGCGATTGGGATCGGTTTGTTCCGGGGCGCTTGTTCTGGCCGAGGCCGGGTTGCTTGACGGCAAGATGGCAACAACGCATTGGTCGCGCTGTGATGAAATGCGCCAACAGTTTCCGGCTGTTCAGGTGATCGAGGATCGGTTGCACAGTTATGACGCGCAAGGGTTGGATGGCGATCCGCATATCTTTACATCCGCCGGGGTGACGGCGGGGATTGATCTGGCGCTGGCGCTGGTGGAGGCCGATCAGGGACGGGCAATTGCACTGGCCGTGGCGCGGCGGTTGGTGATGTTTTTGAAACGGCCGGGCGGGCAGGCACAATTTTCGGCCTATCTGACACCTGCCATCGGGGGCACCGCACAGCTTGCCGGGTTGCTGGAATGGATTCCGGGCAATCTCGATGGGGATTTGTCGCTTGAGGCATTATCGGCACGGGCGGCGATGTCAGCCCGGACTTTTTCACGTGTTTTTACCCGCGACCTTGGCATGACTCCGGCGCGCTATGTTGAGCGGGTCCGGATTGAAGCGGCAAGGGCGCTTTTGCAAGATGACGCGATGAGTGTTACCCGCGTTGCGAGGTTGTGTGGCTTTGGCCATCCTGAAACCCTGCGCCGGGCGTTTCAGCGCCATTTATCGATCAGCCCCCAGGAATATGCCGATCGTTTCGGGCGTAAACCCGATGTCGTCGCGGTGTAAGCGCGCGACGAAGATATTTTCATAACAGACTGTTTTTATTGGAGTTGGCAACAATGTTGTTACTGACAAATGGATCGGTGCGTCTGCTATTTATTGCCCAGGCGCTTTATTGGTCCTGTTCGCTGATCGGGATTACCCTGACATCGCTTGTCGGGCTTGATTTGGCACCGCTACCCGAATTGGCGACCCTGCCATTGGCCTTGCTGTTGGTGGGGAATTTGGCCTGTGTGCATCCATTGGCCATGATCATGTCCCGCCGGGGCCGTCGGACCGGACTGTTTTTGGGCGCGGTATCGGGCGTGATCGGCGGATTGATTGTGGCGGCGGGGGTTTATCAGGCGCAATTCATTTTGGTATGTGTTGGGACATTGCTGATTGGCGGGTATCAGGCATCGGCGATGTATTATCGCTATGCCGCGCTTGAGGCGGTTGAAGACGGGCAAAAAGGCCGGGCGGCGGCGCTTGTTGTTGGTGGCGGGGTGCTGGCCGCCTTGATTGCGCCGGAAATCGCCAGTCAGACACGCGATATGGTCGCGATCCCGTTTGTTGGTTCTTATCTGGCGCTGGCGGGGCTTGCGATGGTGGCGGTGATCATCATGGCGATGTTGCGTGATGGCGGTGTGCCGGTCAAAACCCGTGCTGGTGGCGCGGTGTTGCTTGACCTGTTGCGTCGGCCCCGGTTGCGCGGGGCGATTGCGGTGAGTGCCGCCGGACACGGGATTATGATCCTTGTCATGACGGCAACACCCTTGGCGATGAAATTCTGTGGGTTTGATTTCGACACTGCGGCGAATGTTATCCGCTGGCACATTATCGGTATGTTTTTACCGGCCTTTGTTGCCGGGCCGATGATTGACCGGTTTGGGCCGCGCCTTATGGCGGTGATCGGGGCAGGGGCATTGGTTCTCAGTGTTGGCTTTGCTGTTTCCGGGATCAGTTTTTCGGCGTTTCTGATCAGTTCGTTTTTATTGGGGATCGGTTGGAACCTGATGTTGTTGGCGGGAACTGCACTTTTGGGCGAGGGGCATGACGCATCGGAACGCGGGCACGCACAAAGTTTGATGGAACTTGGCAATGGCATTACCGGCACGGTGGCTTCTTTGGCATCGGGGGCGCTGATTGCCGGGGCAGGATGGAATGTGATTAATTTCGGGGTTTTACCGGTATTGATTATCGCGATTGTGATGATGTGGGTCGGCACGCGCCATCGCGTTACACAGGAAGCTTGAAAAAGCCGGAAGGCAATGAAAGAAACCGCCGGTCAACAGACCGGCGGTTCGAGTTGCAGGGCGAACGGGGAGTTCCGCCCCGGCGCGATCTCCTGCCACGGGGGATATGGCCGGGGTTTTCCCCCGCCGGTATCCAGGCAATAAAAAACCGGCCCTTTAGGCCGGTTGTGTATTTAGGGACGGACTGTGTGCCGCGACAAATTCTTTGATCTTTTGCAGGACAAAATCGCGGGATGAATTTTCACGGGTGCGAAACAGAACTTCGCGGTCATGAATGACAAGGCCAAGATAAACCGGATCTTGCTGGTCTTCCTTGGAGAGTTTCAACGCTCGAAGGGTGTGACCAAGGTCATCCGTGCTCTGATAAACGGTACGCATGATGCTTTAACCTGCTTTCAGTCCTAAACGGGAAAAAGAAGCTTACAGTGTTCTTATGACAGCCAAGTTTTTCGCTGCGATGACAGCATTATGATGGTTTGAAGACTCTTTTGATCCTCAACCGTAAAAGGCAATGACAAAGCGGTTCAAAACGCTGGTGGTTTCATGTGCCGGGTTTGATAAAAAGAAAACAACCAAATCGCCCGTTTCGAGCATTGACATGAACCGAGGCGATGTTTAAGAAAGGCGTCGTTCCGCACGGAACACCAAAGAGATAGAGGGCAAGTGGCCGAGTGGCTGAAGGCGCTCCCCTGCTAAGGGAGTATAGGGTCAAAAGCCCTATCGAGGGTTCGAATCCCTCCTTGCCCGCCATTGATCAAGGCACCCGCACAGGGTGCCTTTTTCTTTTGCCGGATTCCCATATAACCATCACTGACATAAAAAACGCGATGATTAACATCACCGCGTTTTGTGTATGTTCATTTTGGCTGACGGATTGATATCAGGTGAAGGCGTTAAACGTGATGATCGTTTGGGTGTCTTTGATATGGGGCAGCAGGTGGATTTTTTCGTTCACATAGCGCCCGATATCGTGGCCTTCTTCGATATAGACTTTTACCAGCAATTCGAACGGGCCGGAGATCGAATAGACTTCGGATACGCCCTCGATTTCTTCGACCAGTGAGGTGGCAACGTCATAGGCTTTGCCCAGATCGCATTTCACGAAAATGAAAAAGGGATGCATCGGTGTCGCTCCGGTAGGGGATGAAAATTCTGCCCCAAGCTATCGCGGTGCGCGCGGGGTTTCAATCTTTACTGCGGGGGAATTGCCCTGTCAGGGGACAAAAGCGTGCCGAAATCACGATTGCGGCGGGCGGCGCAGCATTTCCAGGTGTTTGATCCGGGCGCGGACCTGTTCGGGATTATGTTGGCCGACCCCTTCGAGAAGGGTTTCAAGCATCACCATGCTGGCCGCCGAACTATCCCATGTTGTGCCGGTTTCGATCCGGACGGGAAAAACATGGCGGGCGAACTGGGCGATGGGGCTGAGCCACTGGTCGGTAAACAGGATGATTTTGGCATCCTGCTTGTAGGCGGCCTCGGCAAAGGCAATGACATCGGATTGATAGCGACGCACATCAAACACCAGCAACACATCGCGTTTGCCAACATCAAGAAGGTCTTCGGCCCATTTGGCGCTTTGGCCGGAAACGCGGCGCACATGGCTGCGCATGGTGCGCAGATGTTCATAGGCATAAACCGCAAGGGCGGATGTAAACCGCCCGCCCAGCAAATAGACCGATCCCTTGCAATCACCGATCAGTTCAATCGCGTTTTGCAATTCGGCGGGATTGATATTGCCAAGGCTGGTGCGGATATTGGCAATCGTGGCCTCGGCCATGTCATGAAGCAATTCGCCCATCGGATGGCCGGAATGATTGCGCGCCCGCGGCAGGCTGCTTCGGGTGAGCGGTGATTGCAGGCGGGCTTCAAGTTCGCCGCGCAGACGGGCCTGCATATCGGGATAGCTGTCAAAGCCGATCTTGCTGGCAAAGCGCAGCACGGTCGGGGCAGACACACCGCACCGTTCGGCAAAGGTCGCCACCGTTTCAAGACCGGCCATCGGATAATTGCCCAGCAGGGCCTGCGCCAGCTTGCGTTCCGATGTGGTCAATGTATCGGCTTTTTGCGTGATTTGTTCGGCGACTGTTGGTTTTGCTGCCTGTTGCGTCACATCCAAAAGCGATCTTTCCCCGTTTGATGCCATTGCGTTGAAATGGCGAAACCCCCGCAAGGTGCAGTTGGGCGCGATTTAACCTATCCATCATACAAATACAATGATTGTAACGAATTTTACAATATCTGATATTCTTGTCATCAAAATTGAAATCATGTAACGTTCGTTACAGAAGGGGTTAAACCCGTGCCGCGAAAAGCGGTGCAATAATTCAACGGCTTGGCAAAAGTCGGTCGCCCGGGAGGCGGTTCATCACACGGCATGGCCCCGCAAGAGGGCTGTGTACTCAAGGGGATGCATATGGGTTGTCAGGGCCGCGGATATTTCCATCCAGAACAGGCAATGATGTTGCGACTGTCCGGTTTGACCGGACGGTAGGGGATCAGTTGTGACGTCACATGTGGTGTGTTTATCGCACGGCATGCTGGCGCGATGGTTGGGATTATGTCTGCACCTGTCAGGTCAGCCGCTTTTGCGATCGATAGAATAGGGAGATGTTTTGGGGTGGCGTTAAATGCCTGAGTTTATAAAAACCTATGTCAGATGGGTGGAGCGCTTTAACCGGATCGTTGGCCGATTTGCCATGTATCTGATTTTCGCGATGCTTGGCGTCTTGCTGTATTCATCGGCGACCAAGATGATGGAATTTCCGGCGCTTTGGACGCTGGAAATGGCACAGTTTCTGATGGTGTCGTACTTCCTGTTGGGCGGGGCCTATTCGATGCAGCTTGGATCGCATGTGCGCATGGATTTGCTGTATGGCGCGTTATCGCCGCGCAAGCAGGCCGGGCTTGATGTGATCACCATCCTGTTTTTGATCTTTTATCTTGGTTTTCTGCTGTATGGCGGGCTGTCATCGACCTCCTATGCGATCCAGTACAACGAAACCAGTTATTCAGCCTGGTCACCGCCGATGGCGCCGATCAAGGCAATCATGTGTTTTGGAATATTCCTGATGTTGCTGCAGGCAATTGCGACCTTCTTTAAGGATTTGGCAGCCGCCCGCGGGGAGAGCCTTTCATGAGTTATGAGATGATTGCTCTTCTGATGTTTTCCACGATGATGCTGATGCTTCTGACCGGGAAACGGGTTTTTGGCGCTATTGGTTTTGTTGCCGTTATCTTTGCCCTTGGCATGTGGGGGGATGGCGGTTCGGAAATGGCATTCAGTGCCGCGATGAAGCTGATGAAATGGTATCCGCTTCTGACGCTGCCGCTGTTTGTTTATATGGGCTATATGCTGTCCGAATCCGGGTTGGCCGATGACCTTTACCGGATGTTCCACGTTTGGATGGGGCCGGTGCGTGGCGGGCTTGCCATCGGGACCATTGTTTTGATGGTCGCGGTTTCGGCGATGAACGGGTTGAGCGTTGCCGGGATGGCCATCGGGGCCAGCATCGCCTTGCCGGAACTTTTGCGCCGTGGCTATGACAAGGTCATGGTTACCGGGGTGATCCAGGCGGGCAGTTCGTTGGGCATCTTGGTGCCGCCAAGTGTGGTTCTGGTGCTGTATGGCATGATCGCGCGCCAGCCGGTCGGGCAGCTTTGGCTGGCCGGGGTTTTCCCCGGATTGCTGATGGCGGGCATGTTTATGCTGTATATTGCCATCCGGTGCTGGTTGCAGCCCGAGATGGGCCCGGCACTTTCGAAAGAAGAACGTGCGGAAATTACCTGGGCCGACAAGATTGGTTTGCTGAAGGCCGGTGTTGTGCCGTTGTTCATCTTTTTCTCGATGACCGGTTTGTTCCTGATGGGGATTACCTCGCTTGTTGAAAGTTCGGCTGTTGGCGCGCTTGCCGCGACCATTGCCGCGCTTGCCAAACGGCGTTTGAACCGTGCGGTTATGGAAGAAACCCTGCGCAAGACATTGTCGATCAGCTGCATGTTCATGTGGATCATTCTGGCCGCATTGGCATTTGGTGCCGTGTTTGACGGATTAGGCGCGGTCAAGGCGATTGAAAGCTTGTTTGTTGATCAGCTGGGGCTGGGCCCCTGGCAGATTTTGATCATGATGCAGATTTCATTCGTTCTGATGGGCATGTTCCTTGATGACACCGCGATGCTGGTGATTGTGGCACCGCTTTATGTGCCGCTTGTCGGGGCGCTTGGCTTTGATCTGGTTTGGTATGGCGTGCTGTACACGATCACCTGTCAGATTGCCTATATGACGCCGCCGTTTGGTTACAATCTGTTCCTGATGCGTGCGATGGCCCCGCCGGAAGTGACGTTGAAGGACATCTATAAATCCATCACGCCGTTTGTGATCATCATGGCGATGGCGCTTGGCATTGTGATGGTGTTCCCGCAGATCGCGTTGTGGCTGCCGGAATGGCATTACGCCCGATAATCTTTCTGGCCGGGGGCCGCATGATCGCAGCACCCCGGCCGGAACCATAATCAGAATGATTAGACTAATCAGACGATTAAATGCGCCCTTAAACAGGGCCAAAAACAAGGCCCCAAAAGCCGGGCTGCAGAAACAAGGGAGGAGCGAATTTCTATCAGGAGGAGGTGCTGCCAGACCCGATATACGGGCAGGGCAGTTTGACGATCGTTTCAACAAACTTCATCGATCAGGGAGATGAAAAATGACCAACAGACGTGGTTTTATTAAAAAAGCCGGCCTTGCGACAGCCGCAGCCGGTACCACTGCTTTTGCCGCACCTTATGTTAAAGCGCAGAATGCCAAAATTACCTGGCGTCTTCAGACCTATGCCGGTCCGGCATTGGGTGAACACGTGATCAAGCCAGCCATTGATGCCTTTAACAAGGTTGCCAATGGTGAAATGGAAATCGAACTTTACTATGCCGATCAGCTGGTCCCGACCGGTGAGTTGTTCCGTGCCATGCAGCGCGGCACCATTGATGCGGTTCAGTCTGATGATGACTCGATTGCAGCCCCGGTTGATGTATCGGTGTTTGGCGGTTATTTCCCGTTCGCAACCCGTTACAGCCTTGACGTTCCGGTCCTGTTCGAAGAATACGGCCTGAACGAAATCTGGGAAGAAGCATACGGCGAAGTCGAAGGCGTTAAATGGCTTTCGGCCGGTTCGTGGGATCCGTGCCATTTCGCGACGGTTGATCCGATCAACAGCCTTGCCGATCTTAAAGGAAAGCGCGTCTTTACCTTCCCGACGGCGGGTAAATTCCTGTCACGCTTTGGCGTTGTTCCGGTGACGTTGCCATGGGAAGACATCGAAGTTGCCGTTCAGACCGGCGAACTTGACGGTATTGCATGGTCGGGCATCACCGAGGATTACACGGTGGGTTGGGCAGATGTGACCAACTACTTCCTGACCAATAACATTTCCGGTGCATGGTGTGGGTCGTTCTTTGCCAATGAAGAACGCTATAACGAGCTTCCAGAACACCTGAAAGTTCTGCTTAAGCTTTGCATGGATAGCTCGCACTATTATCGCCAGCATTGGTATTGGGGTGGTGAAGCCAAACTGCGTACTCAGGGTACGAAGATGAAGCTGACATCGATCCCGGATGCAGAATGGGCAACGGTTGAAGCCGAAGCGCATAAATTCTGGGACGAGATTGCAGAGACTAGCCCGCGTTGCGCCAAGGTCGTTGAAATCTTCAAACAATATGCTGCTGTGATGGAAAAAGCTGGCAAGCCGTATCGCTACAGCTAAGCCAATGGGGCCGGTCAATTTAGGCCGGGCAGGGTGGCAGGGGCGAATTTCGCACTTGCCACCCGAAATCCCCCGTAAAACAAGGGATTTCACCTTTGTAATGAATTATACAAAATGGCAAAATATTTGTTTAATTGTTGGTCTGTGTAATATATTTTACAAAACAAGACGTCAAAAGACGCGACCATAAAACGGGCAGGAACGGACAAAATCGGTCCGCGCAACACAATAATAAAGCCCAATTCACAGGAGGCCGCCGATGCAGGCGAAGGATGTCAAAACTGCCGATGACGCACGGAAACTGATCCAGGAACGCGATATCAAATTCGTCAAAATCGGTATTTTCGACGTCGATGGAATTATGCGCGGCAAATATATGCATCGCGACAAATTCCTGTCGGCGCTCGATAGCGGTTTTGCCTTTTGCGATGTGGTTCTGGGCTGGGATTCCAATGATCAGCTTTATGATAAATCGGAATTCACCGGCTGGCACACGGCCTATCCGGATGCGCCGGTGCGTGTGATTCCGGAAAGTTGCCGCGAATTGCCGATGGAAGAAGGCACCATCCTGTTTTTGGGCGAGTTCGAAGGACGGGCCGAAACCGTTTGCCCGCGTGGCACGTTGCGCCGTGTTATCGATAAAGCATCGGACATGGGATATGACGTTTCAGCGGCCTGTGAGTTCGAGTTTTTCCTGTTTGAGGAAGACCCGCATTCAGTACGTGAAAAGAACTATCGCGATCTGAAAAACATCACGCCGGGTTTCTATGGTTATTCGATGCTGCGCAATTCGGTGCATTCGGAATTCTATCATGACCTGATGGAACTGAGCGAAAGCATGGATTTCCCGATTGAGGGACTTCATACCGAAACCGGCCCAGGGGTTTTGGAAGCCGCCCTGACCCATGATGAGGCGATGAAAGCCGCCGATAAGGCTGCACTTTTCAAGACTTTTACCAAGGTTTTGGCCCAGCGCGCGGGATGGATGGCGACATTCATGGCGAAATGGTCCCCCGATTGGCCGGGGCAGTCGGGACATATGCATGTTTCGCTTAAGGGCAAAGATGGCCGGGCGGCGTTTTATGATGCGAACAAGCCCCATAACATGTCCGATGAAATGCGTTGGTTCCTTGGCGGTCAGCAAAAATTGATGCCGGAACTGTTGTCGATGGTCGCATGTACGGTAAACAGTTATTCCCGTCTGGTTCCGGGTTTCTGGGCACCAACCACGGCGACATGGGGTGTTGAAAATCGTACCACAGCCCTTCGTGTTATTCCGGGCAGCGCCAAGTCGCAGCGTGTCGAATATCGGATTGCGGCGGCGGATATCAATCCTTATATCGCGCTTTCAGCGGCTATCGGGTCGGGGCTTTGGGGTATTGAGAACAAGGTAGAGCCGGGCGACATGGTTGTTGGCAATGCCTATGCCCAGGAATTCCCCGACGACACGACACTGCCGTCAACATTGTATGAAGCAGCCGGACGCCTGCGCAAATCGGATGCGGCAAAATCATTGTTTGGCGAAGAATTCGTAACCCATTACGCCCAGTCGCGTGAATGGGAAGAACGCGAGTTCCGCAAGGCGATTACGGATTGGGAATTACAGCGTTACTTCGAAATTATTTGATCTGGCACGCGGGGCGGCGCATCGTCGCGCCCGCGTCAGATTGACCACCGTTACACAGCTTACGCGCCCTAACTCATTGTCCAATTGTGAGGCATTATGTCTGAGAGTTTACGCACCATCTCGCCGGTTGATGGATCTGTTTATGTCGAACGCCCGCTTGCCGGTGCGACCGAGATCAACAAGGCCCTTGATGTTGCCCGTGCGGCCCAAGCCGAATGGCGCCGCGTGCCCGTTGCCACCCGTCAGCAAATCTTGCGCAAGGCAGTTGCCGCCTTTGTCGCCAAGAAAGACGAAATTGCCGCCGAGATCAGCTGGCAGATGGGCCGCCCGATTTCACAGGCCGGTGGCGAGGTTGCCGGTTTCAAGGAACGTGCCGATTATATGATCGACATCGCGCCCGAGGCGCTTGGCGATTACAATCCGGGCGAAAAGGCCGGTTTTAACCGCTTTATCCGCCGCGAGGCATTGGGTGTTGTTGCGATTATCGCTCCGTGGAATTTTCCGTATCTGACAGCGGTTAACGGTGTTGTTCCGGCCCTTATGGCCGGCAATGCGGTGGTGTTGAAACATTCGCACCAGACCCCGCTTTGTGCCGAACGTTTCGCCGAGGCATTTGAAGCCGCCGGTTTGCCCAAGGGCCTGTTCCAGTATTTGCATCTTAGCCATGCGGATGCCGAAAAGCTGATGGGCGATATCCGGGTTGATTTCGTTAATTTCACCGGTTCGGTTCCGGGCGGTCATGCCGTGCAAAAGGCCGTGGGCAGCAAGTTTATTGCCACTGGTATGGAACTTGGCGGCAAAGACCCGGCCTATATCCGGGCGGATGTCAATCTGGACCATGCCGTGGAAAACATCATTGACGGGGCGTTCTTTAACACCGGTCAGTCGTGTTGCGGGATTGAACGCATTTATGCCCATGAAAGCGTCTTTGACGCGTTTGCGGAAAAAGCCGCCGATTTGGTATCGCAATACCGCCTTGGCAGCCCGATTGATACCAATACCAATCTTGGCCCGATGGTGCGGACATCATCGGCCGCCTTTGTGCGCGGGCAGGTTGCGGATGCGATCCGTGACGGTGCCAAGGCATTGGTTGATCCGGCGAAATTTGCCGCCAATAAAGAAGGCACGCCATATCTGGCACCACAGGTTTTGATCAATGTCGATCATTCGATGCGCGTGATGACCGAGGAAAGCTTTGGCCCGGTTGTCGGCATCATGAAGGTGAAATCCGACGAGGAAGCCATCGCGTTGATGAATGACAGCGAATTCGGTTTGACGGCGTCAATCTGGACCGCAGATGAAGACGTCGCGCTTTCGATTGGTGACCGTCTTCAGACCGGGACGGTTTTCATGAACCGTGCAGATTACCTTGATCCGGCATTGGCTTGGACGGGTGTCAAGAATTCGGGACGTGGTTGCACGCTTTCGAAACTGGGATACGAATCTTTGACCCGGCCGAAAAGCTTTCACCTGCGGACCACGATTTAACGGCGCGTTTAACGCGCAAAGGATACAGAGATGACCAAAAAGATTGTTGGAAACTGGAACTTCCCGACGTCGGTGCGTTTTGGCCCGGGCCGTATTGCAGAATTGGCAGATGCCTGTAAGGCAACCGGCATGAAAAAGCCGCTGTTGATCACTGATGAAGGTCTTAAAGACCTGCCGATGGTGCGTGATGCCATTGCCGCCAACGAAGCCGCCGGTTTGCCGACCGGGCTGTTTGCCGGTGTTAAAGGCAACCCGACGGGTAAAAACGTCGAAGATGGTTTGGCGGTTTACCGTGCAGGCGGTCATGACGGTGTGATTGCCTTTGGCGGTGGGTCGGGACTTGACGCGGCCAAGGCGGTTGCCCTGATGGCCGGTCAGACCCGTCCGATGTGGGATTTCGAGGATGTCGGTGATTGGTGGACCCGTGCCGATCCGGACGGTATTGCGCCCATTGTTGCTGTGCCGACGACGTCGGGCACCGGTTCCGAAGTTGGCCGTGCCAGTGTCATCACCAAGGAAGACACGCATGAAAAGAAAATCATCTTCCATCCTAAGATGTTGCCAGCAATCGTGATTTCCGACCCGGAACTGACCGTGGGCCTGCCAGCCCATGTGACGGCGGCAACCGGTGTTGATGCGTTTGTGCATTGTTTTGAAGCCCATTGCGCACCGGGTTATCATCCGATGGCCGAAGGTGTGGCGCTTGAAGGGATGCGGTTGATTGCCGATGCATTGCCGCGGGCCTATGACGATGGCAAAGATATCGAAGCCCGTGCCGACATGCTGGCGGCGGCATCAATGGGGGCAACTGCGTTCCAAAAAGGCTTGGGCGGTGTTCACGCGCTTGCCCATCCGATCGGGGCGATTTTTGATACCCATCACGGCCTGACCAACGCCATCCTTTTGCCCTATGTCATGCGGGCCAATCGTCGTGCGATTGAAGGCAATTGCGAAATCATCTGTCGTCTTTTGAACCTTGCCGCGCCGAGTTTTGACACTTTGTTTGAATGGGTTTTGGGGTTCCGAACCCGTCTTGGCATCGTCAATACGCTGGCGGAAATTGGTGTGGATGTGAACCGTGCCGATGAAGTTGCAACCAAGGCAAAGGCCGATCCGTCGGACGGGGGCAATCCGATTGATCTTTCGGTGGCGGAATATGCGGCAATCTTCCGCCGTGCCTGTGCGGGTGATCTTGGTTGATCCGAACCAACGATAATTAAAATAATAACGGGATCAAGGTGTTAGTATGGAAAACGTCAGAAAAATCCTGATTGTTGATGGTAATCGTCACGATGTGAACGCGCTTAACCGTTCATTGGGCGGGTCGCCATCGGGCGAAGGATATGAAGCGGCCCTGCGACGCCTTGATCCCGATCTTGATATTACCATTGTTCGGCCTGCGGATGACGGGCCGGATTGTTTGCCCAAGGGTGTCAAACTGACCGATTTTGATGGCATTGCCTGGACTGGATCAGCCCTTAATGCCTATATCGATGAAGATGCGGTTTTGAACCAGTTGCCGTTGGCCAAGGCGACGGTTGAAACCGGTTTGCCGGTATTTGGCAGTTGTTGGGGCATGCAGATTGTTGCCCGTGCCTTTGGCGGCGAAGTTCGTGCCGCGCCCAAGGGGCGTGAAATTGGTGTGGGCCGGATGATCCGCCTGAACCGGGTAGGGGTTTCCCATCCGATGTATCGGGGGAAATCGGCGTGTTTTTCCGCACTGACTGTTCATATGGACGAAGTTTGCGTGGCCCCCAAGGGGGCGGTGATCCTTGCCGGGAACGATCACAGCCATATTCAGGCATTTGCGATGGAAAATGACGGGATGAAATTCTGGGGCGTGCAATATCACCCGGAATATACCTTGGCCGAATTGGCCGCTATTTTCCGCCGGTATGGGCAGCGCCTTATTGATGCGGGGCTTTTTGCCGATCAGGATGCGCTTGAAACCATGTCGGCCAATTGGGTGACATTGCATCAGGACCCGGATCGTCGTGATCTGGCCTGGCAATACGGCATTGATGATGACGCATTGCGTTATGAACGCCGCCTGATTGAACTTGCCAACTGGTTGAAATATTCAGTCGGCACGAAAACGGTTTAAATCGTTTCCTTGGCGGCGGTTAAGGCCCGTTTCCGAACTGATTTCAGATCAAGGTTCCACACGGTCGTGCCCTGTGTTTCAGCCGTCAGGCTTGCCATGGCAAGGCCGGTGGCAATGGCATCATCAAATGCGGCACCCGGTTTTCTAAACGTTGACAGGAAGCCTGAATAAAACGCATCACCCGCGCCGTTGACGTCAACAACCTTGGTTGGCAGGGGCCGCCAGAACGCCATTTCAGTGTCATCTGCGGATACAACGCCCATTGCGCCCAGCGTGATGACCATATGTTTGATACCATGTTGACGCAGGGCCATGACGGCCTTTGGTGCGTCGGAAATCTCGTTGATTTCAATGCCGGTCAGGACTTTGGTTTCGGCACGATTGGCAATCAGCAAATCAATCCTGCCCAGAACCGGTTTGAGGCGTGCAGCCTTGGACGGGGATACGGTGGCGGCACAGAATTTTGATGTTTGTTTTTGATCGGCCAGCCAGTCCAGCGTTTCCATTGGCAGATTGACATCGACCATCCACCAGGGCCAGCAGCGCAGATTGCCAAGTTGACCGGCCAGAAAATCGGGGGTCAGCCGGTCATAGACCTCGGCATCCATCAGGCCCAGCGCCAGTTCACCGGTTTCGTCAAGGATGGCGGTGTAACCCGCCGTATGGCCGCCCGGAATTTTGCGAATTTGGCGGGTATCAATGCCAAGTTCGGACAGGGATTGAACGATTTGATCCCCATCGCCGTCATCGCCAACCGCAGAAAGGATCGCGACATTGCAGCCCAGAAGGCGCAAATGAACCGCGATATTGCGACTGACACCGCCCGGTTTGTGATGCAGGGTCCGCACAGGGTTTGACGCCGCAGGCACGAATGTTTCCGTGCATTGCAGGGTGCGGTCGAAATGGGCGGCACCGAGGCAAAGAATATTGGCCGATGGTTTGATCAAGGCGATGCTCTGTTTCTTATCTGTTGATTTTTGAGGACTAGGTGTTGTTTACATTCATTGACAACA
>NZ_JFKB01000017.1 GCF_002115745.1 Thalassospira alkalitolerans
ATTCTGACAAATCATGAAACGCTCTAGTGGCCACCACCCGGCGCAAAGAAATCATCAGATGACAGACCGCTTTTTTGCAACTGAGCCGTAACCTGAGACTTCAAACGATCCAGACCAGCTTCATCAGCTGCTTCACAGCGGGCAACGATAGCTGGCTGGGTATTTGAAGCACGTAACAACCACCAACCATCTTCGGTACTGACACGCACACCATCAATACCACTGACTTCGGCACCAGCCTCAGACAGGCGGGCGCGGACTTCTTCGATCAGGGCAAATTTGCGATCATCGGAGCATTCAATCCGTGTTTCTGGCGTATTGACCGCAACCGGCATTGCATCACGCCATGCATCAAGGCTTTTGCCGCTTTGGACCAAAATACGATACAGGCGAATAGCCGCATACATCGCATCGTCATAGCCATAGTAACGTTCGGCAAAGAAGATATGACCGCTCATTTCGCCGGCAATCGGTGCCTTTGCCTCGACCATTTTGGTTTTGATCAACGAATGACCAGTCTTCCACATGATCGCGTCACCGCCAAGACGGGTGACTTCATCAAACAAAGTCTGGCTGGCTTTGACATCGGCAATGATCGAGGCGCCTGGCAGACGGCCCAGGACATCGGCGGCATAAATCTGCAATAGCTGATCGCCCCACAGAACACGCCCCTGCCCGTCAACCACACCGATACGGTCACCGTCGCCATCAAAGGCAACGCCCCAATCCGCATCAAGCTTGGCAACCAGCGCCTTAAGATCAACCAGATTGGCCTCAACCGTCGGATCCGGATGATGGTTAGGGAAGGTTCCATCAATTTCATCAAACAGCAGATGATGATTACCCGGAAGCTTGGCAGTCAATTTACGAACCACATCCCCCGCAGCGCCGTTGCCGCAATCCCAAACGATGGTCATCGGCTTTGCCACGTCGCAATCAAGTTCCGCCAGAAGTCTTTCGACATAGCGGTCCTCGATATCGATATCCGTCACCGAACCCGCACCTGTTTCAAAATCGCCCTTGGCTGCGATACGACCCAGTTCCTGAATAGCCTCGCCAAACACCGACTTACCAGCATTCAGCATCTTAAAGCCATTATAGTCGGATGGATTGTGCGATCCGGTAACCATGATACCCGCATCGGTTTTTTGATCGTAAACCGTGAAATACAGCATCGGGGTCGGGCCGCGCCCAACCCGAACGACATCACAACCGGTCGCAGCGATACCGTCGACCAGCGCATCTGCCAGTTCGGGCGAGCTTAAACGCCCATCGCGGCCAACGGCCACGCGCTTTCCGCCAGACCGGCGCACAGTCGTACCGAATGCCTTGCCCAAGGCACGTGCATCGGCCACATGCAGGGTTTTGCCAACAACACCGCGCACGTCATACTCACGCAGCACAGAAGGATCAAACTGATGTCCGGCAGAAATGGTCATACTTTAACTTAGCCTCCGATTGATGCACGTCCGACGCAGGTATAGCTGAAACCCTGTTCTGCCATCTCGCCAGGTTCATAGACATTTCGCAGATCCACCACAATCGGGTGTTTCAGCGTAGATTTGATACGGTCCAGATCCATCCCGCGGAACTCGTTCCATTCGGTCAGAACGACCATTGCATCGGCCCCTTCGATGGTCTCGAAAGCGCCGTCGCAGTAAACAATATCGCCCAAAAGCTTCTGGGCTTCTTCCATTGCCTCTGGATCAAAGGCCCGAACCGTCGCGCCTGCTTTAATCAGTGCCGGAATAATATCAAGGCTTGGCGCATCACGCATATCATCGGTATTTGGTTTGAATGCCAAACCAAGGATGCCGATGGTCTTGCCCGCAACCGAACCACCACAGGCTGAAATGATACGATCCGCCATGGCTTTTTTGCGTTTGGCGTTCACATCGACCACAGTTTCAATAATGCGCAACGGGCTGCCATGTTCCTGTGCGGTACGAACCAGCGCCAAGGTATCTTTTGGGAAACATGACCCACCATAACCCGGCCCGGGATGCAGGAATTTCTTGCCAATACGGCCATCAAGGCCGATCCCGCGCGCAACATCATGAACATCGGCGCCAACTTTTTCACAAAGGTCAGCGATTTCATTGATGAAGGTAATCTTGGCCGCCAGAAAGGTATTGGCAGCATATTTGATCATTTCCGACGTCTCGCGGGACGTGAATACAATCGGCGTTTCGATCAGATATAGCGGACGATATATATCGCGCATCACGTCACGCGCACGTTCATCCGTCGTTCCGATAACCACACGATCCGGGCGCATAAAATCACCAATCGCCGACCCTTCACGCAGGAATTCCGGATTGGAAACCACGGCAAATTCCGCATCTGGTCGCTTTGCACGGATGATGCGCTCAACCTCACGCCCTGTTCCAACCGGAACGGTTGATTTCGTCACGATCACCGTAAAGCCGTCCATTGCCTCGGCGATCTCTTCGGCAGCGGCGTAAACATAACTCAGATCGGCATGACCATCACCACGGCGCGTTGGCGTCCCGACAGCAATAAACACCGCATCAGCATCCTTCACCCCAACCTTAAGGTCGGTTGTGAATTTCAGACGTCCCGCCTTAACGTTGTTTTCAACAAGAACATCCAAACCTGGCTCATAGATCGGCATGATGCCGTCCTCAAGACGGGCAATCTTGGTTTCGTCCTTGTCGACACAGATCACATCCGTGCCAAATTCCGAGAAACAGGCACCGGAAACGAGCCCCACATATCCGGTACCAATCATTGCTACGCGCATGGAAATTCTACCCTAGTCATGATGGCTGGCAGGTGTCTGTCCCGGCACCTGCCAGCAAGTTTGAATTTGGTTTCTGCTATTCTGCAGCTTCGCCTTCGGCAAACTCTTGAATGAGTTTGCGAACATCGTCACGCATGTCTTCGCGTGCGAGCGCAAAAGACATGGTGGCTTTCAAGAAACCAATTTTATTACCGCAATCGAAACGACGGCCTTCGAAACGATAACCATAGAACGGCACCTTGCCGATCATCGCCGCTAATGCATCGGTCAGCTGGATTTCATTGCCAGCACCGCGCGGAATATTTTCAAGAACCTCGAAGATACCCGGATCAAGAATATAACGCCCGATTGCCGACAGGGTCGAGGGTGCGTCTTCCGGCTTTGGCTTTTCAACCATGCCACAGGCACTGACCAGACGTCCATTGGTGCCTTCGACTTCAAGCACACCGTAACGCTGGGTTTCTTCGCGCGGCACATCCATTACCGCAACCATGTTGCCACCAGTCCGGCCATAACTTTCGACCATCTGCTTCATGCAAGGGACCTTTGACTGGATAAGGTCATCAGCCAGCAGAACAACAAACGGTTCGTCACCAACCAGCGACTTGGCACATAAAACCGCATGACCAAGGCCCAACGGGTTGCCCTGACGGGTATAGGTCACACGACCATGCTCCGGGATCATCGCAAGTGAGGTCACCAGCGCGTCATGCTTGCCGCGCTCCATCAAAATTGCTTCTAGTTCGGCAGAACGGTCAAAATGGTCCTCGATTGCGGTTTTGCCACGGCCGGTCACAAAGATGAACTCTTCGATGCCCGCAGCAATTGCCTCTTCGACGGCATATTGAATAAGCGGCTTATCGACAACCGGCAGCATTTCCTTGGGCATTGCCTTGGTTGCAGGCAAAAAACGGGTTCCCATACCTGCCACCGGGAATACAGCCTTCCTGATTCGTTTCGACATGCCTTCTTTCCTCTGTTTTGACCGCGCCATACCCGCATTCTCCGCATTCGGCCAATCTATGCTTCTGCCACATTTCAGAAATGCGGATCAAGCAAGCGCGCTGTGTAACCTATTCAATCTTTACAAAGCTGTAACAGAAGGCTTCGCGCAGCGTTGATCTTGGATGCAAGATAATCTGATCCGCCGTGGTCCGGATGGACCGCCTTGATCAGAACCTGATAGGCCCGGTTGATCTCTTCGCGGGTTGCGTTATCCGCCACACCAAGGATCTTTCTGGCCTCGCCTGCATCCATTTCTCCGCTGCGAAATCCGTTCTCAGCTTGCTCGTTATTCTGTCCGGCCTTGCCGTTTCCATGGTCATCCGCATTTCGGGACGCCTGCCAGTTACGCCAGCCGGAACAATCCGGTCGCCGATCCAGATAGGTTTCCAGAACGATCTGACTCTGATCTTGTGCGCCGCAACATTCAACATAAAATGACTGCAGTTCGTCAACCCCAAGTGTATCAACATCCCGTCCGGCCATTGCGCCTCGCACAATTGTACCGCCCAATTGTCCGTTATCGTGATCAAGATACATATGCAGATAATTGGTTTTTATTTCGGACACCCGACCGGAACCAACACCGGAACGCCCAGAAGAACGTCCAGCACCGCCCCGCGACCGGGCAGCTCCAAACATCCTGCGCAATAATGGCCACAATAAGCCAATTTTGAGGATTCTCGCGACGAATGGTATGGCAGCAACAAGGGCAGCAACCATAGCTGCAAGTTTACCCGTCAGCAGTAACCAGCCTGCTAGCAAAACAAGGACTAAAACAACCGCCCAAGCCCCAAGCTTTCTGACGTCCTTTGGTTCAGCGGCGGAAAGCCATTTAATGGCAAAACCAGCCCCGACAAAAAGTCCGATCCCCATCAAAAACCACTGCATCAGGACCGCTTCCGCAACTGGGCGCTCAGCAATTTGACGTCCTTGGCCGCGTTCCTGCCTGCGTAATCATCAAGTGCGGCAATCCCGCCAACGGCGAAACTTGCCACAGCGCCCAGCAACGCCCGCAGATGATCCGCCGCATTGGCATCAAAACGGGCAAAGGCCCCGCCGGTAATCCGGGCAATTTCGCGAAAGGCAGTTTCCGCCTTTGGATCAAATCCTTCCTGAAACATGAAAGCCCGAACACCTTTTAGTGCCAATTGCCCTGCAACCCCGGCCAGATTATCAAGGTCCTCTTCAAAGCAATCGCCGACATAAATTAAGGCATTAATCTTTTTATCGCGGGCTTGGCCTTCGACATGAGTTAACACGCGACCAAGCTGTGTATGCCCGGCACGACACGAGACCTTTGTCATATAATCGCGAAGTCTGGATGCATCCCGACACCACCCACTGGCTTTGCATTCAGACAGGCCGCAAAAAAATACCAGTTGGATATCAAGTGTACTGCCAATCCCTGATACTGCGTCAAACATTTCCGCCTGAAGAACGGCGGCGTTGTCCCAGCTTGGCTGGCGACTGGCCGTGGCATCCATGGCAAAGATCAGGCGCCCGTTTGCCGGGCCGGATGCAGGGGCGCCCTTGGCCAGGGTATTTGCCTTGGTCAAAAACGCGGCAACATCCGCCCGGCTTGATGCTTCGGGCGTGATATTGTTTTTCGACGCTGTTTTTTCTTTCGGCACGTTTTCTTTTGGCACAGACACCAACCAATTTTATCGGGCACGACCGTCGTGATATAGGGCGGCATATGTCAGATCGGCAACTCTTCACCGTCAGCAGGCGAAAATCCGACAATTTCCAAAAGCGCCCTAACTTCCTGACGGGCTGCCATATGTGACATGCTCATGGGGATGCCAACGCCCTTCTCGCGAAGATCCAAAAGCGTCAGCCCTTTAAGGAATAATTCCCTGTAAATTACACGTTCCCCAAAGCCCGGTGCGACACGGAACCGAATGCGACTGGCAAGCTTGTCGACGATTTCGGCAATGTCGCGTTTGTTCCGCGCATCAAGATGTGACAGACGATTACGCATAACGATCCAGTCAATGGTCCCGCCATCAACCCCGGCCCGGCGTTTGCGCGCATCCCAGACCATTTCGGCGTAGATACTGGGGCCTTTAATATCAAGGGTATCGGGATCGATACGTGCCAGCATGTCAAGATCGATATAGCTGTCATTGATCGGCGTCACGAGTGTATCAGCGCATGCATGGGCCAACCGCGACAAATAATTGTCACTTCCCGGACAATCCATAACAACGAAATTGCAGCTCATGACCAATTCGCCCAGCGCCTTGGTAAAGCGATCCCGTTCGTCAAGCTTGGCAGCATTTCCGTCTTCAAGCGCGCTGCGATGGACCGGGAGGTGGTCGGGAATCGGCAGGTTTAACTTCTTTTTTTCGTTAAAGGAAATGCGATTTTCGACATAACGGGTCAGCGTTCCCTGACGGGCATCGATATCAAGCGAACCAACCGAGAATCCCATTTTCATCAGCGACACAATCAAATGCATCGCTGTTGTCGATTTCCCTGATCCACCCTTTTCATTACCGATCACGATCACGTGGGCGCGTTTTGCCCCGGGCTGTTTGGCGGTCGCGGTCTGTTGGCCCGCGCTGTCCCCGGTTGCGCCGGTCTCTTGCACCGTCATTGCAGTATGCTCCGTTATTCAGGCAATTATTCTGTCCCCAGGGTCAATACCCTTCCCCCAATGACCGTCTTTATTCACAAAAATCAAGAACAAAGAACGTCACCAGAAGCAAGTCGGTGACTGGCCCCTAGCCAATCTATCACCGTAGAGGTAAAGATAGGAGTAGGGAAAAAATGATTTCTCCAGCAATAACATAAAGAAAGGACGCAAAGTGACCAATCGGGGGGCCCTATTGGGCGGCGTAATGGCCGGCACTTTGATAATGACAGGCGGATTTTCCGCAATGGCGCAGGATACGGGCGGTTTTGAACAAATTCCGACCGACCAAAGCCCGCTTGCCTTTGCCGCAGACATGCCTGTCACCAGCGTTTTTTTGCGTCAGTACCGCGAAAACAGTACTGTTTTTGTTGGCCGGTGGTTTGTGCCACCACAGGAAGGTAGCCTTAAGAATACACGTAGCGACCTGTTCATCGAAACCGTCTATTCGACCTCAGCACCCGGTTTCACATTCAGCAGTGAAATGCCATCCAACCAATTGCTGGGCATGTTTGACGGATTGCGCGGCAACAGCACAGTCAATGGCGCCAATTTCACGCAAGATACGCGCTATGGCCCAATTGCCATGACGCCCTTTACACGGGCGGGATCACAATGCATTTCCTTTGTCGCGCAATGGAATCCGGACACGCCCACGACGCGTGGCAGCCGCCTGTTAGGCTATTACTGCGATCCGATCACACGCCAAAGCGGAACCGAATACCGCAAACCACCCGCAACACTTGGCATGATCGATGCACAGCAATTTGCCGCCGCATTCTTTGGCAAATTTGACATCCAACTTCCCGAAGGCGTCACAAGGCCAACAGCTCCCGACGCGATGGAAACCCCATCTGCCACCGCCCTTCCGGAAAACAATACTGCCCCCACCCCGCCAGAGGGCCAGCCCATCACCATCAACTGGCAAGGTGTGCGCGGTCAGGGGGTATTGAAGTTCGATCAGCCTTCCGGTGAAGGCACGATGACAATCGACAGTGATGTTCGCCATTGTGAAGGCATCTGGCGTCATGACGGCGGGGCTTATCAAACAGGCACTTTGCCTTTTGGCAGCTGGTATGTTTTCTGTGATGACGGTTCGTCTGCGCGCGGGCATTACACCAGCGAAGGCCCCGGCAGCGTCACCGGCGAAGGTCAGGATAATCAGGGCCAAGCCGTCTATTTTCGCCAACTGAACTCATAAGCCCCGGATAGCCGTGCAAGCATGACCACCGACATTCAAACCGTAATCATTGGGGCTGGCGTTGTTGGCCTTGCCTGTGCACGCGCCCTTGCAAAAACCGGGCGTGAAGTTCTGATCATTGAACGTCACGATATGATCGGCAGTGAAACCAGCGCACGTAACAGTGAAGTCATCCATGCGGGGATCTATTACCCCAAAGGCAGCCTAAAGGCGCAATTCTGTGTGGCGGGACGGGATATGCTGTATCGCTATTGCGCGGAAAACGGCATTGATCACAAGCGCACGGGAAAACTGATTGTCGCCACCCACGAAGATCAGATACCGGCACTACGCGACATCGAAAAACGTGCAAACGAAAATGGCGTTAACGATCTTGTCTGGCTGGATGGGTCACAGGCCATAGCGCGTGAACCGGCACTGAACTGTGTTGCCGCCCTTGAAAGCCCATCGACCGGAATTGTTGATTCCCACCAGTTAATGGTAACCCTTTTGGGCGAGGCAGAGGCAAATGGCGCGACACTTGCGCTCAATACCGACGTTGTCGCCGCGACATACGAAAACGATGTATTCACCATTGAAACGCGCGACCGCGATGGTCAGGAAATGAACCTGACCTGTGCGGAACTTTTGGTCGCAGGTGGTTTGCATAGCCAGACATTAGCCCATAACTTTACCGGCCTTGCACAAGCCAGCGTTCCACCGCAACATTATGCACGCGGGTGCTATTTCACCCTGTCGGGCAAGGCACCCTTTTCAACCCTGATCTATCCTGCACCAGAACAAGCCGGGCTTGGCATTCACTTGACACTTGACCTTGGCGGACAGGCACGGTTCGGACCAGACGTTACCTGGGTTGACGAACCAAACTATGACGTGCCTGCGGAAAAGCGCGCCGGTTTTGCCGCCGCCATTCGCAGATATTATCCGGATCTGGACGAAAACGCCCTTCAGACCGGTTATGCGGGTGTTCGCCCCAAAATACAGGCGCCGGGTGAAGCCGCACGGGATTTCCTGATATCGGCCCGTGATGCACATGGCATTGATGGTCTGATAATGCTGTATGGCATCGAATCACCGGGATTGACGGCAAGCCTTGCAATAGCAGACCATGTCGAAAACATCCTGTCCCGGCAGAAGTTAAAGGCGGCATCGTGATGACAGAAACTGACAGGCAATTAACACAGTTTTCAAACCAGATCATGCGCGCGACCACATATCACCCCCACCGAAAAACCACCTGTTCAACATCAGTTCGGTTTTCCTGGAAACGTATCATTGCGGTCGGCGGCATTGTGCTTGGTGGTTTGCTTGCCCCTTTGTCGAACGTCAGCACGGTTAACGCCCAACAACTTGAACCGTTCGTGCCTGCACCCAACAGCCTTTCGAAACTCAACAATCAGACAGAATCCGGCAAACCGAATGTCGAATTTGCGGATGAAATGCGTGATTTTGTCATCCAACTGAGCCGCTGGGCGAAATCCTATCGCAGTGACTTTTCGATCATTGCCCTAAACGGACTTGAATTGACCGAATACCTGGAAACCACATTGTTCGCAGTACGTGGAACAGCCGAACCAGCCCGCGATTATCTGCGCGCTTTGGACGGCATCATGATCGAGGCACCGTTCTACGGGTACGAGAAATACGGTGAACCAACCGATGGTGAGGAAAGCAAATATATCCTTGGCTTTATGGAGCGCCTGAAAGCCATCGGACTTAGGTATTTTGCGCTTGATTACACTGATAAAAGCGATGCACAGCAAGCCGCACGCCAGAAGATCCGCAATTTTGATGCGCTGTATTACGCCGCACCGCCCCCCGACAAGCAGCTTTCAACGCTGGCCAAAACACCCCGCACACCAATAGGTGCGAACCCGCATGTCATAGACAACATCCGCGACGCCAAGAATTACGCGATTGTTCTGGATAGTTCGCCCTATGGCACCAAGGAAAACTTTATCAACGCGCTGCTCGACACCAATTACGACGTTCTGGTCATTGATCCGTTCCATCGCGGGACAATCCCGTTGACCTATGATGACATGAAGCGTCTGCGCTATAAAAAAATTGGTACACCGCGTACAATTCTTGCCTATCTCAATATCGGAACGGCTGAAACATTCCGATATTACTGGAAAAATGGCTGGCGCCCCGGATCACCGGCATTTGTCGGCGAAGGCAATCTTTTGGCGCGCTGGGGGCAGGAACACCATGTCTTTTACTGGTCCAAAGAATGGCAGGATATCCTGTTTGGCAACGAGAACAGCTATCTTGGTGGGATCATGAAACTTGGTTTTGATGGTGTTGTTCTTGGCGGCCTTGACGAATATTCGTGGTGGCTTGATTATTAACTACGGTCCCTGCGCCCCCAAGGTAAACTCACGCCCGACTATTTTCATCACAAGTCCGAGATATATCATCTGGCCATTTGACGACTGCAAAGCAGATCGGGCAAGGTTGGCGCATTGAAAAACAATGTGCTGCGGTCCTGCAGCCTTCCGGAGGTCCCAAATGTCCACGCCGATCATCCACTATTTCTTTGTTCAGTCGCCATGGGCGTTTTTTGGATTTCGCCGCGCAACTGAAATCGCACGCAAACATAACACTCCGATCATCCATAAACCGGTTCGGTCCGCCGATGTTTGGCAGCATGGCGGCGGTGTTCCACTGGCCAAGCGCCCGATACCCCGTCAAGAATACCGCCTTGTCGAATTGAAACGCTGGTCAGATTTTCTTGGCATTCCGATCAATTTTCATCCTGCCCATTTTCCCGTGGATGAAACACTGGCCGCACGCACCATTATTGCGGTTCAGGAAGATGGTAAAAACCCGGCTGGCCTGATTGAAACGCTGATGGGGGATATCTGGCTGCGTGAACGTGACATCACCGCCCCCCAGACCGTCCGCGAGGCTTTGATCAGCAACAATCTTTCCGGTGAATACCTGGATCATGCGGATTATCCGGCAATCGCCAAAATATATGAAACCAACAGCGAAGCCGCAAAGACTGACAATATCTTTGGCGTGCCGACATATTTCGTCAATGGCGAAATGTTCTGGGGTCAGGACCGGCTTGAATTCGTTAACCGCGCCCTTTCCAAACAAGACGAACCAATACAGACCTGATTGGCAAATTCCAAAACAACAAGGGCAGGTTTAGCCTGCCCTTGTTGTTTTGGCCGAAGGCCGATATCGCGTTCTACCGGTCAGTCACGGCGTTTGACGTGATCGACAACAAACCCGTCATCAGACGGATAGGTGTTTTCGATCATGGCAAGTGCCTTGTATTCATCCTTGGCAGCAACTTCATGAGTCTGCACATCAGCCCAACGGTCGTCAAAAATCTCGTGGGAACGATTCTCTTTGACGCATTCACGAACGGCCTGGTTGTGCAATTCAACCTGAAATACGGTTTGACGATGGTCTGTAAATGCAGACATATCAGCCCGGTCTCCTTACGTTGATCGACGACATCCGCCCTAGACGCCGTCATGTCCTGAACCGAACATTTCACAAAATCGAAATGTCCAACCACGAGTGTGGAACAAGTGGCTTAACGAGCCGTAAATCGTCCGGCTGGATTCCATGTTTAATTGAAATAGTCCGGAATGATATGCGTCGGTTTTGCATAGCAGGGTCCGGAACCGCGTAATCCTGCGGTGCAGCACAGATTTACACCGCGCTGCACCTTCGTGGAATTCAATCCGCAGAAATTGAATTTTTCGGTCTTTCGCCGTAAATTTATCCACCAGAAAAACCATAAAAAGACTCTTCTATGTGCATTTTCCAAAATAGAAAATTGTTGGCCTGCCATAAATCCGCATTTTAGTACGCGAAAGATTATTTCAAAGCGCAGCCCCCACGATCACAAAATTCCATCTTATGTCAGTCGTTTTATGGAAACGGTCTTTTTTAACCCAGACGCGATTTTGAAATTGATCAAAAAGCCAAGACATCAAACATAAAGGGACAACCAAGGGTCACCCCTTGCAACATAACGCGCTTGCATCAGGAGGCGACAACAGAATGAACGTGTTTTCCGATACCGCATTTGACGGCCACGAACAGGTCGTTTTCGCCAGTGATCCCGACACAGGCCTGAAGTCGATCATTGCTGTGCACAATACCAATCTCGGCCCGTCACTGGGTGGGTGCCGTATGTGGCCCTATGCGACCGAACAGGAAGCCATTCATGATGTTCTACGCCTATCACGTGGCATGACCTATAAATCCGCCCTTGCCAATCTGCCGCTTGGGGGTGGAAAGTCGGTAATTATTGGTGATCCACGTAGTCAGAAAACCCCGCAACTGTTCCGGGCCATGGGCCGTGCCATCGAACAAGTCGGCGGGCGCTATATCGTTGCCGAGGATGTCGGCACCACCCCGGCAGATATGGTCCAAATCGCCAGCCAGACCAAACATGTCGGCGGCATCAATGATGGCAAAGACCCGGCACGAACCGGTGATCCATCGCCTTTCACCGCCTATGGCGTGTTTATGGGCCTGAAAGAAGCAGTTCGCTTCAAGAATGGTCACGATGACCTTGGCGGTCTGCGCGTGGCCGTTCAGGGCCTTGGCAATGTCGGATATCACCTGTGCCGTATGCTGCACAAAGCAGGTGCACAGTTGGTTGTCGCGGACCTGAACGCAAACAACGTGAATAACGCTGTTACCGAATTTGGTGCGACCACGGTGCCCGCAGATGAAATCCTATATGCGGATGTCGATATTCTGGCACCTTGCGCATTGGGTGGTGTGATCAATGATCACAGCATCAACAAAATTCGCGCCCGCATCATTGCCGGTGCGGCCAATAACCAACTGGAATCGGATCGTCATGGTGACATGCTGCGCGAAGCCGATATCCTTTATGCGCCGGATTATGTGATCAACGCCGGGGGTGTGGTCGAAGTTTACTATTGCCGCGAAGGCAAACCGGTAACCGAGACCAACAAACATATCGAAGGTATTGGTGCCACGGTGCGCGAAATCTTTGAACGCGCCAAACAGCAGAACCTTTCAACCGGATTTGTCGCGGATCGTCTTGCTGAAGAACGCTTTGGCTCAAAAGCCAAAACAGTGACCTAATCTGCCCCTGCTCCATGCTGAACACAAAACAAAAGGCGAAGCCCCATGGGTTTCGCCTTTTCAATCACGCATTAAAATTCTGATAGCCGACTATTCAGCAGCAATTGGCTTGATGTTAGCGGTAACAGCAGCCGCATCTTCGCAATCACAATTGCCACAGTTTTTTGTCTGCGACAACTCGGCGCGCATGTGACATGCACATTTCCCACATTGTGGGGCGCAACCATGAAAACGAAAAACATCGGCAGGACGCGAGGCACCACCTTCTACGGCAGCCCGGCGCACATCGCGTTCTTTTAGCGCGTTACAAATGCACACATACATCAGCTAAATTGCAATCAGTTATTAATTACAGCACCACACCAGTAATCTACTTGCGAATAGTTTTCAAACACTTTTGCAACAAATCCATAAAAAATATCCCCAGCAAATTGGCAGATTTGCTGGGGATTACGAAAAAATCTTTTAATCACAAGGTGATCAGATGGTTGCGATGTGGCTCACCACGCGTTTAACACCCTTGATGCGACGAACAATCGAAAGCACCTTATCGAGTTCCTCGCCACTTTGCGCATCGCCCATGATGTAGACAATGTTGCTTACCGACTGCCAACGATAGTTGACCGAGCTCACGCCTTTCTCAGCCAATAACAAGGCTTTGATCTGGCTTTCAATCCAGGTATCGGAAACACTTTGGGTCGCCGAATCGGTTGGGACAGCGTTTTTGCCATATTCATCTTCGGCCTTGTGATAGGCATCGATGGTTTCCGCGTCCGCGACCTCCAGATGGTCATAAACCGTTTTAATTCGGTCATCCTGTTTAACAATCGACATGACGTCGAAATACTTGCCCTTGGAATCAACCATGCCGGTGATCATCACCTGCTGTTTCCAGATATCGACATTCACATCGATCAAATAGGTATGGTCGACCTTTGAAAACTCGCCAAGAATGCCTGACTTTATTTTGGTATCGACCCACTGGTCATTCCCGGTGCGGTCTTCCAGCGGCATTTGCAGCGGACCACATGCCGCAAGCGGCATCGCCAAAACGGCACATACCGATACGGCCTTCATCGCGTCGCGCCAACCTCGGGAAATTCTGATCATCTAGGTGCTCCTCCTTATGCCGATACATCGGCATATTCAAATTTCCTGAACCACTAATACAGTGGATCGCAATATAACTTTAACGCCCTGAACTACCTGTGGTTCCGCATCATGTTGTTGCAGGTGATTATGACAAAAAAAAGCCCGCGCACAATGATGCGGGCGTCGGCGCGCTTTAAAAAAGCAAAAGGCCGGGGTTATGCCCCGGCCCAATCTGATTCATATCACGCCCGCGGGCATATCATCACCCCGGACCTTGATTAACCTGACCGGTGTGCCCCAGATCAGGTTTCGTCCTCAGCTCTCGCCCATCGACATCAAGGATGCGTTTCCACCAGCGGCTGTTGTATTGATCGTAACTGTTTTTTCTGTCGCAAACCGATGCAGGAAGATTTCATCAGGCAACGCACCGTCATCATCGGCACCACTGTCAGAAATCAATGACAGGATCGCACCATCGCGCTTGGCCAGCAGTTGCTTGAACGAGGTCACCCGATCAAGCGGCGCCACACATGAAACACCAGCAACGTCGCCATCATACATCACGGCAATGCCAACTTTCGATGCGACGACCGTTACAAGCTTGGCCGGAAGACCGGCATCGGCAGAAAACTTTACCAGTCCCCCCAGCCATTTCTGATCCCCGGCAACAATCACCGCATTGCCAGCGGCAAGGGCCGCCGCGATATGGCGGATCACACGCGATGCCTCGGCATCGTTTTCAGCTTGCACCAAATAAACACCACGTCCCAGCATATAAAGATCATTGGTTTCGCCGGTCGGCCCCGGCATCCGGGTGGGTGCGACAAATCCGTTTTCTGAAATGGCTGCAAAATGCGCAAACAGATCAGCATTTTCCGACAAATCGCTGACGCTTGCATCGACCATTTTCGCGGACAGGTTTTCAAGAATACGCACCCGTTCATTGCCATCAACCGCCTGCCATTTACCCTGTGCGTCCAGCATCGTGCGATAGTCGGCATCATTCAGGGATGCCTTGATCACAATCGGCGAACGATCATCGGCAATCGCATCGTTTTCTTGGGGCGCTGTTGCGGCGCTACTTACCGGTTTGGCAAAACGTTCAACATAGTGCGGGCCACCAGCCTTGGGGCCGGTACCGGATTTCCCCTGCCCGCCAAACGGCTGAACCCCGACAACCGCACCGATCATATTACGGTTCACATAGCAGTTACCAACACGCAGCTTCTGCGAAATCTGACGCACCGTGCTATCGATCCGCGAATGGATGCCCATCGTCAGGCCGTAACCCGATGCGTTAATCTGATCGAGAACCTTGTCCAGATCGCGCGCCTTGAACCGCACGACATGAACAACCGGCCCGAACACTTCGCGTTCCAGAACATCAATCGATGGAATTTCAAAGCAATGCGGGGCAAAGAAAGTCCCGTCGTCACATTCGGGTAAAATGTCGCAAGCATGAAGCAGTTTGGCTTCCTTGGTCATCCGTTGAGCATGGGCGACAAGGGTCTTGCGAGACCGTTCATCAATCACCGGCCCTACATCAATATCAAGAAATTTCGGATCCCCAACGCGCAGTTCCTTCATCGCGCCGACCAGCATGTGACAAAGCTTGTCTGCGATGTCTTCCTGAACAAACAGGACCCGCAATGCCGAGCAACGCTGACCGGCGGACTGGAAACCGGAGATAATGACATCCTGCACAACCTGTTCTGGCAATGCGGTTGAATCAACAATCATCGCATTCTGACCACCAGTCTCGGCAATCAGCGGCAACGGAACACCCGGGCGTTTCGCCAATGCCTGATTGATGATCTGTGCGGTTTCAGTCGATCCGGTAAAGGCAACCCCACCAATACGCGGATCATTAATCAAAAGGCTCCCAACCACACGGCCCGGCCCCGGCAATAACGTAAATGCCGAACCTGGCACGCCAGCGGCAAGGATCAGTTCCGCGGCCTTGGCGGCTACCAGCGATGTTTGCTCGGCCGGTTTGGCGATTACGGCATTTCCGGCGGCAAGGGCGGCACTGACCTGCCCCAGGAAGATTGCCAGCGGGAAGTTCCATGGGCTGATGCAAACGAAAATGCCACGACCTTCAAGGACACTTCCCTCGCGGAAACTTTCCTCGGCCCGGTTGGCATAGTAACGGCAGAAATCAACAGCTTCGCGGACTTCTGCGACACCATCGGAATAAAGCTTGCCTGCTTCGCGCTGACACAGGGCAATGAACTCGTCCATGTTATCTTCAAGAAGATCCGCAAGACGACGCAGGCAGGCCGCACGTTCCTTGGCCGGGGTTTTATTCCAAATCCCATAACCCTTGGTCGCAGCAAGGATTGCGGCCTCGACGTCTGGGGCACCGGCCTGAACCAGTTCACCAACTTTTTCCTTGCGATTTGCCGGGTTTAAAACGTCAATCGGCTCGCCCGAAACCAATTTGCCATCAATCAGCGGGGCTGCGTACCAGACCTTGCCCTGGATCGATGCCAATTTTTCTGCCAACGGCAGCAACTTGGTGGTGTCGGTCAGATCAATGCCCTTGGAATTGACCCGGCCCGGACCATAAAGATCAATCGGCGCCGGAATTTTCGGGTGCGCTTTTCGCGGCAGAGCTGCCATTTTCTCCACCGGGTCGGCGATCATTTCCTCGATCGGCAGTTGTTCGTCCTGAATGCGGTTCACAAAGCTGGTATTGGCCCCATTTTCCAAAAGACGACGAACCAGATAGGCCAAAAGATCTTCGTGGGTGCCGACCGGGGCATAAACACGGCACGGCACATTTTCACCGGCCTTATCGACAATCTGCTCATACATGGCTTCGCCCATGCCATGCAGGCGCTGGAATTCAAATGTCCGGTCATTACCAGCCATTTCCAGAACCGATGCCACAGTATGGGCGTTGTGACTGGCAAACTGAGAATAAAATGCATCACGGTGCGACAGCATAAAACGCGCACATGCCAAATAGGAAACATCGGTCGCGGCCTTGCGGGTAAACACCGGATAGCCTTCGAAACCGTTTTCCTGGCTATTCTTGACCTCGGTATCCCAATAGGCGCCCTTGACCAGACGCACCATCATTTTGCGACCAACCTTGACCGAAAGATCGGCAAGCCATTCCAGCACGTGGTAAGCGCGTTTTTGATAGGCCTGAACCGCCAGTCCGTATCCTTCCCAGCCATCCAGATCAGGATCGGCAAAGACAGCTCCGATCACGTCCAGCGACAAGTCCAAACGATTGGCTTCCTCGGCGTCGACGGTAAAGCCGATATCGTATTTTTTGGCCAACAGCGCAAGTTGCTTTAGCCGTGGCACCAATTCGTTAATGACGCGATCATAATTGGCGAAATCATAGCGGGGATGGATCGCCGAAAGTTTTACGGAAATACCCGGACTGTTGATCGGGCCACGGTTTTTGGCGACCTTACCAATATCGTTGATCGCATCGACATAGGATTTGAAATAGCGATCCGCGTCTTCCATCGTGCGGGCGGCCTCGCCCAGCATGTCATAGGAATAGCGATAGCCCTTTTCCTCGTTCACCTTGGCACGTTCGGCGGCCTCGGCAATGGTGCGCCCCATCACGAACTGACGCCCCATGATGCGCATCGCCTGATTAAAAGCCTTGCGGATTACCGGCTCGCCGGAACGCGCGATCATGCGTTTCAACAACGCACCGGGATCGGCCTTTTCAGCCTTGCCAAATTTGATCACCTTGCCGGTCAGCATCAGTCCCCAGGTCGAGGCATTGACAAAGAAACTATCGGAATGCCCCAGGTGGCTTTGCCAGTTAGCGTCAAACAGCTTATCCTGAATAAGCTTGTCGGCCGTCACCGCATCGGGCACACGCAAAAGCGCCTCGGCAAGGCACATCAAAATGACGCCCTCCTTGCTCGACAGCTCGTATTCATGCAACAGCGCATCGATGCCGCTTTTACCATTGTCAGCCTTGCGAACGCGGGCAACCAGTTGATAAGCGCGATCCTGAACGCGGGCGGCCTGTTCAGGGGCCAAACGTGCCGCGTCGATCATCTGTTCAGCAACCGCCTCTTCGTCAGTGCGGTACGTTTCACGGATTTTCGCGCGAATTTCATTGGCCTGGGGCATATCGATGCGGAACATGGCGATGGATTCTCCTTGCAAAAGCAAATCTATCGTTCCCAATCAGGAACACAGAGTTATCTTCTCTACAGGCACAAAAGATATATTCGCATTTAAAAAATGTGCTGCCATTTTCCTTTATTTTACGATATATCATCCACAGAAACACTTTTAGCGCAGTCATAAACACTGGTCATAAGATTAAAATGCAGAAGAATCACAAAAGCCTGGATAAAATCGACAAACAGATTTTGCGCGAACTTCAAAATGACGGTCGCATGTCCAATGTCGAGCTGTCACGCCGCGTCAATCTAAGCCCGACCCCATGCCTTGAACGTGTTCGCCGCCTTGAACAGCAAGGCTTTATTACCGGCTATATGGCGCTGCTTGATCCGCGAAAACTTAACCAGTCACTGGTGGTTTTTGTTGAAATCACGCTGGATCGTACCACACCCGATGTTTTTGACGTATTCGCATCTGCCATTCGCAAGCTGACCGAAATCGAAGAATGCCATATGGTTGCCGGTGGTTTCGACTATCTGATGAAACTTCGGGTTGCCGATATGTATGCCTATCGCGAATTCCTTGAACGCCTTTCTTCCGTACAGGGCGTCAGTCAAACTCATACATATGTTGTAATGGAAGAAGTAAAAGTCCGCCCGGGCATAACGATCTCATAGATCCGTTTATTTTGTTGCACGACAATTGCTTAGTAGGTCACTATCGCCAAACCATCCTGACGATGGTTGCGCACCCTTTGCGTTAAAGCTCTGTGTTTTACGTCAATGATTGCGGGTCCCACAACATGTCAGAAGTCACGTTCTATTTTGATTTTTCATCACCCTATGGCTATCTGGCGGCGGAACGTATCGACGCATTCGTCGACCGTACGGGCATCACGGCAAATTGGCGCCCCTTCATGATCGGGGCTGCTTTCAAGCAAACAGGGCAAAGCCCGTTGCTTAGCCAACCAATCCGTGGCGACTATTTCAAACGCGATATGGAACGTTGCGCCAAATTACAAAACACACCGTTCCACATCCCGGCCAACTTCCCTTATTCCGCTCTGACACCGACACGCGCGTTTTATTGGATCGCCTCAACAAAACCGGCAACCGCCATCAAATTCGCCAAAGACATCTATCGCGGTTATTTTGCCGACGGACTTGATATGTCCGACCCGGAAACCGTTTTTGCCACCGCGACCCGCCATTCCATTGATGCCGGCGATTTGCGCAGGGCCGTCGAGAACCCAAAATGGAAACAGCATGTTCGCAAGGTCACCGACGAAGCCATCGCGCACGGTGCTTTTGGTTCTCCGTTTTTCTTCTATGAAGACGAAGCCTTTTTTGGCAATGACCGACTGGAACAACTTGAACACTGGATCAAGTTGCATAACCAAACTAACGGCTGATCCTGCTAGCCACCTGTCCTTATCCGCACAGCAGACAAACATCCACAGCGACCTCAACTGCGGCTGAAACCCGTGATATTTAAATAACCCGACCGCCTTTGGCCATGTCAGCCCCACCCTGACACCTTGAAATTCTGGCTGAATCCCCCCAAATTTTTGATATAAGTAAATTCGGTACTAAATTACCTATTTAATATTGACGTTTACGTAAACTTCCACCATAAAAGCAGCCATAAAATGCCCTTCACTTCGGGTCCGATTTGCCTTTTCAATCCGGACCCCGCAACAGACGGTGTCGATTGACGATGACGGTACTGAAATCTGCGGTAAATCCCCGCTCGGAAGATTTCCGTTACAATGCCGAACAGATGGAAAAACAGGTCGCAGACCTGCGCAACCAGATCGGACAGATCAAGCTTGGTGGTGGTGAACGTGCACGTGATCGCCATACGGGGCGTGGCAAACTGTTGCCGCGTGAACGTGTTCGCCAGTTACTTGATATCGGGTCCCCGTTTCTGGAGCTATCGCAGCTTGCTGGATACGGCATGTATGGTGACGAAGATGTTCCGGCTGCAGGCATCATCACCGGCATAGGTCGGGTTTCCGGCGTTGAATGTGTCATCATTGCCAATGATGCGACGGTCAAAGGTGGGTCCTATTACCCGATGACCGTCAAAAAGCATCTGCGTGCACAGGAAATCGCACTCGAAAACAACCTGCCTTGTATTTATCTGGTCGATAGTGGCGGTGCCAACCTGCCACGTCAGGACGAAGTTTTTCCCGATCGCGACCATTTCGGGCGCATCTTCTTTAATCAGGCAACCATGTCATCGAAAGGCATTCCGCAAATCGCGGTTGTCATGGGATCCTGCACAGCGGGCGGCGCCTATGTTCCGGCCATGTCAGATGAAAGCATCATCGTTCGCAAACAGGGTACGATCTTTTTGGGGGGGCCGCCGCTGGTAAAGGCTGCAACCGGCGAAGTCGTTTCGGCCGAAGATCTTGGCGGTGCTGATGTTCATTGTAAAACATCTGGTGTCACAGACCATTATGCACAGGACGATGCCCATGCATTGTCAATCGCGCGTAATATCGTCAAGAACCTGAACTGGACGAAAAACCCCGGTTTGACCCTGACCGCACCGTGCGATCCGATCTATGCCCCGCGCGAGGTTTATGGCGTCATCCCCAGCGATTCCAAAAAACCCTATGACGTGCGCGAAGTGATTGCCCGCATTGTCGATGGCTCGGAATTCGACGAATTCAAGGCCCAATACGGCACGACGCTGGTCACCGGGTTTGCCCGAATTTTTGGTTATCCGGTTGGCATCATTGCCAATAACGGCATCCTGTTTTCCGAAAGCGCACTGAAAGGTGCGCATTTCATTGAACTGTGCACCCAGCGCGGCATTCCGCTGGTCTTCTTGCAAAACATCACCGGCTTTATGATCGGCCGCAAATATGAAAGCGGCGGCATCGCCAAAGATGGCGCCAAATTGGTTACCGCCGTTGCCACGGCCAAAGTCCCGAAATTCACCGTTCTGATCGGTGGATCATTCGGCGCCGGAAATTATGGCATGTGCGGCCGCGCCTATAGCCCGCGCTTCCTTTGGATGTGGCCCAATGCGCGTATTTCGGTCATGGGTGGGGAACAGGCGGCCAATGTGTTGACCCAAATCCGTGCCGATGCACAGGAAAAACGCGGTGAAACCTGGCCGATTGAAGAACAGGAAGCCTTTAAGGGGCCAATCCGCGATCAGTACGAGGAACAAGGCCATCCCTATTATGCCTCGGCCCGCCTTTGGGATGATGGTGTCATTGATCCAGCCGACACCCGTATGGTTCTGGGCCTTGGTCTTTCGGCGGCCCTGAATAAACCCATCGAGGAAACGCGCTTTGGCGTGTTTCGGATGTGAGGTCGTTATGAATAATGTAAACAACGATAACAAAACGCCGTCTACCGACGCTGTAATCTGCCAAATCAGCGCATCAGGTGTTGCCCGCATAACGCTTAACCGCCCGGAAATCCACAATGCTTTTGACGATGTTCTGATTGGCGATCTGACCACCAAACTTGAAACGTTGAATGCCGATCCTGCTGTGCGTGTCGTGATCCTGACCGGAGCAGGCAAAAGCTTTTCCGCCGGTGCTGATCTTAACTGGATGAAACGCATGGCCGGGTATGACCATGCGGAAAACCTTGCAGATTCCCGCGGGCTTGCACGCTTGATGAAGACGCTTAACTTTTGCAGCAAACCCACCATTGGTTTGGTCAATGGTGCGGCTTTTGGCGGCGGGGTTGGTCTGGCCGCATGTTGCGATATCGTCATCGCATCTGACCGTGCAAGTTTCTGTTTGTCCGAGGTCAAGCTGGGCCTGATCCCGGCGGTGATTTCGCCCTATGTGATCGAAGCTATCGGCATATCGCAGGCGCGGCGTTATTTCCTAAGCGCGGAACGCTTTGATGCCGCCACCGCACAGGCCATCGGTTTGGTTCATGAAGTGGTTTCAAGCGACGACCTGACAGCGCGTGGTGATGCGATGACAAAGCTTTTGTTGGCCAATGGTCCGAATGCCATGACGGCGGCAAAGTCACTGATTTCTGCTGTTGCCAACAAACCAATTGATGATGACGTGATTGACGATACCGCCAATCGGATCGCCCATCAGCGCGCAAGTGCCGAAGGCCGCGAAGGTGTCAGCGCATTTCTTGAAAAACGTCCCGCGAAGTGGAGTGAGAAATAATCATGCCGCGCAAAATTCTAATCGCCAACCGTGGTGAAATTGCCTGCCGCGTGATTGAGACTGCCCGCCGCATGGGTATTCAAACCGTCGCGGTCTATTCCGATGCGGACGCCAATGCCCTGCATGTCAAACGTGCGGACGAGGCCTATCACATCGGCGGGGCAGCCCCGAAAGACAGCTATCTGCGCACCGACCGCCTGCTTGAAGTCATCGCGCAATCCGGGGCCGACGCAGTTCACCCCGGGTATGGTTTCCTGTCGGAAAATGCCGATTTTGCCGAAGCACTTGAAAATATCGGCTGTGCCTTTGTCGGCCCGCCGGCAAGTGCAATCCGTGCCATGGGATCGAAATCCGAAGCCAAAAAAATCATGGGCAAGGCCGGTGTACCGCTGGTGCCGGGTTATCACGGCGAAGACCAAAACCCTGACCTTCTGGCGGCTGAGGCCGATAAAATTGGTTATCCGGTCTTGATCAAGGCATCAGCCGGTGGTGGCGGCAAAGGCATGCGTGCCGTTGAAAAATCAGCTGATTTCAAAGACGCATTGGTCAGCTGCAAACGCGAATCTGCCAGCAGCTTTGGCGATGATCATTGCCTGATTGAAAAGCTGATTGTCAAACCACGCCACGTTGAAATTCAGGTCTTTGCCGACAGCCATGGCAACGCAGTTTACCTGTTTGAACGTGATTGTTCCCTACAACGCCGCCATCAGAAAGTCATCGAAGAAGCCCCCGCCCCGAATATGCCCGAAGACCTGCGTGCGCAAATGGGCAAGGCCGCCGTTGATGCCGCCAAGGCGATTGGCTATCAGGGTGCCGGCACGGTTGAGTTCCTGCTGGATGCATCGGGTACATTCTATTTCATGGAAATGAACACCCGCCTTCAGGTCGAACATCCGGTGACGGAAATGATCACTGGCGAGGACCTTGTAGAATGGCAATTACGCGTCGCCGACGGTGAAAAATTGCCCAAAAAGCAGGGTGATTTGCGCATAAATGGGCATGCCTTTGAGGTGCGGATTTATGCCGAAGATCCGCATAATGACTTTTTGCCCGCCACGGGGAAACTCGTTCATATGCGCATGCCAACGGCAAATGATCATGTTCGGATCGATACCGGCGTTTACGAAGGCGGCGAAGTTTCCATCCATTATGACCCGATGATCGCCAAACTGATCACCTGGGACACAGACCGAAAATCCGCCCTTCGTCGCATGGCAACCGCCCTTAATGACGTGCAGATTGTTGGCGTTACGACCAATACCGCCTTCCTTGCCAATATTGCCCGCCATCCCGCATTTGAACGCGGTGAAGTCGAAACCGGTTTCATTGGTCAATATCTTGCCGACCTGATCCCCAACCCGACCACGCCCGATAACGAGGCACTGGCCTTTGCCGCCCTTGATATCTTGCTGCATCGTGATGCAGAGGCCACAAGCCATGCCGCCCAAAGCAGCGATCCTTACTCACCATGGCACAGTACAGCGGGATGGCGTCTAAATGACGATAATCATCATGACTTGATCCTGCGCCACGATGGATCGGACTTGCTGATTAAGGTGCATTACCGCAATCAGGGTTATGTCATCGACATGCCCGATGGCAGTGCCATCACGGCATCCGTCGAACTTGGCAATGACGGCGCGATCCATGCGACACTTGATAATGTTCGCAAGCGCGCCTGTGTTCTGCGCGATGGCAACCGGCTGACGATCTTCCGCGATGGCCGCTCTGACCGGCTGGAAATCTTTGATCCGGTCGCCGCAGCAGGCGGCAACGAAGGTGCCGGTGGCGGGTTAACCGCACCAATGCCCGGTAAAATCATTGCCGTTCTGTGCGAACCGGGGCAATCTGTTGTTGCGGGCGACAAACTTGTAGTGATGGAAGCAATGAAAATGGAACACACCATTTCAGCACCGGTTTCGGGCACAATTCGCGAAATATTCTTTGCTGTCGGCGATCAAGTCGATGACGGTGCAGAACTGATCGCGATTACGGAGGCAGAATAAGATGCCCCGCCTTTCGGACCTGCCCAAGCACGTCAAAATTGTCGAAGTTGGCCCGCGTGACGGGCTACAGAATGAAAAGACGATGGTTGCGACCGACACCAAGGTCGAACTGATCCATCGCCTGAACGATGCCGGATTGTCGGTGATCGAGGCCACCGCCTTTGTCAGCCCCAAATGGGTACCACAAATGGCCGATGCATCAGATGTAATGGCACGCATCACACGCAAACCCGGTGTAACCTATCCTGTGCTGGCCCCAAACCTTAAAGGGCTAGAAGCCGCCATCGCCGCCAATGCGACAGAAGTCGCGGTTTTCGGGGCTGCGTCGGAAAGTTTTTCGCAGAAAAACATCAATTGTTCGATCATAGAAAGCCTTGATCGTTTTCGTCCGGTCATTGATGCCGCCCGTGCGGCTGGTATTGCGGTACGCGGCTATGTTTCCTGTGTCCTTGGCTGCCCTTACGAAGGCGATATCGCACCGGAAAAGGTAGCCGAGGTTTCAAAGGCCCTGTTTGATATGGGTTGCTATGAAATCAGTCTGGGCGACACGATTGGCACTGGCACGCCGGGCAAAGCCCAAGCCATGATCGAGGCGGTTGGCAAGCATGTCACCATTGACAAACTTGCCGCCCATTTCCACGATACCTATGGTCAGGCATTGGCAAACCTTCTGGCGGTTCTGCAAATGGGGGTTACCACCATTGATAGTTCTGTCGCCGGTCTTGGCGGCTGCCCCTATGCCAAGGGCGCAAGCGGCAATGTCGCGACCGAGGATGTTGTCTATATGCTAAACGGGCTTGGCATCGAAACCGGTATTGACCTTGAAAAGCTTGCCGAAACCGGCAGTTGGATCACCGGAAAGATTGGCCGTATATCCGGCTCAAAGGCAAACCTGGCGCTTGCCGCCAATCGCGATACTGTCGGGGCCTGACGGCGATGACCGCCGCCGAAATATATCGTTTTCGGCGTGCCGTCCCCAACGACCTCCCCATGATCCGCCGCTGGCTTCATGTGCCTGAAATTATCCGCTGGTGGGGGGCCCCGGACGAGCAGATCGAATTAATTGCCGAGGACATTGAACTGCCGGAAATCGCCACGCTGATTGTGTCCTATCGCAATCGGCCGTTTGCTTTTGTCCAACATTATAATGCACACCATTGGCCGCAGGAACATTTCGCACATCTTCCTGAAAACGCGCGTTGTCTTGATGCATTTATTGGCATGACCAACATGATGGGCTGCGGGCACGGGCAGATGTTTCTGAAAACTCTGACACAGAGGCTATTTAAGCGTGGCGTCCCCATGATCGGCATTGATCCCGACCCCGAAAACGAGCGTGCTATTCGCTGTTACGAGGCGATCGGCTTCATTGCACAGGGCGAACATCAGACGACAGAAGGCTTGTGCCATCTGATGACGCTCCATCCTTAAAAGAAAACCTAAACCGTCCTAACTCCATTAAGGAATTCTTCCACCTTCTGACGCAGCAATTCTGATTGCTCAGACAGCTCTCCCGATGCACTTAAAACATCTTCAGCCGCCGCCCCTGTTGAAGTTGCAGCTTGGTTTACACCAATGATATTTTCAGAAACTTCAGATGTTCCAGCCGCCGCTTCTTGCACATTTCTGGTGATTTCCTGGGTCGCAGCACCTTGTTGTTCAACCGCACTTGCGATGGCCGCAGCAATTTCACTGATTTCTGAAATGGTGCTTGATATAGATGCAATTGCATCAACGGCACCATCGGTTTCCTGCTGAATGCTTGTGATCTGGGATGTGATATCGTCTGTCGCCCTAGAGGTTGCTGTCGCAAGATTTTTGACCTCTGCCGCAACGACGGCAAAGCCCTTACCTGCATCCCCTGCACGAGCAGCCTCAATGGTCGCATTCAAAGCCAGAAGGTTGGTCTGCTCGGCAATATCACTGATCAAGCCGACCACATCACCAATCTTCTGGGCCGCCGCAGCAAGGCCACGCACCTGCACATTGGTACGTTCGGCATCAATTACCGCACGACCTGCCACCGTCGAAGACTGACTGACCTGATGGGTGATTTCTGCAATGGATGCGCTCAGTTCTTCTGAAGCACTGGCAACGGTCTGCACATTGTTTGATGCCTGCTCTGCCGCAGCAGCGACGATGCTCGACTGTCGGCTGGTTTCCTCGGCCGTGCTCGTCATGCCCGTTGCGGTCGTTCTCATTTCGGTCGAAGCAGACGCAAGCGCCTTAAGAACCAAGGTCACATCCTGATCAAAGCCCGATGTTAGTTCATTGATTTTTTGGACACGTATTTCACGATTTTTGGCAGATTCCGCCTCTTGCGCAGCCAATTCGTCAGCACGGATCATGTTTTCCTTGAACACCAAAACGGCTTTGGACATATCACCGATTTCATCTTTGCGATCCTGTCCTGGGATTTCGGCCTGTTTGTTACCACCCGCAAGCCCATTCATCGCATCCGTGATCGCACGTATTGGGCGGGAAATACCCACACCAATTCCCCACGCGGCGAAAATGCCAAGAACGATCGCAATTCCAGCGAATATTTCGGTAACCAGAATGGATTGCTCGGCTGCCTTTGTGGCACGTGGTCCGATCTCATCCTGCTCGGCCTTTACAGCCAGTTTTAATTTTTCAAGGTTTTCGGCAATTATTGGCCCAATTCGATCCAACGTACCAGTCACCAAAGTGTCGCGTGCCGGATCATTTGCAGGCATTAATATAATCCTATCGAAAGCATCACGATAAGATTTCAGGTGCTCATCAGCGACCTGCGCCATTTTGTGATATTCGGGATTATCCAGAAGATTTATCAGTTGCTCATTCAATGTGATCGACGAAGAAAGGCGGTTTTTAACATTTTCAGCTGATGTTTCAGACCCGGTCAAAAGGTAACCTTTGACCGAAACACGTGCTTCAAGCAGATTGGCTTGGACACGACCGGCTTGATTGGATTGCAGGGCAATTTGACGGTAACGAATAAAATCGTCACCCACGCTGCTGATCGACAACACTGCAAACAGTGACATCACCGCGAGCAGCGCGAGCACAACACCAAAGCCACCAAAGACCTTTGTCGATATCTTTAAGTGGTTGAAAATAGATATCATTTCAGTCCCCATATAAGAAAAACAATTTTACCTGATATGGGAAAGGGAGATGTTTTTTACAACCCAAATGTATATATATCAAATCATACCAAAGTTAAAACACAACGACTTAGGTAGTAGACCCTATTTCCGGTTCGCCAGTGCAAGCTAAAGGCTGTGCTCGGCAAGCAACTCGGTAACTTACAATTCCTGTTACCGCACCAAACAAAACAATACCAGCCGCCTGCCCAGCCAATACGCCAACCGCCCCAAGATAATAACTGCCAAGCCAAACCAGCGGGATCACCCCCAACAGCTCCTTAGCAAGGTCAAAAACCATCGCAAGGTTCGGGCGACCGGTGACATTAAAAAAGGTATGCGATGAAAATTGTAGCCCCTGAAACACATAGAATGGTGCGGTAAAACTACAAAAGATTGCAAGATAGGCCGTTGTTTGGTCGGTCGCGCTGAACAGCCGGGAAATTTGCCCTTGAAACAGGAACAGCGCACTGCATACGACGACACCATAAACCGCAATCAGCGCCCAGACGTTATGCCAAATACGTCGTACCCGATCCATTTTTCCCGCAGCAAAATTCTGACCGATAATTGGCCCGATTGCCTGCGGCAGCGCCATGTAACCGACAAAGACAAAGGGCGCGATGCGCTCAATAATAGCCATAGCAGCCACCGCATCAGAACCAAACTTTGCCATGCTGGCCATGATAAAGGCACTGGCCATCGGCGGACCAACTTTTGCCAGACCAACCGGCACCGTTACCCGCGCGATATCGCCAATATCCTTGCGGAACAATTCCCCATTAAACCGGCCCAGCATATGGTGAACATTGCGCACGCCGTAAAAGGCCACCGCCATAATGGCGATGCGTGACAAAACAGTCGCCCATGCAGCCCCTTCAACACCCCAGTCAAAGCCGAAGATAAAGATCGGGTCGAGGATTGCATTAACGCCTGCGCCAACCATTTTCGACCACATGGCACGTTGCTTGGCCCCGATGGCGCGCAACAATGCGCCTGAAGACATGCTCAGCACCAACACCGGCAAACACAGAATGACAATCTGTACATAGGTTGCACCGATTTCATGCGCCTTGCCGACTGCCCCGAAAACACCCAGCATAAGAGGTGCTGCCAGCCACAGGACCACGGTCATCACGCCAGATAGAGCAAGACCAAACACCAAAATATGGGTGGCATATATTTTTGCCCGTTCACGATCACCAAGTCCCTCGGCGCGAGATACAAGGGCCGTCATGGCCGTTGAAATGCCAAGAGAAACGGCCAGTGTGAAAAAAATAATTGGCCAGGCAAAACCAAGCCCGGCGATAATTTCAACATCGCCCAGAAGGCTCAGAAAAAACAAATCCAGCGCATCGACCAGCACCATCGCCACCAGTGCAAGCATGCTGGTATGGGCCATCGAAAAGATATGGCGCAGGATTGAACCCGACACAAAATATTGCGACGCCATAGCCATTAGAAATTATACCCGCGCGAAGACATAAACACGATCAGCCATCATTGTTCGGCCGCAGGATATATTCGAATTCCCGTTCCTCGGTCGAAGCACAATCATCGCCGGATAAATGCGATATCCGTGCAGTTCGGGCATTCGCCAATTTCGGCAACGCCCCTTGAACGGTATCCCCCAGAACTGCATCCGGGCCGATTTTCCATTTTGCTGCAATCACACTGGGGTTTTCGGTATCAAATTCGTCAAGCTTGCGACGAATGCGCGATTGTATCACCGGGGCATATGGGAATTTCTGCGAGGTCCAGAACCGTTTTGACGATTGGAAATAACCGACCTCGTCAAGGAATGACACGCCGAAATAATAACAGGATTCAAGCGAGTTATAGAACTTGCTGTCCGGTACAAAACTGCCATCACGCTTTAGCGACTGGGCAAGGCACCAATCGAGCATCCCGGCAATCTGATCGCGCGCGAGTTCCCGTTCGCTGGAACGCATATGCGGCCAGCCATAACGAAATATTTTCGCAACATCGTAATTGTTGTGATTGTTAAATGCGCCCCGGCTGAGCCAACCTTGCGGGTATTCAAACGTGCTGCTTTCAAGGGTCGTCCGAATAATGTTTGGCCAATATCCAACCCGCCCCTTGCGGTAAGATACAATATGGAAAGTATAGCTCAGATCGTCATAGCGATAGGTCTTGCCATCCGACACATACCAAGGGCCCCAATAACCCGTTTCAGGGTTCTGGATTTCATCAAGAAAATCGCGAAACGCATCGACATAGCTTTGATCAAGCTCGATGCCCAATACATTTTCCTGCGCATAGCGGCGAAGCGACGGTTTGAAACACAGCTGCGCCAGACAGCATATAACGCTGCCAAATTCGTCACGCTGGTTGCGCCCGGTTGTCGCAATATCGGAAACCAGCAATTTTTCCAGATAGTCGCGCATGGCTGGTGCCGTTGCGATAGGTTCCAAGAAGCTTAGCGGATAACGCGGTGCACGCCCTTCGCGGACAAGCTCATGCAAACGGACGATGGTTGCATCGAATTTGTGATGGAATTCATTATATTGCCACCCCCACGACCCATCGATTGATGATTGGCGCGCAACATAACATTGATCAGCGTCATCAAAACTGTTTTCAAGCCGATCAACCATCCGATCAAGCTCTGGCCAATAGGCAGTATAACGCGCCAACCATTTGGCATAGATATAAAGTTGCTGGGACGCCAGCATGGTTCGGCTGTATTCCGAAAACTTGCGCAATGCGATTGAAAGTGCGCCCAGATTATCGATATATTTGAGCGCCTTATCCTGATAACCCTGATCATACCGGGTAAAATCCCGTGTAATCACGCAGTTGTCACCAAATCCTGTCAGGCTTTGCTCGATCGACATTGGAAGCCTTTTCCTGTTGAAGCCAGAAACGCGAACCCAAATTCCAAAACCCGACCGTTATTACCATCACGTCGGTCAGATTTTTCCCAATAATCGCCCCCTAAGAATGCACCCATTTGTTGGTCAACATATATTATTGATCGCCTTTTTGGCCAAATAAATCAATCGATTGATTTATTATGGTTGTCTAAAATACCACAGAAAACATCTTATAAGTGTATATCGCGTCACCTGACAGAATACCACCCAAAAGGTGAATTCCGATCAAAACAAACTATACAAAAGAATAAATAATCAAGGCAATGAGATAGATTTCGTTCCATCTCGCCAACGCATAAATGCCATCAACTATTTGCAAAAAATACTGTCTTAATCAGGGCAAAAGAAAAGGCGCCCGAAACGGGCGCCTTAAAGGTCGAGCTTCAAAGCCCGGTCCGAATTAACAAACAAATATCAGGAAGCAGTTTTAATTGCTGCACGCCGCTGCTCACGAAGCGACGCCGCAGTCGCCCGCCCATCGCCTGTTGGCTGGTAGTAAACCGTCATTTCCTTCAACGCGGCCCGCACCTTGGTCAAAGAAACATCATCATCATTTTTCAGTTCATAGGCATCAAAACCACAACGATGCATATAAAGGATCTGATCACGCAATACGTCTCCGATCGCACGTAGTTCGCCCTTGAAACCAAAGCGTTCACGCAGAACACGAGCATAGGAATACCCCCGTCCATCGGTATAAGCCGGGAAATTGACCGTAATGATCGACAGACGGTCCAGATCATCGGCCAGATCTTCGGGTGCATCACCAGAGTTCAATTGAACACCAAGACCGCCATTGCGCCCAATCAGCGTTTCACGTTCTTCCTTGAACCGCGCCAACGGCACGATAATGTTTTCTTCGCCCGCTGGCAGGTCGCCTTCGATATCAACCGTGATCCATTCCTGATCGATCACGCTGTCATTCTTAACGATCGCCATAAAGCACCTCTTTGAACGGGTCCATGCCGACACGGCGATAGGTATCAATAAAACGTTCGCCGGTTTCACGAATACCAAGATATTTGGTCACCAGACTTTCGATGGCATCCACAACTTCGGCCTCAGAAAAACCAGCTCCGGCGATCTTGCCGATTTCGGCATTCTCGCTGGCGTCACCACCAAGGGTAATCTGATAAAATTCCTTACCGCGTTTATCGAGGCCCAGAATACCAATATGACCAACGTGATGATGCCCGCAGGCATTGATGCAGCCGGAAATCTTGATTTTGAGCTCGCCGATATCATGCTGGCGATCCAGGTCGGAAAACCGTTCCGAAATGCGCTGCGACAACGGGATCGAACGCGCGGTTGCCAAGGCACAGTAATCAAGCCCCGGACAGCAAATGATATCCGAAACATAGCCAAGGTTGGCGGTCGCCAGATTGGCGTTTTTAAGCTCGGCCCAAAGCGAGAACAAATCGGCTTTTTTGACGTGCGGCAAAACAAGGTTCTGTTCATGCGTTACGCGAACATCGCCAAAGCTGTATTGATCCGAAAGATCAGCAACCAATTCCATCTGGGTATCGGTTGCGTCCCCTGGAATGCCGCCAATCGGTTTGAGCGATACATTGGCAATCGCATAACCCGGTTGTTTATGTGCAATCACGTTCGAACGTACCCAGTTTGCGAATTCGCGGTTCTCTGCCTTACGGCGTTCGAACTCGGCATCATCGTCAGTCAGGGTTTCAAAAGCGGGTGGTGCAAATTGTTCGATGTAATGCGCGATTTCCGCATCATCAACACGCAACGAGCCGTCCTTGATCAGGTTCCATTCTTCTTCGACCAGACGCTGAACTTCCTCAATCCCGATTTCATGAACCAGAATTTTGAAACGGGCTTTGTATTTATTATCCCGGCGGCCAAAGCGGTTATAAACACGCAGGATCGCTTCAAGGTAAGAAAACAGATCGTTCTTACCGATGAAGTCGCGCACGGTTTTGCCAACAAACGGTGTTCGGCCAAGACCACCGCCAACAATGACTTCAAAACCGACTTCCCCCGCATCGTTATGATGCATACGAAGCCCGATATCATGAACTTTGACCGCTGCGCGATCATTCGCCGAACCGGTTACGGCGACCTTGAACTTACGCGGCAGATAGGTGAATTCCGGATGGAAAGTCGACCACTGGCGGATCAGTTCGCAATAGGGGCGCGGATCTTCGATTTCGTCGGCAGCAGCACCGGCATATTGGTCGGTCGTGGTATTACGAATGCAGTTCCCCGACGTCTGAATGGCATGCATTTCGACCTTGGCAAGATCAAGCAATGCGTCGGGAATTTCATCAAGCTTTGGCCAGTTATACTGGATATTCTGGCGCGTTGTAAAATGACCATAGCCTTTGTCATAACGACGCGCGATATAGCCAAGCTGGCGTAATTGATCAGCGCGCAGCGTGCCATAGGGAACGGCAACACGCAGCATATAGGCGTGAAGTTGAAGATACACACCGTTCATCAGACGCAGCGGGCGGAACTGTTCCTCGGTAATATCACCAGAAAGGCGGCGTTCCACCTGTTCGCGGAATTGTTCGGTACGTTCCAGCACCAGCTGGCGGTCGAAATCATCATAACGATACATGGCTATCTCCTTACCCGGCCTGATAGCCGAGATCCTGTCGCACACTCGGACCTTTGGTGCGCAGGATTTCACGGTATTTCGTCGGAACCAGTCCACCGTCTTGTTGTTCGACCTCGATCAGATACGGGCCGACAATTATGATATCGAGTTCGGGAACGCTGGCCTCGGCCAGCAAGGCGTTTCCCGCCTCTTTTCCGTCGGCAACACGTGCCTGGTCGATGTTTTCGCTCCAACCACCATCAGCGGTCAGAAACACCACCAGCCCGTCATCAAGACGGTTTGCCGTGACAACTTGCAGGGACATTCGGTTCTCTCAGCCTGTAAATCTCTCTGGGTGATGTCCTGTCTATGGACATTTTCTGCAGCAGAATTTGGATGATTATTCTCTATTGGTCAAGTTTTTTTGTTAAATATAGTAAAGTACATTATTAAAGTGTGTTAATTAATCCGGACTTGACCAAATCGCTTATGACTTCTAGGTCAGATAACATCTGTCCCGCCCGAAAGAATTCGAACACATCATGCCCCTTCACCTGATCAAACTCAGCGTCGGTACTGAAAGCCCCGAAACACTGCGCCAATGGCAGGCTTATTTCGGTGGTCTTCATGGCCGGATTTTCCACACCACGCGAATGACTCCGAAACGCCGTGCAGAAATTCTGGATGATGGATCAATTTATTGGGTGATCAAGGGGGCTATTCGTGCACGCCAACGCGTGCTCGACCTGGAAGAATTCATCGACGAAGAAGGCGTCAAATATTGTCGTATCGTCCTTGACCCGGAACTGATTGAAACGCGTACCTATCCGCATCGTGCGTTTCAGGGATGGCGTTACCTGACGGCGGACAAATGCCCGCCCGATGAAAAACAGAGCCGCGGTACAGACACCCTGCCCGAAGACATGGCCGACGAACTACGCGAATTGGGCCTGATTTAATCGGAGGCAAGCGTTATCACCGTCAAGGCGGGCTGGTTTTCTTCGATGTCCTTAAGGGTCGCTGCGACTTCGTGCTTTAGCCAGCGAATAAACGCCTGCACACGCGGCCGGTTCATGTTTTCCTCGGGACAAGTCAAATAATAGGCATAGTTTGACGCCACGGTTTGCGGAAAGGGTCGCACCAGCAAACCAGCCTTCAAATCCTGTGCGGCCAGACTGGTCCGCGCCATACCGATGCCCTGCCCCATCAAAGCGGCCTGAATGACCATATCGCCGGAATTGAACCGCAAACCACGGCGCAGATCGATCCCCTTAACCCCGACTCCCTCCAACCAGAATTGCCAATCGGCTGCGCGCGGTTGATCAATATGTGACGTCGCATCATGCAACAGCTGATGCCCCGCAATATCGGCAGGCCGATTTAACGGCGCACTGGATGCCAGATAATCCGGACTGCAAACCGGGAAAACCTCGTCGCGCATCAGAAGTTCTGTGTAAAGATTGGGATAGCGCCCCCGCCCAAACCGCACGGCAAGGTCTATGCCTTCGCTTCGAAAGTCGACCAAGCGGTCATCAGCATGAATGCGGACATCAATATCAGGATGTTCTTTGCGAAAATGCCCAAGGCGCGGAATCAGCCATTTGACAGCAAAAGATTGCAAGACACTGACCGTCACCACCCCGGCTTCTTCGACCGCACGCAGACTTTCGATTTCCCCGGCAATACGTGAAAACCCTTCATAGGTCGCGCGTGCCAGCCGATCACCTTCCTCGGTCAATTGCAATCGCCGCGGCAGCCGAAAGAACAACCTGAACCCCAGATATTCTTCAAGCTGGCGAATCTGCTGGCTGATTGCGCCTTGGGTAACAAACAATTCTTCGGCTGCGCGGGTAAAGTTCAGATGCCGGGCCGCGGCATCAAAGGCCCGCAAAGACTGTAACGGTGGCAAACGCATGACGGCCTCGGGTTAAATCATCATTAGACAGACTAATACATAACCCCAGAAATACTCGTTTGTCACGCGCTCCATTTCGCAGGATTATGCCCTCAACAGCCTCAAACTTCCATTAGAGGAATTCAATTCGGGAGAACGACCATGGCACATACGCATTGCCAGACGACTTCTGGCCACAACCTTCTTCACGCACAGCACAACACCCCACGTCACGCAGGCGCGATACATCATTTCGGTAAAAACCTGCAAAACGGTATCAACCAGATTTTCGATCAGTTTGCGGATGCATTGGCAAAACGGGCACAGCGGCGTGCCCTGATGCGTCTTAGCGAAAGTGAGCTTTCCGATATCGGCCTTTCACGCAGCGATGCCGAGGCCGAATACCGGAAATCCTTCCCGCTCTGATACTGAAAAAAGACGCCATGATCGGAAACCCCGTTATCGGGAATTGATCTACCTCCTTGCGCGCCCTTTCGATCATGGCGCATTTATGTCAATGTAATTTTCCATTAAAATTGCAGGGACATTGGCGTAATGGCTGCCAAAAAGCAGAATGAACCAGCGAAGAAAACCGGAAACTCTGACAAATCAATCCGTAGCGCGGTGAGACAGACCGGACGCAGTCGCAAGGCGGCTAAACAGCACCCCAACCTTTCATCACTTGATAGCGAAGCCCGTGACCGGTTTTTGCTTGATGCCGAAAACCTGACAATGGATCGACTTGACGATAATCCGTCAAAGAATCAAGACGATACAGAAACGACAACTTCCCCGGATGAAATCCCGCCTGATGTCGACCTTGACCCAACGGCCCATGCAAAAAAAATGCATGGCAAACAGTATCTTGAACTGATTGCGCCGCTGCATATCGAGTTGCTGAAACTTCAAAACTGGATCAAAGACGAAAACATCAAATCTCTAACCATATTCGAAGGTCGTGATGCTGCGGGCAAGGGCGGCACGATCAAACGGTTCACCGAACATCTGAACCCGCGCGGCGCACGCGTGGTTGCCCTTGGCAAACCAAATGACCGCGAAGTCACCCAATGGTATTTTCAGCGTTATATCGAACATCTGCCATCCGGCGGAGAAATGGTTCTGTTTGACCGATCTTGGTATAACCGCGCGATGGTCGAACGTGTCATGGGTTTCTGCAATATGTTCGATGTCAGCGAATTTCTGCAATCGGTTCCGGCCCTTGAACGGATGCTGATCCGGTCCGGTATTCGCATGACAAAGTTCTACTTTTCGGTCAGCAAGAAAGAGCAAGCACGCCGGTTTGACCAACGCCAACAAGACCCGCTGAAACAATGGAAATTAAGCCCCGTCGACTTGGCATCGCAAAACCTGTGGGATGCCTATACCGAAGCCAAAACCGAAATGTTTTTCCATACATCGACCTCGGACAGCCCGTGGATCATTGTTAAGTCGGATGACAAGAAACGTGCCCGTGTTAATGCCATTCGCTATTATCTGTCGCAGTTCGATTACCCCGGAAAACGCCCGGAATTGCTGACCTATGATCGCCGGGTCATCCACACCGTCAGCGAAGAATTATCGATAGATGACTGATTTGACAACCAACAGGCATTCCGGATCGTGGAAACATTGTAACCATGACACTCCCCCGGATTGACATTCGGGGGGCGGCCTCCTTTACTGGTAGGACCAATTCAAGGGAGGCACGAAATGACGAAATGTGCATTTATCGGGCTGGGTGTCATGGGATATCCCATGGCCGGCCACCTGCAAAAAGCAGGGCACGACGTTACAGTATTCAACCGCACTGCGGCAAAATCCGAAAAATGGGCGGGCGAATATGGCGGAAAATCCGCCCCAACCCCGGCCGAAGCGGCCAAAGGGGCCGAGTTTGTTTTTGTCTGCGTTGGCAATGACGACGACCTGCGCAGCGTTACACTTGGTGAAACCGGCGCACTTGCGGGCATGACGCGTGGATCAGTGATGGTTGATAACACCACGGCATCTGCCGATGTTGCCCGCGAACTTTACGCCGCAGCCAAAGATGTCGGAGTATCCTTTATTGATGCCCCGGTTTCCGGCGGTCAGGCTGGTGCTGAAAATGGTGTACTGACGGTTATGTGTGGCGGCGATCAAGAAGCGTTTGATCGTGCGGCGCCAGTAATTGATGCCTTTGCACGATCCTGCCAGCTGATGGGTAAAAGCGGTTCAGGCCAATTGACCAAAATGGTCAACCAGATTTGTATCGCGGGCCTTGTTCAGGGACTTTCCGAAGGTGTCAATTTCGGGCGCAAGGCCGGGCTTGACATGGGCAAGGTTCTTGATGTGATTTCCAAAGGTGCAGCAGGAAGCTGGCAAATGGAAAACCGCGGCAAGACCATGGTCAATGACACATTTGATTTTGGTTTCGCTGTGGACTGGATGCGCAAGGATCTTGGCATTTGTCTGGAAGAATCCAAGCGCAACGGGGCGCGCCTGCCGGTAACCGCCCTTGTCGATCAATTCTATGCCCAGGTACAAGAACGCGGTGGAAATCGCTGGGATACCTCCAGCCTGATTGACCTTCTTGCACGCGGCTAATTACGCATTTATCAAAAACAGAAACGCGGCCCTGAATGTGGCCGCGTTTCTGTTCTAATTCTGCTTAAAAGAATTATAGACCGGCCCGCAAAAGCGGTTCGACCTGATCACGGTAGACAGCAAGCTGACCATCACCAAAATAACCAACTGCACATTCCAGTACGGTATCACGCTGCAACTCGGTGACGACCTCGTCACCTTCGGTCTCAGCCGGGGCATCATTGGTTGCAGCTTTGCCGATACGCGTAACATTGATATCGCGCTCGCAACTTGCGGCTTTCATTGATGCCAACACTCTGCGCGGGTCTCGACGACGCGGTGGCAATGCATGTTCCAAATCGACTTCACGCCCGAAATCTTCCTCGTCTTCCAGCTTGATTTCGATATCCGGCACTACACCATTTCCCTGAACGATATGATTTTCCGGGGTCGTGTAATATCCAGTCGTTATCTTAAGGCCACCACCCGCAGTCAACGGCATGATCCGCTGCATTGAACCTTTGCCAAAGGATCGTTCGCCGATAATTACACCCCGGCCGTTTTCACGCAGGGCCGCGGCCATCAATTCGGCCCCGGATGCGGACCCACGATCCAACAGGACCGCCATGGGGACACCCTTGAAATATTCGCTACGATCAGCTTCATAACTACGCATTTTGCGTTCACCGCGACCTTCGGTCGCGACAATCAGACCGTCACTCAGAAACTGGTCGGCAATATCGGCAGCACTATCAAGCAGACCGCCCGGATTACGTCGCAAATCAACGATAAGGCCACGCGGTGTTCCACCAATTTTATCGTTTAGCATTCCCAGATATTCACGGGTCTGATCCAGCGTACTAGCATCAAAACGCGACACACGGATATAGGCCAGATCGTTATCAATAATTGATGCCGTGACTGACGGCACTTCGATCCGTGCGCGTTTGACAGTAACGTCAAAGCTGTCTTCCTTACGCAGGACCGTTAGCGTAACGGCATCGCCAATACGACCGCGCATAAGACGAACCGCTTCGGAAATCGGCTCGCCCTTCATGTCATGCCCGTCGATATGAGTAATCCGATCATTTGGTTGCAACCCGGCACGTGCCGCCGGGGTATCGTCAATCGGTGATACGATCCGGATCTGTTTGTCTTCGTCCTGGGAAATAACAATCCCGACACCGGCAAAGCTGCCTTCGGTGCTTTCCTGAAGACGACGGAACATTTCATCCGACATATAGGCACTGTGGGGATCAAGATCATGCAGACTGTCATCAAGCGCCGCCCCCACAACACCAATCGGTGTATGGTCCTCAGTCTCCAACGTTTCCAGACTGGTGATCGCTGTTTTAACAAAAGTCGGGCGATCAACATTTTCAACATAGGTATCTGAAAGCACTTGAACGGCTTCGACAAACAATTTATCCGCCCGGTCATATTGATCGCGCGTGGCGGTGTCGCCGACATGGTCGCGATAGGCTTCAAGAAAACGTTGCTCATCATCGCTCGGCCAGACCGGACCGGCACAAGCCACCAATCTCGTTCCGGCGAATGAAATCACCACCGCGAACAAAATCGGCAATATTCCCTTGCGCAGCACCACCATACTCCTGTGTTTGTTATTTTTTCAGATTTCGATCCAGTTACAGAACAGCCAGTTTAGCCCGCCTGTATGAAGATGGCGACCCTGCAACCATGCCTTTATTCAAATTAATATCGGAACAATTTCGCGTTTTTGCCAGTGATACATGGCAACACCCACTGTCCTCGACCAATGTCTGACAAGAATTTGCCCGTATTGTGACGAAACAGACTCGATCTTCGTGACGGGGCTGATTATGCTGTCACACAACAACAACGCCCCGCAATGAGGGCGATACCGAGCGGGCGGCTCACAATTCAGGGAGACGTCTTTTTTCATGACCGACTTTACGCCACCAATCCGTGATCTGCGGTTCCTGATCCATGATGTGATTGGATTACAAACCGTTGCAGAGCTTCCGGGTTTCGGAGAAACCAGCCCCGATCTTGTTGATGCAATCCTTGAAGAAGCAGGTAAACTTGCCAAAGGTGTTCTGGCGCCGCTTAACCGCATCGGCGATCAGGAAGGATCCGTTCTTGATGATAATGGCACGGTCCGGACACCGACCGGTTGGAAAGACGCCTACGAAAAATTCTGCGAAGGTGGTTGGCAGGGAATAAGCGCACCTGAAAAAGAAGGCGGCATGGGCCTGCCGTTACTACTTGGCGCGGCAGTCGGTGAAATGTGGCATTCAGCCAATATGGCGTTTGCCCTGTGCCCCATGTTGACATCCGGTGCAATCGAACTTCTGACAATCCATGGAACGGACGAACAGCGCGCACTGTATCTTTCCCGTATGATTAGTGGTGAATGGACAGGCACGATGAACCTGACCGAACCGCAGGCAGGGTCTGACCTGTCGAAAGTACGCAGTATGGCGACCCCGGTCGGTGACGGCACCTATCGCATCACAGGACAGAAGATATTCATCACCTATGGCGATCACGAAATGACGGATAATATCGTCCATCTTGTGCTGGCCCGGACACCGGATGCGCCAAATGGGGTGAAGGGAATTTCACTTTTCATCGTTCCCAAATTCATCGTCGACACCAATGGCAAGATTGGGCCGCGCAATGATGTGAAATGTATTTCTCTTGAACACAAGCTTGGCATTCACGCCAGTCCGACCGCTGTTCTATCCTTTGGCGACAAGGGCGGTGCTACCGGATATTTGGTTGGAGAAGAAGGTCATGGACTGGCCTGCATGTTCACCATGATGAACAATGCCCGCCTTGCCGTTGGCCAACAAGGTGTCGCGATTTCAGAACGCGCCTATCAGCAGGCTGTGGCATATGCCCGTGACCGAAAGCAGGGTAAATCGCCGACCACAGGACAAGACGACGCCATCATTCATCATGGCGATGTACAGCGAATGCTAATCCGGATGCGCGCAACGACGGAAGCCGCACGCGCGCTTTCACTTTATGCCGCAGCCCAGCTTGATATTGCCCACCACCACGAAAATGGGAATACGCGCAAATCAGCACAATCCCGCGCGGATATCTTGATCCCAATGGTCAAGGGATGGTCTACCGACCTTGGGGTTGAAAACGCGTCACTTGGTATTCAGGTCCATGGTGGCATGGGCTTTATCGAAGAAACCGGTGCCGCACAGCATCTTCGTGATGCCCGTATTGCCCCGATCTATGAAGGAACAAATGGCATTCAGGCGCTTGACCTTATCGGGCGCAAGCTCCTTCGAGATAACGGTGTTGCCATGCACATATTAATTGACGAAATCCGCGGAGCCCTCATTGGTGATTTTACTGACGCCGACGTCACTCATACCGCGAAGACACTTGGCCAAGCCGTGAACCAACTCGAAACAACAACAAACGACATCCTGGCACGATGCGCAAATGGTGCAGAACTGGCGCAATCTGTTGCGTCACCGTACCTGCGCCAGGCGTCAATCTGTGTCGCCGGCTGGCTGATGCTTCGTTCTTTGCAGAAACTTGCGAACATCAACGACAACGATGGCTTTGCCGCGTCCAAACGACTGAACTGTAACTTCTTCTTCGGCCAAGTCGTACCAGAAGCACAGTTTATGGCATCACAGATAGCAAACACAAAAGACGCCTGCTTGCACGAAACAACGCCATTATTCTGACACAGCTTTGACGCTGTAATCCCTGTATGGCTTCGAGGCCCGAAAGGCGCTTCGAAGCCATGTCTTTTCGCCTTTAACGACAATCAGTTGCGATACTGCTTCCCCTTACCGCCCCGCCATGCGATGCCAAGGTGCAATTGCTGCAGTTGACACGTATTTTCCTGTTTCGGTTTTTGATTGCTTCTCTATAATCCGCCCGATGAATCGTTTGACCCGATATATGCTGAAACAGCAGCTCATCATGATGGTGTTCGTGACACTTGGCTTGCTCTGTGTCATCTGGCTGTCACAAAGCTTGCGTTTTGTTGAGATGATTGTGAACCGGGGTCTTTCGATCTCGGTCTTTTTGCAGTTGACCTCGCTGTTGCTCCCCAGTTTCCTGACGATTATTTTACCAATTTCGCTCTTTTTTGTTGTTGTTTTCACTTACAACAAACTGATTCAGGACCGTGAATTGATCGTAATGCGGTCTGCGGGCCTAAGCCAATGGGCCCTGGCAAAGCCAGCGCTTATCCTTGCGTTGCTGACGACCGCATTTGGCTATTTCATGACGTTGTTTTATCTGCCCTATAGCTATCAACAATTCAAAGAGCTGCAGTTTTCGATCCGCAATGATTTCTCGTCCGTGCTTTTGCAGGAAGGCAGCTTTACCGATCTTGACGGCCTTACCGTCTATGTTCGCGAAGTTGGTCAGGATAACGAACTGCTTGGCATTCTGGTTCACGATTCAAGAAACCCGAATGCCCAAACCACGATGATGGCCAAGAACGGCGCATTGGTGCGCACCGATAGCGGCCCGCGTATTGTCCTGCTTGATGGCAACCGGCAAGAGGTCAACACCAAGGACGGCACCATGTCGATCCTTTACTTCGACCGCTATGCTGTTGACATTGCACATAGCAGCGAAGACCCGGCCATGCGCTACCGCGAGGCACGTGAACGCAGCGTTTACAATCTGCTGACAGGCGTAGCGCCCAATATCAATGAAAACGACATCCCATCTTTCCGGGCAGAAGGGCATGACCGCTTGGTTTCACCTTTATATGCTATCGGCTTTGCCAGCATTGCCCTTGCGGTTCTGGTTTCAAGCAGCTTCTCTCGTCGGGGACAAACCGGTCGTTTATTGCTGGCGATTGCTGTGATGATCGCATTTCAAGCAATTGGCATCGCCATGAAAAACCTTGCCGCAAAAAATCCGGACCTCATCGCGCTTATGTATCTGAATGCTTTGATTCCAATTGTTGGCGGTCTTTACTGGACTTTCCGGGGACCACAAATTCGTGCAAAGCAGACAGCTAATGGTGATGAGGTAAGAGCATGAGAATTTCGCCAACCCTCACTGTATACTTCGGTAAACATGTTCTGATTTCTATCCTTGGAATCCTGGCGCTTTTAATTGGCTTGATTCTGGTTGGCGATGCCATCGAGTTGCTGCGCCGTGCAGGAGGAAAACCCGATGCAACGATTGGCATCGTCTTCCAAATGGCCGCAAGCCGCATCCCGTTCATGACGGAAAAGGTCCTTCCCTTCGCCGTTTTATTCGGATCTATGTATTCGTTCTGGAAACTGACCGGCAATCAGGAGCTGGTAGTGACGCGCGCGGCGGGTGTTTCTGCCTGGCAGTTTCTGCTGCCTCCCATTCTTTGTGCGCTCCTTTTAGGCGCCATTCAGGTGATGGCACTTAATCCCCTGTCATCGATCCTTCTACAGCGATATGAAACACTCGAAGCACGCTACCTGCAGGGTAACAACAGTGTTATGAACCTATCCTCAAGCGGTTTATGGCTAAGACAAGGCACCCAGGATGGACAGGCCGTGATCTATGCTCGGGAAGTTCGTAGTCAGGCAAGTGATCGTATCGATCTGCGCGGTGTCACAGTGTTTCGCTTTCAGAATGCGGATGATTTCACCACCCGGATTGATGCCCAACGTGCATTGCTTGAACCTGGCACCTGGCATTTTTACGATGCGTGGACTTTTCATCCGGGTCAGACAAGTGAATTTTCATCTGAAATGATGCTTCCAACCAATCTGACAGCCAGAAAAATTCAGGACAGCTTTGCGTCGCCGGAAACCATGTCCTTCTGGGATTTGAAACCGTTCATCAACCTTCTGGAACGCGCAGGTTTCAATGCAACGCGTCATCGCATTCACTTCCACAGCCTACTCTCTCGCCCCTTGCTTCTTTGCGCTATGGTTCTAATTGCAGCAGCGTTTTGTCTTAAATTCTCTCGACGTCGCAGGGTATCTCTTGTTATCGGTGGTGGTGTTGCAACCGGGTTCATTTTGTATTTTTGTACGGATGTCATTTCAGCACTGGGTGTATCGGGTGGTATTCCACCGGTATTATCAGCTTGGGCACCTGCCGGTATTTCTCTGTTATTGGGGGTTTCGACCTTGCTACATCTTGAGGATGGCTAGCCAGATGGCCAGAACAGGGGGAATTGTTAAAAGACTGGCAACAAGTACGATACTTGGCTGCGCATTTGCACTTGCAGGAAGCTATCTGAATACTGCCAAAGCGCAACAAACAGACACGGTTTCAACCGGTGCAAATGAACAATCCAAGATTCTGTTCAGTGCGGATGAAGTTGACTACAATCGTGAACTTCAAACTGTTACCGCACGTGGCAATGTCGAGATTTCTCGCGATGGGCGTATTCTGCTTGCCAATACAGTAAGCTATGATCAATCACAGGATGTTTTGACCGCGTCGGGAAATGTGAGCATCACAGAACCAAACGGTGAAGTAACCTTTGCCAGTTATGTCGAGCTCAGTGGTGACTTCAAAAACGGTATCATCGAAGACATTTATATTCTGCTGGACGAAAACACACGTATCGCAGGCACAGGCGCACGCCGTAGCAATGGCAATTTCACAGAGATCGCCAAGGCTGTTTATTCACCTTGCAAAGTTTGTGAAGATGATCCTGAAACACCGCCACTTTGGCGGATAAAGGCCGCACGTGTATTGCATGACGCCAATGAGAAAACAGTAGAATACAAAGATGCTCGTCTGGAGTTCGCCGGAATACCCATCCTATATTCCCCTTACTTTCAACACCCTGATCCCACTGTCAAACGACAATCAGGTCTTCTCACTCCTTCCTTTGGGAGCACCAGCTATGTCGGTTCTTTCTTTGAGCAACCTTATTACTGGGCAATCGACAAGAGCAAAGATTTGACCTTGCGCCCCATCTACACCACAGACGAAGGCCCCGTACTGGCTAGTGAATATCGCCAGCGATTTGACAGCGGTGAAATGGAAATCGTCAGCAGCGTCACCAACGATGACAATGACGAATGGCAAGGCCATATTGATGCCGAGGGCCGCTTTGATATAGATGAAAGCTGGCGCTGGGGTTTCGATGCCGAACAAGCCTCGGAAAAAACTTACATGAGCCGTTATAGCTTTGGCTCCCCATCGGTTTTAACATCGAACCTGTTTACAGAAGGCTTCCGTGGGTCCAGTTATACCCGCGTAGATGGATATTATTTCCAAGGATTAAAGAGCGAGGATGACCGAGATACAACACCGATCGTTCTGCCACATGCCCAGTTTCATGGCCAAACCGCTCCAGCAAAACACGGCAGCTATACGACGCTTGATCTTGATGCTCTTTCGCTAACACGCGAGGAAGGCACAGACTCGCACCGCCTGTCGGCGAAGGCGGGCTGGGCATTGCCTTATATCGGATCACTCGGAGATGTTACCAAGCTAAGCCTGTCGGTCCGCAGCGATAATTACATGGTTTCAGATGTTTCCCGTACAGATCAAGCCAATTACGATGGTTATGCCGGAAGGCTGCTGCCTCTTGCTGCTGTCGACTGGAACATGCCATTTGTCAATGATCAGGGAAGCTTCCATCATATTATCAAACCGATTGCGATGGCAGCTTGGTCGCCAAACGGTGGAAACCCTGATGAAATTCCGAATGAAGACTCCCAGTCTTTTGAGTTTGATGACATTAACCTGCTGTCGCACGACCGTTATAGCGGCTTGGACAAGGCCGAAGATGGCTTCCGTGCCAGCTATGGACTAGAATGGGGGGTCTATGGCCAGAACGGCGGCTATACCAGCACAATGTTTGGCCAAAGCTACCGCGCAAATAAAAATGATACCTTTGCTGAGGGGTCGGGTCTCGAAGAACATATGTCTGATTATGTCGGACGCGTTACAGTTTCACCAAATTCATTCATCGATCTGACCTATCGTTATCGTCTTGACAATGAAGATTTCTCGGCCCGCAGGAATCAGGTATCGGCAGGTATTGGCTCTAAAGATACACTGCGACTGAATCTCGACTATGTACATTTCGCCGATGATGCGGGAACAGATGAGTTCAACGAACGGGAAGAAGTTTACTTCCACGCCGAACGTCAATTTAACCAATTTTGGTCTGCCACTGCCTATGGTAGATACGACATGGATCGGAGTGATCCCCTTGAGTATGGCATTGGCTTCGTTTACGAGGATGAATGCTTCATCTTTGATGGCCGGATCCGTCGCACATTCTATGAAGATCAGGATTTGGGGGAATCGGATGAATTCCTGTTCCGTCTGGTCTTTAAAACCCTTGGCGAATTTGCATCGCAAACTGGACTTTAAACAGATATGGCTCTGCGTATTAAACACATTACCGGCATTATTTTTTCGGCTCTTTGGATCACCGCATTCGGGGTTCCTTTGCAACCGTCAAAGGCTCAAAACGTCATTGGTGTTGCCGCAGTGGTTAATGATGCGCCGATCTCTGTTGTTGATCTGGTTGAACGTATCAAACTTGTTGCAGCATCTTCGAATATCCAGATGACGCCTCAACGTAGACAGGAAATGGCCCCGCAAATATTGCAGCAGCTGATCAATGAAAAGCTGCAATTGCAGGAAGCCGAACGCCGCGGCTTCGAAGTGACCGATGAAGACATTGACCATGCCAAAAACCTGATCGAACAGAATTCGGGTCTTCCAGCCGGGGGGCTTGATCGCTTTATGGCGCAGAACAATATTGCGACAGATACCATTCGCAATCAAATACGTCCGCAAATCGGTTGGCAAAAGCTGTTAGGTTCGATGCGCCGAGAAATTCAGATTTCAGATGCCGAAATCGACGACAATCTGGAACGTATTCGCACCAACCAGGGAAAACCCCGCAATAACGTTCAAGAGCTTTTCCTGCCGGTCGATAATCCGCAGGACGAGACCAAGGTTTATCAGAATGCATTGGACGTCATCCGCGCACTGGATCAAGGGGCCAATTTCGGTGGCCTTGCCCGGCAGTTCTCGGCAAGTTCAAGTGCGGCTAATGGCGGCAATCTAGGTTGGCTTTATACAGGTGAAATGGCCGGTGAACTTCAACAGGCAATCGATCAATTGGCCCCCGGAAATGTCAGCCCACCGATCAAAACAATCCGTGGTTATTACATCTTGAAACTGCTGGATCGTCGTCGTGGCGATGCCAATGCCCTGACAGATGTCAAATTAGACCTTTATCAGCTATTCGTCCCCATTGCCGCCGGGACAGCACCGGAAGAAGCAAATACCAAACTTGGCATCCTTCAGAATGCCAAGCAGTCTGCAGATAGCTGCCAGGCATTGGCCAACGTTGCCGTTGACCTTGGTTCAGACATGAGCGGCAAGACCGAAGGCATTTCGCCGAACGAGCTTTCTGGTACGGTGCGAAATGCTGTCGAAAATCTAGACAAAGGCGGCATTTCTGATGTCATCCGTGTTGATGGCGGTGCTCTTCTGGTCATGGTGTGCGACAAGATAGAAGAAAGCAGCCTTCCTGATCGCGATAACATTCGTGACCGCCTGATGGCCGAGCGCTTGGAAATCCTGGCACGACGCAAACTGCGTGAACTGCGACGCAACGCGTTTATCGATATCCGGATCTAATCCGGAAAGGACGCACAACCATGAACGATATCAAGCCAATCGCACTGACCATAGGCGAACCCGGTGGTATTGGCCCGGAGCTTGCTATAAAGGCATGGCATGCACGCAATCAGTTTGGCTTGGCGCCCTTTTGCATTATCAGCCCCAAAACCATCCTAAATCAGGCCCGTAATATTCTTGGCCTTGGCACGCCGGTATCGACAGTCACGAATATCCATCAGGTTGACAATATATTCGATACAGCCCTGCCCGTATTGGAAATTTCGGAAAACAACTCTCAGGTTACACCGGGGATTGCGTCAAGTAGCACAGCATCAATCGTAATTGACAGCATTACAAAAGCGGTTGAATTGACCCGTTCCGGGGATGCAAGTGCCATCGTCACCAACCCGATCCAGAAAAGCGCATTATATCAGGCAGGGTTCAAACACCCCGGCCATACCGAGTTTCTGGCCGAGCTTTCTGGTCCTGGCACCATTCCCGTTATGATGCTGGCCAATAGCCAATTGCGCGTGGTGCCAATGACAATTCATATCGCATTGTCCGAGGTTGCCAAGCACCTGACAGGGGAATTGATCATCCAACTGACCCGCATCACGGCAAAGGCACTGCAACATGACTTTGGTATTTCCAAACCAAGGATCGCCATTGCCGGATTAAATCCGCATGCCGGTGAAGGCGGATCAATGGGCAGTGAAGAAATCACAATCATGCGCCCCGCGATCAAGGCGTTGCAAGATGAAGGGCTTGATGTCATTGGCCCCTTACCCGCCGACACCATGTTCCATACAGAGGCCAGAGCAAACTACGATGTCGCCCTTTGTCCCTATCATGATCAAGCATTGATCCCGGTTAAAACATTGGATTTCCACGGTGGCGTCAATGTCACGCTGGGGCTGCCGTTTATAAGAACGTCTCCGGATCATGGCACGGCACTTGATATCGCTGGCAAAGGCATTGCACGCCCCGACAGCCTGATTGCCGCCATCAAGATGGCTACCGATATGGCACGCAAGCGCATCTCACAAGGAGCCTGACGTATTGTCAGACCATAATACAAATAGTAACAATCTTGCCAACGACGGGCTCCCGCCTCTGCGCGACGTCATTGCAACGCATGAATTGTCGGCGCGAAAGAAATTTGGCCAAAACTTTCTGTTCGATCTAAACCTGACGGGTCGGATTGCACGTGCCGCCGCACCACTGGAAGATGCGACAGTCATCGAAATTGGACCGGGTCCGGGTGGTTTGACCCGCGCACTTCTGTTTAATGGCGCCAAAAACCTGACCGTGATCGAACGCGACCCACGTTGTCAGCCGGTTCTGGAACAGATCAGCAATCATTACCCCGGTGCCTTGCATGTTATTGACGGCGATGCCCTGGAAGTCGATGTGATCTCGCTTGGCCCAGCCCCGCGCAAGGTTGTTGCCAATCTACCCTACAATATCGGAACGCAGTTGCTATTGGGCTGGTTGATGCAAATTGACCAATTCACAAGCCTGACTCTTATGTTCCAAAAAGAAGTGGCCGAACGCGTCGTCGCCTCCCCGAAAAGCAAGGCTTATGGACGTCTTTCCGTCCTCTGCCAGTATCTTTGTGATTGTCAAATTCTGTTTGACGTTCATCGCAGCGCCTTTACCCCGCCGCCCAAGGTGACATCGGCCGTGGTCCAGTTGCGCCCAAAAGCAGATCGCGGACCGGAAATAAACCTTAAAAGCCTCGGTAAGGTCACTCAGGCCGCTTTTGGCCAAAGACGCAAAATGCTGCGCGCCAGCTTGAAAACCTTGAATATTGATGTTGGACTTTTGCTTGAACGCGCAGCCATCGTTGAAACGGTACGGGCCGAAGAACTCAGCATTGCGGACTTTGTCCGCTTAACTCAGGTCTATGACGAAATGACCGCCTGAAAAGGCGGTCATTATCTTGGTTCTCAATCCGTCAAAAGCTTTTTGACAAAGCCCGGCAATTGGGACTGCCGTTCGCGTTTTACGCGTTCTGCCCCGATGATATGTTCAACATCGGCCAGACAACGTTCCAGATCATCATTGACCAGAACATAATCGAATTCTTCCCAATGGCTGATTTCTGCACCAGCCTTGGCCATGCGTTTCATGATGACCTCATCGCTATCCTGACCGCGATCACGCAAACGGCGTTCAAGTTCGCCGGATGACGGCGGCAGAATAAAGACCGAAACAACGTCATCCCCGCCTTTTTCCCTAATCTGGCGTGCGCCCTGCCAATCAATATCAAACAAGACGTCGCGCCCTTCGGACAAAGCCTTTTCAACCGGTGCCCCAGGTGTTCCGTAATAATTGCCAAACACTTCCGCCCATTCCAGAAGTTCGTCATCGGCGATCATATGCTTGAAGGCATCAACGGATTTGAAAAAGTAGTGCTTGCCTTCATCCTCCCCCGGACGGGCTTCGCGGGTTGTTGCCGAAACCGACAACGATATCTGGCTGTCCTTTTCCAAAATCTGGCGCGTAATCGTCGTTTTTCCGGCCCCGGAAGGCGCGCAAAACACCAACATCACACCGCGACGCTTGGTCTGATCGGTCATCGAAATTCCTTTTGCGTCATCATTCAACATTCTGAACCTGTTCGCGAAGCTGATCGATAATTACCTTCAGTTCCATCCCGCAATTAGTCAGTTCAATATCATTTGCCTTCGAACACAGTGTATTGGCTTCGCGATTAAATTCCTGACACTGAAAATCAAGCTTGCGGCCAATTGCCCCGCCTTTTTTAATCATGTCACGGGCGGCAACGATATGTGCTTTCAGGCGGTCAATTTCCTCGCGGATATCAGCCTTGGTGGCAAGTAATGCTGCTTCCTGATGCAGGCGTTCAGGATCAAACTTGCCATTCTCCATTAACTCATCAATCTGACGTTTAAGCTTTACCTTGATCGCGTCACTACGCACCGACGCACAGTTTTCCGCCAGAAGAACCGTTTCTTCAATCCGGTCAATGTGACCACGCAGCATTTCATCAAGTTTCGCACCTTCTTCGGCGCGATGTGCAGCCATCTGGTCAAGCGCCTCGATAAAGCTTTTAATAATGGCGGCATCGACAGCTTCGCGGCTATCTTCGTCTTCCTGTTGCTCCACCGTTTCAAGGACACCGCGCACATTCATCAGGTCAGCTATGGTTCCAGCCGAAAGGCTACTATCGCGGTCGAATTCCTCGGCCAATGTAACCAGTTCGGCAAGAAGATCACGATTAACGCGATAGGCACTGGTATCCCCCGGGCGCACAACATTCAGTGTCACCCCCAAATTGCCGCGTTTGAAACGTTTGGAAACGGCATCGCGAATTGCAGGTTCAAGGCGTTCGAAACCACCATTCAGGCGCACACGAACGTCGAGCCCCTTGCCATTGACACTGCGTAGCTCCCAGGTCCAACCAAAGCCTTCTGCACCACTGTCGGTACGCGCGAACCCAGTCATGCTTGATACGGTCATCATCTTATCCAGTCTGATTTCTCTGTTGGCCGTTTATAACGTTTGTGCCACCAAGCGCCAAGAGATTGTAAAAGCCTTTATACACAGCAAAGACAGACTGTTCTTGTCCGCTTTTCATAATGCTGCCCTAATGCTGTCCCATGGTCCACCCCAACCAATCATAACGTCGTCTAACGGGATTTTGCTTAACAATGTCACTGCAATACCATGCCATTCTGATCACGGGTGCCAGTTCGGGAATCGGTGCCGCATTGGCCCGCCACTATGCGCGCACCGGTGTGACCCTGTTTATCAGTGGCCGCAACCAGACACGCCTAAAACTGGTTGAAAACGAATGCCGTGCGAAGGGCGCCAATGTTTTTGCCGATGTGCTTGATGTGACCGAACGCGAAACCATGGCGGAATATGTGACAAAATGTGATCAGATCTCGTCACTAAGTCTGATTGTCGCCAATGCGGGGATTTCTGCAGGAACAGGCAGCACGGGCGAAGATCCCGAACAGATACGCGATATTTTCGCCACCAATGTTGCCGGTGTCCTCAATACGATTGATCCCGCTATTACTTTCATGCGCGCCCGCGGGCATGGTCAAATCGCGCTGGTATCATCACAGGCATCCTGGCGTGGTTTGCCATCCGCCCCCGCCTATTGCGCCAGCAAGGCCGCCGTAAGGACATATGGCGAAGGACTGCGCGGCGCGCTTGCCCCATTTGGGATCAAGGTTAACGTCATCTGCCCGGGGTTTGTTAAAAGCCGCATCACAGATGCCAATGACTTTCCGATGCCATTTTTCATGCAGGCTGACAAGGCAGCGATCAAGATCGACAAGGGGCTGTCAAAAAACAAGGGAATGATCGCCTTTCCCTGGCAGATGAATATCCTGATCGGTGTTCTAAAAATGGTGCCGCAGGCATTCCTGGACAAGGCAGCATCACGTATCCCGCGAAAGGCTTCAAATACCCGCCACCACCAATTGGCCGCACCTACTCAGGCAGCACAGGCATATCCCCAGAAACAGTCCAGCCAATCATCTGCGGCACAACACCACCCGTCGCAATCACAACAATAAGTAAACCATTACATTACTGACTGTCGCGAATGCGCCGCCAGCGTGCAACATTGCGATTATGTTCATCAAGAGTTCGGGCAAAAGCATGCCCACCAGTTCCATCGGCGACGAAATACAGCTCGTCGGTTTCGGCAGGGTGTAAAACGGCATAGATTGCATCACGACCGGGATTGGTAATTGGCCCCGGCGGCAATCCTGATGACACATAGGTGTTATAAGGACTGTCAAATTTCAAATCTGCCCGCGTAAGCGCGCGATCCAGACGCTTATCCGGACTGATTGCATAAGCAACAGTCGGGTCTGATTGCAAACGCATCTTTTTATTCAGCCGGTTGACAAACACACCGGCAACACGCGGCCGTTCGGCAGCAACACCGGTTTCGCGTTCCACAATCGATGCCAGAACAATTGCCTGTTCAATCGTATCAAAAGGCAAGTTTTCCTTACGATCAGGCCATAGTTGCGTAACCAAATCGTCATGGGCGGCAACCATACGGTCAAGGATGCTTTGCTTGGTATCCCCATATGAGAACTGATAGGTCTCGGGCAGAAGCATACCGTCAGGCGGAATACCAGCCACGTCACCTAGCAAGCCATCAACAAGATTGATACGATCAACAATCTCGCCGGAACGCAACCCTTCGGGGAAAGTAACGAATCGTTTAACCGTCTCGCCGGTTGCCAATATTTCTACGGCCTGTTTGGGGCTGACACGTGCAGGAAAATGATATTCCCCGGCCCGCAAGGAGCGATCCAGCCCCGAAATCCGGACCCCCATCAGAAAAACCAGAGGTTCTTCAATGATATGTTCACGACGGAAGATATCGGCAATTCCACGAACACCGGTTCCTTGCGGAATAACGATATCACTGCCCTGCACCAATCTGCTGGGAGATGTGTATTGCACATAAACATACACCGCCGCCCCACCAATGGTGAGAGCGGCGGTGATGCATAAAAAGCCAAGAACAAGCAGAAAACGCTTCAAGGGGTTCCCCTCTTTCAGGTTAAATCTGCTGCCTTAAACGCCTTTGAAGACGAGCGAGGCATTGGTGCCACCAAAGCCGAACGAATTAGACAAGGCAACATTAACCTTGCGTTTCTTCGCTTCGAGCGGAACCAGATCCATGCCATGGCACGCATCAGAAGGATCACGCAAGTTCAAGGTCGGCGGAACCACACCGTCATGGATAGCCAGGACCGAGAACACAGCCTCGATCGCGCCAGCAGCCCCCAGAAGGTGTCCGGTTGCCGATTTGGTCGAAGACATCGACAATTTCGTGGCGGCATCACCGAACAGGCGTTTAACAGCACCCAGTTCAATTTCGTCCCCCAACGGGGTCGATGTGCCATGTGCGTTGACGTAATCAACTTCTTCAGGGTTGACGCCGGCATTGCGCAAAGCATTGCGCATCGCACGGAATCCACCGTTGCCATCGGGTGCCGGTGCCGTAATGTGATGGGCATCACCCGACATGCCGTAACCGACGACTTCGGCATAAATCTTCGCGCCACGCGCTTTGGCGTGTTCATATTCTTCAAGAACGACGCAACCGGCACCTTCGCCCATGACAAAACCGTCGCGGCCCTTGTCCCACGGACGAGAGGCCTCGGTCGGGGTGTCATTATAAGCGGTCGAAAGCGCACGGGATGCGGCAAAACCTGCCATGCCAATGCGACAAACAGCGGCTTCGGCACCACCGGCAACCATGACATCAGCATCGCCAAAGGAAATCAGGCGGGACGCATCGCCAATCGCATGAGCACCGGTTGAACATGCGGTAACGACCGCATGGTTCGGGCCTTTAAGGCCGTGTTTGATCGAAACCTGGCCCGAGACCAGATTAATCAGACATGACGGAATAAAAAATGGGCTGACTCGGCGGGTATTGCCGTGATTGACCAGTTCGGCGGCTTCAGAAATACGTGGAAGCCCACCAATGCCCGAGCCAATCATGACGCCAGTGGCTTCCTGATCTTCGTCGGTTTCGGGTTTCCAGCCAGAATCGGCCAATGCCTGGTCAGCAGCTGCAATGCCATAGACGATAAAATCGTCCATTTTTTTCATGTCTTTGATCGAAACATGATTCTCGGCGTTAAACAGCCCTTCTCCGTCACCCTTAGGCACAAGACCGGCAATCTTGGCGGGGATATCGGAAACATCGAAATGTTCAATGCTCTTGATGCCAGACTGGCTTGCCAGCAGTTTTTGCCAGGTTGCCTGAGCACCGCTTGCGAGCGGTGTAACAGCACCAATACCGGTAACAACTACGCGTCTCATCCCGCTTTACGCCTTATCTTATGAAATCCTGCATAGACGAAAAGGGCGCCCGAGGATGCCTCTGGCGCCCATCAACAAAGGCCAAATTAGGCGTTTGCTTTTTCGATGAAGTCGATCGCGTCTTTAACGGTCAGAATTTTTTCAGCAGCGTCATCAGGGATTTCACAACCAAATTCTTCTTCAAACGCCATAACCAGTTCGACAGTGTCCAGGCTATCCGCGCCCAGATCGTCGATGAAGCTTGCGTTTTCGGTGACCTTGTCTTCCTCGACACCGAGGTGCTCGACAACGATCTTCTTCACGCGATCTGCGACATCACTCATAGCTCAAATCCTTCAATAGGTTTTCTGTCAGTTGGTTTTGGTTGGTTCTTCACGCCTTCCCCCTATTGAAGGAATTTGCGAGGACCGGAATCCGACAACCGCAATTGCCGGTTTCGTGATTTTATATAGCGGCCTCTTTTAAACAGAAAAGCAAGCAACCCGCAACGGGTTAAATCATCGCCATTCCGCCATTCACATGTAAGGTCTGCCCGGTAACATAAGCAGCTTCGTCACTTGCCAGATACAGAACCGCTGCTGCGATCTCTGTACTTTCGCCCATTCGACCCGCCGGAATATTGCTCAGAAGCTTTTCTTTCTGGCCTTCATCAAGCTCGTTGGTCATTGCTGTGGTAATAAAACCCGGTGCAACACAGTTAACAGTAATTCCACGCGATGCAACTTCTTGTGCCAGCGATTTTGACCAGCCAATCATGCCAGCCTTAGCCGCGGCATAGTTGGTCTGCCCCGGATTCCCGGTCACACCAACAATCGATGTAATGTTGATGATGCGGCCATGACGGCGTTTCATCATGCCACGCAGCGAATTGCGCGCGAGCTTGAAGGCTGCCGTCAAGTTCACATCAATAACTGCCTGCCAATCTTCATCTTTAAGACGCATGGCAAGCTGGTCACGCGTGATGCCGGCATTGTTGACCAGAATATCCAACTGCCCACCAAGGGCTGCTTCAGCTTGCTTGATCAAATTGGCAACCGATTCCGGATCAGAAAGATTGCCCGGAACAATGACGGCATTTTCGCCAATTTCAGCGGCAACGGCTTCAAGACGTTCGGCGCGCGTGCCAGAAAGAGCAACCTTTGCACCGGCCGAAGCCAGAAGTTTGGCAATGTCGCCGCCAATACCACCGGTCGCCCCGGTTACAAGTGCGGTCTTGCCTGCAAGATCAAACATCAATCTATCCCTTTAGGTTCGTCTATTTCGTACAACGCTTTAAAGCGTGCCGAGAAAACTTTCAATATCGGCCGGTCCGTTCACGGCCACACCGGTCAAGTCACGATCAATACGGCGAACCATACCACTCAGAACCTTACCCGCGCCCAGCTCCACCAGATTGGTAATGCCCTGCTCTTTCATATAAAGAACCGATTCACGCCAGCGCACGGTCCCACAAACCTGCTCTACAAGGAGTTTACGAATGGTTTCCGGATCTGCAGTTTTTTCTGCAATCACGTTCGCGACGACCGGTTTTGCCGGCGCAGTCATCAAGACACTTGCCAACGCCTCCGCCATGCGATCCGCCGCTGGCTGCATCAGCGGGCAATGGAACGGGGCAGATACCGGCAAAAGAACAGCGCGCTTTGCACCTTTTACCTTGGCAATTTCAATGGCGCGCTCGACGGCAGCCTTGTGACCGGACACAACGACCTGACCATCGGCATTATCATTGGCCGCAGTGCAAACATCGCCTTGGGCGGCTTCTTCAGCAACGGCAACGGCATCGACATAATTCAGACCAAGAAGGGCTGCCATTGCACCAACACCAACCGGCACTGCCGCCTGCATGGCTTGACCTCGAATTTTTAAAAGGCGCGCCGCATCAGCAATCGCAAAGGTCCCAGCCGCGGCAAGGGCCGAATATTCCCCCAACGAATGACCAGCAACCAAATCGCATTTATCGGTAAGGGTAAAGCCCCCCTCGGCTTCGAGAACGCGCGTAACCGCAAGGCTGACCGCCATCAGGGCAGGTTGCGCATTTTCGGTCAGCGTCAATTCGTTTTCAGGGCCTTCGAACATCAGGGCGCTGAGTTTCTGCGACAATGCATCATCAACTTCCTGGAAAACTTCGCGAGCAACCGGAAATGCTTCTGCCAGTTCCTTGCCCATACCTACCGCTTGCGACCCCTGGCCGGGGAAAACGAATGCGCGTGTCATTATATCTAATTTACCCTTGTCTGCTTTCGTCGGGATAGCGGATCAACCGGATCCCCAATTTTCGAGCTACCCTTGATACTGTTCGAACGCCCTGTGTCAAGAACTGACGACATTGTCATGTCACTTTCACGTACAAATATTCAGTTTTGCCACCAACGACCGCCAAATATCAGCCCGAAAGGTAACAGACTTGTCATACGCCGAAAACAAAACCTTGTTGCGCAGTGCAATGTCAAACACAGGCCCACAACAGCCCCCGGCTTTTCCCGTCCTTATATAATGGCTATCTTGTACGGTAACAGACGGCACACCTCTCGCATTTTCCTCTTGGTCATTCCCGATCATGGTCCAACGCATACTCCAGTGGCATAACGGCTTTTTGCAGGACACACCGAGGGGTGCTAGGGCGAAATTTTCAAGGGGATCAACACAGGGGATTTCCGGTTGCATGCCCTGTGGAAAAGTGTATATTCCGCGGTCTCACGGCTCCTTGCCGGGGTTGCCCGGCTATGCCTGCATGACACGAGGTCATGTAAGGAAGAGATAAGCCAAAAGGAGTAATAGGAGTATTATGAGCAAGTACGAAAGTGTGTTCATCGCACGTCAGGACTTCTCGACCGCACAGGTTGAAGCCCTGAATGAAAAACTGACCCAGACCGTTGAAGGTCTCGGCGGTAAAATTGCCAAAACCGAATATTGGGGCCTGCGTTCCCTGACATACCGTGTCAAGAAGAACCGCAAAGGCCACTATACTCTCTTCCAAATCGAAGCCGACAACGCCACGATCGCGGAATACGAGCGTCTGATGCGCCTGAACGAAGACGTTCTGCGTCAGATGACCGTCAAGGTTGAAGAGTTCGAAGAAGAACAGTCAGCCATTCTGCGTAATCGCGACGAGCGCGGCGGCCGTGGCGGCAATCGCCGTGGCGGTCCCCGTCAGCACGGCTAACAGATAGCGAGGAGAATTTATTATGGCTGGACGTCGTCTGTTTTTCCGTCGTCGCAAAACCTGCCCGTTCTCGGGTGCGGATGCGCCGAAGATTGACTACAAAGATGTTAAACTGCTGCAGCGTTTCGTTTCTGAACGCGGCAAAATCGTTCCGAGCCGTATCACTGCGGTTTCGGCCAAGAAGCAGCGCGAACTGGCGAAAGCCATCAAACGTGCACGTTTCCTGGCGCTGCTGCCATATTCAGACCAAGTCTGAGGCAGTCGGCAAGAGACCCTCTTGCGGTCTCGGGCCGGGAGTAATTAATGTCGCGTAACACTCTTATGGCAATCGGTGCGGGTCTGGGCAGTTCTGTCCTGTTCTTGCTTGTGTTGTCGGGTAATCCGCTGGCGCTGTTACTCTCATATTTCGGGCACCTGCCGCTTTTCCTTATTGGATTGTGGCAAGGTCCAAAACGCCTGCTGGTTGCGGCAATTGCCGCATGCAGTGCCCTGGTTCTACTGGGTGGACTGCTGCCATTCACGGTCTTTTTGGTCGTGTTTGCCGGACCGGCGATGTTGTTGACCCGCATGGCGCTGGTCATCCGCAAGGACAAAAACGGGCAACCGGATTTTGTTCCGACCGGAATAGTGGTGAGTGCCATGGCCGTCATGATTGCAATGGTGATGATTGTCATCATGGGCAGTGTAACGGCGGAAGGTTTGGACATTCAGGAATTCATTTCGCAATTCCTGGGTCAGATGTATTCGGAAATGGGCGTCCCTATGACGCCGGATGTTCAGAATGTCATCGGCATGTTCCAGACATACTTCCCGGCGATTGTAGCGGCAAGCTGGCTTCTTATGCTGTTTGCCAATGCTACACTTGCACAGGCAATTCTGGTGCGGTCCGGTCGCAATATGCGTCCGTCGCCCGATCTGGCCTTGATGGCCTTGCCTGGATGGTCACTGTTTGCGTTTGCCTTGGCTGGTTTTTTGGTCGGCTTTGCCGACGGATCTTTGGCTTATGTGGCGCGAAACGTCGCGGTGGTGTTGGCAGTGCCGTTCCTCTTACAGGGATTGGCATTGGTACATGGGCAGGCAGCCCGTTGGCCGCAAAAACGTATGATACTGACGGTATTTTATATCGTCGCGGTTCTGTCCACATGGTCGTTTATCGCGATCACCGGACTTGGAATTGTTGAGCATTTAATCAGGCTGCGGGGGAAACAACCGATGACCCGTAGCAATGAGGAGGATCGGTGATGGAAGTTATTCTGCTTCAGCGGGTAGAAAAACTCGGTCAGATGGGTGATGTTGTCACCGTCAAGCCGGGCCACGCCCGCAATCGTTTGCTACCGCAGGGCATGGCCCTTCGCGCAAACAAAGCTAACCTTGCTGTATTCGAAGCAAAAAAAGTACAGCTTGAAGCTGACAACCTGGACCGCCGCAAAGAAGCCGAAGCGGTTGCCGAGAACATGGGTGACGTTGCCGTTACCCTCGTTCGTCAGGCATCTGACGTCGGCCATCTTTACGGCTCGGTTACCGCGCGTGATATCTCGAATGCGGTTACCGAAGCAGGTTTCACTGTTGCCCGTACCCAGGTCGTTCTTGATCAGCCGATCAAGACCCTTGGTCTGCACCAGGTCAAAATCAATCTGCACCCGGAAGTCGCAATTGAAGTGACTGCCAACGTCGCACGTTCTGAAGAAGATGCCGCAGAGCAGCTTCGCAAGGGCGGCGCTGTTCTGGGCACCATTGACGAAATGGAAGCCGACGAAGCTCTGGAAGCTGCTGAAGAAGTCTTCGAAGAAGATGCAGTTGCTGAAGAAGCCTACGAAGCCGAAGGCGAAGAAGAAGCCAACGTTTAATCGTTGCTTTCCATTCGAAGCCAATCAGGGAACGGCGTATCCGCAAGGATGCGCCGTTTTCTTATGGTTTTATGATATAATTCGGCTTTTTAACCTGAACTGCGACCTCTGCGCTTGCGGAATACCCGGTATGAGCTATACCGATTAGCCCTTTCGGCGCAACAAGATGACTGATACCTTTTTACGCCATGACTGATCCCCAGCTAGATGCCCTGTTTGCACCCATTGAAGCCGACCATGGTGAAGCCACCGGTCTGATGCTTGAACGCACCCCGCCTCATAACTTCGATGCGGAAGCCGCATTGCTGGGCGCTATCCTGAACAACAACGCCGCCTATGAGCGCGTTTCGGATATCCTTCGCCCCGAACATTTCGCCGATGCCCGCCATGGCCGTATTTTCGAGGCCAGCGGAAAACTGATCGAACGCGGTCAACTGGCCAACCCGGTAACCCTGTCGGCCTTTTTCCGTCAGGATGAACACCTTGCCGAAATCGGTGGCCCACAATATCTGGCAGAACTGTCAAACAACCTCGTTTCGGTCATCAATGCCGGTGACTATGGCAAGCTGGTCTATGATCTTTATCTGCGCCGCGAACTGATCGAAATTGGTGAAGAGACGGTCAACGAGGCCTATCGCTACGAAATCGAAACCGACGCTGCCATTCAGATTGAAAAGACCGAACAAAAACTGTTCTCACTGGCGACTGCCGGAGCCGCCGAATCCGGGTTTGTGGCTTTTGGCCCTGCCCTGACCAAAGCATACGAGAATATCGAACATGCCTATAAGAATGCCGGCAAAGTTGTTGGCGTAACGACGGGCCTGCGCGATATTGACCGCAAGCTTGGCGGCCTGCACCCTTCTGACTTGCTGATCCTTGCCGGTCGTCCGTCTATGGGGAAAACCGCCCTTGCGATGAACGTTGCCTTTAACGCGGCCATTTCATCGCATCAGAACCGAAATACCGGCGCCGAAGAAGGCAATGAACTTAAGACCGGTGCAATTGCTGTCTTCTCGCTTGAGATGGCGGCAGAACAACTGGCCGCGCGACTTCTGTCGCAGGCAGCCGAGGTATCGGGCGATAATATGCGCCGTGGTGATTTGAACGAGGACGATTTCCAACGCCTTGTCCTTGCCACACAGGAACTCAATACCGTTCCGCTTTATATTGATGATACCCCGGCACTTCCGGTATCAACCTTGCGTACGCGTTGCCGCCGCCTGAAACGCCAACACGGTCTTGCGATGATTGTTGTCGATTACCTGCAATTGCTTGCGCCGCCAACCAACTTCCGGGGGGATGGACGTGTGCAGGAAGTTTCCGAAATTACCCGTATGCTCAAGGCAATTGCCAAGGAGCTTGAAGTTCCGGTTCTGGCGTTGTCACAGCTCTCACGTGCCGTTGAACAGCGCGAAGATAAACGTCCGCAGCTGTCGGATTTACGTGAATCGGGCTCGATCGAGCAGGACGCCGACGTCGTCATGTTCATTTACCGCGAACAATATTATCTTGAACGTGCGGAACCGGCACAGCGCCCGGAAGAAGCCACCGATAAGTTCGGCGAACGCTACTCCCAGTGGCAGGAGCGCCTGAACCACGTCTACAACACCGCAGAAGTCATCATCGCCAAACAGCGTCACGGCCCGGTGGGCAATGTGCGTCTGTTCTTTGACGGGAACTACACCAAGTTTGGCGACCTTGATCATATCGAAGAAGAATATGAATAGGCCTTGAGCCTGAACTTGAAACGGACTCCACGGGGTATTGCGAATGAGCGTTCTTCCCGCTGCCTGCCGTGCAGCTGAGTGTGCCGAGCTTCAGATTAATCTGAAGGCCGTCGCTAACAACTATCAGATCATCAAGAAACGCTATAAAGGGCGGACTTGCGGAGCTGTTGTCAAAGCAGATGCCTATGGCCTTGGCGCCCAAACCATCGTACCTGTTCTTAAAAAGCAGGGGTGTCGTCTTTTCTTTGTCGCACAGGCAAACGAAGCCGCCGACCTGTTTCCGTTGCTGCGCGGTGGTGGACGAATTGCTGTTTTGAACGGCGTTCTCCCTGGTGACGAAGAATTCTTTATCGAAAACGATGTGATCCCGGTTTTAAATGACCTTGGGCAGATCGAACGCTGGTCCAATCTTTGCCGCGAATATGAACGTCCTGCACCGGCCTTTATCCATCTTGATACCGGCATGAACCGCCTGGGCCTTGCCCCGCGCGAAGTCAGTGAACTGGTTGATCGCTATTCGTCGTTGCTATACGGCTTTGAAAAAGCTGGCTATATGACCCATCCGGTCGCCGCCGACGAAGCTGACAATCCGATCACCGGCGAACAATACGAACTGTTCATGAAATGGTATCGCCGCCTGCCACCGGCCCCGCGCGGTTTTTGCAATTCATCAGCGATCTTCCGTAATGATGACTATCACCTTGAATTCTGTCGTCCGGGCCTTGCACTTTGGGGCGGCAATCCAACACCAGAATCGACGAACCCGATGCGTTCGGTCGTCAAACTAAGTGCCAAGGTGCTTCAGATTCGCGAAATCGATGCAGGCGAAACGGTCGGCTATGGCGGCACATGGCGTTCAGAACGCGCCAGCCGCATCGCCACCATTGCCGTTGGTTATGCCGATGGCTGGCTACGGTCGCTGTCGAATGCCGGAAAACTCCGAATCAAGGGCCATGACGTACCCTATGTCGGGCGTGTTTCGATGGATGCAATCGGGGTAGATATCACCGACCTTCCGGGCAAACCATTGCGGCCCGGCGATATGGTTCCGCTGATTGATGACAAAATGTCTGTTGACGACGTTGCAAGTGCTGCGGGTACAATCGGTTACGAAATACTGACTTCTCTTGGACATCGCTACCGGCGGGTCTATACAGAAAGCTGAATTGAAAAAATCGGCCAACAATAAGTGACTGGCCTGCAACAGGGGAAATAAGAATTCCAATGCCGATCTTTGCGCCGGTTGGCCGTATGTTCCTTGCCTTTCTGGCCCTTGTTGGTCGTGTCACGGTTTTTGCCGGGCGCACCTTGGGCCATATGGTAACACCGCCATTTTATTTCCGTCTGATTTTCAAACAGATGCGCGAGATAGGTTATTTCTCGCTGCCGGTCGTCGCCATGACGACCCTGTTTGCCGGTATGGTACTTGCGCTGCAAAGCTATTCAGGCTTTTCACGCTTCTCAGCCGAAAGTGCTGTTGCCACGGTTGTCGTCATTTCCATGACCCGCGAATTGGGGCCGGTTTTTGCCGGCCTGATGGTTGCCGGACGTGTCGGTGCGGCCATTGCCGCTGAAATCGGCACCATGCGCGTCACAGAACAGATTGACGCGCTTGTGACCCTTTCGACCAACCCGTTAAAGTATCTGGTGGTTCCGCGTGTCTATGCCGGGCTTTTAACACTTCCGGTTCTGGTGCTGATCGGCGATATCATCGGGGTTCTGGGCGGTTACCTTGTCGGGGTCAACAAGCTTGGCTTTAACGAAGGTTCCTATATCCGCAATACGTTCCAGTACCTTGAACAACTTGATGTTATTTCCGGGCTGGTAAAGGCCGCGGTGTTTGGCTTTATCATCACCTTGATGGGCTGCTATCACGGATATCATTCGCGTGGTGGCGCACAGGGTGTCGGTCAGGCAACGACCAATGCCGTCGTATCAAGTTCAATCCTGATCCTGATTTCGAACTATATCGTCACCGAACTTTTCTTTGCACGTTAAGGGCGGGATATGAGCGAAACTGCCAAAATCTCGCTTCGCGATGTTCACAAATCCTTTGGCCCGAAAAAGGTGCTGCAGGGCATAAACCTTGACGTCGCCCCGGGTGAATCGGTTGCCATTATTGGCGGTTCGGGCACAGGTAAATCGGTAACACTGAAATGTGTTCTGGGCCTGTTAACGCCCGATCAGGGATCAATCAAAGTCAACGGAACGGAAATGGTTGGCGCGTCACCTGCAACCCGCGAAGATATGCTATCCCATGCCGGTATGCTGTTTCAGGGCGCAGCATTATTTGATTCGCTTTCGGTATGGCAGAACGTTGCCTTTGGCCTGATCGAAGGACGCGGTATGAAACCGCAGCAAGCCCGCGACATTGCCATTGCCCGCCTGGCCGATGTAGGCCTTGGCCCGGACATTGCCAATATGTCACCGGCGTCCCTTTCAGGGGGCATGCAAAAGCGTGTTGGCCTTGCGCGCGCCATTGCAACCGAACCCGATATTCTATTCTTTGACGAACCGACCACCGGCATTGATCCGATCATGGGTGATGTGATCAATGATCTGATTGTCAAATGTACCCGTGAACTGGGGGCATGTGCGATGACCATTACCCACGACATGGCGAGCGCGCGCAAGATCGCCGACCGTGTTGCCATGTTGTATCAGGGAAAGATCATCTGGAACGGTCCGGTATCTGAAATCGACACTGCTGATAACCCTTATTTGCAACAGTTCATTTCGGGTGATATCGAAGGCCCGCTGGATCTTGATCTGAAGCATCTCTGATCGTTGATCCCGGCCTCCATAACCGGGGGCCGTTACCCGTTTCATCTCATTACAATCCTCATACGCGGAGCCACCGGTGGCCAAAACCCAAAGTCGTTTCATTTGCCAGAATTGCGGTGCCGAATACCGGAAATGGACCGGGCGTTGTGACGGATGCGGTGAATGGAACTCGATCGAGGAAGAACGCATCGAGGCCAGCCCCAAAGCAACAGGCGGCATCGCCACCGGTTCCAAGGGCAAGCAACTTGATTTCGTCGCTTTGGAAGGCGAAAGCGCAAGCCCGCCCCGCATCATCACCGGCATTGCCGAACTTGATCGTGCAGTTGGTGGCGGCCTTGTGCCAGGTTCTGCCCTTTTGGTCGGTGGTGACCCCGGCATCGGGAAATCAACCATCCTGTTACAAGCCGTCGGTGTCCTGTCAGCCAGACATAAATGCGCCTATATCTCTGGCGAGGAAGCGGTAGATCAAGTCCGCATGCGCGCCGCCCGTCTTGGCCTTGAAAAATCAAAGGTCGACTTTGCAGCCGCCACCAGCTTGCGCGACATTATCGCGACACTGGATCAAAGCGCGCATGAAGTCGTGGTTATCGATTCTATCCAGACCATGTACGCCGATACGCTTGACAGTGCGCCGGGCACCGTATCGCAGGTCCGTGCCTGTGCGCTGGAACTGATCCGGATGGCCAAGCGCAAGGGGTTTGCCGTCATCCTTGTTGGTCACGTTACCAAGGAAGGCCAGATTGCCGGTCCACGTGTTTTGGAACACATGGTTGATACGGTCCTGTATTTCGAAGGCGAACGCGGTCATCAATTCCGTATTTTACGCGCTGTCAAAAACCGTTTCGGTGCGACCGACGAAATCGGCGTATTTGAAATGGGCGATGCCGGTCTGGTCGAAGTCCCAAACCCATCTGCCCTGTTTCTTGCTGATCGCGATGCGCCGGTATCTGGTACGGCGGTCTTTGCCGGACTTGAAGGTACGCGTCCGATGCTGGTCGAAATTCAGGCGCTTGTTGCGCAATCGGCACTTGCCACACCGCGACGTGCCGTTGTCGGCTGGGATTCGGCGCGCATGAACATGATCCTTGCGGTTCTGGATGCGCGTTGCGGCTTGGCACTTAACCAGTTTGACGTTTACCTGAATGTTGCCGGGGGCCTTCGCGTTGGTGAACCGGCGGCGGATCTGGCCGTGGCAGCCGCACTGGTTTCGGCCGTGGCCGATTCCCCGGTTCCCGCTGAAACCGTGATTATCGGTGAAATCGGTCTTTCAGGTGAAGTACGCCCGGTTGGACAGATCGAATCGCGTCTGAAAGAAGCCGCCAAGCTTGGCTTTGTAAATGCTTATAGCCCCCGAAGCGGGGCACATGGCAAAAAGAAGATCACGGTCAAGGGCATTAATCAGCGCGAAATTGGCCATCTTCAGGATTTGGTAAATCTCTTCGGCGACGATGTTCGCGACAAGGTGCGTCCGCGCGAAGGCATGTATTGATTACAGCCTTTAATTTTTGCGCGCCTATTGCGAACGGACTGACCAACAGGATTTGCTAAATTATGGACTTCTCCAGCCTGCCCGACCTCGGCGCACGGGACATATTCGATCTGGTGATCGTGGGCATTGTCCTGATCTCGGGTCTGTTTGCCTTCTTCCGTGGCTTTATCCATGAAACCCTGTCGATGATGGGCTGGGTCGGGGCTGGTGTCTGTGCACTTTATGGTTATCCGATTGCCCGGCCTTTTGTGCGTGATCTGATCCCGTCCGAACTGATTGCCGATCTGGCGACCGGTGTTGGTCTGTTTCTAATCTCCTTTTTGGTTTTTTCCTTTATCAGTGGCCGTATCGGCCGTGCAGTTCAGAATTCCGGTCTTGATAGCCTCGACAGCACATTGGGCTTTGTTTTTGGTCTGCTACGCGGGGCTTTGATTGTCTGTATCGGCTTTCTTGCACTGTCGTGGTTACTGCCTGCAACCTCGCAGCCAGACTGGGTCCGCAACGCCCGTACCCGTCCGGTTTTAGAAGAAGGTGCCTTCTTGATCATGCGCGCCATGCCCGATGAAATCTTTGACACAACCGCCGAAGAAATCGCCCGTGCACAGCGTGATGCAGAAATCAACGATCAGACATACCGTCAACTTCTGGGCCCAGAGCCAAAAGGTGCTGGACCCACGCCCCTAAACGGGTATACAAGGCCCTCGCGCGATGATTTGGATCGTCTGATTGAGGCGACCACTAACGAGTGAGGCGACGGGGTTTCGCATGGCTGCGGCATCCTGCGCCACCGGCGAGAGAGCGGAACCCACTCATGCTGACCACCAATCCATTTGACGATGATAAGCTGCGTGAAGAATGCGGCGTTTTCGGTGTTTTCGGTTCGCCCGACGCGGCGGCCCTAACGGCCCTTGGCCTGCATGCACTTCAGCATCGCGGACAAGAAGCCGCTGGCATCGTTTCCTATGACGGCGAAGACTTTCCCGCGCATCGTGCGTCGGGCTTGGTCGGGGATATTTTCGGCTCTGAAGACGTTATCAAAAGCCTGCAGGGCCACCGTGCTGTTGGCCATGTGCGTTATTCAACAGCCGGGGGAAAAGGCCTTCGCAATGTGCAGCCCCTATTTGCCGATTTCGCATTCGGCGGCTTGGCAATTGCCCATAACGGCAATCTGACCAACGCATTGGCTGTGCGCGAACGTTTGGTTCAACGCGGATCGATCTTCCAGTCGACCGCTGATACCGAAACCTTCATTCATCTGATCGCGACCAGCCTGTACGAGAAGATCGTTGATCGTCTGATCGATGCGGTCCGCCAAGTCGAAGGCGCATACAGTCTTGTGGTTATGACCCAGAAAAAATTAATCGGTGTCCGTGATCCGATGGGCGTCCGCCCGCTGGTTCTTGGCAAGCTTAATGACAGTTACATCCTGTCATCGGAAACGGTTGGTCTTGATATCGTTGGCGCGGAATTCATCCGTGACGTCGAACCGGGTGAAATCGTTGAAATCACCGATGCAGGTATCAAGTCGATCAAACCGTTCAAACCGGTTCAATCACGGTTCTGCATTTTCGAACACGTCTATTTCGCCCGCCCCGACAGCATCGTTGAAGGCACAAGCGTCTATGACGTGCGCAAGAATATCGGTCATGAACTGGCAATGGAATCCGGTGTGGATGCAGATGTGGTTGTCCCGATCCCTGATTCTGGTGTTCCATCTGCCCTTGGCTATGCCGAGGCAAGTGGCATACCGTTCGAACTGGGGATTATCCGCAACCATTATGTCGGGCGGACCTTTATCGAGCCGACCGATCAGATCCGCCATCTTGGCGTAAAACTGAAACACAATGCCAACCCGGGGAAACTCAAGGGAAAACGCGTTATTTTGGTTGACGATTCTATCGTGCGCGGCACCACTTCGACCAAGATTGTCGACATGGTCCGTCAGGCCGGTGCAAGCGAGGTGCATATGCGCATTGCCAGCCCGCCAACAATCAATCCGTGTTTCTATGGTGTCGATACGCCGTCCAAGGAAAAACTGATGGCAGCCAACCACGACATCGAAAGCATGGCCAAGCTGATCGGTGTTGATAGTCTGGCGTTCGTTTCTATCGACGGTCTTTATCGTGCCACCGGCCTTGAAGGCCGTAACAGTGATAACCCCGCCTTCTGCGATGCGTGCTTTACCGGCGATTATCCGATCCGCCTGACCGACCATCAGGCAGAAAACAAGGGCCGCAAACTGACCCAGCTGGTCGAAAGGCAGTCGGCATGAGTGCTCTAAAGCGCCTTGAAGGCCGCGTTGCTCTTGTAACCGGGGCATCGCACGGGATCGGTAGGGCCGTAGCCAAACGTTTCGCCGCCGAGGGTGCCGAAGTCATTGCGCTGGGTCGTAATGTCGGTGCGCTTGAAGAACTCGATGACGAAGTTCGCGCCGAAGGTGGCAAGCTTGTCCTGCTGCCGATGGACCTGACCATGTATGAAAAGATCGATGCCATGGGTGCCTCGCTCTTTGAACGATTTGGCAAACTCGACATCGTTGTTGGCAATGCCGGCCTTCTGGGCGAATTGGCCCCGGTTGGCCATATTGATACACAGGTATTTGAAAATACCTATGCGACCAATGTCACGGCGAACTTCCGTCTGATCCGCAGTGTTGATAAATTGCTGCGCCTTTCCGATGCCGGACGAGCCATTTTCGTAACATCGAATGCCTCGGCCAAAGGACGTGCGTTTTGGGGGCTTTATGCCTCGACCAAGGCGGCACTTGAAAGCCTTGTGCTGTCCTATGCCCAAGAAGTCGAAGAAACGCCCCTGCGGGTTAATCTGATCAATCCAGGGCGTATCCGTACCAAGATGCGCGCCGAAGCTTATCCGGGCGAAGACCCTGAAACGCTTCCGACGGCCGAAAGCATCACCGATGTCTTCGTTGATCTGGCCGCACGCGATTGCACCCGGCACGCAGAAATCGTCGACGCTTACTGATACAACAGATTTTGAAATTAAGAAGGCCGGACAATCAACAGTCCGGCCTTTTTCAATTCATTGTCTCGTCCTGAAATACGTTGTCAGCTATA
>NZ_JFKB01000018.1 GCF_002115745.1 Thalassospira alkalitolerans
GTTGGATTTTGCGACATTGGCCCTGTCAGCACTTTCTCTTGCTTGTTCTAGCAATTCTTCGCGACGTATCTGGTCGGTAATATCCCGGTTAAAACCGATGCCCCTGATCGGGGTGCCATTTTCGTTTCGTTCAACATTGGCGCCCGTCTGGATGGTGCGTTTTTCACCGGCGGGTGTCACAATGTTAAAACAGATATCAAAAACACCGGTGCCTTCTACCGTTGCAAACAGCCGTTTTTGGACGTCTTCAAGTTCATCCGGGGCAATACGAGACCGCCAATGTTCAAAGGTGACATCGTCATCTTGCATGGATTCTGGATATCCATAGATTTTGAACATGTGCTGGTTCCACTGCAGCGCATCGGTGCTGAGTTCCCATGACCACACACCCATTTCTGCAATATCCGCGGCCATTTGAAGCTGATTGCGTGCGGCCTCAAGTTGATGCCTGAAATTGTATTGCTGCGTAATATCGATCGAAACACACAAGAAGCCGCCATGACATCCATTTTCCGATTGAATTTCGGAAATCACCGTGGATGCAGCGAATTCTGTTGTGTCCTTCCTGATTTGTGTCCAGTCGTTCGCGGTCGGATTGCCCTTAAGGGGCTCATAGAACAACGCCTGGTCGTGGGGGATATCTGCACCTGAATTTGCGGACAGTTTTGCCGCATATTCTTTAAGCTCGGCCGGTGCGAACAGACGCGAAACGTGAAGTGTACGAATAACTTCAGATGCCTTGTATCCGAACAAATTCTCTGCACCGGAGTTGAAAACAGTGATGACACCATTTTCATTTGTCGCAATGATCGCGACCTCGGAGGCTGCACGCAAAATGTTCGTCAGCAAGAAATTCACATCTGTCAGTTTGGCGGTTCGTTCCTCGACTAAGGCTTCGAGATGGGTATTTATTTCGTTGATACGTTTTTGGGCTTCCTTCTGATCTGTGAAATCCCGCATCGTTTTTGACGAGCCGATGATTTGTCCTGTTTTTGATCTGATGGGGGATGCGGTGGCCGATACGTCAATGTGTGTGCCATCCTTTCTAAGACGCTGTGTCTCAAAGTTTTGGATGGGAATGCCACGTTCAAGTTGCCTTTGAAGTTGCAATTCTTCCTGTTGCAAAGATGGTGGGACCAAAAGTGCATCAAAGGATTGCCCCAGGGCCTCTTCCTCGGTGTAGCCAAACAGGGTGGACGCACCGGGATTCCAGGTTGTGATAACACCATCCAAGTTTCGACCGATTATGGCATCAAATGAACTTTCGACAATTGATACCAATTCGGCGCGTTGTGCCATGGCTTCACGTTTGTTCCGCCGGTTTGACATCACCACGGCAAATAGAACGCCAAGTCCTATACTGGCGGCGGACCCGATAGCCAGAACGGTTTCAGGTGGTAACAGATTAAGTTTGGCAATAAATTCGGGTGTTGCCGTAAATTCCATCACCCAAACTCTGCCAAACAGGTCAATCTTGCTGCTATTGGTAAAATCGGTTTTTTGCAGGGAAGTTGACGGTAGATTTCTGAAAAACGAGACGGCGTGGGTCGGGTCGGTTACGTCAATTAATTCAAGGTCAAAAGTACCGTCATAGATGTCCAGATCAGCAAGGACTTCTTCCATTAATAACGGCGCATAGCTCCATCCGAAGGCCGCGGCAACACGGGCTTGTTCTGTGTCGAGGGGCGCGTCTGCTCGATAGATCGGTAAAAGGATTAAAAAAGATTGTTTTGGGTTGCCTGTTGCCTGAACAAGTGTGATCGGCCCGGATAATTGGACCGTTCCGGTTTTCATTGCATCATCGGCTGCTTTGCGTCGCGTGGGTTCAGATCCAATATCCAGACCGATGGCTTGGTTGTTTCTGCCTGCGGGTTCGACATATTGAATGACGTAGCGTTCTACGGAATTGGGTGTCAGTTGACGTATTGAAAAATCCGTTGCGTCATCTGCGCGTGCGTGAAGCAAGAAAGCTGTTTCGTTATCTGTTGGAACGCGGCGGATAAAACCAAAGCCGCGTGCGCCGGGGAATTCTGTGTCGATGTTCTGGACTTGACTGTATTGAACGAATTTTTTGCGACTGATATCGTTTTCCCCAACGGTCAGAATCACGCTTTTCGTGCTTCGTAAACCGTATTGATACAGCTTGAAACGTTCATTTATCGCATTTGCTGTTACGCTGGCAGTCTCTTGCACAGCGGATTTTGCGTATTTTAGATTGCTTTTATGAAGTTCGTATGATCCCCAGGTTGCAATTAATGCGCCGACGATAGCGATGGCGATGGCCAAAATTTTTGATTCTGACAAGGATATTTTGGTTCTAAATGGCAACACCAATATTTCCAGTGCGACTGGTAATAAACTCTCAATTATAGATTGGGTTTTTAGTTGGGGATTTCTAGTTTTAGAGTGGCGGGTTCACGGCATGTTTTTGACTTGATGCTGTGATCATGTTTAACCCTTTGAGTTTGTGCCATGTTTCTGCGGTGTTTTATCGTCACAATCGTCGGTAAAATATTTACGAAAAGAAGGAGTTATCGGATGCGGATGAAAAGTTCTTGTACGGCTATTTTGGCGGCGATATTTGCAATCTTGCCGTTATCGATCGCACCGGCCCTTGCCCAGGACAGCACGTTGGAACGGGTCGTGATTGCGCATCGCGGGGCATCGGGATATTTGCCTGAACATACTCTTCCGGCCAAGGCGCTGGCCTATGGCATGGGGGCGGATTTCATCGAGCAGGATGTGGTCATGTCCAAGGACGGCGTGCCGGTTGTCCTGCATGACATCCATATCGATACCACCACCGATGTTGCAAAAAAATTCCCGGATCGTAAACGCGAAGATGGCCGTTATTACGCGATTGATTTCACACTTGCTGAACTCAAAAGCCTGAATGTCACCGAACGGTTCAAGGCCGATAGCGGTGATCAGGTCTATCCAAACCGTTTCCCCGGCGAATATGCCATATTCAAAATCCCGACCTTCGAAGAAGAAATCATGCTGATCCGGGGCCTGAACAAATCAACCGGGCGCGATGTTGGCATTTATCCGGAAATCAAGGATCCGGCTTGGCACAAGGCCGAAGGTCAGGATGTGACGGCGGCTGTGATCAAGGTGATGGAACATTGGGGTTATGGCTCGCGGGAATCGAATTCCTTTGTTCAGAGTTTCGACTGGTCGGAAACCAAACGTATCCGCAACGAGCTTAACTATCAGGGCAAGCTGGTGCAGCTTTTGGGGGAAAACAAATGGGGCGCGCCCGTTGGCACGGACTATGATTATCTGAAAACCGATGACGGTGTTGCTGAAATGGCGACCGTGGTCGATGGTATCGGCCCATGGTTGCCACAAGTCATCGAAGGGCTTAGTGCCGATGGCAAGGCGATCATAACGCCGACCCTGATTGCCGCCCAGCGCGCCCAGTTAAAAGTCCATCCTTATACCATCCGTGCCGATCAGTTGCCGAAATGGGCCGGGGATATGGATATCGCGCTTAAGGCGATCTTTGACGATGCCGGGATTGATGGCGTCTTTACCGATTTCCCCGATCAAGTTGTGCAATATCTTGCTGTAAGGCCCCAGTAATCCAATCATCCACTCACTCGGTCGCAGGATCAGAACCACGATCAGCCTGTGATTGGAACAGTCCGGTTTCCGGCACGTTCCAATATTCTAGGCCCCGTGCGAAATTGATTGTTTCCAATGTAATCGTTTTCTCTGGATAGCAATTGGCGCATGATTTGGGCGAAAGATTTTCAACCAAGGAGGCGAGATTGGCGAAGGTTCTGGTTCTTTATTATTCGATGTATGGGCATATCGAAACCATGGCAAATGCCGTGGCCGAAGGCGCACGTGGTGTCGCTGGCACGCATGTTGATGTGAAACGTGTGCCGGAAATCATGCCCGAAGACGCGGCCAAGGCGGCCGGTGCCAAAATGGATCAACCTGCCCCGATTGCGGCGGTTTCCGACCTTGCTGAATATGATGCGATCATCTTTGGCGTACCGACCCGGTTTGGCAATATGTCAGCCCAGATGCGCAACTTCCTTGATCAAACCGGTGGCCTGTGGGCCAAGGGTGCCCTGATTGGCAAGATCGGTTCGGTCTTTGCATCGACCGGGACCCAGCATGGCGGTCAGGAAACCACCATTACCTCGACCCATACCACATTGCTTCATCACGGCATGGTCATTGTTGGTGTGCCTTATAGCTGTTCTGGCCTGACCAATATGGATGAAATCACCGGCGGGTCGCCTTATGGCGCGTCGACGCTGGCGGGTGCCGATGGTTCCCGTCAACCATCGAAAAACGAACTTGATATTGCCAAATTCCAGGGCAAACACGTCGCCGAACTGGCCGCTAAACTGGCGGGTTAGGCCCAGTTTTCAAATTGATGACGGGTGCAGCCTTTGGGCTGTGCCCGGTTTTGGTTCGGTCGTGGTGATAGAGCTCTTTCAATAAATTGGTGAGGTTTGCGAAACAATCAGATGCTTGATTGCGCATTGTTTCGCGACAGTTTTGTGCCAAATTATCAGGCATAGAAGTTTCACAGATCGCGGCGGAGATCATCGATTGTCTGCCGACAGGAGAATCCGATGTCTGAACAGGCCAAAAAACCGCGCGGTGTTGCCCGCGTCCTGCGTGCCATGGATACGTCCGACGGTGCGGGGGTATCACTGAAACGGTCCGTCGGGTCGCCACAGCTTGATATGCTTGATCCGTTCCTGATGCTGGATTCAATTTCGACCGATAATGCCGATGATTACATCGCCGGTTTCCCCGAACATCCCCATCGCGGTTTTGAAACCGTGACCTATATGGTCGAAGGCGCAATGCGCCACAAAGACAGCATGGGCAATGAAGGTGTATTGCGGTCCGGTGGTGTCCAATGGATGACGGCGGGCAGCGGGATCGTTCATTCCGAAAGTCCGGAACAGGAAGATGGCCTTTTGCAGGGGTTCCAGCTTTGGATCAACCTTCCGGCAAAGGACAAGATGGTCGCCCCGCGCTATCAGAATATCGAAGGCCGCGACGTTGCAGAATTCAGCCCGGAAGATGGTGTTGATCTGCGTCTTGTTGCCGGTGAATTCATGGGCAAAACCGGCCCGGTGAATGGCATTGCGACCAAGCCGGTCTTTATCGATGCCAAACTGGCCGCCGGGCGCGAAGTCACCCTGCCGGTGCCGGTTGGTCATGCGGGGATGGTCTATGTCTTTATCGGCGATGCGATTGTCGCCGACAAGGCGGTCGCCACTCATCATCTGGCCGTGCTTAAAGATGGCGATAGCATCACGTTAAAAGGCGGCCCGAAAGGCGGGCGTATGTTGTTGATTGCGGCTCGTCCGTTGCATGAACCGGTGGTGCGTTACGGCCCATTCGTTATGAGCAGCAAACAGGAATTGAAGCAGGCCTTTGAGGATTATCAGCAGGGCAATTTCGTCCGCAAAGCAGCATCCTAAGCTAAATTTTCAGCCCATTTTCCAAAATCCCGGTCGTTTTTTCGACCGGGATTTTTTGATTTAAGACCAAGCTGCGCCTTTGAATTTTGGTGGTATTTTGGCCTGTAATTTTAGTAACTCAGAATATTAATTTGGCGATAGGACTTAAACTTATGGTTAGGGTGCACAATTTTACTCTGTAGGTGGTGCCAAATTTTGGCCGAAGCACCTTCAGGAGGGGAACGTGTCTGCATCAACCAAGAAGTCTCTAACAATTCGCGGCAGAATTATTCTGTCTATTGTTTTGTTCTTAGTGTGCCTTATGACACTTGGCGTGTTTTCGGTTCTGCAATTGCAAGCGGTCAATCAGTCAACCGAAGTCATTGCCAGCAATTCCAAGACCGTTCAGATCGTTCAGTCAATGGCGACCCTAAGCCAGGAGTTACGGGCTGTTGATGCGCTTCGACATTTTGCCCAAGACCCCGTTTTGCGCCAAGAGTTGGCCGCCGAAGGTCAACTTGCATATGCCAAGCTTTCTGAAAATTGGAGCCGATATATCAAGACGGTTTCATCCGAGGCAGAGAAAGAACTCGCAGGCAAGTTTCGTGAGGCCTGGCTTTATTTTCTGGCCGTTGAGGAAGAAGTCACCGCCCTTGATAAGGCTGGCGAGGTTAAATTGGCAGATCAGGTTCTGATGACCGATCTTGCTGATGCAACACAGAAATTTTCCGATGCGATGAATGAAGTCCTGGCTTATCGCGTAACCACAAACCAGAACGCGCTTTTGCAGGCACAGCACCTTGGGGATCAAACGGTTGTTTGGATAGCTGCTGGACTTGGTATCGCGACAGTGCTGTGTGGTTTGATTGGTTGGTACGTGATTTCGAGTGTCTCAAGTCCAATTCGCACCATCACACGGGCAATGCTGCGCTTGGCGGATCGGGATATGACAATTGAAATACCCGGTGTGGATCGTTCCGATGAAATTGGCGGTATGGCCGGTGCTGTTCAGGTGTTCAAAGATAACATGATCGAAGCCGATCGTTTGGCTGGTGAACAACAAGAAGCCGCAGAACAGCGTGATCAACGCAGCAAAAACCTCGAAGATCTTGTGCGGACCTTTGAAGGAAAAATCACAACGCTTTCCAAAGAACTGGCATCGTCATCGTCTGTATTGGAAGAAACATCGCGCGGCATGACTGTGACGGCAAACCATACGGGCGAACAGGCCGGTGCGGTGTCTGCTGCCGCACAGCGCGCGGGCGAGGGTGTTCAGACAGTAGCGTCTGCCGCAGAAGAGCTTAGTATTTCCATTGAGGAAATCAGTCGCCGGGTATCGGAATCTACCAAGGTTGCCGATGATGCGGTAAATTCCGCCCGCGAAACCGATAGCATCGTGTCGGCCCTGTCTGATGATGCCAAGCGTATTGGTGAAGTCGTGCAAATGATTTCGGATATTGCCGAGCAAACCAACCTTCTGGCGCTTAATGCGACGATTGAATCTGCGCGGGCAGGGGATGCTGGCAAAGGGTTCGCTGTGGTTGCCGGGGAAGTTAAAAGCCTTGCCCAGCAAACCGCCAAAGCAACCGACGATATTGAACAGCAGATCAATCACATCCAGAACACAACAGATCAAGCCGTCGAGGCGATCAAGTTGATCACGACAAGCATCACAGAGGTCAGCGAGATTGTTGTCTCAATCGCCAGTGCAGTCGAAGAACAAAGTGCCGCAACTTCGGAAATTGCCCTTAATATTCAGAACGTTTCGGTTAGCACAAATGAAGTGTCCGAAACGATTGCCAGTGTCAGTGAAGGTGCGGGATTGACCGGGGAAGCTGCGGATAAGGTTCTTAGTGCATCGGGCGGATTGGCACGCCAAGCCGACGGGTTGTCGGCTGAAGTCGGAACATTTGTCGCCAATGTACGGGCAATCTGAGAAAAATGAACAGGATACAAATCATGCGGTTTTTTCTTATTCTTTTGACAGTTGTGACCTGCACGTTGTCAGCTGTTCCGGATGCATCGGCGCAAACCCGTGTGGGGGTCGCGATGGCGCGGTTTAACGATCCATTTCCAAAGTTGTTGCGCGAATCGATTATCAAGGAGGCTGCTGATATGTCTGGCGTGATGCTGGACGTAAAAGACGCCAAAAATGATAAGGTCACACAGCTTTCCCAAATACAGGAATTCGTTGAGCAAGGCGTGGATGCGGTGGTGATGAATCCTGCTGTGGGTATGACAGCCGAAGACCTATTGGCTCTCGGGGATATGTTAACGCCGAAAAACATCCCGTTGGTCTTTCTGAATACTGCGCCAAAAGTTGACACTTTTCCTGTACCGTTTGCAATTGTGATTTCAAATGATTTGGTGGCTGGACGTTTGCAGATGCGCAAAGCGGCTGATCTAAAAGGAGGGAAGGCCAAGGTCTTCATCCTGAAAGGGCTCGAGAATCACAACGCAGCCATCGGGAGAACCAGAGGTGTCAAACAGGTGGCGGACTCCTATCCCGGTGTCTCTATTCTTGGTGAAGCAACGGCCAATTGGAGCCGTGATGAAGCCAGCGCGCTTATTGCAAAATGGCTGCAAGACGGTAATTCCGCTGATGTGATCCTTGCCAATAATGATGAAATGGCATTGGGGGTGATCAGGGGATATCAAACTGCGGGCCAATCATTGGATGATGTTGTGATCGGCGGTGTGGATGCCACCAATGATGGTTTGGCTGCGGTTGCCGATGGCTTGATGACCTTTACGGTCAAGCAAAACGCCGAGGCCCAAGGGCGTAAAGCCATTCAAGACGCGGTCAAATTGGTCAACGGTGATGTGGTGCCACAATATGACTGGGTGCCTTATGAGCTTATCACCGAGAAAAATCTGGCAAGTTATCAGTAAAGAGTGACCGGGCTACTTACGAAAAGGTTGTTCATCTTTACCAAGAAAAATAGGTCTTAAGATGTACAAACAAAAACCCCGCCAGAATGTTCTGGCGGGGTTTTCTTAAATCCGATCAATGATCTGATGATCAGGCCATTGCAGCTTTCAGACCTTCGTCAAGTTTGTCGAGGAACTGCGTCGTGGTCAGCCATTTCTGGTTCGGACCGATCAGCAGTGCCAGATCCTTGGTCATGAAGCCGGCTTCGACGGTGTCGACGCAGACTTTTTCAAGGGTTTCGGCAAATTTCACGACGTCCGGGGTGTTATCAAATTCACCACGGTATTTCAGGCCCTGCGACCATGCAAAGATCGACGCAATCGGGTTGGTCGAGGTTTCTTTGCCCTGCTGGTGCTGGCGATAGTGACGGGTAACCGTACCATGTGCGGCTTCGGCTTCGATGGTCTGCCCATCCGGCGTCATCAGAACCGAGGTCATCAGGCCAAGCGAGCCAAAGCCCTGTGCGACGGTGTCGGACTGAACGTCGCCGTCATAGTTTTTACAAGCCCAGACGAAACCACCATTCCACTTCATCGCACATGCAACCATGTCATCGATCAGGCGGTGTTCATAGGTGATGCCAGCGGCTTTGAACTTGTCGGCGAATTCTGCCTGATAGATTTCTTCGAACAGATCCTTGAAGCGCCCGTCATAGGCTTTCATGATCGTGTTCTTGGTTGACAGGTAAACCGGCCAGCCAAGGTTAAGGCCATAGTTCAGGCTGGCACGTGCAAAGCCCCTGATGCTGTCATCAAGGTTATACATCGACATCGCAACGCCCGATGACGGGAAGTCGAACACTTCGTGTTCAATGGCTTCGCCACCGTCTGCCGGCTGGAATTTAATCGTCAGTTTGCCTGCACCCGGAACTTTAAAATCGGTCGCACGGTACTGGTCACCAAATGCATGACGGCCGATAACGATCGGCTGGGTCCAACCCGGAACCAGACGCGGAACGTTCGAACAAATAATCGGCTGACGGAAAACGGTGCCGCCGATGATGTTACGGATGGTGCCGTTCGGCGACTTCCACATTTTTTTCAGGCCGAATTCCGTAACACGGTCTTCGTCCGGGGTGATGGTCGCACATTTGACGCCGACGCGATGTTCCTTGATGGCGTTTGCCGCATCAATGGTGATCTGGTCGTTGGTCTCGTCACGTTTCTGAACCGACAGATCGTAATATTTAAGATCAATGTCGAGATACGGCAGGATCAATTTGTTCTTGATGAAGTCCCAGATGATCCGGGTCATTTCGTCGCCGTCGAGCTCGACGACGGGATTCTTCACTTGAATCTTGCTCATGGAATACTCCCTTTCTGGCCGCGGCCAGGATACGGCGCGGCTGCCATTTAATATTTCATCCGGCGCGCGAGGGAGCGCCCTGGCCGCGTCGGGAGCCCGCAACATACAGGATGAAATCAGAAAATCAAAGAGGGCGGCATAACATCCTTGTTAAGACTTTCGCACCAAGCGGAAATCGGCGGGTTTGCAAAGGATAGGCCGTGCTGGTTTTGTTTCAAAAAATGCTGATGTGCCCGATATTTAGGCCGTTGCTTTGCCAAATAGAAAATCAAGGCGCGTGCGATAAAACATCAAATGTGATGTGATCCTGATCAAAGAATGCAAACATGGAATGGATCAAACTTGCAAATGTCGGGATCAAGAGGGAAGACTCCGGCGTCACCAACGTGAAATCTAAAGGGGGCTTCCATGACCACGTTATATGAAACTAATGTCATCATCGGACTTTGTATTGTCGGCTTTTGCCTTTTGGGGGTTGGTTACAACTTCCGTTATCGGGGCTGGGGCCTTGCCTTGGTGTGGGTTGGCGTGATCACGATGATGGGGCCGATTGCCTATCGTTTAATTGTGATGTTCTGATCCGGTTTTGTCGGTCAACGCCGTTTTCAGGCCTTGTGTCGGTACATCCGATATCAGGCTGTGACAACAGGGTGTTGATCGACAGTTTCGGGATCAAGCCCGTAACCGCGCAGGAACATGTCCACTGCGGCCAGCACATGCGCATGCAGGTCCTTTGCATGCGGTTCCCAACCGACATAGGTCATCTGACGAAAATCGTAATCAGCCTTGATCAGACTTGTGAAAAACACAGCCGCCTGTTTCGGGTCGCCTGCCGGAAATGTGCCTTCTGCCATCTGGCGTTCAAAATAGGATGCAATAATCCGGCGTCCGGTCATAAGGCCACTTTCATAAAACACCTTACCCAGATGCGGGAACCGGGGCACTTCGGATAGATACAGACGCATATAGCGGATGGTTTCCGGTGTGGTCAGAAGCGTCATCAACGTTTCGCCAAAATGGATCAGCGCGGAACGCAGCGGCATCTGCGACAGTTCCAGATCGGCCATGATTGATGTTACCCGTCCGGTGCAATCACGGATAACCGCTTCGAATACGCCATCCTTATTGCCAAACAATTCATAAATCGTCCGGCGTGATCCCCCGGCCTCGGCCGTGATCATTTCAAGCGTGGTGCCTGAAAGGCCATGTTCGCAAAAAAGTTCGCGTGCGGCGTCAATCATGGCCTCGCGGCGTTTTAGCGTTCTGGGATCAATCTTTCTTGTTTCGGACAAGCGGTCGTTCCAATTCTGCACTTGACGCTTGGTACTGACTGGTACCATAAAGGGTCAAATGGTACTGATCAATACCTAAAGGAACAAACGGACGATGAGTGTGAAAAAAATTATCCTGCCCCTGATTGCGGTGGTGATTATCGGTGTTGGTGGATATTACGGGTTCTATTGGGTGACCGAAGGTCAGTTCCACGAAACCACAGACAATGCCTATTTGCAGGCTGATGAAGTGGCGATTTCGCCCAAGGTATCGGGGTATGTTGGCGATCTTCGGGTTGTAGAAAATCAGCCGGTCCGCAAGGGCGCGCTGATGTTAAGCATCAAGGACGAGGATTACCGCGCCGAAGTAAAACAGGCCGAGGCCACCCTTGAAGCACGCCGTGCCGCTGTGCAAACCATGGACGAGCAGCTTAATCTGCAATTGGCAGCAATCGATCAGGCCCGGGCAAATGTGCAAATAGCCAAGGTCGAACTGGATCGCACGTCCGAGGATTTCACCCGTTATCAGGACTTGGTGAAAAAAGGCGCGGCCAGCCGTCAGAAATTTGATTACGCCAAGGCTGACCACCAAAAAGCGCAGGCAGAGGTGGCCGTGGCCAATGCGACCCTTGCGGTTGAACAGGGCCGGATCGGTGTTTTGCATGCCCAGAAAATCGAAGCCGAACGGGCCGTGTCACAGGCCGAGGCATCGCGTGATATCGCCCAGCAAGCACTTGATGATACCCGCATCTATGCGCCGTTTGACGGTGTGGTTGGCAACCGCTCGGTTCAGACCGGCGCGCTGGTTCAACCCGGTGAACAGTTGCTTGTGCTGTTTCCGTTGCCCGGCGTTTATGTTGTGGCCAACTTCAAGGAAACCCAGATCGGCCATATGGCGCCGGGGCAGAAGGTAAAGATCGAGGTCGATGCCTTCCCGGATGCTGAAATCACCGGCCGTGTCGAAAGCTTTGCCCCGGCCACCGGCGCACAATTTAGTTTGCTGCCGCCGGAAAATGCCACAGGCAACTTCACCAAAATCACCCAGCGCGTCCCCGTGCGCATCGCCCTTGATAACAGCGACCTTGCCGCGGCTCTTCGCCCCGGTCTGTCGGCTGTGGTCAATGTCGATATTCGGGATGCGGATGGGGCTGAACATGCCACCGGAACCGGTCTTGCCAGTGTCGTTGTGCCGACGCCGGAACTTTCGGAGCTGAACTGAGATGAGTAGCGCCGCCACCACCACGTCCGGCACTTTGGCAAAGCCTGCTGACCCGACGCAACATGTCGATACAGTCAAGTTTATCGGCTGGGTCGCGATGGTGGTCGGCATGTTTCTGGCGATCCTTGATATTCAGATCGTCGCAAGCTCGCTTGAAAATATTCAGGCCGGTTTGTCGGCAAGCCCCGATGAAATCGGTTGGGTTCAGACCAGTTATCTGATTGCCGAGGTCGTGATGATCCCGCTTTCGGGGTTCCTGTCGCGCCTGATTTCAACACGCTGGTTGTTTGTGTTTTCGGCCATCGGGTTCACGATCATGTCGATTGCCTCGGCATTTGCATGGTCAATCGAAAGCATGATCTGGTTCCGTGCTGCTCAAGGGTTCCTTGGCGGGGCGATGATCCCGACCGTCTTTGCCACGACCTATATCATTTTCCCGGCCGATAAACGCAATGCGGCCTCGGTGATGATTGGCTTGATTGCGACTATGGCGCCAACCGTCGGTCCGACTTTGGGCGGTTATCTGACCCAATCATTTTCCTGGCACTGGTTGTTCCTGATCAATGTCGCCCCGGGGATTTTGATTGCGCTTGTCGTTGCGGCAACTTTGGATATTGATCGCGGGGATCGGTCGCTTTTGCGCGGCTTTGATTTGCGCGGGCTTTTGGCGATGGCGGCATTTTTGGGCAGTCTGGAATATGTTCTGGATGAAGGTCCCAAAGACGACTGGTTTGATGAACGCGCCATTGTTTATGGCACCGTCATCTGCGTGATGTCGGGGATCTATTTCTTCCGGCGGATGTTTACCTATGACCATCCGATTGTTGATCTGCGATCGTTCAAGGATCGTAACTTTGCCATGGGCTGTATTTTCAGCTTCACGCTTGGCATCGGCCTTTATGGCAGCGTCTATATCCTGCCGCTGCTGCTAAGCCGGGTGCGGGGTTATGACAGTCTGGAAATTGGGACCATCATGGCGGTAACGGGTGTTTGCCAGTTTATTTCGGCCCCGATTGCCGGAAAACTGACCGCCAAATTACCGGCCCGTGTGGTTCTGGGCTTTGGCTTGGCGCTGTTTGCATTCGGTGTGGCGCTAAACGGTTTCCAAAACAGTCAGGTTTCATTCCATGAATTAATCCTGCCACAGGCCGTTCGCGGCTTTGCCCTGATGTTTTGCATGTTGCCGATCACCAATCTGGCGTTGGGGACCTTGCCACCGGAAAAAATCAAAAATGCCAGCGGGCTTTATAACCTGATGCGGAACCTTGGCGGGGCGATTGGTTTGGCGGCGATCAACACATTGCTGGATAAACGCACTGATCTTCATTTCGCCCATCTGTCCGAACATATCAATACCGCCAATTCCGGCTTCCAGAACTATTTGGCGACAATGACAGCACGCTACACGGCAATGGGCCTGCCGGACCCGCAGGCAAGTGCGATGAAATCCATCGTCAATATCGTCACCCGCGAAGCCAGCATGATTTCGTTTAACGATGTCCAATTGGCAATGGCGGGGATTTTCATTTTGGCTTTGCTGTTATTGCCACTTGCTCGCCCGGCGCGCACCGGCAAACCATCCGCCGACGCGCATTAAAACAGGATTGTCAAAACACACACAGAACAAGCCGCACATCGTTCCCCCGACCCCGCAAGCGAAAGCTTGAGTGCGGCTTGGCCGGTCCCCCGAATTCTCGCAAGAGTTATGGGGGACCGGCTTTTTTGTCAGGTTCCGAGCCGGATAACCTTTTGCGTTACACTTTCTGATCCGGGTTTGGCCCAATATAATGTCGCGCTAAGTTGTAATTCGCCGTCGCGGCAGTCGGCATTGATGACGGCAAAATTGTTTTCCCCGGCAAACCGAAACATCTGTTCAAACCGACCCCCGTCAAACCCGTCAATCGGGGCTGATTTTTGCATGGCAGCGGTGGCGATGCCCGGTGCGGGGCTGCGTGAAATCGCACTGGATGTTACGTTGAAAAGCCTGGCGCCCGGATATGTTTGGGTATGCGTAATCCCAAACGCGCTGGCACAATGGACATCGCCGCTCAGGATCACGATGGGGATGTCGTTTTCGTGGGAACGGGCCAGCAACAGCTCAAGTATTTTGTTGCGTTCGGCATGGTTGGTTTTATGGCCCCATTCATCCATGAAGTCATCTTTCTGGCCGCCAAAATCAAATGTGTTTACCGCACTTTCTTTCCAATGCACGACCGGAACGGGTGAACAGATAAAGATCGCCTTTTTCTTTTTAATCGATGCTGAATTGATCCAGCTTTCAAAGCGTTCGAACTGATCTGCACCGAGTAAACGTTGCCCGTCGGGTTGCTCGCAATCATGGTGGCCGCGAACGTCCAGCATGTAAAAGCCATAGGCTCCCTGATCAAAATTGTAATCCCAATGACTGGCACCGGGATCGCCGTTGATGATCATGCTGTCAGGGTTATGGGCGTGTTGATATTCAAGATAGGCTTGGGCCGCCGCCTTGAACATCAACATGACAAGTGCGTAATTGGCGTTTTCGTCATCATTTTGGAAAAAGTTTGCAAGCTTGGCCTTGCGTTCGTCCTCGGTTAGGGATCCCCAGCCATCCATGATTTCGTGGTCGTCCCAGATCATGTATTGCGGGAACCGGCGATAGACATAGCGCAGATGTTCAAACTGCCAATAAATCCGGTAATAGGTGCGATAAAGCTTGGTGAAATATTCAATGATGGGCGGTTCGTCGAGGCTACCATTCGCCTTGCGATATTTTGCCAGCAACGCATTCTTGTTATTCTTTAACCATACCCAGACATCCTGGATTTGCGATGCGTGATTGGTGTCGCAATAGACCTGATCGCCGCCGCCAATTACGAAATCAGCCTGACGTTCATTGAGCACATCATAAAACTTGTCCCATGCGCCTTCGTTATTGGGTTTTACGCTGAATGGGTCGTGGCAGGAATAAAACCCAAACAAAAGAGATTGCGGGTTTTTGGCCAAAGTGCGGAACCAATATTGATGGTCGCCGCCCAATTCAACCTTGCGTTCAAGCGCGAGGTCCGGATCATCCGATGCCAGATAATAGTAATAGCGCGTATCGGGGGTAAGGCCGCTGACCTCAAACGTCATGGTTTGATCTGTCGTACGCGTGATGTCGCGTTCTTCCAGAAAAACAATATCGCTATTATGCGCCTTCATCTGACCAAGGTCTTTGCCTGACAGGTCATAGGCGCTTTCGGGCAGTTTGGTCGTGCTGACAATCAGGGTCCATTTGCCTTGCCTGAAAGCACGAACCCAGATTTTCGTTGTGGTGTCGGTGGTATGACCAACAATGGCCGCACTGTTGATTTTGGCTTTGAGTGTTTCGTAATTGTCGGGTTGTTGAAGGTCTCTCATCTGATCTCTCCCCATATCGGGGTGCCTGTTTTCAGGACGTTTGTTTTACATAGATAAAGCTACCCCGAGTTGAAAATCAGTTTACGTAAAATTCGAAATTTATCAATTTCAAGTTTTGCGGCTCAGGGCTGGCAATTCTGTCGCCAAGGCTTGGCCCAAGCTGACAATAAGAAACGCCCGGGCAGGGAACCCGGGCGTTTCATTTCATCCGGCGGGGAGACACCCGGATGAAACAGGGTCGGCGGTCATGTGAATGGGGGGCTGACCGCGCCTTCAGCCAGGCCGGGGGATTTTGGCGGCCCTGCTGTAACGACCCTGCAGTGATCCCTGCGTGGTGGCGCGAGGGGAAGGCTCTGTTGGTGAAATCAAATCAAGAATACGGCTTTCTCAGGCGGTGGCTGTGGGGCTAAGCGCCAAGGCTTTGATGCGCTTGGCATGGCGGCGTTTGGACAGGGTGATCTGGATGATGCCCAGCATCACCAAAAGGGCGGACACCCAGAACACGCTGTCATGCGCTGGCGCGGGTGTCAGATCGAATTTGGCGGCCAGCATTTCAAGGCCGAGCAATATGAATGGCAGGATGCTGGTTGCGAGAATGTATTTCTCGATCCCGGCAGTTTTGATTGACCGCAGCGACAGCACCATCGCCGGTCCGCGCAATGTCGCGCCAAGGATCAGGCCTGCCAGCATGGTTTCCATACCAAAGAACCCGTCCATCGATGTATAGGGGATCGGGACCGGGCTGATAAAGCCGATCAGGGGCGGCAAAATCAAAAAGACAGAGGCGGTAATCAACAGCAACACGCCGGTAAACCGCAAATGCGACCAAGCGTCCTTGATCTGATTATCCGGGTGCTTTTCTGCCAGAACCGAGGATGAAATGGCCGTGACTTCGGATGACAGCATCAGCAATACAGCCGGATTTAAAAGTCCGCCGGGCAAATGCCAGGCCAGCCAGGCAGCCCCGATGATCAAGATGCCATGGCCCAGCCATTCTGATTTCCCCGGTGCGCGGCCCAGAATAAAAGTCGCAGCAAGGGCCGCCATCGGCATGCCGGTTTGTGATAAAATGCCGCTTTCGGGTGCGCTGATATAAACCAGCGCGGCGGTCCAGCTGACCCCGGTCAGAACGCGCAAAATCCCATAAGCCCAGTTGATGGGCAGGGTGAATTGTCGCCAGGGAATGGGGCGCCCGGGGGCCAGTAATACCAGTGCCAGCCCGCCAAACACCAGTTGCCAGCAGGTCATGGCATATACATCGACATCAAACGCCGTCAACGCGATCCGGTTACACACCAAAAGCAGCGCCCAGATAAATGTCGTGCCCAAAAGCAGGATCAAAACTGGCATATGAAGAAACTTTAAAAGTTATGAACTTCGTTAGTTTCTTGGATTCAAGAATGAATAGCCATGGCCGATGTTTCGTGGGCGTTATTCAAATTTGTATCACCAGATCCGATGTGCCCGATTTTGGCGCATCTGTTTTGACCCAGCCCTGCCCGGTTCGGCTTATCTGATCCCGGCGCGCAGGAAGGCCTGAATGAATTGGCGCTGGAAAATCAGAAAGCCGACCAGAAGCGGCAAAATCGTCATGATGGTAGCGGCACTGATGACCGAAATATCAACCCCGGTTTCCGGTGCGCCAAAAAGCGACAGGCCGACCGTTAACGGGCGGGTATCGGGTGAATTGGTTACAATCAGCGGCCAGAGGAAATTGTTCCAGTGGGTGGCAATCGACACCAGCGCATAGGCCAGATAAACCGGCTTGGCGGCGGGGACATAGACCTTCCACAAAACCGCCATCCAACTGCATCCTTCAATCCGCGCGGCTTCTTCAAGTTCAATCGGCACGGATTTAAACGCTTGGCGTAACAGGAAGATACCAAACGCACTGGCCATATATGGCAGGCCGATGCCAAGGGCTGTATCAAACAGGCCCAGTTTGGCAACGATGGCATAGTTTTCGACAATCAGGACTTCGGGCAGGATAAAAAGCTGTAACAGCACCAGCATGAAAAGCGCATCGCGTCCGCGAAATTCAAACCGGGCAAAGGCAAAGCCCGCCAGCGTGCAAAGAACCAATTGCCCGATCAATATCAGGGTGACAAGGATCAGAGTATTGATGAAATAACCCGCCCAGGGCACTGCGTTCCAGACATCGATAAAGTTCTGGAATGTCAGTGGTGCGCTGAAATCAAGCGCCAGCGCACTGCCCGATGGCTGTAACGCGGCCCAAAGTGCGAATAAAAGCGGCGCGATCCAGACCAGTGCCAGTACCCATGCGCCCAGTGTATCAAGGACCTTGGCAAAATCGGGGGCGTGCAAAGGCCTGCGCAATCGCGGTTGCAGACGCGGCTTGGCGATGGCGGATTGGGGGATTTGCAGGGGCGCGTTCATCGATAATGGGTCCGTTTTTCAACCAGTCGGAATTGCGCAATCGCAACGATGCCCAGCACCAGCAGAACCATCATGGTCATGGCCGCGGCATGCGGGCGGTCGAAATAGGCAAATGCCATTTCCCAGATCCAGTACAGGATCAGTTTGGATGCATTGTTCGGCCCGCCCTTGGTCAGGATGAACAAATGATCGATCAACTTGACCGAATTGATCAGCGCATTAACAAAAACAAAGATCGTGGTCGGCATCAAAAGCGGCAATAACACACGCCGGGTATAGGTCCAGCGACCGGCCCCTTCGATACGGGCCGCTTCGCGCAGGTCGGGCGGGATGGTTTGAAGGGCGGCCAGATAAAAGATCATGAAAAAACCGGCTTCTTTCCAGATCGTCACGATGATGACGGCGGCCAATGCGGTTTCGGGCTGGCCCAGCCAATTGGTTGGTTCGGCCCCGAAAAAGCCGGTGATGCGATCAATGATGCCAAGATCGGGCGTATAGAAAAACAGCCATAAATTGGCGGCGGCAATCATTGGCAGGATGGTCGGCGTGAAATAGGCACTGCGGATAAAACTGCGCGCCGGGATATGGGCATTGGCCCATAATGCCATGATCAGGGCAAAAATGATCGAAACCGGGATCGTCACCCCGGCATAGATCAGGTTATTGGATGCCACGGTCCAAAATGTGGGGTCAGCAAACAGGTCGCCATAGTTTTCAAATCCGGCAAAAACGCTGGGGTGGCGCGTGGTGCCACGGGAAAACAGGCTGCTGAAAAACGTTGCAATCGTGGGGTAAAATGCAAACAGGCTGAGCAATGCCAGCGCCGGTGCCATCAGCATCCAGCCATAAAGCGCCTGACGGCGTTTTTGCAGCGTGATCAGATTATTTTGTGGCCGATTGTTTTCTGGCAAACGCGTCATTGCCGGGGCGTCCTGAAATCAAAAGGGATAAACAAATAAGGCCGGGATGGGCTAAAACCCATCCCGGTTGCAGATCGGCTTATTGGAAAGCCTTCAGAAGACGGTTGGCATCTTCCTGGGCATCGGTCAGGGCCTGTTTCGGTGATTTTTCACCGGTCAGGGCCGCCTGAATGGCGTTGTTTAGTGATTCACGAACGCGTGCGGTTTCATAGGTCGAAAATTCCGGGATCGCGACGTCAAGCTGATCACGGGCAACCGCGGCCTGCGGGAATTCGCTGGCATAGGATTTCAGCGCATCGGTTTCATAAGCAGCCGGGGTGACCCCGACATAACCGGTTGCGATGGACCATTCTGCCGCACGTTCCGGTGCTGTCATGTATTTGATCAGTTCAAGCGATGCTTCCTGCTGTTCTGCACTGGAACCCTTGAACATATAGAAGTTGCCGCCACCGGTCGGGGAACCCGGTTTTTTATGGGCAGGCAGCATGGCAACGCCAAAGTCAAATTTGGCTTCTTTTTTAACAGCCGACAAATTGCCGGTTGAATGCCACATCATGCCGGTCTGGCCCTGAACGAAGGCCTGACGCAGCGTGCCCCATTCAATCGTGCCTTCGGGCATGATTTTTTCATCGGTCGCAAGGCCGCGCCAGTATTCAAGCGCCTCGATCACGGCCGGATCATCGAAATAGGTTTTGGTACCTTCGGCATTCATCAATTGCTTGCCATTCTGGATGGCAAAGCTTTGGAACATCCAATATGGATAACCGGTTGATGGCACCATCAGGCCCCATTTGCCGTCCTTGGCAAGCGCCTTGCCAGCCGACACCATTTCTTCCCAGGTTTTCGGCGGCATTTCAGGATCAAGACCGGCTTCGCGGAACATGTCCTTGTTATAGTACATGACGATGGTTGAACGCTGGAACGGGATGCCCCAGGTTTTGTTATCGACGTTCCCATTGGCCATCAGGGCCGGATAGAACCCGCTGAGCCATTCCTTGTCTTTGGATGTTTTGACAACATCGTCAAACGGAACAATCAGATCCTGTTCGATCAGGTCATAGACGTCGATCGAAAACATCACCGACAGCTGTGCCGGATCGCCACTTTTGATTGCGGAAACCGCACGCAGGCGGGTGTCGTCATAATTGCCGGCATAGATCGCATTGACCTTGACGTCGGGATGTTCGGCTTCGAAACCGTCGATCATACCGTCAATCACGTCGGTCAACGCGCCGCCAACGGCAATTGGGTAATACATGGTCAGTTCGGTTGCCGCCAATGCCGGAATGGCAGAAGTTGCAAGCAGACCGGCCGCAAAGGCGGCACTGGTGATGGATTTACGCATAGGTTTCAGTCCTTTTACAGTGTCGGAATTGCAGGATCGTTGTGAAGGAAAACAGAATGTGTTTGCGTTGCATCGTCGGGCATTGCCGCAGACAGGCGATGGCCGCGTTCGCGATCAAACCAGTGGGCCGCAGCGCCAGCCCAACTGAGCGAGACTTGCGTCCCGGGCGAAAGATGGACGCGACCGGGCAGGCGGGCGGTTGCGCCGTCCGTGCCATCAATCGCCAAATAAACAAAAGTTTCCGGGCCTAAAAACTCGGTTGAAACGACCTGTGCGGGGATGTTGTCCGCATGGCGGGGTGCCTTGGTTTGAAGTTTCAAATCTTCGGGCCGGATGCCGATGATCAGGTTTTCGGCACGTGCGCCGATGGGCAAAAGCTTAGGCGCCAAGATGGTTGCCGGTAACAATCCCATTGGCGGGCTGCCGACAAAACCGGCGGCAAAGGATGTGGCGGGTTTTAAGTAAAGATCGGCGGGGCTTCCGGCCTGTTCGATGCGGCCATCTTTCATCAGGATGACGATATCGGCCATGCTCATGGCTTCGGTCTGATCATGGGTGACGTAAACCACCGTGATGCCAAGGCGTTGTTGCAGGTCGCGGATATCCTTGCGCACGGAATGGCGCAGTTTGGCATCCAGATTTGACAGCGGTTCATCCATCAAACACAGCGGATGACCGGCGACAATCGCACGCGCAAGGGCAACGCGCTGGCGCTGACCACCGGAAAGTTCGGATGGTTTGCGGTTTTCCAATCCTTCAAGCCCGGTAACGTCAAGCGCATTGGCAAGGCGTTTTGCCATTTCGACCTTGTCGCATTTGCGCACTTTCAGGCCAAAAACGATGTTTTCCGCCACACTTAAATGCGGGAACAGGGCATAGGATTGAAACACCATCGACAAGCCGCGCTTGGAGGGCGGTACGGCGGTGACATCCTGATCATCAATCAGGATGCGGCCCTGATCGGCCGTTTCCAGACCGGCAATCAGACGCAACGTGGTTGATTTGCCACAGCCCGACGGCCCCAGCAGCACAACAAAACTGCCGCGCGGAATGTCAATCGACAGATCATGCACGCCATTGTTGCCATCAAAGACACGCGACACGTTTTCGATCTGGATAAAGGGTTTTTGGACCGTCATTTCAGAACTTCGCTTTTTGCTATTTGCAGGCGATCAAGGATATCGGTGCGTTCGAACAGTGTGGTGAAAACCTCGCCGGGCATCTGGTCGACCACGATGATGTCGGGATCGGTGATATGCCCGCCCTTGGCCGGGGCCGGACGGCCAAATTTCGATTGATCGGCAACCAGAATGGAATTGCGGCAATTGCGCGTGATCGCCTGACGCAGGGCGACTTCGCGGTGGTCAAAATCGGTTAATGTGCCGTCGGGTTCGATCCCACCGACGCCGAAAATGCCGAAATCGGCCTTATAGTTATGGAACATTGCCTCGGCATCGGGGCTGATCAGATCACGATCGGGCAGGCGCAATGTGCCGCCAGGAATAACAATGCGGTTGCCGGTATTGTTGCCCAGCGCCATCGCAACATTCAGATTGTTGGTAATGATGGTCAGGTTGCGGTGATCCACCAAATTAAGTGCCAGCAATTCAAGCGTGCTGCCAATTCCGATCAGGATCGATGCCCCATCCGGGATCAATTGCGCGACATGTAGTGATATTGCGTGCTTGGCGGCGATATTGGTCACCTGGCGGCTGTCATATGACAGGTTCATGCCCGGTTCACCGGCATATTCGACCCCGCCATGACGCCGGCGCACCAGATTGGCATCGCTTAGATTGTTGACATCGCGGCGCACGGTTTGCGGCGTTACCGCAAAATGATCGGCCAGTGCATCAATAGATGCAAAGCCATCACGGCGCAGAATGTCGATGATATCGCGTTGCCGGGTCGAGATGTTCATTTGATCGCTTGGTTTGTTGTTTTGAACGTGATTGCGATCATATAGGTCTTCGTTGTCACTAAGATTTCAGAAGAGTGACATTCGTATGAATGTTGATTTCTTGGGGCGGGAAAACCAAATCGGGCCGCCCGGAATGCTGGGCGACCCTTTGAAAATCATGGCGTTACGGCAAACCTGATGGTTGCTGTGCGTGGTTGCCGCGCTATGCGAAAATCAGCGATTGATGCGCCCCGACCCCGGCCAGAACACCCGCCGCCGATGCCAGCGTGGCATTATGGCGCGCGGTGGCGGCATCCCCGGCGGCAAAAACACCGGCAATGCTGGTTTCCTGCGAGTTATCGACCTTGATATATGGTCCGGTAAAGCCATCTTCGAAGGCACAACCCAGCATTTCGGCCAGCGGATTGGTCATTGAAACATGTGGCCCGGCAAACAATGCCTTGATGGCGATGGTCCGCCCATCGGTCAGTTTGATGCCGTCCAGTTCCGGGGATGCGCCGATCAGTTCCATGATCGGATTGCGTTCGATGGTGATCCGGCGTGCGGCCATGGATGCCAGCATATCTGGTTCGGGTTCATATATGCCTTGGGTGAAAAATGTGGTTGGGCCCCAGTCGGGGATCATCATGGCCTGATGAACCGACATCGGCCCGGTGGCCAGAACGCCAAGTGGTTGGTCGCGGACCTCGTAACCATGGCAATATGGGCAATGCAGAACGGTTTTCCCCCAGCGCGGGATCAGGCCGGGAATGGTATCGGGCAATGTATCGCGGACCCCGGTAGCAAGGATCAGGCGTTTGGCCTGTAAACGGCGTCCGTCTTCAAGGGTGATTTTAAAGCGCGTATCGCGGCTGTCATCACCATTACCATTGTCGCCATCCTTGCCAAGCCGGGTGGCGGTTCTTGCCGTCCCATGCGCGATGCAAACCGTGGCATAGGCTGTGATCTGATCGGTGGCGATGCGGCTGATCTCAGCCGGGCTTTTGCCGTCCAGACCGAAAAAACCGTGTGATGCGGCGGCAAAACGGTTGCGCGGCTGACCGGCATCAATGATGCAGATTTCCTTGCGTGCGCGGGCCAGTTGCATGGCCGCCGATAACCCGGCGAAACCACCGCCAACAATGATGACGTCATACAGTTTTTCCGGGTCCGGGCGGGGCGGCTGAATATGTGACGAAAGCGGGGCATGTTGGCGCGGTTGGGCATGGTTGGGGGCGTCGGACATAATCAATGTCTCCGATTGGGATATGGGATGGTGTTGATCCACCGCGTGTGATGGCAGCGGCCAATTCATGTAACTTTATAAGTTTCGTGAAAAAGCAGAGTCAAGCGTCTTGTAACTTTTTGTGTTGCGAGTTAGGCCGGGGAGACGCTAGTTTGAGCCGTTGATTTCTGTCCGTTTTAGTCTTTCAGTGCCGAACCAAGGAAACCACCCATGCGCCGCGATAGCCGCCTTTCCCGTATGTTGCACGTCCTGATCCATATGGATCGGCATGGCGATCCGATGACATCGGACATGATTGCGCAAATGCTGTGTACCAATCCGGTGGTCGTCCGGCGGACCATGGCGGGCCTGCGTGATGCCGGCTATGTGCAGTCGGAAAAGGGGCGTGGCGGCGGCTGGGTGATCAAGCGTGCATTGTCGCAAATCACCTTTTTGGATATCCACCACGCCTTGGGTGATCCGTCGATTTTTGCGGTTGGTGTGTCGGTTGAACATTCTGAATGTTTGGTCGAACAGGCGGTCAATGCCGCCCTTGGCAGTTCGTTCGAGGCCGCGGAAAATCTTTTGATGGAACGGTTCGGCGCGGTGACGCTGGCCGATTTGGCCGCCGATATTGATCGGCGATGGCCCGATACGGGCGATAAGGCGGATGGCAAAAATCCCTGGTCCATCGCCGGACATACCCATGCGGCAAAAGATACCTGATCGGGCATTGCGCAACCTTGGCTTGCGTGACGGCTGGTGATCCAATAATGAATAGCAGATGAAATAACTTCTAATCTGTTATTCAGATTTGTATCGCAAGCGGATGATTTTACCGCAAAGGCCGAGGTTTCGATGACGACAAAAAATCCGGATTGGGATCATATTCGTGTGTTTCTGGCCTTGGCGCGAACCGGCAGTTTGCGCGCCGCCGCACAGGAACTTGGCGTTAGTCAGCCAACATTGGGGCGGCATTTATCCGCCCTTGAAACCGCGGTGGGGGTGGTGTTGTTTGATCGCCTGCCCGAAGGTCTTCGCATGACCGAAGCCGGGCGTGATTTGCGCCCGCGCGCCGAAGCAATGGAAGAAGCCGCCTTTGCCTTTCACCGACAGGGCGATGCGATTTCGGGTATTCGGGACCGGCATGTTCGACTAAGCGCCAGTGCATGGTCAGCACTTTTTCTGTCGGGGCAGATTAAATCCCGGCCTGACGGGCTTTATCTTGAAATTCGCCAATCCGATGACACGCAATTGTTGACCAAGCGCGAAGCCGATTTTGCCGTGCGCCATGGTTTGCCCCTGACCGGGGATTTCATCACCAAAAGGTTGGGAACTGTTTCCTGTGCGGTCTATGCCGCGCCGGATTTGGCCGAAGACATGCGCGCCATGGACCCCGATGCGGTGTTTGCCGATGCCCCGTGGATTTGCTTGTCCGAGGAATTTGATCTGTATGAAAGTCAACGCTGGGTGCTGGCACATCTGGCGGGCACCAAGCCGGAATTTCGCGCAGGCAATACCGCGATGCTGCAACAGGCCTTGCGCACAGGCATCGGGGCGGGGATTTTGCCGTGTTTTTTAGGGGATCGTGATCCGGCGCTTTCGCGCATTAGCAAACCAATCGAACCGCTTGATTCTGATATCTGGCTGATCGTGCATCGCGATTTGCGCGGTGCCGATGGCATCAAACAAGCCACCGACTGGGTTGCCGAGATGTATAAAAGCCGTGCCCTGTTGCTAAGTGGCGCGCAGGGGCATCAATCGGGGCAGCTAAAACTGACGTGAACCTGACCTGACCGCTCAGGATCTGGGATCACGATGGGATTGTCCCAAAAGAAATGCCGCCCGGATTGTACCGGGCGGCAGGTTCGCAGTGGTTGTGCAGTATGTCGGGGATCACTGCGTGACTTTTCTGATTATCCACACCCCTGTGGGATCAGTTTGCGACCATCGTGGCCGGTTTAGGTGTGGTTGGGCTGCTGACTGGCAGGATCGGGTATTCCACACGTGGTGCTTCGCCGGTCAGGGTTATCAGGAAGGCGGTAATCGCCTTGATCTGGTCGTCGTCAAGTTCGGTTCCCAACTGGCTTGATCCCATGATTGCAACCGCCTGTTCCAGGTTCCAGACCTTGCCGGAATGGAAATACGGTGCCGTCAGTTCGATATTGCGAAGCGGCCCGGCGCGGAACACATAATCGTCGGTCGCTGTTTGGGTTACAGCAAAGCGGCCCTTGTCATCGGGCGGCAAAATATCCGATCCGGGCTGTTCAACCACACCGAATGGATAATAGCCGGTGCCACCGACGTTGACCCCGTTATGGCAAGATGCGCAACCGGTATCGATAAACAGTTCCAACCCGGCCATTTCACTTTCGTTCATGACGGCGTCATTGCCTTCGAGGAACTGGTCAAACCGGGATGCCGGGGTGATCAGGGTTGCTTCGAAAGCTTCGATGGCGCGGGCCATGTTATCGAATGTAACGGGGTCACTTTCGCCGGGGAAAGCAACGGTGAAATGTTTGACATAGTCATCCATGCTTTTCAGCACTTCGACGACGCGTTCGGGCGTGCTGGCCATTTCAACACCGGCCTGAACCGGGCCTTTGGCCTGTGCCTTAAGGTCTTCGGCGCGGCCGTCCCAGAACTGGGCTTCGTTAAATACGGCGTTCAAAACGGTCGGCGCATTACGCGGACCTTTCTGCCAGCCATGGCCGATGGATGTTTCAAGGTTGTCATCCCCGCCCATGCCAAGATTGTGGCAGGTATTGCACGAAATCAACGCACTGGACGACAGGCGCGGATCGAAAAACAGCATCTTGCCCAGTTCGACCTTTTCCCGGGTGACCGCATTGTCTTTGACGGCGGGAACCATGGATGGGATGACTTCGAAATATTCAAGCGCGGATGCACGAATTTCTGCCGGACTGGCAGCAAGTACGGGGCTTGTCATGCCAAAGGATACGACGGCGATGGCAACGGTACTTTGCAGGATATGGCGCGGTTTCATCTTACTCTCTCCCAAAACTGACTTGGTTAGAGAAGGGAACCAAAATGCTGCACCGCCATCGCTGATATATATCAATATAAGAATGTAGTATTTTTTTCAGTTAGATAGAATGGATTTGAATAAGAATAACCCGCTCTGCCGACGGTTGAATCTCAACAGTTTTATTCAAGCGGTTGAACCGGCATCGGGTTTTAAAAAATCTTTATATGAGGCGTATTTGGCGGGAAAATACCGGTGAATTCAGACAAGTAGCGGTCAATATCGGAAAGAATAACGAATCACAGGCAATGGCACGGCGATGGGTATCGCGGCCATTGCCTGTTTGTGGGGTGGTTAAAGCGTCTTTTGAACATCAATGATGCTGTCGCGCAGGATATCGGCGACCTGATCGATCATATCGGGGGTCATCACAAGGGTCGGCGACAGGATCAGGATATTACCCAGCGGGCGGGCAATCAGGCCGCGTTCCTGTGCGGCTTGCGATACTTTAAGGCCGATTTGATCGGCCGCGTCAAACGGGGCCTTGGTAGCTTTGTCGCGGACGAACTCAATCCCGATCATAAAGTGGCTGCCGCGCACATCGCCAACAATATCAAGATCGCCAAGGGCACGCAGGCCATTTTCAAACTGTTTGCCAGTGGTGCGGACCCGTTCGGGGATGCCTTCTTTTTCCATCAGCGCGATATTGGCAAGTCCGGCGGCGGCGCCAGCAGGATGCCCGGAATAGGTCATGCCATGCAGGAATGTGCCACCGGGGCCGGAAATAACATCATGAATTTCGTCCGAGATGATCGTAGCCGAAAGCGGCTGATAACCCGATGTCAGGCCCTTGGCGGTGTTGATGATGTCGGGCTGCACACCAAAAACATCTTTGGAGGCAAAGAAATGCCCCAAACGTCCAAAGGCGGTAACGACCTCGTCCGAGATATATTTGATATCGTTTTCGCGGCAAACCGCCGCCATGCGGGCGTGATAACCAGCGGGTGCGACAATGACGCCACCGGCCCCCATGATCGGTTCGGCGATGAAGGCGGCGATATTTTCAGCCCCGGTGGTTTCGATGGTCTGTTTCAGGTCATCGACAAGCCTGTCAAGGAATTCGGCCTCGGTCATACCATCGCCTTCGCGCCAGAAATGCGGCGACCGCAGGTGATGGACTAGATCGGGCACCGTGTCCCAGTTTTCGGAATATTGCGGCGTGGTCATCGTCATCGCCAGATAGGTTGACCCGTGATAGGCGCCGATCCGGCTGAGGATTTTCTTTTTGTTCGGGCGGCCCAGACGGTTGTTGTAATGGTGCAGGATGCGAATGCTGGTGTCATTGGCAACAGAACCGGAATTGGCAAAATACACCTTGTTTAAGGTGCCCGGTGCCAGACTTGCGATCTTGCTTGCCAGGGCGGCGGCGGCGGGATGGGTGAAATTGTAAAACGTTGAATAGAAATCAAGCGTTTCAAGCTGGTTGCTGATCGCATCAATGATTTCACGGCGACCATGCCCGACATTGACACACCACAATCCCCCGATCCCGTCGATCAGGTCGCGGCCAGTACTGTCACGGACCATCGGGCCTTTGGCACTGACGATGACGGTGCGGGCATTATCCTGTTTAAGGGCATTAAGATCGGCAAAGGATTGGATCAGGTGATCATCGGCGGCAAGAACATCATCGGTAGAAAGGTTTTGATGTGGGGTCATGGTTCAGAAACCCTTTGTGAAATCGGAAAGTTGTGTTGAAAGCAGTGCGCTATTGATCGGGTTGGTGATGGCAGCCACCAGAAGCGTTTCGGATGTGCCCGCGCTTGCGATGATATTGGCATCCGGCCCAACGATCAGCGACCTGCCGGCAAATTCCAGCCCCTGTTCGGTGCCGCAATAATTGGCATAGACGATGGTGATCGACATTTCTGTGGCACGCGCAGGGACCATCACGCGTGATACATGTTCAAACCCCTTTGGGTTGGCGGTCGGAACAAGGATCAGTTTCACCCCCCGATCCGCCAAAGCCCGGACATGCGGGGCAAACTCAACGTCATAGCAAATCAGAAGTGCCGCCGGGATGCCGTCCAGATTAAAAACGCAATAATCCGTGCCGGGGCAAAAGCTTTGATTTTCCATCGGCCCGAAAAGCTGGATTTTGCGGTAATGACCAATCATTTTGCCATTGGCATCAATACAGGTGGCGGCGTTGTAAATAGTGTTGCCATGATGATCGTCACTATTGGCATTACCATCTTCGTTTTGCCCGTCACCGTCGCGTTCGGCCCAGCCGATGGTCAGGCCGCATTTGGCATTTATTGCCATGGATGACAGGTGTTCTATCCACGCCCCGCCCTGTGTCTGGGCAAGGCGCGGATGAAGATCGGGCCGGTTGTAGCCGGGCAGAAAAAGTTCGGGAAAAACCACCATGGTCGCACCTGCTGTTGCGGCGGCTTGCAACTGGCTGTTGATTCGGGACAACGTCCTTTCGATATCACCGTCGGTCGGCGGTCCCTGATACAGTGCGATTTTCATGGGTGTTTGGCCTTACTTCTTCAGGTTGGTCCAGATGGCGTCATACATGACCTGCACTTCTTCGGGGCAGGCTTGGACAAAGACGCCTTTTTGGCCTTTGGGCGGGTTGGATTCCGGGCTGTTGGCAACTTCTGGCGTCAGGAACGGCATGACCCCTTTGACGCCTGCGCTGTAATTTGCGTAATTGGTCACGGCGGCGGCGTTTTCCGGTTCAAGCAGGAAGTTCATGAATTTCAGGGCGTTGTCGCGGTTCGGTGCATCTTTAAGCAGCGCAACATTGTCCATCCAGACGATGTAACCCTGTTTGGGGAATGCATATTCGACATTGGCGCCTTCGGCGCGTGCCTTGGCCGAGAAACCTGACCAGATCATGCCAACTGCCGCATCGCCGGAAACCAGAACATCCTTGGCAATATCGGACCCGAATGATGCCCAGTATTGTTTGGCATTCATCACCAGATCGTTCAGCGCCTTAAGCTGGGTGCGGTCCGACGTGCATTGCGGAATGCCCAGATGCAGCGATGCCAGCGTCAGCGTTTCGCCAGATGTATCAAGGACGTTGATCTTGCCTTTGAGTTCTTCGGGCGGATTGAAAACGATATCGGTGGTATCAATCGGCCCCTGATAGACATCGCGATTGACCGAAAATGATGTCGATCCCCACTGATAGGGGATGGTGCTTTTGCGGCCCTGATCAAAGGGAACGTTTAACCACTGGTCTTCGATATTACCCAGATTTGGCATTTCAGCAGCCGTAAAGGTATCAAGCATGCCTTCTTGTCTGAGGATATCGACCATGTAATCGCCGGGCACAGCAAGATCGTAACTGCCAAGTTTACCCGCCTTCAACGACGCCAAAAGCGCCTCGTTGCTGTCAAACGTATCCATGGTGACGTCGACGTCATATTCCTTGGAAAACTTATCCAGCAGGTCCTGGGGGATGTATTCAAACCAGTGATACAGGGAAAGTTTGCCTTCGGCATGGGCCGTACCAGCCATGCTAGCCGTCCCGGCTATGGCAAGAACAAATGCCGTTGCAGTCAATAAGTGTTTCATTTTGAAGCCTCCGATAAAGTTTCGGGTGGGTGATTATTTGGTTTCTTGTTGTGATTGCCCCGCCCGGCCAATCAGCCATGACAGGGAGACAAAGACCACCGACACGCCAAGCATCAGCGTGGAAATGGCCATAATGTTCGGTTTTATGCCCTGTTTGACCGATCCAAAGACCGCAGTGGGCAATGTTTCGATGCCAGCACCCTTGACGAAATTCGTGATCAGAAAGTCATCAAGCGAGATGATGAAGGCCAGCAAAAAGCCCGACATCAGGCCCGGCATCATGATCGGCAACAGAACCAGCTTGAAGGCTTCAAGCGGGGTCGCATACAGATCCATGGCGGCCTGTTCATAAAGGTCGGGAACGCTTTGCATCCGGGCCGAAATCGGCAAATAGGCAAACGGAATGCAAAACACGATATGGGCCAGCAAAATGGTGCCAAGCCCCGTGGTAAAACCGATGGTCGAAAAGAACACCAGACTGGCGACGGCGGTCACCACCTCGGGCACCATCAGGGGCAGGTTAATCAGCATAAAGCCCGATGTTTTGCCGCGAAATGCCCCGGTCCGGTTCATTGCAACCGCGGCGGCTGTTGCGATGATGGTGGCGGCAAAGGCGGCACAGACCGCAATGATCAGGGAATTGATGGCCGCCTGTTGAAATTTGGCGGCTTCGGGACCGAAAAAGACATCGCCATACCATGCCAAGGACCAGCCGCCCCAATTGGTGATCGAGGTCGATGCATTGAAGCTGTAAATCGCGACAACCATTAATGGCGCGTACAAGATGAACAGGCACAGCAATGTCACTGTGGTAAAGCCGGGCAGGCGGCGCAGATCGTTTTTGGGAGCCTTTAGCAGATATTTTTTGGAAGCCATTATTTGTCTCCCTTTGTTTGACTGCGGGCGTAAATCAGAAGCACCGCCATAACAATCGACAGCAGGATCATTGATGCCGCCGCCCCGAATGGCCAGTTCCCGGCATTGCCTTTGAACTGTTCTTCGATCAGCGATCCGATCATGAAGGTTTTGGCACCACCCAGAAGGTCGGGGGCCAGAAACGCGCCAAGCGAGGGAACAAAGACCAGAATGCAGCCCGCGATAATGCCGGGTTTGACGACGGGCAGGATCACCAACCGCAAGATGGTCCAGACATTGGCGTAAAGATCGGCTGCGGCCTCGGAAAGCGAGAAGTCATAGCGTTCAACCGCGGCATAGATCGGCAGAACCATAAACGGCAGATAGCTGTAAAACAGACCAAGCTGTACCGCAAAATTGGTATTAATCAGGCCAAGTGGTTCGTTGATCACCCCGGACCACATCAGAAATTCATTTAGCGGCCCGGTATCGCGGATCAGGAATTTCATCGACACAGTGCGGATCAACAGATTGACCCAATAGGGGATTGTGATCAAAAACAGCCAGATGCTGCGGGTTTTGGCATCGCGCGTGGCAATGAACCACGCGGTGGGAAAACCGATCAAAAGGCACATGATGGTGGCCATCCCGGCCTGCCAGATGGATCGCCAGAAAATGCCGATATAGGTCCATTCGATTTTGGCCGGATCATCCCCGAACAAGCCACGATCAAGGAAAAACTGGTCATAGGCGGTCAGGGTGAAATCCCAGATCACGCCGCCGCGAAATTCCTTGGTCAGAAAGGAATACACCCCCATCAGGGCCACCGGCAGTAACAGGAACAGGCCGATAAATACCCATACCGGCAACATCAGGCGAGGGCCGTTACCGGCATAGATGTCTGATTTTGATGAAGCGCCGTCCGGCGCGCCCGCCGCCATTAATCTGCCAGCAGGCGTGCGGCACCTGCCTCGATCTTAAGCCCGACAACCGTATCGATTTCAGGCAAGATGGTTGATTGCGCATTTTGCAGGCGAACAATCATTTTTTCGCCGTCTGCGACCCTTGTATGAAGTTGAATGTCGGTGCCCAGATAGACTTGGCTTTCGACTTTCACATCCAGATCGCCGCCGCCAGCGGGGCAAAGTTCAATGCGTTCCGGGCGGACCGAAAGATGGCCGGTGCCGTCGCTGTTGACTGTGGCGGCCGGGCAGCTAAACGGATGGCCGCTTGGCAGGATGACCTGTGCTGTGCCCTCAGAAACTGACTGGACCGTGACGTTCAGCAGATTGGTCTCGCCAATGAAATCGGCGACAAAGCGATTGATCGGGGTTTCGTAAATTTCGCGTGGGGTGCCGATTTGTTGCACATGGCCCGACGACATGACGGCAATCCGGTCTGACATGGTCAGGGCTTCTTCCTGATCATGGGTGACAAAGATAAAGGCAATGCCGGTTTCGCGCTGGATTTGTTTCAGTTCGACCCGGACGGCCTGACGCAATTTAAGGTCAAGGGCCGAAAGCGGTTCATCAAGCAATAGAACCTTGGGCCGCGGGGCGAGCGCACGGGCCAGAGCAACGCGCTGTTGCTGCCCGCCTGAAAGCTGGGCCGGTTTGCGGTCGGCAAAGTTGGAAAGCTGAACCAGTTTCAGGACGTCATCGGCGCGCGTTGCCGCCTCTATCCGTGACCAGCCGCTGCGTCGCAGGCCGAACATCACATTTTCCGTGACGGTCATATGCGGAAACAGGGCGTATTGCTGAAACACCGTGTTGATCGGGCGTTTATGTGGCGGCAGGGGGGCGATATCGTTGCCATAAAGGCGTATGGCGCCTTCGTTAACATCCTCGAAGCCGGCAATGCTGCGCAGCAAGGTTGTCTTGCCACAGCCCGACGGCCCCAGAAGCGTAAAGAATTCATTGGCGTGAATTTGCATTGAAACGCCGTGCAAGGCGGTGAAGGCACCGTATCTTTTAACAACGTTGTCGATATCGATTGCGATGTCGGAGCTGGTCATCTGATCCCCTTTGATGATACCCCCTGAAATTGTCTATTCACGCTATTTAGGTTTCAGCGGGGGGTATATACCCCCAAGGTGGTATCATGCAGGAATTACCAAATTCGGCAGAAGTGCATTTGGGAAAGGCCATTGCGGCCTTAAATGACGAGACGTTCGAGACGCTTTTTTATCATTGGCTCAGCCGGTCGATTGAAGTCGATAACACCACGATGCTGGCCTATTTTCAGCAACATCGGCCGCGTATTTTATTTGCCCATGCCTATGAGCGGCGTGTCCATGCCCGGCTGGACAGCGATTATGTGTCGGGTGCTTATCTGTTGGACCCGTTTCATGCGTTGCATGTCGAAAAAGCCCCGGAAGACCTTTATCAACTGCGTGATATCGCCCCGGATCAGTTTCAGCGAAACGAATATTTTGCCGCCTATTATCAGCAAACCACATTGATCGATGAAATTGCCTTTGTCGGTTATCCGGCCGATGGGGTGTCGGTTCATATCTGTTTGGGGCGTGATGCGGTGTCGGGGCGTCGGTTTTCAGCACGTGACATTGCCACAGCCCGGCGTTTAGCCCCGATTGCCTGTGGGTTGATCCGTCAACGATGGTCGGATTTGCGATCAAGTGGCGATTACAGCGAACAGGCGCTGGCGGAACGCCTGATTGAAAGCCTTTTGACAACGCATGGCATTAAACTTAGCCCGCGACAGGCGGAAATCGCCCTTTTGATCCTGCGTGGTCATTCGTCGGTTTCAATCGGTCTGCGTCTTGAAATCAGTTCGCAGACCGTAAAGGTGTTTCGCAAACAGCTTTATCGCAAATGTTCGATTTCATCACAGGCGGAACTGTTTTCTTTGATCATGCCGATTTTATCGGAATCTGTGTTGCACAAGCCGCGGTAAACAGAAACCCGACCCGAATGTTTTGGATATGAAAAGCCCGCAAAGTGCAGGTGCATTTTGCGGGCGAGATATTTGGGAATTGGTCGTGAAACTTAAAGAAGCTTTTCGCGCGGATCAAATTTCGGAGCTGGTTCGGCTTCCAGTTGTTCAAATACCTGCTCTAGCGTTTCAGCCACGCTGAACAGGTTGCGGTTGCTTTCACGCGCAAAGCCGTCGTCGATAATGCCTTCGATCATTTCAAGGCATTTGTCCCAATATCCAAGCGCGTTCAGGAACACGAGCGGCTTGTCATGAATGCCAAGCTGGCGAAGGGTTAAGGCCTCGAACGCTTCGTCAAGGCTGCCAAGCCCGCCCGCCAAAGTAACAAAGGCCTCGGAACGCTTGAACATTTCGACTTTGCGCTGATGCATGGATTTGCACACGATCAGTTCGCTTAGGCCCTTGTGCCCGACTTCGATATCATCGAGATGTTCGGGAATGACACCAATTACCGTGCCGCCATTTTTCATGACGGCGTCGGCAACAGCCCCCATCAGGCCAATGCGCCCGCCGCCATAAACCAGCGCGATGCCGCGTTCAGCCATCATTTTGCCAAAGGCAATGGCGTTTTCCATGTGCTGGGGATTTTTGCCGTTTGAAGCGCCGCAAAAAACACAGATCGATTTAACTCTTGTCATGGCAACCTGCCTCTTTGTTGTTATTGGGGGCGTGACCCATTGCAGGTAACTGTGCGCCAGATTGCACCACGGGGGCAGTCCGGCGATATGGCCCATTATCCATGCAAGCATAGCCGATTTCAGCCTGGCGCGGTCAATAGTTTCCTTTGCGAAGTTCCTGTGACAGGCCGTCAACCGCGCGGGTTAAGTGCTGTTTAAGGCTTGCATGATCCTTGCCGCATTTTTGCCTTGGCAATCGGCATGATCGGGCGCGATAAACCGATGATCAAAGGGGGATGCTTTGGGTGATGCAATAGGCGATACCATAGGATCGCTTTTTTCGGTGATGGTTAACAAGTTCTGAACCTGATTGTGGGATGGCTATTATTGCTCGCAGGTTTGCAATAAGGTCCGGCGCGGTTAGAAAAACGAAACAACAAGAAGGCAGGATCGCCCAACGTGTTTGTCGACAGTCCCTTTTGGCTAGCCATTCTGGTATCGGGTGTTATCGCCACAGTTCTGATGTTGGCCCTTTGGCTGGGGCTGGATCGGGGTGTTGCGCGCCGTATGGTTCTGGCCGCGGTGATCCCGGCGGTTGCCGTTGCGGTTCCGGCGGCGATTGGCCTGCCCGAAACCGCACGCGGTGGCGTGGGGGCGGCTCTTTTGATGCTGGTGCTGGGCGGGGTTTGCGGCGCGATCCTTGATTTTTCGCATTTGCGTCATCGGACATGCGCCATTGTCGCAGGTGTTTTAATGTTGTTGGGCGGCTGGCTGGTTCTGGCCGCACCTGTCAGCGGGCTTTTGTATCATCCGGGCGGGTTGGTGGTGCTGGTTTGGATTGCCTTTATCCTGATCGGGGCATGTTTCCTGTGGGTGACACGCCCGAATTTTGACGAGGATGAAACCCCCGTAACCACAAAGGGCAAGGGTAAAAAATCAACCAGAACACCAAAGGCCGCCAAAGCCAAAACATCGACAAAATCAGGTGGTACTGGTGACGGGGATATCGCAAAACCGGCCCCGGTTGCGACCTTTATGGCGCTTTCCATCGGGCAGGGCATTGTTGCCGCCCAGTTTGGCTTGCACGATCATGTGGTGTTTCAGGCCGGTCTTTCGATGGCGCTTTTGGTGGCGCTGATTTCGGAAAAGGCCGCACCGCAATACCGTGCGGCACTTTGGCTTGCGGTCAGTTGCGCCTTGATGGCCAGTGGATCAGGCGTGATGCTGGCCGTGCCCGCATCGGTTTTTGCCATGTGTGCTTTGGTGTTGGTGGTTTTTGCCGGATCGGGCGGGGCACGGATCGCAGACCTTATCCCCGCCGCCATTGGTGCGGGGACCGGGGCCGCTGGGGCGGTTTTGGCGATGATTGTGCGGCTTAGTGTGCTGGCATTACCGGTGCTGGTGGCATGGCTGATTGCCTATATCGGCGCAACAATGCAGGGTGTGTCGTAAGAATGCTTGACCAAAGGTGCTGATTCTATTCATCTTTGCCTAACAGTTGCGCTGTAACCTTGATTTGTTACGTTATGGAAACTGTGTGCGGAAAGTAGTACAAGATTTGAAATAACGCGTCGGGCGGGGCGCTTGGGGGAATTTATGATAGCTATTTGCCGGGTTTCGATACCGTCCGTAATAATCATAACCACCGTTCAAGGATATTACCGGTGAAAAGACCTTATATCCTCGTCATCATTGGCATTTTGCTGATTGTTGCTGCGATTTCACTGAATTACATGCTGACCCAATCGGCGGATGAAGCTGATGCACCGGCGCAAACCACGGCACCGCCGGCTGTGACGCCCAATGCCAGCGATATTGCGGCACAGCAGACGCCCGAAAACGATGCAGCACCCGAAGTTCGCAATCCGAGCTTTGACGTTGTGCGCATTGGTCCGGACGGCAATGCCGTGATTGCCGGTCGTGCCGAGCCCAACAGCACTGTTCGCATTCGCGAAGGCGACGAGGTGATCGGTGAAGTGACGGCTGATGAGCGTGGTGAATGGGTGGTTCTGCCGGAAAAGCCGCTGGTGAGTGGCGACCGCGAATTATCGCTTGAGGCCGAAGACAGCACCGGCGAAGTCCGCAAGAGCGACGACAAGGTTGTTGTTCTGATCCCGGAAAAACCGGCGGCGGTGGCGGCGGCAAAGCCTGCGACGGCCACGGACACAGCATCGGCTGATGCGCCGAAATCGGATGCAACGCCAAAGGGTGATGCCAAATCGACCGCTGGCGAACAGCCGATCATCGCCCTTCGTGTTCCGAACCAAGGCGGGGCTGCGACGGTCCTGCAAGGTCCGGCACCTGAAAAAATGAATGATGAAACCGTTCGGGAATTGGCCGAAGCCATGCCCGAGGGGGCCGAAATGCCAACCGGTTCCGAAACGCCGGTTGCCGTTGTGCCGCGCTTGTCGGTTGATGTTGTTGATTATGACGAGCAAGGCCGGGTTGCCATGTCGGGTAAAGCCGATGATGACACAAGCGTTCGGGTTTATCTGGATAACAAATTTGTCGGCAATGCGACGACCGGTGATGATGGTAACTGGGCGCTGACCATTGGCGAACCGATTGATCCAGGCCAGTATCAGCTTCGCGCCGATCAGCTTGATCCGGCAGACAAAGTAACTGCGCGGGTTGAATTGCCGTTTGAACGTGCGCGCCCTGATCAGATTTTGGAACCGGGTTCACGCTATGTCGTGCAGCCGGGCAACAGCCTGTGGCGCATCGCGCGCCGGACTTATGGCGATGGCCTGCAATACTGGGTGATCTATAACCAGAATCGTAAGCAAATCCGCGATCCGAACCTGATCTATCCGGGGCAGATTTTTGCCCTTCCTAATGATGGAACTGTTGCGCAGTAATTGCTGTTCTTTGCGAGGGGCGAAACACATGATAAGGGTGTTTTGCCCCTTTTTTATTCCGGGGCCTTCGGGTTGCGTTGCTCTTTGTCATCACTAGATGCTAAGAACGCGCCCGACCGGTAAAATCGATACCGGATTTGTTATGCCCATTACCCATGGCAACCAGGGAATTAAGACTTTGAAATCCGTTCTTGTGCCGATCAATCCCGAAGGCTGGAAATTCGTTGCGATCTTCGCGGCGATCACTGTGGTCCTGTTTTTGATTGCCGAGCCGCTGGGTTGGATCGGTGTGATCCTGACACTCTGGTGTGCCTATTTCTTCCGCGATCCGGACCGTATCACCCCGGTTGACGAAAACCTGGTGATTTCACCGGCCGATGGTCGCGTTTGTATGATTTCCAAGGCACCGCTGCCCAAGGAACTTGAACTTGACGATAAAACGCCACGCACGCGCGTTTCGATTTTCATGAATGTGTTTAACGTTCATGTGAACCGTTGCCCTGTTAATGGCGAGATCGTCGGCGAAGCCTATGTTCCGGGCAAGTTCGTGAATGCCGATCTTGATAAAGCATCGGAAAACAACGAACGCCAAGTTCTGTTGGTGCGTGACAAGGAAGGCCGTGAATTTGGCGTTGTCCAGATTGCCGGTCTTGTGGCGCGCCGCATCCTTTGTGATGTGGGCCGCGGGTCGCAACTTAAAGCCGGTGAACGTTTTGGCCTGATCCGTTTTGGATCACGTGTTGATGTTTACCTGCCCGAAGGTGTCGAACCCAACGTCATCGTTGGCCAAACCACGATTGCCGGTGAAACCGTCCTGGCCGATGTTTCGGTCAAGGGTGGTCAGGCCGCAATCGGGGAGATCCGTTAATGGCTGGCGGCATCCGACCTATCAACCGTCCGCGCAGGTTCAAGGCATTGTCCTTGACCCGCCTTGTGCCCAATGTCGCAACCCTGATGGGGATGTGTACGGGCCTGACGTCGATCCGCTTTGCCATGCAGGATCGTTGGGAAGCCGCGGTTGCCGCCATTCTGATTGCCGGGATTATTGATGGTCTTGATGGCCGTCTTGCCCGAATGTTGAACGCTTCAAGCCGCTTTGGTGCCGAACTTGACAGTCTTTCCGACTTTGTCTGCTTTGGCGTTGCCCCGGCGATGATGTTGTATTTCTGGTCGCTGCATGAATTGGGGCCGATTGGCTGGGCCTTGTCGCTTTTATTTGCGGTTTGCATGTCCCTGCGTCTGGCCCGGTTCAACACCCAGATGCTGGGCGAACCGGAAATGCCGACATGGGCCTATCGCTTTTTTACCGGCGTTCCGGCCCCGGCGGCTGCCGCCCTTGCAATGTGGCCAATTGTTCTGACCTTGCAGTTTGGCGAAGGCATTTTTGACAGCCCCTATATCGTTGCCCCCTATGGGGTTTTGATTGCGGTTCTGATGGTGTCGCGCATGCCGACCTATAGTTTTAAAAAGGTCAAAGTCCCGCGGGCGTGGGTTTTGCCCTTGATGCTGGCATTTGGGGCGTCGGTGGCGTTTCTGGTGTCGTCACCCTGGTTAACGCTTTCGGTGATTGCCGCGGTCTATTTCGCGACCCTTCCGCTTTCCTTCCGGTCCTATCGCCGGATGGGAGTCGAAAACCAGCAGGCAGAAGACCAGGCCGAGGAAGAAGATGATGACGGCGAACCCGACGATGATCCCGACGAGGGATTGAACCGGGTCCATCAGAACTGATCCCGACAGCCAATAAAAATACAACAGGCACCTTTTGACGGTGCCTGTTTTGTTTTGACTGATAGGTCAAAGACGGGTGGGGCAGAGTAATCGACCTTGCGGGTGTCAGCGTTCACCTATCCTGATCGCATTCAGGCGTGACCGGGGCATGGAGCTTGACCTGATCCGCATTTGATCATTGTGATCATTCTGACATTCCCCGGAGCGCTATTGCGCGTTGGAGGCGGTATCCGATATGTAAAAGGCTTTCAGCGAGGTTTTGAACCGCTGGTTATCGGCGGGGTCAAGATATTGAGTGTAATAATCCAGCCAGGGCATATCGGGATTGGATTTCAGGATCTTGTCAATTCGGTCAATAATCATGGCACCAGACCCAGACCGACTGCAGGCGATTACAAGATCAAGAAGGGCAGCCCCCCCTTCAATCGGTAACGAGATAACATCAAGATCAATGTTTTCAGCGCGGCGATGGAATTTGATTTCAGTGGGATAGGCCAGTGCCCAATCGATCCTGTCCAGTGCCAGCATCGACAGGAAGTTCGGCTGTTTAACCGTCCTTAGCACATTAGGGGCGGCGATTGCCCGGGCCAGAATGGTATCGATATGGGGGCCATATGATTGTGATATGGAAAGGGCGGTATATAGCGTCCGATCCTCCAGCAGGGCCCTAAGATTGATATGGCCTCGTTGGTTTGTGACATTTTGAAACTGGCCGATGGCATCGTGCCGGATGACGATCGAGATCGGCAAGGTCGGTACGACGGTTTGGCTCATTAAAAGTTCGCGTTGCCGTTCGGGGCTGCGCGCCAAGCCGGGAAGACAAACCGCCTGATCCGCCCCCTTTCCCACGCGCAGGGCGTCAAGAGCCCGGCGACGGGGCAGGGGTACGATTTGATGGTCATAATCTGGCAGGCGGGTGATAAACCAGTCCAGCATTTGAATGCCGTAACCGTTTAGCGGGTCTTCGACCTTGATAAAGTCAGGCGCGATGACATCCGCGACCCAGGTGATATTGGTCGTATTTATCCGAACATTTGCATTTTCGGTTTTTGCGATTGGCTGGATTGGGCTTTGAATGACAACTGAAGTATTGTCATGCGCGTGCGCGTCGTCCGGGGTCAACAATGCCATCAGCAATGCTATGGGCACTGCAATCGGTCTGGCGGCAAGCCGCCATGTGAAAATTTCCCTGCACATATTCAATTTTCCGGCTGCCATTGATCGCCGGTCCGTGTTGATTTTTGATACTTATACAAAAGTAGAGGAAATATCAGCGCTGTCAATAGTCATACAATATAAATATCGACGGGAACCAAAGAATTCACATCATTGATCGGCAGAGTTCAAGGGAAAATCCCCTGAATTGGCAACAAATTGTTCCTGGGCTTTTTCAAACCAGCGTTGATCACTTTTGGATAGGGACCGGGCGTAGAAATCTGTCCATGGCATGTCAGGGGCGGTCGCAACGATGGCATCGATCTTTTGGATGATCATTGCGCCCATTGTTGTGCGGGTGCATGAAATTGATGCGGGCAATGGGTCGCTGTTGCCTGCAATTGGGGATGAAATAAATTCAAGTTCCGGGGCGCTGTTGCGGCGATAATATTCGGCCTCGGCCGGGAAATAAAGGGTCCATTCTTCACGTCCAAGCTCGATCATCGACAGAAAATGCGCATCATTGCCGACCTGTTCCAGAACCGGGGTTCCGGCAAATTGCTGTAAAATGGGATCAATTGCCGGACCATAGGACCGGGATGTTCGAACCGCACCGTGGAATCGTCCGCTTGCCAGCAAGTCTGCAAGTTTAATATTGCTGTTATCGTCACGGAACGGCCCCAAATCGGCGGTTTTATCGGCGCGTGTGATCAATGCGACAGGAAGATGTGGCAGGACAGCCTTGGAAAAAATCAGGAATTGACGCCGTTCGGGGGTGGGCACCAGGCCGATATTGCAAACGGTGCCGGGCATGGTCATTTTTTGCATTAAACGCGCAAGTGGCACAATTTCCTTGGTGTGCGTTATGGCGGGCATGCGGGCAATGAACCAGTCCAGAATATCGACGCCATAGCCAACGATTTTGCCGTCTTTTTCGATCATGGCCGGTGGCAGGGGAGTTAACGCCCATATCATGCTGTCTTCTGCCCGGGCGGGTTGGGGCGAAAACGGCAATGCAAGCATGATCACGACAGACAACGTCATGATGCGCGCCACGATGAAACGCCGGGGCAATCGGATGGGAAAGCGGTGCTTTGTCGGCAAAATCACGCGAAGCCAATCTGTTTTGGTTAAATCTGGCCAGTTTGATATATGCGCGTAAAATCAAAGATATCAATTAGCTGGACGTTGATTTTATTTCAGTGCGGTGATTTCGGCGGATCAGTGTTCGGGTGCGAGCAGGACTTCGAACTGGTTGGCATTGATGTAATGCATACGTGCTGCCCTGAACCAGTTTCGATCATCGGGCGATAGCCATGCGGCATAAAATTCGGTCCAAGGCATATCAGGATTGTTCGCGATAACCTGATTGATCTTTTCGATGGCCTGTGTGCCCGCAGGGGTCCGTGCACAGCCGATGGTTGCCTCAAGCAACGGGGGATTTCCGGCAATTGGTATCGATTTGATCTGTTGGTCCGGTGTTAGGGAACGGCGGAAATATTCAGCCTCGGACGGGAAATAAAATGCCCAGTCGATGCGATTAAGTTCCAACAGTTTCAAAAGTTTGGCATCGTCGGCCACGGTCGTGATATGTGGCGCATCGCGAAAACGCCTGATATAATGATCAATCAGTTTGCCATAGGATCGGCCAATGCGAATGGCGGTGTTTAAGGCATCGTCCGCCATCAGGGTATCGAGATGAATATTACCTTCCTCATCAAGGAAAGGTTTGAATTTTGCTTCGTCAGCACTGCGGATGACGACCGAGATCGGCAAATGCAAAAGGACGGTATTGGCAAAACTGATATATTCCCGGCGCTCGTCCGTCGGGATAAGGGTCGAGCAGCAGCGAATGTCATCACCGCCACTGCGCATTTCAGCCAAAAGACGGGCCAGCGGCACTTCCATGGTTTCATGATTGTAGTCGCCAAGCTGGCTGACAAACCAGTTCTGGGTGGCGGCACCATAACCGGTAAGGATACCGTTTTCCGAGATAAAGGCCGGGACAAGGGGCGGAACAGCCCAGGTGACGGTCGTCTGTTCATTGGCGGTGACGGTCCGGTCCATAAATGGCAAAGCAATCAGCCCGACCATGGCGGTTATGGCGGCACGTATTGGCCTGAAATTGTTCCGCAATCCCATTTATTGTCCTTTGGGTAGAGGCCGTCGCTACTTTTTTAAGGCAGCATAATGACCAATGTCTTAGCAATTTATGTAAGGGGCCGGCGATTACAACCTGGCATATAGACATAAAATAAATTTGCACACTTTTTTTCAGTGGAACTGCCATTGTGACGTCTTATGGGTACGTTCGGCATACGACTTTCGATAAAATCCAAAACCCAATTGTTCATTGTTCCAAATGGGGGCGTGCCCGTTTCGGTTTGCCGACTGGGACGATGGTGATAACGACGTTGATATCCTGACGGCCCTTTTCGTCCGATAGTCATGACCCGCAAAGACTGCAATCCCATCTCATCCTATCTTATCTCATTCCCAAACCAAAAAAGCGACCGGCCCCCGGTGCATAGCTGGGGGCCGGTCAAACCGCGCGGCGGGGTCGGGGGAACTCACGCGCGGTTTTCTGTTATGGCTTTTTCGACCAATCCAAATTGATCGGTCCGATCAGATGGGGTTTATGGCTATGTTTATGCCCCGTGATCTGCTGATTGCGGTGTGGTGCCGCGATTAAATTTGATCGCCGCCCATGATTTAAGGTTGCGCCAGCCAAACCCCATCCGGTGACGCATCATCAGCGCACAGGGGGTAAAGACCAGTGTCAGTACAGTCGCAAAGGCCAGACCAAACGCGATCGAGGTCGAAAGCTGCACCCACCATTGGGTCGATGGCGCACCAATCGACATGGCGCGTTCGGCAAAGTCGATATTGATCTGCAAAACCATCGGTATCAGACCAAGGATCGTGGTGACAGTGGTCAGCATCACTGGGCGCAAACGCTGTGCCCCGGTTTGCAAGATGGCATTTTCAATACTGTCAGCGGTTTGTTTAAGCTGGTCGAAGGTGTCGATCAGAATGATGTTGTTGTTCACAACGATCCCGGCCAGCGCAACAACCCCGATCCCGTTCATGACAATGGAAAACGCCTGTCCGGTGATCATAAGTCCAAGGAACACGCCCGCCGTCGACATCACAATCGCGATCATGATCAAAAACGCGCTTGAGATGCTGTTGAACTGGGTGACCAGAATGACGAACATGATGAACAACGCGACTGAAAAGGCATTTTTCAGGAAGTCTGCCGATTTTTGCTGTTCTTCATCCTGTCCCTTGAATTCGACCGATACACGCGGATCGATTTCAAGGGTTTTCATCCATTCCTTGACCTCTTGCAGTTTGGTGTCGACCAGAACGCCTTCGGAAACATCGGCCTTGACGGTTAGGGCGCGGCGGCTGTCAACGCGGGTCAACGTGCCGGTTTTGGGTTTGGCTGTGCGTTTGACAAAGTTCGCCAGCGGCACCAGACCCTTGTCGGTCACGATCTGAAGGCTTTGCAATTCTTCAAGCGACCGATGTTCGGCGGGATAACGGCCAACGATATCGATTTCCTCGGTCGAATCATCCGGGCGATAGGTTGATAGATTGATGCCGTTGGTCACCAATTTGATCACATTGCCGATCTGGGTGATATCAGCCCCGAACTTCAAGGCCTGAGCACGATCAACGCTGTATTCCCAATCGATGCCCGGCGGCGATTTTCCGTCTTCGAAATTGTAAAGCCCCCCCATTTCCTGCAAGCCGGTCATGATCTTGCTGGCAGTGGTGTCCAATGCGTCGGGATAAAGGGAACGCAATTGAATTTGGATGTCTTTGCCCTGTGGCGGACCGGCTTCTTCGGCCCGGATTTCAACATGGATACCGGCAAGATCGGACGTTGCGTCAAGGATGCGGTGTTCGATCTCGGATGCTTTCGGGCGCAATTGCCAATCGGCATATTCAAGTTGCACCACGCCAATCACATCTTCGGATGCTTCGCGGCCCCCGGCATCGCGGCCGGAACGGGCATAGATGGCATCAAACCACTTTTGGCCTTCATGATGGGCTTCAAGGGCAAGAATACGGTCTTCGACTTCTTTGACCAACGCATCCTGTTCATAATAGGACATGTTGCCACGTGCCCGGATCTGAACGGCGGCCTGATCGGGTTCGACCGAAGGGAAAAATTCCACCCCGCGTCCAAATGCGCCAAATCCGACCCATACAGAAATAAGAATGACAAAGGCCGCGGGGACCACCAGCCAATGGAAACGAAGTGCGCCTTTGAGCATGCGGACATAAAAGCCCGTTCCGCCCTTAAGCTCGCCCAGATGTTCCATGCGGCCGGCTGCAACGGCGTCAAGCGCCTCGCTTGATTCCGCACCCGGTTTCCCGAACCATGCGCCAACAGTCGGCACAAAGATCAGCGCCATCGCCAAGGATGCCGACAGGGTGAACAACACCGTAATCGGCAGGAATTTCATGAATTCCCCGACGATATCAGGCCAAAAAGCCAAGGGCAGGAAGGCCGCCAGTGTCGTTGCGGTCGAGGCAATAATCGGCATTGCCATGCGTTTGGCGGCAAGTGGATAGGCTTGTTTGCGATGCAGCCCGTCGAGCATTTTGCGATCTGCATATTCGGTAATGACGATCGCGCCATCAACCAGCATCCCGACCGACAGGATCAGGCTGAACAGAACGACGATATTAACCGTCATGCCCAAGGCCCAAAGAATCAGAACCGCGGTCAGGAAGGACCCCGGAATGGCAATTCCAACCAAAAGGCCCGACCGCCAACCCAAGGACCAGATGACGACAATCATCACCAGCAGGATCGCAAGGATCACGCTGTTTTGAAGGTCTGTCAGCATGGTGCGGATGTCGGATGACTTATCCTGTGAATAGCTGACCGTGACATTACCCGGGAATGTTTCGGCGGTTTCGGCGGTGATGGTTTTGATGCGGTCAATGACATCGATGATGTTTTCACCGACACGTTTGGAAACCTCAATCGCAATCGCGGTCTGACCGTTCAGACGGGCAAAGCTTTCGGCGTCTTTAAAGGTCCGGCGGACGTCGCCGATATCGCGAAAGCGAATAACGGAATCGCCATCAACAATCAGCGGCATGTCAAGAATGTCACCGACGGTTTCAAACAGGCCGGGAACCTTGATGTTAAAGCGTCCCGATCCGGTATCGATGGCACCGGCTGCGACCAGCGAGTTTGAATTGCGCACCAGCGATACAAGATCGACCCCGTTCAAGCGATAGGCTTCGATTTTCATCGGGTCGATGATGAATTCGACAAGTTCCTCGCGGTCACCGGCCAGATTGGCTTCAAGAACCGCCGGGATGCCTTCGATATGGTCTTTCAGGTCACGGGCAAGGCGCAGCAATGTCCGTTCAGGGACATCACCGGCAAGGGTTACGACCAGAACCGGGAACAGCGACAGATTGACCTCGTGGACTTCGGGATCATCGGTTTCGTCGGGCAGTTCTGATTTGGCGATATCAACGCGTTCGCGGACATCCGCCAAGGCGTCGTCGATATCGACATCGGAATAGAATTCAAGCGTGACCGATGCGCCATCCTGATAGGATTGCGATGACATTTCCTTCACACCTTCGACGGTACGAAGTTCCTGTTCCATCGGGCGCAGCAAAAGCCGTTCGGCATCTTCGGGCGAAATACCATCATGATGCATCGACACATACAGAACCGGAATTTGAACATCCGGGTCGGCTTCTTTGGGGATCGAATTATATCCAACCCAACCCGTTGCCAGCAGCAGGATCAGGGTCAGGATAACGGTGCGCGAGCGATCAAGCGCAAGATCAATCAGGGACATTTTTTGTCTCCGGCTCCTTGTGTCACGCTAGTGCGCGACCGTTTCCTTATTGGCGACCATATCGGTGACATCCGTTGGGGTGTTTTTCCCCTCCAGACGGGTCACATCGACGGTCGCACCTTCCTTGACCCAGTCATGGCCAACCACGATCAGGTCGATCTTATCGGGCAATCCCCCGATCCAGATGCCATCGCGATTGCCGCCCTGAAGCGTGACCGGATAAAAGACGACCTTGTTTTCATCGACAATACCGCGCACGCCAACTTCGCCGTCATCGTTAAGCGTCAGGCTTGAGGGGGCAACCCGATGTGCCATTCTGGTGCCGACCGGAATTTGCAATTCTGCGGTCATGCCATCGGGGATGGTTAGATCGGTATTGTCGATTTCGACTTCGATGCGATAGGTGCGGGTGGAATTATCCGATACGCGTGCGACATAGCGCACAACACCGTCGGCTTCGCGTCCGTCAAAAAGCCGGATACGGGCAAGTTGGCCGGTCTGTACGTTGCCGACGGAATGTTCGGGGATATGGGCAACCACCAACATCGGATCGGCCTGGATCAAGGTGGCAACAGGATCGCCATCGGATAACAGATCGCCAATTTCAGCCGGACGTTTTTCAACAATGCCGTCAAATGGGGCACGGATTTCGGTGTGGCTCAGTTCGATCTGCGCCAGTTTCAAATCCGCGCGGGCTTCTTCAAGAAAGGCATGGGTTTCGGCGACACCGGTCTTGGATCGGTAATTTTTTGCGGCAAGACTTTTTGCGGCAGAGTTTTCAAGTTCACGCTGGGCGACAAGGGCGCGGGCCTTTTCAACACGCGCGGCGCGGTCTTCGACGGCAAGGCGAACCAAAAGATCGCCCTTTGCAACGCTTTGGCCCTTGATTGCGCCAATTTCCACGACAGTGGCGTCAATTTCCGCCCGAATTTCAACCGAAACCACGGCTTCGGTCCGACCGGTAATGCGCAGCATATCGACATGTTCGATGGCTTCGCTGGTTTTGACACGTACCGAGGCGCGCGGGGCATTGCTGGCTGCCGGGGGGCTGTTATTTGCACCGTCATCGGCAGGATGATTGGCTTCGCCAGTGTCGGATGCGGTGATTTCTGAATTTTCGACCGACGGATCATCGGCAAATAATCCCGATCCAACCCACAGTATGGCCCCAAGGGCCAATACGATGGCGACAAGGCGTGAAGCATTCATGGTTCTGTTCCCTCAGATATGCCCAAACGGAATGCGTAAGGCACTTGATACAGTGGCACTTTGTTAATGACCTTGCGGTTCTTGCTTTTGTTGGCAGATCAGGTCTTTTTGTCTTTACGGGTTCGCAATTCCTCGATCAATCCGTCCTTGTTGCGGCGGATGAAATCAAGGGTGGCTTCGCACATGGCCTGACCAAGGCCGGCAACAAAACGACAGCCCGGACTTGGGGCGCCGTTTTCATCACGACCATGGGCAAGCGGGCAATTGTCTTTTTCCGGGTTTTCAGGATCAATCTGGATTTGCGTCATTTCGTGACGCGCGGCAAATTCATCAATCAGCGCCTCGGTCAGTTCAACCGGCAGTTCTTCGGCGAACGTCAGCATGAACAAGATATCGGAACGATAACGATCCTCGCCCGGACGGGTTTGTAACAACGTGCGCAGGAATGTCCGACGGCCTTCGCTGGTCAGTTGATAGACCTTTTTGTCGGGGCGATTTTCCTGTTCGCGTTCGACAAAGGTCACCATCCCGTCTTGGGTCAATTTGGTCAGCGCCGGATAGATCGAGCCAAGAGACGCGATCTGGAAATGGCTGAAGGTGCCATCCTCAAACATCTTGCGTATCTCGTATCCGGTCGCTTCACTCCCCATTAGGGCGCCAAGGCAAAGGGTGCGTACATCCATGGTCTGTTTAATATCCATCTTGTTATGTATCTCGAGCCGACCGTCATTCCGATGGCTATATCTATCGGTTAGACTATATCAGTTCGATATATGTAGATTCTTAGTGTATCGAACTGATATAGTCAAATAAATACAATTAGCGGTTTCATGACGATCGACATGCCCCGTTTATTACAACTCGACCCGGTTCTTTAAGTTGTCTTGATCAAGCTTATCCAAACAGGTTTGATCCAGGCCCGGCTTCCCAAATTTTGGTTCGCCAAGTCCGGTTTGTCGAACCTGACCGATTTTGGGCGGTCGGGCGTCCGATTATGCATTCTCGGGCGCCGATTGCGTTTGTTTATGCATATTGAAACGATAGTGACGGCAAGGTGACGGAACAAAATGGCGTCAGCGAAAAGGACAGGTAATTTGATATGACGGTGGAATTTGCCAAGTATGCAGATGTCACAATCGCGGTGATCGGGCTTTTGCAGGGGGGCTTTCTGTGCCTGCTGCTGCGTGCCGAAGGCGTGCGCGCCTTTGCGGCAAACCGCTGGATGATGCTTTTCCTTGGCGGGGTGATGATCAATTTGTTCGATGATATTCTTGAACTGTTTGTCGACGGTCGCGGCGAAGCGCTGGCTGTCTTGTTCTCCTTTCCGGTCAATTTCATGATCGCGCCGGCAATTTATCTTTATTTCCGGGAAATATCGGGCACAGCATCGCGTCGGCCGTGGATACATTTCCTGCTGGCCGGTTTGATTTTTAATCTGATGGCCTGGTTGGTGGCCATTGATGGGGTCAATGGTGTTCCCGTATCGGGGGATTATGTTATGCAATCGGCCGCGATCAGAAGTTTTTGCTGGTTTGCGATTTTTATGCAGTTAACCCTGTATATCTTCCTGCTTTGGCGGGTGTCGTGTCGCTATTTCCGTCAGACCCAAACACAGCTTGGTGCGGACCGGCGTGCGATGCAGCGCTGGATGGGTGTTATTTTGGGCGGCATCAGTCTGATTTTCGTCACCGTCGTTGTTAGCAAGATCATTTCGCTCTATCTGCCCGATGAATTGGAAATGACGGGCTCAGGGGCGGCCTTTGTGCTGGTGCTGTTTGCGATGAGTTACGTAATCGCGACCCAACCGGTGCTGTTTGTCATGCCCGAATGGCCCGGTGATGGCGATGGCGATGATGATCGTGGCGATGATGGTGACGGCGGGGCGGACGTGGAAAATGGCGCCCAGGTCAAAAATGACGCGCTAGGTGTTGGGATTGGTAATTCCGGCGCGGCAGTTCTTTCCCGTCCCTTGCTTGACGATGCCGGGGTTGCCACAGCGCGTCGACGGCTTGATGAAATTCGCAAGGCTGGCGATCTTTTGTTTGATCCCCTGATATCTTTGCCGAAACTGGCGCGTGCGGTGGGGATATCGTCCAATCAGCTATCTTATGTTTTAAACCATCATGTCGGGCAGAATTTCTTTGATTACGTCAATGGTGCCCGGATCGAGGAAGCCCGTGCGGTGCTTTTGGCTGAGCCGGACCGCACCATTCTTGATGTCGCGCTCAGCGTTGGTTTCAATTCGAAATCGACCTTTAATCTGGCGTTTAAAAAGATCACCGGCGAAACGCCAAGTGCGGTCAGATCAGGCGTTGGGGGGCTGATTGCGAGCGGGGCAGAAGATGACCGTAAATAACGGCATCGCAAGGCCGGGGTTAAATCGCTAGCCCAGAACGAACCAGAACAAAAACACGGTTGCGGTCAAAAGCGACAGGGCATTGGCGCTCATCTGGAAAAATTCGGTCATATCAATGGACATGGGGCTTCCTTTGTCTTGGCGGGAATTTTTCCGCCATCGGCACATAATGGGGAAATCAAGGGGCGGCGGGGAAGGATCAAATCGGGTTGGTCGAGGTAAAGCGGGCCTGATAAAGCTCGTTCCCCTGATCGTCGAAAAGGGCAAAGGCATCGGGTTCTTGCGGCATTCCGGTATCTTTTAAAAGGCTTTCTGCCTGTGTGATCGCGTCTTTAAGGTTGGGCGATACGCAGTAAATCCGGTTTAACCGTGCACGGGCTGTCGATCCGTTATGCAGGCGAAAGAACTCGATCCTGATTGGCATGATGTCAATGCGTCCGTTGATCGGGCTGTGTTTGGGGCGATGCCAAATCCGGGTCTGTTCCATTGGTGGTGGTGCTGTCGCTGGTGCTGGTGCCTTCATCATCCATTTCGGCTTTGCCAATCATGCGCGCACGTTCCTTGTCGCGCATCGGATCGGAATCAAGCATCAGGGCGGCTTCAAGGATGGATGGGTCGATGCTGATGGTGTGCTCGGCAAGGTCTTTGCCGCTGCCTGACCAGACAGTCATCTTGCATTCGACCTTTTTATAGCTGCGCGTTGCCGCCATGATGTCAAGTTCTTCAAGGGTTTCGACCTCATAGCTGCCCGCCGAGTACAGGCCGTCGTGTCCTTCCAGCCGGAACGGATAGAAAAAGTTTACGGTTCTGTGGGTGGTTCGGGTGATGGTCATAATCCAAGCTCCTTGCACGTCTGCAGAAGGAACCAAAACCGGCGGGGGATTACTCCCTTCGCCGGTTTGTTGAAATAGCTATTGCGCAGGTGCCTGTGTGGCGGCGGGGTTTGTCGCCTGTTTCACTGTTGGCGGGCCTTCAAGCGGTGAATGCTCGGGCTGCGCAACCGGAATTTCAATCGGTCTGCCTTCCAGCGGTTCCGCGGGCTTCTTCTTCTCGGAATTCACATGGCTCAGAGAAAAGCTGCGAAAAGACATTTTGTCCTGCTTTCTGTTGCGGAGGGAAAAAGAAGCCTCCACTCATAGAAATGGTCAGGATGACCTGCAAAAGCAAACCTGGCGCTGCCTGATTTCCCGCTAAAGTCGTGTAATACCTTGATTTACCTTGCGGATTTCAGGATTATTTATTTTCAATCTTGGGATTATCAGTTTGCAATTAATACGCGCATAGGAAGTGTTTTTCCGCTATGTTTTTAAGGATATAATGGAAATTTTCCGGGAATTGACCCGAAATTGCAGGCGGATCACATCCCGCGCAGATTGCCCCAGACATGAACATGCCATTGCGGCAGGACGCGGATATCAAACCATTTGCGCGCCGATACCTCGTCCACCAGCCAGCGATAGCGTGCGGTCAGGCCCGCGATATCAACGCCATTTGCCCCATCGGGATGCGGTTCTGCCGGGGTGGTGTTGACCGGTTGCAGGCAGACCGGAATATCGGGATGCAATTTGCGGACATAATCGGCAAACATCAAATCATCGGCGTCGCGCACCGGGAATTTAAGCGTAATCGCCGGGCCGTTCAGCACACCATTGGTCCGTGCGGCATCAATACAGGCCGCAAGGGCGTCGGGATCAAAATCGGTGCTGGAACTTGGCGGTTTGGGGCTGATTGTCAGGTAATCAAGATCGGCAAACCAGTCACGTGCGATGCTGCCCTGGGTTTCAATGGCAAAGGTAAAGCCATCGCGGTGGCCCATGGCAATTAACCCGCCCAACGGCTGGATCGCCGGGTTACCGCCCGAAAGCGTGACAAGGATCGGCTTGCCGCCCGAAAGCGTTTTGACCTGTGACAGGACATCACCCGCACTGCTTGGTTTCCAATCGGCGCGAAACGCCGGATCAACCGCATAAAGCGTATCGCACCAGGAACAGCGAAAATCACAGCCCCCCGTTCGGACAAATACCGTCGGCACGCCAATAAGGCTGCCTTCGCCCTGAACGGTTGGGCCAAAAATCTCGGATATGCGGATTTTATCGCGGTAATCGGTGGTGTCGTCATCGGTGTTATGGCGGATGTCACGGGCCGTCATGGTCGGTATTCCGCCCATGTTTTCGGGGTTTCAGAAACCCGCACCGCCGTGACCTCCGGCCAGCGATCATGGGCCCAGTCGTAAAAGAACAGCGCAAGTCGTTCCGCCGTTGGATGATCATGACCCAGCACCTCGTTCAAATGCCGGTGATCAAAGACGTCATCGATCATGGTTTTAAGCGGGCCAAGTTCGCGGTAATCGCGGACAAAACCGCGTGCGTCAAGGCTGGCTCCGCGCAGTTCGACCTCGACAATATAATTATGCCCGTGCAGGCGCGAACACGGGTGATCGGCATCCAGCCCGGCCAATTGATGGCTGGCGGAAAAGGCGAATTGTTTGGTGATGGTGAACATCTGTATGCTTTCGATACGGCGCGCCCATGCCCGCGATATGGCGGAGGGCCTGCGGCCGGGTTGGTTTTGTTTAAAGGTTGCTGTCTTGGCTGTGGCGTGACGGATGCCCGCCGCAGCAGACATGACGAGGATGAGGCGCCGTCACTCCCGCGCATGCGGGAGTCCATGGTGCCCCGTGTTCAGTCCAGCAGGCTCAATCCCCGGAAGGCGGGCTTTCGGCTTCTGCTTCTGCGCCAAGGGTTCGCGCCATATGCGCCGCACGGGCCTGTTTCCAATACTCGCGATCTTCATACACCGTCGGATCGGGCACACGGGCCAGTTCAAGCGCCTCGCGCCGCTCCACACAGGTGCCACAGCGCCCGCAATGGGTTTCATGGCCCTTGTAACACGACCATGTGCGATCAATCGGCACCGCCAGACGCCCGGCTTCAAGCGCGATGTCGGCCTTGGATACATTCACAAATGGCGTATAGAGTGTCACATCACGCACCCCTTCAAGGGCGTGGTTCTGCATGGTCTGAAACGATGTGATAAAATCGGGACGGCAATCGGGATAGATGAAATGATCCCCGCCATGAACCGCCGCGGCCACGGCATCGGCCCCGGCGGCGGCCGCTGCGCCAAAGGCCACGGCGAACATGATGGCATTGCGGTTGGGCACCACGGTAATGCGCATGGTTTCTTCGGCGTAATGGCCATCGGGCACATCAATATCATCACTGGTCAGCGATGATCCGCCCAGCAACGCGCCAACCGATGTCAAATCAACCACATGGTGTTTGACGCCAAGATCGGATGCGGCACGGGCGGCATAATCCAGTTCCTTTTTATGGCGTTGGCCATAATCGAACGAAATCAGGGAATGCAAGCTGTGCTCGCGCGCGACCTTATAGGCCAGCGTGACGGAATCCAACCCGCCAGAGCAGACGACAATCGTCTTCATATGTTTAGTCTTTCGTGTTTTTAACCTGGTGCTACGACAGGGGGAGGGGACGCAAAGCAATACGTTTCCTCGCCAGACGGGCCGTTTGTCATGTGTGCGGCGTAAATGCAAGGCGATTTGGCGCATGGGTCAAATGCATTTTGCAAAACCAGTCGCAAAACCCAATCGCAAAACCATGGCGTGTTTTACGCATTGATCCGCGCCATTTTATTTCAATGAATATTGGTCATTTGTTGACCCATATCAGCGCGCTGAATCTGGAATGCTTTTAACCTGCTGAATAGATTAATAAACACAGGAGACGGCAATGAAAGCACTTCGTTTCTACGCGGCAAAAGATTTGCGTATCGAGGAAATACAGGAGCCGTCACCCGGACCGGGGCAGGTAAAAATCCGCAATCACTATGTCGGGATTTGCGGCACGGATTTGCATGAATATCTGCATGGGCCGATCTTTATCCCCAAGGAAAATGAATCCCATCCCTATTCCGGCGCGACCATCCCGCAGGTTCTGGGCCATGAATTTGGCGGCGTGATCGAAGAAATCGGCGACGGTGTTACCAATGTCAAAGTCGGCGACCGCGTTTCGGTGCAGCCCTTGGTGATGGCACGCGAAGGGGAATATTTCTCGGATCGCGGGATGTTCCAGCTTAATACCGGTCTGGCGCTTGTCGGGCTAAGCTGGCAGTCGGGCGGTATGTCCGGGGCGGCTGTGGTAAATGATTATAATGTGTTCAAGGTTCCAGACGCGCTAAGCGATCAGGAAGCCGCCCTTGTCGAACCGACGGCGGTTTGTGTTTATGCCTGTGATCGCGGTGGTGTTACCGGCGGGCAATCGGTGTTTGTTTCCGGGGCCGGGCCGATTGGCATCCTGACCTTGCTGTCGGCCAAGGCCTTTGGCGCGACGCAGCTTTTTGTCTCGGACCTCAATGATACGCGCCTTGACCTTGCACGTGAAATCCTGCCCGAAGTCATTACACTTAACCCGGCACGCGATAATGTTGGCGATGTTATCCGCAGCAAAACCCTTGGCGGGGTTGGTTGTGATGTGGCGCTTGAATGTGTTGGCAATGAAAAGGCGCTGCAATCTTGTGTTGATGCGGTGCGCAAGCATGGTGTGGTCGTGCAGGTTGGCGTCCATCCCGGCGAGGGCAAGATCAACTGGTTTGATGTGACCTTTAAGAATATCGATATTCGCGGGTCTTGGTGCTATCCGACCTATCTGTGGCCACGCGTCATGGATTTGATCGCAACCGGTGCCATTCCGGCGAAAAAGGTCGTGACCAAAAACATCAAACTTGATGATGCCGTGACCGAGGGCTTTGACACGCTGTGTGATCCGGCGGGCGCGCATCTTAAAATCCTGATTGATGTGACCTGACCTTCAAAAAATCCCGATGCAGTCCGGCACGTTCGGGCCGTATCGCGGAATGCCTGATTTCAAATACCCCTGCCATCTGGCGGGGGTATTTGCTTTTGGGGCCGGGATTTTTGCCGTGACTAAGGCTGGTGGTGCTGCGGTTGATGCGGCGGCGCGGCGGCGACCTGCTTAAGGCTTGCGGCCTGAAAGCACATGAAAACACATCGGAACCCGAAAATACCCGTCATCGATATGCGGGCGCAAGGCTTCGAACATTGCACCATCAATCGTGCCGCGCGCGCTATCGCTGGCATCGCGCAGATGATGCCCAAACAACATCTCCATCTGCGGCTTCCAAAATGCGGCGCGCTCGGGAATGCGCCCGGCGGGTTTATGGTTGCTCAGGCTTACATTCGAAAAACCCGCATCGCGCATTCGCGCACATGCCCCGTCCGCATCAGCAAAACCAAACAGATCAAGTCCGGTATCGGCAAACCCGGTGCCCAGAATATTGCTTAAAACCGCATCCATCGCACAAAATAACGGATTATCGGCCATCGGTGCCCAAAGCATAAAGGCGGCCCGCCCGCCAGACCGCAAAACCCGATTACTTTCACGCAATGCCAGATCGGGATCAGAACAAAACATCACACCAAACCGGCACGAAATCGCATCAATCGAACTCGGCCCAAAGGGCAGCTTCTCCATATCCGCGGCCACAACCGATAAATTGGCAAGCCCCTCAGCCCCGGCTCGCTCCGCCAGCCCGGCACACATGCCCGGCACAATATCGGATGCGATGACATGGCCGCGCAAAGGCGCATCGCCAACATTGCCGTCATTGTCAGCATCCCCCGCCAACATCCGCGCAATCCCAAAGGCCGGCTCCCCAACCCCGGACGCCAGATCAAGCATGCTCAATTCGCGATCTTTCGCCGTCTGCGCCAAAGCAGGCAGATCCAGCGCCTTAATCAGATGCCGGTTGATCTTCTGTGCTGCGGGGGCCAGTTGGTCCGCCCAGTTCAGCCAGTCTGAGGAGAGGTGGTGCCAAGAGGTCATTCTACTTATCGCCAAAAGAATTAATGTAATCGCTAGAGCGGGTTTATGAAGAACAGTTGGTGCAATTTTATGGAAAAGATATCAACTTGCAATTTAAAGATGTTGATAGTCTAATAAATGTACTTATTACTAGTTTTTTGTGGGGGGCGGTCTTGACTAAAACAAATAACCGATCATATGATCGGTCTCGGATGGGGTTTGGGAGTGGTGGCTGACCAAGAAAAGTGTCCGCGAGATGAGGCTGTATTGGCCTTTCGGAAAAGGAGGTGGAGTCAAGGGATACCTCCTAAAGAGCCATCACAAATCCAGCCGCATCTCGTTATCAATCCTGAAAGTCATTTTCCGTTCACGGTTCGAACGGCTGTGGCATGGTTGGCTGATCAAATTGAAGATGGCATTGAGCTTCAAAAGGTAATTCTGCGATTTCCTCCAGGGCAAGTGGCTTGGGAATTGGTCTGTGACCTTCCGCCAAACCTCAAACCTTTGTATGCAAAGTTTGTTGTCAAAGGTGGGACGGTAATATTGAGAAGTTTTCATCCCAGTGAAAGATAACTTTAAGGTTCAAGGTGTCTCAAAATGAGCGTCGCTAGAAAGCATCAAGAGCGCAGGGAATTCAAGGGGTGTCCCGATTGTGGCAAGTCTCTTGAAGTCCAGACGCGTAAGCAAACTACCGATTTTGGTGGGGCAAATGGTGTTAATGTTGTGTCCTTCATCGAGCCATATGTTGTTTGCAGTGCCTGTGAAATGGAATTTATATTAATTGAAGGTGCGGACAATCAGCACGATGCTGTGTGTCGAGCATTGGGGCGGTTGACTGCTGTTGATATATTGCGTGTGGTTCGCTCGTTTAATGGAACTCGTGAGGAATTTTGTAACTTGATTGGTGTTGGAGAGGCTTCTCTCCGGCGTTGGATACGTCGTGCCGCAATTCAGGATGACTCGAATGATCGTTTGTTGCGGTTGGCTTCAATTCCGTCAGGAGTCCATGAATTGCGAAAGGTTAAGCATCAGGCAGAGCTGGATATGGCTTTAGGAGATGTGGGAATTGTTTTGAGAGCTAATTGGAAGCATGGAGATAGAGAGCGTGCGGAATCTCAAATGAAACGGTTTGCACTATAATGCATGTAGTTACATTTTATAGCTTCAAGGGTGGGGTTGGACGTACTCAAGCTTTGGTTGAGTGTGGATCTCATCTTAGTTTGGCAGGTAAAAAGGTTCTTGTTGTTGATTTTGATTTAGAAGCACCTAGCTTACATCATATTTTTGGCAGTCCAGCATGTAATGGTATTGTTGAGTTTATTTCACAATTTGTCTCTACTAGGGAAGTTCCAATAATACAGGAATTTATCCAGTTATGTGAGATCAAAAATAATATTAGCGGTGAAAAATCTTTTATTTCTGTAATGTCGGCGGGCTGCTTGTCAGAAGATTATGGTCGTCGTCTGGAGTACATAAATTGGCGAGATTTGTATCAGAAGCATCAAGGGTTCATGCTTGTTGAGGACATGAGGGCTCAGTGGCGGGAATTGAAATATGACTATGTATTGGTAGATAGCCGGACAGGTCATACTGACGTTGGCGGGATATGTACGCGCCAATTGCCAGATACGCTTGTTGCAATGGCCTTCCCAAATTATCAGAACCTAGATGGGCTTGCTGGGGTGGTTCGTGACGCTCAATTGGAGCATGCTCGTTATGAGAGAAGTGCGCCACCAGATGTTAAATTAGTTTTATCTAGAATACCAGATTGTGATGATGAAAATGGTGTTCTTGAGAAAATTGAGGCGAAGTTTTCAGAGAAAATAGATTCCAATGGTACTTTTTACATACATGCATACGATAGTATGGACTTGTTAAATAATTCCATATTCTCAATATCACGTCCTAGAAGTCAATTATCTCTTGAATATCGGAAGTTAGCGGATGCGATTAGAGCTTCAAATATTGAAGACCGAGAAGGTGTTCTGATTCGCTTGAATGAATTTGAATTGGATAATGCTGGAGGTTTTATATCTGAAATAACCGAAGATATTGATTGGTATTGGATCGATAAAATTGAAGAGATGTACCAAGACGATATCGAAGTTTTAAAAAGTATTGGATTTTATCTTATTCAGTGCAGTGAGTTTGATAGAGGTGGGCAATTTCTTGAGGCAGCTAATATACTTGGAGATACAGATGTTCTGCTTCCACTGGCTATCTCAAAAATGTACAACGGCCATCCAAGGGAAGCTGCGGATCTGGCTGTGATGGCGTTGGATTTCGAAGGTACAATGCAGAGTGTTTTGTCTGGATTGCAGATCATCTTTGACTCCGGTGAGGACAAGTCAGTCGAACTAAGTAATAAAGCAGGCCTTGAGAATTTAGATGTTTCTTCATGGGGCAAGATTATGGCCAAGATTTCGCCAACTAGTGAAGTGGGGCGGCTGAATATGTGTGCCTTGATCAATGAGATCGAGAAGAGGTTCGAATTTAAAGAAGTTGATCCTGACGATTTAATGCGCCAGATGATAACTTCTAGAATGTTCTCAGATGCTGTAAGATTATTTGAGAGTTTGGATGACGAATCAAGGTCTCTCCAAGTGACTTACAATTATTCTATAGCTAGATGGGCGATGGATGGTGTTCCTCCTGTAGATTTATTTGAAAAAATTTCACTTGAGTACGATGAGAATACGAAGAATACAGCCAACTATCATCAATGTTTTGGACTTGTTTTTGGCGTTCTTGGTAACAAGAGAAGGGCTAGAAAATGCGTTAATTTGGCGAAAGACAGAGCTAGAAGGTCTCTTGGATTTCGCATGTTGTCGACTTGGAGTTTTTTGTACGTACCAAGTGAAATCGCTGAAGATCATTTTGAAGAATTCAAAAGACAACTATCTCAGGGGAGAATTCTTCCGCCAATTGTTACTGGTGTTAGTGCGTTGAGTTAGTGTGCATCAGTTTTGATGTTTTCTGTTTTTGGCGGAATTTTATCTATAAGCAATAGTACTTATTACTCAATCACCGCACAAGCAATCCGCTCTCCCGTATCTCCGGATGGCTGGGATTTATAGTCGTCCGCGCCAGCATGGATGACGACGGCTTTGCCGTGGATGTCGGTGTCGCCGGTGCCGTTAAAGCGCACGGCGTTATTAAGCACCTGAGCGTAAAGCGCGCCCTTGTCATTGACATATTGGTTCATCATGTCGCCCGCGTGCGGGCCATCGGCGAATTCGTGGCCGTGGGATTTTTTCATCGGGTTGAAATGGCCGCCTGCCGATTTAAAGCCGCTGGCCGGATCGCATTCGCCGTTTTCATGAATATGAAGCGCCACCCACCGGCTGGGCGGAAGGCCGTGCAGCGCGATTTTGAGGATCGTAGCATCGGGCACACCATTGACCGTAAGCTGGCCGATTTCCGCACCATCGGTATTGATAAAGCTGCTTTGGGCTTCTTCGCCAGCCTTGGCGGAGCCCAGTGGTACGAGCGCCATGGCTGCCGCACCAAGCGCGATCAGGGCGGTGGTGGTGACGGCCGTGGCAAGTGTGATACGGCGGTCGAAGGTGGCGGGCAGGGCGGTGGTTCGCGGGTGGCAGATGTTTTCATGGGGGAGCATGGGAAATCCTCTGCGGTTTTTGGGCGGTTGCTCGGTTTTGGTTTTTGCCTGTTGTCATAGAACCGGTTGTGGCCGGGTTTGTTCCGTAAATTATGTGAATTGTTCGCGTTACCCGCATTATTGGCCGGGTTTGGGGCGATTTTGTGCGTGGGGTTTCAAGGGGGCCGGGGCGCGGAGGCGGGAGGCGGGAGAACGGAGAACGGGGAACGGGGAACGGGGAACGGGGGGCAGGCGGCTTAAAGCAGAAGGCGGCAAAGCGGGCCGTTGCGGGGCTGCTGTCACAAGCATGGGGCCGGGGGCGTCACTTTCCTGGCGGGGCAGATGCGCCGTTATGGACAGGTGAGGGCGAGGCAAACAGGGAATGGCAGCAGGTTTTGATCAACGATGGTTGATACGGCGCGGCGCAGAGTTTTTGGGCGCTGTGGTTTTGATTGTGATTATTTGTGTTTTGTATCTGGGGTTTGTCACCACCCTGTTTGCCGGTTTCACCGCCGATATCCAGCGCGAGATTTTAAGTCGCGAGCTTGACGTGAACTCGCCGGGTGATTTGGAACGCATCGTTTTACAGGGCTATCACGAGGCGCAGTTAAAAGATGAAATCCGCTTTGTCCGGGCGCAAATCCGGGTTTTGGATATGAACAGTCTGGCCGAGGCGCGGCGGGGCTTGGCGCTTCGCCAAGATGCGATCACGGCCTGGCGGGCGGCGTTTGATCTTTATGCCGGGTTGGGGCGAGTTTTGACCGAGCGGGCATCCCTGTTTGAGCCGGAATTTCGCACGGCCTATCTGGCCGCTCTTCAGGCGGCCTATGCCTTTTTGGCCCAGAATGATTTCAGTTCCGATCAGAAACAGCCATCACCCAGCGTTAAAACCGCCGATGACGGGCGTGATGTGATGGCGGGGCTGAACGGGGCATTGGCGCGGGTGGCCTTTTCGGCCGAGGCAAGCGGGAGTTTCATTGCCGAAATCAACGACAGGATCGAGATGACAAAAAGGGCGGTCATCGCCTTTGACGAGAAGGCCGTGCGCGCCCAGGTGGTCTGGGCGAATATCATCGCCGAACAGGCCCAATCCGAACGATTGCGCGAAAGCCTTGGCGCGGAAATGGTTGATTTGCGGGCCGAACTGGCAACGTTTTGGGACGAGGAAGGCAGCGGCCACGATGATCAACGCCGGTCGCTTGTCGCGCTGTTTCAACAGCCGCTGGGCGGGGTTTTATCGCTGTTGCTTCAGATGCCGGGCATTGTTTTAACCCTTTTGGTGACGGTGGCCGCCGGGGGGCTTGGCTCTGTCGTGTGCTTTATCCGCCGCTATCGGACGGCGGGGTGGGATATGCCCGGTGTTGGCGTTTCCGGGCATAATGTTTTTGGGAATGATACGGGGGAAAAGCCGGATGGCACTGTGGATGCGAATGCGGGTGTCGGTCCCGGTCCCGGTGAAGGTGATATCAGCGGAAATCTGATGAAAACGAGGGGCTTGAATGCATCGAATGCCGGGGCAAAAGGCGGCATGGCAAGGGCGGTGCAAGCCTCCGATCTGGAAAACGGCTTTGTCGCCACCGGGCGGTTATTGGTCATGACCGGCGAGGGGATTGCCGCCGCCATCGCGATTTTCCTGTTTACCGAGGCCGGGATGCTGATGGTGACCCAGGGCGGGCCGGAAGGATCGGCCAATATTGAAATCAGCCCGTTTCTGGTAACCTTTATGGCCTTTGTATCGGGCTTTATGGCCGAGGATGCCTTTAGCAAAATACAGGATGCCGGGCGCAAGATTTTTAAAATCCGCGACGATGACGGCCCGACCACGACCGGGCTTTAGCCGGGAGTGGCGGTGATCAAGGGGGTTTTGAATGTGTACGCGGGATGACTTGGGTAACATCGGTCCAGCAATGCTTTGCCACAGGATAAAGCCGCTTTACCCGGAATGATGCCCGCAAAAGAAAAACCGGTAGCCATCGGGCTACCGGTTTTAGGGTCGTTGGGACGTCTTCTTTATTTCACTGTCGCGTCGGATTGGGCGCGATATCAGCCATAACGCGGTGCGTTACGCTGTGCATTGGTTCCGGCTTCGGCATAGGCCTGACTTGCCTGTGCGGTCTGGGTGACCTGTGACTGGATGACCTGTTCATCGCGGTCCGGCGTTGTATCGGTCGCCTTGGTCGCGGTCGGATCATTCAGAAGTTCGTTCAAACGCGATTCGATGGCTTTCAGCCCGTCATTCAAACGGGTTTCGGTATCATCGATATTGGTGTTGATCGTGTCATTCAACGCGCCAAGGCCGTCAAGGAAATCACGCGCCTGATCAAGGCCCTTTTCGATGCCTTCTTTGGCTTTGTCGAAAATTTCGCGGGCTTCGACTTCGCTATCGGCATTCGATGCAATCAAATCACCCACACGGGCGAGAATGCGATCGGCGACGGCTTCGGGGGTGTAATCACTCGGATCAACGCCTTCAACGGAAAGGCCGGTCGATGACAGGCTTTCATTGATGGCGGAAACGATCTGGTCAGCCGAAAGCAAATTGGCCGATTCAGATGACAGCGAAACCGAGGTCGCACCGGCAAAGGCATCAGCAATTTTGTTGTCCGACCCGGATTTCGAGTCGTCACTTCCGGGCAGGTAAGACTGCGCGCTGCGGTGTGATCCGCTGGTTGCTTGTGATGTCAGACCACCAATGGTGATATCCATTCCGTCCTCCCTGGACGCGGTTTGCCTGTATTTAAGTCCTTGACCGGACAGGAAATACAGGGTGCAAGCGGGCACCATCATGGGCCAAATTGCTTGCGTGCGAATCTTTATAGCGCCTCAATATCGCACAATCGGCGCGAAATGACCATAGACTATTGTACAGGTACAGTTGATCCACATGCATTTCCGTTATGCGTGCAACGGGATCGCGCAGGGCGGTGATTTACCGGTTTCGGGCGGGTTTTATCACGGTAATTGCGCGGCATAATATATCACTATGATATTGCAACAGCGGCCAAGCCCCATTATTGAACAAGGTTTGGTTGACAAAGATTTATGGAATCGGGGCGCGTCGAGGTTTCCTCCGCCCCCGGTGTTTTGAGCTTAGGAGCTGTTTGACGGTGGCGAACTATCAGGAAAGCGCGCGCGAATTTGAAAAGCGCTGGCAGGATTACTGGCGGGAAAACGATACCTATCGTACCCCCAATCCGGGCGATGCCGATTTCGACCCGTTAAAAAAGAAAAAAGTCATCCTCGATATGTTCCCCTATCCAAGCGGGGTTGGCCTTCATATCGGTCATCCGCTGGGCTATATCGCGACCGATGTAAAGGCGCGGTTTGAACGTATGCGCGGCTTTAACGTGCTGCATTCCATGGGCTTTGATGCCTTTGGCCTGCCTGCCGAACAATTCGCCATTCAAACCGGTCAGCATCCGCGCATCACCACCGAAGCAAATATTGAAAACATGCTGCGCCAGTTGCAGGTTATCGGCCTTGGCCATGATCCGCATCGTCGTTTCGCCTCGACCGATGTTGATTATTATAAATGGACGCAGTGGATTTTCCTGCAACTTTTCAACAGCTTCTATGACCCGACCGTTGAATGGACAGGCCCGCATGGCAAAACCGTTAATGGCCGGGCGCGCCCGATTGCCGAGTTGCGGGGGTTGCTTGAATCTGGTGAATGGTTGCTTGACGAAGACGGCGTGCCACAGCCGAAATCAGTCATCGGCGATGGCACCAAGGCCGAAGGCCGCGAAATTGACCGCGCGATTGATCGCGGGCGACTGGCCTATGTCGATGAAGTGCCGGTCAATTGGTGCCCGATGCTGGGCACGGTTTTGTCGAACGAGGAAGTCACCAACGACGGCAAATCCGAGCGCGGTGATTACCCGGTGTATAAACGCCCGCTGAAACAGTGGATGTTGCGCATTACCGATTATGCCGATCGTCTGGTTGCCGATCTTGAAGGCCTTGATTGGCCCAATGGCGTGGTCGAGATGCAGAAAGGCTGGATCGGCCGTTCGGTTGGCGCACGGGTTAATTTCCCGGTGACGCGCACCGATGGCGGCGAAGATAAAATCGCGGTCTATACCACGCGCCCCGATACGATTTTTGGCGCGACCTATATGGTGCTGGCCCCGGAACATCCATTGGTCGATGCCCTGACCACGACAGATCAAAAAGACGCGGTTGCCGAGTATCGCAAGATGGTCAAACTGGCGGGGCCAGTATCGTCCAAGGACGAAGCCAGCCGCGAGAAAACCGGTGTCTTTACCGGTGCGATGGCGATCAACCCGGTAACGGGGACAGAAATTCCGGTCTGGATTGCTGATTATGTCCTGATGGGCTATGGCACGGGCGCTATTATGGCGGTGCCTGCCGGGGATCAGCGCGACTTTGAATTTGCCCATAAATTTGATCTGCCGATTGTCGCCACCACCCAGCCGTCTGAAAGCTGGTTGCGTGATAATGCGCCGGTGGATGCGGGTAATCTTGATGCGGATGCCTTGCTGGCACGTTATGTCGTCGCACCGGGTGATTTCAAAACCGCCCAGACCGACATTGGCGCGACGATTAATTCCGCCAATGACGATATTTCAATCAACGGGCTGTCGACCCCGGATGCCAAGGCCGCCATCATTGAATGGATGGAAGCCAAAAACATCGGCCGGGGTCGGGTGCAGTATAAATTGCGCGATTGGCTGTTCTCGCGTCAGCGCTATTGGGGCGAACCCTTCCCGGTTTTGTTTGATCAGGAAACCGGTCAGGTCCACGGCGTGGCCGAGGCGGCCTTGCCGGTTGTTCTGCCGGAAATGACCGATTTTAAACCGCAATCCAACGAAGACCCGAATTCCGATCCGGAACCGCCGCTTGCACGTGCCAAGGAATGGATGGAAGTCACCGGGATTGTGCTGTCGGATGGTTCGGTTCTGCCGGTTGATGCGGCTGTTGGTTCAACCCATACCCATGATGGCAAGGATTACGAGGTTCGTGCGTTCCGTCGCGATGCCAATTCCATGCCGAACTGGGCCGGATCGTGCTGGTATTATCTGCGTTATTTCGATGCCCATAATGATCAGGCCTTTGCATCGGATGCGGCCGCGGCCTATTGGGCCAATACCACCGATGATGTGGGCAATGCCAAACCCGGTGCGATTGACCTTTATGTCGGCGGGGCGGAGCACGCGGTGCTTCATCTGCTGTATTCGCGGTTCTGGCACAAGGTCCTGTTTGATCTTGGCTATGTCGGCACGCCCGAGCCGTTCCAAAAGCTGTTTAATCAGGGCATGATTACCGCCGATGCCTATACCGACGCACGCGGCGTTTATGTTGACATCCATGATGTTGAAATGCGCGATGTTGACGGCAAAAAACAGCCCTTTAACGCCAAGACGGATGAAAAACTGATCACCGTGCCGGGCAAGATGGGCAAACGCTATAAAAACGGCATCCCGCCAGAAGAAATTTGCGATCAATATACGATCGATACCTTCCGGACGTATGAGATGTATATGGGGCCGCTTGATAGCTCCAAACCTTGGCAGTCCGATGCGATTGTCGGCATGTTGCGCTTCCTGTCCAACGTTTGGAAGGTCGCAACCCAGATGGAACGCACCAGCGACGTCGATGGCAAAATCGAAACGCTGCTGCATAAAACCATCGCCAAGGTCAGCAAAGATATCGACGAATTGCGCCATAATACCGCGATTGCCGCCTTGATCGAATTAACCAATGCCATGACGCGCCAAAACGCGGTGCATGACGATCACGTCAAGGCGCTGGCCTTGATGGTGTCGCCCTTCGCCCCACATCTGGGCGAGGAACTTCTAAGCCGCATGGCTAAGGCTGAATTTGGTGCGAAAAAATCGGTCATCAAGTTTGATTGGCCAGTCTTTGATGCCGAAAAAGCCAAGGATGACGAATACGAAGTCCCGGTTCAGGTGAATGGCAAAAAGCGTGGCTCGATCATGGTGGCGGCCGATGCCGATCAGGCAACAGTCGAAGCCATGGCCAAGGCCGATGAAAATGTTGCGCGTCATCTTGACGGCAAGCAGATCGTCAAGATGATCTATATCGCCAAACCGACGCCGAAATTGCTGAATATCGTGGTTAAAGGCTAGGCGGTGTTTACATTCAGGATTCCC
>NZ_JFKB01000019.1 GCF_002115745.1 Thalassospira alkalitolerans
ATGTTTCTGTAAAAACGTGAACCGCTCTAGTCGCTGCTCGCGCCAAACAAATGCCGAACGGATAGACAACCGGTAGTACGCACACGGCTTGCGATTGCCAAGCAAGTCACCTCGAACCGGCCGCGAACCAATAGATCCGCGGGTTAGCTGGCTTTTTTGTTATTGCTTTCAATAACGCGCAGCGCATTCATACCGCGACGGCGCAGCAAATCGGCGTCTTCGGGGCCATCGATGATTTCAAGCAAACGGACAATACCCATCATATTGCGCTGGGCGTTTTCCATCTCATCCGCATCCAACCGGCCCATGCTATCAATCCCGGCACGTCCGATCTGGTTCAATCTTTTCTTCAATTCAACCACGGCCTTGGTCGCCGAGCTTTGGGCGGCCAGAACATGCGAAATACGAGCCGTTTCGGCAATTGCCTCGGCGGAGCGCTCGGCGGCCAGAACCTTTTCATCATCAAAGGGCTGCGAAAAGATCGGGCGTGCGGCCTGACGGCCAGAACCCGGGCCTTGCTTGACTTCAAGCTGCGGCAAAGCTTCGATGATACGATCCGGGCTGGCACCAAACATGGTATTGGCCATCGCCTTGGACACCCGACGACGGGTTTCAAGCAGCTTTTCGCCCCAACGGCCGTCCTTGCGGATATTGAACTCCCGCGTGATGCGAATGAATTCGGATGCATACCAGCGCGCCAGCGACAGGATATGATGTTCATCCTTACCCGTCCCGATACCCTGTTCGATCTCGGCCACGGTTTCGGCCAAAAGATCGATAATCAAATCACCGGTTGTTGCAAGGTTGGAACTGGAAATCGAACGATCATCCGCCTTGCTTGTCAGCACGCGGATCAATTTGAAAAGCTCGCTCGGGCGTAACAGGCGCGACAAAACAGCTTTAAGGAAAACAGGCTCGTAGCCCTCTTTTTCCTCGGAAATTTCGATAAAACGGTCGCGCAACCAACTTACATCTGCGGTTCCAAGACTACGAATGGGAACCGATGGGAAGCGTTTGCGCATTGCGTCAATTTCTTCGGCAACGCTCAGGATTTTGCCGATTTCCTCGAAAGCTTTCAGATGGACCCGCGACCCAAGCCGGGTCGCCAATGCGCGTTCGGTTTTCACCCCGCTGCGGGAATCCCCGATTTCACCTTCAATGCATTTTGCGCTCAGGCTCCACAACCGGCGTTCGGCCTGTTCGAGCATATCCTGATCACGCTTGGCCCCTGCCTTTTCAATATCGGCAATCACCTTTTGCATTTCCGGCCCACTGGAACTTTCAACCAGCTTCCAGATCGGCATCAACGAGGATCGGCTGATGCGGATGCTGTTTTCATCAGGTGATGAGGATGTCAGCAAATCCTCGAACGGATCGCAGAATTGACGCATCGGTGTCGGATAACGTTCCGGCTTAAGCGACGCCAGACGCGGCCGCAGGATTTGCAAAATCTGTTCATGGGGCAGTGGCAGTTTGGGATCGGCACGATCGCTTTCAATGGCACGTGTAAAACGCGCAATTTCCGTACTGCTGAGCGATTCAAACAAGGCACCAAGCTGGGAAGTTCCCATGTTTGCGGCATTTTCAATTTTCACGCCGACTGCCTCCGGAACCGCTCCAACCGGTCAACCATATCTGCATCAATTTCGCCGCTACCCAATTTACGCAATTCGGATGCCCACAACATCTGGTTAACACGCACATCGACCCAGAATTCATATTCAATCTGTTCAAGTTCCTCGACCGGCAAAACCGGTGCGAAACTTGCTATTTCCTCGACAATTTCACGCTGGCGAACCCGATCTTGCATCGGGCGTGTCCGCCAAAGATCAATCAGTTCCTGCCAGCCATCAAGAACCCACCACAGGCGATCAATATGCTTTTGCAAATCGTCCTTTGCCCGCGACCAGGCTTTCAGAACCTTGCCAAGCTCGCCATTCCACAAGTCGACCTTGCGCAGCAATCGCATCGCATGCTCATTGGTGGCACTGGCGGAATTGATTACGCGCGTCGCCATAAAGCGAAAATCTGCCTGTTCTGAAATCGACCATTCCTCGATCTCACTGGACAATTTTTGCAAGCCAAAGGTCAACAATCGCAGCGGCCCTTCACATCCCTCAATCGCCAAACCAACCGGCGCGCTTTGGACGCTCCATTCGCCGAGGCTGTTGATGATCGAATCATTGGCAACCTTTGCCGCCGATGCAAAACGGTTCAGCGCCTTGCGCGCACGAACCTGACCTTCCGACGTCAAAAGATCTTCACGCTTCATGTCCTGAACATCGGCACCGCCCAATTGGCGCAACGCCTGATACAGCAAGGTCAACTGGCCCAATTCACGTGCAGATTTTTCTTCGTTCTGACCTGTAATGCCAGCCTTGGCCAGCGCAACGCCGCCGACGCCAGTCACAGCAACAGCGCGTGCATTTTCGCGGACCAATTCCGGTGACAACTTTTCCAGTGTGATCAGACGGTCAAACAGCATGCGATCATGCACCGACAGATCAAACACTTCGCGTAGCGTTTCAAGCGGCATTTCATAGGTCCCAAGACCGCCGGAAAGACCGGGCAAACTGATAAGAGTCCGACCACTCCGCCCCGTCAACACCCGGGCATAGCGCAGGGTTTTGGTCGTAAACGGTGTCCGCACGCCGCGTGAAGAAAAGGATTCCGGCAAACAGGATAATGGATCCGTCTGTCCCGCACCGCTCACAGACGAAACACTGCCGCCTTTATTTGCAAATTGCTGCTTAACCATTATCGGCTTTGATCAATCCAGTCCCGACTAAATTATTCTACGGCATTCTGCGCAGTCGGGTCTGCACCATGAGGCCGCTGCATAAGCTTATACTATCGCGCCAGCCAGTCCACGACAAAGGAGACGACCATACGTCTGGCTGTAGAATAGCGCGACAAGCTAACAAAAATATTAACATCCCGGATAGGTCATACAATCCACAAGACCAATGCCATAGAACAAAATGCCGGAAACCAGAATAGTTCTCCGGCAAAAATCCAGGCCCTGCATTCATCCCAGAAAAGCAAAACAGCATCCGTGAACCAAATGCGTTCTGCCCCTAGAGCGTTTCTTTCGCTTTTTCCCACGTCTTTACATAGGCTTTCCATTCCGCACCGTCGGGAATGGTGTCATCAATATTGATCATTTCCGCACAATCAATCATGACCGCAACCTCGTCGGTTTCGACCGGAACCCTGATCATGGTTTTCTGATACGCACTTGGATGCGGCCCATGGGGGAAACCGCTGGGATGGAAGGTCGCCATCCCGGGTTTTATATCACCACGGCTGTAAAACTCGCCCCGGTGATAGAAGATGAATTCGTCATAATCTTCGTTCGAATGATAAAATGGCACGCGCAATTTACCTGATTCGCCCTCACCCACTTTGGGGACAAAGGTGCTGATCGCAAAACGGTCCGCAACAAATGTACTATGTGCGGCGGGTGGCACCGGCTGTCCGGGCTGGTTTCCCTGTCGCAAATCGCGCCAGTTCAGGCGTACAACACTAAGGTCCCCTTGCCAGCCAATTGCATCAAGCGGGTTATAGGGATAAGTCAGGGTTGAAATCTCCCCCCGCCGTTTGATGTGAATTTCCCAAAAGGCATCGTCCTGCTGGGCAAGGAAACTGTCATCAATTCTGGGGATATCAAAATGGGTCGGATTGATTGCCGGATGCCCGGCCGATTGCGCCGCATCAGGTAGCGAAAACGCATCATTGGTGGCTTCGATGAACAGAAATTCCGATGGGTCGCTGGCATCAAGCCGCCATGCTGTCCCCCGTGGCAACAAGATATAATCGCCATCGCGATAGGGCATATGCCCGTAATCGCAATAAAGCGCGCCACTGCCATTATGCACAAACACCAATATATCGCCGTCAGCATTGCGTGCCAGTGCATGCATCTTGCCATCCAGCCGCCAATATCGAACTTCCATCACCGCGTTGTGCAAAATGCGCCGCGCCTGCAAAGGACATTCCGGACCAGCAGCCAATTTGTTCAGATTAAAGGCTCGCGGGCGCAACGGCCCTTCGAAATCGGCCCAGCCTGCGGGCGGATGCTTGTGATAAATATGGGCAGACGGCCCCATAAAACCGTTCCGGCCAATTTCACGTTCATGAACTGTAACGGATGGGGAACTTGTCGAACTCTTGGACGCAGCAACGCAATTGCCTTCGCTGTTCGGAAGACGGATCCAGTTTTTCACCTGATACCTCCCGGCCCGATGGGCCATGATGTATGGGGCCTTTGTTTACAAGCCCGTTAATCAAGATATGAGATGACAGTCTGCTAATTTCAAGAAAAACAACACTTCAGAACCCCCGAGCCCGCAAGAAGTTCTGCAAAACAGCCTGAAAAATCCACAACCGCAGCAGGGGGTGGAGAAATGGTGCGCCCGGCGGGATTCGAACCCACGGCCCCCAGATTAGGAATCTGGTGCTCTATCCTGCTGAGCTACGGGCGCACATTTCAGGCAGGAGGCATTCCATTAACAGCTTAAACAGCCACGATCAATCCGGCAGCGTTTCAAATTTGCCCTGCACAGCGTTTAAATAACAAAACCCCGCACGGGGCGGGGCTTTGCAAAAGTGCAACAACGGCAATTAATCAATCAAAGATCGCATCAATCGGAATGGCATAGGTCAGCGACAGTATTTCGGTGCCCGGGTTTTCGTCGCCGATGCTGGCATTTGAGATATGCGAGATACCAAGGCTTAACCGTTCGCGGCTGTCAAAGCGAAAGCCGAGTTCCAGACCCGAACGAAACTCGATCCAATGCCCAAGGTCTTCGCCGTCCCCCTGATGATAGCCACCAACAGAGGTATAGATGCTTGAAACAAAGTGATCGCCCCACAAGACATCCATCGCAAGACCACCATAACCATGTACAGCCGTGTCACTGGTGACCATCACACCGGCAATCGGGCGCAACACGCCAAACATTGCATGTTGAAACCGGTAGTCGAGGCGGAATTCAGCCGATTCTTCGTCCTGCGTGATATCCACCATGCCGGTCGACATCTCCAGCAGGCCAGAATCGTTATTATTACCCAGAAATTGCTGTGCCTGTGCCGCACTGGCAAAGCCAAATACAACAACAAGCGCGAGGATTTTCCCCAAAACCAACCGCATTAACTTAGTCCCCTCTTGGATCAACTTGGGCGTATCTTACCCAAATGCTTGATATAGACAACAATACAATGAACCGGTGGTTTTATTTTCTTGTAAATCCGGTGCCATTGAAAGAATCAGTTGCACGAACAAGTTCGCGCACGATCCCGGGCTCACTTGCCGCGTGACCGGCATCCTCAACGATTTCCAATTCTGCCCCAGGCCATTTTGCATATAGATCGAATGCAGATATCGGCGGGCAAACAATGTCATGACGTCCCTGCACGATCACGGCCGGCAGATGACAAATACGGTTCATATTTGCAAGCAACTGATCGGGTGCGAAGAACCCCTTATTGACGAAATAGTGATGTTCAAGCCGTGCCAGCGCCAGGGCAATCCCGTCGCTTTCGAAATTTTCGACCAAACCGTCATCGGGAAGCAATGTGCAGCAGGTTGCTTCGAACCCGGACCACGCCCGCGCCGCCGCAATCGCCGCAACGTCACCGTCCTTACCCGCAAAAACATCCCCATAGCGATCAAGCAAGGCAGCACTTCCCGGATTGCGATCAAACCCGACAGCAGCCAAAAACCTTTTCCCGGCTTCGACAAAAATTCTGTCCATGCCATCCATGAACCAGTCGATTTCCAGATCGCGGCACAGGAAAATACCCCGCAAGACAAAACCAAGCACCCGGTCGGGATGCGCCTGACCATAGGCAATCGCCAGCGTCGATCCCCATGACCCGCCAAACACCAGCCATTTATCAATACCGCGCGCTTGGCGCAGGGCTTCGATATCGCCAATCAAATGATCGGTCGTATTATTTTCAAGGCTGCCAAACGGACGTGATTTTCCCGCCCCGCGTTGATCATGAAGAATGATGCGATACTTTTGGGGATCAAAAAACCGGCGACTGTTGGCTGATACCCCGGCACCGGGACCGCCATGCAGGAAAACAACGGCAATACCATCGGGATTTCCCAGCTCTTCCCAATAAATCTCGTGCCCGTCTGGCCGTTCCAGCCAGCCGGAATGTGTTGGTTCAATTTCGGGATAAAGCATTGGAGAGCCTCTTGGATTCTATTGCCCAAATCTTTTACACGCCCAAAGTGTGATCGGACAAGCGCAAACCAATTCAAGGCCGGGCAAGGCATAGTGCCGCAAGTTCAGCAAGTTCGATATAGGGACCACCGCGATCTTCTATCACGCCACGGATGCGTATGGTTTGGCCGATCCAGTTTTCCATATGTTGCCCATTTGCGACAATTTCATCACGCAAATCACGCCCGACCATAACTGTAAAATCGCTGCGCCAGTTTTCCCCGAAATTAAGATAACTGCGCCATTCGCGATCTTCGATCCGTTGCAGAACCGCGTCGATCACGGCAAAATGCCCAACAGCCAAATTTGCATCTGGCAATATCCCGGCTCTGTCTGGTGATCCGCCATAGCGATAGGGTGCCGCAACATCATCGCCCCAAATGCCAAGTCGTTTTACGATTGCGCGTTCTTCTGCATTTGCGAAAACATCAACCGATCTTTTGCCTTCCGGAAGAAGAATAGCCAACCCCCGTTCAAGCAAGACTTCCTGCCAAAGCAATCGCGCATCATCCCGCAGATCCATCAATTTACGCCCGGCGAAATCAACATCGTCGGAATAGACCGCCTGTTCAAAAGCCGTCCCCGCCATCCTGCGCATAGCAACAAGGGCATCGTCTTCAAAGCCCGGAACAAAGGCAATATCGGCCAAGCGCCAAAGTGTTTTGGGGGTGTTGGAAAACACCAAGCCATCGACCATTTCCGGGGGATCAAGCGGGGATGTCAGCGGTAAAAAATTGGCATTGCGTGTTGACGCGGCGTCAAAGGCCGGGCCACAAATCCATGTTTTGGCCTTGTTGGCATCCGTAACATTAGCGGCATTGGCCGCAGCACCGCTGACATTGGCAAAGATGATCGTCACAAAGATCAGATTGAAAAAACACGCACAATGACAGATCGCCGCAAAAATTCCCGATTTGCGCGAATAGTTTTGTCTCTTGCTGCATATTGATTGGAAACCCAACACGCGCTACCACATCGTAAGGAATGCATTTTGAACCTGCATTTCGCCAAAAGAATACGCACAGCGGGCACAAGAGGAAAGACTTCAATGGGTTGGCTTTTTCATCGGACCACAAAACGGTTTGTCACGACGCTTGGCGCGATTGGCCTGATTGCCGGGCTTGCGGGCTGTTCGACCAATCGTGCGACCGGCGAAGACAGCTTTACGGCGTTTATGTCCCCTGATCAGGAAAAAGAAGTCGGCGCACAAGAACATCCGAAAATGGTTCAGGAATTTGGTGGATCCTATGATGAAAAAGATCTGCCGCGCTATGTAACAGAAATCGGCAACAAACTTGCTGCCGTTTCAGAAGCCCCGGACGAAAAATTCACCTTTACGGTTCTGGATTCGGCCGTGATCAATGCCTTTGCCCTGCCCGGTGGTTACGTTTATATCACGCGCGGATTGGCCGCCCTTGCATCGAACGAGGCAGAACTTGCTGGCGTTCTGGCCCATGAAATTGGCCATGTGGTTGCACGCCATTCGGCACAGCGATACAGCCGGGGCGTCCTGACCCAGATTCTGGCCGGGGGACTTTCGGTGGCACTTGGCAGTGGCGCAAGCGAGATCGTCGGCGTCGGGGCAAATGCATATTTAACATCGTTCTCGCGCGAGCATGAATTTGAAGCCGATATGCTGGGCGTGCGCTATATCACGCGCGCCGGATATGATCCGCAAGGCATGGCTTCGTTCCTGAAAAAACTACGCGCCCATTCGCATTTACAGGCCAAGCTGGCCGGACGATCCCCTGATGACATTGACCAGTTCGATTTCATGGCAACCCATCCGCGTACCCTTGATCGTATCGAGCAGGCCCAAAAGGCGGCCAATGTCACGGTATCGGCCAACCCGGAACTGGGAACGGTCAGATACATGACCGCAATCGATGGCATCATTTATGGCGACGGCCCCGATAACGGCTATGTGCGCGGTACTCAATTTATTCATGTGCCGCTTGATTTCCGGTTTGAAGTCCCGGAAGGCTTTTCGATGGTCAACCAACCCGATGCGGTCATTGCCCAGGACGATGGCGGCGCCCAAATCGTGTTTGAAGGTGCGCCCAAGGCCAAGGGTGTTCGTCTGGATCAATATCTGTCACGCGGATTTTCCAGCAAAATCGCCATCACCAATATCGAAAATATCGATATCGACGGCCAGGAAGCCGCAACCGGATACGCCGACGTTAATATGAAAAGCGGCACCAAAGCCCGCCTGCGGGTTGTTGTCATCCGCCACGGCGAGAACGCCTATCAATTCCTGTTTATTGTCCCGCTTGCCAATGTCGACAGCTATAACGTTGCATTGCGCCGCACGACCTACAGCTTCCGCCCGCTGACCAAACAGGAACAGCAGAAATATCATCCACTGCGGATCAAGGTCCGGGCGATGAACCCGGAATATAATCTGGCGACTTTTATTGACCAGATGGCGGTCCCGCGTGAACCGGCCGATACCTTTGCCGTTCTCAACGGGCTTGAGGCAGGACAGCTCCCCGCACAGGGATCCCTGATCAAGGTTGTGATTAATTAGGGTCAGGATTGAGAACCGGAACCCGCAGAAACATGCACCAAACAAGTAAAAGGCAGCAAAATTTTTGCTGCCTTTTACGTTATTTCCCAATCCAAACATCCCGAAACCGCCGCATCGGCACAGGGGCGGGGATTAATCAGGATTAGCTTTCAATGCGATCTGCGATCTTGCCATCGCGGCCAATAGCAACGGCCAGCAACCGCCCGCCGCGTCCCGCACCTTCGTCAATTGAAAGCGTGAATTCACGTTCTTGCAAACCAACACTTGCATGCGATGATCCGCGAATGATCCGCCGACAATCGTAATAACGATCGGTAATGCTTTCAAACATCGAACCACCCCACCAAAACGTGTCGGTCTGTCCGGTCAGAGGCCGCGAACCATCAAGCCCGGCATGCACAAAAATCAGCGAACCATCGGTGGTATAGGCCGCATGTTTAAGGTCTGAGAGCAAGGCACTGTGACCCTTTTGGCGGCGGAAGGATTCGCCAAACTGACCTGTCCATTGCGCAATCGCATGCGCGCCCTGACGCATCAAGGATTGAACATTTGACGGATCAAAACCATAGGCGCGCAACGTTCCGGCAACCCCGCGCGACAGCATCCAGTCAAAGACCTCGCCCGAGTTTGGTGCAAACTGGATTTGCTGAAGCTTGCTAAGCATTTCTTCGGCCGCACCACGCAAAAAGGCGATGTCGGCAATATCGACGCCATCCAGGGCGATAAAGAAACGGCGGAACAGCAATAACTCGTTGATAACACCAACGACCGCTTCACCGGAATTATCACCCCAGTAATTGCCAAGATAGACCAGACGGTCACCCGCCACGATCTTATTGGCAAGCTTTCGGTGGACAGCCTGCAAAGCAGTAAGATCGCCGTTTATCGCGCCAACAGCCCAAATCTTGTCCGCTGGTTTTATCGGTGCCAGAACTGCGTTCATCGCCATAACGTGCCCAAATAAACAAAACCGGCCCAAGATTACCTTGTCGGCCGGTTTTTAAAAAGAGGTCTCTCGTACAAGATAAACTGCAGGGCCTTTATCAGGCCGCTTTCTGCAACAGTTTTTCAAGTTTGCCCGAAGCTTTGTCCTTGTCGATCTTTTCGATTGCGGCAAGTTCGTCGACAAGACGTTCAAATGCTGCTTCATAGATCTGACGTTCGGAGAAAGACTGTTCCGGCTGAGTTTCCGTGCGGTGCAGGTCACGAACCACTTCAGCGATCGAAACCGGGTCACCGGAATTGATCTTTGCTTCGTATTCCTGGGCACGACGCGACCACATGGTACGTTTGACACGTGCGCGCCCCTTAAGGGTGATCAGCGCGGAATCCATCTGTTTTTTCGAGGATAGCTTGCGCAATCCGGAGTTACCCACTTTGTTCACTGGCACGCGCAAAGTCATGCGGCTTGAATCAAAGGTAATCACATAAAGGCGCAATTCCTGACCCGCGATTTCCTGAGTTTCCAGGCCATCAACACGGCCAACACCATGTGCAGGGTAGACAACGTAATCGCCAATAGTAAACGGCAACTTATCCGACATCAAGCTTCCTTCCGGCCCATATGGACCTGGTCATTCAACTGTAACACTATAGACCCGGCGACGCGAAGAGCTGCGCACGACCATGCTTTTGGCGTAGTCGCGGTTTTTGACAGGATAAAATAACGGAGATCCGACTGCGCGGAACGAGCCTGTCGAGCTCTTGAACGCGAGTTTCCCACAATAACACAACATAGAGGTCGATCACAGAATTTTTCCGTGCGACCAGCTCAATGCAGCCATGCATCGACAGGGAAAAGGTGCCTATATTGTGTGTTTACAGGTGCTTATCACGCGTGATCAGTCGCCGGTCCCCGGTTTTTCACTGAGCATTTCGACTTTACCTGGCTTGCCATCCCATTCGGCGGCATCAGCCGGTGCATCACCCTTGCGCGTAATATTCGGCCAGATTTCCGCGAATTTGCGGTTAACCTCAAGCCAATTATCCAGATTAGGTTCCGTATCAGGGATAATGGCTTCAGCCGGACATTCAGGTTCGCAGACACCGCAATCAATGCATTCATCGGGGTGAATTACCAGGAAGTTTTCACCTTCGTAGAAGCAATCGACGGGACAAACCTCGACGCAGTCCTGATACTTACACTTGATGCAGTTTTCCGTCACCACATAGGTCATGGTGTAACTCCGTTCAGGTTGCGAGGCCGTAAAGCGGCTGCCCCCGCGCCCGGCCTTGTTCTCTCTCGGGCATTGGGTTATCACGCAGTGCGGTTGTGTGCAACTCCAATAAAATCCCATTTTTTTTAGTACTATTCCGGTTTTCGATGCAATGCAGCATCCCGGGATAGACCCCCGACAGCCGACACATAAAGCGGCCTGGCCCGAAAAATACAGAATCCGTCACTTTTTTCCAGCATTAGAAACAGCGCAACAATTGCTTTTGCTGCGTCAAGCACATAGTCTTGCCGCGACAAATGGTCGAAGAACCATGCGGGGGTGTGGATTGTCGGAGGGTAGCCTGAAAACGCAACGGCTGAGATGGCGTGATCGCTTGTCTGTGAAACAGGCACGCGCCGCTGTCGTTATTACCCTGTTGATTGGTTTATTCTTCAGTGTCATCCAGATTTTCTGGGACCTGCAGGAAGAACGCAATTTGATCGACAGGACGGTTAATCAGGTTCTTTCAACCTTGCGCGAATCCGCGACCCAGGCGGCATATGGCTTGGATGAAACGCTGGCCGCGCGCGTTGTATCGGGCCTGTTTGAATATGAACCGGTCTACAACGCCACACTGAGCGATAATTTCGGCAATGTCCTTGCCCAGCAATCGCGCGAACCGATTGCATCCGGGCGATCCGCACTTACCGAACTGATGTTTGGCAATATCCAGCAATATAATGTGCGGCTTGAAATTGGGGCGGGCCGGGATTTGGTCGGCAGCCTTATCGTGCGTATCGACACCGCCCTGATTGCCGAGGGTTTCCTTAACCGTGCCACCCGCATTCTGATGTCGGGCATTTTACGCAACCTTTTGCTGGGTATGGTGCTGGTTGGCTTTTTCTATCTGCGGCTAACCAAGCCGCTGCTGCGCATATCCAACGCGCTGGCACTGGTCGATACCGCAAGCCCCGATTCTACAAGTATCACTGTTAACCACCATCACAAAAATGACGAACTGGGTTTGTTGTCACGTTCCATTCGCACGCTGGTTGATGGGATGGGGGATGCACTTGGCAAATTGCGGCACACAGAACAACAGGTGCGCGACAGCGAATCCCGCCTGCGCGCAATTGTTCAAAACGTCGCCGATGGCATCCTGACCATCACACCGGGTGGAACGATTATCGAGTTTAATGCCGCGGCTTATCCGTTGCTTGGGCTATCGCGCGACGAAACTCCCAAGGGCCGGTCGCTTTTGGAATTTGTGATCCCGCGTGCGATCCCCAAGCTGGAAAAATGTCTGGATGAACTGACCGCACTGGATCTTGGCGACAATGTCGCCGAACAGCGCCTGACCCTTTCTCTGATCCGCATGGACAAGACAGAAATCGATGTCAGCGCCGCATTCCGCCCGATCCCGGATGCCGAAACCCCGCTGATTACGGTGGTCTTGCACGATATTACCGCGCGCAAACGTTATGAAGAACAACTGGTCTATATGGCCAATCATGACGCACTAACCAATTTACCAAACCGCAGCATGCTGGAATTCAGCCTGAAAGCGGCACTTGATAGCCACAAGCGCGATACCCCCGGCCCACAGAAAGGCGCAACGGCCATCCTGTTTATTGATCTTGACCGTTTCAAACTGATCAATGACAGCCTTGGCCATAATGTTGGTGATTTACTGCTTAAGGCAGTTGCAGACCGATTGCGCCGTATCATCGGGCGACAGGAAGTTATCGGCCGTCTGGGTGGCGATGAATTCCTGATCATCATTCCGCGCCTGCGCGAAACACAGGATGCTGCGACCCTGTCCCAGGCCGTATTGGATGCCCTGGCCCCGGCCTTTGATATTCAAGGGCGTTTTTTGTTCATCACCCCTTCAATCGGGATCGCACTTTGCCCGGCCGACGGAGAGGATTTCCCAACTCTGATGCGCAATGCCGATACGGCAATGTATAGTGCAAAGGCGCGCGGCGGTGGCACCTATCACTTCTTTACCAAAACAATGAATGAAAGTGCGGTTGCACGGCTTGCCATCGAAAACGACCTGCGCGAAGCGCTTGAGCGCGGGCAGTTTGAATTATACTACCAACCGAAAATCGAACTGGCGAGCGGCCGTTTATCCGGGCTTGAAGCCCTGATCCGCTGGAAACAGCCCGGTCGCGGATTTATATCGCCCATGCAATTCATCCCCGTAGCCGAAGAAACCGGCCTGATCGGCAAGATCGGTGAATGGGTCCTGAGCCGGGTTTGCCAACAAATCCACGAATGGGACGAGATGGGATTGGCCCCAGTCAGTATCGCGGTCAATCTGTCGCCCCGCCAATTGATCGAAGGCAGGATTACCGAAACGATTTCAAACATTCTGGAAGAAACCGGCACGCCGGCATCGCGCATTATTCTGGAAATCACCGAAACCGTAATGATGCATGAAATCAAAAAATCTGCAGCCATTCTTGATGAATTACGCAAACTTGGCCTTCAAATCGCCATCGACGACTTTGGCACCGGCTATTCGTCATTGGCCTATCTGAAACGCTTGCCAATCAATTCGATCAAGATCGACCGTTCGTTCGTGCGCGATATCACGACCGATGCCGATGATGCGGCAATTACAAACACGATTATCCTTATGGGGCATAACCTTGGACTTAAGGTCGTGGCGGAAGGTGTTGAAACGGAAGATCAGCTTGAATTCCTGCGCGAACATGGCTGCGACGAGGTCCAGGGCTTCCTGATTTCCGAACCCCAACCGGCATCGATTATTGCCAAACAGATCGAACAGCTTTCGCATAGTGTTGCGCCGACGTTATAATCAGTCCTATCCTTGTGGGTGGCGCGCTCTTGCAACAGGGTGAATTCAACAAGAACACAATGTAAAGATCAGAGAAAGACATGTCACAGAAGCGATCGGTCCTGCTTGTCGACGACAGCAAATTTGCCCGCATGCTGGTCAAGGCCTTCATCACCAGCAGTTTTGCCGATTGGCAGATCGACGAAGCTGAAGAGGCCGAGACAGCACAGGTCATGGCCAAGGCACATCCATATGACTATCTTCTGGTCGATTTCAACATGCCCGGAATGAATGGTCTGGAACTGGGTGCGATATTGCGCGCTTCTTATCCGGATGCCACGATCGCATTGCTGACGGCCAATATTCAGCAGGAAATCCAGAACAAGGCCGCCAAGGCTGGCATGGACTTTCTGGCCAAGCCGCCGACAGAGGAAAAAATTCGCGACTATCTTGCCGGCAAGGAAGCCGGTCGATGATCGATATCAGTGAACTTGAACACGATACCATCAGCGAACTGATCAATATCGGTGTTGGCCGTGCGGCGGCATCATTATCGCAAATGGTCGATCAACCGGTTGAATTGACCGTCCCGACGATTACATTTGTCGAACGTTTCTCGGACTCCAACCTGACCGCATCCCCCGACGAGGTGGTATCGGCCGTCAGTCAATCCTTTGACGGTCCGTTCAAAGGCGAAGCCATTCTGGTCTTTCCGGAAAAGCGCAGCCTTGAACTCGTGCGTCGGTTGCTTAAAGTTGATGTTCCCCTTGATACGCTGACCGATCTTGAGCAGGAAGCCCTGATGGAGGTCGGGAACATCATTTTGAATGCCTGCCTTGGCAGCATCGCCAACGTTCTGGGCGAACCGATCAATTGTTCAATGCCCAGCTTTCGCAAGCGAAAAACCCGTGCATTGCTAGATGATGATGCCGGACCTGATTCCACCGCCGGCAATATGCCGGTTCTGATGATATTGCATGTGCAATTCATGCTGCGCCAAAATGACATCGACGGTTATGTCCTGTTTGTCATGGATCTTGATTCAATCCAGACCCTGAAGAAACTGGTCCGTCGGTTCCTTGAAAACACGCTCGGTTAACCGGCAGGACAATGGCAAATCCCCATCCCCCAGGCATCGACATATCGGACGCAACCGAAGCTTCCGAACTTTACGGCAATCTGCTTGATACCGCAGATGTCGGGCTTGTTGTGATCGGCACCGATTACGCGATATGCCACTGGAACCAATGGATGCACAATCGGTCAGGACTTCCGGCTGAGCAGGTCTTGGGCAAACAACTGGTCGGGATATTCCCCGAAACCCGGATGGGGCGCCTTAATCAGGCGATCAAGGATTGCCTTGAATTCGGAATGCCTGCCGTCATTTCACCGTCCCTGAATCAGGGGGCGCTTCCATTGCGCCCATTGCCACAATTTATCGCCAGTTTCGAACGTATGGAACAATCGATCCGCGTTCACCCGATTACCACGTCACGGGGCGAGAAGCTTTGTTCGTTGACCATTCGCGACATGACCCTTGCCGTGCAACGCGACCGTTTACTGCGCCAGCAAGCCGCCGAACTGGCCGAACTCGTCAACCAGACCAAGCGTAGCGAGGACAGAACCCGTGCGATATTGCAAAATACCATCGATGCCATTCTGGTGGCATCCGATGATGGCAATATCGAACCGTTGAATGCGCGCGCACAGGAACTTTTCGGCCCGGGCGGCGACCCCGAACTAAGCAATATCATGCGATTTCTGCTGCCTGACAGCGGGCACAGCCCCCTTCAAATGCCGCCGACCGACCGGCTTTTGACCGATCTGGGTACTGGCGTGATCGAAGTTCTGGCACGCACGGATAGCGGCCGCAACATTCCGCTTGAAGTCGCAATCAGCCATTTTTCTGCCGATGGCCGGTATCATTACATCATTACGCTTCGCGATATTTCCCAACGCAAGCGTCATGAAACAGAAATCCAGCGCACCATGGCCGAACTTGAACGGTCCAACAGCGAGCTGGAACAGTTTGCCTATGCTGCGTCACATGACTTGCAAGAACCACTGCGCATGGTGTCAAGCTATACCCAGTTGATCGCACGGCGATACAAAGACAAGCTTGACGAAACCGCCGACGAATTCATCCATTATGCGGTCGACGGCACCCAGCGGATGCAGCGCATGATCGACGATCTGCTGACCCTGTCACGCGTCGGGCGCCATGGCAAACCGTTCCAGTCGGTTCCCCTTGATAGCCTGTTTGATGCAATTATCGCGAATTTCCGGCGTGCCGGTTCTGCCCCCGAAGGTAATATCGTACGCGACGGCCCACTGCCGACCGTGACCGGGGATGCCAGCCAATTATTGTTGCTGTTTCAAAATCTGGTCTCCAACGGCCTTAAATACAGCGATCCTGACAATGGCGAAGTTCGGATTTCAGCCCAAGAGACCAATCAATGCTGGAAAATTTGCGTCACCGATAACGGGATCGGGATCGAACCGCAATATCATGCGACGATCTTTGAAATCTTTAAACGCCTGCATGGTTACGGCGAATATGCCGGTACCGGAATCGGACTTGCGATCTGTAAAAAAATCACCGACCGGCACGGCGGGACGATTACGGTCAAGAGCACACCGGGCAAGGGCAGTATCTTCTGCGTTGAATTACCAAAAGAATTGCCGATTGTGATCACGCAAGAAAGCATGTAGTTTTCGTTTACGTAAGCGTAAACCTGAACGAGATGTCATGAACGACAGCTATTCGATTACCGACCTTGCCCGCGAGTTCGACGTCACAACGCGAACCATCCGCTTTTACGAAGATCAGGAACTGATCGCGCCCGTGCGTCAGGGCCAAACCCGTATATACAGCCAGCGTGATCGCGTGCGTCTGCGCCTTATCATGCGGGGTAAACGGCTTGGATTTTCACTTAAGGAAATCCGCGACCTTCTTGACCTGTATGACACCGACCGCAGCGAAATCATGCAATTGTCCATTTTGGTCAACAAGATCAATGAACGCCGCGATACCCTGCGCAAACAGCGTCAGGATATTGATGCGACACTTGATGAACTCGATAAACTTGAAGAAACCTGCCAGGAAGAACTGACCCGGAAATCCGACAATTAGGTATTTCGCCCCATCCGGGGCCTAGGCACCGGTACCTGGCTCGCCCCCTTGCGACAACGGCAGTTGCGTGGGAAGGCGCGATGGTCGCGACAGGATGAAGCAACTGACCGGGATCGCCACCATAAGCTGGATCATCACCACCCAGCGGCTTTCGACAAAGATCAAGGATGCCGCAATCATCACAACAAACGCGGTCATCGCCGTGATTTTTGCCCGGCTGTTGATCACACCATGTTCATTCCAGTGCCGGATCGGTGGACCGAACTGGGGATGGTTATTGATCCAGGCATGCAGACGCGGCGAGCCTTTGCCAAACAACCAGGCGGCCAGCAACATGAATGGGGTCGTTGGCAGAATTGGCAGCAAGACACCAACAATTCCAAGTCCAACCGACATCCAGCCCAAGACCAGATAAAGATGCGATGCCTGCACGTATCATTTCCTGTTTACAGTCCTGCCCGCCCCTGACAGGTTAGGGTTAAGGACCCGATAGGTTAAATGTAGGCGGATTATCGTCAATTTTCAATCGACACTCACCGGTTTCACAGGTTCAGGGATCCGGCGCCGCCCACGGGTTCTGTAACCATTATAAACGATCCAGCATGCTTAAAATCTCAAACGATCTTTATCTTGATGAACGCCATCTGAATTTTCAGTTCGTGCGCGCATCCGGACCAGGCGGACAAAACGTCAACAAAGTCTCGACCGCAGTGCAAATGCGGGTGCGCATTGACGACCTGATCGAACTGCCCCAACGGGTACGTGATCGCCTGCGCGAACTGTCTGGCAGCCGATTGACCAATGACGGGGAAATTCTGTTCGATGCACAGCGTTACCGCACTCAGGAACGCAACAAGCAGGACGCGATCGAACGCCTTTTGGCACTTTTGCGCAAAGCCGCAGAACGCAAGAAATTTCGGGTTAAAACCCGCCCGTCCCTATCGGCCAAGCGCAAACGCATTGACACCAAAAAGAAACGTGGCGACGTAAAGAAAATGCGACAGCGGCCAATGGATTGACGGATTAATCGAATACCCCGACCCGGGGTCGAATGTTGTCGATTTCGATTACGACAGCGGGCATTTATGCAGCCAGTCATCCATCAAGGCCGCCATTTCCGAATTATCTATCCCGGCTTTTGAAAACGACTGCCAAGTTGCAAACTGCACCGCATGCAGTGCCACCGAACGACACATTTTACCCTGGCGGCGTTCCGCGGGCAGGCTTTCAAGAATATCGTGGCACAGCGTTTCAAGATAATCGGTAAATCCCGCTATCTGTTCACGCAGGGGCGCAACATGATCCAGATCGCGATACCAATGCCCCCACATTTCGGCGGTTTCCGCGTAATAGTGGTACAGCATGCTCAGGATCGCGAGGCCCCAATCAGCAGGATCAATCCCCTGACGCCATGATCCGGGATCGGGCGGCGGATTGGAAACCAGCCAATGCGACAAACAGGCCGCGAGCAATTCATTTTCCGCCGGAAAGTGCCGATAAATCGTCAAACGCTGCACCCCGGCGCGTTCGGCAACCGCACTGATTGTCGTCCGTGCCGGACCAATTTCGCCATACAGGCACAGTGCGGCATCAACGATACACTGACGCGTTTCGCCTTCCTGGTCTGCCCGCAATGTCTTGTTATATCTACGCTTTGACATTTAAATAAACACTAGTGTTTTTGCAAAAATCACCCATTCAATCCTCCCTGCTCAATTTAAATAACCACGATTGTTCATTTAAATAAAGCCACAAATCAAACCGCGCATATTCGACTAAAAGCCGACGGTATACCGCAACGAAGCAATACCCCGATCATCATCACGGTCTTTTTGCCGATGGGCAAGATGAACCTTGGCCACACAGGAAAACCGAGTTGATCCAAAAAAGAAGCGCTTTGACTTAAAAAGGTGCGATAGCGGCCAATAGATTGATCACTGTAAACGCGCAGCATCACAGCCCCCAATCTTCATCGTCTCCTTATCGTCTTATTCCCTAATGATCACAGGAGACGATTATGCGTCTATTCAAGTCACCTTACTCTCCGCGCCTGCTTGGCGTGATCACCGTATGTGCTATCGTGTTTACCGGCGGTCTGGCCCATGCTGCGGCCTGCCGGGGTATCTCGACAGTCACCGCAAGCGCAGCAGCCGATCAAAACACATCAAAAGGCGGCCACTTGACCCAACATATTCTGGGTCTCACCCCGCCTTCGAACAAAAGTCAGAATGGTGAAACGCTGTTCAAGTCAGATACTGACTGGGATACAGCGTGGAATGGCTATACCAGCACGACACAAATCACCCCTGTTGACTGCAGTGATACCAGCAACGCCCCTCGGCAACAGGTCTCACTTGCAAAGCTGGGCATTACGACGACCATGACAGGGGCGACCTGTTCTGCGGCAGGAAACGATGGCAAATGCACATCTTCCACCGATTTCACCATCGGAAGCATCGTGTTTGCGTTTGTGCGCAACAGCAGCAATGAATGGATTATCAACAGCGCCTACCCCAGGCAGTAATTCACCATACACCTTGTTCAGCAAAGTGGCATCCCGCCACTTTACATTTGTTGCGGCATTTCCCCTGCGCCACATGTTGCCCAACAGCGAACATCCGCCTATGGTCCGATGATCAAACGATCATCGGACATCACAATGGCCATAAACTGGGACGACATTACCAAACCGAACCTGCCGGACAATTGCGGATGGCGCGGGACCTATCGGGTACGATACTCCGAGATTGGCGACAATGGTCTGGTGATGTTGCCAGCCCTGGCCGATTACATGCAGGACGCGGCCGGTTGGGGGGCACGCATCCTTAAACTGGCCTATGACGATACGGTTGACCAAGGGATCGCATGGGTTCTGGCGCGCATGGTCATTCATGTCCGTCGTTATCCCGGCAATGGCGAGGACATCATCGTTGAAACATGGCCATCAGGCATTTCACGACGCGTCGCGACGCGCGATTTTCGCCTGATGGATCGTCATGGCGATGTAATTGCTGTGGCACAAAGTTTCTGGGCGATGTTCGATCTGATTGAACGCCGTGCGGCAAGCTGGCCCGACTGGATCAGCGAACGCCTGCCCAATCCACCGGGACCAAAATTGATCGAGCCACCGTTGCGCACACCCTTTACCCATGATGCCCTGCCCGATATCGACAGCATCAAAGCCCGCCCCTCAGACCTTGACCTATATGGGCATGTCAATAATGTCCGCCTGATGCAGTGGGTACTTGGCGCAGCCGGTACAGATGCCCGCCCGGATTTTCATCCCGAAAGCCTTGATATCCAGTTCAGGTCCGAATGCCGGGTGCAGGAGCGGGTCAAACTTCGCCAGAAAGATGGATTTGCCGCGATTACCCGCGATGCAGACGGCGTTGATCTGGTAAGAGCCCACGTCGTACCGCGCAATCAAACGGCCGTTGCATGATCATGGCCCTGTGTCGCCACCTCTAAGCCAGATTACCCAGCAAATCGGCAACCGGTTTGAAACTGCGGCGGTGATGGACGGTCGGTCCGACCGCTCCCAGCCCTTCCATATGCTTTTTCACGCCATAGCCCGCATTGCGTTCCCAGCCAAATTGCGGATAGCGCAGTGCCAAGCGTGCCATGGCGCGATCGCGCACCACCTTGGCAACAATTGACGCCGCTGCAATCGACAGTGACTTGCCATCGCCCTTAACCACCGTTTCAACCGCACAGGGCAGCCCCGGATCACGATTGCCATCGACCAATGCCTGATCGGGGACATGCCCCAACTGATCGACGGCACGTCGCATGGCGACATAGGTCGCCTGCAGGATGTTGATCCGATCAATTTCACAAACCGATGCCGCACCGATGCCAACCTCGGCGCAATCCATAATGATCGCAAACAGAAGGTCACGCTTTTTCACCGACAACTTCTTGGAATCGTTCAACTCCCGAACAAGGATGTCGGGCAGCCGTTCATCACGGGGCAAAATCACCGCGGCGGCCACCACCGGGCCTGCCAACGGGCCACGACCGACTTCATCGATCCCGGCAATGCGCCCGCGATACTGATCCTCAATACTGAAATCCGGCATGGTCAAATGGCTCCCTCTTGGTCCCTCTTATCAAGGACAGCGGGTATCGGCAACGTCATCCATAATCGTCGCTCGTCATGTCAGGTCACAATACTTGCTGCAAATTCATCGGCCGTCATGGCGTAAAGCACATCATTCGCAACCTCGTTGCGACGAACCATGCCGATCTTGCGCGCAACGGCAATTGATCCGGCATTGCGATGATCAATACAGGCAACCATCCCCAGTAATTTCACGTTGTCAAAACCATGGCATAGCAAGGTTTTTGCGGCCTCGGTCGCATAACCCCGCCCCCAGAATTCCGGTTTCAAACGCCAGCCGATTTCGATTTCCGGACCTTTGGCGTCTTCGGGGATCAACAGGACCCAGCCGATGAAACGGTCCGGTGCTGTTTTGGCAAACAACGACCAATAACCAAGGCCCTTGCCGTAATCCATGCGGATGCGATCAGAGATAAAGCCACGATGTTCTTCGGCATCCGCCCATGGGCCTTTAACAAAATCGGTCACACCGGGCAGGCAATCCATCGCAAAACAATCGTCAAGATCATCCATCGTGCGCGGGCGCAGCCAAAGGCGTTCGGTTTCAAGGATCATGGGTCTTCCCTGCAAAGTGGCATTTGCAGCATTCTAACAAAAACGGCACCGGAAAACCGGTGCCGTTTGAATTTTGTCACAAGCCCGATCAATCCTTTTCGGGATTGTATTCTTCGCTTGGGTCATACCCATCCGGACCGACCGGATCAAAGGTTGCCCATCCTTCACCCTGTCCGCTAGGCGGCAGATCCTTTGCCGGATCGACATTGCGCAACAGATAGGCCTTGGCAATCAGATTGGCAGTAATCGGCGCCGTCAGGAACAGGAACAGCGTGATCAGCAATTCATGAATGGTGAAATGCCCGCGTTCGATCCAGAAAAACAGCATCGATGCAATAAGGATCGCACCAACCCCAACCGTGGTTGATTTGGTCGGCGCATGCAAACGCGGCAACAGTTCGCGCAGCTTGATCATCCCGTATGACCCGATCAGCAGGAATATCCCGCCGATCACGATCAGCACAGAAATGACGAGTTCAGCAATAAACGGCATCTGTTTGCTCCCTTATTCGATAATGTCGCCGCGCAAGACGAACTTGCAATAGGCCACGGTGGAAACAAAGCCGAACATGGCAAACAAAAGGGCTGCTTCGAAATACATCGAGGTTGCCCGGCTAATGCCATACAGCACCAGAAGCGCAATCGCATTGATCGCCATGGTATCAACCGCCAAAACCCGATCCGCAATGGTCGGTCCCTTGGCCAAACGCCAGAGGTTCATCAAAAGCCCCAGCGCCACACAGATGAAGCCGAAATTCAGTGCATATTCGATCATTCGAAAATCTCCTTCAGACGGCCTTCGTAGCGGGTCTTGATGTCATCAACCACGCCCTGTGGATCGGGGGCATGAAGGCAATGCACCAAAAGACTTTTGGCATCCGCACTCAGATCAATGGTGACCGTGCCCGGCGTCATGGTGATCGTCCCGGCAAGGGTCGTGATCGCCTCGGGCGAGGTCAGATCAAGCGGCACGACGACGCATTTGCTTTCAAGACTTTCAGTCTTGCGAAACAGGATCAACCCGGCAACGATCACATTCGCCACCAAAATATCCCACAGCACGATCAAACCATATTCGCAAATGGCAAAAGCATTGCCGATCTTTGGCCGTGCAGGCCAGAAGTTCGACGTAATCAGCGGGATCACGATCGCAAGGATCGCACCAAACACCACCGTTCCTGCCGATATTTCATTGACCAAAAGCACCCAGACAACCAGTAGAACCAGCGACAGCAGCGGGTGGGGAAGATAACGTTTCAACATCATCACTATCCTTTCATCACTGCTTACTGGCCAAGCTGTGCGGCGGGTATGTCACCCAGCACAGCCCGGATGTAATCCGTGGTGTCAAACAATTGCGCCGCCGTTCCCTGCATGTAATCAGTGATCGGGGCGGCAAACACAGTCAGGGCAACAAGCGCTGCCAGCATGCCACATGCCGCAATAATCGGCAGAACCGGCCATTGCGCACCTTCAACCTCGATCACCCCCTCGGCAGAGGCACTTTTCCAAAACAGGACACTGCCCGCCCGGCCAAAGCCAACAATCCCCATTAGCGACGTCACAAGGATCACCGACCAAATCCAGATTGCCGCATCGCTTTCACGGGCCGCATCAAGGATCAGCAATTTACCGATAAAGCCACTAAGCGGCGGCATGCCAGCCATCCCAATCGCGGCAATAAAGAATAAAACCGCCATCAATCCCGATTGGTGGAATACCGGGGCGGTGTTCAGACGATCACCATATTGGCCCCGTCGCGACGCCACCAGATCACCGATCAGGAACAGGGCCGCACCGGCAAAGGTCGAATGCAGCAGATAATAAAGACCGGCTGAAATGCTTTCGGGTGTGAACAGCGCAATGGAAATCAAAAGCGTTCCCATCGACCCGATCACAGAAAACGCAATCAGACTATTAAGGCGCTTGGCCGCCAGAACCCCGATCATGCCAACCGCAAGGGTCACAATCGCCGCAGGCAAGATATAAGGTTGCGCCAACCACGCCATATCCCCGGCATTTTCGCCAAAGCCCAGCGAATAAACCCGCAGGATCGAATAGGCCCCAACCTTGGTCATAATTGCAAACAGGGCCGCGACCGGTGCCGGGGCATTGGCATAAGTACCCGGCAACCAAAAATGAACCGGCACAAGGGCCGCCTTAACGCAGAACACCAAAAGCAGGATCAGCGCACCGGCGCGTAAAAGCGCGGCATCGCCTTCGGCAACCAAAGGCACCTGAATGGCAAGATCGGCCATATTCAGGGTGCCCGTCACCGCATACATCATGCCGACCCCGACAAGAAACAGCGACGACCCGGTCAGGTTAATCACAACATATTGCATACCCGCCTTAAGGCGTTCGGCCCCGGCACCATGCAACATCAACCCATAGGACGCGATCAACAACACTTCGAAGAAGACGAACAGGTTAAACACGTCGCCAGTCAGAAAGGCACCATTGACGCCCATCAGTTGGAACTGGAACAGGGCATGAAAATGCTGGCCGCGCTTGTCCCATTCGCTTGAAGCGAACAAAACCACACCAAGGCCAAGGACCGCCGTCAGCAAAACCATCATCGCTGACAACCGATCCAGGACCAGAACAATGCCAAACGGCGCAGGCCAATCGCTTAACGCGTACATTTCCGGACCATTGCCATCGGCAAAGATCACAAGTGCCACCGCGACTGCACCAAGGGCAACCGTCGCGGTGATCGAGAATATGCGCTGCAAAACAATGTCGTGACGTACCGCCAGAACAATCAGGGCGGCCATCACGGCAGGCAGCACAATGGGAACAACAATCCAGTTACCCATCAGTTTTTATCTCCTGCTTCGGAAGGCTCGCCAACCGGGCAACCGTCAACATGGTCATTCCCGATTTCAAGATAGGCACGGATCGACAACACCACGATCAGGGCTGTCATCCCGAACGAAATCACAATCGCCGTCAGGACAAGTGCCTGGGGCAGCGGATCGGTATATTCCGTCACACCATCACGCAGGATCGGCGGCATATCGATGGTCAGGCGTCCCATGGCGAACAGGAAAACGTTCACCGCATAGGATAAAAGCGCCAAACCGATCACCACCGGGAAAGTCCGCCCACGCAGCAGCATATAGGTGCCACACATGGTCAAAAGCCCGATACTGCTTGCTACTAAAAATTCCATAATATCAGGCCTCCTTCTCGGCGGTCACGGCGGGCGCAACCGGGGGTGCCGCAACCGACGGATCGTAGTCCATCGGCTCCGGGTTGATATCGCCATGTGCAGCCATGCGTTCAACCTGCGACAATTTGGCAAGAGCAAGCATTACGGCGCCCACCACCGTCAAAAACACACCCAGATCAAAGCCCATGGCAGATGCCAGTTCAAATTCGCCAACAATCGGCAGATGAACATGGACAAAACCACTGGTCAGGAAGGGCAGGCCCGCTACCCAGGCCGACATGCCTGTAATGGCCGCGGCAATCACCCCAAGACCGATCATGCCGTGGTAATTGGCCTTCATCCGGTTCTGGGTCCAGCCAAAGCCTGACGCCATATATTGCATGACCAGCGCCACCGAAACGACCAGACCGGCGATAAAGCCACCGCCCGGTTCGTTATGTCCGCGCAGGAAGATGTAAACCCCCACCAAAAGCGACAGCGGCAACATCACACGCGTTGCGACCACCATCATCATCGGATGGCGATCAGCCGACCGGCGATGATCGACCACCCAATCAGCAAGACGTTTGGCCGCCGCCCCCTGGGTAACGGTTTCAATCAAAGCAAAGATCGACAGGGCCGCAATACCAAGCACGATGATCTCGCCAAAGGTATCAAAGCCACGGAAATCGACCAGAATGACGTTAACCACATTGGTCCCGCCGCCTTCGATCTTGGAATTGGCCAGATGATAGGCCGAAATCGAATTTGGCAATTCACGCGTCATAATCGCCCAGACGGCACCGCCCATACCAAGCCCGGCGCCTGCGGCAATAATCCAGTCACGGAACTTGCGTCCCGGCTGGCTTTCCTTTGGCGTTTCTTTTGGCAAGATATTCAATGCCAGCAACATCAGAATGACCGTTACCACCTCGACCGAAATCTGGGTCAGGGCAAGGTCCGGTGCCGACAGATAGATGAACCCAAGCGAGACGATCAAACCGATCACACCAACCAAAAGAAGGGCTAGCAGACGGTTATGATGCATCGCGACCGCCGCAATACACGTCACGACCAAAAGGACCCAGCCAATCGCGGCTGGCGGGGATACCGCCAAAAGTTCTCGTGTGCCCGCCGTATGATCGGGTTCCGCATAAAAGCCCGACAACCCGATGGCCAGCGCGGCAAAAATCATCACCGCCAAATAACGTTGCAGCGATCCGTTATGCAGATTGTCCGAAACCGTCCGGCTAAGATCGACGACCTTGACGATCAGGCAATCAAACATTGCCTTGGCATCAGGACGCGACAGATTTGCCGTTACCGACAAAAGCCCGCGATGACGCATCAACAGCAACGCACCACCGACAATCGCAATGATGCTCATGCCCAATGCCGGGGTCAGACCATGCCAAAGTGCCAGATGATATTCCGGCAAATTGCCACCCGTCACCGCACTGGCCGTCGCCGCAACCAGCGGCCCGGCAATAACGGCCGGGAACAGGCCAATCAGAACCACCAAAGCCGTCAGGAAGGCCGGTGGCCCCCACATGCCAAACGGCGAATCATGGGGTTCATGGGACAGTACATCACGCGTTTTGCCAAACCAAACGTGGAAGATAAACCGGAACGAATAGGCGACCGAGAACAAAGCCCCGATGGTGGCAAGCACCGGCACGACCCAATTCTGGTCGAACCAAACGGTATGCCATGCTTCTTCAAGCATCATTTCCTTGGACAGGAAACCGTTCAACGGGATGATCCCGGCCATGGATGCCGCCGAGATAACCCCGATAGTACCCGCAATCGGCATCAGGTTAAGCAATCCACCCAGACGGCGAATATCGCGGGTTCCGGTTTCATGATCAATGATGCCCGCCGTCATAAACAGGGCGGCCTTGAATGTCGCATGATTGATGATGTGGAACACACCGGCAACCGCGGCAATCGGCGTTCCAAATCCAAGCAACATGGTTACAAGACCGAGATGACTGACCGTTGAATAAGCGAGCAGACCTTTCAGGTCATGTTTGAAAATCGCAATCCATGCGCCCAGAACCATGGTCACCAGACCGGCGGTCGCAACGATATAGAACCATTCCGGCGTGCCCGACAAAACCGGCCACATACGCGCCATCAAAAAGATACCCGCCTTGACCATGGTTGCCGAATGCAGATAGGCCGAAACCGGGGTCGGTGCGGCCATGGCATGCGGTAGCCAGAAATGGAACGGGAATTGCGCCGATTTGGTAAAGCACCCCAACAGGATCAAAACCAGTGCCGGAACATAAAGCGGCGAGGCTTGAATCAGATCAGCATGTTGCAAGATCACGGTCAGGTCATAGGAACCGACGATATCGCCCAGGATCAACATCCCGGCAATCATCGCAAGCCCGCCTGCCCCGGTGACGGTCAACGCCATACGCGCGCCCTGTCGGCCTTCTGGCAGATGTTTCCAATACCCGATCAGCAGGAACGATGACAGCGATGTCAGTTCCCAGAAAATCAGCAACAGCAGAACGTTGTCTGACAGGACGATGCCCACCATCGCGCCCTGAAACAGCAACAGGAACACATAAAACCGCCCCATCGGATCGTCTTTCGACAGATAGAACCGGGCATAGATGATGATCAAAAGGCCAATTCCAAGGATCAGGGTCGCAAACAGCAAGCCCAGACCATCAAGGAAAAAGGTCACATTCAGACCCAAGTCGGTCAGCCATTCATAGCGAACCTGAAACACTTCGCCGCCAATAACAGCAGGTGCCTTGGCGATAAGCAAAATCAACGCGAGCAGCGTGACAGAACCGGTCGCCGTTGCGCAGGCATTGCGCCCGGCCCGGATCATAACAGCGGGTAGCACCGCCCCAAGGAAGGGAAGCAAAACAATGAGGGTGAGACTCATGAAAGACCCTTATTTTTGGAAAACGCCGCCACGCCCCCGTGCGCAACAGCAAGAAAATTCTGGCAGAAGGTAATATTTGTGCTGAAAATGGTCAAGAAAACCCAAACAGCGCATTTTTTTATCTGAGGCAGTCAAGTGATGGGGATCACCAGCCCTCTTCCTGAAGCCATCAAATTATCGTCGCCCCCCGGCAAGCTGGGTTGCTTCGGGCATCGCCCGTAAACGTCCCATGGCAATAAAGCCCAGTAACGGGCCAATCGCCAGCATGGCAAACGCCCCCCACCAGCCAAAGGCATCCGCAATCACCGGCACCAGATGGATTGATCCCAATGCGATGATAAAACCAATTGCATTTTGCATGGTCAAGGCAGTTCCCACCTGATGGGGATCGGCCAATTCAATCACACAGGACGAAAACTGCGCGGAATCGGCAATCACCGAAATGCCCCAAACAATGCAGATCACGATCAATACGACCAAGGGGGCATCACCAAGTGCACCTGCGACCAATGCACATAACCCACTCATTGCCATTGCCGCCATGGTGACGGTCGTTCGGCCAATCCGATCCGCCAACCATCCTCCGGCTAAGGATCCAAAGGCCCCAACCCCGACGATGGCAAAGGTCAAAAGAGCCGCCCATATCCCCGGATTTTCATACGTTCGCACCGATAGCGCCCCATACAAAAACAGCCCGATCCAGCCCCACATGGCATAAAGTTCCCACATATGCCCGAAATAGCCATAACACGCATGGCGAAAGGCCTTGTTCGACCAGATTTGCCGAACCATACGTGGATCAAAGCGCGGGGACCGTCCCGGTGTGCCGCCCAGTTTGACAAACAGGATCGCAATCCCGGCAATATAGGCCGATACACTGGCGGCAATAATCACCAGCCGCCAATCAAGCGGCACAGCAACGACAAACAGATGTGGCAACGCCGACCCCATGGTCAACGCCCCAACCAAAAGCCCGATCAAAAACCCGGTGTCGCCACGCGACCATGTCGCCACCATCTTCATGCCGATCGGATAAATCCCCGCCATGCAGACGCCGGTAATCAGGCGCAGCACAATGACCACGATCCCGTCAATCGGCACGGTTAAAATCAGAAGGTTCGCGGTTGCCGCGACAAGGGCCGATACCGCCCAGAAACGCCGCGGTTCAACCCGGTCGGCCAGACCGAAAAACGCACTGACCAAGGTGCCCAGAACAAACCCCAACAACACAGCACTGGTAAACAGCGACGACTGCACCGCACCCAAGTCAAATTCAGCGCGCAATTGCGGCAATACCGCCGTCGCCGAAAACCACAGAGCAAGCGCCATCAACTGGCAAACCGTCATCATGCCAACAGCCAGTGACTTGTTAGGCTGCGCCATGGTTCCCCCTGAAATCATTCAAAATTAGCGCGTCATCATACATCGCCCAGACACAATGACCAGCGCATATGCCCAGGGGATCCCCGCATAATCCCGGCAACAGAACCGACGGATCAAATCGCCTTGATGATCGCGCCAATATCCGCCCACAGATCAACCGGGTCTTCCAGCCCGATACTGATGCGCAAAATCGTGCCGCCATGTTCGGGTTTTGGGAAACTGCGGTCGCTTGCGACTGACATCGGAGCCAACAAGCTATGCGTTCCGCCCCAGGATGCACCAATTGAAAAGGTCTTTGCCCCATTGATCTGTTCGATGACGGCAGGTTCGGATTTTTCGGGGATGGCGATACTAAAAACGCCACTGGCCCCGGCAAAATCACGCGCCCACAAGGCATGTGACGGGCTATGGGGCAAGGCCGGGTGCAGAACAAGCTGCGGCGAAATGATTTCGGCAATCCGCCGGGCAAAATCAAGCGCGGTTTTTTCCGCATGCCTCAATCGAAGCGGCATGGTTTCAAGCCCGCGCAGGACAAGCACACAATCATCGGGCGACACGCCCAGCCCCATCATCCCCATGGTCGCCCGCAAAGTGCGATACCATCCGTCATCGCGCAGCGATACTGACCCCATCAGCACATCGGAATGGCCCCCGGCATATTTCGTCAGTGCTTCAACAACGAAATCCACACCATGAGCAAGCGGTTTATAATTAAGCGGCGTTGCCCAGGTATTGTCACAGCCGACCAGAACGCCCTTGGCATGGGCAATTGCCACAAGGGCCGCAACATCCACCATTTCCATGGTCGTCGATCCCGGTGTTTCCACCCAAAGCAACTTGACCGTCGCATCCATCAGATCACCGATTTCGGCAGCTGACCAATCGGGATTGTAAACACGATGGCCAATGCCACGTTCCGCCAAAAACGATTTGCAAAATGACCGCACCGGCGGATAGGCGCAATCGGGGATCAAAATGGTATCGCCGGGTTTTAGAACACTTAGGAATACCAGCATGATTGCCGCCTGCCCCGATGCCAAAAGCAAAGTCCCATTGGCTTCTTCAAGTGCGGATATGGTGGCTTCAAGTTGCTTGGTAGTTGGGGTACCACCCAAACCATAGCTATAACCATCAGGGCCCCGTTCGGCCCGGTTGGTATAGGATGCGACATCGGGAAACGCGATGGTCGAGGCCCGATGAACCGGCGTTGTCAGGCTGACATATCCGTCTTCAGAGATTGCGGGGGGCGATACGCAAATTGTTTGATCCTGCATGGGGTGGCTCCATAATTTTCACATATTCGCCATTAGAGCAGCCCGATTGCACAAGAACAATCAACGAACCCGTCCTGCCACAAGCATAACGACCACCATCACAAAAACCGCATGCCATAAATAAAAAAAATGCCGCCCGGACCAAGCCGGACGACATCAAGGTTTCCCGAGCGGGAATGAAACAGTCGAAATACCAATCGATACACAAAACAGTATCGGGGCGGGGCTTGGCCGCCGGTCAGGAATAATCGCGTTGGTCGTCGATCACCTTGCCATCATTGGGCAAGCTGCCCGGTGTTGCGATTTCGACCTTGCCGCGCAGTTTGCAAACCCCCTGAAGGGTTTCGCCCACCGCATTGGTATCGAAATTGGCGCTATCGGTTTCACAGGCCAGCGTCATCACATCAACATCATCTTTGCGGGTGACAACCAAACGGGCCTTGGTGATATCGGCGTGCCGTTTGACGACGTCGGCAATCTGATGGGGATGAACGAACATGCCTTTGACTTTGGTGGTTTGATCCGCGCGCCCCATCCAGCCCTTGATCCGGCTGTTGGTGCGCCCGCACGGGCTTTGCCCCATCGCAATTGCCGAAAGATCACCAGTGGCAAAGCGAATTAGCGGATAGTCCATATTAAGTGAGGTCACCACGACCTCGCCGACTTCGCCTTCGGCCACCAGGTCACCCGTGCCGGGGCGGACGATTTCAAGGATGATGTCCTCGGCAACGATCATGCCGCCGCGTGTATCGCTTTCATAAGCAATCAAACCAAGATCGGCACTGGCATAGCATTGCATCACTTCAACACCATTTTCACCAAACCAGTCCCGTAGTGACGGTGGCAGTGCTTCGCCCGATACAAGCGCACGTTTGATCGAAGATACATCCCCGCCCAACTCGCGGGCCTTTTCCATCAGAATTTTTAAAAACGACGGCGTGCCGGAATAACCGGTCGGTTTCAGGTCGCTGATCGCCTTAACCTGGGCTTCGGTCTGGCCGACACCAGCCGGGATGACCACACAGCCGCATGCACGCGCACCGCTGTCAAACATGAAGCCCCCCGGGGTCAGGTGATAGGACAGGCAGTTATGGATCAGATCGCCGGGCCGGAAACCCGCAGCAAAGAAAGCACGCCCCATCCGCCACCAGTCATCGCCCTTGCCTTCCGGATCATAGATCGGACCCGGACTTTGAAAAATGCGGCCAAGAACGGGAACCGGTGTTGCATTCAACCCGGCGAAAGGCAGGTTTTCCGACTGCATCGTGATCAGATCGGATTTGCGGGTTATCGGCAATTTGGCCAGTGCTGCGCGACTGTTGATACTGCCCGGATCGACGCCATCAAGGATACGGCCAAATCCGGCGGACTTGCTTTGGGCGTGATGGATCACGCGCGGCAAGGCCGCCATAAGACCGGTTTCGCGATCTTTTGGCGCACGGGTTTCCCTGGCATCGTAAAAAGTATTCAACATGATGGCTCGATCCGTTTTCTGGTCATAACAAGACGCCAAACGCCATTTACAGCCAGCGTTTGCGGCGTTTATAGGATTTGATGTTCTTGAAGCTTTTACGTTCTTCGGAACCACCACCAAGGTAGAATTCCTTGACGTCTTCATTGTTCAAAAGCTCGTCACTGGTGCCGTCAAGAACCACCTTGCCGCTTTCCATGATATAGCCGTAATCAGCGACTTTCAGGGCAAAATTGGCGTTCTGTTCAACGATCAGCATGGTGATGCCTTGGTCGCGGTTGATCTTTTCAATGATCCCGAACACTTCCTTGACCAGCAAGGGTGACAGACCCATCGAAGGTTCATCAAGCAAAATCATTTTCGGACGTGCCATCAATGACCGGCCAATTGCCAGCATCTGCTGTTCCCCGCCCGACAGATAACCGGCAAGACCGGTCCGTTCGCGAAGGCGCGGGAAATATTCAAACACCATATCGATATCGTCCTTAACGCCCTTGTCCTTGCGGGTATAGGCGCCAAGTCGCAGATTTTCGACACAGGTCATATCTTCGATAATACGGCGGCCTTCCATCACCTGAAACAGGCCGGAACGCACGATATCCTCGGGGTTGCCGTTGGCAATCTGTTGCCCCATGAAATTGATATCGCCACGGGTGACTTTGCCGTCTTCGGTCTTAAGTAGACCGGAAATGGCCTTAAGCGTGGTCGATTTACCAGCCCCGTTTGGCCCCAAAAGGGTCACGATCTTGCCTTGCGGGACTTCAAGCGACACCCCGCGCAGAACAAGGATCACCTCGTCATACACAACTTCGATATTGTTAACCGACAACAACGGTTCTGCCGTTTCGATTTTACCGGCGGGCTCTGCCATGGTGTCCCTTTCGATCACGTTCTGATTGCATCCCCCGGCGTCGGGGGCGGGCGCGCAATTTGCCACCCCGCCCCCGAACACCTTCGGGAGACATCTGTCTTTTGGTCAGGGCCTAGTAGCCGAGCCAGTCTTCACGACGCGGCAAGGTCACAGTTGCCGCCTTGGTTACAGTCACTTCACCACCCTTGGCACTGCCGTTATAGATATTCACGGTATTGATGCCGCGATGATCTTCGGCGGTCCAGGTTGCTTCCATGCAAACGCCTTCAAGACCTTTGGGGACCCAATTTTCGCGGGCATACATGCCAGCTTTGATGTTTTCGCCGGTGATCCCGCCGTTTTCCTTGGCCCATTCCATGGCTTCTTTCATGTAATAGGCCGAGCAAATGCCACGGATATAGTGATGGGTCCGGAATTCTTCGCCCGAAGAATCGGACATTTTCGAAATTTCACGCACCAACGCCATGCCCGGAACACCTTCGTCGGTCCAGAAGCTGGTCATTGCCGGGAAGACATAGTTCTGAACATCGCCAATGGTTTTCAGCGTCTCAACATCACCTGCCCAGATATTGGCCAGCCATTTCGGGGTCGCACCAACCGTGTCACAGGATTTCACCAATGACACAACCGATGGGCCAAGGTTACCAAGATAACCATAATTGGTCCCGGCTTCCTTGATCGTCAGGCACTGTGCCTTGAAATCACCCGGCTTCATCGAAACAACAACCGGCGAGGTCACTTCAAAGCCAAGCTCGGTCGCATATTCCGCGCAGGCTTCTTTTGGGGCGTTCGGATAGGGATGGTTGTCCCCGATATGCGAGAAGATCGGTTTACCCGAACCACCCGATGCTTTCCAATCTTCAGCCGCCCACTGAACCATTGCACGGCAGGCATCGGAATAAGAAGCACCATAGAAAAAGTTATAGGGCGCAGGTTTGGCCGTTTTCGGGTTTTTCGCGGTCGGATCGGTCAGATGGCCGGAATAGGATGCGGAATAGACCGGCACCTTGTCCCTGGCAACAAAGCTGATCAGGGCTTCGGTATCACCAGTGCCCCAACCCTGCATCGCGACCATTTCGTTGCGCGAACGCCATTTCTTGTAGTTCGCAATCGCTTGCGGAACTTTATAGGCATAATCAATCGATTCAGAGTCAAGAATGGTCCCGTTAATGCCGCCATGCGTATTGATATACATAAGCGCATCACGCACACCATCGGCATAGAATTTGCCGATAAAACCGGTCGGGCCAGTGATATCCATCAGATGGCCGACAAAGACCATGTCGTCATCTGCCTTGGCTGCCGAAATCGACAGGCCGGTTGCAACAATAGCTGTCGCAGCAATCAGTCTTTTCATCACGACGTCTCCCTTGGACGTTTTACTAAACAAAGTAGCCTCCCGGTCCTTGCCGATTTTGATCCCGTTCCTTTGTGTTTTTTGGCGAACGGGTTTCGGCAATATTTTCAATACGAGAAGGGATAAAGCTTCCAGTACGCCCTGATCTGTTTCCAACGGTGTGCAAGCCCGTCCGGCTCAAAGATCAGGAAAAGGATGATGGCCAGACCGATCGCCATCTCCTTGATATAGGCCAGCCCGTCGGTCACTGCCGTCGAATTGGCCCAGTCGAAAACGCTCATCATGCTCACGCCGGATTCCATAACTTCCGGCAGCATCACCATGAAAACAGTCCCCATCAAGGTGCCCTTGACCGAGCCAAGTCCCCCAATGATGATCATGCCCAGGAACTGGATTGACAGCAGGATGGTAAAGCCTTCGGCGGATACAAAGCCCAGATAATGGCCATAAATCGCCCCACCAACACCGGCATAAAACGATGAGATTGCAAAGCTCATCAGACGGTATTTCGTCAGATTGATCCCCATGATCTCAGCCGACAGATAATGATCGCGCACGGCAACAAAGGCGCGCCCGTCACGGGTCCGCATCAGGTTGCTGCCAAGCAGGAACATCACCACAAGGAAAAACAGGCAAACATAGAAGAAGCTGAAATCGTCGAAAACTTCATAGCCAAACACATTGACCGGATTTGCCGCCGCACCAGAAGACCCACCGGTGAACCAATTGGCACGGGCAAAGAAATCTTCAAGAATGAACTGTGCCGCAAGCGTCGCAATCGCCAGATAAAGCCCTTTGATACGCGCCGCAGGCAAACCAAACAAAAGTCCAACAGCCGCTGTCATCAAACCGGCCAGCGGGATCGACAGCAAAACCGGAATGCCGGTGTGATTGTTGATCCAGGCCGATGCAAAGGCACCAAACCCAAAGAAGGCCGCATGCCCCAGTGAAATCTGGCCGGTAAAACCAACCAGAATATTCAACCCAAGTGCCGCAATCGCGAAATAGGAAATCTGGATAAACAGGTTGACGTAATATCCATCCAGAACAAACGGAATCAGTCCCGTTGCAATCACACCACAAACGGCAGCATAACGCACGAAAGTCGTATCAAATATCCGCGTATCCTGTCGGTAAGTGGTGCGAAAATCACCGCAGGGACGCATCGAAAATCCAGCCATAACGTATTACTCCGCCCCTTAGATGCGTTCGATGTCTTTGGTGCCAAACAAACCGTATGGCTTGATGCAAAGAATGATGATCAGCACATAAAACGGTGCGATCGAAAACAGGTTGCCCCAGTGCAGATATTGACCGTCAACAAACTCGGCACTGTTTTCCAAAAGACCGATGATCACCCCGCCGACAATTGCGCCAACAATCGAATCAAGCCCGCCCAGAATAACCGCCGGGAACACCTTGATCCCGATGACCGAAAGCCCCGACGACACCCCGTTGACCATGCCGATCACAATCCCGGCAACACCCGACACCAGGGCCGAAATTGCCCAAGACATGGCAAACACGGTTTTGACGGAAATCCCAAGGCTTTGCGCGACCTGTTGATCAAATGCGGTGGCCCGCATCGCAAGACCCAGCTTGGAATATTTGAAGAACCAATAGAACCCGGCCATGATGAACAGCGAGATCACGAAACTCATGATATAGGCGGTTTCGATCTGCATCCCCAAAAGGTTGACGGATCGGGTTTCAAATACTTGCGGATAGGTTGCCGTGGTCGCACCGAAAATCCATTTCGTCGCGGCCTGGAAAAAGATCGACAGTCCGATCGTCACCATGATCACGGAAATGATCGGTTCGCCAATCATCGGGCGGAGCACGATCATCTGCAAGACGACGCCAAAGGCCATCATGAACAATAACGTAAAGATAAAGCCCAGCCAGAAAGGCATATGCATTTCGACCAGGAAGGCATAGCAAACCCACGCCCCGATCAGCAGGAATTCCCCCTGCGCAAAGTTCACGATCTGGGTCGATTTGTAGATCAGCACGAAACACATGGCGACAACGCCATAAAGTGTCCCGACAATCAGCCCATTCAGCAGAAGCTGGAACAGAAGTTCGAAATTCATGTTGCCATCCCTGTAATGGCGGCCCCACTGCCGTCTAAGCAATCGGGGCGCACAGTTTTTATCGCGGCCTTATTCGGCGGCTTTGGAGGCCGTCTTTGCGGCATTGTTTGCGTCCAGATCGATGACCTTGACACTGGTCTGGATGCGGGTTTTTGACCCGTCCTGGAATGTGATCATGGTATCGATATCAACCTTGTCATTGCCCGCATAAACCGCATCGATGATGTCAGCATATTTTTCGGCAACAACACTACGCCGCACCTTGCGCGTCCGGGTCAGTTCGCCGTCATCGGCATCAAGTTCCTTATACAGCAACAGGAAACGCTTGATCCGTTGGGCTTCGGGCAGGGTTTCATTCACCTGACGGATTTCATCAACGATCATGTCATAGACCTGCGGCTGGGCAGACAGGTTGGTATAGTTGGTAAAGGCAATCCCGCGCTGCTCGGCCCATTTTGCCATGATCGAATACCGAATACAGATCATGGTCGACAGGAACGGCAATCCTTTGCCAAGGATCACGGCCTCGGCAATGAACGGCGAGAATTTCAGTTTGTTTTCAATAAACTGCGGCGAATACCGCACCCCGGTCGATGTTTCCGCCAAATCTTTCAGGCGGTCGATCACCACAAGATGCTTGTTGTCTTCTTTAAAGTATCCGGCATCGCCAGTATGCATCCAGCCATCGCGGACATCCTCGTCATAGGACGCCTGATTTTTATAATAGCTGGTGAACATGCCCGATGTCCGGGCGACGATTTCGCCAACCCCGTTTTCATCGGCATTGATGACCCGGATTTCGGAATTATCAAACGCCTTGCCGACAGTATCAAAATCGATGTCATCGGGCTGATGGATAGTATAGGCGCCGCAAAGTTCAGTTTGGCCGTAAAGCTGGCGCAACGGAACGCCCATGGCATGAAAGAACTTGAAGGTTTCCGGCCCCATTGCCGCCCCGCCCGTCGCCGCCGAGCGCAAATTGGAAAAGCCCAGCCGGTCTTTCAAGGCATTCATTAAAATGACATCGGCAAATTTGGAATGGCCACCGGCATCAAGGGCTGTGCGGGCCAACGACATGCCAAAATCATACATTTTTTGTTTGAACAGGGTTGAATCCATCATCCGTGCCCGAACATCAGCCGCAATGGATTCCCACACGCGCGGTGCCAAAAGAACGAAATTCGGTCCGATCTCGCGAAGATCGGCCATCATGGTTTCCTGTTCTTCGACAAAATTCACAATCTGGCGACTGATCAGCGACTGCCCGACAACATAAACCTGTTCCATGATCCATGGCAGCGGCAGAACCGAAACATAATCATCACCCGGATATTTCGGATCGGCCCGCAAATAGGCGGCACAATGATCCAAAAAATCACCGGAATTGAGCATCGCCATTTTCGGTTTGGACGTGGTGCCCGATGTCGTGCACAAAATGGCGCATTCGTCACCACGGGTATCGGCAACCATCGCGTCATAGGCGCCGGGGTCTTTTGCTTCGATCGACCGGCCAAGCTCATACAGTTTTTCGATATCCATCAGGCGTGGATCATCATATTTGCGCAGACCGCGCGGATCACAATAAACGATATATTCAACCGTCGGAATCTGGTCGGTCAGTTCGATCAGTTTGTCACATTGTTCTTCGTCTTCGGCGATCAGAACGCGCGCACCGGAATAAGTAATCAGATAGGCAACTTCGTCGTGCAGGCTATCTTGATACAGACCAACCGACATCGCCCGCAACCCGTGGGCTGCGACTTCGCCCCAAACCCATTCCGGGCGGTTTTCACCGATCAGGCCAACCACATCACCGGGCTTGATCCCCATATCGCGCAGACCAAGCGTCATCCATTTGACGCGGTCATTGTAATCTTTCCAGGTGAATTCCTGCCAAATGCCGAATTCCTTTTCACGCATGGCAATTTCATCGGGCCAGTGACGCGCGTTATAGGCCAGCACTTTCGGAAAGGTATCGAGCGCCTGGACATCGGCATATTCTGGAGTATTGCTAGTCATATTCAGGCCACCTGCTCGTCTTCGTCGGTCACGTCGTCTTCTTCGCCAAGATAGGCCTTTCTGACATGGGCATTGGCCATGACTTCTTCGGGCAATCCTTCGGCAATCTTGCGCCCAAAATCGAGAACCATGACCCGGCTTGAGATATCCATCACAACCCCCATGTCATGTTCGATCATCACCACCGTCATCCCCCATTCTTCATTGAGATCGATGATAAAGCGCGCCATGTCCTCTTTTTCTTCGAGGTTCATACCGGCCATCGGTTCATCCAGCAGGATCAGATCAGGGCGCAACGCCACCGCACGCGCCAGTTCAACACGTTTGCGCAAGCCATAGGACAGCGTGCCCGCCGTCGCCTTGCGAATGTGCGAAATTTCAAGAAAGTCGATCACATCCTCGCAGAAGCGACGATGTTCAAGCTCTTCCTTCTGGGCACAGGAAAACCAGTAAAGCGAACCGGTCAGGAAGTTGTTTTTCAACAGGTGATGCCGCCCGACCATGATATTGTCCAGAACGTTCATATGGCCAAAAAGCGCAAGGTTCTGGAATGTACGACCAATACCAAGTTCAGCACGGGCGTTCGGTTTAAGCCCAGTCACATTCTGTCCTTTAAAGGACACGGACCCCATCGTGGGCTGATACCGACCGGATATGCAGTTCAGCATCGAGGTCTTGCCTGCACCGTTCGGGCCGATGATTGAAAACAGCTCGCCAGGCTGGACAGAAAAGCTGACATCGCTCAGCGCGCGCACGCCGCCAAACACAAGCGACACGTCGCTGATCTGCAAAATGGGATCCTGTGACGTCATAGCAACGCTTATCCTCCCTGACTTGGGCCGCAGGCATCCTTTTCCGGTTGTCCGGAATTCAAAGCGATACCTTTATGCCTCTTGTTCAATTTCCCTGATGATGTGCCGTTTTTATCTAACCCGACCTTACGGAAACCGGGCGTGACACATTTAATACGTATTTAAGTACCAATTTCAGCAAATGCCGTCAACGTGTTGCACAGCAACGAATTGAGACTTTTTACAAATTCGCGCTGCACAATTTTTTCGACCCGAACCCGTAAAGGCTTTTCCATCTATAATTCCGTAAGGTCACCGCAATACAACCGATCATGATTTCGGAAAAATAATATTGCGCCGCAACATCGTCCGACATGTTCGCGCTGCACCAATGACATGTCGCCAAACCGTTGAATTCCCATTTCATCGGCCACCACGCCGAACCGATTCGGCGCGGTATCAACAAGGATTTCCCGTGATCAAACAGGGTGCGTTGACCATCCGAGTCTTGTTTGATCGCGCGTCACACAGTCAGACTCGCAAAAAACAATCAGATCGATTTATCGCAATTTCCGGCGAAATCGATCCCCTTTTGGTTGTTATTTCCCCTGCCTGCGGAACCAATTCGTTGTTATCATACAGATTTCAAGAATGCCCCTTTAGGAGGTCTGGACTTTCAAAGGGAATTGTGGTGTAACCCCCGGGCACATACATATGTAGCCGTGACCCGCGTCACGAGATACAGATAGCCCACCGCTCGGCGCTCCGACGGTCGGGGTGTCTTGTCACGACAAGCCCTTTAACCACCTTGAGGAGGGTCTGATGTCCATTTGTGGCAAAGACAACCTGAATACGCGCCGCACGCTGAATGTCGGGGACAAGTCCTACGACTATTACAGCCTCAAAGTTGCTTCCGAGAAAATCGGCGACGTTTCAAAACTGCCGTTCACGTTGAAGGTCGTTCTTGAAAACCTTCTGCGTTACGAAGACGATTTCACCGTTAAAACCGACGATGTCAAAGCCGTTGTCGAATGGCTTAAAACCCGTTCAAGCAGCCACGAGATCAACTATCGTCCGGCCCGCGTCCTGATGCAGGATTTCACCGGTGTTCCCGCCGTTGTTGACCTTGCTGCGATGCGCGATGCGGTCGTTAAAATGGGTGGCGACGCCCAAAAGGTGAACCCGCTTTCACCGGTTGACCTCGTCATCGACCACTCGGTCATGATTGATTACTTTGGTACCGACGACGCCCTTGAGAAAAACATGGATGTCGAGTTCGAACGCAACGGCGAACGTTATTCGTTCCTGCGTTGGGGCCAGGGTGCCTTCAACAATTTCCGCATCGTCCCACCCGGAGCTGGCATCTGCCACCAGGTGAACGTTGAACATCTTGCCAAGGTCGTTTGGACCGGCAAAGATGACAGCGGCAAAACCGTTGCTTATCCTGATACACTGGTTGGTACAGATTCCCACACCACCATGGTCAACGGCCTTGCCGTTCTCGGTTGGGGTGTTGGCGGTCTTGAGGCCGAGGCCGCAATGCTTGGCCAGCCGATTTCAATGCTGATCCCGGAAGTCGTCGGCTTTAAACTGACCGGCTCGATGAAAGAAGGCATCACCGCCACCGATCTCGTGCTGCGCGTCGTTCAGATGCTGCGCGAAAAAGGTGTGGTCGGCAAATTCGTCGAATTCTATGGCGATGCACTTGACCATATGAGCCTGCCGGACCGTGCGACCATTGGTAACATGGCACCGGAATATGGCGCGACCTGTGGCTTCTTCCCGATCGATGATGAAACGCTGAACTATATGCGTAACACCGGCCGTGAAGAAGATCAGATCGCGCTGGTCGAAGCATATGCCAAAGAACAGGGCATGTGGCGCGACCCGGCACATGAAGCAGAATACACCGCAACGCTTGAACTTGACATTTCAACCGTCGAGCCGGCCCTTTCGGGTCCGAAGCGTCCGCAGGACCGTGTTCTTCTCAAAGATGCCGTTTCAAGCTTCAAACAAACCTTTGCCGAAATGGCACCGGGTGTTGATGCTGATCGTACCGTTCCGGTTTCGAATGAAAACTTCGACATGAAGGACGGCAACGTTGTTATCGCTGCCATCACCTCCTGCACCAACACCTCGAACCCGAGTGTGCTGATTGCGGCCGGTCTGCTGGCGAAAAAAGCTGTCGAGCTCGGCCTTCACAGCAAACCGTGGGTGAAAACCTCGCTTGCACCGGGTTCGCTTGTTGTTGCCGACTATCTCGAAAAAGCCGGTTTGCAGGATTACCTTGATAAGCTTGGCTTTAACATTGCCGGTTTCGGCTGCACGACGTGTATTGGTAACTCTGGTCCGCTTGCGGCCCCGATTGCCGCTGCCATCGAAGACAAGGACATGCTGGTCACAGCGGTTCTGTCTGGCAACCGTAACTTCGAAGGCCGTATCAGCCCGCATGTCAAAGCCAACTATCTGGCATCTCCGCCGCTGGTTGTTGCCTATGCGCTTGCCGGTAACCTGAAGATCGACCTGAACAACGATCCGCTGGGCACCGACAAGAATGGCAAAGACGTCTTTATGAAAGACATCTGGCCAACCAATAAAGAGATCGCAGATACCATTGCTGCCTCGATCTCGGCGTCGATGTACAAAGATCGTTACGACAACATCTTTGCCGGTCCGAAACCATGGCAGGACATCAAGGTCACCGAAGGCGAAACCTTCCTTTGGGAAGACAAGTCGACCTATGTGCAAAACCCGCCCTATTTCGTCAACATGGCGAAAGAACCGGGTGATTTCACCGATTTCCACGGCGCACGCCCGCTTCTGATCCTGGGTGATTCTGTCACCACCGACCACATTTCTCCGGCCGGTTCGATCAAGGCAGAAAGCCCGGCTGGTGAATACCTCAAAGCAAACGGCGTTGCCGTTCGTGACTTCAACTCCTACGGCGCACGCCGTGGTAACCACGAAGTCATGATGCGCGGCACATTTGCCAACATCCGTATTCGCAACCAAATGGCTCCGGGCACCGAAGGCGGTGTTTCGGTTCATTACCCGTCTGGCGAACAGGGCTGGGTTTATGATGTCGCCATGCGTTATCAGGCCGAAGGCACCCCGCTGGTTGTCATCGCTGGTAAAGAATACGGCACCGGTTCGTCGCGTGACTGGGCAGCAAAAGGCACCAACCTTCTTGGCGTCAAAGCTGTTCTGGCTGAAAGCTTTGAACGTATCCACCGCACCAACCTGGTCTGCATGGGCGTCCTGCCGTTGCAGTTCAAAAATGGTGAAGGTCGAGAGACCTATAAGCTGGACGGCACCGAAGTCTTTGACGTTCTGGGTGTTGCCAACGGTATCACCCCAATGCAGGACGTTACGGTTCGTATCACGCGCACAGATGGCAGCACCGAAGAGGTCATCGCCACTTGCCGTATCGATACCGAAAACGAAGTCCTGTATTACCAGAACGGCGGCATTTTGCAGTTCGTTCTGCGCAACATGATGAAAGCTGCCTGATTTCATCTGAAATCATCAGCCAAACCTTCAAGCACCCCGTCTTTTTAAGGCGGGGTGCTTTTTTTATGCGCATGTCACATCTTATAATTGAACCTTGGCTGAACCGCCTCCTTGGATTGATTTAAAACAAATCAGTCTGCCATCAGATTTGATAGGGGTTAGGCCAAAATAGTGACGCCCCTGAGCCGGGTGACCCGCAGGGTTTTGACAACAGGTTAATATGACGCGCCCCAATTTAACGGATGGCCGAACTGCAAACCTGACCGTAGGCACGATTTCACCGGGCACCGTCTTACGATGCGCTCCGGAAACAACGCTTGCCCGCGCCATTGAAATGATGCGCGAAGTCAATTGCAGTTCAATCATCATCACCAAAGACAATCTGCCGGTCGGCATCTGGACGGAAAAGGACTGTTTGGCCTTACCGGCAGACTGCGTCCATGCGCTTGATGAACCGATTTCAAACTGGATGTCGGCCCCGGTGCATAGCATTTCCCTTCATGCCAGCCCCGAAGCCGCAATGGTGCGAATGCGCGAACGCCATGTCCGCCATCTGGTCACGATTGACGAAAAAAACCGTCTGGCCGGGATCATCAGCCAGTCGGACCTGATCCGTCATCAGGGCAGTTTGCGCACGCTGGGCGAAGGGGATGTTGGCGATGCCATCCGACGCACGACTATTTTCGTTGATGGCGATATCAGTATGTCGGAACTGCGCGCACGCATGCACGAGGCCAAATGCGATTGCGCGATTATCTATGACCCGACCGTCAAGACCGAGCAGGTATCGGTTCTTGACCATGCCGGCATCATCACCGAACGCGATATTTTACAAAACCTCGCCAATGGGGGACATGCGCGTCCCGCAATCGACATTGCCAGTCACCCCCTGCATGTGATTGCCGCCAAGACCAGTCTGAGCGACGCACGCGACACCATGCTGAACGAAAATATCCGCCATTTGGCGGTTATTGATGACACGCGCAACGTGATTGGCGTGCTGTCTTTTGCCGATCTTCTGGAATTCATCGAACAGGATTATTTCGCCCATCTGCGTGCCCTGATGGAAGGGCGCGATACCGAATTATCTGCGGCGCGACGATCCCTGTTTCTTGCAAACAAGATCATCGAAACCTCGCCGGACGGGATCATGATCTGCACGGCCAACGGGATCATCGAACTGGTCAATCCGGCCTTTACCCGCGTTACCGGCTATAGCGCATCGGATGTGATTGGCAAAAACCCCCGAATTTTGCAATCTGGTCGGCAATCACCGGATTTCTATGCCGCAATGTGGCGCAGCATTCAGCAACATGGCAAATGGGAAGGCGAAATCTGGAACCGCCGAAAGTCGGGGGAAGTTTATCCGGAATGGCTGTCGATTATCGCCATCCGCAATGGCGAAGGCGAAATTTGCCAATATGCGTCGATCTTTACCGATATCAGCGAACGCAAGAAAAACCGCGAAGACATTCTACGGCTTGCCCATATTGATGAACTGACCGGCTACCCCAATCGGCGGCGTTTTCTTGAACTGTTGGCGCATGGCATTGGGGACTCCCGTCGTAATGGCACAAGCCTGACGATCCTGTTGCTAGACATCGACAATTTCCAGCGCGTGAACAATACGCTGGGCCACAGTGACGGCGATGATGTTCTGGTCGAAGTGGCCCGTCGTCTTCATCGCCGATTGGACGAAGGCGGCGTTCTGGCGCGTGTTGGCGCGGATGAATATGCCATCTTGCTCTCGGGCGACAAACCGTCAGATAAAAATGCCGCCGACGATACCGCAGAGGATGCCAAACTGGCCAAAGACCTGTTGGACGCACTCAGCGAACCGCATAAAACCCGCAAAGGGCAGGATATTTACATCTCGGCCAGTATCGGCATTGCTTCATTCCCGCGTGATGCCAACGATACGGCCAATCTGCTGCGTAATGCCGAAATCGCGATGATGCAGTCCAAGGAACAGGGCCGAAACCAGTTCAGTCGCTATAACCGCGCCAGCCACAGTCGCAATGGTGCCGATCTGGCACTTGAAACCGCCCTGCGCCAGGCACTTGATAACGACGAATTTCATGTGGTCTATCAACCCCAGTTTCAGGCTCGCACCGGCGAATTGCACGGGGTCGAGGCCCTGTTGCGCTGGAACCATCCGACCCTTGGCCCGATTTCCCCGACAACCTTTATCCCGATCGCCGAACAGATGGGGGTTATTGGTGAACTGGGCCGCTGGGTTTTGCAACACGCCTGCCGACAGGCCGTTTCATGGCGGGAACAGGGGCTGCATAACATTACGATGGCCGTAAATGTTTCCGTCCAGCAATTCTATGGCACTGTCGATCTGGCCGAACAAATCCGCACTATTCTGGTCGACAAGGGCCTTGCCAGTGACCGGCTGGAAATCGAGATCACCGAAAGCCTGTTCATGCAAAACATCGACGAGATGCGCGCCAATCTGCAACGCATCCGCGATCTGGGCGTCAAGATCTCGCTTGACGATTTCGGCACCGGCTTTTCCAGTCTCAGCTACCTGCGCCAATTGCCCTTTGATACGATCAAGCTTGATCGAAGCTTTGTCAGCGATATCAATCAAGGCCGCGAAGGCAATACGCTGGCGATCACCATCATCAACATGGCCCAGAACCTGCACAAGAAATGCGTCGCCGAAGGCGTTGAAACCGAAGAACAGCTTAACCTGCTGCGTGATGCCGGTTGCGACTATATCCAGGGCTATCTTCTGGGCAAGCCGATGGATGCTGATGATATTCTTAGCCTATCGCAACAACGACGTGCAAAAGCATCCTAAGCTTCACAAACCTCAAATAGCCAACAAGCAAAAAGGGCGGGGATAATTTCCCCACCCTTTGATTTTCAATGCGGTGCAGACCGGCAATTACAGAACGCCAAGCCCCTTAAGCAAAATAAAGGCAATCGCCACCGGTGCGATAAACTTTACAATAATGCCCCAGGCGTTGATCCAGAACGGCACGATCCCGTTATGCAATGCAATGTCTTCCTTGGCCTTGCCCCAGACGACCCAGCCGACAAACAGCGAAATGAACAAACCACCAATCGGCAGCAGCAATTTCGAACTGACAAAGTCCATCAGATCAAAGAAGCCCATACCAAAGATGGTGAAGTCCCCCATAATCCCCAGCGACAGCGACGACGGAATCCCCATCAGGAAAATGATCACACCGACCGTGATCGATGCCCATTTGCGACTGATGCCACGATCATCGACGAAATAGGCAACGACGACTTCCAGGATCGACACCGCCGAGGTCAGCGCCGCAATCGCCAAAAGCAGGAAGAACAGGAACGCAAAGAACGATCCGAACGGCATCTGTGCAAACACAGCCGGCAAGGTGATAAAGGTAAGCCCCGGACCGGCACTTGGATCAAAGCCAAATGCGAACACCGCCGGAAGGATCAAAAGACCCGACATCACGGCAACCATCGTATCCAGCAAGGTGACCCACCCCGCCGAACTTGCGATGTTTTCCTTTTTGCTCAGATACGAGCCATAGGTAATCATCGCCCCCATCCCAAGCGAGAGCGAGAAGAACGCCTGCGAAAGCGCATCGGACACCGTCGTCCATGTCACTTTCGAAAAGTCCGGCGACAGCAGGAAGGTAATACCGGCTTCGGCCCCCGGCAGGGTAACCGACCGCACGATCAAAACCAGCAGCAATGCGAACAATGCCGGCATCAGGATTTTCGATGCACGTTCAATACCGGCCCCAACGCCCGATAGAACGACAAAAACCGTCAGTACCATAAAGATCGCATGATAAATCAGCGGCGAAACCGGATCGGAAATGAAGCCCCCAAACAGGCTGCCCAACTGATCCGGGTCTTCAATGGCAAGTGCGCCGGTGACCGATTTGACCATATAGGAAATCGTCCAGCCCGCGACCACACTGTAAAATGACAAAATGATAAAGGCCGCAGCAACACCACAAAACCCAATCAATGGCCAAGCACCGCCTTTGAGTTTTGCAAACGCCCCAATCGCATTCTTTTCAGCCATACGGCCAAGAACCATTTCCGCCAGCATCACCGACAAACCGATGGTAAAGACCAATGCCAGATAAATCAGCAGGAAGGCACCGCCGCCATTCTCGCCTGCCATATAGGGGAACTTCCAGATATTCCCCAAACCGACAGCCGACCCGGCAGCCGCCAGAATAAAGCCAAGGCGCGAACCCCAATGCTCTCGTTTCATCATTATCTGCAAACCTTTCTTGGACCGGCATCCACGGATAGTTGCTCCCGCCGCAGTGCCTCTTCCTCATTTTTCTGTATAAACGCAAAGGTGATTTGACCCTGCGCATCCCGTGATGGCCTGTTACCCCCTTCGGGATCGACCGGAGCTAATAGCACCTATCTTCCGAAATCTCCTGTCGAAATTCCCGGGTTTTGCGCAAATATCGGTCGTTTTCACACAAACGCTTCTTTCAAGGCCTTGTGATTGGTGGTTGATGGGAAAACTGGGGCATCATCACGCCATGAAACAGTTTCGCCCCCTTCTCATCATCCTTGGAACGATACTTTGGACAGGTTTTGCGACGGCCAATGCCGCAGAAGCCATAACCCCGCGCGCCGTGATCGAGCTTTACACCTCAGAGGGATGCAATTCGTGCCCCCCGGCCGATCACGTTCTTTACGAGATAAATCAGGAACGTAGCGACTTTCTTGCGCTGTCATTCCATGTCGATTACTGGAACTATCTTGGCTGGGAAGATCCATTTTCCGATGCCAATTACACCAAACGACAACGTGATTACGCCAGTCATATGCGCGAACGATACGTCTATACCCCGCAGGTCGTGATTAACGGCAGTCATGTCATCCGTGCCACCGCCAAACAGCAAATCACCACCACCGGCGACGAAGCCACCCCGTTACAGGTTTGGGCAGATCTTTCCCTGCTATCGGACGACCCGGCCATTCCGGCAAGTGGCAAGGTGATGCTCGGCATGACAGATACCCCGCCACCGGGGCAGTCCTATCACCTTTGGCTGGTTGGCTTTGATCGTGAACAAGCCCGCGATGTCCGGTCCGGTGAAAATTCCGGTCGTCGACTGGTCCATGCCAATGTCGTGCGTGAAATGGTCGATCTTGGCAATTGGAATGGCAACCGGCGTGAACTGGACTTTGCCCTTGGTCAGGTATGTGATGGCGGCATTGCCATTCTGGTACAAGAAGGCCGCGGTGGCCCGATCCGCAGCGCCTCTGTCATCCGGTTCTAGGACAGTATATCTTCATCAACGCCGCAGCCGATTTTTGATTGCTGCGGCGTTTGACGGCTTTTTGGATTGATTTGAAACAATGTCATCGCGGCCAATGTCGGATAAAGCATGATTAATAAACTAGGACGCGTTATAGAAAACGCATATCCGGCATGAATTCCGACAGCCAAATGAGTTAGATGACAGTTTTTACCGGTTCTGATCTGACCTGCCTGCGCGGCGAACGTCTGGTATTTGGCAATCTTGCCTTTTCTGCCAGTACAGGCGATGCCGTAATGCTGCGCGGTCGAAACGGGGCGGGGAAATCAAGCCTGTTGCGCCTGATGGCCGGGCTGACGTCCCCCCGCCGGGGCAATATCCGCTGGCAGGAACACGACATCGCAGATGATCGGATCGCGCATCGCGCCCGCCTGCAGTATCTGGGCCATCAGGACGCCATCAAACCGGTATTGTCCGTCCGCGATAATTTGCGCCTTTGGGCCGAACTTCGCGGGGTTTCCGATATTGACGGTGAAATTGATCAGGCGCTGCGCGCCCTTGATATTCATCACCTTGCCCATACGGCCGGACGTTACCTTTCAAGCGGGCAAAAACGCCGCACCGCCCTTTCCCGCATCCTTTTAGGCAGCAGCGATCTTTGGTTGCTTGACGAGCCAACAGTCGGGCTGGATCGCGAAAGCTGTGCCGAGCTGGCCCGCCTGATTGCAAGTTTCCGGGCAAAGGGTGGAATTGTGATCTATTCAACGCATATTGATCTTGATGTCACATCACCCACGATCCTCGACCTTGATCAATTTGCCATTCCGATGATGGAATGGCTCGCCGATCAGGACGATGCTGACGAGACAGACACTGGCGATAACCACCCATTCGACATAGATCAAGGCAAGCAGACGGGGGCCACGATATGAATGCCTTTGTCGCCATATTGCGTCGCGACTTGCGTCTGGCAATGCGCCAGGGGGCGGATTCCGTGATGGTAGTTGCCTTCTTTATCGTGACCACCACCCTGTTTCCGTTCGGTGTCGGGCCCGAGGTCAATATCCTGGCTCGCATCGCATCGGGTGTGATCTGGGTTGCGGCCCTTCTGGCGGCGATGCTGTCACTGGAACGTGTCTTTCAGACCGATTACGAGGATGGCACGCTGGAACTGCTGACCCTGTCGCCTGCGCCGCTGGAATTGCTGGTTTTGGGCAAGGTCTGCGCGCATTGGTTGACCACGGGCTTGCCGTTGATTATGGCAGCCCCGATCATGGCGGTGATGTTAAATATGGATCAGAACGGGTTTGCCACATTGATGATCGCCATGCTGATCGGCACACCTGCACTTAGTTTGATCGGCGCGATTGGCGCGGCCCTGATATTGGGCGCGCGCCGGGGCGGGGTACTGGTGTCATTGTTGGTCTTGCCCCTATATATACCGGTACTGATATTTGGTGCCGGTGCGGTCGAGGCCGCATTGCTTGGCATTTCCGCCCAGGCACAGTTACAGATCATGGGGGCAATTCTGTTGCTTTCACTGGCCGCGGCCCCCTTTGCCACCGCACATGCCATCCGACAGGCTGTGGAATGATAATAATAATGATAAAGACGACAGAGCAAAAATAACGACCTTCGGCGCCATGACCGCAAACGGACGAGAGAAAATGCATCGTTTCGCCAAACCAAGCGTGTTTCTGAAACTGACCGGGGCCATGATGCCCTGGATGGTAACGCTGACCGTCATCCTGACCGTCGTCGGACTCTATCTGGCGCTGTTCGCATCACCTGTTGATTATCAACAGGGCAGCACGGTTCGGATCATGTATATCCATGTGCCCGCCGCCTGGATGGGGTTGTTCTGTTATATCGGAATGGCCGCATGTGGCGCCATGAGCCTGATCTGGAAGCATCCGCTGGCTGATATCTGTGCGCGCGCCACCGCCCCGATCGGCGCGACCTTTACCGCCCTGACCCTGATTAGCGGATCGCTTTGGGGCGAACCGATGTGGGGGACATGGTGGGTTTGGGATGCCCGCCTGACATCGATGCTGATCCTGTTGTTCCTGTATCTTGGGTATATCGCACTGGTGAATGCATTTGACGATCCCGAACGCGGATCAAAGGCCGGATCGGCGCTGGCCCTTGTCGGGGCGATCAATGTGCCAATCGTCAAGTTTTCGGTCGATTGGTGGAACACCCTGCATCAACCGGCATCGGTTGCCCGCATGGATGGGCCGAGCATCGACCCCAGCATGCTGGCCCCGCTTCTGATCATGGCCTTTGCCTTTACCGGCTATTACTTCATCGTTCTGGTGCTGCGCGTGCGGCTTGAACTGAACCAGCGCCGCATCCGTGCGCTTCAGCTTAGCGGTGTTTTTGACGACCGCGCCCCCACATCGGGCGATGACAGCAATCTTGCCTATGACCAAGGTCACAACGCCGGAGCCGGAAAATGAGCGAATTCTTCTCGATGGGCGGATATGGCAGCTATATCTGGGCAAGCTATGGCATCGCGGCCATCTCGCTGATCGTGCTTTTGATCACAACGCTGCGCGGTCTTGGCCAAAGCCGAACCGAACTCGATCAACTTGAAACCGTTCTAAAATCTCGCCGCCCGCGCCGGGTGCGCCCTAAAGACCAAACGTCCTGAGCGGAGAATACAAAAGTGTCTCTTTCGCGTGCAAAATCCCGTAAACGCCAACGCATGTATATCATTCTTGCGGCCCTTCTGGCCGTTGGTGCCGCCGCCGCGCTTGCCCTGACAGCATTTGAAGATTCGGTCGTGTTCTTTTTCAGCCCGACCGAAATCGCCGAAAAATCGCCCATCGATCCTGATCAGCGCCTGCGTGTTGGCGGTTTGGTCGAGGAAGGGTCCCTACAAAAATTGGGCGGTGGTGAAACCGTGACTTTTGTTGTCTCCGACATGGTAAATGCGGTCACAATTTCCTATACCGGCATCCTGCCCGATCTGTTCCGCGAAGGTCAGGGGATCGTCGCCGAAGGTCACATGGACACACAGGGGTACTTCATCGCATCCGAAGTTCTTGCCAAACATGACGAGAATTACATGCCGCCAGAAGTCGCTGATTCCTTGAAAAAAAGCGGCCATTGGGAAGAAATCCAAGCCCGCAACGCCGAAGAAATGCGTAATTAAGCCACATTCTGCCATCATAAAATCGGTGCATTGACGCCTTCAATGCACCAATAAATCTGGATGCATCCCTTGCGATTTGACAGCAGGGGTCTTGTGGTGTTCGTTTATCGAATGTCACATATCGGGGAAATCTGAAGAAACGCATGATTGCAGAGTTTGGTCATTTTGCCCTTATCCTCATTCTTGTTTTGGGGTGTTGTCAGGCCGTGCTGTTTTGCCCGGCGCTTTTTCGCGCGGGCTATTACGTATTGGCCCCCGTTCAAACACTGGCAACCGGGCCGGTAACGAACCGATCCGACAACGGGCAAGACAACACAACACATCCCAATCATCTCAGTGTCTGGCCGCTGCCTTTTGCGATGTGCATTTTGGCAATCATTGCTGAAACCGCACTGATCCATTCCTTTATCGTCAGCGACTTCACGCTTTCAATTGTTGCCAATTACAGCCATTCATCAACCCCGATGCTGTATCGTATCGGTGCGGCCTTTATCCCCGATAGCGGGGCGATGCTGCTATGGGTTACCGCCAGCACAATCGCCACATTGCTTTTCGCAGTCCAGACCACCCTGCGCGGCATCACACAGCAAGACCGCGTCACGCTTGGCATTCTTGCAATCATTACCGCCCTTCTGGCGGCTGCCACACTGATTGACGCCGACCCGTTCCTGCGATCTGTCATGGCGCCGCTTGACGGCCGTGGTCTTGACCCGCAATTGCAAGACGTCCCCGGCATATTGCGCGGCCCGGTGCTTTATGCCGGTCTTGCCGGATTGTCTGTGATTTTTGCCGCAACGCTTGCCGCCCTTCCCGGGGCAAATCTTGATCGTTCATGGTCGGAATTGTTGCGCCCCTGGGCATTGGCATCCTGGACCCTTTTGGGGGCTGCCATCGCCATCAATGCCTATCGGGCCTATACCGAACAGGCATGGGGAAATTGGTGGTACTGGGACACATCCGAAAACGCGTTGCTGTTGCCATGGCTTTTAAGCACGGCCTTTTTGCATTGTCGTGCGGTTATGGAAAAAACCGAAACCCTTAAACCCTGGGCGGCACTTTTGGCTCTTTCAGCATTTGGCGCAGGATGGTTCGGAACTTTTCTTGTCCGATCTGACCTTTTGGGGCCACTGCCAACCGCCTTGCTGAGCACCGGCGACAGTGTTGCGCTTTTGGTCGGGTTCTGCATCCTGTTTGCCGGGGCTTATTTCATGTATTGGCGCTGTGCCGGTGGCATGGTCGACACCAAGGATTTCTCGCTGATTTCACGTGAAAGCGGCATGTTCATCAGCAGTGTCATGTTGTCGGTCACCGCCGCCACGGTTCTGATCGGAACGATTTATCCGCTGATCCTGCGCTGGTTTGACGGCGACATCATCACCGTGGGTCCGCCCTTTTTTGTACAGGCCTTAATTCCGATCGGCGTGCCGATGCTGTTTCTTATGGGATTTGCCCCGACGCTTCGCTGGCGCAATGACGAGGCATGGCTGATCGGGCGACGCATGAAACTTGCCGCCCTGCTGTCGCTGATCGTTGTTTTGTTTGTCTGGATGCGCTTTATCGATGCATCGCCAGTCCCATTGCTCGGCATTGGCCTTGCGGCATGGGTCTTTACCGCCGCCCTTGGTGATTTGTGGGAACGCCTGTGGCGCCAACCCGATCACGGCGAAGGCAAATATCGTAATTTTCAGTTGCTTGGCCCCCGCTACCTTAGCATGACATTCGCCCATATCGGGATTGCCATCCTGATTGCCGGGGGATCGGCCAGCGCAATCTGGGAACAGCAAGTGGTGTTATCGGCCCGCACCGGGCAAAGCATCCAGATTGGCCCTTATAACCTGCAATACGAAGGCGTTGCCTTGTTGCCGGGTGAAAACTTTGCCACGCGCAAAGCAACCTTTATCGTTTATCGCAACGCGCTTCCGGTGACCGAACTGTTTCCCGAGGTCCGCTATTACCCGATCCGCGGCATAGAAACCAAAGAAGCCGATATCTGGCACGGGCGCGATGGCGACCTGCATGTGTCGATCGGTGAACGCGCCGAAGACGGCGGACGTGTTGTGACCGTTCGGTTCCTGCCGATGATGCCCTGGGTTTGGGGTGGAATGTTACTGATGCTGATCGGAGGGGTTATCAGCATCGGTACGCGCGTTATCCTGCGCTATAAGAAAAACGGAGTTCCCGCTTCATGAGATTTTGGATCGCAGTCATCCCGCTGGTGCTGTTTGCAGCCCTTGCCGGTGTTTTCCTGATGAATATCGGCAAAGATTCGTCGGTCGTGCCATCTGCCCTGATTGACAAACCCGCCCCGGATTTCCAATTGCCGCCCCTGCCGGGCCGCGACAAGGGCCTGTCACGAGCAGACATTTCCAAAGGCAATGTGTCAGTACTCAATGTGTTCGCCAGCTGGTGCATTCCATGCCGGGCGGAACATCCGCTGATCAAACGCATGGCGCGCGAAGCAAACGTTCCGGTCTATGGCCTGAACTACAAGGAAAAAGACCCGCAGGACGGGGTGAACTGGCTTGGCGAACTGGGCGATCCTTATAGTGCGGTGGGCATGGATCTTTCAGGACGTACCGGGATTGATTTTGGCGTCTATGGTGTGCCGGAAACCTTTATCATCGATGGCACCGGTCAGATCCGTTACAAACATGTCGGACCGGTCACCAACGAAGTTCTTGAGGAAGTATTGCTTCCCAAAATTGCGGAGTTAAAGGGATGATGCGCCCAACTTGTTCCCTGTTTGCGGCATTCGCCGTCATTCTGATTGGACTGCACGCCGGACCTGCCTATGCCGTCAATCCCGACGAAATGCTTTCCGATCCTGTCCTTGAAGAACGCGCACGTGACATCAGTCAGGAACTGCGATGCCTGGTCTGTCAGAACCAGTCAATTGACGATTCTGATGCCGATCTGGCGCGCGACCTGCGCATTCTGGTGCGTGAACGCCTGATCGCCAGCGACACAAATGACGAAGTCATCGACTATATCGTCGAACGATACGGTGATTACGTTCTGTTGAATCCGCCGCTGAAACCCGAAACCTATATCCTGTGGATCAGCCCGATCCTGCTGGCATTATTTGCCCTGATTGCGGTCATTGCGTTTTACCGCCGCAAACAACGCGAAGACGGTGCCGGACCAAAATCACTTTCGGATCAGGAAGAAAAACGTCTGACTGAAATTCTTGGCTCGTCACAGGACCGTTCATAAAGATGCTCCCAGAAAACCGCGCATATAACACTGCCACAAAGCGAGGTCGTCCTTGATCTGGCTTGGCCTTGTCATACTTGCCGGTTTTGCCGGGCTTGCAATCTTTGCCAGCCTGCAACGCGGCAATGATGGTGTGGCATCGGACGGCACCGATGGAAAACGCGAATTCCCGACGGTTGTCCGGATCGGCTTTGCATTGGTGCCGGTTATTGCCGCAGGTGTGCTTTATGGCACAATCGGCACACCGCAAATCCCCGCCCGCCCCTATGCAGAACGGGCCGGTGAACGCAATCTTGCGGCCGCCGCCGCCGCGGCAAGCGACGCTGCCGACCCCGATTTCCAGACAGATCAGCAAATCCGCCGTTTGCTTAGCCAGATCGTCCTGTCACTGGAAGCCAACCCGCGCAATTTACAGGGTTGGGTGGTTCTGGCACGTGGGTCGTTGCGGCTCGGCGATATTGACCGGGCGGTTGCCGCCTTTGCGCGCGCCTATGCCCTGTCGGGGCATAACCCGCTCTTGGCCATTGAATATGCCGATACCCGCATCACCGCCCAACAGGGCCAGATCGACAAGATTTCGCGCGAATTGATCCTGCATGCGTTGGGCCGAATGCCCAACCACCAACTTAGCCGGTATTATTATGGTATAATGTTAAAACAGCAGGGAAAATTCCGACAGGCCTTGAATGTCTTTGTTGATCTTTATCGCGACATTCCCAAGGATGATCCGCTTGGCGGTGCAACCGAGGCGGAAATACAGTCGCTGAACGCGGCAATCGCCGACGCGACACAGGCCGAGCCGAACTAGGCTAAGACGCCAGGTCCGCCACTATTGTGTAATCAGGGGACAACCGGTTTTGCTTGCCAGTTCCGGGTCGCATTGTGGGTCGGTACAAATCATGTCGAACTGATCCAGCTTGGCAAACAGCATGGGCTTGAGGACATTGAATTTTGTTGAATCAACAACAAGGATTTTATGTGCTGCCGTTTCGAGAACCGCCCGTTTAATATCAACTTCATGCGGGTTGGAACAACTGACCCCGCGGCTGATATTCACCCCGCCCGCCGACATGAAGGCGGTATTGATATTCAGGTTCAAAATAGCATTCACGCTGTGGCTATCGGCAAAGGATGCGGAAGACGCATGATACATGCCCCCCAGCATGATCACCCGAAGGCCCGACTTTTTGCACAGGATTTCAGCAACATTGATCGAATAACAGATCACCGTGATATCGCGGTTTGCCGGTAACGCATTGGCGAGATAGGGAATGGTCGTACCACAATCAAGAAAAATGGTATCGCCCGGTTTGACATAACGTGCTGCAATCTGACATGCCGTGCGCTTCAGATCTGTATGGGAACCACGTTCACGGTCCATGATATATCCAAGGCCGCCGGCAGCCGGCGTCTTCAATGTGATATATCCCCCCATATATGTGAAAATGTTTTCACAGGCGGCAACATCACGACGGACCGTCATTTCTGAAACGTCCAGCAGATCGGCGGCATCCTTCAACCGGATCACATTGCTGACCTCCAGATTGCGGGTCAGGGCTTCTATACGGTCCTGCGATTTGGTCGACATTCAGACTCCGTTCATTGCCGATATATCGGCTGGCAGGCCGCAGTCACGCCTAGAAAATGGCACCGTCAACAACCCAGAACAACCATAAATTTTATCACAAAACCCCTGATTATAGCGACGTGGCGAGCAACTCAATCAAGTTCTGTCCTGAGATGTTTTGGCTTGACCAGATGTTAGCCCGATGACAGGATCATTTCAACAAATGTTATAAATTTAACAAAATGGCGATAATCACCCGTTATCGCCGAGGGAAACGTTACATGCCGAATGGTCAAACTCCGATCGCTGCTGGCGATCTTGCCGCTTATATTGATCACACCCTTCTGGCCGCCGATGCCACTCCCGATCAGATTGTCTCGCTGTGCGCCGATGCGCGAAAACACGCTTTCAAGGCGGTCTGTGTCAATCCGATCTATATCCCGCTGGTCGTGCGCAAACTGGCTGATACCGATGTACTGACATGCTCGGTGGTGTGTTTCCCGTTTGGGGCCGATCCGGTTTCCGCCAAGATTTCCGAAACCCGCTGGGTGGTCGAACAGGGGGCGCGCGAAGTCGATATGGTCATTGCGCTTGGCCTGCTCAAAAGCGGTGATACCGATGCCGTTCGCGCCGATATTGCCGCAGTAAAAGAGGCCTGTGGCGATGCCATCCTCAAGGTCATCATCGAAACCGCCCTGCTCACCGACGAACAGAAAGTCCTTGCCTGCGAACTGTCCAAACAGGCCGGTGCCGATTTCGTCAAAACCTCGACCGGTTTTGCCGGTGGCGGCGCCACCGCCGAGGATATCGCCCTGATGCGCAAAACCGTTGGCCCTAATATCGGGGTCAAGGCGTCGGGCGGGGTTCGGACCACCGAAGACGCATTCAAGATGATTGCAGCCGGAGCATCACGTATTGGCGCCAGCGCCAGCATTCGGATTATCGGTCAGTAATACGGTGCCGGTGGCCGCATCCCGGCCACCGGAAATTGCCGTTTTCGGAACGACCCGCATGAAAAGCCTTGGCTTTCATGCCAATAAGACGCAGAAAACTGCCAACGATAAAACCGATTTCAATTTGGAGGTAACAATGAACAAGCTTCTTTCATCGCTTGTCGTCGCCGGTTCCCTGCTTGCAGGTGTGGCCCATGCAGACGAAGCGATCAAAACGCCGGACATCATTTCGAAATTCACATCCGAAACCACCGGCAAGGAATATTCCATCGCCACCGTGGTCAAAGTTGACGGCATCGCCTGGTTCGACCGTATGCGCGAAGGTGTCAAACAGTTCGGCGCAGACACCGGTCATGATACATGGATGGTCGGGCCGAGTGCAGCGGATGCCGCCGCACAGGTCCAGTTGGTTGAAAACCTCATCGCACAAGGCGTTGATGCCATCAACATCGTGCCATTCTCGGTCGAAGCCGTCGAACCGGTTCTGAAAAAGGCCCGTGACCGTGGTATCGTCGTGATCGCCCACGAAGCATCAAATCTGAAAAACGCCGACTACATCCTCGAAGCTTTTGATAACAAGGCATACGGCGCGAAGCTGATGGAAGTCCTCGGGACCTCTATGGGTGGCAAGGGAAAATATGCAGCTACCGTCGGCAGCCTGACCTCCAAATCCCAGAATGAATGGATCGACGGTGCCGTCGAATACCAGAAAGAACATTTCCCGGATATGGAACTGGCGACCGAGCGTCTCGAAACCTATGACGACGCCAATACCGACTACACCAAACTCAAAGAAACCCTGACCACCTACCCGGACCTTCAGGGTATCGTTGGCGGTCCGATGCCAACCTCGGCAGGTGCCGGTCGCCTGATCGCCGAACGCGGTCTTCAAGGTAAACTGCACTTCGCAGGTACCGGTCTGGTGTCGGTTGCCGGTGAATATCTGGCAAATGGCGACATCGAATACATCCAGTTCTGGGATCCGGCAGTTGCTGGCTATGCCATGAACATGCTGGCCGTTATGGCACTGGATGGCAAGGGCGACCAGATCAAGGCCGGTCTTGACCTTGGCCTGCCGGGTTACACCAATCTCAGCACCCCGGAAGGCAGCAATGCCAATCTGGTTTATGGTCAGGGCTGGGTCGGTGTGACCAAAGAAAACATGGACAAGTATAACTTCTGATTTCATCCTTTGGTGAAGGCGTCCATTAAGGACGCCTTCATTTTATGCTGAGATCAGGACCTTTGTTTCACGTTGACGGGCTTGTCATGTCTGAAAATTTCATTGAATTGCGAAACGTCCGGAAAGAATTTGCAGGCGTTGTTGCGCTTAAGGATCTTTCGCTGACGATCCAGAAAGGCGAAATCCACTGTCTTGCCGGTGAAAACGGTTCGGGCAAATCGACCCTGATCAAGATCATGTCCGGTGTATATCAGCCAAATGCCGGCGAGATTTACATTGATGGCAACAAGGTTGAAAACCTGTCTCCCATGGCCTCGATCGAACATGGAGTTCAGGTGATTTATCAGGACTTCTCCCTGTTCGGGAACCTTACCGTGGCCGAAAACCTTGCCATGAATGTGCAGCTTCGCGAACAGCGCCAGGTTCTCAACTGGCGCAAGGTCCGCGAGATAGCCAAGGAAGCGGTCAAACGTCTCGGGGTTGATCTTGACCTTGATATGGATGTCGAAAAACTGTCCACGGCGGGCAAACAGCTTGTCGCCATTGCCCGTGCACTGATGTCTGACGCCCGTCTGATCATCATGGACGAACCGACAACCGCCCTGACCGGCAAGGAAATCGAAACGCTTTTTCGCATCGTCAAGGATATCCAGTCGCGCGGGATTGCCATTTTGTTTGTCAGTCACAAAATGCGCGAAATGCTGGAAATCAGCGAACATATCACCGTCATCCGTAACGGTCAGAAAGTGGCCGACGGCCCGACCGGCGATTTTGACGAAGCTCTGATCACCCGTCACATGACCGGGTCTGATATCATCTCCAAACCCTATATCTGGGACCAGCAGAAATACGGTTCGATGCCTCCGCGCATCGAAACCACAAATCTGTCTTTCGGAACCGATCTCGACAATATCAACCTCGCGATCAAACCGGGCGAGATTGTTGGTGTTTCCGGCCTGCTTGGGTCGGGGCGCACCGAACTTGCCCTGTCACTGTTTGGCATGATGCCCGGTTACAGCGGCACCATTTCGATCAATGGCGTGCAAACCGTGCTCGATACGCCACAAAAGGCAATCAGAGCCGGGGTTGCCTATGTTCCCGAAGACCGTCTCAGCGAAGGACTGTTTTTAACCCAGGGCATTGATCGCAACATGCTGGCGACCAGTTACGAAAAACTGGCCCCCGGCCTGCTGATTGATCAGGACAAGGCCGAAGAATGGGTTGAAACCATGATCCGCGACATGCAGATCGCAACCCCCACCGGCAAAAAGCTGGTCAAGGAACTCTCGGGGGGCAACCAACAACGCGTGGTTATTGCCCGCTGGCTTCTTACCAACGCCAAATTCCTGATCCTCAATGGCCCGACCGTCGGGGTAGATGTCGGATCGAAGGCGGAAATTCACCGGACAATTCGCGAACTGACTCAAAAAGAAGGGCTGGCCGTGCTGATGATTTCCGACGACGTGCCGGAACTGGTCCATAACTGTAACCGTATTGTCCTGATGCATCGCGGAGCCTTTGTCGAGGAAATGGCATCTGCCGATACCTCCGAAGACCAGATCAGCGACAAGCTCAAGAATTTAACGTAAGGAAAAACTTGATGGCCTGGTTTCAAAAATCAGAGGTGGTCATCGCGGGCATTCTTTTGCTTGCCATGATCCTGATCGGGCTGGTCAACCCCGCCTTCTGGAGCCTGGACAATATGTTCAGTCTTCTGCGCAGCAACGTGATCATCGGCATCATGGCGCTTGGCGTTTTGCTGGTGATGATTTCCGGCGGGATTGATGTCTCGTTCCCGGCATTTGCTGTTGCGGCAATGTATCTGACCATCAAGGGCATGCTGTATTTCAATTATGACGGCGTTTTCCTGCCCTTTGTTGCCGCCGCAACAATCGGGGCGCTGTTTGGCTGCCTGAATGCGTTCTTTGTTTATAAATTCCGCATGATCCCGCTGATCGTGACCTTGGGCACAGGCAGCATGGTGCGCGGGTTCCTGCTTGGTGTTGTTGGCACCAGCATAATCAACATCAACAAAATGCCCGATGCCCTGATTGATTTCGGAAAGTCCGATATCATCAGCATGATCAAACCCGATGGCACAACCTATGGCCTGACCGCGATGGTTGCTGTGTATGTCGTTCTGGCCATCACGCTGCATTTTGTCCTGCGTTATACCATGATCGGTCGCGGGGTTTATGCCATGGGCGGCGACCCCGAAGCCGCCAGCCGCGTTGGCTTCAACATCCGCAAGATCACATTTTTCATCTATTGCGTCGCAGGTGCTCTGGCCGGGTTTGCCGGCCTTTTGCACAGCGGCATGATCTGGCTTGCCAATCCACGCGATTTCGTCGGGCTTGAACTGGACGTGATCGCGGCTGTGGTTCTGGGTGGTGCTTCCATCTTTGGCGGGCGCGGTTCTGTTCTGGGAACCATGCTGGGTGTGTTCATGCTGGTGATGGTGAAAAACAGCCTGATCATCATGAAGATCGACACGACGTGGCAGCGCGTTGTTGTCGGCGTCATCATTGTAATTGCCACCGCCATTACGGCATGGCGTGACCGCCGTGCAAATGCGTGAGGGGGCCGATATGAAACAAGCACCGGATTTCCGTAACCTTCTGAACAAGGACAACAATATCGTTCAGCTGATCGCCATGACGATCCTGATCTTTGTTGTCATGACCGCCCTTAGCCCGGACAAGTTCCTGCGCTATTACAATTTTGAATCCATCACATACACCTTCCCGGAACTAGGTCTGCTGTCAATTGCGATGATGATTGCCATGCTGACCGGCGGCATTGACCTATCCGTAATCGGCATTGCCAACCTGTCGGGGATCTTTGCCGGAGTGATGTTCAAAAAATTCACCACCGACGCCGGTGTTGCCGATACCGGTTTTGGCATTGTCCTGATGGGGGCTGTTGTCGCCCTTGGCACGGGGCTTGTCGCCGGTGCTTTGAACGGCCTGTTGATTACCCGGTTAAAAATCACGCCTATTCTGGCCACTCTTGGCACCGGGCAGGTTTTTACCGGCCTTGCAATTGTCATGACCGGTGGTCCGGCGATTGTCGGCTTCCCGGATGCCTGGGCCTTTATCGGCAATGGTAAAATCCTTGGTCTGGCAACGCCGTTTGTCCTGTTCGTGGTTCTGGCCTGCCTGATCGCCTTCATGCTGCGCCGCACGACCTTTGGCATCAATCTGATGCTGATCGGCACCAACCCGAAGGCCGCCCTGTTTGCCGGTCTCAAACGTGAAAAGATGGTCCTGCTCAGCTATATGCTGACCGGGGTGATGGCCTCTATTGCCGGGATCATTCTTTCGGGGCGAACCAACGCGGCAAAGTCGGATTACGGCACATCCTATCTGCTTCAGGCTGTTCTGATTGCGGTTCTGGGTGGCACCAACCCGGCGGGCGGTCGTGGGACCGTACTGGGGGTGTCCATCGCGGTTACTGCCCTGATGCTACTGTCCAGCGGTTTCCAGATTCTGCGATTCTCGAACCATCTGATCGACTTCATCTGGGGCCTGTTCCTTCTGCTGGTAATTGCGCTCAACGCCTATAAAAACCGTTCGCGTTAAACGAGGTGACTTCATGACTGCGTCAACCAAGCTTAACCTGCGCAAAACCTTCTTCGGCGACGCCGAACATGTCATCGCATTGCATAGCGGCATGTCGGCAAGCCTGTTTCGCTATGAAACCGGCATCGAAGCGGTCCGGCTGAAAAACGAACGCGGCTATCTGGTCATTCTGCCCTATATGGGGCAGATGATCTGGGATGCGGTGTTTGATGGCGTTGATCTGACCATGCAAAACATGTTCAGCATGCCGCGTCCGGCCGATGTCATCGTCGAAACCTATGGCTGTTTTGCCTTCCATTCGGGGCTTCTGACCAACGGCTGCCCCAGCCCGACAGACAGTCACCCGTTGCATGGGGAAATGCCCTGTGCTGCGATGGACAGTGCAGCCATTGAATTTGGCCACGATGACGACGGGGCCTTTATAGCAATTACCGGCACGCGCGAATATGTGATGGGCTTTGGAGCGCATTACATGGCGCGTCCGCGCGTGGTTCTGCGCCCAGATGCGACCCTTTTCGATATTCAAATGACTGTCGAAAATCTGTCCGGTGCGGCAATGAACCTGATGTATATGTGCCACGTCAATTTCGCGTTCTGCGAAGGAGCCCGCATCATTCAGCCCGCCGGTTTCAGCCCAAAGGACACCATCGTTCGTACCGAAGTCCCGGCCCATGTGCCGCGCAACCCGAATTACGATGCGTTTCTTGAAACGCTGGCGCAAAATCCGGCGGCGATGGAAACACTCGACGAACCGCACCGCTATGACCCCGAACAGGTGTTTTACATCCGCAACGCCAGAACCGATGCCGATGGCAACACAGCCTATATGATGCGCCGGGTCGAAGGCGATGCCTTCCACATTGCCTACAACACCCGCGATTTCCCGAAAACGGTGCGCTGGATAATGGCCAATCAGGATCAAAAGGTCGCGGCCTTTGCCCTGCCATCCACCTGCGAACCCGAAGGCTTCAACGCCGAAAAAGCCAAGGGACATGTAATTTCCCTGCAATCTGGCGAATGCCGCCATTTCTCGGTAAAGCTGGGCTATATGACGCAGGCCGAAAGTGAAACGGCCGAACAGGCGATCCGTTCGCTGTAAATCAGGAGAATGAATATGGCAGGCAAAATTGCCATTGTCGGAAGCAACATGGTAGATCTGATCACCTATACGGATCGTATGCCGTTGCCCGGCGAAACCATCGAAGCGCCACGTTTCGAAATGGGATGTGGCGGCAAGGGTGCCAATCAAGCCATCGCAGCAGCACGTCTTGGCGCCGATGTCATGATGGTCACCAAGGTCGGCGACGATATCTTTGCCGACAACACCATCCGCAATTTCGAAACATCGGGCATTGATACCCGCTTTGTCGAACGTGTACCGGGCACCTCAAGCGGCGTCGCCCCGATCTTTGTCGAACCGTCGGGCGAAAACTGCATCCTGATCGTCAAAGGGGCCAATGCGCAACTGTCCCCGGCCGACGTGGACCGCGCCGCCGATGCGCTCAAGGAATGCGACCTGATTTTGATGCAGCTCGAAATTCCGCTGGAAACGGTGTATCACACCGTCGCCTTTGGTGCTGAACATGGCATTGAAACGCTGGTTAACCCGGCCCCGGCCCCGGCGGACCTCGACAGCACCAAAATCGAAAAGGCGACCTTCCTTGTCCCTAACCAGACGGAACTTGCGACGATTTCGGGTATGGCCGTTAATTCACTGGCCGATGCCGAAGCCGCCGCAAGAAGCCTGATTGCACGTGGTGTCAAAACCGTAATTGTGACACTGGGTGGCGATGGCGCGCTTCTGATCAATGGTAATGACGACGCTGTCCATATTGATCCTGTATCGGTCAAACCTGTCGATACAACCGGTGCCGGCGATGCCTTTATCGGAAGCTTTGCGCGCTACTATGCCGCAAACCGTGACGTAAAAGCAGCCCTTGAAATGGCGGTGCGTTATGCGGCTGACAGTATCACCCGCCCGGGCACCCAGAAATCATATGCAAGCGTGCAGGAATTTGAAAAATTCTGCCAATCGCTTTGACCGCAATGTGATTTCCTGACGTTAAAAAAAACGGGTGCTGTCATTTGCGCCCGTTTTTATGTGGTCATTACCTACCTGCCGGACAGCCAAACCGAACGGATCCAGACGCAGCACAGACAGCAGCACCGCACACTAGAGCGGTTCACGTTTTTACAGAAA
>NZ_JFKB01000002.1 GCF_002115745.1 Thalassospira alkalitolerans
GATGGTCAGACCATCGAGCTCGTCAGCGGTCAGGGTGACGGTGCCGTCCGGGTTAACCGTTCCCGCCGAGAGGGTTGCGCCTTCAGGAATATTGGAAATGGTTACCGACAGCACTTCCCCAGCATCAGTGAGGCCTGCATCGATATCAATCGCAATGGCGCTGTCTTCGGCGCCGGATGTAGATGCTGATACTGACAGGGTAGGAGTATCGGCTTGGGTTTCTGAAATAGATGAGGTTGAAGAACCTTCGGCACTGCTTGATGCACTGCCACCGCCGCCGCCAATTGAGCGGTTGGGGGCGGAAGAGCCAGCAGGATTGAAGTTGTTGTTTCCGGTCGCAGATGGGGACTCAGGAGAAAAAAACTGTTCTGCGTTTGGAGCACCTTCATTCACGGGCTGACCTGCCGCTTCAGAAGTCGTAGATCCATTGCTGCCCGGATTAGCCGAAAATGAGGTGGAATCGGTGTCGCCTTCATATGAACCAGGAAAGTTGTTTCCTGATCCAAGCTGGTTCTGAAAATCGTTCGAGGTCAGCTCGATATCAGAAAAGGGCTGGTTCGAGCCGGATTGATCAATGTTTGGGCTAAATGGATCATAGGGATCACGATCGCCGGTATGGACGCTGGCCAAGGCAGATTGCTGTCGCATCAGCGCAAGGGAAAAAGGACTATTTCCAGTTGAAAGTTTGGGAACCAGAAACTGTACTTGTTCGGGGGTATAGGCCATAGCGACGCGTCCCTGTCCTGATCAAAAAAAATTATATCCTGCTCCTGAATATAGGAAGCACAATGATCATTACGTAGTAAGAAGATAAAACATATGCTGCTATGGTTGTGAAATGTTATTGTTTTGTTGGCTGAGCGGTTATCCTGTCGGAGGCATTTTTGCAGCAAGCGCGCCGTATCCTGATTGTTGATGATGATCCAGATATCACCAAACTCCTGGAAGTGTACCTGCTTGATGAGGGGTACGACGTTGAAGTCGCATTTACAGAACAAGAAATGTGGGCCTGCTTATCGGGTAAAAATTTTGATCTGATATTGCTTGATATCTTGCTTCCCGATGGAGATGGATTTGACATTACGCGCCGACTTCGCGAAGTATCAGATACCGCGATTATCCTGATTTCCCGAAAAAATACAGATATAGACCAGATTGTCGGGTTGGAACTTGGCGCAGATGATTATGTGCCCAAGCCATTGGAACCACGTGCACTTTTGGCGCGTATTAAGAGCGTTTTACGGCGTTACAAAAAGGTAACGGTAGAAGTTCCCCATGAGCCAACAGAAACAGACACATCAACGTTAAAAATTGATGGGTGGCAACTCGATACGACGACATATCGGCTTACTCATCATAACGGGACGCAGCACGTACTGTCGGCCAATGAAGCAAATCTTCTTGCTCATCTTGTGCGGAATGAAGGACGTGTTTTGACGCGAAATGATCTTATGGTCGCAATTTCAGGTCGTGAGTGGGAGTATATGGACCGGAGTATCGACATCATGATTGTCAAGTTGCGGAGAAACATTGAAACGGACCCCGGAAATCCATGTCTGATTCAGACAGTAAGAGGTGCGGGGTATATTTTTAAGGCATCGCAGAAAGATAATAATAGTGTCTTGGGTGCGGTAACGGATGACTGATTAAGGGCAAGTGGCATGAGCCCAACAAAGAGACAACAATATTCTAACACCATATAGGCTGTATGGATTAGCTCTTTGATGCACTATTCAGACTAATCATAAAGTTGCTTGTGCTGACGACGCCTGCACATCAAACGGGAGCTTAGAATGGCCAAATATTCGTCCGACGTTGCCCCGATACCAGTTCGTGCACATCGGATTGATGCGCCAAAAATAAGAGTACGGTTTGCTGAGGCCGGGGCAATTATTACCTCATCGGTGATGATTAACCTTTTGGCTCTTGCTCTGCCTCTTGGTATTTTGATGATCTATGATCGGATTATTCCAAATAAATCATTTCCCACACTTGCTGTATTGATCTTTGGAATCTCGGTGATTGTGGGCATCGATCTTGTGCTTCGTCTTGTGCGTTTGTCACTTGAATCGCGTGTGACGGCCAGGCTGGATCACGTTGCGCGAACAAGATATATCGAAGCACTTTTGTCTCAACGTCATCCGACACGTACCAACATGTCGCTGAATGATTTGTTGGGAAAACTTGCGCAAAGCTTGCCTAGGCGCGAACGAAAACTTTTGATGATTAAGAGTGTTGCAGACATCCCGTTTGCATTCGCTTTCCTATGTGTGATTGGCTTGATCACCGGGGAGTTGGTTCTGCTGCCGATTGGTATTTGTCTGATTTTCGGGTTTTGGTCTTTTCTTCTTGCTGTGCAGCATCGTCGGGCGTCAGAGAGGTTGCGGTCTGGAAATACCGACAAGCAGGATTTCGTAGACCGGACCTTTGATAGTTTGGCTCAGATAAAAACATTGGCAGTAGAGACCCCGATTCTGCATCGCCTGTCCCGACTATATGAAAGACAGGCGTTTCGTTTCCGTAAGCAAAAACAGTACTCGATGACGATTGGGAATGTTTACAGTCTTTTTTCCCAATTGATGATTGGTAGTGTAGTCGTCGCAGGGAGTTTCGCCGTTCTGGAAGGCAACTTGTCTCATGGGGGACTTGCCGCCTTTACCCTTTTGGCCGGGCGAGCATTGGAACCCATGCGCAGCGTTTATGAAATTATTGTGGGCGGCAGTAGTGCTGGTGACAGGGCAAAAAGAAAGGCGCTCTTAAACGCGGCGAACAATCAATTTGATGTACTGACAGGGGCGGGGGAAAAACGTTTGTTCAAGAAACCGCCCGCCATTACGGCCTCATGTACGGTTCAAAGCGAAGAAACCGGTGTGGTTCTTGCCGTCAATTTGTCCGTAGCATCAGGAGAAACTGTCGCAATCAGAAGCAATACAAGCAGCGGGAAGTCTGTTCTAGCTTACAGTTTGCTTGGTCTTGTTCCGTATAAAGGGACAGTAAAATTCGATCAGACTCTTCTTGATGCCAGCAATGCAGAAGCAATCCGTAACGAGATTACACTTCTGGGACGTTTGCCGCAGTTACCTCGTGGACAGATGATGAATGTTTTGAGTTGTGGGCAGGAAGATCGGTATGCGGATGTTCGGTACCTATGTCATTTGATCGGGCTTGATGTGCCAGTCAAACGGTTGCCTGATGGGTACAGCACGGTGCTTGGCGACGATCCTACCAAGCTGCCAAATGGGCTATTGCAGCAAATTGCAATTGTCCGGGGGCTGGCTGCGAATAACAAAGTCATCATTGTTGATGATGCGACGTTGTCGCTTGATGCCAGCAGTGAATTGCGGTTCGCCAAAGTTCTCAAAATGCTGCGTAAAACAGCGACAATTATTATCCTGACGGACCGTCCATCCCTGACGTCAATCTGCGACCGTCAACTGGTTCTCGAAGATAAACAGCTTATCGATGCACAACCGGCGAAGGAGGCCTGATATGGCAGTTCAGATGATGCCCCCAGGCCTTACGCCGAGTATCGATAGCTTGGGGAACTTGTTGAACAATGTGCGTTATGACGGGGTCCGCAAGCTGTTTTATCTTGCCGGGGCAAGCATTACGCCAATTGACATGGCAAGCCTGCGGGAGATGGATGGTGATTTCAGGTTCGATGAAATTGCGGAAATCGCCCTAACCTTGTCAATTTCGCCTAAAATTCAGCGGCATCGACTTGAAGACTTGCTGTTGAATGAAAACCTGTTTGCCTTTGAAACGTCAGATGGGGAATTGTATATCTTTATACCTGGCGTGCACGGAGAGATTCAATGTCTTTCCCCGGAGACCGGCCTCGAACATGCGATGCCCGATTTGGGTGCGCGGGGGCGTGCAGTTATCCTGCAGGAAAGTAATGATCCGGGGCGCGCTGATAAGAAGGCTAACCAGACCAAGTTCAATTGGTTGAAAACAGCATTGTCGGGTTCAAAAAATTCCGTTTTTCAGCTTGCGATGATTACATTTGTTGCCAGCTTGCTTGCTCTTGCCATGCCCATGTTTACGCTGGCGGTGTATTCTCAGGTTCTGCCAACGCAAAGCGTTGACGCATTGCTGTATCTGACTGTCGGGCTTGTGATTGCAACTTTTGCCGAGTTCTGCTTGCGCATGTTGCGTAGTCGTATTCTTGCTAACGCGGCGGCACTTCTTGATCTTAAAGTCAGTGTGGCAAGAAATTCCAGATTGATGCGGATGTCAGTTGCCTTGGCGCGACGGTTTAACAGTCGGGATGCGTCGGCAATTATCAAGGATCACGAACGGCTTAGTAATATTGTTACAGGCCCGATCGGGACGGCTATTCTTGAGCTTCCGATCTTTGTTGCGTATTTGGCCGTACTCGGTCTTCTGGGGGGATGGCTTGCGCTTATTCCTGTTGTGCTGCTGGGGGTTGGCAGCATTTTCATCCTGCGTCTTTTGTCATATGCAAATGAACGGACCAAATCGGCCCTGAGAAGGGCTGAGGAGTACGGGGTGATCTGTGATGAATTATCACGCCGGTTATTTGCAATGAAAAGAGAAGGTAGCGGTGCACGTTGGCATCACCGGTTTACCAATGCTTCTGCACGTCTTGCCGAAGCGGAAATGCAACGGCAAAAAACCTTCTCCTATGCCAGGATTGCGACAAGCACGCTGACATCGTTAATTGTTGCAATCTCGCTGGCATTTGGCGCGGTTATGGCAATGAACGAAATCATCGGACCGGGCGAACTTATCGCGGTTGTTGCCGTGGTATGGCGCATGATGTCTCCTGTCCCATCGATTCTTGAGGCTGTGCTGCGTCGTGAAGAAATTACCAATCTGATTGAAAATGCTACCTATCGGGCAGACGATAGCCCTGAGTCAGTGCGCAGTCATGCATTGGGTGGACAGGGTGCAGGGATTGATGGCCGAGTAAGCTTCTCATCCGTGCTGTTTAACTATCAAAGCGGGCAGGCTCCTGCTTTGCGCAACCTGAATTTTGAAATCCAGTCGCGCGAAATGGTCGTTGTTACCGGGGCAAATGGCTCTGGAAAGTCGACTGTCCTTGATCTAATTGCCGGATTGAATTCGCCTCAGCTTGGTACTGTAACCATTGATGGAGTCTTTCCGGCACAGGTTCCTCAGTCTGTGTTGCTTCAGTCTGTTGGATATCTATCGCGTGACACCAATATGTTACCAGTGACCATTCGTGAATTCTTAGCAATGGGGCGTGAACAGTTTTCTGATGCGGAAATTGTTGAGGGCTGCGAACAACATGCTATCCACAACGATATTTGCCGATTGCCAGCAGGTTATGAAACTCGGATTTGTGATATGGCACAGGATAGTTCTTTGCTGCGCCGTATTGGCCTTGCTCGGGTCTTGATGACGCGATCCCGACTGATCCTTATCGATGAGCCGGACGCATCATCGCTTGAGGCCAGAACAGCGTTTTTGTCGGCAATTCGGCAGATACGTGACGACACAACCATCGTCATTGTGACGCATGAACCGGACTATATTTCGGTTGCGGATCGAATTTTGGTGATGAACCAAGGAACGATTGTGCGTGATTGTGCTCCAAAAGACATCGTCCGCCAGAAAGAGGCTACCTCGTCATGACCGAACAGACGTATAAAAAAGCTGTGACTGCGCAGAGCAAAGGCTCCTGGAGCAATAATGCGATTACGGCGAGTCAGTTGTTTGATCGTAAAACGTCGAGCAAGTTGTCTTTGCTGACAACGTTTTCTCTTTTTGCTGTCATGGCAGGTGTGATTACTTGGTCGGCATTTATGCCGATCACGGAAATTTCAGCAAGCTCTGGCGAAGTTGTCCCATCCGGCTCCTTGCAAAATGTTCAGCATCTTGAGGGGGGGATTGTCTCGTCAATTGATGTCCGCGAAGGCCAATATGTGAAACAGGGGGACATTCTTGTTGAGCTCTCTCCGCATATTGCACAATCGGAACTTGATCAGTTGCAAACCCGTTTGGTCGGATTGCAGTTTCGGATCCAGTTTTTGACCGCCGCACGTGGTGACAACATCCCCGATATCGATGATTTTGATAAGGAATATTCCGATATTGCACAGGCTGTCCAATACGAACTCTCAACCAAGCGCGAAACAATTTCTTCGCAGATTGAGGTTCTCAGGCAGCAGGAAAAAGAACGCGAGGCAGAACGCGCAACGCTGAAAAGTCAAGCGGCAGGTGTTGCCGAGCAGATCCGTTTGAAGAATGAGCAGGTAAAAGGCCGCCGGATTTTGGCTGAAAAAGGTTTGTTCCCTCGCATGGATTTGATTGAGGACGAAAGGGAACTGGCCGGCCTTGTCGATAATCGTTCAGTACTTGTGCTTGAAGCATCACGTGTGGGTGAACGTATTGGCGAAGTTCGCCAAAGAATTATCGAGACACGTGCCCGTTATCAGTCCGAAATTGCAACGGAATTAAGCCAGTTGGCATCCGAAGCGGCAGAGACCAGGGTGGCAATTGTCCGTGCACAAGACCGAGTGGACCGCTTGTTGGTGCGTGCACCAGTTTCAGGTCGAGTCAAAGGTTTGGGAATCAAGACAATTGGGGGCGTGGTTGATCCCGGAGCAACCATGATGGAAATTGTTCCCGATGACACCCAGCTTAAGGTTGAGGCCCGTATTTCGACGCAGGATATCGGGCATGTTCATGTCGGGCAGGAAGCAAACATCAAGGTGCTAACCTACGACTATTCTCGTTTTGGCACGATTCCGGGGGAAATTTCCCAAATTTCTCCAACTACTTTCATTGATGAACAAGGGGTTCCTTTCTACAAGGCTGATATTCTTCTTGAAAGTTCTTATGTTGGTGAGAATGCTGACTTGACGATATCGCCGGGGATGACGGTTATTGCCGACATCCTGACCGGTGAGAAAATGCTTCTTGAGGCAATCATGTCGCCTGTTATCAAAAGCTTTGACAGCGCCTTTCGAGAGAGATGATCGTTTAACGGAAGATGGGCAATGTTGCGACGCGCCTATCTTCTTAATGAATTGTATTTCTTGTTTGAGTTTCGGTTTGAACGGTCTTTCTATGCATTCTGCGGGCTGCTCTTAATGGGATAAATGCAATACAGAGTTCCAAGCATCAGGTGACTTCATGGGACGCTTTCGGGAAAAAATCTGATAGTGATCTGACTACCCGTAAGTCATTTAATAGGGGATGGATGTTGTTCCGGAAATATTGGTCAAATCTTGCTTTGTCCCGAAAATTCGCACTGGGCAGTGTCGTGATGATGACATGCCTTACGGTCATTGCAGGTGTAAGTGTAACGTTATTTGTTCACAACCAGATTTTGCGGGAAGTAGAACAAGAGTTGGACCGTGAAGCTTATGCGGGGGCAAGCCGCATGGCCTTGTATCTGGAGACGGTTCACTACAACCTAAAAAACCTTGCAACATCCAGTCTGGTTCTTAATGGGATTGTGAACCCTTATGAAAAGAGCAAGCATCTGATTCCCTTTTTGCAAGGGTTTCGGGCTTCGGATAGCCTGTATACAGATGTTGGTCTTTTTGATTTGAATGGTCATGTTCTTGCGCAATCCAATATTGACCCACAATCGAGCATCTCTGGCGAACCAGGTTTTGCAGATGCAATTGCCGGTGACGTTCGTGCTGTCTATCATGAAGCTGCGGATAATTGGAAATCGTACATAGCGATAAGCTATCCGGTGTTTGATGATAGAACCCAAAGCATCGAAGGTGTTTTGCGGGGACGTATCCATCTTGGCAATTTATCGGATGTTTTGGCGCCAAACGAGGAAACGCCATTCTTTTTCAAATTGTCTAATGCAACAGGAAAAAAAATTGGTGAGTGGTCGTGGCCGACGGATATGGGGCTCCTGACCCGAAGTTCCATTGTTGAATTAAAATCGCCATTAAACCAACTCGTGTTGACGTTCGATGTTGGACGTGTCGAGACAGAGGCTCTTGCTCCGGTTCAAAGACTGGTTGCAAATATTGTGGGGTTTGCGGTTACTTTCATTTTGATTACCGCATTGTTGGCTGTTTTTGTCGGACGAAAACTTAGTAGCCCTTTGCGGATGCTTGAAAGAACCGCGTCGCGGATTGCCACCGAAGGATATTTTGATGTTGAGTTACCCGATTTGGGTAATGATGAAGTAGGACGCCTTTCAAGTAGTTTTCGTGAAATGCTGGGACATATCAATGTTTCCTATAGCGTGCTTGAAGCCCGTGTAACGTCGCGAACGAGAGAACTTGAAGAAGCCCGGTTGCGTTTGCGAGATAGTGCGAACCAGCTTCAGTCCATTCTTGATAATGTGGTTGATACGATTATCACGGTGGATGTCTACGGCAGAATACAATCATGCAATAATGCTGGCGGGGAATTGTTTAAGTGCCCCGTGGAACGGCTGATTGGCAAAAACATTGTCGACTTTATCGATATTCGTGACCTTGAAGTATTTCTGATTCCGACATCGGATCGTTTCAATCATGATCAGCAGCGGATCATGAAAGAAGCCGTTCTTTATCCTGTCTATGGTGCGGATGTACCGATTGAGTACGCCATCGGCGAGTATATGGAAATTGAAGATAAACGGCTTGTGACTTTGCTGATCAGAAACATCACGAAACGCAAAGAGGTGGAAAAGCTCAAAGAAGAGTTTATTTCTTCGGTTAGCCATGAATTGAGAACACCTTTGACCTCAATCACGGGGGCTTTATCCCTTGCGAAGCGCGATGCCGTTGTGCCTCAGTCGGATCGGCTTCAAAAACTTCTTGATGTGGCTTTGGATAACTCCAAAAGGCTCGGAGATTTGGTGAATGATATTCTCGATCTTGAGAAACTTGAGAATGGTAAAATCAGCTTCACTCTTGAAGACCTTGATATTGGAGAACTTGTCCAAAGTTCAATCGATGCATTTACTCCCTATGTGCGAAAGCATGGCAAGAAAGTTAGGATTATTCCGTCAACGCAGTTTTTTGAGGTTCTTGGAGATGAAGGGCGCTTAATGCAGGTGATGAATAACCTGTTGTCCAATGCTGCGAAATATAGCGGTGACAATACGACAATCGATGTCATCGTTGCAGCCGTCGGAAGCGACGTCAGGGTGTCCGTGATTGATCAGGGGTCGGGAATTCCACCGTCTTTACGTGCACACATGTTTAGCCGGTTTTGGCAGGCAGATGGTTCAAATACAAAGAAAGCAAACGGGACAGGTTTGGGACTGGCGATCACCAAATCTTTGATGGAAGGCAACGGAGGGCGGATTGGTTACCGTTCTCGTGCAGGTGTCGGATCAGTTTTTTATATTGATTTGCCAGTTAAGAAAACGGCTGTTCTCAAGAAGGAAGCTGAAAAAGGAGTGGTTGCTGTTGGTCCGAGTAATAACGGAATGATACAGCCCATACTAAAAGGCAAATCAGCAAACTTTGAGCACATCGAACTTATCGAAATATCTCGCCGGGCACAGGCCGTACTTTATCTTGAAAGCGGTGCCTTTATCAGAAAGGTTCAAACTGTTCCCGCTGAGGAAGATGAGGAAAGTTTGGCTACTCGGGTGGAAGAGATATTGATAAATATAAGTAATGGGTCGTTGAAATACGATCTTCACTGGTTGAGTACGAGCAATGAACGAAAATAAGGAATTAAACAAAATTTTTGTCGTTGAAGATGATGTAGATATACAGTTCATCATTGAAATGGCTTTGGTAGAGTTTGGCGGGTTCGAGGTTATTATCTGCCCGGATGGCAAAGCCCTGTTCAATGAATTGGAAAACAGCCAGCCTGATCTGATTCTTCTAGATGTGATGCTTCCCGATGATGATGGGCCTACAATTATTACAAAATTAAAGGCGGATCTAGCCTACGTAGATATACCGGTTATTTTTGCAACTGCCAGAGTTCGTGGCAAAGATGTGCAGTCTTACATGGATTTGGGGGCGATTGGCGTATTATCAAAACCATATGAAATTGAAGAATTATGCTACCAAATACGGGATATGTTCCATCGGTCGTGAACGATGGCTGCGTGATATTGAAATTTATTGTCGGCAGATGAGAAGGCTATTCCTTATCGTTTCAGTCCAGTCGTTGGCGGAGGAGGAATTCGAGCATTTCCTTTGAGGCCGATCAGATAGAACTATTTTGCTATTGATCCTTGCCGAGACGCGTTTCTACCCGTTTTGGTGAAGGGAATAGATGAAAATGCGGACTTTGGCTGACAGGTTCTGTTGCTCCGGATAAATCGCATAAATATCTACGTTCACAAGGTTACATTGCGGGAGAACAAGTCGAAATCGGTCTTCTTTGACACGTCAGGCAAATATTCCATTCGGAACGCATCATGATGCCATGGCCCTTTAGAACCTAGGTTGAATCGACATTTACATCCATAGGATAGCAGCGGCGAGATATACGAAAGACAGATAATAGCAGGCCTTAGGATCATAACGTGTGGCCAGTCTTCGCCAGTGCTTGAGCTTGTTGAACGTCCGCTCGACAACGTTTCTGCGTTTATAGATTTCCTTGTCGTAGTCGCGCTGCTGCTTTCGATTGGATCTTGGTGGAATAACCGCAACAGCCTCCATGGCGGCGATGGCGTCAAGTATTTCCTGACTGTCATACCCTTTATCTGCCAGCACATGCGATGGACGAAAACCATCAATCAGTTCAAGGCCCTTTGTGCAATCATTGCGCTGCCCACCGGTCAGGAGCAAACGCAAAGGACGTCCCAGAGCATCGACACACATGTGGATTTTGCTGCTTAGTCCTCCTCTGGAACGCCCCAAAGCCTCATTTTGTGCCCCCCTTTTCCTGTCGCAGCCTGCTGATGGGCCCGAACAATCGTTGAGTCGATCATGAGATATTCGTTATCCGGCGCCTCGATGAGAGCATTGAAAACCTCTTCCCACACCCCGGCCTTGGCCCAGCGCGTGAAACGCTTATGGACTGTTTTCCATTTGCCATACCGCTCCGGCAAGTCATGCCAGTGCGCACCACTACGCAAAACCCAAAGCACGCCATTTACGAACTGAAGGTTGTTCTTCCCGCTGCGTCCCCGGTCTCCCTGCTTACCGGGAACAATGGCTTCAATTCTGCTCCATTGTTCGGAGCTCAGTTCGTAGCGTTTCATCATCTTCTCCACTGACCGTTAAAACGGTGGGAGTGAATCAAAATTGGTCCGCTTTGGGAATCCCAGCAATTAAATGTCGATTGGCCCTAGGTGTTTAGTCCCGGCATTTGATGGTGTATTTTTATCATCAGAATGGAAGGGTTCATTATGGGACAAATTCTACATGGATGCGCCCGCACGACAGAGGCGGTGCGTCGAGCGATACAAAATAGTCAAGAGAGCCTGAAAACCCTTGCCATGCGTTATGGGATCAATCCCAAGACGGTCGCCAAATGGAAGAAGCGAACCACGGTATCTGACCGTCGGACCGGACCGCATACTCCCAAATCGACCGTCCTGACGCTTGAGGAGGAAGCCATTGTTGTGGCGCTTCGCAAACACACCTTGTTGCCGCTCGATGACTGTCTGTACGCCCTGCAGCCAACGATCCCGCATTTGACCCGCTCGTCTTTACATCGCTGTTTCCAACGCCACGGCATTAGCCGCTTACCCGATGTGGAAGGAGACAAACCGGTAAAGAAAAAGTTCAAATCCTACCCGATCGGTTACTTCCACATCGACATCGCCGAAGTGAGAACAGCCGAGGGAAAGCTGTATCTGACCGTCGCCATAGACCGCACCAGCAAGTTCGTCTTCGTCAAAGTAACGAAGAAAACCAGCCGGGTAACAGCATCGGCATTTCTAGAGGCTCTGATCGAAGTGGTGCCCTACAAAATCCACACCGTGCTGACCGACAACGGCATCCAGTTCACCTTCCCGCCCCGTTATGCTGACGGGCCAACAGCACGGTATACGACCCATATGTTTGATATGCGATGCCAGGAAAATGGCATTGAGCATCGCCTTACCAAGATCAAGCATCCTTGGACCAATGGCCAGGTTGAACGCATAAATCGGACAATCAAAGAAGCGACTGTCAAACGTTATCACTATGACAGTCACGCCCGGTTCGAGGCCCATCTGACCCACTTCGTCAACGCTTACAACTTCGCCCGAAGACTCAAGACGCTCGGTGGCCTGACGCCATATGAACACATCTGCAAAATATGGACAAAAGAACCAGAACGCTTCAAACTCAATCCGATCCATCAAATGCCGGGACTAAACACCTAGGCTTAGAATCAGCAGCTAACATTGCGATTATGGCAAACTAGAAGAGTAACGTCGGCAACGCCAATCTTCCTTCTTTTCCAAGCTAGTTACGGATCTGTCGGTCACCAGTTCCGTGGTGTTTCATCCTACCAGCAAATTTACGATTAGAGAGACTTTTTCAAGGTATTTCGTGAAATGTCGGCTTTTCTGTCAATTTCGCAGTTTTTTGTCACCTTTTGTGACAATCCCTGCCAACTTCTATGGCAATCAGGAATGCTAAGTATTTGATTTAGCAATAACTCGAATGTCAGCTTTTCTGGCATGTGACACGTATGATATTATTATATGATGAATAGCAATCCGCTCGATAACGTGCGGGTTTCTTTCGTGCATTTGCCCTAATTTTTTAGGATGCATACTCGCGGTTCATCATCTCGGTCCTTGTAAATTTTCAGCGGTGTCAATTTCTGTAGGCAGAATGCGTTCCGCCAAGGCCGGTGTGTCCGAATTTTCTTATGCTAAACAACCTGTTACAGTTTCGTTGTTAACAAACAACCGAATAGGTTGTAATTGTTCAAATCTAGCCGGGGAACGCGAACCGGTATAGCGGCGCTGCCGAAGGCGCGTGGTGATCGCGCATCTGGTTGAGGGCGGGCTTCTTGGCATGGGACATGACAAACATTATGTACTGAAGTTCGGTGAATTCGAGCTTGAGATGCCGCACAAGAATCTCAGCCGCGACGGTACACGGTTAAAGCTTGGTGGCCGGGCTGTAAGCTTGCTTGCTGTTCTGGCCGAAGCAGATGGGGCACTGGTTTCACGCGATATGCTGTTAGCACAGGTTTGGCCCGGTCAAACCATTGATGACAGCGCTATTCGCGTTCATTTGTCGGCACTGAGAAAGGCTCTGGGGCCTGTGGATGACGGCAATCATGTGATCGTTAATGAAGCCGGGCGGGGATATCGTCTTGCATTGATAGTCAGCCGAAGTGAGCGGCCAAATTCAAGTCATTTCCCCGAAGATGATCATGTAAATATTAACCTGCCAGCACGAATTGGCGCGATTATCGGGCAGGATTTGACGATTGCGTCTCTGTCAGACGAGTTGATTGCCCGGCGTCTTATTACGGTTGCAGGGCCGGGTGGAATTGGCAAAACCACCATCGGTATTGCTGCGGGACGATCTGCGGCGCAAAAAACGGGTGCCGCAGCATTCTTTGTTGATTTTTCGCCAATCGGTAACGATGGACTTGTCGCGCCCACGATTGCTGTTTCCCTTGGCTTGACGTCATCAACTTCGGACCTGTTCGGGGCATTGATCAAAGAGTTCCGTGGCAAGACGACATTGCTGGTTTTTGATAATTGCGAGCATGTTTTGGAAGAAGTATCGCGGATTGCTGAAAACCTTTTGGTATCATTACCCGATTTGATGATCCTGTGTACAAGTCGCGAACCGCTTGGTGCGCAGGGTGAATGGATACACCGCCTTGCCCCCTTGGAATTGCCGCCTGTTTATGAGGAAACAATATCCGACGACATCGGGCGGTTCCCGTCGGTCCAACTGTTTTGTGAACGCGCAAAATCGGTTCGTAATGATTTCGTCCTTGGCCCCAAAAACTGGACAGCCGTTGTTGATATTTGCCGTCGGCTTGACGGTATGCCGCTTGCAATCGAGTTTGCTGCGGCGCGGATGAATGTCTTGACGGCGGCAGTCATTGCAGAGGGGCTGAAGGAACGGTTCGATCTTTTGTCAAAAGGGCGGCGCACTGCAATACCGCGCCATAAAACCCTGCGTGCGACGCTGGATTGGAGCTACGACCTTTTGGGGGAAAGTGCTCGTCTGGTACTGAACAGATTGTCTGTTTTTCGTAATGCATTTGATGTTGAAGATGCCGGGGCAGTTGCGGTTGGCGGGAAGATCAGTGACGTCGATGTTTTCGATGAACTGGTCGATCTGGTTGAAAAATCAATGCTGATCCCGCAGTCGCGAAACGGGGAAATGTATTACCGCTTGTTGGAAACAACCCGCCAGTATGCAATGGAAAAACTGGTTACCTCGGGCGAGGCAAATGCAGTTCGAAAGAAACATGCCACATATGTCACATCGTTGTTTTCAGACACGAAAGACGTTTGGGAAGGTAAGGCATCTCGTGCGAGCATTGACGTCAAAAGCCATTATATTGATGACATTCTTTCGGCGATTGATTGGGCTATTGGCGAAGATGGCGATATCGAGCTGGGCCAAGGGGTGCTTGCCGCAAGTTCGTCGCTTTGGTTCCATCTATCCCTTCCTGGTGAATTCCTTGCGCATACTCGTCGTTTTCTTTCGGCGATCGAATATGATGGCGGGGATGATCGATCTTTTGAGCTGTTGGCGGCCTATGGTCATGCTCTTTGGCATAAAGAAGGCCCCGGTGATGAAATGCGCGATGCCTTTGAAAAGGCGTTGGCAATAGCACAGCGTCGTCGTGATGAACCCCTTGTTTTACGCGCTATCTGGGGGATCTGGGCGCAACAGATTCTGTCTGGTAATTATGACCAAAGTCTTTTGACCGCGAATGATTTTTTTGGACGTCTTCGTCCAGATGACGGTGTGGCCAATCGGGCGACCGGGCTGCATATGAAGGCGCTTTCAACACATTTTTGCGGCGACCATGAAACCGCATTAATCCTTCTTGTGCAGGTAATCGAGGCAGATAAAGCCCCCATTCGTGTCGATCACGCAAATCATGCACAGGTTGATGGCAAGGTCGCCGTGATGAGTTTGCTGATGCGGATCAAATGGCTGACAGGTGCACTTGAAGAAGCCATGAAAATTGCAGTTGATTGCGCCGAGGATGCCTTTGGTCTCGACCATACCCTTTCCATTTGTTACGGCCTTGGTGTCGGATGTATTCCGGTTGCAATTGCCAACAAGGAATATGATCTGGCCCGGAAATGGATTATTGCCCTTCGAGCGCAGACAAATTCCAAGGGACTTGATCATTGGGGAAACTTTGCCGATGGCTATGAGGCCGCAATCGAAGGCCGGTGTGATTTTCCGGTAACGTCGAGTAAAATGCAGAGTGAAATGTTTAAAATTGCATGCAGTTCTTGTCAGGTTAATCCTGATCAAGTGTCTGATGTGAAATGGTTTTGTTCTTCCGTTATGGCGTCTTAACAACTCTTAACAACGCATAACTCACACTTCCCAATCGGTACAGGCAATCTGTCTTCATCAAAACGCGAACGGCGAAAGATGGAGATACACAAAATGGTGCCTGATCATATAGCTGCACAGATTGGCAAATCCCAATTCACGTTGCCTGTGCCTTTCCGTACAAGCGATATACGCGTCAGCGGTGACGTTACAGATCGTTATGGTGCTGACTGGAAAGAATTTGCGGCTCGTTATCGCGGGAATGAAAAAAAGTTTAATGCCGGGCCGGATCTGTCAGGCTGGCGACTGCGGAAAATAAAGACCTACATCGAAGAAAATCTTGAAGAGCGGATATCAACGCAGACCATGGCAGGTCTGGTTAATCTGAGTCCGGGATATTTCTGTCCGGCATTCAAGAACACCATTGGCCTGACACCGCAGGCATACATCATGCAAAGGCGCCTGATGCGGGCGCGAAAATTGCTGTCGTCTGATCTGCGAATGGCGATCAACGAGATTGCATTTTCGTGTGGATTTACCGATCAGGCCCATCTGAATAACCGGTTCAAGACTGCGTTTGGTGTTTCGCCGGGGATGTGGCGCAAGTTGCGCGGTCACGCAAATGACCAACTTCAGGTTGAGAACCACCATAGCATGGCGAGCGCGTCATGATCCCCACAGATGATTATCCGGCCAAGCCGATGCATATGATGGCTGCAAGCAAGCATCGTCAGCTTGATCCGACAATCAGGTCATTTTTGGATCGAGTCGAGGAAAGCAGCAACGATATCCGTGCAATTGATCTTGAGAAATTTGTCCTTTGTGTTCCAAGCGCGGAAAGTTACCGCCAAATCGAAACGCAAGAGACCCCTTGTGTGAACTGGCGTGTCATTCATCCGGCAGGTTTGGTTGAGGCGCGAAACGCGTTCATTTTCTATCTGTGCCGGAATCAGCAAGATGGCGTTGATGGCTGGGCAACGCACGGTATGGCCGCATTGAAAATGGCACAAGCCAGCCAATTTAGTCTGGTATTTGCCGAAATCCGTCAGGGTGCGGATAAGAAGGAAACCCTTCGTGCCGTTCGTGGGGTTCTCGAAACTCTGCATCGTCAGGCGGCAGGGTTTGGGCTTGATACCGAAAGTTGGGCAATGATTGCTGATGGCGACAGTAGCCTTGCGGCGATCGAGTGTCTTGTTGTCTCGGCAAATGATCCGTTTCCCCGGCCGCTCAGTCTTGTCCTGCTAACGCCAGTCGTTGGAGCGGCGATTAAAGACGAAATGTCCTATTGCCTGACATGTCCGACTTTGACGAGGTTTTCAGCCGACTTTAATCCGTCATTGGAGCAATTAAGGCTGTTGCCACCGTCACTGATTGTGCTGGCCGGTGTCGACCCCTTTCGGGCAGCAGGCGAGGCATTTGCGCAGCGATTGGTTACCGCGGATGTCGAAACGGTTGCGGTCTGCGTGCTGGGCGCCATTCATGATTTTTGCTGGGTTGCTCCCTTGTTTGGTAGCCCGGTCACGGCAACGGCACACAGCCTTGTCACCAATGTGCTTTCTGCGGCCTTCGCAATGGTCAGGCCGACCTGACCAAGCATAGATATCGTCAAGGAACTGCTGAAACCACCCCTGCTTTCAATCGGTACTCAAGGGCGGGGTGCACATATCCACCGATCTTATTTGCCCAAATCAAGACGATCATTTTTCACCAGGAGAAAAATAATGACCCGTTCCAATTTTATCGAAACCACCGACGGTACCCGGATCTTTTTCAAAGATTGGGGCCCCAAGGATGCCCAACCGATCGTGTTCAGCCACGGTTGGCCGCTAAATGGTGATGCCTTTGAAGATCAGATGCTGTTTCTAGCCCAAAAGGGTTATCGGGTTATTGCCCATGACCGACGTGGCCATGGTCGTTCATCACAGCCGGGTTTTGGGAATGATATGGATCATTATTCGGATGATCTTGCGGCTGTGACCAAGGCATTGGACTTGAAAAATGCCGTTCATGTTGGTCATTCGACCGGTGGCGGCGAAGTTGCTCGTTATATCGGGCGGCATGGCACCCAACGCGTTGCCAAAGCCGTCTTGATTGGCGCGGTAACACCAATCATGGTCAAAACAGATTGGAATCCGAACGGTGTTCCAATGGAAGTTTTTGACGGTATTCGCGAAGGTGTTCAAAAGAACCGCGCACAGCTTTACAAGGATTTTCCGGCGGCTTTCTATGGCTTTAATCGCCCGGAAACAGAAGAATCCGAGGGGCTTGCCGATACATTTTGGTTGCAGGGTATGCAGGGCAGTATTTTGACCCAGTATGAATGCATTAAGGCATTCTCGGAAACAGATCTTCGCGAAGATCTGAAAAAAATGACCATCCCTACCCTGGTTATTCACGGAGATGACGATCAGATTGTCCCGCTTGAAACCACGGGAAAGGCCGCGATGAAATTGCTGCCGAAAGGTGAACTGAAAGTCATTGCGGGGGCGCCGCACGGACTTTGTTCCACGCACAAGGATGACATCAATGAATTGCTTTTGGCCTTTATCAAGGGCTGATATCTGAAAGCATGATTATGGGGCCGGTACTTTTAAGTATCGGCCTTTTTTTATGGTCGTTTGTCGGTGGGGTTTGAGATGCTTAATGTGAGTTAACCTATTAAAATAAAACATTTTTTCAGATATTGAACTCGTTATAGAAACATGAAAATCATACAATTTACGATGTGAGGCTCATACAATACCGGGGGCAAGATTCAGGGCAATGTTGATTTGCAACAACCGAGAGGCCAGCGCCTTTCGCCAGATAAAATCAACAGGAGACTTTAAAATGAACCGCCCGGAACTTCTTACCAAAGACAACTGCCAGATTATTTTCATCGATCATCAGCCGCAGATGGCTTTTGGTGTTCAGTCGATTGACCGTCAGGTTTTGAAGAACAACACTGTGGCGCTGGCAAAAGCTGCCAAAGCCTTCAATATTCCGACCACGATCACCACAGTCGAAACCGAAAGCTTTTCTGGTCATACCTATCCGGAGTTGCTGGCTGTTTTCCCTGAAAACCCGATCCTTGAACGCACATCGATGAATTCATGGGATGACCTTAAAGTTCGCGAAGCACTTGCCAAAAATGGCAAAAAGAAAGTCATTGTTTCCGGTCTCTGGACCGAGGTTTGCAATAATGGTTTTGCTTTTGCCGCCATGGCCGAAGGCGATTATGAAATTTACATGGTGGCGGATGCATCTGGTGGCACCTCGAAAGAGGCGCATGACTATTCGATGCAGCGCATGGTGCAGGCCGGTGTCGTTCCGATGACCTGGCAGCAGGTGATGCTTGAATGGCAGCGCGACTGGGCACATCGCGATACCTATGACGCGGTCATGGCTATCGTCAAGGAACACTCCGGAGCTTATGGCATGGGTGTCGATTATGCTTACACCATGGTTCATAAAGCACCGGAACGGGTTGAGCATGGCGAAACACTGGCGCCGAAACCTGCAAACTGATTGCTGATAACCGGGCGTCTGTGTTTAAGCCGGCGCCCCGTTTCAGTGTCCTTCGCCCGCATTCCTTCGCGATACTCTATTTCCCCGCCCGGACGGGAAAGGACGGATTTGCCACCGTTCCTGCCCCTCTGTGGATTTGATTGGAGCCCGGTCATGACAGGCACTTCATCCCCCGACATCATTTTCCATAATGCCAAAGTCTCGACACTTGATCCCGATGTTGGCGAGGTCGAAGCCATTGCGATTACCGATGGCGTCATTGCTGCGGTTGGCCGCAATGACGAGATCATGCCGTTGGCAGACAGCGGCACAAAGATCATCGATCTAGGTGGTAAGCGCGTAATTCCCGGACTGAATGACAGTCACACGCATTTGATCCGTGGTGGCCTTAATTACAATATGGAATTACGTTGGGAAAACGTGCCTTCGGTCGCAGATGCGCTCGCGATGCTCAAGGATCAGGCCGACCGAACACCGGCACCGCAATGGGTGCGAGTTGTCGGCGGCTGGTCGGAATTTCAGTTTGCCGAGCGCCGCATGCCGACCCTTGATGAAATCAACAAGGCAGCACCCGATACCCCGGTTTTCATCCTGCATCTTTATGGCCGTGCGCTTTTGAACCGGGCGGCAATCAATGTGCTGGGCATTAATCGCCGGACGCCCAACCCCCTGGGTGGCGAGATCGAGCATGACAGCAACGGTGACCCGACTGGTTTGTTGATCGCAAAGCCGTCGGCCTTGATCCTTTATTCCACGTTGGCCCAAGGGCCGAAATTACCGTTAGAAGATCAGATTAATTCAACTCGTCATTTCATGCGTGAAATGAACCGTCTTGGGGTCACCAGCGTAATTGATGCCGGTGGCGGTGGGCAGAATTACCCCGAAGATTATGACGTTATCCGTAAATTGCATGACGAAGATCAACTGACCATTCGTATCGCCTATAATTTGTTTGCCCAGAAGGCAGGTCAGGAACTGTCCGATTACGAACACTGGATGACCATTACGAAACCGGATGCCGGTGACAGTTGGCTTAAAATGAACGGGGCGGGGGAAAACCTTGCGTGGTCGGCAGCCGACTTTGAGAACTTCCTTGAACCGCGCCCGGATCTGGCGCCGGTTATGGAAAAGGAATTGGAACCGGTTGTCGAACTTCTGGCGACCAATCGTTGGCCGTTCCGAATTCATGCGACATATGATGAAACGATTGATCGTTTCCTTGGCGTGTTTGAGCGCGTCAATGGACGCCAGCCGTTTGAAACCCGTTTTATCATTGATCATGCCGAAACCATCAGTGCGCGTAATATCGACCGTATCAAGGCACTTGGGGGCGGTATCGCCATTCAACATCGCATGGCTTATCAGGGCGAATATTTTGTCAATCGCTATGGCCGCGAGGCAGCAAAAGACACCCCACCAATCAAGAAAATGCTTGAAGCCGGAGTGCCGGTTGGTGCCGGAACCGATGCGACCCGTGTTGCGTCCTATGATCCATGGGTTGCGCTTTACTGGCTGACCACGGGGAAAACCACCGGTGGACTTGCCCTTTATGACGAAGACAAACTTGTTAGCCGTGAACAGGCCTTGCGTCTTTGGACTGAGGGTTCTGCCTGGTTCTCGGGCGAGCAGGGGAGCAAGGGTACGCTGGCTGTTGGTAAATATGCCGATCTGGCGGTCCTTTCAGCTGATTTTATGACCGTTCCGGCTGAGGATATCCGTCAAATCCAGTCTGTTATGACCGTGGTTGGCGGCAAGATCGTGTTTGCTCAGGGTAAATTCCAGGACCTTTCGCCCGCCTTGCCGCCTGCAAGCCCGTCCTGGAGCCCGGTAAATCACGAGGCAAGTCCGGCCATGCGTCAGAATGCACCGATCCAGACGCATGAACGTGCCTGCCATGATGCATGTGGCAACCATTGCGGTATGCATGGGCATGATCATCAGATCGCCTGGGCGCGCCCGATCCCTACCGCCGACAAGAAAGCCTTTTGGGGCGCTCTTGGTTGCTCCTGCTTTGCGGTATAAGGCTATGAAAAATATGGTAGATTCAAAACAGACAGAAGGCATGCTCATCACGCCTTCTTCCCCGTGGGAACCCTTCCGGTCTCGTGCTTTTGCAATCCTATGGGTTGTGACGGTTATTTCCAATATCGGAACCTGGATGAATGATGTTGGTGCGGGCTGGCTGATGGCATCGCTTGATCCGTCTCCGGTTGCGGTATCACTTGTTCAGGCGGCAACGACATTGCCTGTGTTCCTGTTCGCACTGTTGGCTGGTGCGCTGGCAGATATGTTTGACCGGCGGAAGCTATTGATTGTTGTGAATGTGGTCATGGCGGCGACGGCCACTGCATTTGCATTGCTTGTTTATCTGGATGCTGCAACGCCGACTGTTCTAATTGGCGTGACATTCATTCTGGGTACCTGTGCGGCCTTTGTTGCCCCGGCATGGCAGGCAATTGTGCCATCGCTTGTTCCCAGGCACGCATTGCAGTCTGCTATTGCACTGAATTCAACGGGCATCAATGTTAGTCGCGCAATAGGTCCGGCGCTTGCCGGGGTGTTGATTTTTTCGGTCGGGATTTATGCGCCGTTTGCGCTTAATGCCATCAGCTTTATTGGCATTATCCTGGCGCTTTTTTTGTGGAAAATGACGCCGGAAAGTGGTTCGGCCTTGCCACGCGAACATGTTATCCCGGCAATCGTCGCTGGGGTACGTTATGCCCTTCATAGCGCACCGCTTAAGGCGACCCTTATCCGGGCGGTGTCTTTTTTCCTGTTTGCCTCAGCTTATTGGGCATTGTTGCCGCTAATTGCCAAAACCTCGCTTGGTGGAGATGCCAGAAGTTATGGGATTTTGGTCGGTGCGGTTGGTGTTGGTGCTGTTTTGGGGGCGCTTCTATTACCCAAACTTCGTCGTCGTTTCGGACCAGACATCATTGCGATGGCGGGAACGTTTGGCACGGCATGTGTGTTGGTCGTGTTTGCAATTGTCCCTAATCTTATGGCGGCGGCGGCGGGATCTCTGCTGGCTGGTGCGTCATGGATAGGGGTTCTTTCGACTTTGAATTCTTCGGTGCAAACCGCGTTGCCATCGTGGGTGCGTGCGCGGGGGTTGTCTGTCTTCATCACCGTATTCTTCGGGGCAATGTCACTGGGCAGTATCGTTTGGGGGCAGGTTGCACAAACTGTTGGAATTCCCGCAGCATTGATCATTGCCGCTGTCGGGGCGCTTATCCTGATCCCGATCACATGGCGGATGAAACTGGGTCAGGGCGAGAAGCTTGATCTTGCGCCTTCTGCCCACTGGCCGTCACCGGTTGTGGTTCATGAGAACGCGCATGAACGCAGCCCGGTCATGACCATGATCGCTTATCAGGTGCCATTGGAAAACCATCAGCGGTTTCTTGAACTGACCAAGGTTCTGTCACATGCAAGAAAGCGGTCCGGCGCCTATAGCTGGGGCATCATGCAGGATGCAGAGCATCCGGACCGGTTCAGCGAGTATTTCCTTGAGACATCGTGGCTTAATCATTTGCGGCATCACGAACGTGTCTCGGGGGCGGACCGCATCATTCAGGATGAAATTCGTGGATTGCTTGCGCCCGATATCACGCCGGTCGTAACCCATCTGCTTGGGGTGAAAATGCCGCCAAAGTCCAAAGCCGGTTTATGGAAAGGGTCGGATAAATGAAGGCGCTTCTTGGAGTCCTGATTGCATTTTCCATCGGGGTTGTGTGTCGTCTGGCGGCATTGCCGCTTCCGGCGCCGCCGGTGATTGTCGGGGCACTTTTGGTGGTGGCGATGACGACAGGATACATCTTGATTGATCGCTTTTGTGCGCATCGTGAATGCAAGACGCGGGCAATGTGTGGTGGTCCGACGGGCCGTTCATCCGGGGTAGGAGAAAAGCAATGATTTCCGATATTTTTCTTGGTTTGGGCATGGGGCTTTTCATTGGTGCAGGGTGCAGATGGTTTGACGTTCCCTTGCCTGCTCCGCCCAAACTTGTCGGGGCACTTTTGGTGGTGGCTATGACCACGGGATTTCTTGTGACGGATTATGTCCTTGGCACGGATATGCTCGCGATGGCCGAGATCGTAAAATGACGCAAACCTATAATCATGGAACTTTCTTGCTCGCCCGGATTTTGCTTGTTGCGGTGTTTATTTTTAGCGGCGCGACAAAGCTGATGGACTGGTCCGGCGGGATTGGCGAAATGGAGGCCCTTGGCCTTCCGTTCCCGGCTCTATGCCTTGCGTCAACGATCGCGGTTCAAATTCTGGCAAGTCTTTCCCTGATCGCGGGCGTGTTCGTGCGGGTTTCGGCTGTTTTTCTGGCCGGGTTCACAATTCTGGCAACCCTGATTGCGCATGATTTCTGGAACTTCTCGGGGATCGATCAGCTACTTCAGGCCACGACAGTTCTTGAACATGCCTCAATCATTGCGGGTTTCTTGCTTGTTGTTTTGTTGCATAAGAACTTATGCCGGGATTAGGGGAAGAGGTGCCGACAGCTTCGAAAAATGCCTTTTTTACAATTTCAAAACCGCGAATTTTGTCCTGAGTTTAGGAGTGCTTATGCCCAGCCAAAGCGGCTTTTAATTCTTGGGGCGCCGTTTCCCGGATGAGTTCATTCGGGAAACGGTGCCGATACGTGATATTTTTCATGCCGGAAGGCTTGTCATTTTTCCAGATAGTTACCCGTTAATGTGAGAATGTCAGATTAGGTAACTCATTTCAGAAATTGGTCAGATTTTGCCAGTTCACGAAGGATTTCCTTCCATTGCTCAAGCATCTTGCGGGCTGCATTTTGTTCGCTGTCGAAGCTTTTATGGACGGCCAGACCACGTAGCATACATAGATTAATCTGGATGAAAGTACGCGTACGTTCACTGTCCTGAGCGACGCCAAGAATCTCGGCAATGATATTGTCGCGCTTGGTCGTCCATCGAGACATTGCATTACGCAGGTTTCGACCAAGATCATCATCAAGTCGTGCCGCAAGCATCAGTTCAAGTGATGCCATATATTTGTCTGGTGCGAACAATTTGTCCCATAGGACATCAATCAGCTCATCTGCCTTCAAGCTGGGGTGACCCTGCGTGATATCAAATGGCCATTCATATTCCCAAGAATTGATCAGATATTCAAATGCAGCAACAATCAGTTCGTTGCGCGTTGGGAACTGATGGGTGATGGCGCCGCGTGAGACATTCGCCCGATTGGCGATATCCTGAGTCGAAATTCTCTCATACCCTATTTCAGTAAGGGCCTGCAGCGTTGCCTGACATACGCGTTTACGCGTATCGCTGGAGCGCTCAGCCTGTGTTCTGCGCTTTCGGGCCAGTTGCATTTCTGCTGTTGCTTGGGGCGGCCCTGAATCCTTGTTTTTCAATGCCATTAAGACGTAACTCTCCTGCGCTCGGTGTTTGTGACAACTTATTTCAACCGGCATAAATCCCACAAGCTCATTTATAGTGGTTGACATTTACAAGCAGGACAGTCTGTATGTTTTTTGAAAATAACAACTGGATAACGGTGATCCGTTAAACCGGTGAGGAAATTTGTCAGACCAGGATGGCTATCTCACGATCTGAATCAGGAGACTTCAATGCTCAATAAAAAAACAATCACCCCGTTCATAGCAGCCCTAATGGCTGCCGGGAGTGCTTTGCCTTTGCATGCAGAAACCAATTTTATTGCTAATTCTTTCTATGATGCAGAGCACCCGCTGAGTAAATTTGGTTATGTTGAATGGGCCGACACCGTACGCGAAATTTCGGGTGGGGACCTTAATCCCGAAGTTTATACCGGTACGGTGCTTCTTGCACCACGGGCCAGCCTTCAGGGGGCACGCGATAATATTGCCAATGTTGCAAATATTGCTGCAGTTTATACGCCGTCAGAATTGCCGGTTGCGAATGCTGTGCAGGAGTTGGGATTTAACTATTCGGATCCTTTGACTGCGATATTCGCTGTCGCTGATTTCAGCATTCATAACGAGGTTCAGCAAAAGGAATGGGCGGATAACGGGATCGTTTATCTTGGGGCCTATGCTACTCCTCCATATATTCTGTTCTGCAGCAAGCCGGTGCGTACGCTTGAGGAAATCAAAGGGAAACGTATCAGAACAGCAGGATCGAGCGTTTCTAAATGGGTCGAAGAAGTCGGTGGAATTCCAGTTAACGTTCCGTCGAGCGAAATGTATACCGGACTTGAACGCGGCACTCTTGATTGTGCAACAAATGCTGCGAATGACCTGATTGACCGCTCCCTGTGGGAGGTCGCGCCTTACACTACCGAGCTTTCAACGGGCATGTATTGGTCCGGTCCTGAATGGGGCTTTAATGCCGGGTTCTGGTCTGGTCTGACCACAACCCAGCGCAAGCAACTGATGGATGCGACGGCACATGCCATGTCGAGCATGGTCGTAAACTATCTTGCCCGTTCTAACGCTGCTCTTGACGAAGCAAAAGCAAAGGGCAACGAAATCTATCAGCCGTCTGCGGAATTGATGGCCTCGGTTGAAGCTTTCCGCGAAAAAGTGCTCGGTGATATCTACACGGTCGCCGAAGACAAATATGGCGTAGCCGATGGTATGTCCCTGATTGATGATTTCCGGTTCACCTATGCCAAGTGGGAAGGCCTGCTTGAAAATGTGGATCGTACCGATATTGATGCCCTGGATGCTATTGCGCGTAAGGAAATTTACGGAACCCTTGATCCCGCAACCTACGGCGTCAATTAAGGCAGAAGTGCCGTGTCCTTTTGGATGCGGCACTTGCCTTGGCAGACCAATGATCCCGATGTCCCGTTCAGGGGGCTATGGCATTGGCTGATTTCGAATTTCAATCTCGGCATGAAGCGGAGCGGTCCCGATGCCCCTCAATCCCAATCATGATTTGGACGATGCCACATTGGCAGAGCCAAACCTGATGTATCGATTTGTAACCTGGTTGAATACGGCGTTTCTTGTGATATCGGCGATTTTTGTCGTGCTGATGATGCTTCATGTGACAGCCGATGTGCTGCTGCGATCTGTATCAAATGCCGGGATCATCGGGACGCTTGAGGTCGTTTCCTATTACTACATGGTTTGCGCTATTTTTCTGGCATTTGGGTATGTCGAAATGCACAACGAGCACATCCGTGTGGATCTGTTCGTTCAGCAAATGCCGCGTTCTGCGCAAGTCGTACTTTACATTTTGGCTTGCCTTGCGGGGTTTGTGTTTTTCGGCCTTTTGGCTTGGCAGAGCATGATTGACGCCCTGCGGGCGACGGCCTCCCAAGAAACCATTATGTCTAATTTTTTGTTTTATGTCTGGCCAAGCCGCTGGGCGTTGCCGATCGGTTTTATCGGATGCCTTTTGGCGATCCTGTGCAATCTGTTGAAATCGGTGACCCGCTGGCGGGCGCTGTAAGAGGGCGAAATGAGTAATCTTGATATTGGTATCGTTGGTACTCTTGTTGCGCTCGGTCTGATTGCGCTGCGTGTCCCGATCGGGGTCAGCCTTGGTCTTGTGTCGATTGGCGGGATTGCTGCGATGTTCAACGTGAATGTTGCATTTGGCATGATTTCAGCCACTCCGTTTGAATATGTCGGCCAATGGGAACTGACTGCGGCTCCGATGTTCCTTTTGATGGGGTTCATTTGTTCCTCGACGAATATGACCAAAGGACTGTTTGAAGCGCTCAGGTTATATCTGGCGCGTCTGCCTGGTGGTCTTGCGATTGCAAGTGTGGGGGCCTGTGCCTTTTTTGCTGCAGCCGCGGGTTCAAGTGTTGCCACTGCATCGGCAATGTCGCGCATCGCCGTGCCAGAAATGTTGCGCAATAACTATGACAAGGGACTTGCGACCGGGACGATTGCGGCGTCAGGAACATTGGGGTCTTTGATCCCGCCAAGTGTTCTTTTGATCCTGTATGGCGTGTATGCGAAGGTTTCAGTTGGTCAGCTTTTCATGGCTGGATTTATTCCCGGTGTGCTTTCTGCGCTTGTTTACATGGCTATGATCATGACCCGTGTGAAGCTGAAACCGTCACTGGCGGGGACTGTGACAGAGTACCCGACGAAGGAAGAAAAGCGTGCGGCACTCAAGACGATCTGGCCGTTGCCTGTTCTAATCTTTTCTGTATTGGGCGGGATTTTCTCGGGCGTGTTTTCGCCGACCGAGGCCGGGGCGATTGGTGCTTTCGTTGCTGCTGTGATTGCTGCTTTACGCGGTTCTTTGACCTGGATTGCAATCAAGTCTGCCTTGCGTGATACCATTGTTGCGGCAACGGGAATTTTTGTCATTTTAATCGGGTCGGTCTTCTTTACCCGGTTCTTGGCTCTTAGTGGCCTTCCAGCCGCATTTTCCGACGCAATCCTTGGTATCAGTTCTGAGCCATGGTGGATTTTCCTTGCGGTGACAGTGATCTATGTCGTGCTGGGGATGCTGATCGATTCAATTGGTCTTTTACTGCTGACCTTGCCTCTGATCCTGCCGCTGGTACATGGGGCAGGACTGGATCCGGTCTGGTTCGGGATTATTCTGATCAAGCTTCTTGAAATCGGACTTGTGACGCCGCCGGTTGGCTTAAACGTTTATATGATCAAGGGTGCCTTGGGGAACCTCGTCACGTTGCCGGAAGTTTTCCGGGGCGTTGGATGGTTTATCGCCATGGATTTCCTCACACTTATTATCCTTATGCTGATACCGGGCTTGTCGCTTTGGCTGCCAACGCTGGCCTATCGGTGATCCCATTCCCTAGAGAACTCAAAAGTTCCCCGGGGGATGGGTGAAACCAGTATTTGAGGAGCCAATCATTTCATCGATCATGAAAACCCGACCGAAACAGGATTGTCCGGTGACCGTTCGTATTGTTCGCAAGCAAGTTGAAAAAAGTGCCGAAACCCGCCGCCGCATTATGGAAGCGACAGTGCGTCTGCTGTTGCGGCAGGGCTATTCACGCCTGACGACCTCTGCAATTTCAAAAGAGGCTGAAGTCTCGCGCGGGGCCATGACCCATCATTATGACAGCAAGGAAGATGTCGTCATTGCGGCCATCGAATATCAACTGAAACAGTCAATCGAAACCACCCGAAAATATGTTGATCAGAATGCGGACAGGGATTTATCGGTTGACGATATTATAGATTATCTGTGGCGATTGATGGCGGATGGTCTGTTTTATATGACGCTTGAATACCTGCCGGAAATGCGCCACAACGCCCCTTTTAAAACTCGCCTTGTGCCTGTCATTCAGGGTTTCCACAGTTCCCTGAATGAGATTTGGGCGGTGATCTCTCGTCGCTACAATGCTGATCCCAAACATGCAGAAGTCGTTTTGAACGCAACCATGTGTCTGTTCCGCGGGATGGTGGCACAGACGATTGTACGTTCTGATCCCGAATATTTCGATGAACTCCTGTCTTTGTGGCGTCAACTGCTCCGTCAGATGTTCGCAACTGGATTGGAGGTTGGTAATTCTCCCCGCGTCACCAAAAAGAAGAAAGCTCATGTCTCTTAAACTGATTAAAAATGCCCGTATCGTTGATGGATCGCTGGCCGAGCCAACCGAACCGCAAAATATCCTGATTGAAGATGAGCGCGTCTGTGAAGTGTCTGCAGATGCGATGTCGCCAGATGCCGATGTCATTGATCTGCGTGGCAAGACCATTATGCCGGGTTTGATTGATTGCCATGTGCATGTCATCGCAACGACGACCAACCTTGGCAAAAATGCCGATCTTCCAAATTCTCTGGTTGCATTGCGTTCGGCAAAGATCATGGAACGGATGTTGATGCGTGGTTTCACGACCGTGCGTGATCTGGGGGGTGCCGATTACGGTCTGGTCGAAGCGATTGAAGAAGACTTCTTACCGGCGCCACGTCTTGTAATCTGTGGCAAGGCGCTGTCGCAAACCGGTGGTCATACGGACTACCGTGGGCGTCATAGTCTGCGTTCGGTCGACTATTATCAGAACCAGATCGGGGCGCTTGGCGTTGTTGTGAACGGCATCGACGAAGTGCGCCGCGCGGCACGTGATCAGATCAAGGGCGGTGCCGATTTTATCAAAGTGATGGCAAATGGCGGGGTTTCTTCGCCGACAGATCCGATTGCCGTGCTGGCCTTTTCAAATGAAGAGCTTAAGGCCGCAGTTGAAGAAGCCAAAAACGCACAGCTTTATGTTTCAGGGCATTTATACACTGACGAAGCCATTCGACGTGCACTTGAGTGCGGTGTTGAATCGATCGAGCACGCAAACCTGATGAAACCTGAAACAGCCAAGCTTATTTACGAAGCTGGTGCTGTCGTTATTCCGACCAATGTCACGTATGACCTGCTTGCACGCGAAGGTGCGCGTTTTGGCCTGCCTGCGGAATCCGTTGCCAAAATTGAAGATGTCCGTGGTGCCGGGCTGGCATGTCTTACGCACCTTCACAAAGCAGGTGTTGTCATGGGCTATGGTTCGGACCTGCTAGGCGAAATGCATGATCACCAATCCGAAGAATTCCTGCTGCGCGGGCGTTACCTGCCAGCCAAGGATGTTATTCGTTCTGCCACCATTGATGCAGCAAAAGTTCTGCGCAAGGAAGGCCAAATCGGTGTTATCGCGCCGGGCGCCTTTGCCGATATGATTGTTGTTGATGGCAACCCGCTTGAAGATTTGTCGTTGTTGACCCGTCAGGGCGCGCATATGCCGCTCATCATGAAGGGCGGCAGGGTATTCAAAAATATCGGCTCTTTGTAAGGCCGGTTACGTGATCGCTTAACTTAACCATAAAGGAAAGTGCTATGAAGAATATTACCCTGCCGGTCCTTGCTGTCGTATTTGGGATCGGTGCCACCAGTGCCCGGGCGGACGTTAACCTGGATATGTCGAGTGAATATCCCGTTACCTCCATTCATGGGCAGACCGCTGATTTTTTTGTAAAAACGCTTAAGGAAGAGACTGGCGGCGAGGTGAATGTCACAGTTCATCACGGTGGCGCGCTGGGCTATAAGTCGGTCGATCATTATGATGCCGTTGGGGATGGCGCGGTGCAGCTTGCATCTTCCTTCTCCGGCGCATGGTCTGGCATTAATCCTATTTTTCTGGTCTCTTCATTGCCTTTCCTTGCGACATCTATCGAAGATACGAAAAAACTTTATGAAGCAACCCGTCCGTATTACGAGCAGGTGCTTGAAGACGACAATCAGCTCTTTCTCTATGCGGCACCTTGGCCTGCATCGGGCTTTTGGGCCCATAAGCCGATTGATAGTGCCGAGGCTCTTAAAGGGCTGAAAATCCGTACATTCGATGCGCCGGGCACTAAAACCCTGCAGAATGCAGGGGCGTCTCCGGTTCAACTGAGCTGGGGCGACATTATCCCGCAGCTGACGACAAACGGCATCGATGGTGTTCTGACCTCTGCTGATGGGGGTGTCGGGTCGCAGTTTTGGGAATATCTGTCGAACTTCACGGAAGTAAATTATGCATTGCCGTTGCAGGTTACGCATATGAACCGTGATGCGTTTGACGATCTTAGTGATTCAGAACAAAAGGCGGTTCTTGATGCCGCGAAAAAGGCCGAAGCCTATGGCTGGGAGGCGTTGGAAGATCGGGTCAAGGGCAACTATGCGAAATTGGCTGAGAATGACGTAACCGTCACAACGAATATATCCCCGGGTCTGCTCTCTGTCTTGAAAACGTCTTCTGCACCAGAAGTCGAAAAGTGGAAAGAGCGGGTTGGTGATGATGCACTTACACTGCTCGATACGTATCAAAAGTTGCTTGAACAGTAAGTCTGAAAGCGCAGGGACCTTGTGTCAGGCATGGTTCGACCATGTCTGACATTTTGAACGTGGATGATATGATGTCCTTCTTCGTTAAGTTTGTTGAGAGATTGTCTTGGTTAGGCGCATACCTTGCGGCGATTACGTTGGTCGGGATGGTGTCTTTCATTCTGCTTGAAATCGTATTGCGCACTGTCTTTGACAGTTCGACCTTCGTCATGGACGAAATGGTCGGCTACGGTGTTGCCGCGACCACTTTTCTTGCATTGCCTTATGCGCTGGGCGAGGGAAATATCATTCGTGTTGAATTGTTATTCAGCCATGTATCGGCCAGAAAGCGCAAACTGCTTGAAATGTTCAGTTGTTTGGTCGGGCTTGTTGTTACCTGTGTCCTGATTTCATTTGTCTGGATACGGGTGGCGCGAGCATGGTCACGAAATTCAGTAAGCAGCAGCATTGCAGAAATTCCGATGTGGATTCCCCAGGGGATTATCCTAGCTGGATTATGTCTGCTGTTTCTTCAGTTGATTGCATTGCTGATCCGGCAATTTACCAAGGAACCAAAGCCGGATGTCGAAGTGCGATAGTTCTTTATCGTTTCGGCATTGAACAGGTTACCGGAGAATAAATTTTACCATGGACGCACTTCTTTCTGCGGGACTTGTCCTTGCTCTGATTTTTCTGTTTCTTGGAATGGGAGTTTGGATATTCGTCGGGCTGCTGTTTGTCAGCGGTGCCTCGCTCGCGCTTGTTGCAGGCATGGATATTCAGCGAATTGGCACGATTGCGGCCAATATCGTTTATCGGTATTCGTCAACTTGGGAACTTGCCGCCATTCCGATGTTCATCTGGATGGGAGAGATCATTTTTCGGACAGACATTTCCGATCGTATCTTCCGCGGTTTGACGCCCTTTGTGAACTGGTTGCCCGGGCGCTTGCTTCATACCAACGTTCTGGGCTGTACAATGTTTGCGGCTGTTAGTGGATCGAGTGCGGCGACAGCGGCCACAGTGGGCAAAATCACAACGAGCGAACTTTCAAGGCGAGGATACGACCAAGCGCTGTCATTGGGATCGCTTGCCGGTGCGGGCAGTTTCGGTCTTTTAATCCCGCCATCGATTGTCATGATTGTTTACGGGATTCTGGCTGAAGTTTCGATCAGCCGTCTCTTTGCTGCCGGTGTGCTGCCGGGCATTATGATTGCTTTTTTGTTCTCGGCTTACATTGTGTTCCGGGCTGTCATGAAGCCGGAGATTGCGCCAAAGGCGGATACGCAATTTGATTTGCGCCAGTTTGGTGCCGCATTTGTCGATTTACTTCCTATCATTTCACTGATGGTGATTGTGTTAGGGGCCATTTATTCCGGTATTGCAACCCCGTCTGAGGCTGCTGCTGTTGGTGTCTTTGGTGCGATTGTCATCACTGTGTTTTTGCGTCAGTTCTCATTTTCGATGCTTGTGCGGACATTGCTTGGTGCCGTGGTCAGCAGTGCAATGATTTGCTCGATCCTGGTTGCTGCGGCCTTTCTGTCGACGGCGATGGGGTATCTGCATATTCCAACCGAAATAGCTCATGCGATTGGTGAACTGCAACTTTCACCTGAAATGCTCATTGTTGTTCTGACCTTATTCTATCTTGTGCTGGGGCTTTTCCTTGATGGTGTTTCGATCATCGTCATGAGCCTGCCAATCACTTTGCCGCTTGCGCTTCAGGCGGGGATTGATCCGGTGTGGTTTGGCATCTTCCTGATTGTTACCGTTGAACTTGGTCAGATCACGCCACCGGTCGGTTTCAATCTTTTTATCCTGCAAAGTCTGACGGGGCAGCCCGTCGGACGCGTGGCACTTTATGCTCTACCATTTTTCATCCTGATGCTTGGTGCGATAGCACTACTTGTCTGGTTTCCTGAAATTGCTCTTTGGTTGCCCGGGGTTCTTTATGACTGATATTGTTTTTGGCCGATTGGCCGCTGCCTATGCGTCCTCGGCGCAGCCTCAATCTTCGTATGATTTTGTTGCCGAACTTTTGACCGATAGGTTCGGTCCACGCCTGATGACATTCTTTGCCTGGAGTCAGGGCAATGATCTTTGTGAACGGGTCTGGTCAAACAATCCGGAAAAATATCCAGTTTCAATTGGAAAAAAGATGGGGCCGACTGATTGGGGGAAGACAGTCTTGCATGAAAAAATGCCGTGGTTTGGTGAAGATGAAACCGCCATGCGCGGGGCATTTCCCGATTATGAGCTGATCAAAAGCGTTGGGTGTGCTTCGTGCCTCAGCGCACCGGTTGTTGCGAGTGGCCAGTCTATCGGTGCCATTAGTATCTTGCACGAAGAAGGCGTCTACAAGTCATCTGATTTGGATGATCTCACGGCGCTTTCCGCATTGCTTGTCGTGCCGCTTCTTTTGCGTCGTCCCGGTTCCTAAATATAGGGGCGTCTGTATTTCACATTCTGCCTGTGTCTGGGAAAAGAAGTGTCACTTTCCGATCACCCAGTGACATATTTTTAATATGATATGACTATATGATAATTCTGATTGCGCGATAAAGTACAGGGTGCCTTTTGGCATGTTTTTCATCGTTGGGGATATAGGGCTCATTTTTGGGTGAGGTATATCTACCGCGACACAAGGGCTCTTGTCGGAGGTGCTTTCACAGGTTTTCCGCGATGAGGATTTCTATTCGGATGCGTTCTTGTGAGGCTAATGTCTCGCGGTTTTCGCACTGGGCCCTGAGGGTTCGGACCGCGCTGCGCACAATGTGTCCTGGATCCTGATTAATTAGTGCATCAAGTGTATTTGCGCGCAGTGCCTGCTCTGTCGAGGGCGTGCGTTCGTGGGCAATTGTGACGATTTTTTCTTTACCGCGCAGGCTTTGGGCGAAGCCAATTGCGACGCGTGCTTCGGAACCCATGATGTAAAGTCCAACAATGTCTTTGTGGGCCGCAAAGGCATTCGTCAGGACAAGGTTTGTCCGTTCCGGGGTGCCATGGGTTTCAAGTGTTGGCAGTGCGTGGAATTGAGGATAGCCACGGCTCATTATCCGATCAAAGCCAAGGCGACGCTCCAGGCTGTCACGGGACTGCATTGTCTCAGCCAAAACCAGGATCGAACCCGCGGTGTTGCCAAGGAAGCGCGCCATGAGGCGCCCGGCCGTTGCCCCCGCGGCGATGTTGTCTATCCCGACAAAAGACTGGCTGTCTTCTTCCTGCTGGTTGGATATGAAGGCCACAGTCTGGATGCCCCGTTCTCGCATGCGATAGAGCGCATCGCGAATTTGTGGGGTTTCAGGGGCCATGATGGCGATACCATCATAGTCATTGGCTGACAGGCGAGACAGTGCTTTGGCCGCTTGATGCGGATCATGTTCATTGATGCGAACAACTTTTGTTTCGATCATTTCCGCCCGGCTGGCCTGGCCGAATTCGCAAATGTGCTTGATGATCACGTCGAGGAATTCGTCGCCTGAGCGCGGCAGCACGAAACCAAACCGGTATCCCTTTTGGCGGGCCAAAGTGGCTGCGACCTGATTTCTTTGAAACCCGATGCGTTCAATTGCCGCGTTGACGGCGTCGACGGTTTTCTGTCTGACCCCGGAGCGTCCATTGAGTACGCGATCTACCGTTGCAAGGCTGACGCCGGCCGCTTTGGCAAGGTCTTTGGTGGTCGGTCTCATCTGTTTTCAGGCCCAAACCGGTTTCATTTTTCAGTGTTAGCTTCAACTATTTAGCGTGTGATCGCAAGAGGTATGAGGTGCGTAACTCATAAATTGGTCTTTTTGAGGTGCGTACCTCAAAAACTTGTGGTAGAAGTGCTGCTGTCGCTGAGAAGCTGCGACGTTCCAAAGGGAGGAAAAAACAAAATGAAATCGACATATATGATGACGGCAGTGGCGTCGGTACTCGTTGCCGGTTCGCTTCCGACAGCGGCTGCTGCAGAAGATCTTACGCTATGTTGGGCTGCATGGGATCCGGCAAATGCGTTGGTTGAGCTGTCCAAAGACTTTGAAGTCCAAAGTGGCCACAAAATGAGTTTTGAATTTGTGCCGTGGACGTCATTCGCGGACCGCATGCTCAATGAGCTTAATTCCGGTGGTCAGTTGTGTGATCTGATGATTGGTGACAGCCAGTGGATCGGCGGCGGTGCAGAGAACGGTCACTATGTGAAGCTGAATGAGTTCTTTGATGCCAACGACATCGATATGGCTGATTTCATTCCGGCCACTGTGACCGGATACGCCGAATGGCCAAAGAACACGCCGAACTATTATGCATTGCCAGCTTTTGGTGATGTGGTCGGCTGGACGTACCGCAAGGACTGGTTTGAGCGCCCGGAAATCCAGGAAGCTTTCCAAGCGAAATATGGCCGCAAACTTGGTGAGCCAGCGACACTTGAAGAATTAAAAGACATCGCACAGTTCTTCCAGGGCCGCGAAATTGACGGCACGACTGTCTATGGGGCTGCGATCTATACCGAGCGTGGTTCTGAAGGCATTACCATGGGAGTGACGAACGCACTCTACAACTATGGCTTCCAGTACGAAAATCCAGACAAACCCTATGATCTTGAAGGCTTTGTAAATTCCAAAGGTGCCGTATCAGGCCTTGAGTTTTACAAGGAGCTTTATGAGACCGCAACACCGCCGGGGTCATCGAACTGGTACATGAGCGAAGACATCGATGCTTATAAGTCGGGTCAGGTAGCTCTTCAGATGAACTTTGCCTTTATCTGGCCAGGTGTCGAGGCAGATCCAAATGTGGGGGGAGGTAAATCGGGATATTTTGTTAACCCGAAAGGCCCGGCAGGGCACTTCGCCCAGCTTGGCGGGCAAGGAATTTCGGTTGTTGCCTATTCCGAGAAGCAGGACGCCGCACTGGAATATATCAAGTGGTTTGCTCAGCCTGAAATCCAGTCGCGTTGGTGGGAACTTGGTGGTTACTCTGCGTTGCGCGCTGTGGTCGAGGATCCGGGTTTTGCGGATAGTCAGCCTTATGCGCAGACCTTCCTCGACAGCATGGCCATTGTGAAGGACTTCTGGGCCGAGCCCGCCTATGCCGATCTGCTTTTGTCGATGCAAGAGCGTGTCCACAACTTTGTCGTTGCTGGTGAAGGCACCGCAGAGGAAGCGCTGGATAGTCTGGTCAAAGACTGGACCGAGGTCTTCGAAGACGAAGGCAAGCTCTAGGTCTCCTCCCTGTCTGAGGTGACTGGTTCTGGACCGGCCCCGGTTATGCAGTAATGGATGCCGGGGCCATACTTCCGACCATGTGAAGACCGTGCAGCAGCGGCTGCATGGCTAAGGGCATCCATATGAATAATATTCCGATCGAGAAGATCGCCAAGGCCACGCCTGATACCGTGGCCCAGCATATTCGCGGCCTGTCGGACCGAAGCATTGCGTGGATTTTCGTGGCACCAACGATTTTTCTGCTGCTGGCGGTTAACATTTTTCCACTGATCTGGACGATCTGGCTCAGCTTTACCAACCATCGGGTCAATCGTCCCAATCGGGATGTCGAATGGGTCGGTTTGCGCAACTATGAACGTATCCTGTCTGATCCTGATATTTGGAACACGATGCAGGCGACGGCGCATTTCCTGATCTGGACCATTATTTTGCAGGTTCTGATCGGTTTTATGCTTGCCTTCCTGATTAACAAGAAATTCAGAGGTAACGATCTTTGGACGACGATCATCGTCTTTCCGATGATGTTGTCTCCGGCAGTTGTCGGGAATTTCTGGACCTTTTTGTATCAACCGCAAATCGGCCTGTTCAACTATGTGGTCGCCTTTTTTACCGGCGCGGACCCTGCAAGCTTTTCGATGATTGGGGATGTGCATCTTGCGCCATGGGCGATTGTCATTGCGGATACCTGGATGTGGACGCCCTTTGTGATGTTGATCTGCCTGGCGGGACTGCGGTCCATTCCAAACAGCATTTACGAGGCCGCAGAGTGTGACCGTGCTTCCAAGTGGCGGCAATTCTGGACGATCACTATTCCCATGGTTTTACCGTTCCTGATGCTGGCGGTTTTGTTCCGGGGGATTGAGAACTTCAAGATGTTCGATCTTGTGGTTCAGCTTACTGGTGGGGGCCCCGGAAACACGACGACACTGACGTCAATCGACTTAAAGCGCGAAGCTTTTGAAAAGTGGCGGACCGGATATTCTTCTGCTTATGCAGTGATTTTGTTCGTGACTGTTTTCGGCCTTGCATCGATCTACGTCAAAGCGCTGAACAAGGTAAAAGAAAGATGAGTTTTTCTGTTACAGAACCGAACAAGGGGACCAAGTGGTTCGCCGGGGTCCTTGTTGTCGGCTATGCGTTAATAACCATTGCCCCGTTGCTGTGGATCATCGCGACAGGGTTCAAATCCCCTGCTGACTCTATTTCCTACCCCCCGAAAGTGGTTTTTGATCCGACGCTGGAAGGATATGTGAATCTCTTTACCGATCGGACCCGTGCGACGGCAGACATGCTGGAGGCCGAGGGTGAGCCACAGACTTGGTACGAGCGGATCGTGCGTGAACAAGGCACGGTTATCATCGGTCCGTCTCGCTATGGCGAGCGGTTTCTGAACTCGATTATCATCGGATTTGGCTCGACCGCATTATGTATGGTCCTTGGCACGGCGGCCGCTTACGCCTTTAGCCGTTTTCGCGTGCCACTCAAGGACGATCTGCTGTTCTTTATTCTGTCGACCCGGATGATGCCGCCGATTGCCGTGGCCATTCCGATCTTCCTGATGTTTCGCAATCTTGGCCTGAATGACACGCATCTGGGGATGATCCTGCTTTATACGGCAGTGAACCTGTCATTATCGGTCTGGCTGCTGAAGGGGTTCATCGACGAGATTCCGGTCGAATATGAAGAAGCGGCATTGATTGATGGCTATACGCGGTTTCAGGCTTTCTACAAGGTAGTGTTGCCACAGGCGGCGACGGGGATTGCGTCTACCGCGATCTTCTGTCTGATCTTTGCCTGGAACGAATATGCGTTTGCTGTCCTGCTGACCTCTGGCACGGCCCAGACGGCCCCCCCCCTTCATCCCGACGATCATCGGCGTGGGCGGTAAGGATTGGCCTGCTGTTGCTGCCGGTGCCACGATTTTCCTCGTTCCCGTCATGGTCTTTACGATCCTGCTGCGCAAGCATTTGCTTCGCGGGATCACATTCGGAGCGGTACGCAAATGAGCGATTTCATGAACGGATTGCTGCGGCTGCGCCGTGGTCCATGGGAAATGGTGGCTTCAATCCTTATTGCCTTGGGTGTTGTCATGCTGATGCAGCCCGTTGCGATCACGCTTTACACCTATTCCTTTATCATCACGCTGACCGGAACAGTAATGTTCATTGTCGTCAGCCACTTCCCGGAGTGAACCCATGGCACAGATTAGAATTGAAAACGTGCGCAAGGAATTCGGGGCGTTCACCGCGGTTCAATCCTCGACTTTTACGATTGAGGATGGTGAGTTTTTCATGCTGTTGGGGCCATCAGGCTGCGGCAAGACGACGACCCTTCGGATGATGGCGGGGCTTGAGCTGCCGACCAGTGGGCAGATTTATATTGATGGCGAAGAAGTTGGCCAAAAACCCGCCAGTCAGCGTGATATCGCTTTTGTTTTTCAGATGTTTGCGCTCTATCCGCATATGAATGTCCGCGGAAACATCAGCTATCCGCTGAAAAGCCAGAGGATGAAGGCATCTGAGGTGAAAAAGAAGGTCGATGAGGTGGCCGAGATTCTTGGCATCACCGATATCCTTGATCGACCTGTGGGTGGTTTGTCCGGCGGTGATCGCCAGCGCGTGGCCCTGGGGCGTGCAATCGTGCGCGACCCGAAGGCCTTCTTTATGGATGAACCGCTTGGTGCGCTTGATGCCGAGTTCCGCGAACATATGTCCGAAGAACTCCGCGCATTGCACGACAGGATGGGGGCGACGACTGTTTACGTTACCCATGACCAACTTGAAGCGATGCAGATGGGGGACAAAATCGTCGTGATGAACCACGGTGTTGTCGAACAGTTCGGTGTTCCGCAAGACATCTATGACTGGCCCGCGACAAAGTTCGTGGCGCAATTCATTGGTTCTCCGCCGATGAACTTCCTTGATTTCAACGGGATGATTGGTATTGGCGGAACTGAAGTGCGGGTGAACGATGTTGTGATGCCTGTTCCCAGAAGTATTGAAGGCGCAAATGGCCCGATAACTTTTGGGGTTCGTCCGGAACATGTAAAACTTGAAGACAGCGCGCCTTATCGCGGCCGGGTGATCGCGACAGAGTATCTTGGTACCACCCAGATCGTTACTTTTGACACGCCGAATGGCCTTCTTAAGGCCAGAGTTGCAAGTCATGAAGTGGTCAATACCGGGCAATCGATTGGTCTTCGGTTTGATCCACGGACGATCACATTGTTTGACGCTGAAAAAGGGGGCGCTTTGCGCTCTGAGGCAAATGAGGGAGTGCTGAACCATGGCTGAGGTAAGCTTGACAGGTGTCACCAAAAGCTTTGGGCCGGACGTCGCGCTTGATGATGTGACGATGACGATACCCGATGGCTCATTTGTTGTTCTTCTGGGGCCGACCGGTGCGGGTAAAACGACAACCTTGAGGATGGTTTCCGGACTTGATGCGCCAGATCGCGGTCAGATCAGTATTGACGGGCGTGACATGGCCGGGCTTACACCGGCCCAAAGAAATGTTGCGATGGTTTTTCAGCAATATTCGCTTTATCCGCATATGACGGTGCGTCAGAATCTGGAGTTTCCGCTGAAATCGCCGATCCTGAAAACATCGCCGGATCAGGTCAAACGCAAGGTTGGCGAGATTGCAGATATCCTCCAAATTACCCATAAACTGGATAACAAGGCGACTGAGTTATCGGGGGGAGAGATGCAGCGCGTGTCCATCGGGCGTGCGCTGGTGCGCAAACCGTCGGTCTATTTGATGGATGAACCGCTTAGTTCTTTGGATGCCAAGCTTCGCGCGGATCTTAGGGTCGAGTTGAAATCTATTCAGGCCGATTCTGGTGCAACGCTGCTTTACGTCACACATGATCAGATCGAGGCCATGACCATGGCGACCCATGTGGGGGTTCTGGACAGGGGGCGTTTGGTTCAGTTCGGTTCACCGCGCGAGATTTACGAAGACCCGGTGAGCATTTATGCCGCCAGTCGTCTGGGGCAGCCCCGGATTAACGTGTTGCCCGCCAATGTTTTCGCGGGCGCACCGACAGGGGCCGAACAAATTGGATTGCGGCCCGAGCAGATCATTCAGGGCGAGGGCGAGGATAGTTTTGTACAAAGGGTTGAGCATCTGGGCGATCAGACGCGCCTGCACCTGACCTTTAAGTCACATGACATCATCACTGTCACAAATGCACATACCGAGCTGAGAACGGGCGATATCGTCAAGATTCGCCCCAATAAACCACTCTACTTCGGCGCCAACGGCGCTCGGGTGGCCTGAGGGAGAACAACATGGCTCAATTTATAAACGATAAAGAAGCAACTGTAACCGAGGCCATCGATGGCGTGATCAAAGCTTCCGGTGGCAGGTTGGCAAGGCTTGATGGATATCCGCACATCCGTGTTGTGGTTCGCAACGATTGGGACAAATCCAAAGTCGCGATTGTATCTGGTGGCGGCTCGGGACACGAACCGGCACATGCCGGGTTCGTCGGCGCAGGTATGCTGACGGCTGCCGTGTGCGGTGATGTCTTTGCCTCACCATCGGTCGATGCCGTTCTTGCGGGTATTCTATCCGTGACCGGCGCGGCGGGCTGCCTGCTGATCGTAAAGAACTATACTGGTGATCGACTGAATTTCGGGCTGGCGGCGGAAAGGGCGCGCGCCTTTGGACTGAAGGTTAATATCGTGATTGTGGATGACGATATTGCGCTGCCGGATCTTCCTCAACCGCGCGGGGTTGCAGGCACGCTTTTTGTTCACAAGATCGCTGGCGCCATGGCCGAAAGCGGTGCTTCGCTTGAGGATGTCACGGCAACCGCCGAGCGGGTGATTGAGGGCACAAAGTCCATTGGTATGTCGCTTGATACCTGTACGGTGCCAGGATCACCCAAAGAAAACCGCATTGGTGAAGGCAAGGCCGAACTGGGCCTTGGTATCCACGGGGAAGCGGGTGTGCAGCAGATCGACTATCACAACGCCGAACAAGCCATGGCGGCGGTCACCGCCAAGCTTGCCGCCGTGATGGACAGCAAACCTCATGTGGTGTTGCTTAATAATCTTGGCGGTACATCGGTACTCGAGATGGCGATCCTGACAAATGATCTGATAAAATCCTCTATTGGCAAGAACCTGAAAATGATCGTCGGGCCAGCGGCGATGATGACTTCGCTTGATATGCGCGGCTTTTCGGTCTCGGTATATCCGCTTAGCGCAGAGGACCACGCCTGGCTGTCAGCGCCTTGCGCGCCATCGGCCTGGCCGGGGTGCGTGCCGATCAAGCCGGTTAGCGTCATCGAACTCCCCGATGGATTGACCCCGATCCAGCCGATCGCGTCTGAACATACACAAACGGCGGCCTTTTTGACCAAATGCTGCCAAATCCTGATCGACGCCGAGGTCGATCTGAATAGGCTCGACGCAAAGTCGGGTGACGGAGATACGGGGTCGACGTTGGCAGGTGCTGCGCGCGCCCTGATCGGAGCACTGGATCGCCTTCCTTTGGCCGATCACACGCAGCTTTTGCGCGCAATCGGACAAGAGTTAAGCCAGACGATGGGGGGATCCTCTGGGGTTCTGCTGGCAATTTTCTTTAGCGCAGCTGGGGATGCTGCCTCAAGCGGTCGTGCCATGGTTGCCGCCCTTAAAGAGGGGCTTGAGCGCATGCAGCAGATTGGTGGGGCCCAATTGGGGGACCGGACAATGGTGGATGCATTGAAGCCCGCGCTGGACGCGCTTGAGGTGAAAGGCATAGCCGAAGCTGCAAGTGCTGCACGCAAAGGGGCCATTCATACCTCGACCATTGTCAAGGCCAAGGTGGGGCGGGCATCCTATATCAACGCTGAACAGCTTGAAGGCCATATCGACCCGGGGGCAGAGGCCGTTGCCCGATTGTTCGAAAAGCTGATCGTTTAGGCCGATAAAGGTCCTGAAACCAAGATGCCGCCAGCCCAGTGCTGGCGGTGTTGGGCCTTTTTTGATAGCGCGCCGCTAAATTCTAAGCAAGTAACTAAAACCACAAACCCAGCCGGTAGGCAGTTTTAGGGTTTTGTTACGCTTCGGTTGTAGTCTGGCATCTAACACTACTTTTCCTCGATATGTCACTGAGAGCTTGGCTTCTGACCATATGCTGTTCGTGCGCCGGGCAGATGAACCTTGAATTTGTACGCCTGACGGCGATCCGAGTTATGGGTGACCTCAAGACAATTAGAGGGACCAGATGCGTTTGGCGTTGTGCCGGCTGAATGCGGTGCGTTCTGTTTCTGATGCGCTGGCAATCAGTGCCTGTGTTGCGGCCATCCATTGGTCGAGAGAAGAATTCAGCGTGCAAACCGGGCTGTCAGACCCCCAGACCACGCGGTCCCAGCCAAAGGTTTCAATAATATGTTCGACATAGGGGCGTAGCGTATCAAGCGTCCAGTCGGGGGTCGTATATGCGGAAATGCCAGAGATCTTTGCGTTTACGTGCGGGCGTTTGGCAAGGGTTCTGATTGATTTTGCCCAATCGTCATAACCGCCACCTGCGATATCCGGGACGCCACAATGGTCAAGAACGAAGATTGTGTTGGGGCATGCGTCTGCAAGGTCAATTGCCAGATCGAGCTGACGCTGACTAACGCAGATGTCAAATGGCAGGCCCTTTTTACCGATTTGCTGGACATTTTCCCGAAAATGGTCGCTTTGCGATACGTCGTCGGGGACGACGTGTAGTACTCGCCGGATGCCTTTGATTACTTTGGGGTCAAGGTGATCGAGGAAGGCTGTGAAGCCTTTTTCCTCGGGGCGAGCAGATGATATCGCCCCACGGATCAAGCTTCCCGGGCGCGCCATAAGTTCCGCGACGAAGGCGTTTTCCGTCTCGATATCGTTAGGTGCACAATCAACTTCCATATGCAGGGTGCCCTCTATCCCAACGCGTTTGGCTGTGGTTTCATACTCTTGGTATGTCCAGTCTCGGTTGAGTTCGGGGGCGTCTTTTAACCACGGATAGGAGATGCGGTTCCGTTCAACGAGGTGCAGATGAGTATCGATGAACATGGGTTTTCCCTCCTCTTCCGTGTCGTTTTCGTTGGTGTTGCGGTCAGGTTCGAGTGCCCGGCTTGAACAAGTTCACCTTTATTCGCGTCTTAGGTGATTTCATTGGGGAGTTCAACTTGACTCTCCAGCGAAGTCAAGTTTAAATATAAAAGATGATTCCGAATATAAAAACTGCACTAAAAAACAGCAGGAGCCTCAGTCGGTCGGAAAAGACCGTTCCATTAGGGAGGATACAATGAAAACGTTTTTGAGCGGTGCATCCTGTGCCGTACTTGCCACAGCAGCCGTAACCACGATTGTTGCCGTAACGGGCATCGCGCAAGCGGGTGAATTCGATGGGATTACCATCGAAGCCAAATTAATCGGTGGCCAGCAATATGAGGCGCTTTATGCCCGCATTCCCGAATGGGAAGCTGCGACAGGTGCAAAAGTCGACATCATATCGAAGAAGAACCATTTCGAACTGGACAAGGAATTTAAATCCGACATCGCAGCCAGAACGACTGACTGGTGCGTTGGTTCGAACCATTCGTCTTTCGCGTCCCAGTATGCATCGCTCTATACCGATCTCAACGGGTTTATAGGCAAGGATGTCGTGGACGAATTTGTGCAGGCCAATATCAAGGCCGCAACGTTCGACGGGAAACTTGTCATGTTGCCGCGTGCGCAGTTTGACGTATCCGCACTTTATTATCAGAAAGATCTTTATGAGGATGCCGCACGCGCAAAGGCCTTTGAGGCCAAATACGGATATCCGCTTGCGGTTCCGGAAACTTGGGCGCAGGTGAAAGATCAGGCGATCTTCTTTGCGGATCCGCCGAATTTCTACGGAACCCAATATGCCGGTAAAGATGAAGCCATTGTTGGCCGTTATTACGAAATGGTCGTGGCCGAAGGCGGCCAGCTTTTCAATGATGATTTTTCGCCAGCCTTTAATTCCGACGCAGGCAAGCGTGCGCTTCAGTGGTTCGTTGATCTTTATGATGCGGGGGCAGTCCCGGCAGGGACGACGAACTATTTATGGGATGATCTTGGAAACGGGTTTGCTTCCGGGACGATTGCACTCAACCTTGATTGGCCGGGCTGGGCTGGGTTCTTTAATGACCCGACAGCCTCGAAGGTTGCGGGAAATGTCGGTGTTGCACCGGCACCTAAAGGTTCAGCAGGTATTCGTACCGGCTGGTCAGGATTCCACGGTTTTTCTGTGACCGAGGATTGCGCCCATAAAGAGGCTGCGGCCTCTCTCGTCGAGTTTTTGACCAACGAAAACAGTCAGAAGCTTGAAAGTTCGGCCGGGCCGTTGCCGTCCCGGACCGCTGTTTGGGATTATATCTCGGAGCAGGCCAAAGACGATCCTTACCGCGCCGAGGTTCTGGCAGCATTCAAGGAAACGGCTGCGACCGCATTTGCGGTGCCGCCAACGTCCCTTTGGATTGAAGCGACGAACCTTATCTATCCAGAGCTTCAGGCCGCCATTCTTGGTGACAAAACGGTTGATGAGGCGCTTGCCGATGCCGCAGAGGCCGTCGACGATCTGATGCAGGAAGAAGGCGTCTACTAAGTCGTATCAAAAAAAACGGGCGGCGATCACCCATTACGCCGCCCGACCATCCTTTGACCCAAATGCACGGGCCATCCGTGCCGATTCATGGGACATCCTGATGAAGCGATTGAAGCTCCCGCCGTGGTTGGTACTTTTGTTACCAGCCATACTGATCCTGTCGGCCGTCGTGCTGATCCCGCTTGTTTTGTCACTATATTCGAGTTTCACGTCTTACCGGCTCACCCGGCCAGACAGCATTTTTAACTGGGTGGGATTATTCAACTACGAAAAAGCCGTGACGGATGCAAAGTTCTGGGCGGCGTTCGGGCGGACTGTTCTTTTGCTGACGGTGGCCCTTAATCTTGAGATGCTTCTTGGTCTGGGACTTGCGCTTATGGTGTCAAAAGTCACGCATGGTCAGCGTCTTTTGCGCACGATGATGATGTTCCCGATGATGTTTTCGCCAATTCTGGTTGGCTTTCAGTTCAAGTTTATCTTCAACGACAACGTCGGTCTTGTGAACAACGCGCTTCAGTCGCTCGGTATCACTGACAGGGCGATCCCCTGGCTGGTTGACGCCGACCTTGCAATGTTCTCGATTATCTTTGCCGAAGTCTGGACCGCGACTTCGGTATTCGGAATTCTCATTCTTGCGGGGCTTTATGCGATCCCGAGGGACCCGCTTGAAGCAGCAAAGGTCGACGGTTGCACGTCTTGGCAATCGTTCAGATATGTCACGCTGCCGTTCTTGATGCCTTTTATCTATATCGCGATGGCGATTCGGTCGCTTGATGTGGCACGGGCCTATGACATCGTACAGGTCATGACCAATGGTGGGCCTGCGCGGCGTACGGAACTGTTGTGGACGCTGATTGGGCGGACTGGTTACGTCGATGCCCGTATGGGCTATGCAAATGCGATGGGATACATATCCATCTTTCTTGCGATTTTCTTCACCGTCTATTTCTTTAAAAAATTGACGAAATCCCGCAAAGAACTTGGGATGGGGGCGTAAATCATGGCGAGAAATTTTAATCACCGTATCCGTCGTTACACCTTTAAGGCGATGCATTTTTTCGGTCTTTTCCTGGCAATGATGGTGCTATGCGTGCCGGGGTTCTGGATCGTTTTGAACTCTTTTCGCCCGACTGTGGAAATAATGGCCAAACCGCCGGTCTGGATTCCGAACGAGCTAAATCTGGATCATTACCGTGCGATGTTTGGCGGGATCGGAGAGGGCGGCGTGCCTGTTCTGACCTATTTCACGAATTCGTTGGTGATTTCGGTTACATCGACGGTCATTGCGATTTTGATCGGTATGGCGGGGGGATATGCCTTTGCACGCTATAAATTCAAATTTAAGGGCGGGATATTTGTTGGTTTGATGATTACGCGTGCGGTGCCGGGCGTCGCGTTATCATTGCCATTATTCATCATCTTTGCCCGTGTCGGTATCATCGACACGCATATTGGGATGATTATTGCCTATGTGGCACTGAACGTGCCCTTCACGGTGTGGCTTATCGACGGTTTTTTCCGTCAGATCCCCCCCGAGCTGGCCGAAGCCGCCGAGATCGATGGTTGTACCCGTTGGCAAGCTTTTTGGCGCGTCGAGTTTCCTGTAGCGCGCTCTGGAATAGCCTCGGCTGGTATCTTTGCCTTTCTTACTTCCTGGAACGAATACGCGTTGGCTTCTCAGCTGACCCGCTCCACGACGTCGAAGACGATGCCTGTCGGCCTTCTCGATTTCACTTCGGAATTTACCCTCAATTGGGGGGGGATGTGCGCGCTTGCGGTGTTGATGATTATCCCCGCGCTGATCCTCACGTTCCTCGTGCAGAAACACCTCATTGCCGGCCTTACCTTCGGCGGCGTGAAAGGATAACAAAATGGCTCAGGTCCATCTTCGCAATGTGGTTAAGAAATATGGCGTGCTTGAAGTTGTGCATGCCATCAACCTTGATATCGCCGACAGTGAATTTGTCGTGCTGGTTGGTCCATCAGGTTGTGGCAAGTCCACGACACTGCGCATGGTCGCAGGGCTTGAAGCGATTTCTGGCGGGGAAGTTCATATTGGGGGGCGTGTGGTTAACGATCTTCCCCCGCGAGAACGGAACATCTCGATGGTGTTCCAGAACTATGCGCTCTATCCGCATATGAGTGTACGTGAAAATCTTGGGTTTTCGCTTAAGATTTCCAAGCGTTCGCAGGCTGATATTGACAAGGCAGTGGATGAGGCCGCCGAAATTTTGTCGCTGACACCGCTTTTGGATCGCAAGCCGGGTGCTTTGTCGGGTGGACAGCGCCAGCGTGTCGCCATGGGGCGTGCGATTGTGCGTCATCCGGAAGTCTTCCTTTTTGACGAACCACTTTCAAACCTTGATGCGAAACTGCGTACCCAGATGCGGGTCGAGATCAAGAAGCTGCATCAAAAACTGAAATCGACAATTATCTATGTCACCCATGACCAGGTCGAGGCGATGACGCTTGCCGACCGGATTGTGATCATGCGGGATGGCCATATTGAACAGATCGGAACACCTCTTGATGTGTTTGAAAACCCGGTGAATACCTTTGTGGCGACGTTTATTGGTTCGCCGCCGATGAACCTTCTTGATGGCGTCGTGAAAGAGGGGCAGATCGAGTTCGGAGACGGGACATGTTTGGCCGTTCCCCCCGCTTATTCCACATATGATGGGCAGGCTGTCACGTTCGGCGTGCGCGCGGATAATATTATGCCGGTTGGGCATGCTCTGCCACGTGGTGAACATATGGCCGAGGTGGAGATGACGGTTGACCTGACAGAGCCACTTGGCACTGAAACGCTGCTTTTCACTGTGCTTGCAGGGACAGAAGTGCAGGCCAAAATGCTGAACCCGCGCCCGGTTCGAAGCGGAGAGCGCATGACCTTTCAGATCATGCTCGACAAGTGTCATCTGTTTGATGCCGATACTGGCGCTACACTTAAGAAGTGAGATTGCACGATGGCAAGAATTACATCTGCAAATGCATTTATGGTGGACCTTGAGCCCAAGGTCGTCCGCACAGATGCGATCCAGTCGTTCAAATCGCAAGAAACGATTTTTGTTGTCTTGCGGGATGCGGATGGCGCTCGGGGTATGGGATATAGCTATACCATTGGCGATGGGGGCGCGTCGATCCTTGCGCTTTTGAAGGAAACACTGTTGCCGCGATTGATGGGGCAGGAGGCGGACCGGATTGAGGCGATTTGGCAGGATCTTTTGTTCTGTTCACACGCGACAGCCGTTGGGCCGATCATGTCGCTTGCGCTTGCGGCAATTGATACTGCCCTTTGGGATATGCGCGGCTGCAAGACCGGTCTTGCACTTCATGTTCTGGCCGGTGGGGCAAAGACCTCGGTGCCGATGTATACGACCGAAGGTGGCTGGCTCCATCTACCGCCCGAGGCACTGGCTGAGGATGCAAAGGCCGCGAAGGCAACCGGATTTTTGGGATCAAAGGTCAAGATCGGAACGCCATCAATCGCAGGTGATACCGCGCGCCTTGAGACGGTGCGCATGGCACTGGGTGATGAATATGAAATCATGACTGACGCCAACCAATCGATGACAGCTGCAGAGGCGTTGCGGCGTGTTCCGATGCTTGAGCGGCTAGGTATTGCATGGTTCGAGGAACCTTTGCCATCCGACGATATCGCGGGGCATAGACGCCTTCAGGCGCAATCGCGTGTGCCGGTTGCGGTTGGCGAGAGCCTTTATAGCCCGGGCCAGTTTGCTGATTATGTTGCCGCCGATGCCTGCGGGATTGTGCAGGCCGATGTGGCACGGGTGGGTGGAATCACGCCATGGCTTAAAATCGCGCATATGGCCGAAGCGCATAACATTGCAATTTGTCCGCATTTCTTGATGGAGTTGCATGTGAGCCTTGTCTGTGCCGTGCCGAACGCGCCGTGGCTCGAATATATCCCACAGCTTGAAGATATTGCGTCGCCGATGGCACGCGATGGCGGGCGGGCGCTTGCGCCAGAGCAGCCGGGGCTTGGCATTGACTGGGATCACGACAAGCTTGCCGCATTGACAGTTGCAGGCAGTGCTTTTGAGATAAGGGAGAGGGCGCAATGATCCGTCATGGACAACTGATCGGAATTGGTGCCGAGGCCATCGCCGAATACAAGCGTATCCATGCTGATGTTTGGCCCGGGGTCCTTGCCAAGATTTCAGCATGTAATATCCGCAACTATTCGATCTTCCTAAAAGAACCGGAAAACCTGCTTTTTGCCTATTTCGAATATGTCGGTACTGATTTTGCTGCTGATATGGCGAAGATGGCGGCGGATCCTGAGACGAAGCGTTGGTGGACGGTGTGTCAGCCGATGCAGCGTCCGCTTGAGAGCCGCACAGAGGGAGAATGGTGGGCGGAGATGGAGGAGGTGTTTCACCATGATTGATCTGCGCCAAACCGTTGATATGCCAAAGACGCCGACCCCAGTTGTGATTTTCGGCGCGGGTTCCATTGTTACGGATGCACATCTTCCGGCCTATCGCGATCTGGGAGTACCCGCTGTGGGGATCTTTGATCCGGATATACAAAAAGCCGAAAAGGTCGCGATAAAATGGGGCACACGAGCGTTCAATACGCTTGAGGAAGCTGTGGCGCAGGATGGGACGATTTATGATCTTGCTGTGCCGCCTTCGGCCATTGCTGACTTGCTTGAAGTGTTACCTGACGGTGCTATTGCGATTATCCAAAAACCGTTGGGCTCTGATTTGGCTGAGGCCGACCGTATTATATCGGTTGTGCGGCGCAAGGGTATCAAGGCTGCGGTCAATTTTCAGCTTCGCTTTGCACCGATGGCGTTGGCACTTAAGGACGCGGTTGGTCAGGGACTTCTGGGCGAACTTGTTGATTTTGACGCTTGGTTGGCACTTGATACGCCATGGCATTTATGGAAATTCCTTGCCGATCTGCCGCGCGTCGAGATTCTTTTGCATTCGATTCATTACCTTGATTTCGTGCGGGACCTATTCGGAAATCCGAAAGGCGTCCATGCGCGCACTGTTGGTCATCCTGGCTCAAGCGTTTCGAACACGCGTAGTGCCATGATCCTCGACTACGGTGATCAGATACGTTGCAATCTTTCCATTAATCATAACCACGCTTTCGGTCGGAAATTCCAAGCCTGCGAGTTTCGCATTTGCGGAACAAAGGGGGCTGCTTATCTGAAACTTGGCGTCAATCTTGACTACCCGAAAGGCGAACCAGATGAGCTGTGGCTGAACACGGATGGGGAATGGCGACAGATTCCCCTTGTCGGTGATTGGTTTATTGCGGCGTTTCATGGTCGTTTCGCTCAGGTTCAGCGCTTTGCTTCTGGCCTTGATGCGGTGCTTGAAGGTTCTGCCGAAGACGCATGGCATACGATGGCATTGGTCGAGGCAGCTTATGAAAGTTCTGCGGCCCCCATGCATCCGATCAAGGAGGCCCCCAGTGCTTGAACAAGTCAAATATTACGAAGATTACGAGATTGGAGAGGCGCGCAAGACTGTCGGACGGACGATCACGGAAACCGATTTCGTCGTTCATGCCGGGCATTCCGGGGATTTTTTTCCCCATCACCTTGATGCAGAGTTTTGCAAGACGCTTCCATTTGGCCAACGCATTGCGCATGGAACCATGGTGTTTACCATCGGTGTTGGATTAACCGCGACAATCATTAATCCGGTGGCCTTTTCCTATGGCTACGACCGCATGCGGTTTATCAAGCCGGTATTCATTGGCGATACGATTAGATCGCATGTCGAAATCCGTGCAAAAGAAGTGATGGAAAAACGGCCCGGCTATGGACGGGTGACGGAACGTTTGACGGTTACCAACCAGAAGGATGAAGTCGTACTTGTCGCCGATCACATCTATATGGTGGAGATGAGGTCATGACCGCGCCGTTTCTTCTTTTGCATCCGAATGACAATGTGCTTGTTGCCCGTACTTTAGCGCCCGAGGGGACCAAGGTGGAGCTTGCAAGTGGGGCTATCAAGCTTGCGGGGGCGATCCCGCTTGCGCACAAGATCGCGTGTCGTGACATCGCCGTGGGTGAGCGCATTCTGAAATACGGAATGCCGATTGGGATCGCGACCGAAGACATACCTGCAGGTAGCCATGTCCATATCCATAATATCCGCTCGGCCTATACGCCGACCTATGCGCTTGACGATGCGAACGGTCTGAGTGAAGGGGGGACACAATGACAGAAGAATTCACAGGCTATCTTCGTTCAGATGGTCGCAAGGGCATTCGGAACTCGATTGTCGTTGCCTATCTTGTGGAATGCGCACATTTCGTTGCCTCGAAAATTGTTGCAGGTTTCGATGGTGAAGACGTTCAACTCATCGGATTTCCCGGCTGTTTTCCCAACGAATATGCGGCCCGTGTGATGGCACAGCTTTGTACGCATCCGAATGTGGGGGCGGTGCTTTTTGTGTCTCTTGGCTGTGAAAGTTTTGACAAGGTGCGTGCTTCGCATGCCGTTTCGGGTTCAGGGCGTCCGGTCGAAACGCTTGTGATCCAAAAGGCCGGAGGCACGGCAAAAACCGTCGAGACGGGACGTGCATGGGTGCGTTCAGCCCTTGGTGAAGTGGCAAAAGTTGACCGCGTTCCAATGGGAGTCGACGAACTGGTGATTGGCACGATTTGCGGTGGTTCGGATGGGACTTCGGGCATTTCCGGTAATCCGGCGGCGGGTAAGGCTTTTGACCTTTTGATTGCCGAAGGGGCCGCCTGTATTTTTGAAGAAACGGGTGAACTGATCAGCTGCGAAGAGATTATGGCAGAACGTGCCGTGACACCGGAACTTGGTAACGAATTGCGGGCCGCAGTGCAGAAGGCGGAGCGCTATTACGCAACATTAGGTTATGGATCCTTTGCGGCGGGTAATGCTGCCGGAGGTCTTTCGACAATTGAGGAAAAGAGCCTTGGTGCTTACGTTAAATCTGGTGACAGTCAGATTTCTGGCCTTATCAAACCTGGTGATGTCCCGCCCAGAGGGGGGCTTTATCTGATGGATGTGGTGCCCGATGGCGAGGTGCGCTTTGGCTTTCCTAATATTTCAGATAATGCCGAAATCGTCGAGATGATCGCAAGTGGTGCGCATCTGACCCTTTTCGTTACAGGTCGCGGGTCTGTCGTGGGTTCGGCGATCTCGCCAGTGATTAAAATCTGCGCCAACCCCGATACCTATCGTGCGCTTGAGGGCGATATGGATGTTAATGCCGGGGACATCATTGAAGGTCGACGTTCAATCGATGACGTTGGGCGCGAAATCCGCGATCTGGTCATTTCTGTTGCTAAGGGTGCGGAAACCAAATCCGAAGCTTTGGGGCATAGGGAATTCATTCTGACATACAAAACATTCGACCCAATCGGGCCTTCGTGCCTGCCGGTGGTTTGAGGAGGAAATATGAGAAGACTTGAAGGAAAACTCTGTTTGGTGACAGCCGCGGGTCAGGGCATCGGGCGCGCATCGGCCGAACGCCTGGCCGCCGAGGGTGGGCGCGTGATCGCGACCGACGTCAATGAAGCTGCTCTGGCCGAGCTAGATGCAATCGAGGGCATCGAGGCAAAGAAGCTTGATGTCACAGATAAATCAGCAATCACGGCGCTGATTGCCGAAGTGGGGCCTGTAGATGTGTTGTTTAACTGTGCGGGCATTGTGCACAGCGGCACGATCCTTGAGGCGACAGAAGACGAATGGGACTTTGCATTCGAACTGAACGTGAAGTCACAGTTTCGTCTGATCCGTGCCGTGCTTCCGGGGATGCTTGAAAAAGGCAAGGGATCAATCATCAACATGTCCTCGGTTGCAGGGCCTGTAACCGGGCCGGTAAATCGTCTGGTTTATTCTGCATCGAAGGCCGCTGTTGCTGGCATGACACGTGCGATTGCAAATGATCATGTCACGCAGGGTGTGCGCTGTAATGCCATTGCGCCAGGAACCGTGGATAGTCCGAGCCTGCATGAACGGTTGCGGGCAACGGGGGATTATGACGGTGCGCTGAAAGCCTTTATCGCCCGTCAACCGATGGGCCGGATTGGCAAACCCGAAGAGATCGCGGCATTGGTGGCTTATCTTGCCTCGGACGAGAGCGGGTTTACGACTGGTGTCGTTCATGTTGTCGATGGTGGCTGGACCGCCTGATCAGAATTTCACGAAAGGAATAAAAATAGCATGAAATTCGCACGTTATGGAGAACGCGGGGCCGAAAAGCCGGCACTTGTCGATGCCAATGGCAACCTGCGTGATCTATCTGGGCATGCCGATGATATCGCCGGAGATGTTCTTACCCGTCTTGACACATTTAAATCAATCGATCCTGAGACGCTTCCGCTTGTTGAAGGTAATCCGCGGATTGGTGCTTGCGTTGGGCAGACCGGAAAATTCATCTGCATTGGCCTGAACTATGCCGATCACGCCGCGGAATCGGGTATGGAGGTGCCGCCTGAGCCGGTTATTTTTGCAAAATATACGTCGGCAATCTGTGGCCCAAACGATCCGATTATCATTCCGCGTGGGTCGGAAAAGACGGATTGGGAAGTGGAATTGGGCTTCGTTATCGGGAAAAAGGCGAAATACGTCTCTGAGGCGAATGCGATGGATCATGTCGCAGGTTTCTGTTTGATCAATGACGTCTCAGAACGTTCCTATCAGATAGAGCGTGCGGGCCAGTGGTCGAAGGGCAAGTCTTCGGACAATTTTGGTCCTACGGGGCCTTGGCTGGTGACACCTGATGAGGTTGGTGATTTTGATAAGCTTGGCATGTGGCTTGAGGTAAATGGTGAGCGTGTTCAGGATGGGTCGACGGCAACGATGGTCTATCGTGTGCCGCATTTGATTTCATATTTGTCACAATTCTTCACGTTGCATCCGGGCGATATCATTTCGACAGGGACGCCTCCGGGGGTTGGTCTTGGTTTCAATCCGCCGCGCTACCTTAAGGCGGGGGATGTGGTCGAGCTTGGGATCGATGGCCTCGGCACCCAACGGCAGGTTTGTGTAAACGACGACTGATCCTCTTTCGTCTGGAAACAAAAAAGCGCGGCTCATCACAAGGCCGCGCTTTTTTGATGTACTGATGCATTACCAGCCGGTTTCAAGAAGTTCGTTCGCATCGCCAAGTTCGGGGGCTGCGCGTGAGGACGCGGGCCGAATGCCGTCAATCCGCAGCGGGAGTTTGGTTGTTTTCATTTCGACGTCACCCCGTCGGATATCCTGTACCATGTCGAGAGTTTGTAAAATCCCGCTGTCGATAACCCCATCCCAATCCATCACTGGTGCTGCCCAGATGTCATTGGCGACGAATTTTTCCATCCAGTTGGCGCTTGGCAATGTTTTCAACTGTGTGGCAAGTGCGGCTTTTATCTTATCGCGTTGCTTGAAGGCATCCAGACCTGCAATATCGGATACAAGATCGGTAATTTCAGCAAGCAGGTCGAGTTTCCCCATCGCAATGGCGATATAGCCGTCGGCAGTTTCGTATACGCCATAGGGGGCAGCCAGATAGGCGTGGGCGGGATTATTCTTTGAGCGTTTTGGTGTCCGATGCCCATCGTTGAACCAAGTCGTAAGAAGTTCGAACTGAAGATCGGCAAGAACTTCGATCAGCGAGGTTTCGACATAGCCACCAATCTCTTTGGTTGCACGGCGATAGAGCAGGGCCAGTACACCATGCGCCAGTGCTGAACCGGCCAGCACATCAGCCACCGGAAGTCCCATTGCGACCGGCCCATCGTCCTGCCCCCCGGAAAGCCACATGACACCAGACCGTGCCTGGGCCAAAAGATCCTGTCCGGGCAGATCAACCCATGGACCTTCGGCGCCATAGCCTGTCACTGTGCCATAAACGACGGTGGGGTTGATCTTCTTAACGGCCTCATAGCCAAATCCAAGCCGTTCCATTACTCCCGGACGAAAGTTCTGCAAGATTACATCCGCTTCAGCGACGAGCTGTTGAAGCCGGGCTTTATCCTCGTCGGATTTAAGATCAACCGCAACAGATCGCTTATTGCGGTTGATCGCATGGAATATCGTGCTTTCTCCGCCGATCTTGGTATCGGTAAGGTAAAGATATCGGGATAAATCACCAAGTCCTGTGCGCTCGACCTTGACCACATCCGCGCCAAGGTCGGCTAATTTCAAGGCGCAATACGGTCCTGCAAGGAATTGAGAGAAATCGAGGACTTTCAGTCCCTCAAGCGGCAAAAGTTCAGTCATGCGCAGAAGCTTTCTTCAAAACGTTGCTGAAGGGCGGAAATGGCTGCGTCTGGACCTGTTTTTCCGGTGAGTGCGTCAAGCAGGACCTGAGAGCCTTCTTCTTGAAATGCCATATAGCCTGCGTGGCGCGGGCGGAGCCAAGCGGCCTCGTGGGTCATACGGGTATTGTTGTAAAGCTCACCGACGGGGGCATTCACCAATGGGTCACTCCAAGCGACAGCGTTTGCGGGTTGACCATTGTTCTCGGAATACAGCCCGCGTTGGATGTTCGCCGAAGCAACCCAAAGTGCGAATTTAGTACAAATTTCGGGATGTTTTGTTTCGGACGAAACCGCAATCCCCGTACCGCCAAGCGCCGATCCAAACGGGCCTGATGTGCCCAGAGATGGCATGTCATGGAAGGCGATGCGATGAGGCCGGTATCCTATGCGGCCATAGGGTGCGTAAAGGTAAACAAGTGGGCATAAGGCGAATTGATCCCCCTCAGCAAGGGCATCAAGGGCGGCGATCGGATCCATATCAAAACAGGCCGGATCGACCAGCGCGGCCAATGTCTGCATGGTGGAAATTACGTTGCGTGCGGCATTGAAATCAATCTGCGACTGTTGTGTCACGGGGAAGGGCGCACCTTGGTTTGCCAGCAATGTGAAAAACGACATCAGCACATGAGGAGAACGCAGAGGCCATACCACGCGCCCATTTTTTGCTTGGGCGATGACGTCATTAAACCGGGTGACGGGTTCGGTAAGAAGATCAGGTCGTAATGCTTGGACCTGACAGGCTGCGTCCACGGGCAAAGCCCATTGATGACCTTTGTAAAAATAGCTCGGGTAGCTTTTCCCAACTGTTTCGGCAAACAGTTGGGCCAGCGTATCTTCAGGGGCAAGGCGGTCAATTGGAAGCAGACAGTTCTTTTCCACCACAGCACCGACATGGGGATGGTCAATTATTATGAGGTCGTAGATGCTGGCGAGTTCCTCAACGGGCGTGCTTTCAAACCCCTGAAGTGATCGCTTGTCCCAGACAATATCTACGTCCGGATAGAGCTCGCGAAATGACGTGCTTGCGGCGACCAATGGGTCGTATCCGCGCGGATCTGACCATGTCATACCTCTGAGCTGTATTTGACCGATCATAAATATGTTTCCTCCTTTCATCACCTTAATCGTGATAATTTATAAATAAAAGAAAATTTTATATTTGATATAGTGTTGTTGAGGTCGCGGGTTAGGTTGCTATGAAATGCTTGGCCCGCATATAATGTTCACGCTGAAAAAGTGGTTTTAAAACCCTTGAGAGGAAACATGAACGGCAAGGTCGAAGTACAAACGTACGAAGAAAAATACCGCGCACCGGCATTGTCAAAAGGGCTCGATATTCTTGAGCTTCTTGCCTCTGAGTCAGATGGATTGTCGCAGATTGCGATTGCCAAGGAGCTTGGCCGCAATACTTCGGAAATTTTCCGTATGCTCATGGTGCTTTGTCAGCGTGGCTATGTAGAGCAGCGTGAAGATGATGACCGGTATTTTCTGACGACCAAGATGTTTGAAGTTGCGCATCGGCATCCGCCGATCCGTCGCCTTACCTCCATCTCGGGGGAGGTAATGCAGCGTCTTGCGAATGAGGTGAATCAGTCAATGCACCTTGCCATCATTCATTCGGGAAAAGTGCTTGTCATTGCACAGGTGGATTGCCCTGATAATAATATCACCGCTGTCCGACTTGGGGCCCAGATCAATATTTATGAGACGGCATCAGGCCGCGTGCTTGCTGCATGGATGGACCCTGCTGCGCGGGATGCTTTGCTCCAAGAGGCAGGGCTCGAAGACGAAGAAAAATACCAAGCTTTTCTGGCTGATCTGCCAAAGGTACGCGAGGCTGGTTTTTGTGAGTCTCAATCATTGACCATTGGCGGTGTTTTGAACTTGTCTGCGCCGATTTTTGATTTTTCTGGCAAGGTTGTTGCCGCCTTGACGATCCCATTCATTCAACGTCTTTCGGGGACGTCGATCGTTTCGGTCGATGAATGTCGCGAGCGTTTGGTCGCATTAAGCGCCGACATTTCACGCAGGCTTGGCGCGGGTGCGGGAAATTGAGAAAAGTGACCGTGCAAGTTAATTGGCATTAGAGGTGTTCGAATATTTTTAGGCTGCATGAAGGGCTGGCCGCTTAGGGGCGGAACCTGTTAATATTCAAATTTTTCAATGGCTTGACGTCGAATATTAGAGGTTTCAATCTATGAAGGATGGTTTTGTCTTTCCGATGAATAATACCGTCCGTTGGCTTTCTATCTGACACCTAGCCAGACCGCCGACATTAAGGGGGCCTTCATGCTCGGCGCATCGTTGCCAAAAAAGGGGCGCATGTATGCACCCCTTTTGCAGTGTTTTAACTGATTTTTTTGAAGTCAGTGACTTATCATCCAGGGGCGCGCAGATGGGAACGTCTTGCTGCCGTCCGGGCGATAGATCGCCTTGGACTTCTTTTTGTTTCCACCACAACAGGAACAGCCCGGGCCATGGCCGTTGCCCTGTTGTTTACTGCTTTTTGGTTCGTGTGACGCCCGTTCGTTGGTAAAGGACGCGTGACGTCGTCCTGCATCCATCATGGCATAGTTTGGCACAGTCAGGATTGCGCGTGGCGCCATTTGACCACAATCGGGACAGGTGCAGGGCTCGGCCGATTGCGCCATTGGGCGGGTTTCGGTAAATGCCCCGCAGGACGTGCATTCATAATCGTAATAAGGCATGGCTGTTTTCCTTGTGCCAAGGGCAATACTGACTGTGGCCTATGTGATCAGAGATCAGGTGCCAGTGGCACATCGATCTTGCCATCGAGATATTTGATCGGACCATCTGACCCCGGCATGATATCGAACTCGAAAATGTCGGTCGGCAACCAGAGTGTCGCGCAGGCATTTGGAATATCGACGACACCCGATATATGGCCCTGTACCGGGGCCGTGCCCAGAATGGCGTAGGCTTGTGCGCCGGTGTATCCGAACTTCTTAAGATATTCGATGGCGTTCAGGCATGCCTGACGATAGGCAATATGAACGTCGAGGTAATGCTGTGTGCCTTGTTCGTCGACAGAGATACCTTCGAAGATCAGATAGTCATCGTATTTCGGGACGATGGGGGATGGTTTGAAGATCGGGTTTTTGACCCCGTATTTCTGCATGCCGTCTTTGAGTATCGAAACCTTGATGTGCAGCCAACCCGCCATTTCAATGGCACCGCAGAAGGTGATTTCGCCATCACCCTGACTGAAATGAAGATCGCCCATCGAAAGGCCCGCGCCGTCGACATAAACAGGGAAGTAAACTTTCGCACCACGCGAAAGGTCTTTGATGTCACAGTTCCCACCATGTTCCCGTGGCGGAACCGTGCGCGCACCTTCGGCAGCCGCCTTGTCACGATCTTCACCTTTCAAGCTGCCCATATGGGCGCTGGTGCCGCCATCTGGCAGCGCGGCCAGTTCGGGAATACGGTCCGGGTCGGTAGCGACCAGGGCCTTTTCGCGGGTATTCCACATATCAAGCATCTTTTGATCGGGCAGACAGCCGATCAGGCCGGGATGGATCAATCCGGCATATTTAACGCCCGGTACATGGCGCGAACTGGTGAACATGCCATGGAAGTCCCAGATTGATTTCTGGGCTTCGGGGAAATGTTCGGTCAGGAACCCGCCGCCATTTTGTTTGGAGAAAAAGCCATTGAAACCCCACAGGCTGTTATCAAACGTGCCGATATCCAGAATTTCAACTTCCAAAAGGTCGCCCGGTTTCGCGCCTTTGACCCCGATCGGGCCGGATAGAAAGTGAACCTGTTTAAGGTCGACATCACGGACATCGGTCGCATCGTCGTTATTTTTGATTTGCCCGCCGGTCCAGTCATAGGTCTCGACGCGGAAATCATCCCCCGGCTCAACCCAGCAAGCCATCGGAATATCCGGATGCCAGCGGTTGTGGATCTTTTCATTGGTATACGGGGATTCGGCAAGATCAACCTTGATAAGAGTATCAACCATAATAAAACTCCCTGATATAGAACGTGGATTTTAAAGGCCCCGGTCAAACTGACAGGAACGCCGAGACTTTCTTTTCATCAATGCCCGCACGTGGGCTTTCGTGAACAAATTCGCCTTTTTCGATCACCAGCACACGGTCGGCCATGTCGAGCGCGAAGCTCAGAACCTGTTCTGAGACGACAATCGACAGACCCATCTCGTCGCGGATGCGGCGTAGTGTTCTGGCCATTTCCTTGATGATCGATGGCTGAATGCCTTCGGTGGGTTCATCCAAAAGCAAAACTTTGGGGTTCGATGCCAAGGCGCGAGCAATGGCAAGTTGCTGTTGCTGCCCGCCGGAAAGGTTCCCGCCCCGCCGATCTTTCATTTCGAGAAGGACCGGGAACAGTTCATAGATAAGGGCTGGAACTTCTTTCTGGCCGGTAACGGTCAGGCCGGTTTCGATGTTTTCGCGCACTGTCAGTGCGGGGAAAATCATGCGTCCTTGTGGCACATAGGCCAGACCATTCGCGACGCGTTGGTAGCTTTCCAGACCTTCAAGCAAGGCATTACCGATTTTTACCGAACCGCTTTGGGACGGTATGATCCCGATCAGGGATTTCATCAGCGTGGTTTTACCCATGCCATTGCGGCCCATGATTGCAACGATTTCACCAGGGGCGACGTCCAATGACAGGGCGTTGATCACCTGGCTCTGACCGTAGGCGACGTTAAGTTTATCGACCGATAACATGACTGTCCCTCCTAGTGACCGAGATAGACTTCGATGACTTTCGGATCGTTTTTGACCCGATCCATCGAACCTTCGGAAAGAACCTTGCCCTGATGCAGGACGGTGACGCGATGCGCGATGTCTTCGACGAATTTCATGTCGTGTTCGATCACGATCACGGAATGTTTCTTGATGATGGTGTTCAGAAGTTCGGCGGTTTTTATTCGTTCGGAAACGCTCATTCCGGCGACCGGTTCATCAAGCATCAAAAGTTCCGGGCTTTGGATGAGCAACATGCCGATTTCAAGCCATTGCTTTTGGCCATGGCTCAGGATGGCAGCATCTGTATCGAGATGATCTTTAAGGAAAATCATCTCGGCAATTTCCTCGACCCGATTAATTACCTCGGCATCACGGCGAAAAGTAAGTGCGCCAAGCACGCTTCGCCCGCGTGGAAAAGATAGTTCAAGGTTCTCGAATACGGTCAAATCTTCATAGATCGACGGGTTCTGAAACTTGCGTCCGACACCGGCATGTACGATTTCATGTTCGCGCAAATTGGTCAGTTCCGTGCCACGAAACTGTATCGAGCCTTCTGTCGCCCGGGTTCGCCCGCAAATCAGGTCAAGAACTGTGGTTTTACCGGCTCCGTTCGGACCGATGATCACCCGGATTTCGTTTTCTTCGACATAAAGCGACAGATCATTGACCGCTTTAAAGCCATCAAAGGAAACGGTCAGCCCCTCGATGCTCAGCAGGAACTCCTTGGGTTGTGCAACATCCATGATGTCGATCCTCCTTTATTCTGCTGCGGGGCGGGGTTTGCGAACCTTGCCAATCCGAAAGATTGAAAGCCCGCGGATGACCAGTGGTTCGATATGCTGGCGGAACAATCCGGCGACCCCTTCGGGGAAGACCATGACAACGGCGATGAATAGTCCGCCCATGGCAAACAGCCATAGTTCCGGGAAGCTTTCAGAAAGGGTGCTTTTCGCGGCGTTGACCAGTAGGGCGCCGTAGATCGCGCCAAAGATCGACAATCGACCGCCAACGGCACAAAAGATCACCATTTCAATTGACGGTACGATGCCAACAAACGATGGCGACATGAAACCGACCTGCAGGGTAAACATGGCCCCGCCAATCGCCGAAAATGCTGCCGCCAGACAGAAGATGAAAATCTTGAAATTGGCGACGTCATAGCCCGAGAACCGGACCCGGTCTTCCTTGTCGCGCATGGCGATAAGAAGTCGGCCGAATTTTGAAACACGGACGAGTTGCGCCAAAATCAGCGACCCCAGCAAAAGAGCGACACAGGTAAAATAGAAAACGTATCGCGCATTATCTGAGCGGATATCCCACCCCAGGAGAGTGCGCAGATCCGTGATGCCGTTGACCCCGCCGGTATAGCCTTGCTGGCCGATGATCAGGATGGTCAGGATGGCGGCAATGGCCTGGGTGATAATCGCGAAATAGACCCCCCCCACGCGGCGTTTGAACATTGCCACACTGATGATGAAAGCCAGTGCGACAGGGACGGCAATGATCGCGAACAGGGTGAAGGTAAAGGAATGGAAGGGCTCCCACCAGAATGGCAGGGAAGTCAGTTGGTTCCAGTCCATGAAATCGGGAATACCGGGCGTGGACTGGATGGCGGTTGCTTCGGGGGTAGATGACTCGAGCTTAAGGAACATCGCCATGCAATATCCCCCAAGGCCAAAGAAGATGCCCTGGCCAAGGCTAAGGATGCCGCCATATCCCCAGCAAAGGACGAGACCGAGCGCGACAAAGGCATAGGTCAGGTATTTGCCGATCAGGTTCAGGCGGAAATTGTCAAAGACGGTCGGGAAAACCACGGCGAGAATGAAGGCGAGAATGGCAAAGTAAATCCATTCACGCTTGCGAAACAAAAACAGTGCAGGAGACATTTCTTCATCCTCCTCAACGACGGATCTTAAGAGTGAACAGACCCTGTGGACGCAGCATCAGGATCCCGACGACAGTCAGTAGAGTCAGAACCTTGGCCATCGATCCACTGAGGAAAAACTCGATGGTGGATTGTGCCTGGGAGATGGTGAATGCCGATGCAATGGTGCCGATCAGGCTGCCTGCACCGCCAAAGACAACGATCAGGAAGGTATCAACGATATACAGCTGTCCGGCGGTTGGGCCGGTGGATCCGATCATGGTGAAGGCCGATCCGGCAATCCCGGCAATGCCGCAACCCAGACCGAATGTCAGGCGATCCACCATTTTGGTGTTGATGCCCACTGCCCCGGCCATGGTGCGGTTTTGAACAACGGCGCGCATGCTTTTGCCCCACTTGGACCGGAACATGGCAAGATAAACACCGATGGTAATCAGGAAGGTCAGGCCCATGACGAACAGGCCATTGATCGGGATTTCGATGATGTCGGTCAGTGCGATCGACCCCATCAGCCAATCCGGCAGAGTGACGCCGACTTCACGCGCACCAAATACCGACCGGTAAACCTGTTGAAGGATCAGAGATACCCCCCAGGTCGCAAGCAATGTATCGAGTGGCCGACGATATAAAAACCGTATCAATCCCCATTCGACCAGCATTCCCAGCAGGAAGGATGCCGCGAAGGCCAAAATCATCGCGAAGAAGAAGTAGATTGAAAACAGAGATGGCAAATATTCGCTGAAGAAATGCGAACAGAGATAGGTCATATAGGCGCCGAGGATCATGAATTCCCCATGGGCCATATTGATCACGCCCATTTGGCCAAAAATGATCGCCAGTCCCAGTGCCATCAGGACAAAAACCGAGAACAGTGTCAGCCCGGAAAAACCCTGCATGGCCAGAATGGATGTAAATTCAGTGTATGTGTAGTCGCCGATCATTGTCGCCTCACCACGGTTACCGGTTGGAATGACAAGTCACCCAAAAAGGGTCGCCATCCCGGCCGAGAAACCGGGATGGCGTGGTGCAAACCAAGGACTTATTGGTAGCCTTCCGGGAACGGATTGGGCTCGATCAAATCCTCGGTCTCGTAGATGACGTCGAACTGGCCATCTGTGCGTGCATGACCGATGCGGGTGCGGGACCACAGATGATGGTTTTCGTGGATACGAACGTATCCTTCGGGGGCGGTGGTAAGTTCGATGCCCGGCGATGCTTCGCGGATCTTGTCGATGTCAAAGCTGCCTGCTTTTTCAACGGCGGCCTTCCAAAGCCAGGGGCCGAGATAGGCGGCCTGTGTTACGTCGCCAATGACGCTGTCGTCACCCCACATTCCTTTGAACGAGGAAACGAAAGCCTTGTTGTTGTCATTGGGGAGGCTTTCGAAATATTTCATCGAAGCATAGGCACCCGCGATGTTTTCGCCGCCAATCCCAAGAACTTCATCCTCGGTGACTGAAATCGTCAGCAGCAGCGGTTTTTCTTTCGACATGTCGATACCGGCTGCTTTGAGCTGTTTGTAGAAAGCAACGTTGGAACCACCAACGACGATGGCGTAAATGACATCAGGTTTTTTGAGCTTGATCTTGTTGATTACCGAGTTGAACTGGGTGTGACCAAGCGGATAATATTCTTCACCGGAAACTTTCAGGCCCAGTTTTTCGATATGTTTGCGGGCGATCTTGTTCGCCGTACGCGGCCAGATGTAATCCGAGCCCAGAAGATAAAAGGATTTCGCGCCCTTTTCGCGCACGACCCAGTCAATCCCGGCAATGATCTGTTGGGTCGCTTCCTGACCGGTGTAGATCACGTTGGGGGATTCTTCGAGGCCTTCATAGAAGGTCGGATAATACAGCATCCCGTTATATTGTTCGAAGACAGGCAGAACAGCCTTGCGTGACGCCGATGTCCAGCAACCGAAAATGGCTGCGGTCTTGTCTTCGACCAGAAGCTTTTTGGCCTTTTCGGCAAATGTTGGCCAATCAGAGCCGCCGTCTTCCTGAATGAACTCGATCTTGCGTCCGAGAACACCGCCTGATGCGTTGATTTGTTCGATGGCCAGTTTTTCGGCCTCGACTGAACCGGTTTCACTAATGGCCATTGTGCCGGTAATCGAATGCAGGATGCCAACCTTTACGGTGTCATCGGTAACCGCCAAGCCGGTGGTGTTTGCAACGGCGGTTGCGACTTCCTGTGCCTGAAGCGGGGACGTTGCGAAGCCGAAGGCAGGAAGAACAGCCATACCGGCCAGCAGCGCCCTGCGTGTTATGGAAAATGGAGAGGTCATGTTCTGTCTCATTGCGAAGCCTCATTCTGACATTTGATTTTTTAAGCAGTGCTGGCTTCTTTGAGTGCCAACTGCGATCTAGTTCGTCAGAGATTTTGCAACGCAACAATCGGGCATTTGACGTATATGCCATGGGGCATTTTACCCCTACCATTGACAAAGGCTGAAATTCAAAGCGCCATAATGGTCTGTAAAATAGATATTTTTTACGAATTTTAGGCTTGGGTGTTCCGGCGGAAATTATCGACACAAGATATGCCCGGAACAACCATACGGGGAAAATGCTGGAATTTTCGGGAATGTGCTATGGTGCACGCGGGAGAATATCGCATTTGCGAAAAGCAGGGCGGGGCTTAAGGCAGTGGGAACAACAATCAGAATTCCACGCATAAGGCGGACCTATAACCGCTGGGTGGCGAACCAGACACTCGAAGATTATGCGTTGCGCTTTACCGCTTACAAGGTACGGCGCTTTTCAAGCTGGCGCATTGCCAATACGGCAATCGGGGCGGTGTCTTTTCTTGCGCTAGAGGCGATTGGCGGTTCGATCACCTTGAATTACGGGTTTGAGAATGCCTTTCTGGCGATTATCGTTGCTGCGGTGATCATTTTCCTGATGGGTGTTCCGATTTCCTATAACGCGGCGAAGTTCGGGGTCGATATTGATTTGCTCAGCCGCGGGGCTGGTTTCGGGTATATCGGGTCCACCATCACATCGTTGATCTATGCCAGCTTTACCTTCATCTTTTTCGCCATCGAAGCAGCCATCATTGCGACCGCACTTGAATTATGCGCCGGAGTGCCGGTTTCGCTGGGCTATATCATCAGCGCGTTGGTAATCATTCCACTGGTGACGCATGGCGTAACCTTTATCAGTCGGTTTCAAGCTTGGACCCAGCCATTCTGGGTGGTTTTGCAAATCGCGCCCTTTGTCTTCATTGCGATGAATAGCCATGATGCCGTTCGGCAATGGACGGGCTATACTGGGTTGCTTGGGCCGCTTGACGGTTCCTTTGCGATTGCGCCCTTTGGGGCGGCTTCGGCAGTCTTGTTTTCACTGGTGGCTCAGATTGGCGAACAGGTAGATTATCTGCGTTTCTTGCCGCGCAAAGATCATCGTAATCGGGTGGCATGGTGGACTGCGTTACTCTGTGCCGGACCAGGATGGATCGTCATCGGGGCGCTGAAAATTCTGGGAGGATCGTTCCTGGCGTTTTATGCCTTTCAGAACGGTGTGACTTTTGCCGATGCTTCCGACCCGACACGCATGTACCTTAATGTTTTTCAGGAAATGCTGGCGTCTCCTGAACTGGCACTTGGGGTGACGGGTATCTTTGTCGTCATCTGCCAGCTCAAGATCAATGTTACCAACAGTTATGCCGGATCAATCGCATGGTCGAACTTCTTTTCCCGTTTGACGCACAGCCATCCCGGACGTGTTGTCTGGCTGGTGTTCAATGTGCTGATCGGTCTGTTGCTGATGGAGTTCGGTGTCTACAAGGCGCTTGAACATATTCTGGGATTGTATTCGATTGCGGCTGTTGCGTGGATGGCCTGTATTGTTTCGAATTTGGTGATCAACAAGCCGCTTGGGCTGGCACCGCGCCATATCGAATTCAAACGTGCGCATCTGTATGATGTCAATCCGGTTGGCTGTGGCGCGATGTGCATTGCCATTTTGCTGGCGTTGCTTGCCTATTCCGGTTTGTTCGGGGATGTGATTTCAAAACTGTATTCCTATGTGGCGCTGATATCTGCTTTTGCGCTGGTTCCGATCATCGCAGTTCTGACCAAAAGCCGGTATTATCTGGCACGTAGTGCTGCGACAGAATGGGCAATCGGGGAAACCGAGGCATGCTGTATTTGTGAACACCGGTTTGATCGCGAAGATATGGCACATTGCCCGGCCTATTCCGGGCCGATTTGTTCGCTGTGCTGTTCACTTGATTCACGATGCCATGACATGTGCAAGCCCCATGGCCGGTTTTCGGGCCAAATACGGGCATTTGCGACAACCCATTTTTCAGCCGGAGTTGGTAAATGGGTCAACACAAGGATCGCGCATTATCTGGGGATGTTGCTGACGGTTACCGGAGTTTTGGGGTTGGCTTTTTGGCTGATTTATTTTGAAACCCGGATTGATATCAGAACTCCGCCCGACATTATCGGACTGACACTGACCAAGCTGTTTGTCATCATTTTTGTGATTTCGGGAATTGTCGTCTGGCTGTTTGTTCTTGCCCAGGAAAACCGCCGCTTTGCTGAAGAAGAAGCAAGACGCCATACCGGTCTTTTGATGGATGAAATTGCGGCCCATAATGAAACGGATCGCCAGCTTAAGCAGGCAAAGGAAGCGGCTGAGTCTGCCAATCTGGCTAAAAGTCGTTACATGGTGGGATTAAGCCATGAGTTACGCACACCGCTCAGTGCAATTTTGGGATATGCGCAGTTGCTTGAACGGCAATCGAACGGGCAGCCGCCCTATATTCATAATGCCGCCCAGACGATCAAGCGCAGTGGCGAACATCTGGCTGGCATGATCGAGGGATTGCTTGATATTTCAAAGATCGAAGCCGGGCGTTTGGAAATTTACCGCTATAAAGCGGCCTTGCGACCCTTTCTTGATCAGATTGTCGATATGTTTACCCTGATGGCGCAAAGCAAGGGAATTGCGTTTGATTTTCAACCGATTTCCCAAATCCCATCTTATGTCTACACCGATGAAAAACGTCTGCGACAGGTGTTGATCAACCTGTTGTCAAATGCCATCAAATTCACCCATCGTGGGACAGTCAGTTTTTCAATCCGCTACAGCAATCAGATTGCAACATTTGAAATTCGCGATACCGGGATCGGCATTGACGCCAAGGATATTGATCGCATCTTCCTGCCTTTTGAACGTGCTGAACAGCCGTCTGATATCGAGCAGACACCGGGTACGGGGCTTGGCCTGACAATTACCAAGCTTTTGGTCGATATCATGGGCGGGGAACTGGTCGTGCAAAGTGAGCCGGGCAAGGGGACGTGTTTTACTATTCGCATGATGCTGTCTTCAACCGGCGAACCAGATAAGAAAGAGCGGTTGTACCAGTCGATAACCGGCTATGCCGGGCCACGGCGGACCATTCTTGTTGCCGACGACGATGCCGATCAGCGGGCCCTTCTTGAAGATACCCTGCTGCCACTGGGGTTCAATGTTGTCTCGACCACAGACGGGCATGCTTGTTTGTCCAGTATTGCTCTGAACCGGCCAGACGTGATCATCCTTGATATTGCGATGCCTGGGTTGTCTGGCTGGGAAGTTGCCAAACGTGTGCGTCAGGGCATGGACTTTAAGGTGCCAATCCTGATGCTTTCAGCTGATGCGGGCAGTGAACGCACTAAACCCGAATATAAACAGCTTCATGATGCCTATCTGGTCAAACCGTTTGTTCTTGATGATTTGTTTGATCGTCTTGCTACGCTGATGTCGCTGTCTTGGGCATATGACGATGCAGCTGATGGGGCGGTCGTTATTCCCGATATATGCTTTGATGATCACGAAATTCCCCCACCGGAAAAACTCCGTCAACTGGCGACTTTGGGCCAGATCGGTTTTGTCCGCTCCATCGAAGTGACTTTGAAAGACATCGAGGTCTCTCACCCCGATACAGTCAGATTTTGCCAACACATGCTCAAACTCACCAAATCCTTCCGTCTGAAGGATTTCCTTGCCGCGATTGAGGAGGTCGGACAGGAAAATGTCTGAGTCGCATGTACAAACCGATATTCTGGTGGTTGATGATTCACCAGATACCCTGACCATGTTAACCGATGCCCTGCGTTTTGAAGGCATGAGCGTTAAGGTAGCCACCAGTGGAAGACAGGCTTTTGGGTTGGTCGAAACCGAAATCCCCGACATCGTCCTGATGGATGCAATGATGCCGGGGCTTGATGGCTTTGAAACATGCCGTGTCCTTAAATCGGAAAAGGGCTGCGAAGATGTTCCGGTTATCTTCATGACTGGTTTTCGCGAAAGCGAGCATGTTGTCCGTGCCTTGGCCTCAGGTGGTGTTGATTTCGTCGCAAAGCCGGTCATTCTTGATCAGCTTTTTGCGCGTATTCGCGTTCATTTAGCCAATGCACGTCGTGCGCGCTCGGCACGAAAGGCGTTGGATTCTACCGGGCGGCGTATTGTTGCGTGTGATTCTTCGGGGGCTATTTTGTGGGCGACACCACAGGCGGGTGAATTGATGCGTTATGCCGGCCTGCGCTGCGATGAAGCGGCCCGGCTTCCGTGGGAAATCGTTGACCATCTTTTGCAGGATGCGGTTGACATTAATAGTGATGCCAGCAGGGGCAGTTTTCGGTTTTCGCGCAATGGTGCTGATATCGAGTTTCGCCTTCTTGATGAGGGTGAGGGGGCTGAAAAGCTGATTCGTCTTATCGACGGTCAAAAAGGATCCGACGAGGAACAGCTGGCTTCCGCCTTTAATTTGACCTTCCGAGAAGCAGAAGTTTTGCTTTGGGTGACACATGGTAAGTCGAACAAGGAAATTGCCGAAATTCTTGATATGTCACCGAGAACAGTAAACAAGCATTTGGAGCAGGTTTTCATCAAGCTTGCCGTTGAAAACCGAACTGCCGCTGCGACAATGTCTGTACGCATACTTTGGCGAGATTAGGTTGTTGCTGTGATTGTGTCGATATTCAGGTGAGCTCTTTTGCGTGAATGGCATTGTCACGTTAACGACCGTTTGGGTCTACTTTCGGTTTTTCCACGGCTATCGAGGTGTTGAAGATATTGGCTGATTAACATGACAATGTCCGGATCTAAGCATCTGAACTTGTTCTATCGAAATACAAAGCCCTCGCAAGAGCAAGGGCTTTGTACGCAGCCTTTGTCAGATCATTTTTCACTTCTAATGCGGGCCAGAATTTCTTCTGCGATGTCTTGTCTGACTTTACCAATAGATTTTAATTCGTTGGCAACCTGATCTATTTCTGGGCCGGTCGCCCCGACCATAAGGGCGACGTTTTGCGCATGAAGCGCCATGTGCCCCTTTTGGATGCCTGTGGTGGCAAGCGCACGCATGGCGCCAAAGTTTTGGGCAAGACCAACAGAAACGATTATGCGGGCCAAAGCGTCGGCTGTTTTTACCCCTAAAATATTCAGGTTGGCCTGTGCCGTGGGATGGATTTTGGTGGCTCCGCCAATCAGGCCGACCGCCATTGGCATTTCCAGAATGCCAACCAAATTTCCGTCGGCGTCTTTTTCCCAACGTGACATGGAACGATACCAACCGTCACGTGCCGTATAGGCATGCGCCCCGGCTTCGATTGCGCGGGTGTCGTTTCCGGTTGCCAGAACCACGGCGCTGACACCGTTCATGATGCCTTTGTTATGTGTTGCCGCACGATAAGGGTCGGCATCTGCGAAATAATATGCCGATAGCATATCATCGCGGACCTGTTCGCCACCAATCTCGTCCAGAAGCCAGACCGCCCGTGCCCGAACAACCCGCCGGTCGGCAAGGTTTGTGAGGATACGCAAAATACTGCGTGCTTTGGTCCATTCCTCTAGCCTCGGCGCAAGCGCCTCGGCCATGCTGTTGACAGCATTGGCCCCCATGGCATCGCGTGTATCGACGATAATGTGGACAATGGTCATCGGACCTTCGGCAGTGTCGATAACCCGGATATCGAGGTCACGGAAACCACCGCCGAATTTCAGAAGCAGCGGATCAACAGTGTCACAGATCTCTTTGATTTCGTCGAAACGTTCGAGAACTTTCAGGCGCACGTTTTCAGGGTCGGTCGCACCGACAAGCTGAATTTGAGCCGCCATGATCGGGCCGCTGGTCGAGGTTTTAAAACCCCCGGTGCTTCTGCAACGTTTGGCCGAATTGCACACCGCGGCGATGACAGATGATTCTTCGGTTGCCATCGGGACCAGCATTTCCTGGCCGTCGACAATCATGTTGGTCGCGATCCCGATTGGAATGGCCATGCTTGAAATTGCATTCTCGACCAGACGATCTGCCAGTGTGATTTGACCCGATGCCGCCGCTGACAGGACGTCAACGTATTCTTCTTTCAGGTCGGCCTGTTGTGCGACGGCGCGCAGACGCGCCTCGGGTGGCATCTTGTGAAGGCCTTCAATGCGGGATGATTTGAGGTTGCTCATAGGACGTCCTGCTATTCGTTATTTAAACATGGATTGGGGGAGCCAGAGCACAAGCTCGGGGAAAATGACGCAGATCAAAATGCCAAGCGCCTGAAGCGCGATGAAAGGCACGATGGCGCGATAGACTGTTCCCATGCCGATATTCGGCGGCAAGACACCTTTCATATAAAAAAGCGTGTAGCCGAAAGGCGGCGATATATAGGCCATCTGGGCCGATACAAGAAACAGGACGCCAAACCACAATCGATCGAAACCGAGAAAATCGATCACGGGAAGAAAGACCGGTACGCACAGAAGAATGATCCCGATTTCATCAAGGAACATGCCCAGAAAGAACAGAATGCCAAGCATTGTTGCCAGAACGATCCATCGGCTGGCGTCCAGATTTTCGATAAAGCCAAGCAGGAAATCCGCCCCGCCGGTACCGGTGAAAACGGCGACAAAGGCACGTGCCCCTATGGTGATCCACAGGATCATTGTCGTCACCTTGACGACATCCAATGCAACGCCGGTAATCAGTTCCCGGCCAAAGCGCCGCTCAATGATGGCCGAAATCATAGCCAGGGCCACACCGACGGCGGCGGCTTCGGTGGGGGTGGCGATCCCCATGTAAATGGTACCAAGGACACCAACGATAATCAGCAACGGCAAGATAAGCGAACGTAGCGACGCAATTCGTTCGGGCCATGTTGCTGGTTGTTCATCAAGCGGCCTTGGGGCGACCGATGGCTTAAATGTGGCCCTGAGAACGATATAGGCAATGTAAAGCGACGCCAGAAGCAACCCCGGTGCAATACCGGCAATAAACATCTGTCCAATGGATGCCTGGGCTGTTACCGCATAGACGATGGTAATGACCGACGGTGGGATAAGAATGCCCAGCGTCCCCCCGGCGCAAATTGCGCCAATCGCCAGTTCGGGGTCGTATTTGCGTTTAAGCATCGATGGCAATGCCAACATGCCCATTGCAGCAACCGCAGCACCGACAATCCCGGTCATCGCCGCAATGATGGTACAGATCACAATGGTTCCGACGGCGAGACCGCCGGGAAGGCGGCGCGACCATAGCTCCATCGCTTTGTAAAGGCTTTCGATCACACCGGATCGTTGCAATGTGCTGGCCATCATGACGTAAAGCGGGATCGCCAGCAGGGATTCCGATGTCATGGTCGAAAACAGATTGAGAACTGTAATCGAAAGGGCCGAAGTGCCCCAAAGGGCGACCGTGAAGACCACGGCGAGCGCCCCCAGCGTAAAGGCGAGCGGTACACCTGTCAGGAGCAACCCGATCAGGCTGGTGAACATGACCGCAAGGACAGCTATGGATGTCATGCGCTGTGTTCCTTTTGAACATCATTTTGTGCATCAGGCTGGCGCACAACATTGATGATTTCGACGATCGCTTGGGCGCAAAGCATGACAAATGCAAAGGGAACAATAAATTTCAGCCACCATATTGATGGGTTCCACGCGGAAAAGCTGGTTTCGGCCATTCCATAGGAACTTGTCGCCAGCGGCCAGCTTACGGCGGCCAGTAAAGCCGCAAAGGCCGCGATGACAGTATTGGCAAAAATTTCGGCTGCACGGCGTTTCCAGCCGGTCAGGTTTGCGCTGAGAATATCAACCGCGACGTGATATTTCAGATGCAAAAGATAGGGACCGGCAAGCATGAAATGCGGGCCAAAAACCAGTGTGCTGGCTTCCATTGCCCAAACGGTCGGCGCATCAAATACATATCGTGCGACCACCTCGTAAAGCAGCATCGGAACAACCGAGAAGATAATCGCAGCGGCGAGTACGAACAGTACCCGGTTCGTGCCGGTTATGATGGTGCAAAAGAATGTCATATGGATACTGGTCGCATTCCTGTGAGGAAGAACAGGGGGAGGGCGCGGGCGAAGCTGATTTTTTCGCCCGCGCTATCAGATTGCCGGTTTTAAAGCAGGCCGAGCGACGTCATAAATGCGATCTGGCTATCGAGTATTTTGGTTGCCAGTTCGTCATCTTTTGTTGCTTTTTTCCATGCTTCGACGGCTTTCAGACGGGCTGCAAGAATATCACCTTGATCGAGTTGAATGATTTCGACGCCTTGTTCCTCGTATTTTTTGAGAACGTGAACGTTTTGCACAAGAATATGCTGGCGCAGCGATCCTGATATTTCACGGGCAGCAACCGCAAGGGCGGCTTTGAAGGAGTCTGGAAGGGCATTATAGGCAGCCGTATTCGCGACATAACTGGTCGCGGTTGTCGGCTGATGAACGCCGGGCAGAATGATATATTTGGCGACTTCGCCCAAACCGGCTTCGTAGTTTGCTGTCAGGTCGCCGCGATCGGCAAAATCGATAAGGCCTTTTTCCAGACCGGAATAAACCTCGGATGTTGCCATCGGTGTGACAGAAACACCAAGCTCGGCCATGACAGCCGCAGCAAGCCCGACGAAACGGCCCTTTTTACCGGCCATGTCTGCGATTGTTTCCATTCGGACTTTCGAATGGATGGGTTCTTCGCCATAGACTGTTGGCGCGATATAGAACAGCCCGGCCTTGGCATAGGCTTCGCGTGCCCAATCCAGCCCACCTTGTTCGTAGAACCATGCTTCGTATTGATCTGATTCGGGAAATCCGAAGGGGATCGTCGATGTGAAGGCAAATGACGGGATTTTTCCGGCTTCGTATCCATCAAATGTTTTCATCATCTGGAAGGCGTTTGAACGCACGGCGTCAAAGGCCTGACTTGCAGGGACAAGTTGGCCGGCGGAAAACAGCGTGATCTGGAACCTGTTGTCGGTCAGTTCCGCCACACGTTCCACAAAACGCTTTTCAAATTCAAAAGGGGTTGTACCGGCATCCCAAAGTGCCTGCATACGCCACTGGATAGCATCCTGTGCGCGAACCGCCGAGGGCAGAGCAAGAGCTACACCACCAAGACCGGCACCAACCAAAAGGCTGCGTCTGTTCATTTTAATCATAGTCGTCCTCCCGTTTATGGATTTATTGTTTATTGGTTGAAACTGTCCTAGAATCTTAGGGAACAATCAAGGGACAGATAACGGGAAAAATTCCATGACTGTCCCAGTAAAATGAAGGGACGGTTGTCCGCATGTCACAGGGCCAACGGACTTCGCGGGTTGATCGCATTGTTTTACACGTTAGCGGGCTTCTGGAGGCAGGTGCCTATAAAGCGTTTGAGCGATTGCCGTCTGTACGTCAGGCCGCCATTGAATACGACGTTTCGAAAAACACGATGGCAGAGGCATATGACCGTCTCGTTGCGCGGGGATTGCTTGAGGCGCGACCGGGGTCGGGATATTACGTTGCGCAATTTCGTCCTCCTACACCGGCGCAACCCGCACCCCATATCGTTGCCGCAGTTGATCATGTGTCGCTGCTGCGTGAACAATTGGATCAACATTACGAGGTACGCCCCGGCGATGGGCGCCTTCCGACGGCGTGGACAGAGGGCGCGGAATTACGGCGTTATTTTACGAATTTCAAGGTGGCCACTTCCAATCCGGTTGATTTCGGATATGGCAGCCCGTGGGGGTATGGCCCGTTGCGCGAGCGCCTGAGGGTGCTTCTTATGGACCGGTCGATTGCGGCCCAGCCCGATGGTCTGCTTTTGACGCATGGGATAAATCATGGGCTGGACCTTATTGTGCGGCATCTGATTGAGCCGGGCGATACGGTCTTTGTCGATGACCCGGGCTATTATCCGCTTTTTGGCAAGCTTACCCTTGCGAAAGCGGAAATTGTTGGTGTGCGTCGAAACCACGACGGACCTGATCTTGATGACCTGAAAGCCAAACTGGCGGTACATCGGCCGAAAATATTCTTCACACAATCCCATGCCCACAACCCGACAGGCAGTTCACTTTCCCCCTCTGTGGCATTTGGCTTGATGCAACTTGCAGAACGCTGGGGGTTTCTTTTGGTCGAGAACGATGCGCTTGGTGATCTTCTTCCGGCGACCTTGCCGCGATTGGCGGCTCTTGATCAGTTAAAGCACGTCGTTTACGTCGGCACCTTTTCCAAAACGCTGTCGGCAAGTTTGCGGTGTGGGTATGTTGCCGGGCATCCATCGATTATCCGCGCCTTGAACGACATAAAGATGATCACGTCGGTTGCATCGTCGGCTTATGTCGAGCGGTTTGTCTTTAACCTTATTCAGGAAGGGCATTATTTGCGGCACTTGCGGCGGCTTAAGTCCCGCGTACAAGAAGCCTATAATACCACCTTTTCCCAATTGGAAGAGATCGGCCTGAAGGTACGGCAAAGTACAATACCGGGGTTTTATCTTTGGGCAGAGTTTCCTGAAACGGTAAACGAACTGGAAATGTGTCAGGCAGCAAGCAAGGAAAGAATTTTTATCGCTCCGGGTTCTGTCTTTTCACCCAATCGTAAAACACGCAACTTGCCTGCTATGAGGGTCAATATTGCCAATGGTAGCGATCCGCGTTTCATCGATTTCTTGACGAGGTTTTTAAAAAATCAATAGAGCAGGTGAATGGGAGGTAGCGTTCAATGTTTTGGCGGCATTGTCACGTTAACTGGTCAAGATATTCATGACGTCGGACCCGAACGTCGTATTAGGCAGATGCTGCGGTGTACCAAGAGTTTAGCATTTCGCTCCTGAAGCATTTTATTCTTGTTTTGAAGATTAAGTGGGGCGACGTGCATGTAAGCGGCGAGTTTCTGCGTCCAATGGCAGATGGTTTCATGCCGTCAGTTAACGCTTCGTCAAACGCTGTCAGGTTTGCTGTCTGATATGACCGCAGCCGGGAGCATTTTACACCATTCATGTTTATAGCTTTCGAGCGCGCGGCAAGTGCTAGGGAGGACCGTCGTAAAGGTTCTTTGTGGAATTGCATGATCGTTCATCGTCAGAATGGCGGCACCAAAGCTTGTGCCAGCGCTGTCAGGTGTTGCCAAAATGGTTTGATCATGGCGCAGTTGCGCAAGAAGCCCACACAAAGTCGGATTTTCGGCAAAGGGGCCTTCGATGACGATTGTTCCTGCTCCCTTGATCATATCCAGGCAGTAATCCGTCATGAGTGCGCAATAAAGGGTCGCCAATGCGGCTTCGTCTTTGGGTGTTTTGAGGGCGTGGCGGTTTTTTATGTACCCCGGGTGTTGGGCAAAGGGACCACCGGCATCCGCAAATGACGGAATGGCAAAGCAATCGTTGTCAATCAATCGGGTAATCGCTGCAGTTGTGGGTGTTTTCCGGTTGCCGTTCGCCAGAATGCCATATTCGCGCCCCCCCATGAAGCGCGCACTTGGCACCGCATTTCCGTTCAGATCAACATTGCAAAGTGTATCGCGTTCTTCGTTGAGTTCCGGTGTTGTTTTGCTGCCGATGGCAAAGCAAATGGTCCATGTTCCAGATGAGATCAGCGTGAAAGGCTGATCAAGGCGGTTGATCAGTGGCAGAAGCGATGCATTGCTGTCATGGATACCGCAATAGATTTGACAATCTTCTGGAATGCCTGTTTTACGGGCGATATCGGTTCGAATATGCCCAAGCACATCACCTGCCTTACGCATAGGTGGAAATTTTAGATCCCAGCCGCGTGATTTTGCCAGGTGGCTCCAGTCTTTTTGATGCGGGCGCCACAGGTCTGAGTGGCAGCCAAGGGATGTGACTTCGTTTGCTTTAACACCGCAAAGCTTCCAAGCCCAATATTGCGGAAAGGGCAAAAAGTCGTTTGTTTTTAACATTTGGTCAGCAAAGTTTTCTTCAAGTGCGAAAATCTGCCGACCAAAATTTAACCCGGCCGGAAGTCGAGGGCTTTGGCTTTGTTCAAAGGCATCGCGTATGGTGTCATAGGCGTGGTTGATGGTGTCTGGATAGGTGTTTTCGTAATCGGGGATTGGCAAGGCTAAACCTTCGTCGTTCAGGACCGCAACTGTTGCCCCATGCGTGGTGACAATGATCTTGCCGATTATAATGTCTTGGGATGCGGTATGCAGAGCCGATAGATAGAATTCCCACAAGCCATCCGTATCAAGGTGGCGATAGGGCGGGCCGTCAATCGAGCGATTGGGCCGATCCGTTTCAAACAGGATATGACCGCCCTGATGGTCCCAGACCACAAGTTTTGCATTGGTCTTGCCAATGTCAATCACGGCAATCGCGGATGGCTTGCTCATGGCAGATGGAACATTTCTATAAGCGGGTTACTGACCGGGCTGCCATCATCATTGGTTGCCATGATGTCGCCCATGAAACCCCACCAGCGTTGCATGACGTGGTGGTCTGGCAAGCTGTCCATCGTGTGATTGTCCGTGCGGTTTAATACGGCAAACAGGATGTTGGTCTGCTCATCTAAAAAGATGCTGTAATCTGATATGCCAGTATCGCGCAAAAGATTGCAAAGATCGGGCCATATTTCATCATGGCGTTTCTTGTATTCGCCAGCCTGACCGGGGTTTAGCTGCATTTTAAAGGCAATTTTCCCCATGATGCTAGTTCCGGCTGTTTGAGTGCATTTTGCGGGCTGCCCATATCCGGCGCCAGATGATCGGGGTGCCGATCACAAGGATTAAAAGAAGCCCGGTAAAGATGGACATGACGATGCCGGGCACATTCATAAGTCCCATGCCAAAGGTCACAAGCCCCATCAAGAAGACGGCGATAAAGACCCCGAAGATGCTGCCAGCCCCGCCAAGGATATTGACCCCGCCCAGAACAACCATGGTGATAACTTCAAGTTCCCATCCCGTGGCGATTGACGGGCGGGTTGACCCGATACGCGATGTCAAAAGGACGGCGGCAAGCCCGGCGAAAAGACCAACCAACGTAAACAAAAACAGTCGGTGACGTTTGACATTGATGCCTGAAAACAACGCTGCTGTGGGGTTGTTGCCAATCGCATAAACGCGTCGGCCAAAGGTTGTCTTGTGCAACAGAATGCCAAAACCAACCGCAAGCACAAGAAACAGGACGAACTCGAACGATAGAACACCCCAGACATAGCCCTGCCCGAAAAAGGCAAAATCGGACGGATAGCTGCGATAGACATCATCGCCCAGTACGATATAGGCAATACCGCGATACAGGCTCATGGTGCCGATGGTCACAACAATCGCCGGGATATCGAACTTGGTGATGATCCAGCCATTGATAAAGCCGGCAATCGTGCCAACGGCCATGCCGATGACCGCAAGTTCGATGGGGCCTGCTCCCATGGTATTGGCAAAGCCCATGGCAACGGATGCCAGTGCAATGGTTGACGCCACCGAAAGGTCGATATCGCGCGCAATGATCAAAAGCGCCATCGGCAGGGCAATAATTGCCTTTTCGGTGAAGTTGAATGTCGCGTCTGAAAGGCTCCATGGGTCAAGGAAATAGGGCGATATTTGCGTGTTGGTGAAAAACGCAATCGCGACAAAAAACATCAACAATGTTTCCCAGCGCATCAGCTTGCGGCGCAGGCCGTTATTCAGGTCGTCGGGAAGGTCCTTGGTCATCGGGTGTTTTAACACTTCTTCAGTCATTATCGATGTGCCTCCCTAAGGATGCGGCGGCCACCCCGTTTTTCGCTGCGTGAATTGATGATCACAGCCAGAACAATCACAAGCCCCGAAATTGCCAATTGCCAGAAGGGGGAAATGCCAATCACCGGCAGGGCATTATTGATCAGGCCAAGGAAGATAGCGCCAAGGGCGGCCCCCCAGATGGTACCAATGCCACCGGCAATGCTGATGCCGCCAATCACACAGGCCGCAACCACCTGAAGTTCAAAAGCAACGGCGACTTCGACATAGGCAACCGCATAACGCGATACCCAAAGGTAACCGCACATACCCGCAACCGCACCTGAAATGCAAAATGTAATGAATTGATATTTACCGACATTAAGCCCGCTATAAACCGCAGCCTTGGGGTTGCCACCAACCGCAAAGATCGACAATCCGGTTTTGGTGAAACGGGTAAAGACAAGCATGATTATGGTGACCGCAATCGCAATCCATGACAGCACAGTAAGGTCAAGGAAGGTTGCCCGCGGAAGGGCCAGAAATTGCGGCGTCATTTCATGGGCATTGACCCATTCACCGCCGCTTAGCAGAAAGACAAAGCCGCGATAGATGCTCATGGTGCCAAGGGTCACAACGATGGATGGAATGCCGACCAGCCAGACCAGAATTCCGTTAAACGCACCAAGAACACCACCAATGCCAATCGACATGATTAATGTGACAAGGGCGGGTGTATCGGGATAGGCGACGTTAATCAGGGCCACGCACATGCCGGTAAAGGCAATGTTCGATGCCACCGAAAGATCAATGCAGCGTGTTAAGATGACCAGCATCTGTGCGCAGGCCAGCATGATCAGGATCGCTGTGTCGTCAAATACTTCGGCCAGATTTCCAGGGCTTATAAAGAACGGCGCGGTCGAGCCAACACCGACCAGCATCAGAGCAATGATGCCAGCGAGTAACCATTCGCGATGCGAAATCAGTTTACCGATCAGGGATGTGTTTTTCATTTTATGATGCACCTGTCGCGGCGGTAACAATGGCCTCGGCTGTCATGTCATCGCGGTCAAAGCGCGCAACAATGCGACCTTCATGCATGACGATCACCCGGTCGGCCATACCCATGATTTCGGGCAATTCCGACGACACCATAATGACGGACAATCCTTGTGCGACCAGTTCACCCATGAACTTGTGAACCGCGGCCTTGGAACCGATATCAATCCCCTTGGTCGGTTCATCGACAATGATGACATTGGGATTGGTCGCCAGCCACTTGCCGATAACGACCTTTTGTTGGTTCCCGCCTGACAGGTTTTCAACATTTTCGCTCAGACTGGCGGCTTTTAGTTGAAGGCGGGTGGCGTATTTTCGCGCGACGTCATATTCGCGGGCCATGTCGATAAAGCCAGACCGTGATAATCCGCCAAGCTGGGGCAGGGTGATGTTTTGAAAAATCGGTAGGGTCAGGATTGTGCCCTGATGTTGGCGGTCTTCGGGGACGTAAACCAATCCCTGATCAATCGCGTCGCCGGGGTTGCGTGGTTTGAACGGTTTGTCATTCAAGTTCATGCTACCCGATGATGTCCGCGTCAGGCCAAAAAGCGCTTGCATGACTTCGCTGCGCCCGGCGCCGACAAGGCCATAAAACCCAAGGATTTCGCCTTTGCGCAGGTTAAAATCAATATCGTCAAATTCGGTCGGGTGGGACAGGCCGTTGACCGACATGACCGTATCGCCGATTTCGGTTTCGATTTTGGGATAGATCTGATTGACCGTGCGGCCGACCATCATCGCGACCAGATCGTCCTGGGTTACATCACTGATTTCACCGGCTCCGACGAATTGTCCGTCGCGAAATACGGTGTAACGGTCGCAAATTTCAAAAATCTCGTCGAACTTGTGGCTGATAAACAGGATTGCCTTGCCTTCGTCACGCAGGCGACGCACCAGACGGTAAAGTTCCTGAATCTCATGATGTGACAGGGACGCTGTTGGCTCATCCATGATGACGATATTGGAGTTGATCGATAGGGCCGCGGCAAAGGACACCAGATGTTTATGTGCGACACTGAGTTCACGCAACGGCAGGTCCGGGTCAATATTGACATCCAAATATTCCAGAAGCGTTTTGGCGCGTGTGCGCATCAGCTTCCAGTCCAGCAGGCCGAACATGTTGCGGCTTTGATTGTTGATAAAGATATTCTCGGTCACCGTCAGTTCATCAAACATGACGGCTTCCTGATGAATGGCCGAAATCCCGTGGCGTTTGGCATCTGTTGCGGCCTGCATCGTGACGGGCTTGTCATCAATCAGGATATCACCACCATCGGGCGCATAGATGCCAGTTAGCACTTTGACCAATGTTGATTTTCCGGCGCCGTTTTCACCGATCAGGGCGGTTACCTGACCGGGATAAAGTTGCAATTCAACACCGTCGAGTGCCTTGACCCCCGGAAATGTCTTGGAAATATTGCGCAGTTCAAGAACAGGCCTGTTCATGGTCTTCAAGCCTTTAAGTCTGGATCGGGAAAGTTTGCTGTCAGGCGGTTGCGAACGCCCACAGATCCGCGATCGGAAAAAGAGTGGCGGAAACGCCTATAGGGAGGATAAGGGTTTCCGCCAGTTCCGTGCTCTGGATCAGAAGATGTCAGCAAACTTGTGAACGTTTGATGCGTCATAGATGAACGGATCGGACATGGCGCCATTGCCGTCCTTGTCAAAGGAAATGGTCCCCATGCGGCCAGCTTTGATCATCATGTGTTCATCGTCCTGGGTTAATTGATAGGCAATCATCATTGCCGAATAGCCCAGATCAATCGGGTTCCAGATGGCAAAGCTTTTGACCGAGCCGGCGTCAACATGACCGGCAAGTTCCGATGGCAGGCCAAGACCGGTGACAAAGACTTTGCCGACTTTTCCCTGATCTTCAACAGCCTGTGCCGCGGCAACAATGCCGACTGACGTCGGGGCAACGATGACTTTAAGATCGGGGTGTTTTTTTAGAAGGGCGACGGTTTCGCGATAGGATTTATCGGCAAGGTCATCGCCATATACCGTGTCGACGAGTTTAAGCTGACTGTAATCAGGCAGCACTTTTTTCATCTCGTCGATCCAGATGTTCTGGTTGGTTGATGTCGGGGTCGCCGACAGAATTGCGATGTCCCCACCACCATCACCGGCAACATCGGCGGCCAGTTTGATGCACATCGCACCGATCAGTGCGTTGCTGGATGGGTTCAGGTGCACAATGCGCGCATCATCGGCAACACCACTATCCCATGAAATAACCTTAATACCGCGATCCATTGCGCGTTTGAGGATCGGGGCAAGTGCGTCGGGGTCATTTGCTGATACCGCGATTGCATCGACGCGCTGAGACATCAGGGCATTGATGCTTTCAATCTGGCCTTCGGCGGTGGTGGATGTCGGGCCAGTATAGATAACCTCGGCATTGCCGATTTCCTTGGCGGCTTCCATTGCACCGTCGCGGGCGGCTTCAAAGAAACCATTGCCAAGCGATTTAACCACAAGACCAACCCGTACCGGATCGGCGGCCTGTGCCGAAACACTTGCCATCCCCATGGCAAAGATGGCCGCAGCCATCAAAGACTTCTTGAACTTCATAACGTTTCCTCCGTGATAAATGTTGCTTTTATTGTTGGCAAACGCACAGGGATCTTTTGTCCCTTTTGGGTTATGCGCTTGCCGTGTTGTGGTCTTCTTCTCTTGCTTTGACGACGACAATGTTGACGCCCGCACGTTCAATCATCGTGCGGTCTTCATCGCGAATACCGTCATCGGTAATCAGGGTGTCGATATTGTCCAGACGGCATAGGAACATATTGCTGCGCTGGGAAAACTTGCTGCTGTCGATCATCACCACCAGTTTTTCGGCCTGTGCGATCAGGCGCTGTTCGGACTGGATGATCATGGGATCGCTTTCCATTAATCCCATTGAATTGATGCCCTGTGCGCCGACAAATGCCTTGGACGCATAAAAGTTATGGATCACGTCACTTTCGAACGGGCTTAAGATAATGTTCTGTTCGCGGTAAATCGTCCCGCCGGGGACAACCACGCTGTTTTCGCTGTGCTTGGTCAGAAAATCCGCCAGCGGGAACGAGTTGGTCAGAACCTGCATCTTTGTTGTTTTAAGCAGCGGGGCCATTTGATAGGTGGTTGACCCGCCGTGAATGATAATCGAATCGCCCGGTTCGCACATTTCAACTGCCTTGGCGGCAATTGCCGATTTTTGCGCAACATTAAGCGTCTTTGTCACAAAGAATGGACGGCCTAGCAAATGCTGGCTGGTGACCGGATTGATGGCTTCTGCGCCGCCCCGGATACGGCGCAGCTTGCCGTCTTCGTCAAGGGCAGCAATATCGCGACGGATGGTGGCCTCGGAAACATCCAGCATTTCAACAAGCTGGACGACCGTGACCACCGGTCGTTCTCCGACTGCGCGCAAGATCAATCTATGTCGTTCACGTTCATGCATATTTGAGGGCTCCGTTTGTCTGATATTCGCGCAATTTCGATCATTGTCAAACATAAAATGTCATAATAGATCGTATTGCGGTGCAATATTGAAAGAAAATGACCGTTTATGATTGACTGTGATCGAAATCCGGGTTACTTGCTTGAAAAAAATGGGAGGCGGCAATCGCATTTCTAGCAGACCGCCATGTATAACGTCCAAGCGATAGGTTATCGGATCATGTCCTCTGTTCCTTCAGGCACTCTTCTTCCAAACAAATGGAATGCAGAACACGCAGCGGGCTTAAGCGAGCCTGAGCGATTGCTGTATCGTTCCAATCTGCTTGGTTCGGATTTGCGCATCACAAACTTTGGTGGTGGCAATACCTCGGCCAAGGTTTGGCAAAAAGATCCGCTTGGGGGTGGGGATGTCGAAATCTTGTGGGTTAAGGGGTCGGGCGGTGACGTCGGCAGCATGAAGCTGGACGGTTTTTCGACTCTTTATATGGATAAGCTGCGCGCGCTCAAAGGTCTGTATCGCGGCGAGGAATTCGAAGACGAAATGGTGGCCTATCTGCCCCATTGTACCTTTAACCTTAATCCGCGTGCGGCGAGTATTGATACGCCCCTCCATGCCTATATCGATAAGCCCCATGTTGATCACATGCACCCCGATGCCGTGATTGCAATTGCCGCGGCCAAGGACAGTCGCACGATCACGCAGGAAATTTATGGTGATGATATTGGTTGGTTACCGTGGAGGCGCCCGGGCTATCAGCTTGGTCTGATGCTTGAGGCATATTTTAATGACAACCCCAATAGCAAGGGGGTCGTTCTTGAAAGTCACGGCTTGTTCACTTGGGGGGACAGCGCCAAGGAATGCTACGACATCACGATTGATATCATCAACAAAGCAATTGTCTGGTTCGATGCGAAAACCGACGGTGTTGAAATATTTGGCGGTGTACGCCATCAAAGCCTTGATGCCCAAACCCGCCATTCGATCGCATCGACCCTGATGCCGCGTGTTCGCAGTTTCATTGATGCCAGTGAACGCAAGATCGGCCATTTCAATGACAGTGATGCGGTGTTGGAATTTGTTAACTCCAACAAGCTGAACGAACTTGCCGCCCTTGGCACATCCTGCCCGGACCATTTCCTGCGTACAAAAATTCGCCCGATCATCATCGATTTTGATCCGAAAAATCCCAATTTGGATGCGGTAATCGATGGACTGGCTGATGCCTTTGCCGCTTATCGCGAAGATTACAAATCCTATTACACACGTTGTAAACACGATAACAGCCCGGCGATCCGTGATCCCAATCCGGTGATTTATCTGATCCCGGGGGTCGGGATGTTGTCCTTTGCCAAGGACAAGGCAACAGCGCGTATTGCGGGTGAGTTTTATGTCAATGCGATCAATGTGATGCGCGGTTCTGACACGGTTAGCACCTATATGGGGCTGGACGAGCAGGAAGCCTTTGATATTGAATATTGGTTGCTTGAAGAAGCCAAATTACAGCGCATGCCCAAAGCTAAAAGTCTGGCCGGTCGTGTGGCTGTGGTGACCGGTGGGGCCGGGGGCATTGGCAAGGCAACTTGTGGCCGATTGCTGCAGGAAGGCGCCTGTGTTGTTGCCTGCGATATCGACACCGATGGACTTGCTGGCGCGGTTGCTGATTTACAGGGCGTATTTGGCAAGGATCAGGTGCGCGGTCTTCCGGTGAATGTCACCAGCGAAGAATCGGTGATTAAACTGATGCATGACAGCTGCGCTGAATTTGGCGGGATCGATATTTTGGTGTCCAATGCCGGGATTTCATCGGCAGCCCCGATTGACGAAACCAGTCTGGAAGTCTGGCAGCGTAATATGGATATCCTTTCGACCGGATATTTCCTTGTTGCGCGCGAAGCATTTAAGATCATGAAGCTGCAAAAACGTTCCGCCAGTATGGTGTTTGTCGCATCGAAAAATGGTTTGGTGGCATCGCCGGGGGCATCTGCCTATTGCACGGCAAAGGCATCCGAAATTCATCTGGCGCGGTGTTTGGCGCTGGAAGGCGCGCCGTTTGGCATTCGGGTTAATGTGGTCAACCCGGATGCGGTGCTGCGCGGGTCGAAAATCTGGTCGGGGGAATGGCGTGAACAGCGTGCCAAGGCCTATGATATGGCGCCTGATCAGCTTGAAGAACATTATCGTCAGCGTAGCATGCTGAAACTAAGCGTTCTGCCCGAAGACATTGCCGAGGCAATCTATTTCCTTGCGTCGGACAATGCAGCAAAATCGACGGGAAATGTGGTTAATGTTGATGCCGGTCACGCACCGTCCTTCACCCGCTAAACAAATACAGGGCTGCAAATAAACAGCCCGGGAGGAACCCAAATGTCTTCACAGGCCCCCATTTCTGTCGATTTGATTGCCGAACAAAATGATGTCGGGATTGCCGCACTTGAAAGCGACTATAGCGCGCTTGGTACACAGCTTTCGCGGCGCGGGATTGATATTGATGTACTGACCAAGGCGGCGGTTGATTTTGCTGTTGCCATTCCGTCATGGGGCGTGGGTACGGGGGGGACACGCTTTGCCCGTTTTCCCGGTATGGGTGAGCCGCGCAATATTTTTGAAAAGCTGGCCGATTGTGCGGTGATCCAACAGTTGGGCCGGGCAACTCCGACCGTGTCGCTGCATATTCCGTGGGACAAGGTTGATGACCTGTCTGAATTGCGTGAAATCGCGTCGGGCTATGGTCTTGGCTTTGATGCGATGAATTCCAACACGTTTCAGGATCAGGATGATCAGAACCGGTCTTATAAGTTCGGAAGTCTTAGCCATACGGACGCGGCAGTGCGCGAACAGGCGGTTGCGCATAATCTTGAATGTATTGAAATTGGCAAAGCGCTTGGTTCAAGGGCGCTGACCGTCTGGATCGGGGATGGCACGAATTTCCCCGGTCAGCAAAGCTTTACACGCAGTTTTGAACGTTATCTGGATGCGATGAAGTCGGTCTATGCCGGTGTGCCCGATGACTGGAAATTGTTCATTGAGCATAAGATATTTGAACCGGCGTTTTATTCCACAGTCATTCAGGATTGGGGCAGTAACTATCTGGCGGCAACCGAACTTGGGCCAAAGGCATCCTGCCTTGTTGATCTTGGGCACCATGCGCCAAATGTGAATATTGAAATGATTGTGGCGCGTTTGTTCCAGTTCGGAAAACTTGGTGGGTTCCATTTCAATGACAGCAAATATGGCGATGACGACCTCGATAGCGGATCGATCAATCCCTATCAGCTGTTTTTGGTGTTTAACGAGCTGGTTGACGCGAAACGTCGTGCTCCTGAAAAGTTTGATCCGGCTTATATGCTGGATCAATCACACAATGTCACCGATCCGATTGAAAGCCTGATTGCAAGTGCGATTGAAGTTCAACGTGCCTATGTGCAGGCACTGCTTGTCGACCGGACTGCATTGGAAGGTTATCAGAACGAAAACGATGTGATGATGGCCAATCGCACGCTTAAACAGGCCTATAACACCGACGTCTCGCCGATCCTTGCCATGGCGCGTCAGAAATCAGGCGGCGCGATTGACCCAATTGTTGCCTATCGCAAGGCCGGTTACCGTGCCGACGTCGCCAAGATACGTCCGGCCAGCAAAGGAAGCGGCGGCGGTATCGTGTAGTTGCAGATCAGCTTGCTGATGATAAATGTGCGCTTTTCTGCCGCTTAACAACAATACTTAAAAAGATAGCCTTTTCGCCGCCTTGAATAAGCTACCTTGCGGCAGAAACCACGACCTCGATGAGGGTGTCTTTACCAAGCTCTGCAACACCGATTGTTGCCCGTGTTGGCAGATATTTTGCAGGAAGCCATTCAAGCCAAGCTTCATTCATTCTGTCTTTTGCAGCAAAGTCAGAAATGTAAATCATGGCAGTCAGCAAATTTTCTTTCGAGGACCCTGCTTCGGCAAGAAGCGTGTCAATTTTTGCGCAAATTTCTTCCGTCTGGCCCTTCATGTTCTTGCTTTTGTCGTCGGCTACCAAACCACCGAAATAAAGCACACCATCACATCATTAGACGATGAATATTTCCAGATTATTTGTTCATTGCAGGTTCAAGAATGGATCGGAATTCGGCGTGTGATCGGATCACTTCTTGAGCTCCGGCTGTTTTCAGGCGCGTGGCGTGGGAGTCTGAGGTCGTTGATAGGTGACCTCCGCCGACAAAGCCGATACAGGGCATGCCGGCACGCCGGGCTGCTATTGTTCCGGAGAATGAATCTTCAAGAACGATGCATTTATTGGTGAACACACCAAGCTGATTTGCTGCAAACAGGAAAATGTCGGGTTCGGGTTTTCCAATGCAAACGGATTCTGCGCTGAATGCCCTGCCTTTAAAACGTTCGGTCAGGGAAATGCATTCAAGTGCAAAACTCAGGCGGTGATAGGAACTTCCAGATGCTATGCAATATTTGACGTTTTCCGCATCGAGCCAGTCAAGAAGTTCGATGGCTCCGCTAACCGGTTCGAGTTCCTGTTCGTATCTTGTGAAGAGTCTTTCATACCAAGTGGCGTGAAATTCGTTTTGGACATTTTTTCCGGTGTGTTCGGTGACGAAGCTCGTGATTTGAGGCAGAGACGCACCAAGGAATTTCTCAATCAAAGCAGGCATTTCAACTTCGATGCCATATTCGTGCAAAAGAATTTGAAGTTCTGCCAAGGCAATGGTTTCACTGTTCGCCAGGACGCCGTCAAAATCAAAAATTATTGATGGCTTCATTCAAGTTTTTCCAAAATTAGTTCGGCAGTAATATCGTCTGTGACAAGTGTTGTAACGAGGCCGCGTCGAATGGCGGCGATGATGATTTCGACTTTATGTTTGCCCGCAGCGGCAAGCACGCGTTCGGGAACTTTTGAAAGTTCTTCTAGATCCATTCCAACAGCACAGCTGTTGATTTCATGATCAATTTCATTTCCATGAGCATTGAGAAAGCGGCCCAGAATATCACCGACCGCGCCTTTTGCCGCCAGATCGTCTGCGGTCACGTGCGGCGGGACTGCCGAAGACATTAGAAATGACTTATCAGACAGGTCGCCAGCGACCAGAACGGCAACATCTAAAATGGTTAGCTTTTTGAGATGGCGTTGAAAAACGGCATCAGAAAGAAAAATTGAACGATCCGCACTTGGTGAAAGATAAATGGGGGCAGCGAATAGCGCATATTTTGCCCCCAGACGGTCGGCAAAGCCGGAAGCAACACCAAATGCGTTGAACGATGCACCTTCCGAAGTTCCCCCGATCATTGACACAATTTCAACTTCGGGCAGGGAAAGGCGCGGTAGCCGTGTGATCGTATTTTTAAGGGTCATCCCCCAGGAAACACCGATTGATTTCCATTGGCCTTCTCGCAATCCGTTGGCAAGAAGTGCCGCAAGCGCCGCGCCAACTGGTTGATGATAGTCGTGAGCTTCGCGATTGGCGGGAGCAACAATAACTTCGGCAAGATCTAGTCGATTTTTAAGCCTCTGCTGCAGAGATAGTCGCGTTGTATGGAACGATTGAATTTCCACCCTTACCAGTCCGGTTTCACGGGCGGTCTTGATTGCCTGATTGACCCTTAGGCGTGTAATGCCAAGAAGGCGAGCGACCTCAGACTGTGTCATCTCGTTGATAAAATAATGCCAGCAAACCTCAGCCAAAAAGGCTTCACTTTCACTGTCGTTATGTAATTCGTTTGACATCCTCTGCCCCGGAAATTTGGCGTTATAAATGCGCTTTACTGCCCTATATCCATTTGTAAATCAATAGTTACAAATGGATATTTACACTTGTATTTAATATTTATCAATTGTAAATGTGTTCGGGCTGGGAATATCCACAATGTATCGACCTGGCTCAGACAAGGCCGAATAAAGGTCGAAATGGGAGGAAAAAATGATCAAACGCTTATTGGCTACTACGTTGGTGTCTCTTGTCATTGCACAGCCGGCAATGGCCGATTTCTGGTCTGATGCGGCCGCCGATCTTAAAGGAGAAACCATCCGGGGTGTTTCAGAAAGCACCCCCCCCTCGAACTATGTCCGGGATGTTTTGGCGCCAGCCTTTACCGAGGCAACGGGCATCAAGGTTGAGTTCGAGACGACGTCCTGGGATCAGATGTACGATAAGGCCATCAAGGATATGGAGGCCAATTCGGGCATCTATGATTTTGTCTATATCGAACAGGACATCATCTATTCCTACCTTGCGCGGGATTTTCTGGTCGACCTTTCCGAAGCTCTTGCGAACAAGCCGGAATTGAAGTCAGCAGATTTTAGTTTCGATGATTTCACTACCTTCATCGACAATTTCCGTAATGAAAACGGTGATGTCTTCGGTGTGCCAATGGAAGCCTTTATCAAGGTTTATCTGTACCGCAAGGATCTGTTCGAAAACCCAAAAGAGCAGGCTGCTTTTAAGGAAAAGTACGGATACGATTTGGCTCCGGCGAAAAACTTTGAACAATATCGTGACATTGCCGAGTTTTTCACCCGTCCGGGCGATCAGCTTTGGGGGACGACGGTTCAGGCAGCTTCCGGTCATCCCGCGTCCTTCTATGAATTCTTCGAATCAATTGCGCCGACCTATGGTGTTTATAACTGGGGTATCAATCTGGATGCCGGTGCCGCATCTGTTGAAAATGGCGGGCAGATGAATTCGGAGCTCGCAAAGCAGGCATTGGCCTATTGGGTTAGTTTGCTTGATTTTGCACCGCCCGAAGCAACCGCATCCACCTGGGATGAAGTCGCATCCACCTTTGCGGCGGGCCGGGCGGCTCAGGGTTGGGTCTATGGTGAAAATGCAGCCTGGATTGCCACCAATCCCGAAAAGTCTACCGTGGTCGGAAAAGTCGGTGTGACCTTGCCGCCAATGAATGACGGCGTGATGGCCGATGCCGAAGCTGGCAAAGGATATATCGGTTATTACGATGGTGGTGCCTTTGGTATCCCGTATTCTTCCAAGCGAAAAGATGCAGCGTTGCTTTGGCTTGAATATATCGGACAGCCTTCGGTACAGGCCGATTGGGCGCTTGCCGGTTCGCGTGTTGTACATCAGGCAACCTATGATGATCCAAAGGTGCTTGCCCAGGATGCCAAAGCCGATGGCTATTTCACGTTGATGAAGGAAAAGGGCTACCTGTTTAAAGGTGCGCCTGAATATCCATTCCACGCCCAGGTGCGCGAAGCTGTTGCTCCGTTCATTTACGAAGCGATCATCGGTCAGCTTTCGGCAGATGAGGCACTCGACAAAGCAGCTGCCGCTGCGGATGCCGAATTGAAGCAACTCGGTTACAGCAAGAAGTGATCCATTGACTGCAAATCCGGCGGGGTTATTGCCCCGCCGGATTGAAACCATTCGACCGGAGACTTGCCGTAATGCGAAATTCGACCACAGGCTGGCTGCTGATTGCGCCGACGCTTTTTATTCTGTTTATTACCGGACTATTGCCATTTCTATATGTTCTGGTCGTGTCCTTCTTTGATTGGAACACTTTTGCGGTTAACCCGGATCCGCATTTTTCCGGAGTTGAGAACTTTCGCAGGTTGGTGTTCGACGAAGCATTTCTGTATTCGATCTGGCTGACGTTGAAATTCACCTTTTTTGTTGTAACCAGCCAACTTGTGATCGGGTTTGGCCTTGCCAAACTGCTTAGTCGCAATGTCCCGTTCAAAGGGGTGTTTCGGACGATCCACACGTTGCCGTTGATGGTTGCTCCGATTGCGGTGGGGGCAACTTGGCGTCTCCTGACAATCCCCGGCCTCGGTCCAATTCCGCATTTCCTGCAGAAATGGTTTGATGTCTCTTATATTCTTTCGCGGTTTCCTGATCAGGCATTTATTACCGTCGTGCTGATGGATATCTGGCACTGGACGCCGTTGGTAACGCTAACATTGCTAGCCGGTCTTTCCAATTTGCCCAGAGAACCGATCGAGCAGGCGCGCATAGACGGTGCCCGCGAATGGCAGATTTTCTGGGACATCATCCTGCCGTTCATGAAGCCGGTTTTACTGACCACGGTCTTTATTCGTCTGATGGATGCATTACGGACTGTCGATGAGGTCTGGATGCTGACAGGTGGTGGTCCGGGTGCTGAAACACGTTTCATTGGCCTGCATATTTGGCGCGTGGTCTTTCCCAAAACCGACTACGGCTATGGTTCTGCGATGTCGCTGCTGGCGCTTTATATGACCATTGTCATTTGCTGGCTGCTTTATGTCGCGATGACAGGCATGAAGGATAACAAACAATGACCCGCAGTTTTATACGTTCACCTTTGATGACCTTCGTATTCTGGCTGGTCCTGTCATTCATGACCTTGTTTCCGGTTTGGTGGATGTTTCTTGTATCAGTTCGCCAGCGTGTCGACCTGTTTGGTACGCCGAGCTTTCTGCTTGATGTTTCGCGGATGACCTGGGGAAACTACCAAGCGGTTTTGTCCAATCCGACATTCCAGAAATATATGATTAATTCCCTGATCGTCTCCACATCCAATGCGGTTCTGGTTTCTGTTCTGGGGTTGCTGGCAGCCTATGCCATGTCACGCTACAAACTGGTAGGTAAGGACAACATCTTTTTCTGGGTGCTGACCAATCGTATGGCACCACCAGCGGTGTTCCTTCTGCCACTTTTCCTGATGTTTACCTTGTGGTTCCGGGTTGGCGACTGGTCCTTGTTCGACACGCGTCTGGGACTGGTTCTTCTGTACTGCGTGTTTAACCTGCCTTTTGCCTTCTGGCTTTTGCAGGGGATTGTCGATGGTATCCCGAGGGAACTTGACGAAGCAGCATATGTTGACGGCGCGTCAACCTTTACCGTGTTGACAACAATCATCTTTCCGTTGGCAAAGCCGGGGCTTGCGGTCACTGCGATCCTGACCTGGGTTTTTGCCTGGAATGAGTATTTGTTTGCATCCACGCTGACATCGGTTGATGCGCGGACCATCACCACGGGCCTTGCAGAATTCGTCACTGTAACGGGTACGAACTGGGGGCAATTGGCCGCAGTTGCCATGCTCACACTTCTTCCCGCAGCACTCGTTCTTGCGCTTGTCCAGCGGCATATTGTTGCAGGGCTTACCTTTGGCGCAGTGAAAGGATGATGTGATGTCTGAACATAGAAATGGCTTTCTACCAATCAACACCAACACATTTGACAGGGTTTTTATCGCCGTTGTGCTGTTTGTGGCGCTGGCGCTGCTGTGGATGCGGTTCATCGAACCGTTTGCCCCCCTGTGGATTGCGACCGTGATTTCCCTGGTTATCGGCCAGTGGATCGTCCGGAAAGGATAATAAATGAGTTCAGTCACCCTTCAGAGCGTCGAAAAATCCTTTGGACAGCTCACCATTTTAAAAGCCATTGATCTTGATATTGAGGATGGCGAATTCCTGGTTCTTCTGGGCCCATCGGGTTGCGGGAAATCGACGACCATGCGCATGATCGCCGGGTTGGAAACGATTTCCAGCGGCACCCTTATGATGGGGGGCAAGGATGTTACGAATACCCATCCGCGCGAACGTAATGTCGCGATGGTATTTCAGAACTACGCCCTTTATCCGCATATGACCGTTGCTGAAAATATCGGCTATCCGCTTAAGGTCGCCAAGGCGAGCAAGGTCGATCGAGTTCAGAAGGTCGAAGAAGCCGCAGGCAAGGTCGATCTTCTGCCTTATCTCGCACGGTATCCGCGTGATCTTTCGGGCGGGCAACGCCAACGTGTCGCGCTTGCACGTGCTTTGGTGCGCGATCCGGCCGTTTTCCTTTTGGATGAGCCGCTTTCGAACCTTGATGCCAAGCTGCGTGTCGCCATGCGTGCGGAAATTAAACATCTTCAGCGGTCGCTTGGTGTCACCATGATTTATGTGACCCATGATCAGATTGAGGCCATGACACTTGCTGATCGTGTGGTTCTGCTTTCGGATGGCGAAATTCAGCAGGTCGGAACACCGGATCAGATATATGACGATCCCGATAACCTTTTTGTCGCGGGCTTCATCGGGTCTCCGTCGATGAATTTTGTTTCGGGTCAGGCAACAGGTGGGACATTTTCCACAGAAAAAGTCACCGGTTTAAAGGCCCCGATTGATGGCATGTTGACCCTTGGTTTTCGTGCTGAAGACGTGGTTCTGGCAGAAGATGGGCGCTTTCGTGGCACTGTTTACGAGGTCGAACCTACTGGCGAGGCGACTTATGTTGTGCTCCAGATGGATAAGGATCGTGTCATCTTGCGATGCGACAAGAAATACCGCCCGGAACTGGGCGTGGAACTTCACTTCGACATTGCTGACAGCCAGGCTCTTTTCTTCTCGGCAGAAACTGGCAAACGGATTAGGTGAAACATGGCAATCTCAAATCTTTTCTCTCTGAAAGACAAACGGGCTGTCATTACCGGTGCATCGCAAGGGATCGGTCTTGCCTCGGCCCGGATACTGGCAGAAGCAGGCGCGCATGTCATCTTGACTGCACGCGACGAGGCGGCGCTTAAAGCCAAGGTTTTGGCAATGAAGGCCGATGGGTTCTCGGCGGAATATCGGGTTCTTGATGTGACTGATAGCAAGGCTGTGACGGACCTTGCCGATACGCTTGAGGATATCGACATTCTGGTTGCCAATGCGGGGATTGCACGGTCGGGTGATGCTGCCGAGACAGTGTCTGACGACGTCGTGCTTGACGTGATGAATGTCAATTTCAACGGGGTTTTCTGGTGCTGTCGTGCGTTTGGCAAAAAGATGCTTGAACGCGGTAGCGGCAACATTGTGACGACGGGGTCGATATCAGCGCTGATTTCCAACCGACCCCAGAATCAAAGTTATTATAACGCGTCCAAGGCTGCCGTGCATCAGATGACGAAAAGCATGGCTGCCGAATGGGCAAGCCGGGGGGTGCGGATCAATACGATTGCCCCGGGATATATCGAAACCCCGATGACCAAATACGGAATGGATGATGATCCTGAAATGGCAGCCGAATGGCTGAACCTGACACCAATGGGGCGGGTTGGCCAGCCACAGGAAATTGCATCCATCGTTTTATTCCTTGCATCCGCCGCATCAAGCTACATGACCGGTTCGGTTGTTGTGGCAGATGGTGGTTACACGTGTTGGTAGGAGATCATCCATGACGAATATTCCCGCAGAAATGCAAGCTGTGATCTGCTATGGGCCCGGCGATTATCGTTTTGAAACCCGTCCGGTGCCGTCTCCTGCTTCTGGTGAAGTGCTGGTGCGTGTTGTCGCCACGGGTATTTGCGCTGGTGATGTGAAATGTTTTGGCGGTGCCCCGATGTTCTGGGGCGATGAAAACCGGCCTGCTTATTGTGAAACCGATGTCGTTCCTGGACATGAATTTGTCGGCCAGGTCGTGGCCCTTGGCAGGGGCGCGGATGAGAAATACCAGTTGAAGATCGGCGATCATGTTGTTTCGGAACAGATTGTTCCCTGTGGCGAATGCCGGTTTTGCCGGTCGGGACATTACTGGATGTGTCAGCCCCACGATATTTATGGGTTTCATCGTGCGACCCAGGGGGCATGGGCGGAGTATATGCTCTATCCGGCCAAGGCCATCAATTATCGCCTGCCTGAAACACTAGATCCCTTGCATGGTGTCTTTGTCGAACCTCTTGCTTGCTCGATCCATGCGGTTAATCGCGGCAATATCGGACTTTCGGATGTTGTTGTGATTTCTGGTTGCGGGGCCTTGGGGCTGGGAATGGTTGCGGCGGCGCGGATGAAAAATCCGGCGAAATTGGTTGCTCTTGACCTTAATCCTCATCGCCTTGAACTGGCACGTAAATGCGGGGCAGATATTGTTCTCAATCCTGCTGAAACAGATGTTGTACAGGCAATCCGCGATATGACGGATGGCTATGGCTGTGACGTTTATATCGAAGCTACCGGTGCCGGGAAGTCGGTTGAGCAGGGGCTTTTGGCAATTCGCAAGTTGGGGACTTTTGTCGAGTTTTCCGTGTTCAAAGACCTTGTTACCGTCGATTGGACAATCATTGGCGATAGCAAGGAACTGAACATTCATGGCGCTCATCTCAGCCCTGATACCTATCCAATAGCCATTCGGATGCTTGAAGAGGGGCGTCTTCCGATAGAAGACATTTTGACCCATCGTTTGCCATTGTCGGAATTCCGCAAAGGGATCGAAATTGCCCAAAATGGTTCTGCGTCACTGAAAGTGGTTCTCGAACCGGGGAGGAAAGTATGAAAGCGCTTGTGCTTGAAGAAAAAGGCAAACTCTCGCTTCGGGATTTCAATTTGCCACGCGATATTGGCCCGCATGATGTGCGGATCAAAATTCATACGGTGGGTATTTGCGGTTCCGATGTTCACTATTATACGCATGGTAAAATAGGGCCTTTTGTGGTCACGGAACCCATGGTTCTTGGCCATGAGGCAAGCGGCGACGTGCTTGAAGTCGGCGCGGAAGTTGCTCATCTGAAACCGGGGGATCGTGTTTGTATGGAGCCGGGCATTCCCGATGCGAATTCACGGGCATCCAAGCTTGGCATATATAATGTCGATCCGGCTGTCAGGTTTTGGGCAACACCCCCTGTTCACGGCTGTCTGACGCCCGAAGTTGTGCATCCTGCTGCCTATACATTCAAACTGCCCGACAATGTCAGTTTTGCCGAAGGAGCAATGGTCGAACCATTTGCCATCGGCATGCAGGCGGCCGTGCGTGCCCGGATCGTGCCGGGGGATGTTGCGGTTGTCACCGGCGCAGGGCCGATTGGCATGATGGTTGCGTTGGCTGCATTGGCCGGGGGATGTGCGCGGGTCATCATATCTGATTTCAGTCAGCCGAAACTTGACATCATCGGTAATTATCCGGGAATACAAACGGTCAATCTGGGCCAGACGGACTTGCCATCATTCGTGGCATCGGTAACCGGTGACTGGGGGGCTGATGTTGTTTTTGAATGCTCTGGCGCCGCACCGGCAATACTGGGGCTGCCCGGTCTTGCCCGTCCCGGCGGTACCATCGTTCTTGTTGGTATGCCGGTTGATCCTGTTCCGGTGGATATTGTTGGCCTTCAGGCCCGTGAAGTCCGGATCGAGACGGTCTTTAGATATGCGAATGTTTATGACCGTGCGATAGAGCTTATCGCATCGGGCAAGGTGGACCTTAAGCCATTGATTAGTGATACTCTTTCGTTTGAAAACGCAATCGTCGCCTTTGACCGTGCTGTCGCGCAAAGGCCGGAAGATGTTAAAATCCAGATCAGGGTAAATAGCTGACATCATGATGCATATCGGTCTTGATATTGGAACGTCGGGGGTCAAGGCTCTTCTGATTTCCGAGGACGAAAAAATCGTCTGTAGCCATGATGCAGCACTTTGCGTTTCGCGCCCGCAACCTGGCTGGTCGGAACAAAATCCGGATGACTGGATTGCGGCCTGCAAGCAGGCGATCGGGAGAATACGTGAAACCCATCCTGATGAGTTCGCGGGTGTTGCCTCCATCGGCCTGTCGGGGCAGATGCATGGTGCAACGCTTTTGGACCGGAATGACCGTCCGCTTCGTCCCTGCATTCTCTGGAATGATGGTCGGTCCGAACGTGAATGTGCGGAACTTGAAGCCAAGGTCGATGTTCGCCGTTTGACCGGCAATATTGCCATGGCGGGGTTCACTGCCCCGAAGGTTGCGTGGGTTCGAAAACACGAACCCGATGTTTTTGCCAAAATCCATAAGGTTCTGTTGCCAAAGGATTATGTTCGTTTCTGGCTGACCGGTGAATATATTGCCGACCCTTCGGATGCTGCCGGGACCCTGTGGCTTGACGTTGAAAAACGCCAATGGTCGGAAGAACTCCTTGCGGCGACCGAACTGGGTCTCGAACATATGCCCGGCCTTGTCGAAGGTACAAAGGTTTCGGGATATTTGCGTTCGGAATTGGCCCGGGAATGGGGGATTGATAGCATTCCCGTTGCGGGTGGTGGTGGCGACAATGCCGCGACGGCCTGTGGGATGGGGGTTTTGTCCCCGGGGACGGGCTTTCTAAGTCTGGGGACTTCTGGTGTGTTGTTTGCCGCAACAGAACGCTTTGCCCCGAATACCAGAGACGCGGTACATGCCTTTTGCCATGCGGTTCCGGATCGTTGGCATCAAATGGGGGTGATCCTTTCTGCTGTTGATAGCCTGAACTGGTTTGGGCGTATAACCGGGCGTGATGCGCCCGATCTTGTTTCGGAGTTGCCAGAAAGAATAGCGCGCCCGGCAAAAGCATTATTTCTTCCTTATTTGTCAGGCGAACGGACGCCTTATAATGATCCTTCTGCACGGGGTGCTTTTATTGATTTGGCAATTTCGTGCTCTACGGCAGAACTGACGCAATCGGTTCTGGAAGGGGTGGCCTTTGCGCTTGCGGATTGCAATGATGCGCTTATTCATGCCGGTTCCCACCTTGAGGCGGTCTATGCTGTTGGCGGCGGAGCTCGGTCTCGGCAGTGGCTGGACATTATTGCTGCGGCAACCGGTTTGCGTCTGTTAATTCCCGAGGCAGGGGATTATGGGGCTGCTTTTGGTGCGGCGCGTCTTGGTCGGGCTTGCTTAAAAGAAACCTTTGATCTGAATGATTTCAAGGCCCCGGCCATTCAGGCAGAAGTCGTGCCTTGTATCGAATTAGCCGAGCAATATTCAGCTAACCGGGCCCGGTTCTCGGCTTTGTTTACTGCTGTGAAGGCCGTTCGTCCCGGAGAGCGCCTTTGAGCTTGGTTCATAACGGAATAAGTCGTGAGCAAAGTATTTTTGCGATAGAAATACTTAGCGTTCCGGCTCGGGTTTTAGGATATGAAACCAGTGCTTCGGCTTTGCGCGAACCGTTGCTTTGTGCATTTCTATGGCGGGCGTTAAGAGATTGTTGCGCAGAGTTTTCGTGCTCTCGCTCGGAACTTGATGCGCTGATGGCCGATTTACAATCAACAGATCATGATTTGCCTGTGCAGCACAAAATTCAGGCACGTAAAATAGGCAGCATTTCGCTTGATGATCTCGCAAGTTTGCAGTGTGATCATCTTCGTGCAGAACTTCGCTTGTTTCTAACGAAACCGTCGGCTCATTAGATAGACTTGGCCAAATATCTGATTTCAGTTGCACATAACCTATGCGGCCAGGCGTAGCCAGTGCCATGGACTGTTTGTATCAGGTCTTCGCCGTCATCATCTTTTGATCTGGAAACCTTGGCTTAGGGTGTTTTTCGCAAAGAACAATAGTTCAAAATTAGCCTGCAGGTTCCTTGAGGCATCTTTTTTCAAGGAATTGACATTTCGCAATTTTGACATGACGTAAGTCAAGTTACCCCACCACTCAATCGGATAGGTTTCCTCCCAACGGCGTCCAGAAAATGGAACGTCAGTTTGCTGGGGAATTGCCGTGTTTGTTGCATCTGGATCATTTTCGTTATCGGCCTTTCGTGTGCTCGCTATCGCACTGATCGGATGGTGTTTGGCAACGGTTGATGGTTCTGCTGGCACGCTTGATGATTATGTATCGTCGATGGACGCGGCGGCAATTCTTCCCGGCGCGGATCGTGTCAGTGATGAACCTTCCGAAAATCATATCGTTGCGGTATATGGCGGCGATAATCAGCTTGGATATATTTTCCTAAATAGCGATTGGGCCAATTCTGTTGGCTATTCCGGAAAGCCGATCGACATTCTGATTGGCATTTCAATGCAGGGCGTGATCACCGGTGGCAAGCTGGTGGCCCACAAAGAACCAATCGTTCTGGTCGGCATTCCGGAACGCAAGATTACAGATTACATCGCGGGCTATACTGGTTTTAACATTGCCGAATATGCCCAAAGCGACGAACTCGATGCCCTTCCCGACGATATTGTAAGCGGAGCGACCGTCACCATCATGGTGATTGACGATTCAATTCGTCGTTCTGCCATCAAGGTTGCCCGCACATTGGGGCTGGGCGGATTGGCAAGTACTGGTGCGGTCGACAACAAATTTGCGATCGACATGTCGCAGGATGCGTCAAAAAGCTGGGATGAGTTGCTTGGCGATGGTTCGGTCAGGCGTCTGCTTTTATCAAAACCCCAGGTCGCAGAAGCCTTTGCTGAAATTGGCGGCGGGAAGAAAGGCAAAGGTCCGCAGGCGGGCGCTGACGATACGCCGTTTATTGATCTATATACCGCAATCGTTTCCATTCCGACCATCGGCCATAGCCTGTTGGGCGACGCGGAATATGGCAACCTTCAGAAGGTTCTGAAACCGGGGCAGCAGGCCTTGCTGGTTGCGGCGAACGGGGAATACTCCTTTAAAGGGTCGGGCTATGTCCGGGGCGGGGTATTTGACCGTATTCAGGTTATTCAAGGCGATAACAGCGTCCGGTTCCGCGATAAACATCACAAACGTCTTGGTGATATTGCTGCCGAAGGTGCCCCGAAATTCAAGGAAGTCGCCCTTTTTGTCATTCCCGAAGGTCTGCCTTTTGATCCGGCGGCATCGTGGCATTTACAATTGCTTGTCCAGCGTCAGATGGGGGCTCTTGAAAGGGAATTTACGACATTTGGCATCGATTATACTCCGCCGGCAACATATCTACGCAAGATTGCCATAAGCACAACGGATGGCGGGGCGGGAAATGTTTCCGCCGAGCGCAATCAGGTCAGTACTCAGAAATCCGGTGCAGATACACAAAACCGTGATGAATTGTGGAAACGAATTTGGAAAAGCCGGACGGTAGATATCGCCGTTTTGTCCTGCGCCATCTTGCTGCTGACCGGATTGTTCTTTTTCCAGGATTGGTTTGTGCGTCGTCGCAAATTGACAGAGCGGATACGTACGGGTTTCCTGATCTTTACCGTGGTTTGGATCGGGTATTATGCAAATGCCCAGCTGTCGGTCGTGAACGTTCTGACGGTCGCCAATTCCTTTGGTTCAGGCTTTGACTGGTCCTATTTCCTGATGGATCCGCTGATCTTTATGCTGTGGTTCGCGGTTGCCGCGTCGCTGATTTTCTGGGGGCGTGGTGCGTATTGTGGCTGGTTGTGCCCGTTTGGTGCCTTGCAGGAACTTCTAAATAAACTGGCCAAGAAGCTTCGTGTGCCCCAGATCGCGGTACCCTTTGGCCTGCATCAGCGCCTTTGGCCGATTAAATACATCGTGTTCTTGGTTTTGTTTGGCGTGTCATTCCATGCCTTTGATCAGGCGGAACATCTTGCAGAAATAGAACCGTTTAAAACCGCGATCATCCTGTCGTTCATGCGCGATTGGCCGTTTGTTCTGTTTGCTGTTTTGTTGTTGGTCGCCGGTTTGTTCGTCGAACGGTTCTATTGTCGCTATCTGTGCCCGCTTGGTGCGGCATTGGCTATTCCCAGTCGGATACGGGTCAATGACTGGCTTAAACGATATCGCGAATGCGGATCACCGTGTCATCGCTGTGCAAAGGAATGCATGGTTCAGGCCATCCATCCCGACGGTCATATCGATCCGAATGAATGCCTGTACTGCCTGCATTGCCAGGAATTGTATTACGACGATCAAAATTGTCCGGTTGTGATCCAGAAATTGGCCCGGTTCGAGCGTCGCATGGCGTTGCAGTCGGGCACTCCGAAACCGCAAACCCAATCCAAAACCAAACCATCGTCTGCCAGCTGTGGCCCCGATGGATGTAGCGCGAACTGTTCCCAGCCGAAATCGTCGGATGGAAACCCCAGCGCGTCTAACTAGCTGTGACATATCAGGAGTTCCATTATGTCCAATGAAACAGAGAACTACAAAATCAGTCGTCGTGGCCTGCTTGGCGGAACGGCCAAAATGGCCGGTTTGGCAGGTATTGCCGGTGCAACCGGTGCGGCGGGGATTGCTGCCGGTTCGATGCTGACACCAACTGCGGCAAAGGCAGCAGGGGCAGTTGAAGTTCTGCCGGGTGATCTTGATGAATACTATGGTTTCTGGAGCAGCGGACAGGCTGGCGAAGTCCGTATTATGGGGATCCCGTCAATGCGTGAATTGATGCGCATTCCGGTTTTCAACCGTTGCAGTGCAACCGGTTGGGGCCTGACGAATGAAAGCCGTAAAATCCTGACTGAGGGGTTGCTGCCTGAAACCAAAGAATTCCTTGCTGATAAAGGCGGTGTTTGGGTGAACGGTGACCTGCATCATCCGCATATGTCATTTACGGACGGAACCTATGATGGTCGTTATCTGTTCATGAATGACAAGGCGAATACCCGTGTTGCGCGTATTCGTTGCGATGTGATGAAATGCGACAAGATCATTGAAATCCCGAATGCTTCGGATATTCATGGTTTGCGTCCCCAGAAATTCCCGCGTACCGGCTATGTGTTTGCCAATGGCGAACACCGCGTGCCAGTCCCAAATGATGGTTCCATTCTTGACGAGCCGGAAAAATATCACGCGATTTTCACCGCGATTGATGGTGACACGATGGAAGTTGCCTGGCAGGTGATGGTTGATGGCAACCTTGATAACTGTGATGCCGATTATCAGGGGAAATATGCGATTTCGACCTGCTATAACTCTGAAAATGGCGTAACTCTTGCCGAAATGACGTCAAACGAGCAGGATTGGGCGGTCATTTTCTCGATCGAGCGGATTGAAGAAGCCGTTAAAAATGGCAACTACAAAGAAATTAACGGGGTTAAGGTTGTTGACGGTCGCAAAGGATCGCCACTAACCCGTTATGTGCCTGTTTCCAACAGCCCGCATGGTTGTAACACCGCACCAGATGGCAAGCACATTGTCATTAACGGCAAATTGTCGCCGACTGTCACGGTTCTTGATGTTCGCCGGTTCGAGGATTGTTTCGAAGACAAGATTGAACCGCGTGGTGTGGTCGTTGCAGAACCGGAAGTTGGTCTTGGTCCGCTACACACTGCATTCGATGGTGATGGCAATGCCTATACCACGCTGTTCCTTGATAGCCAGATGTGTAAATGGAACATCGATAAAGCCGTTCGCAAGTTTAATGGCGAAGATGTCGATCCGATTCTGGCAAAGGTTGATGTGCATTATCAACCAGGTCACAACCATTCTTCCATGGGTGAAACCAAGGATGCGGATGGTAAATGGCTGGTTTCGCTGAACAAGTTCTCGAAAGACCGGTTCCTTAATGTTGGTCCGCTTAAACCGGAAAATGATCAGCTGATCGATATTTCGAGTGATGATCCAAAGGTTGTCCATGATGGTCCGACATTTGCCGAACCACATGACTGTATCATCGTGAACCGTGCGTTGGTCAATCCGGTCAATCTGTGGGATCGCAATGATCCGATGTTTGCCGAAGCGCGCGAGTGGGCCGAAAAGGATGGTGTTGTTCTTGAAGATGATTCAATCATCATTCGCGATGGCAACAAGGTGCGCGTCTATATGTATTCTAACGCACCGATGTTCAGTATGGACAAATTCGAAGTCAATCAGGGTGACGAGGTTACCGTCTTTGTCACCAATATTGATGACGTCGATGATCTGACCCATGGCTTTACCATTGCGAATTATGGTGTGGCGATGGAAGTCGCCCCGCAGGCAACCGCATCTGTAACCTTTAAGGCCGACCGGCCTGGCGTGCATTGGTATTATTGCCAGTGGTTCTGCCATGCCCTGCATATGGAAATGCGCGGTCGTATGCTGGTTAAACCAGCGTAAGGAAACAGCCATGTTACCGGTCATCCGTCCAGTGATTGCAATCCGAACCGTGTTAATCGCATTTGCGGTTTGGGGCGCAGCACAATCGTCGTCGCAGGCATCTGATATCGTCGTTGTTCCATCAATGACGCGATTGCAACAGATTATCGATACGGCGATGGATGGGGACCGGGTTTTGCTCGGCCCGGGGGATTATTCCGGGCCGATCATTTTACGGCGCTCGATCACGCTGCAAGGTGACGAAGGTGTTCGGATTGTCGGAACCGGAACCGGCAATGTGATCACAATTGACGGGCCAAATGTTGCACTTCGTCAAGTGACTGTGACCGGATCGGGGCTGGATCTTTCAACGCAGGATTCAGGTGTTTTTGTGACCCCCGAAGGCGATGGTGCGGTCATTGAAAATAGTAATATCGACAACAATTTGATCGGTATTTACCTATCGGGACCGGAAAATGCGGTGGTGCGCGGCAATACCATTGTTGGTCGGCAGGACTTGCGCGTTAATGAACGCGGCAATGGCGTTCAACTGTGGAATACGCCCGGGTCGGTTGTTGTTGATAATAATGTATCGCATGGTCGCGATGGCATTTTTGTCACGACCAGTAAATACAACAAATTCATTGGCAATACATTTCGTGATGTCCGGTTTGCGGTGCATTACATGTACACAAATGACAGCGAAATCCGCAATAACCGGTCCTTTGACAATACTGTCGGATACGCCTTGATGTTTTCCGATCGCTTGCAGGTAACCGATAATCTGTCGCGTGGGGATCGTGATCATGGCATTCTTTTGAATTATGCCAACAAGTCGGAATTTCATGGGAATCGTGTCGATCACGGTGGGCAGAAATGCGTCTTTATCTATAATTCAAACAAGAATGATTTTCGTGACAATTGGTTTGAAGGTTGCGGGATCGGTGTTCAATTTACCGCCGGGTCAGAACGCAATGCCATTGTTGGTAATGCCTTTATTGGAAACCGGACACAGGTCAAATATGTCGGGACACGCTGGCTGGAATGGTCAGAAAACGGTCGTGGCAATTACTGGAGCGATAACGCCGCATTCGATCTTGATGGTGATGGCCTTGGTGACCGTGCCTATCGGCCAAATGATATGCTTGATCAGGTTGTCTGGGCGCATCCGCCTGCGAAGCTTTTGCTTAATGCACCTGCAATACAGATTTTGAAATGGGCGCAATCACGGTTCCCGGCCCTGCATCCGGGGGGCGTGATTGATAGCAGGCCCTTAATGGCACCACCGGTTCTTGCCCGGTTTGAAGGAGACGGCAATCATGCCGAATAATCCCGCAATCTTACTCCAAGGCGTGACAAAGACCTATGACGGACAAAATGCCGTCGACGATTTGTCGCTGGATGTGCTGGCGGGCGAAAGTGTCGCACTGCTTGGCCATAATGGGGCCGGCAAAACCACATTGATCAAACTGATTCTTGGGCTTGTTCGGCCCGATAAGGGCAATATTCGTATTCTGGGACGTGAACCGTCAAGTCCGGGTGACGATAAAACCCGATGCCAGTTGGGATATCTTCCGGAAAATATTGCGTTTTACAATGGCATGAGCGGGGCTGAAACCTTGGCATTCTTTGCCCGGTTAAAGCGTCATCCGTTATCCGACTGTGCCCGGATACTTGCGCGTGTTGGCCTTTCGGATGCTGCGCATAAACGGGTTAGTCATTATTCCAAAGGCATGCGCCAACGTCTTGGTCTTGCACAGGCATTATTGGGAAACCCGCGCGTTTTGATGCTCGATGAACCAACCACTGGCCTTGATCCGGAATTGCGCACAGCCTTTTATGACATCGTGCGAGAATTGGAAGAAGACGGTGTGACGATTATCCTGTCATCCCATGCGTTGACGGAACTTGAAGCCCATACCCGCAAAATTGTGATCATGCGCAAAGGGTGTCTGATCGCGTCGGGAACTATTGATGATTTGCGTCGTCGGGCGAATCTGCCGGTCCATATTCGTTTGATCACCCGGCCCGGTATGGGCGCGGCCTGTGCCGAAAAAATCCCCGAAGGGGTCACATGCGAACGGATCAACGATCATGGCCTTGACCTGACCTTGCCATCCGAACGCAAGATCGATGTTTTACGCCACCTTTCGACGACCGTGCCGGAACTTGACGATGTCGATATCAAACTGCCGTCGCTAAACGACCTTTACATGCATTTCCAGAAAGAAGGTGTGGCGCCATGAGGGAACTTGCCATCATTGCCATCAAGGAATTTCGCGACGGTATCCGTAATCGTTGGTTTTTGGGGGCAGCGGGTGCCCTGATTTTGTTTTCGCTGAGCCTGACATTTTTGGGCAGCGCCCCGGCGGGAACGGTGGGTGTTGATCCTTTGGCCGTGACGATTGTCAGTTTGGCCAGTCTTTCGGTGTTTCTGCTGCCGCTTATGGCGTTGCTTTTGTCATATGATGCCTTGGTCGGCGAGGTGGAGCGCGGAACGATGCTTTTGCTTCTGACTTATCCCTTGTCACGGGCCGATATTATTCTGGGCAAGTTTGTCGGTCAAACATTGGGGCTGGGGCTTGCAACGGTGTTTGGTTTTGGTTCGGCGGCACTGGTCTTGGTGTTTGGCGGGGTTGAAAGTGATAACTGGATGGCATTTGTCATGCTGGTTGGCAGTTCGATCTTGCTGGGCGCAGTTTTTGTTGCGCTGGGACTGGCGATCAGTGCCATGCCACGTCAACGAAGTGCCGCCGCCGCGCTGGCGTTTGGTGTCTGGCTTTGTCTGGTGATTGTTTATGACATGGCGCTTTTAGGCGCGCTGGTTGCTGATGGTGGCGAGGGTATTAGTACCTCGGTCTTTAATACGCTTTTACTGGTCAATCCGGCCGATGCATTTCGAATGATCAATCTATCCGGGTTTGAAGATGTCCGTGCCGCCGCAGGGCTTGTCGTCTCTGACCTTGAAGGTGTGGCCGATGGATTTGCACCATTGGTGTCACTTGGTTTGTGGGTGACGGTGCCGCTGATCTTTGCAGTGATGCTGTTTCGGAGGAAGCAGATATGAAACCAATTATCCCGTTTGTGATTTTGGGGACACTTCTTTTGGCAGGATGTCAGGATAAGGAAACGGTTGCATTGCCTGGCCCGCAGGATTTGACGCGGGATGTGTCGGGCTATTTCTGTGGCATGATTGTCGCCGACCATCCGGGGCCCAAGGCGCAGCTTCATCGAAAGTCGGGCGGCGAAATTTTGTGGTTCCCATCAGTACGTGATGCGATTGCCTTTACCCTGATGCCCGGCGAAGCCCGCGATGTGGCCGTGATCTATGTAAATGATATGACCGGGTACAGTGATTGGCAATCACCGCCGATGAAATGGATCACTGCTGACTCCGCCCAATTTGTGATCGGCAGTGATATGACAAGTGGCATGGGAATTGGTGAAGCCGTTCCGTTTGGCAGCAAAGACGCAGCACTCGGTTTTGTGAATGCACACGGCGGGCGCGTTGTTGCCTATAAAGATATTCCGGAAGAATACGTTTTTGATTTTGGTACCGATGATGGGGGGCGTTCATGACCGGTTTAAACCGCCGTCGTTTTATTACCCTGTTTGCCAGTGCGGCATCGATGGCCATTGCGGCCCCACAGGTTCTTGCCGCCACGCCTAAAATTCACCGATGGCAGGGAACTGCCCTTGGTGCCGAGGCCGCGATCTATCTGGATGGGGTTTCGCAAGCCCGGGCTGATTATCTGATTTCGGTGGCACTTTCTGAAATCGAAAGGTTGGAAAAGATGTTCAGTCTTTACCGACCGGATTCCACAATTTCCCGATTGAACTTTTCAGGCTCGGTTGAAAATCCGGAACAGGAATTTGTCGAGCTGATGTCCAAAGCCATCATGTTCGCCCGGCATACCAACGGTGCCTTTGATCCGACGGTTCAGCCACTTTGGCAGCGTCTTGCGCAGATATCGCAACAGGGCGCCATGGGCGATGAACCGTATGTTCGCGCTGAAATTGGCCGATTGTTGCCAATCATCGGATATGGGGCAATTGATTGTGCGCCGGTCCGGGTTTCATTTTCGCGACCTGATATGCAGGTGACCCTTAACGGGATTGCGCAAGGGTATATCACCGATAGGGTTTCTGCGATCCTGCGTCGAAACGGTATGGAAAATGTTTTGGTCGATCTGGGTGAAAAATATGCGCTTGGTCCCCAGGCGGATGGCGCGGGATGGCCGGTACGTATTGAAAGTGCGGGCTCAAGTGCCAGTTCGAAAGTGTTGCTTGGATCTGGGGCCTTGGCAACGTCGGCCGGTTCCGGGTTCCCGTTCAATGAAGCCGGACAGCACAATCATTTGATCGATCCTCGAACCGGATTGTCACCTGTTTTGTGGGAACGTGTCAGCGTTTTCGCAGATACCGCCACAGAGGCAGACGCGCTTTCAACGGCATTTTCAATGATGCCTGAAAATGAAATACGTCAAACCATGCACAGTATATCGGTGCACAAAGTTATCGTTCGACCACATGGCACCACGACCGATAAGCTTATTGAAGCCTGAAACGGGGTTTACGAAAAGCACGACAAAGGGGATTGATTGACGACCGTCAAGGTGTGGCCGGGCATCGCGTTTATACTGCTTTGCATCGTCTATACATTGATCAATCTACTCCCCTGCATCAATGTATCGAAGGGCCACAGTTCATCAGTCTGTGGCCCTTCTTTTTTGCAAGTTCTGCACCTGAGTGGTGCAGTTAGATGATGTTGCGCAATCGGGTTACTGCCATTCGGGCACGCCCGACATGTCTGGCAGGTGATGCGCAATCCCCTTGTGACAGTCGATACATGTCTTTTCCCCGGTAAACAGGAACTTTTCATGTGCTTCGGCGGCACGCGGGCTTTGGCGGGTGATATCCATCGATTCAGCCGAATGACAGTTGCGGCATTCCAATGAATTGTTGGATTTCAAACGTGCCCATTCGTGTTGGGCAAGTTCAAGTCGCATATCAAGAAACTTTTCGCGTGTATCAATTGTACCGAAAAGCTTGCCCCAGACCTCTTTTGAGGCCTGCATTTTGCGGGCGATCTTATCGGTCCATTTATGCGGAACATGACAATCCGGGCAGGTGGCACGCACGCCCGACCTGTTTGAATAGTGAATTGTTGATTTCAATTCGGCGTAAACATTTTCACGCATTTCATGGCATGAAATACAGAATTCCTCGGTATTGCTTGCTTCCAGGGCGGTGTTGAAACCGCCCCAGAAAATGATCCCGGCGACAAAGCCGCCCAGTGTCAGGAAAGCAAGACTGAAATGCACACTCGGTGAATTCAGTGTTTTCCAATAACGTTTCAGAAGATCGAGCATCGGCAATCTCCCTATTCCGCTTTCTGCGGATTGTTCTTGGGCAGCAATGCATCGATATCGACAAAGCTGTTCTCGACCAGCGGTTTAACTTGACGTTGCGAAACGTGGCACTGCGTGCAGAAATACCTGCGCGGACTGACGGTTGCCAAAAACTGGCCATCGCGATCCATGAAGTGAGTGATCGATACCATTGGTGCACCGCTTTCCCCCGTGCGTGACCGGGCATGGCAGGACAGGCATTTATTGGCATTGGTGTCGATCTGATAGCCCTCGATATCGTGCGGGATGGTCGGGGGCTGTTCAGGATAGTTGCGCGGACGTTTCTGATCCGTGTCTTCAAAATTTGTCATGCGTGGTGCTGGGCTGTCCTGATCAGGGGCTGCACTGCGCAGGGTTGTTACCGGTTCAGCGGCATAGGCAGCGCCGGCAATTGCGACAATTGCCAGTGCTATGAGCCATTTCGGGCTTATTTTCATAATAACCTCCCTCACACCTTTTCCAGCCGGACCGCACATTTTTTATAGTCGGTCTGTTTGGACATCGGATCCGTTGCATCAAGTGTGACCTTGTTGATCAACTGGCTGGCATCGAACCACGGGACAAAAATCAGACCACGGGGCGGTTTGTTCCGGCCACGGGTTTCGATCCGTGTTCGCATGTCACCACGTCGGGAAATCACGCGAACTTCGTCGCCGCGTCGCAGGCCCATTTCGGTGGCATCGTCGGGATGCAGGAAACAGACAGCATCGGGGAAGGCCCGGTAAAGTTCAGGCACGCGTTGGGTCATTGACCCTGAATGCCAGTGTTCAAGAACACGCCCGGTACACAGCCAGAATGGATATTCTTCATCCGGGCTTTCTGCGGCCGGTTCATACGGCAGGGCAAAAATTCGCGCTTTGCCGTCTTTATGGCCATAGAATTCAACCCCGGCACCTGGTGTGACATAGGGGTCATATCCTTCGCGATACCGCCAAAGCGTTTCCTTGCCATCGACAACGGGCCAACGCAAGCCGCGAACCTCGTGATACACATCGAAAGGTGCCAGATCGTGGCCATGACCACGTCCAAAGGTGGCATATTCTTCGAATAGGCCTTTCTGGACGTAATAGCCAAAATGCTGGGCTTCGACGTTGTTGTAATCCGACGCTGTTTCTTCCAGCGGGAATTTGTCGACCTGCCCGTTGCGGAACAGCACGTCATACATGGTTTTGCCGCGAAGTTCCGGCGCCTTGGCCAGAAGATCCTCGGGCCAGACTTCTTCGATGGCAAAACGTTTGGCAAATTCCATCAATTGCCAAAGGTCGGATTTTGCCTCGCCCGGGGCATCGACAAGTTGATGCCACATATGGGTACGGCGTTCGGCATTGCCGTAACAACCTTCTTTTTCCACCCACATTGCGGTTGGCAAGATAAGGTCGGCGGCTTCGCAGGTCACCGTCGGATAGGCATCCGATACCGCGATGAAGTTTTCCGGATTGCGATATCCCGGCCAAGCTTCTTCATTGATATTGGCAGCAGCCTGCATGTTGTTGTTGCATTGAACCCAATATGCATTGAGCTTGCCATCTTTGAGCATGCGGTTCTGAAGTACCGCGTGATAGCCGACTTTGTCTGGAATGGTACCTTCTGGCAGCTTCCAGATTTCTTCGGCATGCGCGCGGTGTGCCGGGTTGGTTACAACCAGATCGGCGGGCAGGCGATGCGAAAACGTACCAACTTCGCGTGCGGTGCCACAGGCCGACGGTTGCCCGGTCAACGAGAACGGTGAATTGCCCGGCTCGGCGATTTTCCCGGTCAGAAGATGGATGTTATAGCAAAGGTTGTTGGCCCAAACCCCACGGGTGTGCTGGTTAAAGCCCATGGTCCAGAAGGATGTGACCTTGATCTTCGGATCGGCATAAAGTTCAGCAAGGGCTTCCAGACGTTCTTTGGGAACGCCGGTCATTTCATGGACCTTATCAAGGGTATATTCCGAAACGAATTCGGCATACTCGTCAAAGGTCATGTCGGTCGAACCGCCAGCATCAGATGCATGTTTTGCGGATTGTTCGCGGGGATCTTCGGGGCGCAGGCCATAGCCGATATCGGTATTGCCCCGACGGAAAATGGTGTGTTTGTTGACAAAATCGGTATTAACCCGATCCGTCGAAATGATGTAATGGGCGATGTAATTCAGGATTGCCAGATCGGTCTGCGGTTTGAAGACCATCGGGATATCGGCCAGATCAAAGCAACGATGCTGATAGGTCGACAGGACTGCGACTTTTACATGCGGTGCTGACAGGCGCCGGTCGGTCACGCGGGTCCACAGGATCGGATGCATTTCCGCCATGTTCGAGCCCCACAGCACAAATGCATCCGCGGCTTCCATGTCGTCATAGCAGCCCATCGGCTCGTCCATGCCAAATGTGCGCATAAAGCCAACAACGGCGGATGCCATGCAGTGGCGGGCATTCGGATCGATATTGTTCGATCTGAAACCGGCCTTCATCAATTTGGAAGCGGCGTAGCCTTCCCAAACGGTCCATTGCCCGGAACCAAACATGCCAACCGATGTTGGTCCTTTGGCTTTAAGGGCGGCTTTCCATTTTTCGGCCATGGTGTCAAAGGCTTCATCCCAAGAAACCGGCGTGAATTCGCCGTTCTTGTCGTAAACGCCGTTGGTTTTACGCAGCAAGGGCTGTGTCAGGCGGTCCTTGCCATACATGATTTTCGAAAGAAAATAGCCCTTAACGCAGTTAAGACCGCGATTAACGGGTGAAAGCACATCGCCATGCGTCGCGACGATGTGGTTGTCTTTGGTTGCGACCATGACCGAACATCCCGTCCCGCAGAAGCGACACGGTGCTTTCGACCATTTTAGTTGGGTGTGTTCGGAATCTGTTACCAGATTTTGTGCTGCGGCCGGCAAACTGATGCCTGCTGCGGCGGCAGCAACGGCTGCTGCTTTTGCTTTCAGGGCATCTCGGCGGGATATCTTTGCCTTGAACATGGTTCGTTTCCTTAGGCCAAAGGTCAAATGGATATTGGTTTTATTGGGCGTTTTCACTGTGATGAAAAACAAGGTTCACACCGAGAACGCCGGGGATATCGCCGATTTTTGTCATGCTGTCGGCGAGTTGTCGGTCGCTTTCGGCTTCCATCAAGACGACGATCTTTCCCGATGGGGTGTTGGTGCTGATTTCAATTCCTGGAAAACTGGCAAGAATTGTTTCGATTTCGATCATTTGTTCGGGGCGGGTCTGCACAATCATGCTGGAGATCACACCGATATTCTCATCCATGGGGTATCTCCGTAGCTGGGCGTATGGAAATGGCCGTTACCGGGCAGGTACCAATACAGGCGCCGCATCCGGTACAGGTGTCGTTATCAACAAGGACGCGCGCTCGGCCCCCTAATTGCGGGATGATCCGGATCGCACCTTCCGGACAAACATCGCCGCAGGACCGGCAATAAACCCCATTTTCAGCAAAGCACTTGTTGCTGACAGAGAGTTCAAGCTGCCATGGCGTGTCGCCCGTGCGATTAAAAACCGGTTCGTTGCAGGCATCAGAACAGGCGCCACAAAACGTGCATTCGCCCTTGTCAAAGTCGATCTCGGGGCGGCCATCTTGACCGATATGGATGATGTTTTCCGGGCAGGCCGGGGCACAATCCCCACATGCCGTGCAGCTTTCATCAAACTTTACGGCCCAGGGCGGTCGAATGGTATTTGACTGTTGCTTGTCCGGGGTGTTGTCCGGTAATCCGCGAAGACCCGTGAAAAAGGCACGCCGACTGGTCAGTCTGGAAGCAGAAGACATCACCGTCTTTCCCCGAAATTACATCGGTGGTCCAGGTGGTCCGGCAAACATCTGAAATATCCAGATTGAAAAGCCAAGCCCGCCAACAAGTGCGACTGAAAATACTGGTGCGAAAACAACCGCCAGCATCAAAAAACAGCGTAATTCAGTCTTGCGGCGAGCGGGGTCGTCAATGGTTCTGGCGTCGGTCATGGCTCTCTCTTTCTCTCATTGGAAGATCGAATAACCGCGAAATTCCGTATGCTTTTTATCTATGGACCAAGCTTTACGCTATTGCGCATTCGTTTTTATTGATTCTAATCAATCACCCTGCATAAGGTATGGGGATTATTTGTCGTTATTCAACTATAAGTGCCGAATTGCCGGGCGTGGAGCGTTATTCGTCTTTGCAAAGGTTATTCGACCGGTTGTCCTAGCGTTTCTTTCAGGGCTGCACCCGGCAGACTGTGAAGAAAACCATCGGAAAATGCCAAGTTGCTTTGCATTTGGTGCAATCTGTCCCTGAGTTCGTGCGAGTCGATCTTTGTGTCCAGTAATTGCCGATACAGAGTGGCGATTTGGACCATGTCAAGATTGTGCGGTGATATCCGAAAAACTTCGACACCTGCGGCCTTAAGGTGATCCACATCGGCCGAAAGTTCGATGTAATGGCTGGACAGGGTTTGCAATCCGTTGACGGCCAGAAACGGCGTGGCGTCCAGTGTTGCGACATCCATGCCATCAGGCGCGTCGCCACAGACATAGCGACACCCATCCTTATGCAGCCCATGCGCACGTGCCGAATAACAACGTGCCGAGATTGCAAGTGGCACCCGGCCAAATACCTGAACTTCAATCTCGGTCGATTTTCGTGCATGACCCAGTGCCGCAATTGACGACATTGGCAATTCCCAAGGCAGCGAAATACGGCGCGCGCCCTTGCTGGCAAAGTATTCCAGCGTGCTTTCGTTATAGGTATTGATATAGGGGCCAATCATATGCGGACGCCCTGAAAGCAACCCAAATGCGGACACATCGTTTGCTTCGATCAGAAGGTCGGGCATTTGCGCAATTTCACGCAATTGTGCAATTTCACGTTCGCTCATCACCAGCGCAAGCGTGGATAACACGACTTCCTTGCCCGCGGCCTGCAGGCGTTCAATGATATCGGGTAGATACTTGTCGAAAAACGGCATGCGTTTGGCACAGACAACTTCGCCGACATGGACCGTATCGATATCTATTTCATCGGCAACTTTAGCGTAGAAATCTTTTTTGTGATTTTCATCCCAGTGAAACAAGATTGGGCCCATGGCCAGACGTGATTTGGTCATTGCCAGCTTCTCCGATAGGCGCCGGTTGTATCTGTTTGGCCTTCGCTAAGTGATGTCAGGTTGCCACGTATGCCGGCCTGTCCGTTTTGTCCGCTGGCGATGCGATCAAGAGAGGCACGAAAAGCACCAACAACCTGTGAAATATAGGCTTTGCCGCGCTGACGTCCTTCGATCTTAAGCGCGGTAACACCGGCATCGGCCAGTTCGGGCAGGATTGCGGTCACGTCAAGGCTGGTTGGTTCCTCAAACAGATAGCCAGCCTTGCCCATGGCGCTGAAACGGCCCTTGCACAGGGTCGGATATCCGACCTTTTCATCGCTGCCATATATGTTGATGGTAAAATCACCCAACCGTGAAACGGTCGTATCCCCGCGTTCTTCATAGTGAACATACGATGCGGGTGAACAAACCCCGTTCATATTGGGGCTTTCGCCAGTGGCATAGGAAGAAAGCGAACAGCGCCCTTCGGCCATGACACACATGCCACCAAAGGCGAAAACCTCGGTTTCAACGCCAATGCGTCGATTAAGCATCCGTATTTCTTCAAGCGACAAAACCCGTGGAAGAACCACCCGGCGGACACCGAATTCGCGATGGTAAAACCGGATTGCTTCTTCGTTGGATGCCGATGCTTGTACCGAAAGATGCAGACGGGCGTCGGGGTGTTTGTCACGCGCATAACGCAACAGACCGATATCAGCCAGGATAACGGCATCAACCCCGATGGCGACGGCATCATCAACGGCCTTGTGCCAGATATCTTCGGAACCTGCCTTTGGATAGGTGTTGCACGCCAGATAGACATGAACACCGTGCTTGTGCGCGAATGTGACGCTTTCGGCCAATTCGGTTCGCGAAAAATTAAGCCCGGGAAAATTGCGGGCATTGGTCGCATCACGGAAACCGCAATACACGACATCGGCACCCGCCTCGACGGCGGCACGCAAACTGGCGGGGGTTCCTGCCGGACATACTAATTCCATGACGTCCCTGTCGATGATTGTTGTTTATGGATGGTCGGGTAAGGCGAAGTCATCAATCGATGACACCGGCCGGTTTGAACGTGGCGTGCGGCGACGTGCCGATTTTTCCAGTCCCGCGATGTTTTCGCCCTGATCGGCAAGGCGCCGGTCAAGCCCGTTCAGGCGCTTTTCAATCGGGGAAATCAGCGTATCGGCAACCCGGTTCATATCCGATTGCATTTGTTGATAGACCCGTTCGGCAACGCGAAGTGCTATGCGTGCCGCCGGGCCAAGTACGCCAAAACTTTCGGAAACCGCTGAACGCAGATCGATGTCTTCGCCGTCCAAGGCATTACGAAGCGCAACAACAAGATCCGTCCGCCCTTCGATGCGCAAGGCACGCGAGAAAAACAAGGCATCGCCATCTGATTTGCCTTCAAGCAATCCCAAAAGAGCTGGCAGTGGGCCGATAATGCGGGCCGCAACGGCGTTTTCTTCGCCTTTTTGTGCGGGGCGCAATTCAGGTTTGTGTGGATCAAGCACAAGAAATAAATCCATATCCAGATCGGTTGGCGAAATCAGTAATGAGAATGTTTCATGTTCGGTTACGCGCTCGAAGATTGATTTGTGGCGGCGATGCATTGTCGTCATGGCGTGTCGGCATAGCCGCTCAATTGCGAATGTCGGAACATTTCGCAAAACAGGATTTACCAATAGAAATGGTGTGAATGATGGGCGTTTGGTTGACGACACGATGGACTCCGAACCGGTTTGGTGTCGGGATTATCGCTGTCTTCTTCCCTTGGGTGGTTGATGTCAGTCAAGTCATTGCAACATTTGAATTATTCCTGTTCTGAATAATTCCCGAACGCCCTGTTTTCCCATCGTTGGGGTGAAGCCGCGCAGAGGCGATTTTTTGCCAGTGTAAATTTGACCATCATCAACGAGACTTGCGCGGCAAACTTTAAACTTGGGCCGATCAATTTCACGGACGGAGGCCCGTCAAAATGCAAACAGAATTCACCAATGATCCGGCACAAACAAATTTGATGGATCTTGCCGGGCGCAAGATCGGTGATCTTATTGCAAGCTTTCCGGGGGCAACCTTGGTTTTCCGTCGTCATAAAGTTGGATTTTGTTGTTCAAGCAGCAAATCATTGGCCGAGGTCGCGCAAAGAAAGGGATTTGACGCAGAGGTGGTTGCGCGTGAACTTTGCGATCTGCCAAAGGGGCCGCTGACATTGCCAGACGTGAATGATGTTGATGCGTTTATTGATTATATCCTGACCCGCTATCACCAAACGCACCGTGATGAATTGGCCGAACTTATATTGCTGGCGCGCAAGGTCGAAGCCGTCCATGGCGATCATCCGGATGTACCGGTCGGATTGTCCGATGCCTTGTTTGAAATGGCAGAACAGCTGGATGCCCATATGGCTAAGGAAGAAATGGTCTTGTTCCCGGCAATGCGCAAAATGTGCGAAGACGGATCGATTGCAGTGCAACTGGTCATGCCGATCCATTGCATGCGTGAAGAACATGATGACCATGGCGAAGCCATTCACCGACTGCAAAAGCTGACCAACCATTTTACATTACCCGATGGTGTCTGTGGTTCTTGGCGGGCGCTTTATTCTGGAACAGCCAAGCTGGTCGAAGATTTGGTCGCCCATATTCATCTGGAAAACGAGGTGCTGTTCCCGCGTTTCGAATAGGGCCTGATCTTCACCCATTTCCGTCTTTTCGTTGTTTTGGTCGTCATGCGATTTTGCATGTCTTATCTGCCCCGCCATCCGGCGGGGCTTTTTCGTTTGACGGTAGTCAAGGTGCGAAATCGGGGATCGGGAAATGATTGTGATACGCCGTTTTGGGGACAGAGCGGCATTGAACTTTCAATCGGAGTGAGGATCCGTTCACATGTCGGAACGCCTGACTAAATCTGCCGCCCGAAACATATTCTACGGCGGAACGATCTTCTTCCTGGTCATCTTCTTTGGACTGACCTTGCACAGCCATAACTATATGCTCAACGAGTCCACGAATATGGACGAGCTGACACCATCGGTTGTGGCAGGCAAGCATATCTGGGAACGCCATTCCTGCGTCAATTGTCATACGATTTTGGGTGAGGGAGCTTATTTCGCCCCTGAACTTGGCAATGTCTGGGTGCGCTATGGCGGCAAAGAGGACCCGGAAGGTGCGCGCGATATGCTTAAAGCATGGATGGCGGCACAGCCCTCAGGTATCGAAGGCCGTCGCCAGATGCCGCAATTCAATCTCACAGATCAGGAGCTCGATGAACTTGTCGATTTCCTGAAATGGACAAGTGAAATTGACACCCAGAACTGGCCGCCAAATGAAGCGGGATAACCCGGTGCTGATGGAAACGAGGCTACAATGAAATATCAATCGCAAAAGGTTGCGCTGTATTACATATACGGCGCGCTGACATTGTTCGCAGCCCAGATTCTACTCGGTGTCGTGGCGGGCACTGTCTATGTTTTCCCGAATCTGTTGTCTGAAGTTCTGCCGTTTAACATCATTCGCATGATCCACACCAATGCCCTGATTGTTTGGTTGTTGATGGGGTATTTTGGGGCTGCCTATTATCTTTTGCCCGAAGAATGCGAAACTGAAATTTACAGCCCGAAACTGGCCATCATCCAGTTCTGGCTGTTCATGTTCGCAGCCGGTGCTGCGGTTGTGGGTTACATCTTTGGTATCCACGAAGGTCGCGAATTCCTTGAACAACCGTTGTGGATCAAGGTTTTGATCGTCATCGTGGCGCTGATGTTCCTGTTTAACGCGACCATGACACTGCTGAAGGGGCGTAAAACCGCCATTTCAAACGTGCTGATGGTTGCGCTTTGGTTCGTGGCTTTGCTGTTCCTGTTTGCTTTCTACAATCCGTCCAACCTTGCAGTTGACAAGATGTACTGGTGGTATGTCGTGCATCTTTGGGTTGAAGGCGTGTGGGAGCTGATCATGGCATCGATCCTGGCATTCTTGATGATCAAGATGACCGGGATAGACCGCGAAGTTATCGAAAAATGGCTTTATGTCATGGTGTCACTGTCGTTGTTCTCTGGCATTCTTGGTACCGGTCATCATTATCTATGGATTGGTACGCCGGGTTATTGGCAGTGGATCGGCAATGTGTTTTCCACCCTTGAAGTCGTGCCGTTCTTTTCGATGGTCGTGTTCTGCTTCTATATGGTGTGGAAAGGGGGCCGTGATCACCCGAACAAAGCGGCACTTCTCTGGTCGCTTGGCTGTGCTGTAATGGCGTTTTTCGGCGCAGGTGTATGGGGCTTTATGCATACTCTGTCGTCGGTCAACTATTACACCCACGGAACTCAAATCACGGCCGCTCATGGGCATCTGGCTTTCTACGGGGCCTATGTGATGCTTAACCTTGCGATCTTTACCTATGCGTTGCCGTATTTGCGCGGTCGCGAACCTTATAACCAGCAACTCAATATGTGGGGGTTCTGGATTACGACAAGCGCCATGGCCTTTATGACCTTTACGCTGACATTTGCCGGTGTTGTTCAGACACACCTGCAACGCGTGCTGGGCATGAGTTACATGGAAGTCCAGGATCAGATTGCTCTGTTCTATTGGATGCGTCTTGGATCGGGGGTTGTTGTTCTGATCGGGGTTACCATGATCATCTGGTCATTGGTTGTCGTGCCGCGTTCGGCAGCCCGTGTAACGACCGGAGTCCGCCAGCCCGCGGAATGACCGTAATCAAGTCAGCGTGTCTAATTCCATGGTCTTTTGGATCGTGACACGTGGTGGACAATGGCCGGTAGTTTCCCGCGACCGGCCATTGTCATTTTACGTCTTTCCATTTGCGCAGGAGCATTCAGATGCCGACCGCTCTTAAAGATTTTACGCAACATAGCGACGTCCCGTTCTATCAGCCGACCGGCAATGAAGAACAACTTTTTCAGACAGCTTGGCAACAGCGTCTTCCCTTGCTGCTTAAGGGGCCAACCGGTTGCGGAAAAACGCGATTTGTTTCCCATATGGCCGCAAAACTGGGCGTGCCACTTTATACCGTTTCCTGCCACGATGATTTAACGGCGGCGGATTTGACCGGGCGGTACTTGATCAAGGGTGGTGAAACAGTTTGGGTTGATGGGCCCTTGACGCGTGCAGTTCGTCATGGCGGTATTTGTTATCTTGATGAAGTGGTCGAGGCCCGCAAAGACGTTACGGTGGTTCTTCATCCGTTGACCGATGACCGCAGGATCCTTCCGCTGGACCGGACAGGTGAATTGCTTGAAGCGCCGGAAAATTTCATGCTGGTGGTGTCGTATAACCCCGGTTATCAGAACCTGCTTAAGCAATTAAAACCATCAACCCGGCAACGTTTCCTTGCCACCGAATTCGATTTTCCCGATGCGGAAACCGAAACGGCCGTCATCATGCGTGAAACCGGAATTGATGCTGAACGTGCCAGGTTGCTGGTGCGCATCGCAGGCAATATCCGCAAATTGACCGGAATTGACCTTGAAGAAGCGGCATCGACCCGCCTGCTGGTTTATTGCGCGACCCTTTTGATGGCGGATATCGCCTTTGATGATGCGGTTAATGCCGCGATCATCGAGCCACTTTCCGATGATGCTGATATCAAGGCGGGGCTGCGCGAGGCCATCGGCATTATCCGCGGCTGATAGCCGGGAGGCGACAATGAGCTTCGATTTCCTTGAATTTGAAGAACAGGTTGGCATGATCTGGCACCGGATTGCATCACGCAATCAGGAAAGCTATCGCGATTATCGCGAACATGCGGTTACTTTTGCCGAGTTGCGCGGTCATTTGCCTGTGGTTTTTCGCGCCCTTGGCGGTGACCCTGCGTGCGAGTTTGCCCAGATTGATAAACGGGTTTCCGGGCATCGATTGCGGTGGCGCCAACGGATTGGCTTGGTCGATGAACAGATCGCCATGGCAGAAATGAACGAAGCATCGGTCAAGCTGCCGTCTTCTGTTTCACTGTTCCCGTCACGTGATCTAAACCGCGATCTTTATATCTGGTTGATGGCGTGGTTTGCGGTTTCTATTCCGCCAAATACTGTGCCTGATTCTGCAAAAACACCGTTCCTGACCGATTTGGTCCGAGTTGCCCAAGCGCGTAAAACCGATATTGCCGTGCGGCAATCGTTTCCCGGGATTACGGGGCTGCGCCAGCGTCTTTATGATGCGTTTCTGGCCTTGCGCCCGGATCGCCCCTTGCCGTGCACCGAACAACAGATGGAACACTGTGTTCTGAAAATTCTGGGTTCTGCCGGGCATCAGGATGAAAACGGCCTTTGGTCCTTGGTTGTTAATGGTTCCGAGGGCTCTGGCAGCACCGCTGACATGGTTGCCATCGTCAATGAGGCAGGTCTGCAATCACAGCGTTATGCACCTATTCTGCCTGTGCCGTTATGGGGCGAGGCTATTTTTAACGGAACCGCCGGATCGATTGCGGATTGTGATGATGACGAAGAAAGCAAGTCCTCTGATGGTGATCAGGAACGTAAAAAGCGTGCCCGGCGGCGCAAGAATGATCAGGCAGGGCGCAATGATCCACTGGCATTGAACAGGTTTGAAAAAGTCTTGACGATCGCCGAGATGGTCAATGTGAACCGGCCAATGGATGATGAAGACGAACAGGATGCCAAAAAGGCTGCTGACGAACTTGAGGAAATGGAAATTTCCGACTGCAAACGCAAGGCGGCAACCAAGCTTCGTTTCGATCTTGATTTGCCACCGCGTGACGTCGATGAAGGCCGGGTCATTGGCGAATGGACTTATCCCGAATGGGATTATCGTCAACAAACCTATCGCCCGGATTTTTGTAAAATCGTTATGCAGTCCGGCGACGAAACGGTTAGCGACTGTGATATTTGGCGGCCCGGTGAAACCGAACGTCGTCAGATCCGACAGGTACGACGCCAGTTCGAAGCCTTCCGGCCACGGCACGAAGTCTTGCGCGGGCAGTTTGATGGCAGCGAGCTTGATCTTGAAGCATTGGTCCGTGCGCAATGCGACCAAAAAGGCAGCGGTGAACTAAGCGACCGGGTCTATTTGAATACAGTACGCCGGGCGCGGGATTTGTCGGTTGCGGTGTTGGTTGACGTATCACTGTCCACGGATGCGTGGATACAGGATCACCGTGTTCTCGATGTTGAAAAACAGGCGCTTTCGGTATTGGCCGGGGGGCTTGATGCCTGTGGCGATGAATTTGGTGTGTTTAGCTTTACATCGCGCCGCCGTGATTGGGTGCGGATAAATGCGCTTAAGAACTTTGACGAAGATTGGTCGCCCCGGTGTCAGGACAGAATACAAAAACTCCGCCCTGGCTATTACACAAGGCTGGGGGCTGCTATTCGTCATATGGGAAAATTGCTGGGTGAACGGCCGCATCAACACCGGCTGTTGTTGGTGATTACCGATGGTAAACCCAACGATATCGATCATTACGAAGGTCGCTATGGGATCGAGGATACCCGCCGTGCGGTGCGCGAATGCCGCAAGTCTGGACTTGGTTTGTTTGGCGTCACGGTGGATCGTAAGGCACAGGATTATTTCCCATATATTTTCGGTGCTGGCGGGCATGCTATTGTTGGGCGGTTGGAAAAACTGCCTGCTGCCTTGCCACGGATTTATCGCCAACTGGTTCGGTGATCATGGATAACTCAGATGAACAACTGATGTCGTCGCGGAACCTTGACGATATTGGCGATGCCGATGATGCTAATTGGGGTGGATTGGAAGATTTGCCCGGCCACCCGATTATGTGGGTGCTGATTTTATCGGAATTGGTGGTTTTTGGTGCGTTTCTGTTGGTATTTTCAGCGGCCCGAATCAGTGATCCGATCGGGTTCGCAAGCGATCAGGTTCAGCTTGATCGTGTGGCTGGTGGGATCAATACCTTAATACTGTTAACCAGCGGATTATTTGCCGTGTTTGCGGTACATGCGACCAAGGCGGGCGATATCTTGCGGTGCCGGTTGTGGTTGTTGGCAACCTCGGTTCTGGGGATGATTTTCCTGATCATCAAGTTTTCTGAGTATATGGGAAAATTCGATGTCGGGATTGGTTTGGAAAGCAGTACTTTTTTCACTCTTTATTTTCTGATCACCGGATTTCATGCTCTTCATGTTGTTATGGGGCTTGGGGTTCTTGGTGTGGTCGCGATTTGGCCCAGTCGGATCAATATCGAAACCGGGACGGCCTTTTGGCATATGATTGATATGGTTTGGGTGCTGGTCTTTCCGGTAATCTATTTGGTGCGATGATATGATTATGATTGAACCATCGATTGTGGATCCTTTGGACCCGGCCATGCCGGAAAATAACGGTCACAGCGCAGGCCGAACGGCAATTATTGTCTGGACGCTGGCCAGCGTAACTACAGTTGTATCGCTTTTTCTCGCACTTTCGGATGGCCGGTCTGCGCCGGTTCTGCTTGGTCTGTTGCCGGTCTGCGTGATCATGGCCGTTGGCAGTTTTAAGGCATGGCTGATCTTGCTGTTTTATTTAGGACTGGGACGTCAGGCGGGTTCCTGGCGTGGATTGTTCATTGCGTTTCTGATTGTGATTTTTGCTGGTGTTTTGGCAGCACAGGCGGCCGTGGTTCTGATGAACACCTGACCTGACCCGTGCTGCCATCCCCCCGGATATCAAAGCAAAGGTAACGGGCGATTAATGACTGGTTCCTGCCGAATAGGTGATTTTGTTAAATACGTTGTATTTTCCGACCGGTTTGCGCATTGGAATGCGTTTGATTTCCTCGAACGTTGCCGCGTCATAAACAATGACGGCACCATCATCATCCCAGATCGATAAAAGTGCGTGTTTGCCACTGCGATCAAATTCGACATGGGCGGCAACCTTGCCGGGTTCGGGGCGGAGTGTTTTGACGATTTCAAGCGTACGCTTATCGAAAATATGAACCACGTCCTTATGCGGGCCGAAAAACACATCAACCCAGGCATAGGGGGTATTGTCATGGCTGCGGGCGAAAAAGCCCGGTCCCTGGGTGTCGATGATTTTGATCGTTTTCCAGGTTTCCATGTCAATCACGCTGATTTTTGGGTCTTTAAGGTGCGGTGTCGCAAGAACCTGATGGCCTTGATATTCAAAGGTAATGCCAGACCCAAGATGAGGCATGCCTTCAAGGGCAATATCGGCAATCTTGCGCCCGACATTCAGGTTGACGACTTGTCCGTCGCGGCCATTGCGGGCCGCCCCGATTAAATGGCGATATTCCTGATCGAAAAAGAAATCGTCGAGTTCATCAGCAAGATGAATGCGCCGAATGGGGAAGGGGCCATACTGAACGTCAAGGGCCTCGACCATATTGGCTTCGTAATTGTGTACGAAACCGGGATAGACCGGGCGCGGATCATCAGCATATGAAATTTCCCAAACTTCGGGCAAATCTTTAAGGGCGATGATAAAACTATGGCGTGGCGGGGCAGTATAAACCGCCGATACACGGGATGATTTGCCATCTTTGCTAATGACTGGAATATTGCGTATCGGGGTCAGGTCGCGGGCATCAAGCAAAACCAGATTATGGGGCAACATATTGCCCGCCATCACGTAACGGCCATCGTCGGAAACCGCGACATTGCGCGTGTTCAGGCCAACCCGGATTTCAGCAACCGTTTGCAGGGAATAAAGGTCATACATCTGTACCCAGCCATCGCGCGATGCCAGATAAACAAAACGACCATCGGGGGAATATTTCGCCCCGCCATGCAAGGCAAACCGGGTGGGAAAACGGTCAAGCGGTTCAAACGTATCGCCGTTCAGGATCGTGACGTGATGATCACCGGCCTCGACCACTGTAAACAAGTTTAATGGATCGCCATCAAATTGTGGTGTGTCGGGCAGTGTGGCCGGTTCGACAAAAACCTCGTGGCTTTGCTGGATGTCGGCCATGCTCCAACCTGGCATTTCAGCAAGGGGCTGACGCAACCAATCTGCCAGCACGGCTATATCGGCTGTATTAAGGGTTTGATCAAATGCCGGCATCTGTGTGGCGGGGCGGCCATGGGCGATAACGTCGGCAATACTGTTTCCCCGCAGCCTTTCAAGGCTTTCAGGCAATAATGCGGGCCCCATTCCGCCCAGTCGGTCACCATTGTGACAGGCCGTGCAATGGGTTGCATATAGGGCGCTGGCATTTGCAAACTGATCGGGTTTAAGTGTCGTTTCATCGGCAAGGGCATAACTGGCCAGACCTGTGACAAACAGGGTGGTCACAATCAGGTCTTTGCCAAGGTGTCGCAAGGCGGGGCTCATGATGTCAGCCCTACCTGACCATGGCGTTTTGTCGCTGAAAACGGCAGAGTTTCAAGACGGTGATGGTCGCCTGTTATGCCCAGTTCCATATCATCAAGATAGCATCCCGGATCTTCGGCCCAAGGATCGCCGGTGAGTTGATAGGCGCGCGTTCGGGTGTTGCCGCCACATATGTCGCGATATTGGCATGCGCCGCACCGGCCATGAACAAGGCGCGGGCGCTGTTTCAATCCGGCCATTAACGGGTCGCTGACATCTTGCCAGATTTCGGAAAATGGCCGTTTCAGGACATTGCCCAGCGTATGTTGCCACCACATGGTATCGGGGTGGACATTGCCCAGATTGTCGATATTGGCGACATTGACGCCCGATGCATTGCCGCCCCAACGGCGCAGCATTTTGCCGATTTGTTCGGATGCCTCGGGGTAATGTTCATCAATCCAGAATTTCAGGAATACCCCATCGGCATCGTTGTTGCCGGTAACGTAATCCCGTGCAATTCCGTTTTTTACATCGGCTTCGCATCGGGCAAACATCATCAATAATGCCTCGCGGGTCATCGCGTAAAACGCATGATCCTTGCGGTTATGATTGCCGCGTCCGGCATAGTTCAGATGCGAAAAATAGAACTTGTCGATCCGTTCTTGTTCGACCAGGTCAAGAAGACCGGGAAGGTCCTGATAGTTTTCGCGCGTCATGGTAAAACGAATGCCAACCGGCAAACCGGCATCACGGCAAAGTTTTGCCCCGCGAAGGGCCAGATCAAACCCGCCTTCAAGGCGTCGGAAATAATCATGGGTGGCATTCAACCCATCCAGACTGACCCCGACATAGTCATAATCGGCATTGGCAATCTGATCGATATTGGTATCGTCAATCAGGGTGCCGTTGCTTGACAGCGCAACATAGAAACCAAGTTCCTTGGCATAGGCTGATATGTCAAAGATATCGGGTCGCATCAGCGGTTCCCCGCCAGACAGGATCAGAACCGGAACATTGAAATTGCGCAGGTTTTCCATGGTTTTGAAAACCTGTTTGGTGCTGAGTTCACCGGGAAAGTCTTTGTTTACGGCGGATGCATAGCAATGCCGACATGTCAGATTGCATCGCCGGATCAGGTTCCAGATGACCACCGGCCCGCGATTGGCAAGGGCGGCATGTTTGCGTTCGGCGGGCGACGGGACAACACCGTTTTGACTGATATTGATCGCTGTGCGGATATACTGACTTAGTCGCAACATTTTTTGTCTCCGCTTTTGCGCCACCTAAGGCCGGTTTTTTTCAAAATGCGACTGCTGTAAAGAATGCGGTGGTTGCGAACATTTTGGCCCAGCAGGGCATGGATATCTTTGACGTGGGTTTCGACCGTTTCGCGCGATGTGCCATGGACCATGGCAAACAGGTTAAAGGGCCATTCGGGTAAATGCCGTGGTCGTCGATAACAATGCGATACGAAATCAAGCGCGCCGATCATTTCTCCCATGGTGTCAACCACATCATCGGGAATATCCCAAACGCTCATGCCATTGGCGTGATAGCCCAGTCGATAATGGTTGGGGATAATGCCGATCCGACGGATGACGCCGATATCAAGCAGACGCTGAAGCCGTTGTTTAACGGCATCGGGGCCGCCCAGCCCCATGCCAAGTGCAATATCACCATAGGGTGTTGAACTAAGTGGCAAGCCTGTTTGGGTCGCCCGAATAAGGGCATGGTCGATTTCGTCAAGTACAGGAAGGTCAATGATATCTGTGAAGGGTTTCATTCTTCTGGGACCTCCAACCGCAACTCCAAGAAAAATTCCTTTTCCTTGGGGAAGTTGAGAACCGTAATCCCGGTTGTGGCTTCAATCTGATCAATGACTTTCAGAAGGGCGTTTTCATTTTCGGCCAGAATGACAAACCACATGTTGAGGGTGTCTTCGCGTTCGTAATTATGCGCGACTTCCTCAAATGCGTTGACCTGTTCGGCGACCTGATCAAAACGCTCGGCGGGGACTTTCATGGCGGCAAGTGTGACCGCACCACCAAGTTTCTCGGTGTTGTAAAGGGGGCCGAACCGGCTGACATATCCATCCGTGATCAGGTCCTTTACACCCTTGATTACCGTTTCCTCGTCATAACCAAGGCGGGTGGCAAGTTCCTGAAACGGTCGATCACAGATCGGAAATCCACCTTGCAGATTGTTGATCAGGTCGCGTTGAAGCGGCTTCATGATATCCGTCCGATCACGCTTGGTTTGGGGGATATGGCGCAGGCATCCGTATTAGAACCGCCGGTCAGGGCGGCAGAATCCAGGGATGAGGATGCGGATGGGGCACCGTATTTACCGGCACGCTGTGTAAAGCACTGCTTGCTAAACAGGATCTTGCTTGGAATATCACCCAGATCAAGCCGGGCAATCATATGGCGGATCTGGGCGCGGACCGTCAATCGGTCACGGCCGTGTATCATGCAATAAAGGTTGTATGGCCAAACATCTTTGACCCGTTCCCGGCGATAACAAAGCGTGACATAGGGAAGGTTGGCCATGATCTTGCCGATGTCAGGGGCCAGATCATCGGCAATGTCAAAAACGCACATTGCATTGGCTCGATATCCCAGCGACCGATGCCGCACGATCATGCCAAACCGGTTGATCACCTTGTCCTTGATCAGGTGGTCAAATGTCTCGATAACGGTTTCTTCGGGAACACCGAGTTCAAGCGCAATCAAGGCATAGGGACGTTTGCCAATCGGCAGGCCGTCACGCAGTTTTTCGATCAGACGATGTTGAAGCTCGCTTAGTTCCATTGCAACGCAAATCCCAAATCGAGGCGGTAATGTTCGATCATCGGCATTCGATGCACGGCAAAGCCGGTTTTTGCCTCGATCGAATGGATCGTCGTATTCAAACTCGCCTGATCGGCGGCGGTTACGACGAACCACAGATTGAGTTTATCTTCACGTTCGTAATTGTGATTGATTTCGGTAAAGTGGCTGACGAGATTGGCAATCTTTTCCAATTGATCTTGCGGAATTTCCATGGCGGCAAGTGTCGATGCCCCCGCCCGTCCGGTGGCATATGTTGCCCCGACCCGATCGACATAGCCCTTGGTCTTCATATCTGAAATCGCTGTAATAACGCTTTCTTCATCGCTGCCGATTTTTTCGGCAATGGTGGCAAAGGGGCGCGGTGTTGTCGGAAAGTCGCGCTGGAACTCCTCGATCAGGCGGATTTGCAGGGCACTAAGGTCAGGGGCCAAGTCGGGGGTTGGCTTTGGGTTCCGGTTGTTGCTCATGCCATCCTCTCCTACAGGCCGATCTTGCCAGCACGGCTGGACATGAAAATGCCGCTTGGGCTTGGCAGTGGCAGTTCGGCAATGGGTTCGAACGTATAAGGGTTGTATCCGATCACCTTGTTGTCATCGCGCACCGAAAGCCATATCTGATCGCCGCGTGAACTGAATTCCATATGCAAAACACCCTTGCCCGGTTTCAGTTCGCCAACGATGGCAAGGCTTTCGGTGTCGATGATCTGGACCGTGTCGTAATCAGGCACCGAAAAATTGACCCAGACATGCCGGTTATCAGGATGGGCCATGACAAAGACCGGTTGTCCATGCACGGGGATCGCGCCAATTTGTTGCCAGGTTTCGGTATCAATCACGAGAACTTCGTGATGACCGACCGCCGGAACAAAAGCGCGTTTTCCCGCAATCGCCCATCCTTCAAGGTGGGGCATTTTGTAGACCGGCAAGCGTTCCTGTCCCTTGCCGTAATGATCAAGAATGCGCTTTACGCCATTTTCGGGATGCCAAAGGTCCAGCAGGGCCATGCCATCTTCGCCAAACAGCCCGGCAATATAATAACGGCCATTTGATGTGATCAGCGCGTCATAGGGCTGAATACCAACATCCTTGTATCGGGTGATGACCGGGGTGTTGCCGGTTGAAAAATCAGCGACCCAGATTTCACCTGAATCCCATAGGCTGAAAACGAACCGGTTGTCAGGTGCATCGACCAGACCAATAACCTTGGACCGATCCGGTCCATCGCCAACCAAGGCGGGGATATCGGCAACCATTTCAAGGGTGTCGCTATTAAATACCCGAACGCCACCGGGTTCGTAATTGGCCACGGCAACAAGTTTGCCATCCTGACTGATGGCGCCGCCGATGCTGTTGCCTGCCTGCAAGGTGCGTTTAACGATTTTATGACCAAGGATATCAACCTTGGTCAATCCGCCGTCACGGCCAAAAACAAAGGCAAATCGGCCATCGCGGGAATACACGATCGAGGCATGGGAAAGATCGCCAAGCCCGTCAATAATTCCGATGAATTGTTTTGCACTGGTATCAAGAATGGCGACTTGTCCTGTCGCACGCGCAATTACTGTTGCCAGATCGGCGGTGCCGCGCGGGGTCGGGGCGGATGCGCATGCTGCCAAAATCAAAATGCCCCCGACAGCGATCAGACTGCGGGCAGCGCGGAAAGATGTGGCAAAAAATCTTGCCGAAAATGCAGTGCGCTTCATTCGGGGTCTCCTGTTTTCAGGTAACGTGCCATCCATGCTGCTTCATCGGGGGTAACGATTGCGCGCCATGGCGGCATGGCCGTGCCGGGCAATCCATCAAGGATGATCGTGGTCAGATCATCGATGCTGTAGTGCGCAATATTTTCCGGCAAAAGCGGTGATCCAAGCCCGCCCTTAAACGTCATGCCATGGCAGGAGCCACAATCTTGACGCACCATTTGTTCAAGATCGTGTGCGTTACGGGCCGGTCGTTCCAATGTGCTGTTTTGCGCGCTGGCCGGGAATGACGAAAAAACCGTCAGCATCATGACCGTGGTCAGTGCGATGGCAGCGCCAAGAACCGGATTACGCAGATCGTACATAGCGCAGACCATCATTTTGAATGCGGGATGTTGCCGCCGGATCAAGCGTTCCATCGGGCAATAAATCGCCAACTGGCAGCGATAACCGGTCTGCCAGCGAAATCACGCGACCAATCACAATCATGCAGGGCGGATCAAAATCCAGTCGGTCAAGATCGGCACAAACATTGCCAAGTGTGGTGCGGAAATGGCGTTGATCCGGGGTGGAACCGTTTTCAATGATCATGACCGGGGTGTTTACCGCCAAACCATGTTCCATCAGTTTTCCGGCGATGATGGGCATGGTTTTAACGCCCATGTAAATCGCAAGTGTCGTGTCCGGATCGGCCAGAGAACGCCAGTCGTGCTGGGGTTCAGCGTCGGCCTGCATGTGGCCGGTGACAAAGCGAACACCGGTTGCCAGCCCGCGATGGGTCAGCGGCAGGTTAAGTTGTGCCATGCATCCGGCTGCGGCCGTGATCCCGGGAATAACTTCAAAAGGAACATTGTGCAGGCTAAGCCATTCGGCTTCTTCGCCGCCACGTCCAAAGATATAGGGATCGCCACCCTTAAGACGGACAATGTGGCGATGCGATTGTGCCAGATGCACCAAAAGAGAATTTATCTCGGATTGTTTCAGGCTGTGGCTTCCGGTCGATTTCCCAACATAAATGCGTTCAGCAAACGGATTGGCCAGATCAAGGATTTCTTCGGAAACCAGCCGGTCATAAACAATGACATCGGCACGATCAAGCAGGCGTGCTGCTTTGATTGTTAAAAGTTCCGGATTGCCCGGCCCGGCTCCGACAAGATAGATGCACCCCGGTTGTTGCATGGCATTTTTTCCTGTTTTTTCGATATTTCAGGTGCGGGAAGTCCGGGGGCCTCAAAAGGCCCCCGGTTTGGAAGGTCAATAGATATCGTGCTGGGTGTTGTAGACGTTGAACTTGCCCGTCGGGGTCACAAGGCGATCATCCTTGATGACCTTCTTGAGCTTGCGGGTTTTGTCATCGACCACAACGATGGCCGATTTTTCGGCTTTGCCATTCCAGACAGAGAACCAGATTTCGGTACCCTGTTTGTTGTATTCACCCTGTACGACGCGCTGAGCACCTTCGTCGCCCAGATCGGCCCATTCTGCGATTGGCAGAACTTCAATTCCGGCATCAAGGTTGTTGATGTTAAGAACCCCGACCGAATGATAGACATCGGCTTCCGAGTTCAAAGGTGCATCAACCCAAAGATTGGTTGAATTCGGATGGGTTTTGATGAACAGCGAACCACCACCAAGGCCATCAATTGATGCTGCCATTTTCCAGGCATTGTCCGGATGGTTTTCCGGGTCTGTCCCGATCAGAGCGATGCTGTCATCACCTAGATGGCTGGTGGCCCAAACCGGGCCAAGTTCCGGGTGAATGAAGTTTGCGCCACGTCCCGGATGCGGGGTGGTGCCGACTTCGACCAATTTGGTCAGTTTGCGTTCCTTGGTGTCGATAACGGCGATGGTATTACGTGCGTTGGCCGCAACCATGAAGTAACGACCAGATGAATCAAAACCACCGTCATGCAGGAACCGTTCCGCATCGATAGACGTGACCTGAAGTGCATTAAGATCTTCGTAGTTTACAAGCAGAACCTTGCCTGTTTCCTTAACGTTGACAACGAATTCAGGATTGTAATGCGACGCCACGATGGCGGCGACACGCGGTTCCGGATGGAATTCCTGTTCGTCATAGGTCATGCCGCGGGTCGAAACGATTTTAAGTGGCTCAAGCGTTTCGCCGTCCATGATCGTGAATTGCGGTGGCCAGTAGGCGCCTGCAATCGCATAGCGGTCTTCCCAGCCCTTCATTTTCGACGTTTCAACGGAACGGGCTTCCAAACCAACCTTGATCGTCGCAACGATTGAAGGGTCTTTCATCCAAAGATCAATCATGTCGACCTTTGCATCACGCCCGATCACCATCAGGTAGCGACCCGATGCTGATACACGCGAGATATGGACAGCGTAGCCAGTATCAATGATGTATTTGATTTCATAGTTATTACCGTCGATCAGGGCAATCTGACCGGCGTCACGCAGGGTGACCGAGAACAAGTTCTCGATATCGAGATCGTTCATCTTCTTGGTCGGGCGCTGATCCACCGGAACAACAACTTTCCAGCTTTCCTTCATCGCTTCCATGCCCCATTCCGGTGGCATGGGCGGGTCCTGCATGACATAGCGTGCCATGATGTCGACCTGTTCTTCGCTTAGTTCGCCCGAAGTGCCCCAGTTCGGCATCCCGGCCGGCGAGCCATAGGTGATGAAGTCGTGCAGATGGTCATAGCCAAGATCGCGGGTGCGATCCGTGGTCAATGCCGGACCGGTTGCGCCATTACGCAAAACGCCGTGGCAGCCTGCGCAACGTTCAAAGAAAATCTTACGGCCTTGATTGAATTCATCGACCGTCATGGTCGGCACACCTTCGTGAACCCCGGGTTGGGCGCCATCCGTCGGAAGTGACTCGAGGCTGGGTTCATAGGTGCTTTCGCTGTCAGGATGTTTTTCCTGTGCGAATGCTGCCGTCGCAAAAATAAGGCCGAAACCGAGCGCAAGCGGTGCTGCCGAACGTCCCAGCCGAGTTGTGAGTGTCATGCGTCCCTCCATTAGAAAAATGAAAGCCTTCGCTCTCGGTTGCGGAGAGTTGATCTTTCGGCGGGTGGTGGCCTTGATGATGATCAAATAACCATATGAATATTGTGGTTTTGAGCGATTCAACGTTTGACGGGAGTCAACTCGCCATTGGCAAAATCCCGCAGAATAAGGCCAGAGAGAGCCAAATGGGGAAACGTCATGTCCTTTCGATATCCGGTTCTGCTGGTGGCGGCACATGGCACGCAACATCCGGGTTCTGTTCCCGGGGGGATGTTTTGTGCGCAACTTCAACGGTTGCTACCGGGCTTTGATATTCGTCTTGCATTTCTTCGTAATGCCCCGACTGTTGGGAATGTGTTGCAATCGGTCTCGCAAGAACCGGGTTTGGATGTCTTGTTATTTCCGCTGTTTTTTGCACGAAGTTCGATTGTGTCAGATGAATTGCCCGCCCTGACGTCACGTGCCGGTTTGGAGCCGCACAGGCTGTTGCCATCGGCCAGTTATTTGCCGGGCTTTGTCAATATGCTGGCAAACAGGGTGATCACCCGGCTTGCTTCTGGGGGCAATAGCCGGGGGGATGGGGAAAAGACAGCGGTCTTTCTGGTGTCCCATGGTCAAAAACGCGAAACATGTTCGTCGCCGGAAATGTGCGAATTGCGAAATTCGGTCGCGCAGGTTCTTACCCATCACGAAATCCACAATGTGCAACTTGATGGCCAACCCTCGCTTGCTGACTGGCGTGATCTGACCAATTGCCGAAAGGCTCTTTTTGTCCCGCTATTTGCCGGTGACGGCCTTCATTGCCGTCAAGATATCCCCGATGGAATTGATGTTCGGCCAGATGAAATCGCAAATATATTGGCCCCGGTGGGAACTTGGCAGGAATTGTCGTCGTTGCTGGTTGATCACTTGCATCGTTGTCATGCGCACAGCGTTGCGGAGGGGGGCTTGCCTCGGTCTGCTGTTGAATGGGGGGCTGATCATGTCACGGCGTAATTTGACCAAAATGGATTTTGATCTGATTTCCCGGGTTGCTGTGATGTCAGCATTTTCGATTGATGAAATAGAGTCCATCGTTAATGGGGTGGCCGTTGTGATCCATAACGGCCGCGAATTGTTGTTTAGCGAGGGCGAGGTCGCAGATCAATTCTTCATTGTTCTAAAGGGGCAGGTCCGCTTGTTCCGTATCTTGGGGGATGGTCGGGTAACGCTTTTCCATCTGGTTAGTGCGGGCGAATCCTTTGCCGAGGCTGTCGTGCTTGCCGGGCAAAATTATCCGGTATCGGCCGAATGTGATCCCGGAAGCGAGATTGTCGCTATCAGCAGATTTCAGCTGATCAACCGTCTTAAGACAGACAAGGTGTTGATCGGCCGGGTGATGCAGTCACTGATCGAACGCGAACGGTTCTTTTATCAGGAACTGAACGATTTGCGCCAACGCAACCCGTCGCAACGTCTGGCGGGTTTTTTATTGTCGCAAGGCGAAGAATCGGATTTAGTTCCCAAGCACGTTATTGCAAACCGTATTGGTGTGACGCCGGAAACATTTTCACGTGCGCTGCGCAAGCTTGAAGATGACGGCTTTATTGCTCGCGACCAAAGGATGAGCATCCTTGATATTGACGGGTTGCGCCAATTCGCCAGCCGATAGATGATTTTCACCAGATTATTGATGTGGAACAAACTGGATCGTCTTGTTTTATGTTAGAGTTATTCCAGTAATTGTAAAAACCGCATCTTTACCATGGACAATGCCATGATGAACGATATCGAACGCATATCGGGTGTTCTTCGCTTTGCGAATTATTTCCGAACTTGGCCGCAGGAAGACATCCTTGAATTGGCTGGATTATGTCAATGGGTCCGGTTCGATACGGATACCATGATGATTTCGGCTGATGATCCTGCCTCGGCGCTATATCTGATCGTTAATGGCCATGTTGAACTGTCCTTTAAGGACCGGGATGGCAAGGATGGTGTGATTGACCTTCTTGGCAATGGTCAGCTTGTTGGCGAATGCGCGCTTGTACCCGATGGTTGTTATGCCGTTTCGGTTCGAACGCTTGAGGCAACAACGGCAATCTCGATTGATGGTGCGGCCTTTTCCGATTTTCTGGCGGCTCATTTTGATCGGGCGCTGACCATGATGTCTGCGATGACAGAACGTTTGTGTCAGTTGCTGCGTCAGGCCGAAGAACTTAAATGTCGTTCGGCCGCCCAGCGTCTGGGGATTTATTTTCTGGCGGATGCCGTGCCAATTGACGGTGCGCATGAAACACCGCTGACGATTGAAAAATCGGCTTTGGCCCGGAAATTGGGCATGACCAGCGAAACGATTTCACGTGCGCTTAAAAAGCTGTCGGAAATTGGCGTATCGCAGCATGCCAACGGCCATATTATCCGGATCGCAGATGCCCAAACACTTTCGGAATGGTGCGGCCTTTCGGGGAATGATGCCAAGGAAGGAAGCCAAAATGCGCTCAAGGCAGCTATCTGATACCGACATCGGTATCGTAAAACAGGTTCCTTTTCTGTCGGCGCTCGGGGCGGCACGACTTTCTGATCTGATCGGGAAATGCCGGGTGGAGTGGCATGCGAAGGGTGAACATTTGTTTCGCGCCGGTGACGTTGCCGACCATTTTTATATTTTGCTGTCCGGGCATTTGCGCCTTGTTAAAATATCGCCGTTGGGCGAAGAAACCGTGATGCATTTCCTAACGCAGCCCGGTGCCTTTGCCGAGGCCGTTTCCCTGGCGGGCCGGGCATATCCGGTCGAATGCGAAGTCATGGAAAATTGCGAGATTGTGGCAATCCCGCGCGAAGCGTATCTAACAATTTTGCGTAGCGCCCCCGATGTTGCCGGTGACGTGCTTGCCGGTCTTATTCGCTGGGAACGTTTCTTCCTTGAAGAAATCTATAAGCTGCGCCACACCAAACCAATCCAGAGGATCGCCTCGTTCTTGATCGACTTTGAAGAACGAAATGGCGAAAACCTTGATGGCGAAGACGAAACGAATTTCCCGGAAAAACGCCAGATCGCCAGCCGGATTGGTATCACCCCGGAAACTTTCTCGCGCTCGCTTCGAAAGCTTGAAGCAACCGGTGCGATTGCAGCGGGGCCAAAGCTTAGAATTCTTGACCGGGCAGCGTTGTACGAACTTTCACGCTAGTTAAAAGATCAAGCGCAAAGTAATTTCCCTGCAGACTTGCCTTTTTGGCAGGCGGGTAAATTTGTGTTGAAAATGCCGAGAATTTGCACCGGACCGGTCCCAAATGATCGGTTGGCACACGACCGGTTGCGGGGTATGGGCGGAGCCAAGGGGCGCGATGTGATCGCAAGTATCCTTGAATAAAAAATCAATCAATTATATTCACACACGTGATAGTTAATGTTGACAGGGGCCGGGGCGTGGGCCATTGATACCGCCATGGGGTGGCCGGAAAGCGGCGGTCAGAACAACGGAAAAAACTCTTTGGTGTGGCGCTGACATGGTGTCAGCGCTGTCTGCGGTCCTCATGTGTTCGCATCGTTGCACGCGCAGAAGGAACCGCTTGTTTTCCTGTTTCTGATCGTGCGTACGATCCGACCATGGGGCATGCCTGCAGCAGTTGGGGATGTGCAAAACCGGTTTGTGCAAGCTGCCAAATTTGGGGCTGCGCTTGTTGTTTTTGCGATTGCTGTTGGTGCGCAGACAGCCTGTTGTTTTGGGCCGTCGCGCGTTTTGCCGCAGATGCGCGAAGGGCGCCCCGGGGATTTGATTGCGGGCAATGGCTTGATCGCCTTGCCGCCATAGATATCGGAGTTCGAATGATAGACGGTGCCATGCAGCCATTTTCGCTGACACTCGACAAGTTCCTTAACCACGCGGCCAAATGGCATCCTGATGTTGAAGTGGTAAGTGCACATCCAGATGGCGTGATTGAACGGATTGGCTATGCCGATCTGAAAACACGGGCAAAGCGCGTTTCGCGGATTCTTGCCGATTTGGGTGTTATCGTGGGGGATCGCGTGGCCACACTTGCCTGGAACAGCCAGGCCCATGTCGAAGCATGGTATGCGATCATGGGTCTTGGTGCGGTGTGTCATACACTTAACCCGCGTCTGACCGTTTCCCAGACAGCCCAGATATTAAAGCAATCAGACGCGCATGTTTTGATTGTCAGTGCCGATCTTGCGCCACTTGCCCAACAGGTCGCCGCCGAGGCACCGGTTGCACATGTTCTGGTTATTGATGGTTCGGCGGGTGATTGGACAGAAAGCGGGGCCGATCTTAGGGTCGATACGCTGGCGCCCCTGATTTCCAAAGCGCAAAGTGACATCGACTGGGGCGGGTTTGATGAAACAACAGCATCCGGGCTTTGCTTTACCTCCGGCACTACCGGGGCGCCCAAGGGGGTGACCTATACCCATCGCTCGACGTATCTTCATACATCACGGCTGTTGCAGGCAGATGTGATCGGAATTACGTCGGCGGACACGGTTTTGGCCATGGTGCCGATGTTTCATGCCAATGCATGGGGGTTGCCATTTGCTGCGCCTGCCGTCGGGGCAAAACTGGTTTTACCGGGGCGTCTTGCTGATGGCGCAAGTTTGGCAAAGCTGATCACGTCCGAAGGCGTAACCGTTGCGGCAGGTGTGCCGACCGTATGGCTTGGTTTGGTTGAACATCTTGAATCTTGCGGTGGTGACGTTCCAACATTGAAACGGATTTTGATGGGCGGTGCACCATTGCCCCCCGCCTTGATGGCGCGGATTGAACGACGTTTGGGCGTGGCCGTGCAGACCAGTTGGGGCATGACCGAATTATCGCCGCTGGGCACGATGTCTTCGCCTGTTGACCCGAAACGGGATGCATCTGTGTCGGGGCGGCCATCGGTCGGGATCGACTTTTTGCTGACGGATGCCAGGGGCAATGCATTGCCCGAACAACGCAATGTCGAGGGGCATCTGCGAGTGCGTGGTGCCTCGGTGGTGGAACGCTATCTGGGTGATGAGCAACCGGCCACGGATGCGAATGGCTGGTTCGATACCGGCGATCTTGCCCGCATTGATGACCGTGGCAATTTGATGATCACGGGGCGCGCCAAGGAATTGATCAAGTCGGGCGGTGAATGGATCAATCCGGCCGAGATTGAAGCCATTGTCGGAGCACTTCCACAGGTATCATTGGCAGCCGTGATTGGCCGCCCAGATATCAAATGGGGCGAGCGGCCGGTACTTTTGGTCGAAACGCGCAAGCATCAAACCATCAGCGACGATGACCTTTTGGCATCGCTGCGCGGGCGCGTGGCGTCCTGGTGGATTCCCGATGTGGTGGTTCGCGTTCCAAGCATGCCAAAGGCATCCACCGGTAAAATCGACAAGTTGCGCCTAAGGTCGGAATACGGCCAGGCATAAGCGATAAGACGCCCTTGCGGGCTTGCCCATTCTGTTCCGCAGATCGTGTGGCATATGGACCGAATATCAGGAGGATTACCATGAAAGAAGCAGTCATCGTCAGCACGGCCCGGACCGGTATTGGCCGGGCATATCGCGGTAGCCTGAATGCGATCAAATCGCCAACCCTTGCGGGTCATGTTCTAAAACATGCGATCGCGCGTGCAGATATTGATGCCGCAGAAATCGATGATTTCGTTCTGGGTACGGTTCTGGCTGCGGGGACGGCGGGCATGAACCTGGCGCGCAATGCGATTTTTGCCGCCGGTGTTCCGGCAACTGTTGCGGGGCAAACCATGGACCGCCAATGTGCGTCCGGCCTGATGGCGATTGCGACAGCGGCAAAACAGATCATGGTCGATGGCATGGATATCGTTGCTGCCGGGGGGCAAGACAACATATCGGCTGTGCAGGACCGTTATTTTTCTTGGGGTTTGGAAGACGCCGATCCGAATGTAATCGCCAGTGCTGCGAATGCTTATATGCCAATGCTGCAAACTGCCGAGTTTGTCGCGCGGAAATACGGCATAAGCCGTGAAGCACAGGATGAATATGCGCTTCAATCCCAGTTGCGAACCGCAAAGGCACAAGCCGCCGGACTGTTTGCCGATGAAATCGTTCCTATTGCCACCACGATGAAGGTTCGTGACAAGGAAACCGGTGTGGTTTCGGACCGCGATGTGACGCTTGATCGTGACGAGGGTAATCGACCGCAAACCACACTTGATGCGTTGGCGACGCTAAAACCGGTTATTGACGGTGGTGTGATTACCGCAGGCAATGCAAGCCAGCTTTCTGATGGGGCATCGGCCTGTATCCTTATGGATGCCAAACTGGCCGAACGCCGTGGTCTTGCGCCACTGGGCATCTATCGTGGGATGGCGGTTGCGGGATGCCCGCCCGAAGAAATGGGGATTGGTCCGATTTATGCCATTCCCAAATTGCTTAAACAGCATGGCTTGACCGTTGATGATATCGGCTTGTGGGAATTGAACGAAGCATTTGCTGTTCAGGCCCTTTATTGCCGTGATCATCTGGGCATCAATCCTGAAATCTATAATGTGAATGGTGGCGGGATTTCCATCGGTCATCCTTATGGCATGACAGGCGCGCGTCTGGTTGGGCACGCGCTGATCGAAGGCAAACGTCGCGGGGCAAAATATGTTGTGGTCACCATGTGTGTTGGTGGCGGCATGGGGGCTGCCGGGCTGTTTGAAGTCAATATCTGACCAGACCGTCACCGAAGCTTGTGAAAATCCGGAAGCACGCAAAATATTGCGTGCTTCTGTTGGTTTGCAAAGTTATGTGATGTCCTGTCCTGCTGGATCCAAAAGCGGGGCAAAGGCTTGTTTTCTGCAGTCAAATCATTTGGATATCATGGGCCATCCCGGTTATGCTGATAACAGGCGATATCGACCCAGAGCCTTGAATTCCTGCAATTCTTTGCGGGAAAGATCAAAATATAATCCGTTGTCGCCGGTCATGGGCGTATCGATGGCGTTGCGTCATCGGATCGGGAATATCGTTAGAGAACGGAATTAAAGACTGTGTGCAGGTTTTTGCGCACAATGATTGGTGCAACGGCCGATCATAATTTGGAAAGGTATTGAGTTTGTCTGTAGAAAAGAAATCCCGGCCCAAAAGTTCGACCAAGGCGGAACAACGCGCCGAGATGATTGAGAAGATATTGGATGCCGCTGAATATCTTTTTTCCAGACACGGTCTTTACGGGGTGACGTTAAAGGATGTTGCCAAGCATGTTGGCGTACATCACACGCTGATCAATTACTATTTCAATGACAAGAAAAAGCTGTTCGATGCTGTATTCGAACGCCGCGCCGTGATCACAAGCGAGCGACGGTTAAGGGCGCTCAAGGAATACGAAGTCGCCAGCGCAGGAAAGCCAACGGTCGAAGGGGCGCTTCGTGCATTCCTTGATACCGATCTTGATTTGTATATCGAAGGTGGCGATGGCTGGAAAAACTACGCGGCTCTTGGGGCGCAGGTGGCTAACACGCCCGAATGGGGCGCCGATATGATGGACAAGCATTTCGACCCTGTCGTGCTGCGGCTGATCGATCTTTTAAAAGCGGCTCTTCCCGATAGCGCGGAAGAAGATATCTTTTGGGGATATCATTTTGTCACAGGCGCGCTGATGCTGACACTTGCGCGCACCGGACGTATTGACAAGCTTTCAGGTGGACTGTGCAAGTCGGGGGATTTCATTGCCGTCAAAGAACGGATGGCGACCTTCATGACAGCGGGATTTTTGGCAGTTTGCAAGGATCGTAGTGCCACGCCCGCGCCTTAAATCAGCAAATCAATCCGGGCGTTTGACAAGGGGCTTTGGGCATTATTTTGTCTTGGCGACGGTGGGTGTTTATGTGGTTTGAAACCTAGACCGCATCAAAAGAAACTCTTGCGTTTTTGTTATTAATTCACTAGTGAGTTAATAAGTTGACGGTGATAGTGAGGATATAAAAATGAAGCTGCGGGATCGTACCGCGATTGTCACAGGTGCCGGTGGCGGATTGGGCAAATGCCATGCGCAATTGCTGGCCAGTCTTGGGGCGCGGGTTGTCGTTAATGACATGAACGGGGAAAGTGCCGCACGCGTTGCCGATGAAATCAATGCGAATGGTGGCGAAGCGATTGCATTTGCCGCATCGGTGACCGACGAAGCTCAGATCGCCAACATGGTCGCGCAGACGATGGCAAAATGGGGCCGCATCGACATTCTGGTCAATAACGCCGGTATCCTGCGCGACAAAAGCTTTGCCAAGATGGATCTTGCGGATTTCCGTCTGGTCGTTGATGTGCATCTTATGGGGGCCGTGATTTGCACCAAGGCCGTTTGGGAAATTATGCGCCAGCAGGGCCATGGTCGGGTCGTAATGACGACGTCGTCTTCGGGTCTTTACGGGAATTTCGGACAGGCTAATTACGGTGCTGCGAAAATGGCCTTGGTTGGTTTGATGCAAACCTTGGCACTCGAAGGCGAGAAATATGGAATTCGGGTGAATTGCCTTGCACCCACCGCCGCGACACAGATGACAGACGGGCTTCTGGCACCTGATGCGTTGAATAAACTTTCTCCTGATCTTGTCAGCCCGGGGCTTTTGGCTCTGGTCGGGGATGGTGCCCCGACGCGCGCTATCATGTGTGCCGGTGCCGGGCATTTTGCCTGTGCGAATGTGACCCTGACGAACGGGGTTCAGGTCGGCGGCGGTGATGATGCGGCCGAACAAGTGGTTGCACAATGGGATCAGATCAGCGATCGACAGGGCGAAATTGTTCCGGGCTATGGCTTTACCCAGGCAGAACGTGAATTGGCCGGCGCCGGGGATGATGCGGCGGTTTTGTTTACCAAAGGTTAGTTAACGTGCCCGGCCTGATTCCGGGCAAAGAATACAAAAGGTCGACGTCAATTCAGGCGGAACGGTCTGAATAAAAAGGCAGTAACAAACTGCATCAAAGAGGCGGATGATCCGCTTCTGAATCAGGGAGGAAACTATGAGAAAATTGTTTACTTCGACAGTGTTCGTGCTGTCCGTGCTCGGCGCATCCGCCGTGCCAGCAGCAGCCGATACAATCAAAATTGGCTATGTTGATCCGCTTTCCGGTGGTGCGGCCAGTATTGGGCAGATTGGTCTGAACCAGATGAACTTCATCGCTGATGCCGTAAATAAGAAGGGCGGTATCAATGGTGAACAGATCGAAGTCATCGGTTATGATAACCAGATCAACCCGCAGACCAGCCTGGTACAGGTGCAAAAAGCCATCGACGAAGGTGTCCGCATCATTGTTCAGGGCAATGGTTCATCGGTTGGGGCCGCTATCGAAGGCTTTGTTGAGAAATACAATCGACGTAATCCGGATGCGCATATCGTTTATCTGAATTACGCTGCCATTGATCCGGCGATGACCAATGAGAGTTGTAGTTATTGGCATTTCAGTTTTGACGCCAATACCAATGTCAAAATGGAAGCCTTGACCAACTTTATCAAGCAGCGCGAAGAAATCAAAAAAGTCTATCTGATCGATCAGGATTATTCGTTCGGCCATGCTGTTGCTGAATCCGCTGTCAGCATGCTGAAAGAAAAACGGCCCGATATCGAGATCGTTGGCAACGAATTCCATCCTTTGGTCAAAATCACCGACTTTTCGCCCTATATCGCCAAGATCAAGGCCTCAGGTGCTGATACGGTGATTACGGGTAACTGGGGGCAGGACTTTTCCCTGTTGATCAAGGCTGCGGGCCAGTCGGGTCTGGATGTCAATTGGTATACTTATTACGCCGGTGCGGCCGGTGGTCCGACCGCGATCAAACAGGCCAACATGGATGGTCGCGTCTTCCAGATTAACGAAGGCATCAGCAACCTTGGCTATGCCCCTGCGGAAAATACAGCACGCGAATATGGTGCGGTTTATAAAGACGCACCTGTGTTGTTCCCGCGTATCTTCAACGCAATGACAATGTTGTTCATGGCAATCGAAGCTGCTGGTTCGCAAGATCCCGCAGTTTTCATTCCCAAGCTTGAAAGCATGGACTATGCCAGCTTCTCGGCTGGTGGTGAAAGCTTCATGCGCAAGGATGACCATCAGTTGTTCCAGCCGCTTTATATCTCGGCATTCGGGCCACTCGCCAACGATCAGTCGTTTGACGAGGAGCATACCGGATGGGGTTGGACCAAGGTGGGTGAAATTTCCGCCAAGGATACCGTCATCCCAACCACTTGCGAGATGAAGCGTCCTAGCTGACGATTGGTAACGCGGCGTTCGGGTACATCCGGACGCCGCCATCTCTTGGTCGGAAACGGCCCCTTTACGACGCGCAGAAGCGGGGAGACGCGATCGTGTTTGAAATCCTGTTTATTTCAACTATCAACGGCATCCTTTACGGGATGCTGCTGTTTCTTATGGCCAGTGGACTGACCGTCATCTTCAGTATGATGGGGGTTCTTAATCTGGCACATGCCAGTTTTTACATGCTGGGTGCCTTTTTCGGATTTGAGATCAGCCAGCATTTTGGCTTTTGGTCCGGGTTGGTGTTTGCTCCGCTTTTGGTCGCAAGTATCGGCATGATTGTCGAGCGTTACGGATTGCGTAACGTCCATCGTCATGGTCATGTCGCCGAATTGCTTTTCACCTTTGGCCTTACCTTTGTCATTCAGGAAATTGTCGAAATGGTATGGGGCAAGCTGCCGGTTGATTACCGGGTACCAGCCTCACTTGATTTTTCGGCCTTTACGGTTTTCGCCACCACTTACCCAGCCTTCAAGATGTTCGCGCTTTTGGTGTCTGTGGTCATCTTTTTGGCCCTGTTGTTAGTGATACGGCGCACGCGCATTGGGCTGATCGTTCAGGCAGCCCTTTCCCATCCGGATATGGTTGGCATGCTGGGCCATAACGTTGACCGCATCTTCATGCTGGTTTTCGGGGTGGGGGTAGCTTTGGCGGCAGTGGCGGGTGTCATTGCCGGGCCGGTGCTGGTCACGCAATCGAATATGGCCGGTCTTTTGGGGCCGATCCTTTTTGTTGTCGTCGTCGTGGGTGGTCTTGGCTCGTTGGGGGGGGCATTTGTTGCATCGCTTCTGATTGGCCTTGTGCAGACCTATGCCGTTGCCTTCAACGTGTCTTTGGCCGATGTGTTTGGCAGTTCCCCGCTGACGGGCGAATTTGCTCTGTATTTCAACGACCTGTGGAACGTGACGGTCGCACAGATCGCGCCAATCATGCCCTATATGCTTTTGGTGCTGATCCTGATCTTTAGACCGCGCGGCTTGATGGGGACGAGTAACCGATGAACCAGAAAATCGATACCCGAATTCCTGCGCTGCCTTCGGGCCGTCGCAGCAGTTTCCTTGCGCGCTATGGCATCTGGATTGTTGTGGCCATTGTGCTGGCCGGTTTGCCCTATGTCTTTAGCTCGGGTTTGGCGCTGTCCACCATGTGTATGATGGGCACGATGATCATCTTTGCCCTGTCCTATAACATGCTGTTGGGGCAGACCGGGTTGTTGTCCTTTGGCCATGCCGTTTTCTTTGGGTTGGGTGGCTTTTTGACCGCTTGGGCTATGAATGCTGTGGTTGGCACCGACAGTCCGTTACCACTATTTCTGTTTCCGATCATTGGCGGTTTTACCGGCCTTGTCTTTGGTGTGATTTTTGGTGCGGTATCGACACGCCGTTCTGGAACGGCGTTTGCCATGATCACGCTGGGTATTGCCGAACTGGTATCGTCAAGCGCGCTGATCCTGCGGCATTTCTTTGGCGGCGAAGAAGGCATTACCGTGGATCGTACCGATATGATCCACCTGTTTGGTCTAAGCTTTGGCCCGCAAATTCAGGTCTATTACCTGATTGCCGTCTGGTGTTTGATATCAGCAACAGCGATGTATGCGCTGACATGTACGCCATTCGGGCGTATTTGCAATGCGGTTCGTGATAACGCCGAACGCGTGCGCTTTATTGGCTACAACACGCAGACCGTACGTTTCATGGCTTTTAGCTTGTCAGGTCTGTTCGCGGGCATTGGCGGCGGGCTTGCAGCTATTAATTTTGAAATCATGAACTCGGCCCAGATGGGTGTCGGTGAATCCGGTGCCGTCATTTTGATGACCTATATCGGCGGCATTGGTAATTTTGCCGGACCAATCATTGGGGCTGTTGTTGTCACGTATCTTCAACTGATGCTGAGTGACATCACCGATGTCTGGCAGCTTTACTTTGGGTTGCTGTTCATTGGCATGGTGATGTACGCGCCCAACGGTCTGGCTGGCTTGCTGGCATTGCAACAGCCATTGTTGCAAACGCGCCAGCTGCACCGGGTTGCTCCCTATTATGCTTTGGCGCTTGCCCCCGGATTGGTTGCCATCACCGGGCTTAGCATGGTGATCGAAATGACCTATCAGCTTTCGGTTAAAACCGCGGCGGGGCCGGCTATGGAATTCTTTGGTGTTACGTTCAACGCCAATGTGCCATTGCCGTGGATTATTGCGGTTGTTCTGTTTGCCGCAGGCGTTTGGCTGTTTCTGCGTGCCGCCCGGCTTGCCGGACATGTCTATAGCGAAGCGGTCACGTGGAGGAAAATGCCATGACAGTGTCACCAAATTCCGTGCCGGCGCTTGAACTTTCCGGTTTGGAAAAAAGCTTTGGCCCGATGAAAATCATTCGTGGCATTGATCTTGATATCCCATCGGGGGAACGCCATGCGGTGATTGGTCCGAACGGGGCCGGTAAATCCACACTTTTTCATCTGATTAGCGGCCATTACCGGCCAAGTGGCGGTACGGTTAAATTGCATGGTGATGATATCACCGGTTTGCAACCCGAACTGATCGCGCGTCGCGGGTTGTCGCGCAGTTTTCAGGTGACCAATATTTTCCCCCAGCTCAGTGTTTGGGAAAATGTTCGCTGCGCCACCCTGTGGGCGATGGGGTACAAATATTCGTTCTGGCGCAATGTCGAAAGTTTGACCGATGCGCGTGAACGCACCGAACAAATCCTGACCGAGATCAATATGCTTGACCGCTGGAACATGCCTGCCGGGGTGCTTGCCTATGCGGAACAGCGGGCGCTTGAAATCGGCCTTGCGATTGCCAGCAATGCCGACACGATTTTGCTTGATGAACCGATGGCCGGAATGAGCCACGGCGAAACCGAACATATGGTCGGTCTGATCCGCCAGGTTAGCGAAAACCGGACGCTGTTGATGATCGAACACGATATGAGCGTGGTCTTTGATCTGGCTGATCGCATTTCGGTGCTGGTCTATGGCGAGGTGATTGCATCGGATACGCCAGAACGTATCAAGGCCAATCCTGCCGTACAGCAGGCATATCTTGGAACGGAGGTGGTTTGATGTTGGACGTACGCGATCTTCATGCCTATTACGGCAAAAGCCACATCCTTCAGGGCGTCAATATGCGGGTTGGCAATAATGAAATTGTCAGCATTCTCGGGCGGAATGGTGTTGGTCGGTCAACCACCCTAAAGGCAATTATGGGGAACCCATCCCCGCGCGGCGATATCGAATTCAGGCAAAAGCCGATTGCGGGTCGCAAACCGCATGATATTGCCCGCCTTGGTATCGGCTACGTTCCCGAAGAACGTGCCATCTTTCCGATGTTGACGGTCGAACAAAACTTGTTGCTGGGCATCAAGTCCGGTCAAAAGGACGCCCGCTGGAGCCTGGATGAAACCTGGCGGTTGTTTCCGCAACTTCTTGAACGCGCCAATGCCCCGGGCGGTGCGCTTTCGGGCGGTGAACAACAGATGTTGACCATTTGCCGCACGCTGATGGGCAATCCTGATCTGATCATGATTGATGAACCAACCGAAGGTTTGGCACCACAGATGGTTGAACGTATCGGTGAACTTCTGCAGGAAGTCGCCCGGCGCGGTATTTCCATCCTTCTGGTCGAACAGCGTCTGGCGATTGCGATGCGTATTTCGCATCGTGTTTACGTGATGGGGCACGGCCAGATGGTCTTTGAAGGAACCCCTGATGAATTGATGGCGAATACAGATGTCCGGCGCGAATGGCTTGAGGTCTAGGGCCTGCCATTAGCCAGTTCATTCTGCGGGCAGATATAAATATATCAAAAGGCCGGAAACCCAATGGTTTCCGGCCTTTTGTCTTTCGGGGCGGGGCTTGGAAAACCCTGTGCTAGCTATCGCTTTTATGTGACAGCCAGGTTTGCAATTCCAAAACCGTTTCCTGCAATACGCTCTTGTAAACGGGCCACAGGTTCCGCGCTGTATCCCAATCGCCTTCCCGTGCTTCCTGTTCCAGATGTCTACCCATCTTATGTGCCCGGTCGGCGGCTATTTGCGAAGCCGCCCCCTGTAAGGCATGTACAAGCGTTGCAAATTCCTGTTGGTCTGTCAGGGATTTGTCTATGTCTTCTGTCTTTTCGCTGACCATGTCGGGGAATAGTGACACAAGGGTACGCATAAGTTGCTTGTCCCCGCCTGCCAATTCCAGGGCCTTTTGCGCGTCCCACAGTGGATCGTCGCTGAAATCCTTGTTTTGTGCTGTTTCGGCGGCGTTTTGTTGCGGTTGCGGTTCGGCAATGTCCAATGTGCTCATTATTTTCTTAACAAGCGCATCAATTTCAAACGGCTTTCCGACGAAACCATTCATTCCGGCATCGGTGCATTTTTCACGTTCGCTATCCAGAACGCCTGCGGTAAGGGCCAAAACAGGGATGTTGGCAAAATTCGGATCGGCGCGGATTCTTCGGGTGGCTTCAATGCCGTCCATCGTGGGCATCTGGATATCCATCAACACGATATCGAATTGTTGCTGTTTCAGGCAAGACAGGGCTTCCAGCCCATTTTCGGCAATCGTAACCGTTGCCCCAACAGACTTCAGAAGCTCTTTTGCGACCTGTTGGTTCAGATGGTTGTCTTCTGCGACCAAAATCGAAATGCCTTCAAGCGAAGCATTATCAGACTGGGCACGATGCCGTCTGGGATCTGTTTTCAGGTCACTTGTTTCATGTGCCGCAGCCAATATTGCATTTAACATTGACGACGCGGTTACGGGTTTGGTCAAAACGCGAAGCTCTGTTGTGCCTGCGTCGGCGCCGCGTTGTTCAAGATATTCACGTTGATATGCGGTGACCATAACGACTGCGGGCATTTGATCTTTGTCGACGATGCTCTCGATTGCCCGGATGGTTTCCAGTCCATCAAGTTCTGGCATTTGCCAATCAATAAACAGAACATCAAACTTTTTGTTCTGTTCCTTGCGGGTTTTGATTTTGGCGATTGCCTCGGAACCTGACAGGGCGGTTTCAACAAACATGTTCAAACCCTGCGCCATCGACATCAATGCCTTTAATGTCGGCTGATGATCATCGACAAGAAGGACGTGGTATTTCTTGAATGTCGCTGACGGTCGCTCAAGGTTACTTCCGTCAACAGTTTCCAGTGGCAGGTCAACGGTAAAGGAACTTCCCTGACCCGGTTTACTGTCGACGGAAATCGTTCCTTTCATGCGATCGACCAGCCGCTGTGTGATTGCCAATCCCAATCCGGTGCCACCATAACGTCTTACGGTGGTTTCATCGGCCTGTGTAAAGGGATCAAAAATCGTCTCAAGCTTGTCGGACGGAATGCCAATTCCGGTGTCCTGAACCGTGAACCGGATGGATTTGGGATGGTTGGCCAACTGCCCGTATCCAACCTGAAGCGTCACCGTGCCGGCATGGGTAAACTTGATCGCGTTGCTTGCCAGATTAACCAAAACCTGTTGAATGCGCTGGGCATCGCCAAGAATAATTTTGGGTAATGTCGGGTCAACATCAATGATCACCTCAATCGGTTTCTCGCTAAGTGCGACCGACATGATAGAGCCGACATTATCGATGATATCGGCAAGTTCATAAGGTTCCTGTTCGACAGATAGCTGATCGGCTTCCATTTTGGAAAAAGTCAGAATTTCGTCAATAATTCCCAAAAGGAACTTTCCCGACAACCCGATTTGGCGCACATAATCCCTTTGAATATTGCTAAGGTTCGTGCGCTGCAAAAGCTGCGAAAGCCCGGTAATTGCATTCATCGGGGTGCGAATTTCATGGCTCATATTGGCCAGGAAATCATCCTTGATCCGGGCAAGCTTTTCAGCCTTTGCTTTTTGCTCGGTCACTTTTTGGTTCAAATCGCGCAGCAATTGGTTTCTTTCCTTTGCCGCGGTAAAGCGCAGGTTGATGAACCATAAAAGTGCCGCGACAAACATCAGCAAAAGTACCGAGGCAACAGAAGTCCAGATCGAGAAGACGTTCCAATATTCCATTGCCGCCGCATAGGGGCGCGACGAAACAATGATCAAATCGCCACCAAAGACTCGCTTCGCAGCACCCAGCCGCTTGTCGCCTGTAAACAGATTGCGATAAGTCGATGCGACATATCCGGTCTTGCTTGATGCCAAAGCTTGCAGGATTTCGGCATCTGCCAGCGACGTACCGGTTCTTTCGTCCTTGGCAGGTTTTCGGGCGATCAGAAGCATGTCGTGATCAAGCAAAGTAACGTAATCATCGGGCAGAGACGCCTTTGCGATCCGGTCAATCATCAGCACCGGATCAATGACGCTTGTCGTAACCCCTAACAGAATGCCATAGGCATCTCGAACCGGTCGTGACATCGCTATTTGCCATTTGTTATCGACAAGGTTGCGTACCGGCCCTGAAAGATACCGTTGGTTCAATCCGCCCTTCAGGAAATAATCGATATAATCCCTGCCAGCCAATGTCAGGTCAGGGGCCGGGAAAGCACGTGACGAACCGATAATCTTCCCTGTGTGATCGGTAAAGCCCAGAACCCGCACGATATCCAGGGATTCTTCGGTTTGTTTCAGCAACAGGTATTTTTCACGGTCGGTATATTTATCTGACGTACCGATGATGGCCAGAGCTGACAAAGCTGTGTCAACGCCAATCATCTGTTCTTCAACCTGTTGGGAATAGCTACTCAGCATCGCTTCAAGCGATCTTAGTTCGCGTTGTTCGACTTCTTTGAATAGAACCGTATGGACATAATAATTGAACCCTGCAACCACCAGCAGGAATGTCATAAATGCAAACACGAGCGGGAACAGGCTTTGATTGCCTTTTTTCGACGTTTCCTGCTCGATATCGGTCATAGGGGCCTCATCTAAAAGACGATGTTTGCATAAAAAGGTCATGTTTTCACATATGATATCAAATCATCGGAGGATTAACGTATCACATTAAATCGGGAATTTTTTCAAACCTGTTGCGGCGGATAAATAAAATCCGCGAACGTCCTGTAAAGCGGTTTCAGATTGATGCCCTCCGTCCCGTAAACAAAGCCGGTTCTCCCAATTTTGATCGACCGCCTGTAGTAATATTAGAATTGCGATGTAAAGATGCAATCTGTAGGGCAAAAAGCATAATCGAACCAAGTGCCGCCTTTTGGTGTGCAAAGGTATTCGTGTAATTTCACCCAGCCTCCTAATCTGTTGTTTCCTGCTGTTATCGGAGTTGCCTTAATGCCTGTTTCTGAAAGCCATATTCTTGTCGTATCGCCCATTCGTCCGCGTCACATGGATGAACTGGCAGCGAAATATATTCTGCATCGCTGGGATCAGGCGGCAGACAAGGATGCATTTCTGGCAAACATCGCGGATAGGATTACCGCCCTTGTCTCGACCGCCGGGGTTGGGGTTCCATCGGATTTGATCGAAAAACTGCCAAATCTTAAGGTCATCACCAGTTTCGGGGTTGGTTATGACGCGATTGATATTGCGGCCTGCACCGCGCGGGGCATTCGTGTGTCCAATACCCCGGATGTTTTAAATGACGATGTGGCTGACACCGCGATCATGTTGTTATTGGCAACCTTGCGGAATTTGGTTGTCGGGGATCAATGGGCGCGCAGCGGCCAATGGTCGGAAAATGGTGCCATGGCGTTAACTACCTCGGCGCGGGGCAAGAAACTGGGCATTGTTGGCCTGGGCCGGATCGGACAGGCGATTGCATCACGCGCCGTGCCGATGGGGATGGAAATCGGGTATTTCGGGCGCAACCAAAAACCGGTTGACTATCATTACGACGCTGATTTGATCAAACTTGCCGATTGGGCCGATGTCTTGATGATTTCCTGTCCGGGCGGGGCTGCGACCAAGGATATGATCAATGCTGATGTCCTAAAGGCACTTGGTCGACGGGGGTATGTGGTTAATATCGCGCGCGGATCGGTCATTGATGAACCAGCCTTGATTGCGGCATTGAAGGATGGCGTGATTGCAGGGGCCGGGCTTGACGTATTTCATAACGAACCGCATATGGACCGCGGCTTTGCAAAATGTGCCAATGTTGTGCTGTATCCCCATCACGCCAGCGGCACTGTCGAAACCCGCGATGCCATGGCCCAGATGGTGGTTGATAATCTGCAAAGCTGGTTTGCCAGTGGCAAATTGATTTCATCGGTTAACTGAACAGAAGGCTGGTTTGGGTGCGTTTGACGCTGGCGTGTTTTCGCCCCAGCAGCTAGATTATCGTCATGAGCAAAAATGACCTTAAAATCCGTCTGAAGATCGAGCTGCCTGATGGCGTGCGCCTTGGCTATGGCAAGATCGATCTGCTGCGCGCGGTTAATCGGGAACAGTCGATTTCCGCCGCCGCACGATCCATGGGCATGTCCTATCGCCGGGCTTGGCTTTTGCTTGAAGAACTCAACAGCAGCTTTACAGCCCCTGTGGTCGAAACCCGCATGGGCGGATCGGGGCGTGGCGGGGCCAGCCTGACCAAGATGGGGGCAAAGATTATCGCCCTTTATGAAAATGCCGAGGCCAAGGCCGATGCGGCACTTGGTGATGTGCTTGGCAAGATCGAGGCTGAATTGGCCACCTCCGCGACCGGGGAAAAAGACAGACCTAAGGACGGGGCCTAAGTTAACGAACGAACAAACAGTTGGTTTGGCTTTACCAATCTGGAATTTGGCAAGATCACAGACCGTCCTGGCGCATATGTCCGTCGACGGTGACCGATTTGATCACGGCAAAAACATCCTGACCAATCGCCAGTTTAAGCCGTGCCGCCGACCATGCCGTGATACGGGCGTGCAGGGTCCGGGGGGGGGGCCCGTCACCATCGCCATGTCCCAGTCCTAATGTAATATCAAGCGTATCGCCGCTATTCCCGGCAATATCCATAATCCGGGTCGGCAGGATATTATTGGCACTGATCCCCGGCGGGGCTGCACGTGCGATCATTACGTCACGCGCCCGGATATGCAGGCGCACAAGGCTTCCCGATCTTTTGCCAAGAAACGGCACGACAAAACGTTGTCCTGAACATTCAAGGAAGCTGACAATGCTTTTGGGGTCACGGCTGACAACTTTGGCCGGAAGAACCGTGCCTGTATCAAACTGTCCGGCAAGCGGGCCAAGATCCGTTCGGCCCAGCATGTCAAATACCGACCCGCGGGCAAGGGTTTTGCCGTCTTCCATCACCACCATCTGGTCGGCAAGTCGGGCAACCTCATCAATCGCGTGGCTGACATAAAGGATCGGCAGGTGTTGCGTATCACGCAAATGTTCAAGATAGGGCAGGATTTCGTTTTTGCGCGCCTGATCCAGCGCCGAAAGTGGCTCATCCAAAAGCAGGATTTCCGGATTGGCCAGTAAAGCGCGGCCCAGCGATACACGTTGTTTTTCGCCACCAGATAACAGGTTTGGACGGCGCGATAACAGATCGCCAATGCCAAGCATGGCAATCACGTCATCGCAGGCGGATCGGGTCAGCGGGCTGTCGCTGCGTTTATGGCCGTAAAACAGGTTGGCTTTTACGCTTAGATGCGGGAACAGGCGTGCATCCTGAAACACATAGCCGACCCGGCGCTTGCGCGGGGCAAGGTTGATATGGCGTTCGCGGTCAAACACGGCGCGATCATGGATGACGATCCGGCCGTGATCAGGGCGAAGTAACCCGGCAATCGCATTGATGATGGTTGTCTTGCCACTGCCCGATGGGCCAAACAATGCGGTGATCCCCGGTTCGGCAATATCAAATGCGGCGTGAAGATCAAGCGCGCCGATCTTGTGGCGAATATCAATGGCGATGCTCATGCCCGTGCCCTCCGACGGATATGGCGCATGGCAAATTCAGACAGAATAAGCCCGATCAGGGCAAGCCCGATGGAAAGGGCTGCAAGTCGTGCCGCCGCCAATTCGCCGCCCGGTGTCTGGATCGCGGTATAGATCGCAAGTGGCAGGGTGCGGGTTTGGCCGGGAACGTTGGAAACGAATGTGATGATTGCGCCAAATTCGCCAAGACTGGCGGCAAAGGCGGTAATCGCCCCGGCGATGATACCGGGCAATGCAAGTGGCAGGGTTAAACTAAAGAACCGGCCGATTGGCCCGGCCCCCAATGTTTCCGCAGCATCATAAAGACCGGGATCGATATTTTCCAGCGCCAGCCGGATCGCACGCACCTGAAACGGGAAACTGACGATGGCGGCGGCCAAAGCCGCCCCTGTCCAACTGAAAATCAGACGGATATCAAAGGTTTCCATCAGCCACGCACCAAGCGGGGCGCGTGTGCCAAAACTGATCAACAACAAATACCCCATCACAACCGGCGGCAGGATCAGCGGAAGATGCACCAGCGCATCAACCAAAATCCTGCCGGGAAATCGTGTTTGCGCCAAAAGCGCACCGGCCAGAATGGCAAAGGGCAGGGCGCAGACCACCGCCACGCTTGAAATGCGCAGGCTCAGCAGAAGGGCTTCGATCTCGGCGGGGGTCAGGGTGATCATATTTGTTATTGTGTCTTTGGACTGGTTTCCGGGCGATTGAACCCATATTCGGCAAAAATCGCGCCCGCGTCATCCCCCAAAAGCCATGATAGCAATTTTACCGATGCCGGTTTGCTGCGATCTTGCGGGATTGCCATCGGATAGGTGATCGGCGGGTGGCTGTTTTCGGGGAATGTTGCGATGATTTTGACATTTTGGGCAATGGCAGCATCGGTGGCATAAACAATGCCCAGTGGTGCTTCACCGCGTTCGACAAGTGCCAATGCGGCGCGCACATTATCCGCACGTGCCAAGCGGGGTTCGACTTTGGCCCACTGTCCAAGGCTTTCCAGCGCCTGTTTGGCATAAATACCGGCGGGAACATGATCGGGGTCGCCAACGGCAATGCGGTCCTGATCACCGATCAAAGACGTTAGATCCGTCTTGTCGGCAAGGTCGATATTGGCAAGGTCGCTGTCGGCAGGGGCAATCAGGACAAGGCCGTTCGCTAAAAGGTCATAACGGCTGTTGGTTGTAATCAGGCCCTGATCGGCCAGCCATGTCATCCATTTCTGATTGGCTGAAATATAAAGATCAGCGGGCGCACCAGCTGCGATCTGACGTGCAAGTGTTGATGAACTGGCAAATGAAAGCAAAAGGGTATCCCCCGTTGCCGTGGCATAGGTCTGGGCGATTTTTGTCATCGCATCGGTCAGGCTGGCGGCGGCAAAAACGGTGATGTCTTCGGCGCGCGCGGCGGTGGTCGCGAGAAGAAACGCGATGGAAACAAGACCGGCTCGGATCATAGGGCGCATGGGAAACCTGCTTTTGGTTGCGGGGTGGGCGGGGTGATGAATTCCCGCTATATTTCACGGAATATAGCGGGTGGTCAAGCAATGCCCGGCAAAAGGCAAGGGATCAGGGGATGAGGCGGGAACCCGGATGGAATTTCCGCGGTTTTTCATGGCCTGTATCGGGGCAGGGACGCAAAAGCAAAAGGACCGGCTTTACCGGTCCTTGATGAAAATGCTGATTGATGGGTTCTGATCGTATCGTATCTGGCCTAGTTGCAGACAGACCGCAGCGGATCGTCGTCTGCCATGGCAAACCATTCTTCGATTGTGACCGGGAACCCGTTGTCATCAAGTTTGGTTTGGGCGGTGATATAGCCGCGCTGTCCGGCATTACAATCGACCAGATGGTTCAGGGCCAGTGTTTCGATCCCTTTTTTCAAAAGCAATGTCGTGACGCGTTTTTGGCCCGGATTGTTCGGGTTGGGGATGATTTTGTCGCGGTCGATTGCGGTAAAGCGATCAACCGGGGCTGAAATCAGCGTCCAGGGGGCAAAGACACTTTCATCGGCAAAGGTCTGAACGATGTTGATGCTGTCGGGCAAGCGTGCCGCATAGCGGTCAAACCAGCTGTATTCGTCCCAGATCATGTAAACGAACATGCCGATTGCTGCGACAAAGGGGATGACATATTTCGGGACCTTGCGCCCCAAAAGGCGAAACAGCAGCATCACCACACCGGCACAGGCAAAACCGATGACGACGGTCGTGAAAATAAACACATACATCCGGCGCGAATTTCCTGACTTATTATTTTGAATTTATCGGTTTGGCCGAAAATCCGTTTTCCTGATAACGGCTTAGCGCAGCACGCGACGAAGCTCAAGTTCGCCTTTCGGATCACGTTTGGCAATTTGGGCCAGAAACAATCCCGATGCTGCAATCGCATCCGAAAGCGCGTTATGCACCCGATAGGGCGGCAGGTTATGGATATGACGCTGCGATTCCAGTTTTAAGGCACCGGGTTTTATCGGTTGTCCCTGTCGGTACAGATCGCGAAGGGCCAGCACCAGCGTATCCACGGTCGGGATATGCAGTGGCGCGCCGAAATAGCGTTTGCAGGCTTGCCCTAGAAAACCAAGTTCAATCGGGGCATGATGGGCAATTAACACCCGGCCCGCCAGAATGGGCAGGATATGGGCCAGTGCAATTTCGATATCGGGTGCCTTTTCAACGTCGCTGTCAAAGATGCGATGAACGATCACCGAACTTTCGCTAAGCTCCTTTTGCGGGCGAACCAAAAGATGTTCGCAACTTGAAAAATCGACTTCCAGCTGACGAATGATGACAAACCCGATGGATACAATTTCGTCCTTTTTGGGATCAAGGCCGGTGGTTTCCAGATCAAGGGCAACGAATTCGATATTACGGATCAGCGTATCGGGATGTGTCGCCGGGATATCGTAATAGGCACGTAACGGCCCGGTTGCCCGGCGTTGAACCCATTGGCGGTAAAAGTCACTGTCGGTGATTTTCTGAAGCAGGCCCATGGTTATGTTCCGCTTTTGCCAAAGGCGCTTTCAAGCGCGGTCTGTAAATTCTTGATGACCGAAAACGCATCTTTCAGGTGCGTGCGTTCGAATGCCGAGAGGCTTTCAGGCTGAAGAAAGTTATCCGGGCGATCCCCACGCCGGATTTGGCGGACCTGATGTTTCAGGCGGGTGATGCTGATAAATTCAAAGGCATCCAAAAGGTCGGATGCCCCCTGTGTACTGATCGATGGGAAGGCCTTTGCTGCTTCCAGTCGGTCATAGGTGTTAACCGCATCAATACCATTGGCCAAGGCGTGAATGCGCGCCAGATCGACGATTGGCACCACCCCGTTATGTTTCAGATCAAGGGTACGGTCATGGTCGCCGCCCCGGATCATGACAAAGTTTTTAAAGAAGCCCAGCGGCACATGATGGGTCAGAGCATTGCCAACCATATAGGCCAGGAAAATACGGTTGCCCTTGGCTTTGGTGATGATCATGCGGTGCAGATCATCAAAGATTGCCCGCGTGCCGTGGATCGGACGCAAATCAAACCAAACCGAACACAGCATCAGGGCCTTGGGTTCGGGCTGTTCGATCCATTTGTTGAAATATTGCTGCCAGACGCGCACCGGTTGGCGCCACTGATCGATTTTCGCCATCATGTCGCCAGGACAATAGATATAGCCGACGGTATTTAAACCATCGCAGACAAAAGTGCTCAGTTCCTTGAAATAGTCGCCGTGCTGGTCGGGGTCATAGGCATCGTCAATGATCAGGCAGTTATCCTGATCCGAAAGGGCGGTCTGGTCCTGACGTCCTTGTGATCCACCGGCCATCCAGACATAGGGAACTGGCGGCGGGCCAAATTTATCCTCGGCAAGTTGCAACAGGCGCGCTGTGGCCGCATCTGAAAGCGTCGTTACGATATGGCCCGCATTGCGTGATGTGGCACCGGCCTCGATCAGGTTGGTCAGAAGTTCAGGAACCTGTGCGATGACTTTTGCCATATCGGCCGGTTGGTCCATCTTGCGGATTTTGCCGACCATATAGACGGCCGAAAGTGATTGGCGCGCCAGCAGGTTATTTGTGGTGATCATGCCAACCGGCTTGCCGTCTTTCATGACAGGCAGATGGCGGACATTGTGGCGCGTCATGGTTAGCAACGCATCAAAGGCATAATCATCTGGCCCGACAAAGGTCGGGTTCGGGGTCATGATGTTTGAAACCGGTTCGTCATAGGATCGGGCTTCGGCGACAACCCGGTTGCGAAGATCGCGGTCGGTCATGATGCCGGCAACTTCGCCCGCGCCTGCACCTTGTGTTACCAGCAGGCAGGAAACCCGCTCGCGGCACATCAGTTTTCCGGCTTCAAGGATCGATGCTCCGATATCGATGCTGACCAGGTCGCGTGCAATCAGGTCGGAAACGCGCACCGACATCAGTTTCAACTGGTCATCATCGCGCTTTTCAAGCAATTGCATGCCGCTGCGCAGGCGGGCACCACCCATCTGTTCGAAAAAATAATTAAATTGTGGATATTTGCCTGCCAGATTGTGGAATTCCTTTTCCGGCAGCAAATAGACAAGGCTGTCTTCGAGCGTGGTGATGTTGTTAGCTGCCCGGCCGGCGCGGAACATGGCGCGCACCCCGAAACATTCGCCTTCGCCAAGACGGGCCAGAAGTTGCCCATCGGGATCGCGTGTCTCGATACCGCCGGTTCGGATGATATGCAGATGCTGGCATTGCTGTTCTGGCGATAAAACCTTTGTGCCCTTGCGGAAATAGCGCGCCGTCATACGCTTTGGCAGGGCCTCGATCACGTCATCGGGCAAAAGGTCGAATGGATGATGCAGTTTCAGGAAATCGCTGATTTCTTTTAGCTCAAGACTCATGTGACCGTTCCTCCCTGTCGTAATGCATTGTTGCCCGAGATGGCGGCAAAAGAAAAGGCCCCCGGAATAACTTCCGGGGGCCTGCAACAGGTTTTTGCAAACCCGTCGACCGAAATCAGTGATCGACGGCGGCACCGGCCCCTTTCGGAACGCGGATATCTTCGACAAGACGCTGGATATGCTCCGGCGGCTCGGCGGTTACTTTCGAAACGCTGAAAGCGACGATAAAGTTCAGCATCATCCCGACAACACCGATGCCTTCTGGCGAAATGCCAAACAGCCAGTTTTCCGGAACGTTTTCGATCAGCACCGGGATAAAGATGCCTTTGTAAGACATGATATAGCCCATGGTGAAGACCAGACCGACCAGCATACCGGCGACGGCACCTTCGCGGTTAACCTTCTTGGAGAAGATCCCCATGATGATAACCGGGAACAGGGACGCAGCGGCAAGACCAAAGGCAAAGGCCACCACCTGTGCCACAAAGCCCGGCGGGTTGTACCCCAGATAACCTGCAATCAGGATAGCGACAGCAGCACCAATACGGCCAGCCATCAGTTCCTGTTTTTCGGTCATATTCGGGGTAAAGGTGCCTTTCAAAAGGTCATGCGATACGCTTGAGGAAATCACAAGCAACAGACCGGCTGCCGTTGACAGGGCGGCGGCAATACCACCGGCTGCGACAAGGGCGATCACCCAGTTCGGAAGCTGTGCGATTTCCGGGTTGGCCAGAACCATGATATCCCGGTCAACACTCAGTTCGTTACCGGCCCAGCCATATTCGGCGGCTTTGGCGGCAAAGTCAGCATTGGCGTCGTTATAGTATTGGATGCGGCCGTCACCGTTCTTGTCTTCGTATTTTAGAAGACCAGTGCTTTCCCAGCGTTCCATCCAATCCGGACGATCTTCGAATTTAAGGTTGCCTTCCGGGTCACCAACGGCACCGATTTGCACGGTTTCGGTCAGATTAAGACGGGCCATCGCGCCAACTGCCGGGGCAGTGGTGTAAAGCAATGCGATAAAGACCAGTGCCCAACCCGCCGAAGAACGTGCATCACGAACTTTCGGGACGGTGAAGAAGCGAACGATAACGTGCGGAAGACCCGCCGTACCAACCATCAGGGCAAGCGTAATCGCAAAGATGTCGATCGTTGACTTGTTGGTTGTCGTATATTCAAGGAAGCCCAGTTCCGTCACGATATGGTTAAGGCGATCCAGCATGAATTCGCCGGTGCCATTAACCGTGGAACCAAATGCCAGCTGTGGAATAGGATTGCCGGTCAGCTGGAAGGCGATGAAGATTGCCGGAATGGTGTAGGCAACGATCAGCACGCAATACTGTGCAACCTGAGTATAGGTAACGCCCTTCATGCCGCCAAGAACGGCATAGATAAAGACGATGCCCATGCCGACAGCCAAACCAGTCAGAAGTTCGACTTCAAGGAAGCGCGAGAATACGATACCAACGCCGCGCATTTGACCCGCGACATAGGTAAAGGAAATAAAGATCAGGCAGATTACAGCGACAATACGTGCTGTTCTGGAATAGTAACGATCCCCGATGAATTCCGGCACAGTGAATTTGCCGTATTTACGAAGATACGGTGCCAGAAGCATCGCCAGCAGGCAGTAGCCGCCGGTCCAGCCCATCAGGTAAACCGAGCCGCCATAGCCAAGGAAGGCAATCAGGCCAGCCATTGAAATAAAGGATGCGGCAGACATCCAGTCTGCTGCGGTCGCCATGCCATTGATGACGGGATTAACGCCCTTGCCAGCGACATAGAATTCGCCGGTGGTGCTTGCCTTGGCCCAGATTGCGATGCCGATATACAGCGCAAAGCTAAGGCCGACGGCGATATAGGTAAGGGTAGTAAGATCCATCTTGTTTGTCTCCCCGGATCCAAAACTTTCGCGGACGTTAGTCGTCGTCTTCGCGAACGCCGAATTCACGATCCAATTTGTTCATCTTGGCTACATAGACAAAAATCAACGCAACAAAGACGTAAATAGATCCTTGTTGAGCAAACCAGAATCCGAGCTCAAAGCCCGCAAATTCGATGCTGTTGAGGGCATCGACAAACAAGATGCCAAAACCGTAGGAAACAACGAACCAAATGACCAACAGCGTGGCCACCAGCTTGACGTTTCGCTTCCAGTAGGCTGCGCTTTGTTCATCCATCGCGCGTCTCCTTCCTAGAATTTGAGAACTTCCCCTGCCGACCGGTTTTATTGAGTTCTTTTTGGCGCCGGTCTGCCTGCATTTGATGCAATGATGGTGTAATTCCAGACATTGCCTACATGCTCGATAACAGCTTTCCGAACGCGCCAGAAGATAATCATTAGTCGTATATATTCGTGTTGAAACGATCATCAAGGTGCTGGAATATTGGAAAAATACCATGAAATCAGCCGTTTTTAGTGCTTGCTTTGGCGGCGCATCACACAGGCCCTGGCGGGGGTGCGCGGCACGTGCAAAGGGGCGTTTATTGCGTATCCGGGGTTGTTTTTAGGGGGCGCGGGCCAAATTTTATCGATATTTCAGGCCGCGTCGTTTTTTCCATGACACATTCTTGAATGCACGGCGTTGTTTGTCACGGATGGGGGGTGTCTGGCGTTGTTTGTCATTGTTTGTCCGGGGCCGGTCGGTTACAAACGGGCAAAGCTTTCGGATGGTCGCGCGGCGACGATCCATATGTCCCGGGACGCTCCGGGATGTCTCACATTTTGGATGGGGAATTTAATGGCATCCTACCAGTATATTTACGTCATGAAGGACCTGACCAAAGTCCTTCCGGGTGGTCGTGAACTTTTCAAGGGCATCACACTTTCCTTCCTGCCGGGTGTCAAAATCGGTGTTCTGGGGAACAACGGTGCAGGTAAATCGACGCTGCTTAAAATCATGGGTGGCATCGAAAAGGAATACACCGGTGAAGCATGGCCGGCCGAAGGTGTTCGGGTTGGCTATCTTGAACAGGAACCGCATCTTAACCCGGATAAGGATGTGCTTGGTAACGTGATGGAAGGCTGCGGTCAGATTGTTGACGATCTGGCGCGGTTTAACGAAATCAGCATGGCCTTCGCCGAGCCGATGACCGATGACGAGATGAACAATCTTCTCACCGAGCAGGGCGAATTGCAGGAACGCATTGATGCGGCCAATGGCTGGGATCTGGAGCGGACGCTCGATATTGCCATGGACGCCCTGCGTTGCCCGCCAAAAGATTCCGACGTCACCAAGCTTTCGGGTGGTGAACGCCGCCGTGTCGCGCTGTGCCGTCTGTTGCTGGCCAAGCCTGATATGCTGCTGCTTGACGAACCGACCAACCATCTGGATGCGGAATCGGTTGCATGGCTTGAACGCCATCTTGAAGATTACGAAGGCACTGTTGTGCTGGTCACGCACGATCGTTACTTCCTTGATAATGTCACCGGCTGGATCCTTGAACTTGATCGCGGACAGGGCATTCCATACGAGGGTAACTATTCGTCCTGGCTTGAACAGAAACAGAAACGTCTTGCGCAGGAATCTCGTCAGGAAGGTGGTCGTCAGAAACAGCTGGCCACCGAACTTGACTGGATCCGTCAGAACCCCAAAGGCCGTCAGGCAAAATCCAAGGCCCGTATCCGTGCCTATGATGATCTTGTCGCCGAAGCAGCCAATGCGGTTCCCGATTCAACCAAGATCGTTATTCCGATTGGCGAACGCCTTGGTAATGAAGTCATCACCGCCGAAGGCCTGACCAAGGCATTTGGGGATAAGCTTCTGTTTGATGATTTGCATTTCCGCCTGCCACCGGGTGGGATCGTTGGGGTGATCGGGCCGAACGGTGCGGGTAAAACCACGCTGTTCCAGATGTTGACCGGTAACGACACCCCGGATTCCGGGACGCTTAAAATCGGTGAAACCGTCAAGATGGGCTATGTCGATCAGTCGCGTGATGCGCTTGATCCGAACAAGACCGTTTGGCAAGAAGTTTCCGATGGTCTGGACGAGATCCTGTTGGGCAAACGGCCGATGAACTCGCGGGCCTATGTGTCGCAATTCGCCTTTAAAGGTGCGGATCAGCAGAAAAAAGTTGGTCAGTTGTCCGGTGGTGAACGGAACCGTGTTCATCTTGCCAAGATGCTAAAATCCGGCAGCAACGTTCTGCTGCTCGATGAACCGACCAACGATCTTGACGTTGATACCTTGCGTGCCCTCGAAGAGGCGTTATTGGAATTTGCCGGTTGTGCTGTGGTTATTTCGCATGATCGCTTCTTCCTTGACCGTATCGCGACCCATATTCTGGCCTATGAGGGCAATTCGCATGTCGAATGGTTCGAAGGCAACTATCAGGAATACGAAGCGGATTACAAACGCCGCTTTGGCGATGCGGCGGACCGTCCGCATCGCATCAAATACAAGCCGCTGACCCGCGGTTGATCATTCAAGGTCGCCCGGTGGGCGGCCTTTTTTCTTGGGCGGCATGATGTTGATGTTCGCCCATAAAAAAAGCCACCGGCGATTTGCAGGTGGCTTTTTTATTGCGTCGGGACCGACAGATTATTTTCCGGTCTTCTCGTGAAGTGCCTTGGTCAAAGCGGCAACCTTGCCACCATTCTGCTGGATCACGGTGGTGAATTCGTCGCGCTGGGTGATGCCCATGCTCAGACCTTCGACGGTGACGTCAATGATCTTGTACTTATCGCCAAATTCGCGAAGCCGCCAGATGATCGTGACTGGTGGTCCGTCCGGACGGACGAACTGAGAATTGACGAAGGTGTCTTTTTTCTGCTGGCTTTCATCGCCAACAACGAATTGCTCGCCATTGAAGCTTTTGAACTGGCTGGCATAATTAAGCGCCAGATATTCCTGCAAAAGAGAAGCGAATTCGTTCAGTTCATCTTCCGAGATCGAGCGCCAGTAACGCCCCAGCACGAAACGTGAAATAACATCCATCGCAAAATAACGATCCATCAACGCGACAAAATTCTGTCGGCGGATATCGTCACTAAGCGTTTCATCTGTCAGACCGGCAATTGCATCGCTGGCAAGAGTATGGATGACATTAATTGCGTTGTTCTCAGCCGCAACTTCAACGACCGAAGTGGGCGCCTGAAGCGGGCTTTCGCCTGCAAAGGCAGGACCGGCGACAAGGCCGGTCGTGCCAATGATCGCTGCTGCTAAGGCAGAAGCCGTAAATTTGCTCTTCATTTTCGAACGAACCATTATTCTGCTGCTGCTTCGACCGCATCGTCAAAATCGAAAGACGCACTTTCGTCTTCGACATCAGGTGCAGTTGGTGCGGCACCGTTGCGAATGACAGCATTACGCTGCTGACGATACAGGCTACGCAATGCAGCGTAATAGTCAATCGAGGTCTGTTCGAGTTCGTTGAGCTGGTTCAGGGCGCGATAGCGCGCATCAAGCGCTGTAACCCCCAAAGAGCCAAGATAAAGATTATCTACGGTGTCGCTGTTTTTACCTGCCCAAGTCAGCGGGTTCATGACGTAGTCGGCAGCGATGCCGGCCGAGTCACGCAGGTTCGACGGACCTAGCAATGGAAGGACGATATAAGGACCGCCACCAATGCCGTAATGGCCAAGCGTTTGACCGAAATCTTCGCTGTGATAGGGGATGCCGAAATCCGCAGCCACATCGTTAAAGCCAAGGAATCCGATGGTGCTGTTCATGATGAAACGCTGTGCAGATGCAGCGGCCTGTTCCGGCTCACCCTGAAACAGCGAGTTCAGTGCGTTTATCGGTTCGCCGATATTACGCACAAAGCTGCTTACAGCGGTTTTGACTTCTTCCGGGGCAATATCGCGGTACCACATGGCAGCCGGATAAAGGATCATAAAATCAACGGCCCCATTGACACCATGAACGATCCGGTTGACCGGTTCGATCGGGTCGTAATCACTCATGTCCTGTGCTGGCTGGGTGGATGCGCATGCGGTTAGCATGGACAAAGAAGCACCAGCGCACAGCGAAAGCAAAGTTCGAAGGTTCATTATTTTTTGCCAAACGATTTTCGATACAAACTTTCCCCGACCCGTGACGTTCTTGGAATCGGGATTCCAAAACAATACCACCCTGCTGCCCGCTAAGAAAACAGAACATAGCACTGCACACGCCTCAGATATCCATCTGGGTAGCATAGGCAAAGTTTAAACGCCAGCACACAAAATTGCGAGCCCGATCAATGGGATTTGGCGTGTGGCTTTTTTGCACTACCCCTTTTGGATGGGTAATTAGGTCTTGATTAAATATAAACATATCTTTATGTCTTTTCGTAGATTGGCGGAGGCACTGATATGGAACAGGTTCTTGCAAGGTTGCGCGCAGCGGCAGAGGCGACACGGCTTCGTCTGCTGGCGATTTGTGCCGAATGTGAACTGACTGTCAGTGAGATCACCCAGATCATCGGACAGAGTCAGCCACGCGTTTCACGCCATCTGAAATTGCTGTGTGAAGCCGGTTTGCTTGTTCGATTCCGCGAAGGCACATGGGTGTTTTATCGGACTCCGAATACCGGCCCCGGTGCGGAACTGGTGCAGCCGGTTTTGCGGCTTTTACCCCAAGATGACGAAACCCTTGCCCTTGACCACGCCCGCCTTGAACAGGTGAAGGCACAGCGCGAACAGATTGCGACCGAATATTTCCGCGCCAATGCCGATGACTGGGATCGTATCCGGTCCCTTCACGTTGACGAAACGGTGGTTGAACAGGCGCTGGTTGATACGATTGGCGATCTTTCCGGCGGACGTATCCTTGATATCGGCACCGGCACCGGCCGTGTTTTGGAACTGCTGGGGAAAACCGCCGAAGAAGGCGTTGGTGTTGATATGTCGCGCGAAATGCTGGCCGTCGCACGTGCGCGCTTGCAACGTGCTGATCTGTCAAACTGTCTGGTGCGACAGGCCGATATGTATCAATTGCCCTATCCGGCCGGGATGTTTGATGTCGTGACCCTGCATCAGGTTTTGCATTATGCCGAACGCCCCGAAGCGGCCATTGCCGAGGCTGCCCGTGTGCTGGCGCCCAATGGCCGGTTGCTGGTCGTTGATTTTGCCGCCCATGACCGCGAAGAATTGCGTGAAGAACACGCTCATCGCCGCCTTGGGTTCGATGATGGGGCGATCCATACGTGGTTTCGCGCATGTGAACTTGAACCTTGCGATGTCATAAGCCTGCCGGGCAAACCGTTAACGGTACGAATCTGGTCGGCATATGCATCCGCACAGGCGCAAAAGCCGGTTGCGGCAAACAGAAATAACCAGGCGGCCGAGTAATTACGACGGCCATCTGATGTGACGATATGAATGATACGTAACGAACCGTTCCGCTGGAACGACAAGACAGGATCAAAAAAATGACGGTTCATAACGACCAGACACCCCGCAGTACTTCCGATGACGGATTACGGGTTTCGTTCGAATTTTTCCCGCCGAAAACGGAGAAAATGGAAGAAACCATGTGGCGTTCGATCCATCGTCTGGCGCCGTTAAGCCCGTCTTTTGTGTCGGTGACCTATGGGGCAGGCGGATCAACCCGTGACCGCACGCACAGCAGCGTCACCCGCATTCAGGGCGAAACCGGCATTCCGGCGGCCGCCCATCTGACCTGTGTTGGCCACACCAAGGAAGAAATCGAAACCATCGCGCGCAAATATTGGGACGAAGGCATTCGATCCATTGTTGCCCTGCGCGGTGATTTGCCCGATGCCGGTGATAAATATGTCCCGACCCCGGGCGGCTATCCCTATGCGGTGGATCTGGTCGAAGGCCTGAAACGGATTGCTGATTTTGATATTTCGGTTTCGGCCTATCCGGAAACCCATCCCGATGCGCCCAATGCCGATTTTGAAATCGATTATCTGAAACACAAGATCGATGCTGGTGCGAACCGTGCGATTACGCAGTTTTTCTTTGATAATGATGTGTTCCTTCGGTTCCGCGATAAATGCGTTGCCGCCGGGATCACCGCCCCGATCGTGCCGGGTATCTTGCCGGTAACCAATTTCGGATCGCTTTTGAAATTTGCCAATATGTGCGGCGCATCGGTGCCCAAGCGTTGGCACTGGCGTTTTGAAGGTCTTGACGAAGATCCGGAAACGCGCCGCATGGTTGCTTTTCACGAAGCGATTTCTCAAGTTGAAGGTTTGATGAAGGAAGGCGTGACCGACTTTCACTTCTATACTCTCAACCGTGCCGAACTAACTTATGCCATTTGTCATGCGCTGGGTATTCGCGGGACTGCAAAGGCAGCAGCCTAAGCATTGCCCAACCGACCTCGCATGAATGAAACGACTGGATGATGATGATGAATGATCGCAAGGAACGCATTGCCCTGCTGCGCAAACGGGCCGAGACTAAAATCCTGATCCTTGATGGTGCCATGGGCACGATGATCCAGCGCCACAGGCTAAGCGAAGAAGATTATCGCGGGGAACGCTTTGCCGACTGGAAACAGGACGTAAAGGGCAATAACGATCTTTTGTCATTGACCCAGCCTGACATCATCAAAGGTATCCATCTGGAATATATCGCGGCGGGTGCAGATTTGCAGGGGACGAATACGTTCAGTGCGACAACCATCGCCCAGGCTGATTACGGTATGGAAAGTCTGGCCTACGAGATCAATTTCGAAAGTGCCAAAATCGCGCGTGCGGCCTGTGACGAATGGGAAGCCGCCCATCCCGGTGATGTGCGCTTTGTGAATGGTGCCGTTGGTCCGACCAACCGTACCGCATCCATTTCACCCGATGTGAATAATCCCGGTTTCCGCGGGGTTAATTTTGATCAACTACGCGAAGCTTATAAAGAAGCGGTCAATGGTTTGCTTGACGGTGGGGCAGATACGCTTTTGGTCGAAACCATTTTCGATACGCTGAACGCCAAGGCCGCTTTGTTTGCAATTGACGAAGTGCTTGAAGAACGCGGCGAAGATGTGCCGGTCATGATTTCGGGCACGATTACCGATGCATCGGGCCGGACCCTTTCGGGGCAGACGACCGAGGCATTTTATAATTCGGTTCGCCATGCCAAGCCGTTTTCAATCGGCCTTAACTGTGCGCTTGGTGCGGCACAGTTGCGTCCCTATGTACAGGAATTGTCGCGGATTGCCGAATGCCGGGTTTCGGTTTATCCCAATGCGGGCCTGCCGAATGAGTTCGGTGAATATGATCAGTCAGATGCCGAAATGGCGGAACTGGTCAAAGAATGGGCTGATACGGGGATGGTTAATCTGCTGGGCGGGTGCTGTGGCACAACGCCGCCCCATATCAAGGCAATTGCCGATGCGGTGGCCAAGTCCGCCCCGCGTAAATTGCCCAAGATTGAACCGAAAATGCGCCTTTCGGGCCTCGAGCCTTTTAACGCCGCCTGATGTTGATACGCAAAAAAGAGATCGAACAAAGCCATGAGTGACATTGCCAGATTTATCAATATCGGCGAACGTACGAACGTCGCAGGATCGATCAAGTTCAAAAACCTGATCGTTGACGAAAACTATGATGCGGCGCTTGAAGTGGCCCGCCAGCAGGTCGAAAACGGCGCACAGATCATCGACATCAACATGGATGATGCGATGCTTGATGCCGAAACGGCGATGGTTAAATTCGTCAATCTTTTGGCCGCCGAACCCGATATCGCGCGTGTGCCGATCATGATCGACAGTTCCAAATGGAACGTGATCGAAGCTGGCTTGAAATGCCTTCAGGGCAAAGGCATCGTCAATTCGATCAGTCTGAAAGAAGGCGAAGAGCCGTTTATCAAGCAGGCGCGTCTTTTGCGCCGTTATGGTGCGGCGGTCGTCGTCATGGCCTTTGATGAAAAAGGTCAGGCCGATACGGTTGATCGTAAGATCGATATTTGCGAACGCAGCTATCGTGTGCTGGTCGACAAAGTTGGCTTTCCACCCGAAGACATTATTTTCGATCCGAACATCTTTGCCGTCGCCACAGGGATCGAGGAGCACGACAATTACGCCGTCGATTTCATCGAAGCCTGCAAACTGATCAAGGCGCGTTTGCCCTATGCCAAGATTTCCGGCGGGGTTTCAAACGTTTCCTTCTCATTCCGGGGGAATAACCCAGTCCGCGAAGCCATGCATTCCGTATTCCTGTATTATGCAACACAGGCCGGTATGGACATGGGGATCGTTAATGCCGGTCAGCTGGTGGTTTACGAACAAATTCCGCCAGAACTGCGCGAACGGGTTGAGGATGTCATCCTGAACCGTCGTTCCGATGCGACAGACCGTTTGCTGGAAGTTGCTGAAAAATATCGCGGCACCGGCGGCCCGGAAAAGAAAGCCGATCTGGAATGGCGTAAAAAGCCGGTTAACGAACGTCTGGCCCATGCGCTGGTCAATGGCATTGCCGAATTCGTCGAAGAAGACACCGAAGAAGCCCGTTTGCAGGCCGACAAACCCCTTCACGTGATTGAAGGGCCGTTGATGGACGGTATGAATGTCGTCGGTGACCTGTTTGGCGAGGGCAAGATGTTCCTGCCACAGGTGGTAAAATCAGCCCGTGTGATGAAAAAGGCCGTTGCCTATTTGATCCCGTACATCGAAGAAGAAAAAAACGGTGTGCGTGAAACCAATGGTAAAATCCTGTTGGCGACGGTTAAGGGCGACGTTCATGACATCGGCAAGAACATCGTCGGCGTGGTTCTGCAATGTAACAATTTCGAGGTTCTCGATCTTGGCGTGATGGTTCCGACCCAAAAGATCATTGAAACCGCCAAGGCCGAAAAGGTCGATATGATCGGGCTTTCGGGCCTGATCACGCCGTCGCTTGAAGAAATGACCTATGTCGCGGCCGAAATGGAACGCGAAGGCCTTGATATTCCACTTTTGATTGGTGGCGCGACGACGTCAAAGGTTCATACGGCGGTCAAGATTGCACCGAATTATAACAAATCCGTGGTTTACGTGATTGATGCATCGCGTGCGGTGGGGGTCGCCAGTAAACTGGTTTCCGAAACCCACCGGCACCAGTTCGTCACAGACCTTCGGGCTGAATATATCGCGATGGCCGAAAAGCACGCCGCCCAGCAATTGCAGAAAAAGCGATTTGCAATTGGCGATGCGCGCGCCAACAAGGTCCAGCTTGACTGGGATGCCTATGATATTCCCGCCCCGAAAAAGCCCGGCATCACTCGGTTTGAAACCTTTGATCTGGCGGATCTGGTTGAACGGTTTGACTGGAAACCATTTTTCGAGACATGGGAACTGCATGGCCGTTTCCCCGATATCCTGAGCGATGAAAAAGTCGGCGAAACAGCACGTGGTCTTTTTGAAGATGCCAAGGCGATGCTCAAACGCATTGTCGATGAAAAATGGTTCAAGCCACGTGCGGTTGTTGGGATTTGGCCGGCCAATTCGGTTGGCGATGATATCGAAGTCACCCCGGCACCGGATCAGAACGAACCCGTGATGGTTCATACGTTGCGTCAACAGATGTTCCGTGAAAACAACAAGCGTCCAAATCGGGCCTTGGCCGATTACATCGCGCCCAAAGAATCCGGCAAGACCGATTATATCGGTGCCTTTGTCGTTACCGCCGGGCCGCAAGTCGAAGAAATCGCCAAAAAGTTTGAAGCCGATCACGATGATTACAACGCCATTCTGGTGAAAGCACTGGGTGACCGTTTCGCCGAGGCCTTTGCCGAACGTATGCATGAAAAGGTCCGCAAGGAACTTTGGGGCTATGCGGCGGATGAAAGCCTGCCCAATGCCGAATTGATTGCCGAAGGTTATCGCGGTATTCGCCCGGCACCGGGGTATCCGGCCTGCCCGGAACACACTGAAAAACGCACGCTGTGGCAATTGCTGGATGCGGATAACAATGTCGGTGTCAAACTGACCGAAAGCTGTGCTATGACCCCGGCATCTTCGGTTAGCGGCTTCTATTTTGCCCATCCCGAAGCCAAATATTTCGGCCTTGGCAAGATCGAACGTGATCAGGTCGAAAGCTATGCCGAACGTAAAGGTATGACAATGGCCGAGGCTGAACGCTGGTTGGCGCCGAACCTGAATTACGATCCGCGCCGCGCGTGATCTGATCTGACCTTAAACAAAAAGCCCCGCAGGTATTTTCCTGCGGGGCTTTTTTCGATGTCATTTTCCCCGGCGGTTATGCCTGATGGGTTGTGTGGAAGAACTTGCCGCGCTCGGTAATGCCGATAATCGCAATCGCCAGGATCGCCAACACCAGATAGCCGCCAACCAGCGGGATAACCGTGCCGTTAAATTGCTGGCCGATAATACCGCCTGCAACGACACCAATCAGTGTGCTGTAAACCCCGATCACCGACGATGCCGTACCGGCAATTCGCCCGACCGGTTCCATCGCCAGCGAATTGAAATTCGGCATGGTCATGGAAAAACAAAACAGCGTGATCGTTAAACCGACGCCAAAGACCGGAAGCGGCGGCGCACCGTCAAACGCCCATGCAATGCACAGGTTGATCAGGCTGCTGATGGCCATGACAACGAGTCCGCCCTGCGAAAGCTTGTGCATGCCGATCTTGCGGACAAGATGCGCATTGACAAAGGATGACACGCTCATACAGGCGGCAATCATCCCGAACACCAGCGGGAACCACACGCCAAGCCCGTAAACCTCGGTTTCGAAAATCTGCTGTGCCGATCCGATATAGGCCATCAAGCAGGCAAACATCAGGCCCATCGCGGTTGAATAACCCAATGTCTGGCGGGTTGTGATGGTGGTTTTGATATCGCGTGCAATGCGTTTGAGCGACAGTTTATGCCGATATTCCGGATGCAGGGTTTCGGGCATCCGCAGATAGAACCAAACCGCAATGGCAATTGCCAGGACCAGTGTGCTGACAAAAATCATATGCCAGTTGGCCAGCGCCAAAATCAGGCTGCCTGATGCCGGGGCAAAAACCGGCAGGATGATGAACACCATCATGACAAATGACATAACGCGTGCCATTTCGCGGCCTTCAAAACAATCACGTGTGATCGCAATGGTCAAAACGCGCGGGGCGGCGGCACCCAAACCTTGAACAAAACGGGCGATCAAAAGATGTTCATAACTATCGGCGAAAACCGCCATGATGGTGCCAATGGCATAGATCGACAGGCCCAGCATCAAAATAGGTTTGCGGCCAAAACTGTCGGCCAGCGGACCATAAACGATCTGCATCAGTGCAAAAGCGATCATGAAAACATAGATCAACAATTGCATGCGATTGCCGTCTTGGATGCCGTAATCAGCCGCAATCGGACCAAATGCAGGTAAAAGGTTGTCGATGGAAAGCGCGACCAGACCAATGGTAATGGCCATCAATACAACGAATTCGGTAAAACCCGGAAGCGGACGGGCGATGGTGGCGCCCGATTGTTGACGTTCAGTCATTTATCGGTGGTCCTGAAAAAAGGATTATTGTCATTTTGGTAAGCCCGGCAAGGTCTTGGACCGTAACTGGTTTTGACAATGCGTTATTTTCTGTTCGAAGATCAATGATGGTTTTTTGAAAGCATCAACCAATCAGAAAACCGTTTTTACACGATCACGCGCCATCACTTGCGGTGGGGAATGGAGAAATATTGGCAAAAAACAATGGATTTTCCGACCTTTACGTTTTATTCGCAGGATATTGTGATCATATAACAACTTCCTGTTTCACCCGTTCCCGCCGGTAAACCATTATGGCTGAGAAGCTTTTTAAGTCCAACCAACTGCTTAGCCAACTCCGACGTGTCGTCAAAAGCGAACAACTTGTGCTGTCGGTATTGGCATTGGTGGTTGGCGCCATGGCCGGGGCGGGGACAATCGTGTTCCGCGAAGGCATTTTATTTGTTCAGACATTGACCTTTGGGTCGGGTGAAGAGGCCGTACACGAATATCTGCGCACCTTGCCGGCATGGCATTTGATTGCGGTGCCGACCTTGGGCGGTTTGTTTGTTGGCGTCTTTATCTATCGTTTCCTGCCGGAACGCCGCCCGCATGGCGTTGCTGACGTTGTTGATGCGGCGTTGTTTCATGATGCGCGCATGTCGTCACGATGCGGCATTAAATCGGCCTTTATCAGTGCGGTGTCGCTGGGTACCGGTGCATCGCTTGGCCGCGAGGGGCCGGTTGTTCATATGGGGGCCTCATTTGGCGCCTGGCTGGCGCGGATGCTTCATTTGCGCCGCAGTACGGCGCGGACCTTGCTGGGCTGCGGGGTGGCGTCTGCGGTTGCCGCGTCGTTCAACGCACCTTTGGCCGGGGCGTTGTTTGCCCATGAAGTTGCCCTTGGACATTATGCGCTGACCGCCTTTGCGCCGATTGTTTTGGCATCGGTGACCGGGACGATCATCACGCGGCTGTATTTCGGGGCGGATGTGGCCTTTTTGTTGCCCACCAATGAAATTCAGTCGTTTCTTGAATTTCCCGCCTTTGCGCTTTTGGGGATTGCCGCCGGGATCACCGCAATCTGTGTGACGCGCGGTATTCCAGTGGTACAGAATGTCGCCCGTGCGGCGAAAATACCCATCTGGTTGCGTCCTGCGGTCGGGGGATTGGTGATCGGCGTTGTGGCGCTTGAGTTCCCGCAAATCGTCGGGGTTGGCTATGGCGCGATGAATGATGCGCTGTATGCAGCCTATGGCTGGTCATTGCTGGTACAGCTTTTGATCGTTAAGGCGGCGATGGTGACGATCTGTTTCGGGCTTGGCTATGCCGGTGGCATGTTCAGTCCGGCTCTTTTCCTTGGTGCTATGCTGGGCGGGGCGTTTGGTGTTGCTGCGACTGCTGTTTTCCCCGATCTGTCGTCGGGGTACGGCGCCTATACACTCGTCGGGATGGGGGCTGTGGCCGCAGCCATGCTGGGCGCGCCGATTTCCACCACCTTGATTATCTTTGAACTGTCCGGCGATTACGAATTGACCATTGCTGTCATGGTTGCATCGGTTCTGGCTTCGATCATCATGGATCAGTTCCAGGGCGGATCGTTCTTTACCTGGCAGCTTAAATGCCGGGGCCTGACGACCCGTTGGGGGCGCGAGGTTAATTTGCTGCGCATGATGAAAGTTGCCGACATCATGAAGCGCGAATACGAAGTTGTCGGATTGAACGAAGGATTGCCCGCCATTCAGGAAAAGCTGGTCAATGCGCCGTATTCCGAATTGTTTGTGGTTGATGAGGATGGCCGCCTGCATGGCACGATTACGCTGGCCGATTTGCGCCATGCCGCCTTTGATCGCGAACCTGGCGATGAAATTACCGCCGGGCATGTCGCGCGATCCAAACCCCCTGTTTTGTTGCGCACCGACAGCATCGAAAAGGCCGTCCGATTGATGGAACAAACCGGCGAAGAACATCTGCCGGTCATTGATGATGACGAAAGGCGTTTGATGGTTGGTTTCGTCCACGAAAAGGATGCGATGATGGCCTATAACAACGCCCTGCTTGAACTGCAAAGCGAAGATCACGGTGGTGCACCGCCCAAGCTTTTCTGATGATGATAAGTAGATAAAAAAGAGCAGCGACAAATTGCGCTGCTCTTTATCACGGTCTTAGTTGCAAGGTCAGGCAGCCTGGGCCATCGCAACAGGTCTGGCAGAATTAGCGGCACCGGACATGATTTGTGCCGCAATGCGGCTATCCGTACCAGAGACACCGGATTTGATATCTGCCGAGATATTATCAATCTCTGCCGATATCTGTTGACGTTGGATCTCTGCGTTTTCCTGCTGTGTTTTCTTTGCTTCTTCGTCACTCAAGCCGGTATTTAATGCTGGTTTGAGTTCTGCATCACGCGGATCTTCGGCTTCAAATTGCTCGATACCCGGAGGTCCAGAAGACGAGGATTGGCTATTGGCTGTTGCATCATCGGAAGATGACGCTTGTTGGCTTTCTTCCTCAACAGACATCATGGCGGCAGCAAAGGCACCTTCGCCACCTCCTTCCTGCAGGGCCAACATTACCGATTGAAGGCTGTCAGCAAGATTGCTGCCCTGCGATCCAATGGCGGCCGTCGGAGATATAGGGTCGGTTATTGGTGCTGCGCTAAATGCGCTGCTTCGTTCGATACCTTCGGATTCACCAACAGAACTTCTGGAGCTAACAGGTATCGAAAACGACAAACCCTGGCCCAGAATTGAAATAGCACTCACGATGTAATGCTCCCTTCTGAGGTTCCACTTTAAAGCGCTTCTGACCGGGCACGGTAAAAATTACCGTTCCCGAATTCAGAAACGCTTCGCAGAGAGAAGGAAGCAAAAAATACGCCATTTAAAAGAGGATTGGAAATCTGCGCTTTCACCCGAGATCAATATGATATCATTGAACATCTTGGGCAAAATTTGCCGCCTGACAAAGGTCAAGCGATCGCGCATGTGATCTTAGATTTTTCCGGATCACAGAAGATTTCGTCTAAATCACATCTTTTATGACATCAATTGCGCCATCAGGCGGTTGTCAAACGGTGTTGCGCCATTGCCCGATGTGCTGGTCTGGCTGTCGGTGTTGGCCTCGGCGCTGGCCGTTTCGGTGCTTTCCGGCGGGGCAGCGGCCATCAATTCGGCAAGGCTGACAATGCCATCTTCGTTGGTATCAAGCGGGTCATAGCTTTCAGTATCGCTGGATGCTGCGGCGCCGCCACCTGATGAACTGTCCGATGTGCTGTCTGTTTCAGTCGATGTCGTGGATGTGGTGGCACCTGCTGGTGGTGACATCGCAGTCAGATAATCGTCTTCGGAAACGCTTTCTGCGTCACTTCCTGCCATCAGGGACCAAAGGTTTTCGGCCATTTCATCGCTGACATCATCTGGCTTGCCAGCAAGAAATTCGTCTTTGGTCAGGCTGCCATCGCCATCGGTATCCAGATCGTCAAAAAGCTGCTGTGCGTCAAAGCCGCCATCTGTTGCCGATGCATCGGTGCTTTCCTGCATTTCCAGCAACATGGTTTTGATCTGATCGGAAAGCTGATCAACACCGCTTTCGCCGCTGGCGGCAATTTCCGATACTGCATCAACCGCTTCGGTTGCTGCGGAACTGTCTTGCGCCGTGGCAAGGGCAAAGCCGCCAATGGCTGAAACATCATTGGTGCTTTGGCTGGATTGGCTGCTGCCAGATGACTGGGTTTGGCCAAATATCTGCGCAAGACTGGCACTAAGGCTTTCGATGCCGCTCATCGGGGGCTCCTGCGTGGTAATTGTTGCTATGATTATTCACGCAGGCGGGGCGAAAAACTGGCGGTAAAAAATGCGGTCAAAAATATTTTCGGGGAAAAAATTGGTCGACGTTCCCGATTTGTTGCACAATAAGCAACCTGAATTTAATGCCAATACTGGCCCCGTCACCACAGCATGTTATATATCGCGCCATGATGGATGATCCCTTTGAAATCGACGAATTCGCTGCAAGCCCGGAAATGCGTCTTGCCGACGCACCTGTATCTGCGCCCGATTACCTTGCCAATTTGAATGCAGAACAGCGCGAAGCGGTCGAAACGCTTGACGGGCCGTTGTTGGTTCTGGCCGGTGCCGGGACGGGGAAAACACGGGTTTTGACCACCCGGCTGGCGCATTTGCTTCAGGTAAAGGCGCAGACCGAACACCTGCATCCGCAACAAATTCTGGCGGTGACCTTTACCAATCGTGCCGCCAAGGAAATGCAGGAACGTGTTGCGCATGCGTTGGGTCATCCGGTTGAAGGGTGGTGGCTGGGAACGTTTCATTCGTTGGCCGCGCGTTTGTTGCGCCGCCATGCCGAATTGATCGGGCTGCAATCTAATTTTTCGATCCTTGATAGCGACGATCAGGTCCGTTTGCTTAAGCAAATCATGGACGCCGAACAGATCGACCAGAAAAAATGGCCAGCCAAACAACTGATGGGCATTATCCAGCGTTGGAAGGACAAGGGGCTTTCACCGGATCGGGTTAATGAAAGTGTCGAGTTCGCCAATGGCGGGGCGAAATACTTGTATAAGGTCTATCAGCAACGGCTTTCCGTGCTTAACGCGGCCGATTTTGGCGATCTTTTATTGCATTGCCTGACACTTTTCCAAAAACACCCGGAAATCCTGCGCCGGTATCAGGAAACATTCCGCTATATTCTGGTCGATGAATATCAGGATACCAACGTCGCGCAGTACCTTTGGCTGCGCGCGCTGGCGATGGTTCATCGCAATATCTGCTGTGTCGGCGATGATGATCAGGCGATCTATAGCTGGCGCGGCGCCGAGGTCGGTAATATCTTGCGGTTCGAGTCTGATTTTCCCGGCGCCAAAGTGGTTAAACTGGAACAGAACTATCGTTCCACCCCGCATATTCTGGCCGCGGCATCGAAACTGATTACCTTTAACGATGGACGTCTGGGCAAAGAGCTTTGGACTGAACTTGATACCGGCGAAAAAGTCTTTGTCAAAGGCGTCTGGGATGGTCCGGCCGAGGCACGATTGGTTGGCGAAGATATCGAAGCCCTGCAAAGCAAGGGCATTGGTGCCGCCAAGATGGCGATTCTTGTTCGTGCTGGTTTCCAAACCCGCGAGTTCGAGGAACGGTTGATCACGCTGGGCATTCCATACCGGGTTATCGGCGGCCCGCGGTTCTATGAGCGTCATGAAATCCGCGATGCGCTGGCCTATGTTCGCATGGTCGCACAGCCTGATGACAGCCTTGCCTTTGAACGTATCATTAATGTGCCCAAGCGCGGGGTTGGCAAGGCAACGCTTCAAATCCTGCATCAATATTCGCGGGATCAATCGGTATCGCTTCCGATGGCGGCGCGTGATTTGATCGGAACCGAAGAACTGAAACCCAAAATGCGTCAGGCGATTGGCGGATTGTTGGGGGATTTCACCCGTTGGCGCGAGATGTTGACCAACCGCTCTCATGTTGAAGTACTTGAAACGGTGCTTGATGAAAGTGGCTATACCGATATGTGGCGCACATCCAAGGAAATAGAAGCAGCGGGTCGGTTGGAGAACTTAAAGGAACTGGTGTCGGCGATTGGTGAGTATGAAAACCTGACCACCTTCCTTGAGCATGTGTCGTTGGTCATGGAAAACGAACAGAATACCGATCAGGAAAAAGTCACCATCATGACCCTGCATGGGGCCAAGGGACTTGAATTTGATTATGTTTTCCTGCCCGGCTGGGAAGAAGGCGTTTTCCCCCATCAGCGTGCAATGGATGAAAGCGGCGTCAAGGGATTAGAGGAAGAACGCCGTCTGGCCTATGTCGGGATCACGCGGGCGCGCAAACGTGCGACGGTATCCTATGCGGCCAATCGGCGGATTTATAATCAGTGGCAATCGGCCCTGCCGTCGCGGTTTGTTGATGAATTGCCAGATGAGCATATCGAACGTATCAGCGATACGGGGCTGGGCGGGCATGGTGGAAACCATTCGCCGGGGGCCTGGGGTTCAGATGACTGGATGAAAATGCCAAGCTGGGCGGATGAAACGCCGCGCCGTGACAGTTATGGCAGCGGTGGCAGCAAAACGGGATCGGGTGGTTCATCGACCGGGGGCGAGCGTCGCTTTGCCAGTGCCGGTTGGCAGGATCGCGTGCGCAAGAATGTTATTGATGTAAAGCCGAACGGTGAAACCAGCTATTCCACCAATTCGAAATCATCGAAATACAAGGTCGGGGATGCTGTCCGTCATCGTAAATTCGGTCCGGGGACTGTGCGGGCGGTTGATGGCAACAAGCTTGAAATCGATTTTGAAGATGTCGGTACAAAGAAAGTGGTCGACAGTTTCATTCTGCCGGGCTAAGCCCCGGACACGTTATTTTTGGTGCGCCCGTTGGCCCGCCGCAATCTTGCGAGACGCGATATGATCGAAACCGTTCGTTGCTATAATTTCACCTTCGAGGTTGACGGCAAATTTGCTCCGGCCTTTGCCGAGGCGTTGTATGAGCATTGCGATGCCTTGTCGCATTTCGAACGGGCTGGCGATCCAACCGCCCCTTGGAAAGTCGAAGGGTTTTCGGGAAATCATCTTGATAAGACGGCGATTGAAACGGCGGTATCATTGATGGCGTCGGCGGTTGGTGTTGCGGTGCCGATGGTTGAGTTTGGGTCATACGAACCCAAAGACTGGGTCAGTGACAATCTGCGCAGTTTCAAACCGATTTCGGTCGGTCGGTTTTATGTACATGGCTCGCATTGGGACGAAGGCGTGCCGGTGGCAAAAACCGGGCTTCAGGTCGATGCCGGGCTGGCGTTCGGATCGGGCGAACATCAAACGACCAAAGGCTGTTTGGCCGCTATTGATTGGGTGGCCAAGTATTCACACCGTTACAATGCGCTTGATATGGGCTGTGGGTCGGGCATTTTGGGTATGGCCTGTGCCAAAACCTGGCGCAGTTCGGTGATGATGGCCGATATCGATGCTGCATCGGTGCGGGTTGCGCGTGAAAATGCCCGTATCAACCATATTGCCGATTTGGTCACCGCGATCCATTCCAACGGGTTTAGCGACGTGCGCATCCGCAATGCCGGGTATTTCGACATCGTTTGCGCCAATATCCTTGCGCGTCCGTTGCGTCATATGGCGCGTGACCTGCGCGCGACACTTGCCGAGGACGGCGTTGTCATCCTGTCTGGCTTGCTGTCGCATCAGGAACAATTTGTCCTGTCGGCATATCGCGATGTTGGTTTGTCGCTGGTCAAGCGTTTCCCGGTTGAAGAATGGACAACACTGGTGGTTGGTTAAGCCACCAGTGCATTGACAAAGCGGTAAATACCAAGCCCGCCAAGGATGACGATCAGTGTTCCGACTGCGATCATCAAGGGTTTGCGCGGTATGATGCGGACAAGCACGGCGGCAAGCGGTGCGGCGGGCACACCGCCAATCACCAGTGCCAATGCCGCCATCCCAAAGCTTTCCAACCCGAAATGCCCGGCAAAAGTCACCGTGATCATCACGGTGACAAAGAATTCCGATGCTGCTGATGTTCCCAGCATCCGATGTGGTTCCGCATTGCCGCGATAGACCAGCGTGCTTGATACAATCGGTCCCCATCCGCCGCCGCCCACCGCATCCAGAAAGCCGCCCACAAAGCCCAGCGGTGCCAGACCCTGCATGGCGGCTGGTGGCTGTACCTTGCGCATGGCTTTGACGATCACAAGTATGCCCAGTGCCGACAGATAAAATGCGACAAACGGCGCAAGATAATCACCAATACCCGATGACAGTAACGCCGCCCCGGCCGCCCCGCCAATCGATCCGGCAATGGCCAGTGTGCGCACCATTTTCCAATCGACGTTACGTGCAAAGTGGTGTGATGTTCCGGAAACGGCTGTGGTGAAAACCTCGGCGGCATGAACCGTGGCACTGGCTTGTGCCGGGGGCAGGCCGATGCTGATCAAAAGTGCTGTCGATGTCAGGCCATAGGCCATGCCAAGCGCGCCATCGACAAGCTGTGCTAGAAAACCGATCAGAACGATCCACCAAAAGAAGTCGTCCATTTTACGCTATTGCCTCGCATAAGAGACTAAAACGCGGTGATTGTATCTGTGTGGCGTGATTTCAAATATCGGGATTATGGATCGAAACGGAATATCGGCCATGCACAAATGCCACATGACTTTCGGTTAAAATCCGAATTTTCGTCAAACCAGCGGTTCCAGATTGTGAATTTCAGAGGTTTTTCGAGTCGTAAAACAGAAATCCTTTAATCACACGTTGATAAGTCGGTCGGTAATTGTGATCGCTAATATTGTCTTCGCTGTAATTTCAAATGTAACCATCTGAAATATAGCCATAAAAACTGAAAGAATATTTATTCTCAAATAAGCATATAACGCAAAGTTGTAAGGGCATCTTGTTGGTTACTGTACAAATGTATAGGTATCAATTAAGTCTTAAGGATGAGCCAAGCCTGAATAATAGCGAGTGCCGATGTGACAGAAACAGATCGCCAAATTCTGGTCGTTGATGACGAGCCAGTCATTCGAAAGCTGCTGGGGCGTGTGCTGGAACGATCAGGTTTTCAGGTTATCATGGCCGAAGACGGCCTCGATGCGCTTGAAAAGCTGCGCCATGATGCATCTGTGCGGCTTGTCGTATCTGATCTGCGCATGCCGAAATGTGGTGGTTTGGAATTTGTTGGCAAGGCAATTGGTGAATTCAAACGTGATTTCGAATTTATTCTGCTGACCGGGGATGGCGACAAAACCGATGCCATCAAGGCATTGCGTCTTGGCGTGCGGGAATTTCTTGATAAACCGGTGGATCGGGCCGATCTCGAAGCGGCGGTTTCGAATGCGGTGGAACGTTTGCGCGACCGCGATCAGGAACATGAACGGGTTCGTCAGCTTGAACTTGAAAATGTAACCCAGTCCCGGAATTTGGATTCCATTATCCGCAAGCTTGGCGGCGCCGAGGAAGAACTTATCGATCGGCTTAGCCTGATTTCGCAATATCGCGATATTGAAACGGCAGAACATTGCGTGCGCGTCGGCCTTTATTCACAGGCGCTGGCCGAGATGGCGGGGCTGGGTGCCGATATTCAGCGAACCGTGCGCCTTGCTGGTATTCTTCATGATATTGGCAAGGTCGGTGTCCCTGACGAGGTTTTGCTTAAAGAAGGTCCGCTAAGCGAGGCCGAATTCAAAATCATGCAGCGTCATACCGAAATCGGCTATGCGATGTTGAACTCGTCGGAAAACCCTGTTTTGGCTCAGGCGGCGGTAATTGCACGCCACCATCATGAAAAATGGCGTGGCGAAGGTTATTGCTCTGGTTTAACCGGCGAAGACATTCCGCTGGTGGCGCGTCTTGTGTCTATTGCCGATGTTTATGACGCATTGCGCAGTGCGCGGCGTTACAAACCGGCCTTTGATCATGATGTGGCGGTGTCGATCATCGTAAAGGGTGATCAACGCACGACGCCCGATATGTTCGATCCCAATCTGCTTGGCTTGTTTGCGCAACATCATGATCGTTTTGATTGCATTTATAACAGTATGCCCGACAAGGCAGTCTGATTGGACGGGCGCGACCGATGACTTCCAAAATTGAATTGATCCTCGGCAAAACGCGCAACCGCATTGCCGACTTTATGCTGATGGTGATGGTGGCGGCCGGGTTCCCCGCCCTGCTTGGTGCGGTCTATCGTGATACCGCCGAGGCAGCCATCATTTCACAGCTGCCGCAGGTCGCAATTTTCGTGATCATGCTGGCGATGTTGATATTCCGCAGCAAGATGTCGGCCGTGGTTAAGTCGACGGTAATCGTCTCTGCGATGACCGTTCTGGGCGGGCTTTATCTTTCGCTTTTCACACCCGGAAGCGGCATGGCTCTGTTGATTGTCGGAACGGCAATTTTTGCGGTTTTCAATTCTTTCCGCAAAACATTGGTTTATGCCGTGCTTTGTATGTCGATTATCCTTGTTGTCGGGGCGTTGCGGGTTTCCGGACTATATCCCGAAATAATGTCAGACGGACATCATGTGCATCACACCATCCCGGTCTGGGCATCGACCTTTTTCGGTTATGCCTGGATGAGTGCCGCACTGGTTGTTGGCGTCGTCTGGATGCGCCAGGCCTTGCTGCAATCGGGGCTTGATCAGATGCGATCCCATAACGAGATCGCAATGGGCCATAACTTCCTTGAACAAATTCGGACAAGTGCGGCCGATGTTGCATCGTATTTTTCATCGCTTCAGCGGATCGAGGACGTCTCATTTCAGCCCACTTTGTTGAAATTCGTCGATATCTTGAATGTTGATCGCGCCAGCCTGTGGCTGCAGGATGAAAATGGTGATGTTTACTGTGTTGGTTTGGTCGATAAAACCGATCCCAATGTCAGTCACGAAGGGCTGGTGTTGCGTCGCTGTGACCTGCCGCGCTATTTCGCCGCTCTTCATACCGGTCAGGCGATTGATGCGGTTGACGCACAGGACGACCCCAGAACCTCGGAATTTACCGACAACTATTTGCGGCCACTTAACATCCGGGGGATGCTTGATGTTCCGCTTGTGACCGGTGCGGGAAGTTTTGGTGTCCTCTGTTTTGAATGCATCGGTCAGGTTCGTCACTGGCGACCAGATGAAATCGTTTTTGCCCATACCGCTGCTGGACTTTTGGCGGCGGCGGCGGGTATTAAAACGGCGATGGAAACCAGTGACAAATTGTCGCTGTCGCAACGAAAATTCGAAGCCGTTGCCAATTATACCTATGATTGGGAAAGTTGGATCGCGCCGGATGGTGGCGCATTATGGGTTAATCCGGCGATTGAACGCATTCTGGGTTATCGCCCCGAAGAATGCATCGCGATGGAACATTATCCATTACCCCTGGTGCTTCGCGAAGATCGCGACCGGGTGCGGCATTATCTTGAAGAAGGGTTTAGTGGCCTTTCAGGCAATGATCGTGAATTCACTGCCATTCATAAAAGCGGCCAGCATGTCGGTATTGCCATGTCATGGCAGCCGATCCGCGATAGCCAAGGCCGATATCAGGGCATTCGCGTAAGTTGTCGTGATGCAACCGAGCGTATTGAAAGCCGTCGTGATCTTGAACAGGCCTTGTCGCAGCTTGAAGCTAATCAGCGGCGCCTGCGCGCGCATTTCAATAATACCAAGCTTGGCGTGATTTATTGGACGCCGGACCGCACGATCATCGAGATCAACGAAACGGCCGAACGCATGTTTGGCTTTGACGCAGGCGAACTTGTTGGCAAAAAAGTAGAAATTCTGGTGCCGCCAAGCGAACGTGGGCGCCTAAGCAGCCTTGTTCTGGATGTTACCAAGACCCGCACCAGCGTAAATACCCGGTTTCCCAATGTGACCAAGCAGGGCAAATATATCATCTGCGAATGGTATGAAAGCCCGATCTTTGACAATAACGGCGATCTTGATTGTGTCGCCAGCTTTGCATTGGATGTGACCGATCGCGAACGCTATCAGGAAACTCTGGACTCGATTTATCGCGGTATCAAATCCCAGGTCGGGACCGATTTCTTTGAAAACTTGACAAAGGTTCTGTGTGAAACACTCGACATGTCATTTTGCCATGTTGCGGAACTTCATGGGACACGTTTGAAATCGGTCGCGCTGTTTTCGCCCTTAAAATCAAGGGAGCTTATGGATTTCGATCTGGCCGGTTCCCCCGCCGAGGAAGTCATAAAGCGTGGCATCATGGTCTATGCCGATGGATTGGCCGATGATTTTGGTGGTGATGAACGTGTCAGCGAAGACCACGCACGCGGTTATGCCGGTGCTGCGCTTTATGATGACGATGGCAATGCCATCGGTGTGTTGGTCACGATTTCCGATAAGCCGCTGGCCGATCCGGAACTGGCGGTCTCAATGCTTGAAGTTTTTGCCGGACGGGCATCTGCGGAATTGCAGCGTCTGCGGTCCGAACGTAACCGTCAGAAACTTGAACATCAATTGCAACATTCCCAGCGCATGGAAACCATCGGGGTTCTGGCCGGTGGTATCGCGCATGATTTTAATAACATTCTGCAACCGATCAGCGGTTACGCCGAACTGCTTTATACTGATCTGCCCGAAGACTCACCGCTGCGCGATGATGTGTCGGAAATACGGTCCGGCGCAGAACGCGCGCGCGATCTGGTCAAGCAAATCTTGATGTTCAGCCGTAACACCGACGAAGAAACATCGGTGCTAAGTGTGGAAACCATGGTTAAGGGCGCAGTGCGGTTTGCGCGCGGTTCAATCCCGTCTTCGGTCTTGCTTGAAACTGAAATCGCCCCGGATTTGCCAGGGATTTTGGGCAACGCGACCCAGATTGACCAGTGTTTGATGAACCTGATTACCAATGCCTATCACGCGGTCGGTGATCGCGGCGAAATCAGGATCGAGGTCGGGTTATTTGAACTGACCGAGGATATCGCCGCCGAACGGCCGTTGCTTGATCTGGGGGAATATATCCGCATCAGTGTTATTGATAATGGCTGCGGGATGGATGAGGAAACCGCCAAACGCATCTTTGATCCGTTCTTTACCACTAAGGAAACCGGCAAGGGAACCGGGCTTGGCCTGTCGACTGTGCATGGCATCATCACCGGTCATAAGGGCGTGATCGATGTTTACAGCCGTTTGGAACAGGGCACGCGGTTTTCGATCCTGTTGCCAGTATTTGACGAAGATATCACCGTCACGTCTCAGCGCGCGATAGAGCTGTCACCGGGCGTTGGCGGTCACATTGTTGTGGTCGATGACGAAGAAAAGAACTTGCGCCTGTGTCAGCGGATGCTGGGGCGTATGGGATACGAGGCAACCTGTTTTAACCGGGCAACAGATGCGCTGGCGGCACTTCGTGATCCGACACAGGAATTTTGTCTGCTTTTGACGGATCAAACCATGCCCGACATGAACGGGGTCCAATTGATTGCCAGCCTGCGTGACGAAGGCAATAATATTCCTGTTATCGTCATGACGGGTTACGCATCCGAAGGTGTCACCGAAAATTGGCGCCAGCTTGACGTTGCGATGATGCTGGCCAAGCCTTTTGATATTGTCGAACTTCATGATGGACTGGAAACCGTATTGGGATCAGGCAAGGCCGTCACCGCGCCGTCATCTGAGCCATCGGCAACAGAAAAATCCGGCGAGGCCTAGTCTGGGGGCGGGGCTTTTTGGCGCCAAGGCGTGATCCATCTTCCCGGCGACCAGGATGACCCGACCCAACGATCATGGTGCGAACTTAGCGACCGCCCGTGATATCCATCAGGGCGCCGGTAACGTATGACGCATCATCTGTCAGTAACCAGTAAATGGCATTGGCAACCTCGTTGGCCTTGCCCGGTCGGCCAAGCGGGCAGGACGGGCCAATTTCCGCAACCCGTTCGGGGCGGCCAACACTGCCATGGATTTCGGTATCGATAATGCCCGGTCGCACAGCATTGACGCGAATGCCTTTGGGACCAAGTTCCTTGGCAAGACCGATGGTTAATGTGTCAATCGCGCCTTTTGATCCGGCATAATCGACATATTCCCCGGGTGATCCCAGTTTTGACGCCACAGAGGATACATTGACGATGGAACCGCCTGATGTGGTCATGGTGCGTGCGGCCTCGCGTGCGACCAGATAGGCGCCCAGCACATTGGTATCAAAAACCGATTTCATCCGGGCCATATCCATATCGGCCAGATTGCTTCTGGGGGCAACGATCCCGGCATTATTGACAACCCCGTCAATGTCGCCAAACCGGTCGAGTGCCGTTTGAAACAGATGGACGACGTCATTCTCGTGACGCACATCGCATTTCTGCGCAAAGACATTTCCGGTCCGGCCCACCCGTTCACACATCGCACAGGTTTCTTCTGCACTGGCTTTGTTGCCAACATAGCTAAAGGCAATGTTCCAGTCATTTTGTGCGCATAGAACGGCGGTTGCGCGGCCAATGCCACGCGACCCACCGGTGATCAGAACGGTTTTTGTCATAGGATTTCCCGCATCCGGTTGCAAATGTTGGCGTCACTATGGAACGGCATCCGGGGTGAGGTCAAAAAGAAACGGCCCTGCTGTGGATAAGCAGGACCGTTTCAGAGGGAAAGACAAAAAAGACCGCAAGGATCGTGAACCTTCGATCCTGCGTTACGTCTTATAGCATTGGCGACCTACGCGGGCGGGATTGATCCCTAATCCCTGTCCGTTGCTTCCATCGAAAGGGTCTGACCCCGATGATGGCTTTCAGCATCGTCTGCCAGATTGGCAGGGCCTATATCAAGGCCGAGCGCGGCTCGTTCCATAGTGGTGAGGCGCTCTAGACCGTTATAGGCCGTCTGACGACGACGCGATTGAACGGCGCTCTGGACAGTAATTGGAAAACGGATCACCGTTTTGGTCTCCTGCAAATTGACGTCCCGACGGGTCATCTTTTTGTCACGTGGATGTCATAGTTTAAAGTTTCCTTAATTTGCATTGCGAAGCTTGCAGGGCTTTCATACCCATGACGCATGTGGTGGTATAGGCTACTTGCCGCTGTAGTTTATTTATGCGCTGATTTGAGTGGTTTGCGGGCTGAAAGCCGCCCGTAAACCGGGTGCATGGTCACACGTCATGGCATTCCATCTTGCATGTGTTCGGCGAAAACCCTTAGATAGCTTTGTTCAGATGCTGCCCCACGCATAGAAACGAGGATTTTGATGACCTTTCCCGGTAATGCCCAACTTGCTGCCATGTTGGAACGCGATGGTGTTAACAAGGATGTTATCGCCATCATCAGTTTGATTGATGGTGTTCTGGCAAGTGCCAATGGCGACACGCGCACCGACTGGCTTGACCTGATCGGTGGTAATCGCGGTGATGATCTTAACGCCGCCCTGCTTGCGCTTCGCGATGAACGCAAAACCGAATTCAGCTTTGCCAAGGATGGCTATGACGCCGTGGCACGGGTCGGGGCATTGCGAAAATATCTGGCATCCAAGGGCATTGATGGCTTTATCATTCCGCGTTCTGATGAACATCAGGGTGAAAATGTGCCCGCGCGCGCCGAGCGTCTGGCATGGCTGACCGGCTTTACCGGGTCGGCCGGGGCGGCGGTGGTGCTGGCGGACAAGGCGGCTGTTTTTGTCGATGGTCGTTATACCATTCAGGTGCGTCAGCAGGTTGATCGCAGCATTTATGAATATCGTCATCTGGTCGAAGATCCGGTTGTCGGCTGGATTCACGATAATCTGAAACCGGGCCAGAAATTGGCCTATGACCCGTGGTTGCATACCATTCAGCAGGCCGATCATCTGCGCGGCGCCTGCGACGGCATCGGTGCGGAACTGGTTGCGATTGATCCCAATCCGATTGATGCGCTTTGGCACAAACAACCGGCAATGCCGGTTGCACCGGTGCGACCGCAACTTTTGGAATATGCCGGTAAATCCAGTTTCGACAAACGCAATCAGATTGCGCAGGCGCTTTCGAAACTGGAATGTGACAGTGCCGTTTTGTCCGCGCCAGACAGCATTGCCTGGCTTTTGAATATTCGCGGGGGGGACGTGCCCCAGACGCCGCTAGCACTAAGCTATGCGATCATTTATGGCGATGCGTCGGTTGATCTGTTTATTGATGACCGCAAATTACCCGATGAAACGCGCCACTGGCTTTCCTGCGATGCCACTATTCGCCATCCGGGTGAACTGGAAGATGCGCTGGGCGCATTGGGCAATCAGTCGGTCCGTCTGGACGAGGCAACCGCTTCTGACTGGTTGCGGATGATGCTTTCCGATGCCGGTGCGACCTTGCGGATCGGGCGTGATCCGGTCGCCTTGCCCAAGGCATGTAAGAACGATGTCGAACTTGAAGGATCGCGCAAAGCACATCGGCGCGACGGCGAAAAGATCATTCGCTATTTTGCCTGGCTTGATGAAGCCGCCTCGGATGGCAGTATTGATGAACGCGCTGCCGCGGATAAATTGCTGTCACTGCGTGCCGAAGATCCGCTGTTTCGCGATTCCAGTTTCGAAACCATTCCCGGCAGCGGTCCGAACGGGGCGCTGTGCCATTATCGCAATACGCCCGAAAGCAATCGCAACCTGTCACCCGGCGAGATTTTTCTGATCGACAGTGGCGCGCAGTATATCGATGGTACCACTGATATTACTCGGACCACGGTCATCGGCACGCCGTCACAGGAACATCGCGACCGGTTTACCCGCGTGCTTAAGGGGCATATCGCGCTTGCCCGGGCAATTTTTCCGGTCGGCACCACCGGATCACAGCTTGATACGCTGGCGCGCGCGCCATTGTGGGACGCCGGGCTTGATTACGATCATGGCACCGGGCACGGGGTCGGCAGTTATCTTGGCGTTCATGAAGGCCCGCAACGGATTTCCAAGGCACCGAACAATATTGCGTTGAAACCGGGCATGATCCTGTCGAATGAGCCGGGTTTCTATAAAGAAGGCGAATACGGCATCCGGATTGAAAACCTGATTGCGGTAACTGAAATCGATGCACCTGCCGGTGCGGAGCGTCCGATGCTGGGGTTTGAAACGCTGACGTTTTCACCGATAGAACGCAAACTGATTGATCCGGAACTGATGACCCGCGACGAGTTGCAGTGGCTGAACGACTATCACGCACAGGTCTATGCCATGTATGCCGATGATCTGGACGAAGACCTTGTCGAATGGCTGCAAAAAGCAACCGCCCCGATTAAGAAACGTAGCACCTAGGCTACATACGAAGACCAATCACAGTTTAAAGCCGCCCCAATTTTCCGGGGCGGTTTTTTCTTGCCAACACAAATGACAGCGCTGTCATTTTGTCTTATGAATAGGGTATTGGATCGATTCAATTGCGGGCGAGACCCGCAAAGAAATAAGCAGGAGGAAGAAATGGCCGGAGTAGAAGAAAGCTGGATGGCCAATCCCGCACGTTATGACAATGCCACCTATAATCGCAGTGGTAAAAGCGGCCTGATGTTGCCGCAGATCACGCTGGGCCTGTGGCAGAATTTTGGCGGTGTTGACGTCTTCGATACCCAACGCGCCATGATCCGCCGTGCCTTTGATCGCGGTGTTATTCATTTTGACCTGGCCAATAACTATGGTCCGCCCCCCGGATCGGCTGAAGAAAACTTTGGTGCCGTTCTGGCCAAGGATTTGAAATCCCATCGCGATGAATTGGTGATTTCAACCAAGGCCGGATATCGCATGTGGCCGGGGCCGTTTGGTGAATGGGGATCGCGCAAATACCTGATTTCAAGTCTGGATCAAAGCCTGTCACGCATGGGCCTTGATTACGTTGATATCTTCTATTCGCACCGTGTTGATCCGAACACGCCGCTTGCCGAAACCATGGGCGCATTGGATCAGATCGTGCGTTCGGGCAAGGCGCTTTATGTCGGGATTTCGTCCTATTCGGCCGAAATGACTCGCAAAGCGCACGCGATCCTTAAGGAACTCGGCACGCCCTGTGTTATTCATCAGCCATCCTATTCGATGCTGAACCGCTGGGTCGAAGAAGAAGGTCTGCTTGATACCCTGTCCGAACTGGGCATTGGCTGTATTGCCTTTTCGCCGCTGGCACAGGGGCTTTTGACCAATAAATACCTGAATGGTGTGCCGGAAAATTCCCGTGCCGCGCTTGAAGGATCGTTCCAGTCTGGGATGTTGTCCGAAGAAAACCTGAACCGGGTGCGGGCATTGAACGAAATTGCCAAACGTCGCGGGCAGACATTGGCCCAGATGGCGATTGCCTGGGTGCTGCGCCGCCCTGAAATTACTTCGGCCCTGATTGGTGCGCGTCATGTCGAACAGCTTGATAACAGCCTTGATGCCCTGAACAATCTTGAATTCAGCGCAGAAGAACTGACTGAAATCGACAAATACGCTACCGATGGCGGTTTGAACCTGTGGCAGAAATCATCTGATTCCGAAGCACAGGTCTAAATCGGTTTAATCCTGACCGACAAAACCCCGGCATATTTGGTGTGCCGGGGTTTTTTGTGCTCAGTTATCGGCCATCGGCCATCAACCATCGATCATCGACCATAAGGCATTGTGCTCGACAGAACCGGCTATGTATCGGCCTCGATCACCGGGACCACGGGGCGCCAGCACGAAACGCGGATTGAATTAATTGGCCCTGACCCCCGGCGGACGGTGGATCAAATGTTCGCTTGGGAGAAAATATTCAAACGATTAATTTATATCAATTCACAAGTTCGTTCGAATGATCTATCTTTGTTTCAACAGATAAGGAACCGCACGCATGAATATCGCCTCACCGCCCGCGAATGGCCATAAAGCCCGAAGCAGTAAAACCCGTTCGCATTTGATCGAAGCGGCTATCGAGGTGATCGGTGCGGTTGGCTATGAAGGTGCGAGTACCCGGGCCTTGGCGAAGACCGCGAACACGACCCTTTCGGCCATCCCCTATCATTTCGGGGGAAAAAAGGAGTTGTATCTGGCCGCGGCCGATATGATCGCGGAGCATGCGGCAGGTCGCTTTGATAAAGCGCTCGACCCGCTTGATGATAATAGTATCGCGGACAAAACTGTCCGGTTGGAGCAGGCTCTTACAAATTTTCTTAATATCATTCTCGAGAATGCCGAGCCGTATTCCTGGACGTCGTTTGTTGCGCGTTGCACCTATGACAACGATGAGGCATTTACCGTGATTTACGAGCGGGCAATCGCCCCCATGCTTGAGCGTCTGGTCCAGACTGCAAGCGACGTTTCGGGCCGCGCCCCTGATGATGAAGCCCTGCGATTGCGCATCAGCGCGATCGTGACATCGATCATCAGCTTCAGGTTCTTGCGCGGCATCATATTGCGCGGGATGGCCTGGTCGGAGATCCAGTCAAGCAGCATCGGCCAGATTGAGGGGATGGTCCGCGATCTTTGCCGTAGCGACTTCCTCGCAGCCAATCGCACCAAATAACAATCCGAACAGAAAAGACCGCTGTTTGGACACCCTTGGCAATCAAAATTTCAAGCCGAAAAGGAAATGCACAATGCGCAAGAAAGCCTCAACACACGATGCGATCACGTGGGCAAAGCATCGTCTCGATGACGTGGATGCAATCATCTCCGAAGCGGAGAAAGCAACCGTCAAGCTAAAGGACGATACCCGCGCAGAAGCCGATGCCGCCCTTGCGCATCTCCGCGCGTCGCGGGCGAAGGTGTCCGCGTCCTATGATCAGTTGCGGGCGGAATCTGGAAGCAGCCTCGGGAAGGCACAGGAAGCACTTGAGGCAGAATGGATTGAAGTTGAAGCCGCCTTTCAGTCTTTCCTGACTGCGACAAAGGATCAGGCTGAAACGGCACGGGCCGTCGTCGTTGCCCGTGCGCAGGCCCAGCGTAATTCCTGGGAAGCAACATTGAAAGATTTGCGCGATAAGGTCGAAGAGACGGTAGAGAAGACCTGGGGCGGGTATCTTGAGGCCGCAAAGGTTGATCTGGCCACCCGGAAGTCAATTCTGGAAGCCGAACTTGAAGCACGTCAGGCGGCATGGCAACGATCGCTCGAAGAATTGCGCGCCGATGCTGCTAAGCTTGCCTCAAATCAGCGCGCGGCAATCGATGCACAGATTGCGGCTTTGAATGCTCAGATGGATGAGGCGAAAGCCCGATTGGGTCGCCTGCAGGATACTTCCACAGACGCGTGGAAGATAACAAAAAAGGGCCTTGCCGATACACAGCAAGTCTTCTTGAAAACATATGCTTCGATCCGCAGATCCATAGAGGACTCAATGAAATAGTCCCTATGGCCGGAGGCGGCGGCCTTTCCCCCAACCCCAACCCCGCCTCCGGAACTTCTTCGATAAGACATTTGATCAATCGATCCTGACCGACAAAACCCGGCATATTCGGTGTTCCGGGGTTTTTTGTGGTCAGTTATCGGCCGTCGGCCATGGGCATGGTGCCGGCCAAATCGCGCAGGGTATCAAGCACGGCCTTGGCCCCGGTGCTTAGCGGGCGGTCTTGTAACCATGACAACATCACCTTGCGTGACAGTTCCGGATTGATGATCCGCCGCGCCTTAAGCCGCCCGGTCGAAAGCTCCATCACCAGCGAACTTCGCGGCAATACCGTATGCCCGAGATCGCGGTGCACCAGATCGACCAGAACCCGCAAGGCATCGGCCTCGACCACCGGGGTTAGCGGACGACCGGCGCGAAACGCGGCTTCCTGCATTTTTGCGCGCAATCCGTGTTTGGGGGTCGGCATGATCAACGGCAGGGCCAGGACATCTTCATAGTCAATTTCGGTTTCATTTTCGTCCACCCGTGATGGATGGGAAATCAGAAACAGGTCTTCGCGCCATAACGGTTCGGCATGCAGGCTGCGTGAAATCATGCCGTCATGCAAGATGCCGATATCTAGACGACCTGACAGCAATCCTTCCTGCACATCACCGGTCAAATCCTCGGCGATTGAAATATTCAGATCGGGATAGCGGTCACGCAAGGCTTCGACCAATGCGCCGGTAATCACAATCCCCGCACTGGGCGGCACACCAATATGAACATGGCCGGTCACCTTGCTGCGACGTGCTGAAAGATCGGCTTCAAGACGCGCCAGATCGCCCAGAATAACCCGTGCCCGTTCCGCCAGCATCTGACCCGCTTCGGTCAGTTTGACCCCGCGCCCTGTACGTTCAAGCAACCGGGTATCAAGGGTTTCTTCAAGCAGATTTAACTGACGGCTCAGGGCTGGTTGCGACAGGTTAAGCCGTTCTGCCGCACGCGACAGACTGCCAAGTTCGGCAATATGTATAAAACTTCGAAGCTGTTTGAGGTCCATTTCTTGCATCCCGAAAACGGAAATAGGCGTGGCGTTGACGGTCAAGGTATAGCAAATGCTGATATCTGATAACATTTAATTCGAATTGAATAATGACTTGGGCGGGCGGATAGTAAACCCTAGAGAGAGTGGAGAACCCCCAATATGACAACGAAACCGCAGGGATCCGCCCTGACGCTTGTGCTGCTATCGACAGTGGCATTTGCGATGAAGGGGCTTCTGGCGAAATATGTCTATGCCACGGGTATGACTGTGGATGGTTTGTTGTTGTTGCGGTTTCTGATCGCACTGCCATTTTTCTGGATCGGTGTTTACCTGTTTGGCAAACATCGCCCGGGCGAACGCAAGATGATGCGGGTCGATATTCTTTGGGGGGCTCTTTACGGCGGGCTGTTTTTTGCCGCCGCCCTGTTTGATTTTACCGCCGTGTCGCTTATTGACGTCACCGTGTCGCGGATCGTGCTGTTTACATTCCCGGCCATCGTTTTGATCCTTGAATGCCTGCATAAGTGGCGGCTTCCTCCCTTGCGCCAGATTGTCTGCTTTATCGTCACTTATGTCGGGTTGGTGCTGGTTCTCGCCCCAACCGGGATTGGTGCTGTGTCGGATCAGCTTTGGCTGGGGGCCTCTTTGGCTTTTGCATCGGCTTTGACCTATGCGGTTTATCTGTATTTCGGACAACGCATGATCGCGGTCATCGGGTCGATGCATTTTGCCGCCCTGGTCAATACCATGGCCGGTGCATCGATGGTCCTATACGAACTGATTTTGACCAAGCCGCTGAATCTTAATGTTGATGGGGTTCTGTGGACGGCGGGCATTTCGATCTTTTGCACCGTGATCCCGTTTTTCCTGCTGTATGAAGGCATTCGCCGGATCGGGGCGACACAGGCCGCACTGATTTCCCTATCCGGACCGGCAATGACATTCTTTGCCGCATGGTTGCTATTGGACGAGGTTTTGACCGCCCCGCAGACCATCGGTTTTGCCGTGGTTATTGTCGGCGTGGCATCAATCAAGAACGGGGTGACCTTGGCCGGGCTGGGTCGTCTGTTGTCGCGCCCGTTGTTTTCGGCAACCGGGCGTCGATCCACCAGTGCGACGGCAAGCTCGACAGATATTCAGTCAGATGCGCCTGATGCTGCTGACGGTGCGGTGCAAACACCGGGCAAGGGGACTTAACCGGCTGGTTTGCAGGGCAGGGTGGTAAAGTGGTGATCGACGGGGGATGTGATGTTTGATCGCCGATCCGCGCATTAATTGTGCTGTGGTTCCGCCGGATTGTTTGGTTTGGAAAATCCCACCCGTGAGCGTGGTTTACTCGTCGCGCTGCCAACGATGAATTTTAATTTGATGTTCCGGCAGGCGATCACCGCGACGCCATAACAACGGATCGATAAATTCACCGGCCCATGCCCCGGTACGGCTTTGTTTGGCCGAACTTTCGACCCTGGCATAGGATGGCATTTCATCGGTCCGCGCAACGGCCATGCCGCGCGCGATCATGGCCTGACCGATATCCATGCCGCTGGCATTGCGACAGATCGCCATATTGCGCTTATAGCGGTTCATGCCCTGTACCTTGCAAGTCACGTTGCCGGTACCGATAAGGTTGGTGATAACCTGCCATGCATCGGCGCCGCACGCTGTGGTCTGCCCGTTCAACACGCATCTTTGAAACCGTTCAAGCGCATCCGCCCCCCAAAGATCGACCCGCTTAAACCCGAATTCCAGTGTATCGCCATCAACCGGACGGACCTTGCCAAACAGCTCGTCATAGACGGGATCTGCGCAGGCAACAGTGGGTGCTGCCATAATAAACATCAGGGCCGTAATTGTTGCGCTTGTTCTCAGTGCAAACATGGGTTGCATTCTCTGGTGATTTTTGGTCATCTAATATATCATCAAAGGGCAACCTTGGGGGATGAAACATTATATTCTGCGCGCTTGAGGTAAATGACCATTGGTCAAAACGGTGATCTCGATTGGGGAGTTATTTGAAAGTTCAGTAAGCCTGGCCACCTGACAATTGATCCCCGATGTTGCATCATGAATTTGCACAAGGGGCAGTGGGATCAGCGCATTCTTAAATAGCGTCAGACTTTATATTTTAAGATGAAGTCTAAGCTGTGAGATAGGGGATTATAATGAACAGAGCAATTCCGCATGAGCTACTGACCAGTATTCAGAAGTCAGGGTTGCATAAACCCGATCATTGCGCTTTTGTTCTGGACTTTTCCGGTGTTCCAGCCACCCGTAGCAGGACGGTTTTTTGTTCTTTCCTAAGGTATTTTGAATATGGGTGCGCACAGAATTTAACGTCCAGGTTGCTGTCTGATCATGCCATTTCGCTTTTGATGCCGCTTGATCAACGCGAAATAATGTCCGCTTTTATTGATCAGTTGAATTTTTTTCTTTTGTCACGCCGATACGGTGCCATGGATGTGCGGGTCTTCGATCTTAATCATGAGACCTCTGAATTTGCCATATGCTGTGTTGAGTATATGCGAGCAACGACCCGGGAAACCGCAGAAGATTTTCTGGATTTTTATCAGGCCCCTCCGAAGAGTGCGGAACAGTTGGGGCAGTTGGTCGAGATCGAAAGAATCGTAGGTCAGGCTGATATGTCGATGCATATTCGCATGCAACCGATCTGGCTTTTGCAATCAGGTCTTTCACCGGAATGGTTTGGTGAAGAATTTTGGGTTTCCATGGCGGCGATGGAAGAAATCACGGGCAAAGATATTCTTCGCGATGACTGGATGTTTGCCCGCTTTACCGAGCTTCTTGATAATCGGGTTTTATCCCATATCACCAAAGAACCGTATTCAGGCGATGCTGCGCAATTTCTTAATCTCAACCCGGTTGCGGTTGTAAGTGCGAATTTCCGGCGCATGGTGAAGACATTGCCGGCACGACAACTGCGGAAACTGACGGTGGAAATTTCTCATTTGATGTGGCGCAACAATCCGAAGGTTCGCAAAGGAATCCAGAATTCGTTTGATCGCTATGGCATCAAGTTGGCCTTCGATCAAATATCTATTCAAAAATTGCCGGTGGTTTCTCCTGCCGAAATCGATATTGCCAATTATCTTAAATTGAATGTTTTTGATTTGGGCGGAGAAGAAATAGAAGCCATCTTGCGCGATTGCTCCGAGGAATTGATCCGCAAAATTGTGTTCTGCCGATGCGAAACAATGGAACAGATCCAGGCAGGTGTTAATGCCGGGGTTAAGTATTTCCAAGGATACGGTATGGCTAAGTTTTTGAATAACCCAGATGCAATAGAAAGCGTGCTGGGGCGGGGCGCGGCAAATAATATTGCGCCGATGCGTTTTTCGCGCAAACGTCTTTAATAAAGGTCGCTGTAACGAATTTCGTCAAGCTGGGCAAAAAGGATCTTCCATGTCTCGTCTTGCTTAAGCAGGGCAAAGGCATAATCGCAGTCAAAGATCAGATTGTTATCCGAATTGCCAAACCGGAAAGACACAATCGCCCGTGACCCACCCGGAAGGGCGGAATGCTGTTCAACCAGTATCGATTTGGCCAGCGCCAGATCGGCATTTTTCAGTTCGTCAAAAAAACTTTCATTATATTTGTGAAGGTCCTCGACCGATCCAATGGCGTGCACCCCCATCAGATCGTTGATCAGGCAGGGAAAATGATAAAATTCGTCAAGGACACCGGCTTCGAATTTAAGATGTGCATCGGCATAGCGGCGAAAAAAGTTGCCTAGGTCTTCCATCTGATATTTTCCCTTACGCTATGCCAATCTGATCACTCCGCAATCAGATCAAGCCACCCCTGTTCATCCAAGACAGTAACACCTAATTCTTCTGCTTTCTTTAATTTGGAGCCCGCCCCCGGTCCTGCAACCAGGTAATCAGTCTTTGCCGATATCGAACCGGCAACTTTGGCCCCCAGACTTTCGGCTTTGACCTTGGCCTCGTTGCGCGAAAACAGTTCCAGTTTGCCGGTAAAGACAACGGTTTTGCCACTCACCGGGCTGTCGGATACCTGCGGGGCTTCGACATCCTCGACGGTCAGGACCGTTTCAAGATCGTCCAGAACATCGCGGTTATGTTCTTCGGCCATGAATTCGATCAAATCATGGGCAACCCCCGGTCCGATTTGATCGATATTGATCAAATCGCGCAGGGCGTCGCTATCAGGCGTCCCGGCATTATTCATCGCCATGCGCCATTCGGTCAATGATCCGTAATGACGGGCCAAAAGTTTGGCTGTTGCCTGTCCGATCTGGCGAATACCCAGTGCATAGATGAACCGGTCAAGTGGTACATTGCGGCGTTGATTGATGCTGGCAAACAGCTTTTCAGCCGATTTGTCGCCCCAGCCTTCAAGCTTGCGCAGTGTTTCGCCGTGGGTTTCTTCGATCCGGAAAATATCGGCCGGTGATTTGATCCAGCCGAGTTCAAAAAACGCCTCGATGTTTTTCGCCCCCATGCCGTCGATGTCAAAAGCATTGCGCGATACAAAATGTTTAAGCCGTTCAACCGCCTGTGCCGGGCAGATCAAGCCCCCACTGCACCGCGTGATGGCTTCGCCTTCTTCGCGCATGGCGTGGCTGCCGCATTTCGGGCAGGTGTCCGGGAAGGCATAGGGCAATGTATCGTCGGGGCGTTCGTCCAGGATGACTTCAACCACCTGTGGGATAACGTCTCCCGCGCGCTGAATAACCACCAGATCGTTGACCCGAACACCCAACCGTTCAATTTCATCGCGGTTATGAAGTGTCGCGTTCGAGACGACGACACCACCCACCGTCACCGGCTCAAGCCGGGCAACCGGGGTTAATGCGCCGGTGCGCCCAACCTGAATATCAATTGCCTTAACCCGTGTTCTGGCCTTTTCGGCCGGGAATTTGTGGGCAATCGCCCAGCGCGGTGACCGGCTGACAAAGCCAAGGCGCAACTGCAATTCGAAATCGTTGACCTTATAGACAATGCCATCGATATCGTAATCAAGGGTCGGGCGCTGATTGCCGATTTCCGCGTAGAACGCCATGATGTCATCGGCATCATGTAACAGTCGGGTAAACGGATTGGTGATAAAGCCCCAGTTTTTGATCCGCGCGATGAATTCCCAATGCGTCTGGGCCAGACTTTCGGATAATTCGCCAAAACTATAGGCAAAGAAGCGAAGCGGGCGTTTGGCGCTGATCGTCGGGTCAAGCTGGCGTAATGACCCGGCGGCGGCATTGCGCGGATTGGCAAATGGTTTGCCGCCGGTTTCTGCCTGCGTTTCGTTCAACTTGTGAAAATCGGACCGCGCCATATAGACCTCGCCGCGGATTTCAACCACATCTTCGGGCGCGTCTTCGGGCAGGATATTGGGGATGTCTTTGATATGGGCGACATTGGCGGTGACGTCTTCGCCCTCAGTGCCATCGCCCCGTGTCGCTGCTGTCACCAATTGCCGGTTTTCATAGCGCAGTGACAGCGATAATCCATCGATCTTGGGTTCGCCCACTACCTCGACCGGGCTATGCGCGGTCAGGTTCAGGAAACGGCGAATACGGGCCAGAAAATCAACCACATCATCGCGCGAAAACGCATTGGCCAGCGACAGCATGGGCCGCGCATGTTTGATCTTGGCAAACCCATCGGCCGGTGCCGCACCGACTTCTTGTGTCGGGCTGTTTTTCTTGAGTGTCGGATAGCGCGCTTCCAGTTCAATCAGGCGATTGAACAGCGCGTCATATTCCGCATCGGGCACAAGCGGTTCGTCATTAATGTAATAGGCTTGGTTGAAACCACGAATGCGGTCGGCGATTTCACCATGCTGGTGCTCGGCCTCGGCGCGGGTTTCAGGCATTTCGGGGACAATGGGCGAAGTTGACCCTTGTTCGGCGCTCATATTTCTTTTTATCCGTCATCAGTGGCCAGAACGAGAAGGAAAATTCCCGCCCATCGGCGTATTAGCAAGGTTTGTCCAAAAGACTGTCAGCCGCCGCGCGGGCCTCGGCCGTGATCGAATGACCGGCCAGCATGCGGGCGATTTCTTCGCGCCGGGCACCGTCGATCAATTCATTGACGCGGGTAACCATGCTGCCGCCATCTTCAGTTTTGGCGATGTTGAAATGGGTGCGTCCGCGTGCGGCGACCTGTGGGCTATGGGTGATTACAAGGATCTGACGTTCTTCGGCCAACAGATGTAACCGTTCGCCAATCGCGGCCGCTGTGGCACCGCCAACGCCGCTATCGACTTCGTCAAAGACAAGGCTTGGTACGGCTGAAACCCGCGCCAGAACGACCTTAAGGGCCAGTAAAAAGCGCGAAAGTTCGCCGCCGGATGCGATCTTGTTTAACGGGCCAGCTGGGCTGCCGGGGTTGGTCGCGACCATGAACTGGATGCGGTCAATCCCGTCGGTGCCCCATTCACTTTCTTCAAGGGCGATAATCTCAGTGACAAAGCGCGCCTTTTCCATGCGAAGCGGCGGCAATTCGCCGTTGATGGCGGCATCAAGCTTGGCAGCAGCAGCCTTGCGCGCGGTATGAAGTTTCTGCGCGACATCAACAAAAGCAGCGCGATGTTGGGCAACGGCGACTGTCAGGCGCGAAAGTTCTTTTTCGCCAAATTCCAGCTGATCAATCTGGCTGCGATAATCTTTCATCAGGGCGCGAAGCCCATCAACCGGCACATTGTATTTGCGTGCAGCGGCGCGGAGCGCAAAAAGCCGTTCCTCGACCGTTTCCTGTTGGCCGGTATCGATATTTAAATCGGTCAGTGTCGATGAAATGGCCCGCGATGCTTCTTCAAGTTCGATGGCGGCACGATCCAATGCCTCGATGATCGGTTCAAACCGGCCTTCGGCCTTTTGCAACTCGCGTTCAAGATGGCGCTGGGCACTGCGCAATGCGCTTTCAGCACCTTTGCCGCGCGATAATTCATTTCCGGCATCGTTCAGGGCGGCGACCAGTTTTTCACCATGCATCAAGAACTGGCGTTCCTCGGCAAGGCGTTCTTCCTCGCCTTCTTCGGGGCCAAGCTTTTCCAGCTCGTCCACGGCATGACGCAGCCATTCTTCTTCTTCGCGCGCCTTGTTGATGCGGGTTTTGGTCGCGGTTAGCTCTTTTTGTGTGTCGCGCCAATTGCGCCACTGATCCCGCACGGCGAGGGCGAGGCTGCCAAGATTACCATGCGCATCAAGGGTCGAACGATGCGTGGTTGGATCCAGCAAGCCATGCTGATCAAACTGTCCCTGAATTTCGACACAATAATCGCCGACATCGCGCAAAAGCCCGACCGAGACCGACTGATCATTGACATAGGCACGGGATCGGCCATCGGCGGTGACCACACGCCGGACCACCAGATCATCGTCCTGGATGTGGACATCCTGTTTGGCCAAAAGTCCAAATACGGGATGACCGGCGGGCAGGGTAAAGGTCGCCGTGACGCTGCATTTGTCGCAGCCATGGCGGACAAGGCCGCTATCGGCGCGGGCGCCAAGCGCCAGCCCAAGCGAATCCAGCAGGATCGATTTCCCCGCACCGGTTTCCCCGGTAAGCACACTAAGCCCGTCGCGGAAATCAAGGTCCAGCTTGTCGATCAGAACAACATTTCGGATGCTAAGACGTCGAAGCATGGCGTGGTACTGACATTGTTAAAACAGGTGCGATTGCGCCCAAGAGGCGACGCCGCGTCAAGCAGAGTGCCCAATCGCAACGCAGCTTGCAAGCTTTGGCAGCGGGCAATTTTACCCCGATTGCTGCGCACCGCAGGAATGAGCGGAAAATGTTGAAAAACAAATGATAAGAAACAAGTGTTCTTGGTATGTTCTGGTTGTGAGTGACGGTCAAAATCGTCGCGACGCGGGACGATTCACATCGGGTAATGTCGCGTCAAATCGCATTAGAACCAGTCAGAAAATGCTGTCGTGGTTGAATCCCACCACGATTGTCCCTCGCGGGTGTTCAAACCATCCCCCACCAGCAGGTCATAGGAATCTTCGTACCACTTGCTGCCCGGAAAGTTGTGACCCAGTACGGATGCCGTGCGTTTGGCTTCGTCGGTCAGGCCAAGTGCCAGATAGCTTTCGGTCAAGCGCGACAAAGCTTCGGGGACGTGGGTGGTGGTCTGGTACTTGTCGAGAACCGATTTGAACCGGTTGATGGCGGCCAGATATTCGCCGCGATCCTGATAGTAGCGTCCGACGCTCATTTCCTTGCCAGCAAGGTGATCAACCGTCAGGTCTTTTTTCAGTTTCGCATCACGCGAATATTGGCTGTCGGGGAAACGGCGGATAACGTCGTCAAGCGAATCCATCGCGTGCTGGGTCATCTGCTGATCGCGGCCGACATCGGAAATCTGTTCGTAATAGGACAGCGCCTTAAGGTAATAGGCATATGGCACATCCGGGTTGGCCGGATGAAGCGAAATAAAGCGATCAAGTGCGCTGATCGCATCATCATACTTGTTGTCCTGATAATAGGCATAGGCCGACATCAGGGTCGCCTTGGTTGCCCATACCGAATAGGGATGCTGGCGTTCGACTTCGTCAAAGGCCTCGGCGGCCTTTTTGTATTCCTTGGCGTCCAGCAAATCCTGCGCGCTGTTATAAAGCTCGGAAACCGGGCGTTCGACATATTCCGGTTTTTCATTGCCAGAGCAGGCTGCAAGAAGCAGAACCATACCACAAGCAGCAAAAACGTTCTTTGCGGAAGCCTTACGAAGCACTGTGACGTTTCCTTAAGCTTTGTGACGCATTCAGTCGAAAATCCGCCGGACTATATCATGGCCCTATGGGCATTGGGCAAGTAGTTGTATGTCCCTTTATGCACTTTTCTGCCGGTTATGCCGGTGGTCTTGATTTGTCAGGCGGCAATCAGGCCGCGATCAGATTGTGATCAAACGAAAAAAGCGACCCGAACGGGCCGCCTTGATCAGTTTATCTTTGCCCCGGTAAAAGGCTTAAGCCATTGCCAGTTCTTGCGTTTCAACCGAATGCAGGGCGGATTTGCGCATCGGAACAAGGCGCCATGCACTGGCATCGGCCAGCAATGCCTTCAAAAGCAGGTTATTGACGTGATGACCGGATTTATATGCGGTCACTTTGCCCTGAAGTTGTTTGCCAGCGGTGTAAAGATCGCCAAGTGCGTCCAGAATTTTGTGACGGACGAATTCGTCCTCATAACGAAGGCCTTCTTCGTTCATGACCTCATCGCCTGACAGGACAACGGCGTTATCAAGCGAACCGCCGCGCGCCAGCCCCATGGACCGCATGGCTTCAACTTCATGCAGGAAGCCAAAAGTCCGGGCGCGTGAAATATCGGCAACAAATACGCCGTCATCGAATTTAACCGACATGCGTTGATTTTTGATGGCCTTGCTGGCGAAATCGATTTCAAAATCAATTTCAAATCCATGGGCCGGGTCAACCCGTGCGGTGCAGCCTTTATATTCAACTTCAACCGATTTAAGGACTTCAATCACTTGGCGCGGGGCGTTCTGTTCCGTGATCCCGACGCAATCGATCAGGAAATTGAACGGGGCAGAACTGCCATCCATCACCGGGACTTCGTCGGCATCGATATCGATCAGAACGTTGTCGATGCGGCTTCCGGCAAGGGCGGCCATCAGATGTTCGATGGTGCCAATCTTGATCCCGGCATCGCGGTCGCCAAGGCAGGTGCAAAGCTGGGTATCAATCACCCCATCGTAACGTGCCGGAAACAACGGCTGGCTTGCCAGATCCGTGCGGCGAAATACAATGCCGTGATTTTCAGATGCAGGATGCAGGGTAATGCGGATTTTGTGACCCGAATGAAGCCCGACACCGGCACAGCCGATCGATGCTTTAAGGGTGCGCTGGCGTACGACATCATGATCAGATGTGCCCGAATGTGCCAGGGCAGCGCTGAGGTCAGCAATCTTGTTCACAGGAACCCCCAAAGGTCAGGTCAGTCAGTTTTATAAACAAATACGCCATGTTGGGCGCCATCGGGATGTTTCCCCGATTTCTTAGCATCAGACCCTACAGGCGCTGTGACAATAGAACAAATCACTCTTTGTTACGCTTTGTAAATGGTTTAACGTATTGAGAAATATGATAATTATCTCAGAATATCACCAAATTGAAATTTTCAGTTTCATGATTGTCCCGATCTAAAAAAAGGGGAAGGCCAAAGCCTTCCCCTTTTTCGCGCGGAGAATGTCGTCAGTTGGCCTGACGACGCAGGAAGGCTGGGATTTCCAGAAGATCGTCAGACGTATTCGATGTCTTGACGCGGGAAGCTGGATCCGCCTTCAAGGAAAGGCCACTATCATCACCAAGCGGCATTTCAGTCTGGCGCGGTGATGGCGCCTGTGGCTGCGGGTGCGCCGAGCGCGGTGCCGGGTGATGGGGCTGTTGTTCTGCATGGTCGTCGTGACCGCCCTTGTTCTTGCCAAACAGGGTCCGCAGGCCAAAGCGCGGCGGGGTTGCGTTCTGGGCATCGGCGGCTTCGAACACATCCGGGCGGTGGTTTTGTTCTGCGTCGCTCGGACGGGCCGGCCGCGGCGGAATAAAGGCCATGTCACCATTTTCCTTCGGCTTTTCGGCCGGGGTAAAATGCTGTGCGGGCCGCGAAATCGGTTTCGGTTTCAGAACCGTCTGACCCATTTCGATGGACCCGGTTTGGGGTGCCGTCGGCTGATTGCTCAGTTCTGGCTGCTGTGCGGTGCCGGTGGCGGCAAAACGATCAGCCGGGATTTCGCCGATTGATGCCCCGCCGTTGTAACCGGTCTGTGCAGCATTGTCCGACCCATGTGCAACCGCGGCGGCAACGCCGTGCTGACCAAAGGATGGGGTTGCCATTTTGGCAGGCTGTTCAACCGGTTTCGATGTGACTGAAACGGTGGTTGGCTGCGGACGGCGGACGTCTTCGGCATCGATGCCGGTGGCAACGACGGAAACGCGAAGCGCGCCTTCGATGGTCGGATCAAAGGTCGACCCAAAGATGATATTGGCTTCGGAAGCAACTTCTTCGCGAATACGGTTCGCGGCTTCGTCGACTTCGTAAAGGGCCATATCCATGCCGCCGGTGATGTTGATAAGGACCGCACGTGCGCCCTTCATCGATGCATCTTCCAAAAGCGGATTTGCAATGGCGGCCTCGGCGGCCTCAAGGGCGCGTTTTTCGCCGGTGGCTTCGCCGGTTCCCATCATGGCTTTGCCCATCTCGCCCATCACGGTGCGAATATCGGCAAAGTCAAGGTTCACAAGGCCCGGAACCATCATAAGGTCGGTGATGGATCGGACGCCATTGCGCAGAACATCATCGGCCATCTGGAAGGCATCTGCGAATGTGGTTTTTTCATTCGCGACCCGGAACAAATTCTGGTTCGGAATGATGATCAGCGTATCGACATACTGTTGAAGCTGTTCAATACCCTGTTCGGCGGTACGCATGCGGCGCGTGCCTTCGAAATGGAACGGTTTGGTAACAACACCAACCGTCAGAATGCCAGCTTCCTTGGCGGCACGTGCGATGACCGGGGCGGCACCGGTACCAGTACCGCCACCCATGCCCGCGGTGATAAACACCATGTGGCAGCCTTCAAGCTGGGCTTGAATGTCTTCGATCGATTCTTCGGCGGCGGCACTGCCCGCATCGGGACGTGCGCCTGCACCCAACCCTTGCGTGATCTTGCGACCAAGCTGCATCTTGCGTGCGGCTTTGCTTTGGCTAAGGGCCTGTGAATCCGTGTTGGCAACGATAAAATCGCAACCTTCAAGTTCGGATGCGATCATATTGTTGACAGCATTACCCCCGGCGCCACCGACGCCGATAACGGTAATCTTCGGTTTTAGGTTTTCTTCCGTTTCTGGAACGGAAAAATTGATTGTACTCATTGTTTGCTCTTCCTCTCCGCGCTTTAGAGCTTAAGGTCAGCGCGGCCTTCCCTTTGCCACGCCATGACGGAGATGCCTCCGTCATTAGACCTTGGCATTCGTTTTAGCGGGCAAAGAGTTATTGCCGTATTAATAACACTGGAAGATTTCGAAAAATTATCAGGTTTTTTGTCAGATTAGATTATTCTAATGCGTCTACCTGTGTAATTAACAGGTTCGGACCCTAGAAGTTTTCCTTGAACCACGATCCCAACCGACCCCAGCGACCACCCGATTGGCGGATTTGCGCCATGGCTTCGCTTAGCGGATCGTTTTGTTGTTCAATGGACCGCAAAAGCAGGCCCGCAGCGGCGGAAAAAGCCGGTCCGGCGGTGGCATCGGCAAGGCCCGAAACCCCGTGCGGGGTGGCAATGGTTGCCGGGCGTTCAAACATCTGACTGGCCAGATCGGCAATCGCGTTAAGCTGGCTGGCCCCGCCGGTCAGAACGATGGATCGACCGCCAATCTGCGATAACCCGTGTTCGTCAAGCTGATCCCGGATCAGTTCGAATGTTTCTTCAAGGCGCGGTTTGATGATGTTGATCAACATCGACCGCGGCACATGGTTGACGTTGTTTTCGTCTTCGTCCCCAATTACCGGCACGGCCAGAATTTCCTGATCATCGGATGGCGATGTCAGCGCACTGCCATGCAGCGTCTTCATCCGTTCGGCATGGTTAAGCGACGTATTTAAACCATAGGCAATATCGCGCGTCACATGTGCCCCGCCGACCGGCACGGTTGCGGTATATATCACCTGACCACCATGGAAAACAGCGACACTGGTGGTGCCCGCCCCCATATCGATGACGGTTGCGCCAAGATCGCGCTGATCGACGGTTAATGCCGACAGACCCGATGCCAATGGCGTCACCACCGTTTCCTCGATGGCAAGATGGCAGCGCCCCAAAAGGGTTTCCAAATTGCGAAGCGGGGCGGTTTGGGTGCGCACGAAATGCAGATCAAGTCCGACGACCGAGCCATACATGCCGCGCGGGTCCCGCAATCCGGTGGCGGAATCAACCCGAAAGCCAAGCGGTACGGTGTGGATCAGCTCATCGCCAGCCTGACGCAGCATGGCTTCTTTCTGATCATTCAGCTTGCGGATTTCCAGATTGCCAATCGGACGCGAGCCCAGCGGCAGCTCAACCGTATGGGTTTCGGATTCGGGGCGGCCGCCGGATAAATTGACGATAACGGACTCAATGGTATGGCCCGCCATTTTTTCAGCCGCATTCACCGCCGCAAGGACAACTTCCTGTGCAGCGTCAAGATTGGCGATTGATCCACTTTGCAGCCCCTTGGACATATTATGTCCAATGCCGACGACTTTCGGGGGCTGGCCCTTTTCACGACGGGCAATAAAGCAACATACCTTGGACGTGCCGATGTCCAAGGCAGCGATCAAGCCTGATCTGGTTTTGTTGCGTGCCAATTGTTTGCTCTGAACTTTTTAAAAATATAGTCGGGCTTTTTGCTGCCTGATCTTATGCCGGTTTTCGCCCATAAGCGGTTGCAAATTGGTTAAGGCAGCGAACGTTATGGCCATATTTCCGGTCTTATATCGTTTGTGTAACAAACAGCCGGGGTATTCGTTGCCCAATCTATCTGGATGGGACGATCGATTGAGCGGCTTCGACGACAAGGGGGGCGATTTCTGCTTCTGCCCGTTCGGTTGTCCATCGGATAGAGGGCAGAGAGCAATGAATGGCGCCAATCGGCGTCCCCTCGATCGAGCAAATTGCCGCTGCGATGTTGATTTCATCGGGCAGGACTTGCTTTTGTGTCAGGCAATATCCTTTTTCCCGGGCCATCAGGATATTGTCGAGTATGGCTTCGCGGTCGGTCGTGGTTTTGGGGGTGTATTGGGTGATTGGCCAGTCACGGACGCATTCGCGAATAACTGTTTCGGGTTTGCGGCTCAATATGACCCGCCCGGATGATGCGACAAGGGCCGGAACACGTCGACCAACTGCCGATGCACCAAAGTTCGTCCGATGGTTGGGCATGCGGACAACATATATAATATCGGTTCCGATTGGCTCGGCCATATTGATCGTCTGTGCGGTCTGGCGGCTAAGGTCAATAAGACGCGGCATCGCCAACTGGGCCAGATAATCAGACCACAGATAGCTATATGCCATTTCCAGATATTTGACCGATGGTTTGAACCGCCGTGTTTCGGCATTTTTTTCAAGATAGCCAAGTTCATGCAGCGTATTGGCATATCGTTGCGCCGCACTTTTTTCGAGCCCGGTGACCTTTACGATATCAGACAGCCCAAGTTCTGATCTGTCCTCGGAAAAGGCTTCGAGAACCAGCATGCCTTTTTCCAGAGATGTTACGAAAAGGGTATCCTGGCGCAACTTTTTCCCATCCGGCATGGTTTCATTTCCTCATGATTTCTTTTTTGTCCACATTATCATCGTTGACATGCAGCTTTTTGTTATCTTATCGTGGTGATATACAGTACGCTGTATTACAATATAATACAAAGTGTTTTCTATAAGACAAAGAAAAACACAAACATATATCAGGAGGCTATCATGAAACAGATCCTTAAGGGGGCTGGTGTATTTGCCCTTGTATTGGCCGCGTCTGGCGCGGCCCAGGCCGACAAGGCCAGCGATACACTTAATATTGCATTCACCAAAGAACTTGAAAATGTCGACAGTTTCTATAATTCGGCCCGCGAAGGGGTGATCTTGCAGCGATCCATCTGGGATGGATTGATTTATCGCGATCCCTATAGCGGCGAATACACAGGAAACCTTGCGACGGATTGGACCTGGGTTGACGATGTGACCCTGGATCTGAATTTGCGCGAGGGGGTTACATTCCATAATGGCGAACCCTTCGATGCTGATGACGTTGTCGCAACGGTTAACTGGGTTGCCGATGAAAAGAACGGGGTGAAAACCCAGCGTAACGTCAACTGGATGAAAAGTGCTGAGAAGCTCGAACAATTCAAAGTTCGTATACATCTGAAGGATCCGTTCCCGGCGGCGATTGAATATCTTGCCGGTCCGGTATCGATCTATCCCAATGAATATTATGCCAAGGTCGGCCCAACAGGTATGGGGCTTAACCCGGTGGGGACAGGTCCCTACAAGGTTGTTTCTGTCGAACCGGGCAAGCATTTCGTTCTGGAAAAATACGAAAACTATCACAAGGATAGCCCAAAGGGGCAGCCGAAGATCGGGCATCTTGATATTCGGACCATCCCCGATTTCAATACCCAGGCGGCTGAATTGTTTAGCGGCGGGCTGGACTGGATTTGGCAGGTGCCGCCAGATCAGGCCGAAAGCCTCGGTGCGATGGGCAGTTTCACCGTTGCCAATGAAAGCACCATGCGGATTGGCTATCTGACATTTGACGGGGCCGGGCGCACCGGTGCGGGTAATCCGCTGACCAAAAAACTTGTCCGTCAGGCGATCTCCCATGCGATTGACCGCAAGACAATTGTTGCGGCATTGCTCAAAGGCAACTCGCGTGTCGTTAATTCTTTCTGCTTCCCGTCACAATTTGGCTGCGAGCAGGACGTCACCACCTATGATTATGATCCGCAAAAAGCCAAAGAACTGCTTGCAGAAGCCGGATACCCCGATGGTTTGGAAATTGATTTCTATGCCTATCGCAATCGTGAATATGCCGAAGCCATGCTGGGCTATCTCGAAGCCGTTGGGATCAAAACCAACTTCAAGTTGTTGCAATATTCCGCATTGCGTGAACTGACAATGAAGGAAGGCGTTCCGATGTCGTTCCAGACTTGGGGTTCGTATTCAATCAATGATGCATCGGCCAGTGTCAGCCAGTATTTCAAGTTCGGTTCGCTCGATACCACGCAAGACCAACAGATCAAGGACTGGCTTGATGTTGCTGATAGCTCGGTGGATCCCGAAAAACGCAAGGAATACTATTCCAAGGCGTTGAAGCGGATTGCCGACGAAGCATTCTGGCTGCCGTTGTTCTCCTATAACGCCAACTATGTCTTCACTCAGGATCTGGATTATGCGCCGACGACGGATGCTATTCCGCGTTTCTTCCAGATGAGCTGGAAATAATCCTCCGAATCAGGGGTTCAGAACGGTGTTGGTATATACTTTAAAAAGGCTTGGCTTGGCCTTGTTGGTGACGCTTGCGGTTTCCATGCTCAGTTTCGCGCTTCTCTATCTTTCAGGGGATCCCGCGGCGGCCATTGCAGGTGAAACCGCATCTGCATCTGACATTGAAGCCGTAAGGCACTATTACGGTTTTGATCGGCCATGGGTCGTGCAGTATGGCGAATGGATGTTTAATGCGATCAGGGGGGATTTCGGCGAAAGTTATTACTTTAAATTGCCGGTATCGCAACTGGTCAGTGAACGTCTTTCCGTAACGATGATACTCGGTGTTTGCGGAATATCATTTGCCCTTCTGACGGCTGTACCTTTGGGGGTTGCCGCCGCCGTTCGCCCCAACAGCTTTATTGACCGGATTGCCTTGTTTATCTCGGTCATGGGGCAAGCCATGCCAAGTTTCTGGTTTGGCTTGGTCCTGATTGTTATCTTCAGCATCAAATTCAGAATTCTGCCGCCGTCCGGCTCGGACGGCTGGCAGAACTTTGTGATGCCGACCGTGGTGTTGGGGTATTACGCGATGCCCGCCATCATGCGGTTGACCCGTGCCGGTATGCTTGATGTGCTGGGGGCGGATTATGTTCGCACCGCGCGCGCCAAAGGGGCCGGTGAATTTCGGGTCATGTTCAAACACGCTTTGCGCAATGCGATTATCCCGGTTGTCAGTCTGGCCGCCGTCCAGATGGGCTTTATGCTGGGCGGTTCAATCGTGGTTGAATCGATTTTTGCCTTGCATGGGGCGGGTTACCTTGCGTGGGAATCAATTGGCCGGAACGATTTGCCGACTGTGCAGGCATTGATCCTTATCTTTTCGCTTTTCTATATCGTCTTCACGTTTTTGTCTGATTTGTTGAATGCATGGCTCGACCCACGCATGAGGGTAGGTTGATATGACAAATACGACTGAAACCATGAATAATGATGTGACGGGCCCAACCCCCGGTCAGATTCTTTGGTCAAAAATATTGGGTCATCGCGGCCTGATGTTTGGATCGATTGTTCTTCTGATCATCATCGTAATGGCAATCTTTGCCCCGCTTCTGTCGCCTCATGACCCTTATCATCAGGATTTGATGGCGCGGATTATTCCGCCGGTTTGGGACGCAAGGGGAAGTTGGGATCATATCCTTGGAACCGATCATCTGGGGCGCGATTATCTGTCGCGATTGCTTTATGGCGCGCGTATTTCGCTGGCGATTGGTGGCGTGGCGGCGATCATTTCGGGGGTCATCGGGACCTGTATGGGGGTTGCTGCCGGGTATTTCGGTGGTCGTGTTGATAACTGCGTGACGTTTCTGATCAATGTCCGTCTTGCGATGCCGGTGGTGCTGGTTGCACTGGCGGTGGTCGCGGTATTTGGCGGGTCACTGCAAGTCGTGATCATCGTGCTTGGGTTATTGCTGTGGGATCGGTTTGCCGTTGTGATGCGGTCTGCGACATTGCAGTTGCGATCCATGGAATATGTGACAGCGGCCAAGGCGATCGGCTGTTCGACCAAGCGCATTATCTTTAGCGAAATCATGCCCAATATCGCCAACAATCTTATCGTGATTGTAACGCTTGAAATGGCGCATGCCATTCTTCTTGAAGCAGCCCTGTCGTTTTTGGGGCTTGGCGTGCAACCACCAACGCCGTCCTGGGGGCTGATGGTTTCCGAAGGCAAGCAGATGCTTCTGTTCGAGCCATGGATGATCTCGATACCCGGTGTTGCGCTTTTCATTCTTGTTCTTGCAATCAATTTGCTGGGCGATGGTTTGCGTGATGTTTCTGCACCCGAGAACCGCAACTAGGGGCAAAGAAAATGGAAAATATCCTTTCTGTGCGCGGGCTGAAGGTTGATATTCCGCTGGCTGCGGGAACCCTCCATGCTGTTCGCGGTATTGATTTTGAAGTACGGCGTGGGGAAACCCTGTGTGTTGTTGGTGAATCCGGAAGCGGCAAATCACTGACGTCGCTTGCGATTATGGGATTGTTGCCCAAACAGGCACAACGATCCGCAGATCGCCTTGATTTCGCGGGTGTTGATTTGCAACACGCCAGCAATCGCGACATGCGCAAACTGCGTGGCGATCGGATTTCGATGATCTTTCAGGAACCGATGACGTCGCTTAATCCCGCTTATACCATCGGCGATCAATTGACCGAGGCATTGCTGCTTCATCGCAAGGTTGGCAAAGCCGCGGCACGTAACCGTGCGATTGAACTGCTTGAAAAAGTAGGGATTACCGCCGCTGCCAGCCGTATGAAACAGTATCCGCATCAATTGTCCGGCGGTTTGCGCCAAAGGGTGATGATTGCGATGGCCCTGATGTGCGAGCCGGATCTGATCATTGCCGATGAACCGACAACTGCCCTTGATGTCACCATTCAGGCGCAGATCCTGCGATTGCTTAAGGATCTGCAACGTGAATTGAATATGGCAATGATCCTGATCACCCATGATCTTGGTGTGGTGGCGCGTGTCGCGGATAAAGTTGCCATCATGTATGCGGGGGAAATGGTCGAAGCCGGAACCGTAAACGAGGTGTTCACAGAACCACGGCATCCCTATACCCGCGGGTTGCTGCGCTGTATTCCGGTGCCGGGCCGTACCAAAGCCGGTGAACATCTTGGGTCTATTCCCGGGATTGTGCCGTCGCTGATCGGGAACATGCCCGGATGTGCGTTTCGCAGTCGCTGTGACGAAGCCATCCCGGCCTGTGCCGCAGATATTCCAAAACGGTTGTCATCTTCGGGGCATCTTTATCGCTGTGTTCACGACTATGGCCCGTTGTCTTCATTATCCTCATCATCTGGGCTTCAGGCAAAGTCGGGGGAAGCGTGATGTCAGTTCCGGTTCTTGAACTTGAAAACGTATCCAAAACCTTCTCGATCAAGCAGGGTATCTTTGGCAAACGTAAGGAACTCAAAGCGGTTGATCATCTTAACCTGAGCCTTGAAAAGGGCGAGGTTCTTGGTCTGGTTGGCGAATCTGGATGTGGTAAAAGTACACTTGCCCGTATTCTTTTAGGACTTGAATCCCCGACGCAGGGACGGGTTCTTGTCGATGGCGAGGATATCACCACCCGCGATCGATCCTATCTTGCACGCCGTATTCAGCCGATTTTTCAGGACCCGTATTCGTCCTTGAACCCGCGCAAAACCATTGCCGACATTATTTCATTACCCTTGCGGGTTCATAAAGTCGGTGCATCGCGTGATTGGGATAAACAGACAAGCGATATTCTTGATGTTGTTGGTTTGCCTCAGCGGGTTTTGCGCAGTTATCCAAGTCAGCTTTCCGGCGGGCAGCGCCAGCGTGTCGCGATTGCGCGTGCGCTGATCATGAAGCCCGAAATCGTGATTTGCGATGAACCGACATCGGCACTCGATGTGTCGGTTCAGTCGCAAATTCTCAATCTTTTGTCGGATTTACGTGATGAATTGGGACTGACCTATTTGTTCATCAGTCACAATTTGGCGGTGGTTGAACATCTCGCGACCCGGGTTGCGGTGATGTACCTTGGCCGTATCGTCGAAGAGGCAAAGGCTTCGGCACTTTTCGCCGGGCCAGATCATCCATATACCTCGGCCTTGCTGGAATCTGTGTTAACCCCGGATCCGTCACTTGGCGTTCCTGATACGCAATTGGGCGCGGTGTTTCCCAATCCGATTAACCCGCCCAGCGGGTGTCATTTTCATCCCCGTTGTCCCAAAGTAATGGATATTTGTTCGCAAAAAGCGCCTGAAATGGTGCTGCGCGATGGCAAGCGGATTGAATGTCACCTGTTCGCGCCAGAGGCCGTATCCGCATGACCACCGATAATTTTTCCAATTCCCAATCAACCCGGAAAACCGTTGTAACGGCAGTGGATGGCGGTGTTGTTGCCGCACAGCATAAACGCGGGGCGCAAATCGGTGCCGAAATCCTGTCAGCAGGCGGCGATGCCATTGATGCCGCGATTGCGACCTCTTTTGCGATGGGGGTTCTTGAACCATGGATGAGTGGCCCGGCAGGCGGGGGGGCGATGATGATTTATCGCGCTGACGAAGACCGGACTTATACCATCAATTTCGGCATGCGTTCACCCGCAGGGCTTGATCTGGCGGATTATCCGCTTTCAGGCGCGGGGGTTGCCGGGGATTTGTTCCCTTGGGCGCGGGTTGTGGGCGACCGCAATCAGATCGGTGGCGGTGCGATTGCGGTGCCTGGTACGGTGGCCGGGATGGAATTGGCCTTTAACCGTTTTGGCACGATGGCGTGGCGTGACCTTGTATCGCCTGCGGCAAAGCTGGCGGGGGATGGATTGCCTGTCGATTGGTATGCGGCCCTTCTGATCGCGGCAAGTACCCGCGAACTGGCCAAAAATCCGACGGCGGCGGAAACCTTCCTTGAAGACGGGCAATGGCCAACCATTGCAGGCTGGACCGCCCTTTCAGACAAGCGCATCAACCTTGATAAGATGGCTGTCACCTTGCAGCGAATTGCCGATAAGGGCGCCCGCGAATTTTACGAAGGCGAACTGGCCGCGGAAATTGTTGCCGATGTTCAGGCCGTTGGCGGGTCGTTGTCTCTGGACGATATGAAATCCTATCAGGCAACGGTGTCTGATCCGCTTGCCACATCCTATCGCGGCGGAACGGTCTATACCCCTGCGTCGATGACGGCCGGGGAAAACCTGGCGGAATGTCTGGGGCTGCTGGAACAACAAAGCTTTGACGGGGCGATGCCGGGGGCTGATGCCTATGGGGCGTATGTTACGGCTTTAAAGGCGACGTATGAGCGCCGTTTGCGTGACATGGGCGATGTCGATGATAGTCGCGCCCCGACCTGTACCACCCATTTCAGTGTGACCGACCGGCATGGAAATATGGTTGCCGTTACCCAAACGTTGCTGTCAATTTTTGGGTCAAAAGTCGTGCTGCCGGGCAGTGGACTTTTGATGAATAACGGTATTTTGTGGTTTGACCCGGAACAGGGAAAACCGAATTCCCTTGCGCCGTCAAAGCGTTGTTTGATGAATGTATGCCCGCTTATCGGGCATCACAAAGATCAAAGATTTGCGATTGGTGCATCGGGCGGGCGCAAGATTTTGCCCGCTGTCTTGCAACTGACATCCTTCCTGATGGATTTCGACATGGGGTTTGAGGACGCCTTTCATCAGGCGCGGCTTGATTACAGCGGCGGTGATGCGGTGATCATCGATCAAAGCCTTTCGGATGAAATCGTGCGCGCCATAAGTGACCGGCATCATTGTGTCACCACGCGCCGGACTGTTTTCCCCTATGCCTTTGCCTGTCCTGCGGGCGTTCTTAATCGCGGAAATATCAATCAGGGCATGACGGAAATTATGTCGCCTTGGGGCGATGCCGTGGCTGAAACACACACTCCCATTGCAGATAAATAAAAAGGATCAATCAATGTCAACGCGTGCTGATGCAATCGAAAATGTGACCCGATATTTTGATGATGGGCGTTTCCTTGGTGAATTGGGCCAGATGGTTGAACGGCAAACCGAAAGCCAGAAACCCGAAAGCATTGATGCGCTTTATGGCTATTTGAACGATCTGATGATCCCGATGCTTGGCAATATGGGCTTTAAAACCCGTATAATTGAAAACCCAAAGCCGGGATTTGGGCCATTTTTGTTTGCCGAGCGTCACGAAGGGGCTGATTTGCCAACCATTTTGACCTATGGGCATGGCGATGTCATTCGTGCCCAGCATGGCGAATGGCGTGATGGGCTTGATCCCTTCAAGCTGGTTGTCGAAGGTGACAAGGTTTACGGGCGGGGTACGGCTGATAACAAGGCCCAGCATTGCATCAATCTGGCAGGGTTGCGTGCGGTGATTGAAACCCGTGGATCGTTGGGATTTAATTGCAAGGTCATCCTTGAGATGGGCGAAGAAACCGGCTCGCCGGGGCTGGCCGAATTGTTTACCGCCCATCGCGATCTGTTTGCTGCCGATGTTTTAATTGCCTCGGATGGGCCGCGCCTGAATGCCAAACGCCCGACCATGTTTATGGGATCGCGCGGCGCGATTAATTTTGCCCTGTCGGTCAAATATCGTGAAGGTGGCCATCATTCCGGCAATTGGGGTGGTTTGTTAAAGGACCCGACAATTGTTCTGTCCCATGCCATTGCCTCGATCGTTGACCATCGCGGCCAGATCAAGATACCCGAATGGCGCCCGGATAGTTTGACCGATGAGATTAAAGAAGCGCTAAAAGACTGCGCGATCACGCCATCAGATAGCGGCCCGCAAATTGCCCCGGACTGGGGGGAAGAGGGGCTGACGTTTTCTGAAAAAGTGTATGGCTGGAACAGCTTTGCCGTTCTGGCAATGAAGACGGAAAATGCCAGCAAGCCGGTTAATGCGATCGCGCCGGAAACCGTTGCGCATTGCCAATTGCGTTATGTTGTTGGTACGGACCCGGATGATATTTTACCCGCCTTGCGCCGTCATCTGGATCAGCATGGTTTCCAGGATGTTGATATTATGCCCGCTGACAAGGGGTTTTTCCGTGCAACCCGGCTTGATCCGACCCATCCGTGGGTGTTGCGGGTAAAGGAATCGATCACTAAAACAACCGGTGAAAAGCCTGCCGTTCTGCCAAATCTTGGCGGGTCGCTGCCTAATGATACATTTGCTTATATCCTTGAAATGCCAACAGTTTGGGTGCCGCATTCCTATCCGGCCTGTTCACAGCACGCACCGAACGAACATATTTTGCAAAGCCTCAGTCGTCAGGCCCTGCAAATGATGGCGGGTGTTTTCTGGGATATCGGCGATAACACTAAATAGTCCGGCGAAAATTTGGTAAGGCCCGTATTTATTAAAGGGCTTGGGCTTGTGTGGGTCCGGATGGGGCTTTGATTTGATCCCTCCGGGCCTGCTTCTTTTGTATGTGACTTATCGCGTTGGGATGCCGTTGTTATTGGGGGCAGATCCCAAAGCGGCTCTAATGAAGTTCTGTTCTGATCTTATGCCGGTTTCCGCGCTTAAGTGGCGGCCAATTGGTTAAGGCAGGGTGGAGTCTTCTGCATTGCAGGTCTTTAATCGGTATATCATCGATATTGCGGTGCAAAATAGAAACTCAATCAACCACCGGTTTCTCTCCTGTTTGTCAATTGCTGTACTGCAACGTTACAGGTCTCGCTTGACTATCACCTGTAACGTTGCAGTAATTAGTCGCCAAATCAAAAAACCAACAGGGAGGAAACAATATGTTTCTTGGCAAAATGACACGTGCCGGGATCGGTATGATCGCGGCATTGGGGCTTTCGACCAGCATTGCAACGGCACAGGAAAGTGTTGAAGTTCTGCACTGGTGGACGGCGGGCGGCGAAGCCAAGGCACTTCAGGTTCTGAAAAAGGACCTCGAAAGCCAGGGCGTTTCATGGAATGACATGCCGGTTGCTGGCGGTGGTGGCGAACAGGCGATGACTGTTTTGCGCGCACGCGTCACATCGGGCAACGCGCCAACTGCGGTTCAGATGCTTGGTTTTGATATCAAGGATTGGGCCGGCGAAGATATTCTGGCCAATCTTGATGAACTGGCCGCCAAGGAAGGCTGGGACGATGTTGTTCCTGATGCGCTGAAAGACTTTTCAAAACATGATGGTCATTGGATTGCCGCCCCGGTCAACGTGCATTCGACCAACTGGGTCTGGGCCAACAAGGCCATCTTTGACGAGCTTGGCATCAACCAGCCGACCGATTGGAATGAACTGATCGCCGCCCTTGATAAAATCAAGGCTGCTGGTTACACCGCCGTTGCCCACGGTGGTCAGGCATGGCAGGACGCGACCATCTTTGACGCGGTGGTCATGGCAACCGGTGGTCCGGATTTCTATCAGGCATCAATGATCGATACCGATCCCGATGCGCTGGGGTCTGACACCATGAAAACCGTGTTTGATCGCATGGCACAACTGCGTGGTTATGTTGATGATAACTTCTCGGGCCGCGATTGGAACCTTGCAACCGCGATGGTGATCAACAAGGAAGCCGGTGTGCAGTTCATGGGCGACTGGGCCAAGGGTGAATTCCTCAATGCCGGTAAAGTCCCGGATACTGATTTCCTGTGCTTCCGTTTCCCGGGAACGCAGGATGCGGTAACGTTCAACTCTGACCAGTTTGTCATGTTCAAGGTCGGTGAAGACCGTCAGGACGCTCAGATGAAGCTGGCATCCGCCGTTATGTCGCCAACCTTCCAGTCAGCTTTTAACGTGGTCAAGGGATCGGTTCCGGCACGGACAGACGTTCCGAATGATGCCTTTGATGCCTGTGGTAAAAAAGGCATGGCCGAACTGGCTGCGGCCAATAAAAAAGGCACGCTGTTTGGATCAATGGCACATGGCCATTCGGTTCCGGCCGGGGTTAAAAATGCGATGTATGACGTGATCACCGCGCATTTCAACGGCGAATATGACAGTGCTACGGCAGTTGAAGAACTCGTCAACGCCGTCGAATCCGCTCAATAAGACCAAAAAACAAACCGGCGGCCGGATCAGCATTCCGGCCGCCGGATAAAGTGCGGAGCATTCCTTATGCAACCATCCTTGCCCAGCAAGGCTCAGGCAACCCTGCGCGAGGTTCTGCCCCGTCTGGTGCTAAGCCCAAGCCTGTTTTTGATCCTGTTATTTGTTTATGGATTTATCATTTACACCGGCTATCTGTCGTTGACCGACAGCCGGATGCTGCCAAGCTATGAGCTTGACGGTTTTGGCAATTATACCAAGCTGTGGGGGCAGCGTAACTGGCTGATCGCGCTTCAGAATCTGGCGATTTTCGGCATTCTTTACATCGCGATATGTTCGGTTCTTGGGTTGGTTCTGGCGATCCTGCTCGATCAGAAAATCCGCGGCGAAGGTATCTTGCGCCCGATTTATCTGTATCCGATGGCGCTGTCTTTCATTGTGACCGGTACGGCATGGAAATGGTTTCTGGATCCGGGGCTGGGGCTTGAAAACACCATGCATCTGTGGGGCTGGGAAAGTTTCACTTTTAACTGGATCAAGGATCGCAACATGGCGATCTATACCGTGGTCATTGCCGCTGTCTGGCAATCATCGGGCTTTGTCATGGCAATGTTTTTGGCCGGTTTGCGAGGGATCGATAGCGAAATCCTGAAAGCCGCCCAGATGGATGGCGCAAGTCGTTGGTCGCTTTATACCCGCATCGTCATCCCGCAACTCCGCCCGGTTTTCCTGTCGGCCTTTGTGGTTTTGGCCCATCTGGCGATCAAGGCCTATGACCTTGTGATTGCCTTGACCAATGGCGGGCCGGGGCGGGCGACCGAATTACCGGCAACCTTTATGTATTCATACACCTTCACGCGCAATCAGATGGGGGTTGGCGCATCATCGGCGGTGATCATGCTGGCGATGATTGCCTCGATCATTGTGCCCTATCTTTATTCCGAACTCAGGGAGCGTCGCTGATGTCACGTTCAACGCAACCCTCCTTTGGGATCGAAAAATTGCTGCGGGCAGCGCTTTATTCGGTTCTGATCCTGTTTGCGGTTTATTACCTGTTGCCGCTGTTTGTCATGCTGGTCAATTCGGTCAAGACGCTGGATGAAATCCGCGGCGGCAACATGATGTCGCTGCCCGAAGTCTTCACCTTTGAACCTTGGCTGGTGGCGTGGTCCAAGGCCCAGATCGGGGTCGAACCCACCGGGTTAAGCCCGTATTTCATCAATAGCATCATGATGGTCGTACCGGCGGTGACGATATCAACCGCCCTTGGTGCGTTAAACGGTTATGTCCTGACCAAATGGCGGTTTCCCGGCGACAAAATCATTTTTGGCCTAATGCTATTTGCCTGCTTTATCCCGTTTCAGATTGTTCTGATCCCGATGGCACGTGTGCTGGGGATTATTGGAATGGCCGGGACGACAAGCGGTCTGGTTTTGGTGCATGTGGTTTACGGGCTTGGCTTTACCACGTTGTTTTTCCGCAATTATTACGCGGCCTTCCCGGACGAGCTGATCAAGGCGGCCAAGATGGACGGGGCCGGGTTCTGGCGGACTTTTACCCGTATTCTGTTGCCCAGTTCCGGGCCGATCATTGTGGTGACCGTGATCTGGCAGTTTACCAATATCTGGAATGACTTCCTGTTTGGCGCGTCGTTTGCCGATTTTGATTCGATGCCAATGACAGTGGCGCTGAACAACCTTGTGTCGTCTTCGACCGGGGTCAAGGAATACAACGTGCACTTTGCCGGTGCGGTGCTTGCCGCCCTTCCGACATTGGTCGTTTACGTCGTTTCCGGGCGCTATTTCGTCCGTGGATTGATGGCCGGTGCGGTTAAGGGCTAGGCCAAAGAGGCCAAAAAAGAAAAGAATGACAAGGAAGCTATGATGTCCTTTCTACAAATCGACAAGGTCTGCAAAAGTTTCGGCACAATCAAGGTTTTGCGCGATATCTCGCTTGATGTTGAAGAGGGCGGTTTTCTCGTCCTTGTCGGCCCGTCGGGCTGTGGCAAATCAACCTTGCTCAACACGATTGCCGGGCTGGAAAAACTGACCACCGGTGAAATCCGCATTGATGGCAATGTTATTGATGATCTGCCGCCGTCTGAACGCAATATCGCGATGGTCTTTCAAAGCTATGCGCTTTATCCGAATATGAATGTCGGACAGAACATTGCCTTTGGCCTTGAAATGCGCGGCATGCCCAAGGATGAACGCGACGTCAAGGTGCGCGATGTCGCCAAAACGCTTCAGATCGAACATCTTTTGGATCGCAAACCCGGCCAGCTTTCCGGCGGTCAGCGCCAGCGCGTTGCGATGGGGCGCGCTCTTGTGCGTAATCCGCAATTGTTCTTGTTTGATGAACCGTTATCAAACCTGGATGCCAAGTTGCGCGTCGATATGCGGACTGAAATCAAACGGATGCATCAAACCTTGGGCACGACGATTGTTTATGTCACCCATGACCAGATCGAAGCCATGACTTTGGGCACGCGGATTGCGGTTCTAAAGGACGGTATTGTGCAGCAATACGGGACCCCGGCCGAAATTTATAACGATCCGTCCAATTTGTTTGTTGCTGATTTTATGGGGTCACCGGCGATGAACCTGATCCCGGCGGTGGTGCGGGGCAATGCGGTTGAAATGGCACGTACGGGCGAAAATCCGCTTGTGCTTGATTTCAAACAATTGCCCGGCGATGTGGCGGCCTATGAGGGGCGCAACATCATTGTCGGCATTCGGCCCGAAGCCATCACCGATGCCGATAACCGCGCCTTGGTGCGTGACGGGCAACAAGCCGTTACGGCATCGTGTCTGATTGATGTGGTTGAACCGGCCGGGGCGGATATTTTTGCCATTACCTCACTGGGCGGTAAGGAAGTTGTTACCCGCCTGCATCAGGATTGGTCCGGTCAGGCCAATCAACACGCCGAACTGGTGTTTAACCTTGAAAAGGTTGTGTTTTTTGATCCTGAAAGCGGCATAAGATTGCGCTAGATATCAACTGCTCTTGCAAAGCATATTCCCGGGAACGGAGGCGAAAACTACTGTCCGATCATGATCCTGCCGGTTCGCCGGGGCGCCCCGATGCTCCGGCCCGGCCGACGCTTAAAACCATCGCGGAAATGACCGGCCTTGGCGTGACGACTGTGTCGCGCGCGTTAAAGGACGCGCATGATATTAGCGCCAAAACCAAATTGCGGGTGCGCAAGGTGGCGGATGCGATTGGCTATCACCCGGATCGGGCCGGGGTGCGGTTGCGTACCGGCAAAACCAATGTCATTAGCCTGATTTTGGATCAGACCGACAAGGTGCCGGAATTCGCCCGGCGGCTGATTGTCGGGATATCGGATGTTATTCGCGGTACGCCCTATCACCTTGTTGTTACACCACAATCGCGCAGCGACGACCCGATGGACCCGGTGCGTTATATCCTCAATACCCGCGCCGCCGACGGGGTGATCATTACCCATATTCGCCCCGATGATGAACGGGTGCATGCCCTGCAAAAAAGCGGATTGCCGTTTGTCGCGCATGGCCGGTGTCTGAGCGCGCCGGATCATGCCTATCATGATTTTGATAACCGGGCCTTTTGCGAAATGGCGGCAAAACGCCTGATCGCGCGCGGGCGCAAACGCCTGGCGTTGTTATCGCCGCCATCGGAATTTTCCTATTATCAAGAAACACTTGCCGGGCTTGCGGCAGCCGCGCAAGAGGCCGGGATACCGTTTGAGGTGCTGCGCGGGATTGACCTTGATAGCAGCAGTGAAGTCTTGCGTCAGGCGGGCATGGCGTTGCGTCATCAGGACTATGTGCCTGATGGTGTGATTTGCGGCAGTGAATTATGCGCCATGGCCCTGATTGATGGCATGATTCAATCGGGGTTGGATGTTGGCCGTGATATCGATGTGATTGCCAAGGAAACGTCGGATTTGCTGAACTTTACCCGTCCGCGGATTGACAGTTTGCGCGAAGATTTGATCGTCGCCGGACAGCAATTGGCGACCCATTTGCTTGATGTGATCAAAGGTCACGATCATGCCACGTTGCAATCGCTCAGTGATCCGATCCCGGTCTGGCGCAACGAAATTTAGGCGCGCCGATTAAGGCCCGTTTCTACCGAATTTTCCGGCATGATTTTATTCATTAAAAATTGGCAATGAAGGTGATTATTCATTTTTAGTAAATTATCGTTTTGGCGCGAGAAATCAAATCGCGCCAACGTCGAAATTCATTATCATCATATTGTATGATTTAATATTGATTGCCGGATTGCGGTGTCATTCGATGACACTGGCAATGGTCCCCTAAAATTCAGACATGGCAGACTAAACAGGCCGTCCGTTCATTGGGTTTTAGTCGGCAACACTTGCTGCGAGAGGCAGCATCTTTTGGTTGCAACTGGTTTGAAGTTACCGAGTTACCCAATGTGGTGACTGTCGTTGATGGTGCTCTGTCGTCAATAACGTTGTGCTGTGCGAGGAGTTGGGGGCTTGAAGGGGAGGTGCCAAGTCGAGGGTTGCGGCTTTACGCCGCATTACCCTTCTTTGGTGGATTGCGCCTGAGTTCGGCGGCGCCGGGGGTGAGGCGGACGAAGGTTCGGTCCGGCAGGCGGAGGTCGACGATTAATACGTCGCGGGACAGGATGTTGTGGGCCTGATCAAGTTGATCAAGGCGCGCCCAGGCTTTAGCCATGTTTTCTTCGGGCAGGCGGATGAACATGCCGTTGGCAAGCTGGATGTTCCAGCGGCGGTTACCGATGCGTTGCGCGCCGGTGACCATGTCAAACAGGCGCGGGATGGTTTTAAGCGTGGTCAGCATTTCGCTGGCATGTTCGCGGGCGTCGGTTCCGACCAGAACCGGCAGGTTCAGATAATCACCAAGTTCATAATCCTGAAGCTGGGTGCCATCGGCATCAATCAGGACATGACCGGTTTCGGTTTGCCAAAGGGCCAGCGGTTGACGTTCGGCAATCGAGACAACCAGGGTGTTGGGCAATTGGCGTTCGACAATCGCATCGCGGACCCAGGAAAGCTGTTCGATGCGTTCGCGCGCGGCATCAACATCAAAGGTGATGATCGGCGTGCCGGGTTTTTGGCCGATGGCGGCCAGAAGGGCGGCGGGATCGGTTTTTTCGCGTCCGGTGACTTCAATGTTTTTAACCGTCATGCCGACTTCTGCGGACAGCCGGATGGCTTCGACTTCGGCGGCCGCCAGCCATTTTCCGGTTTTGCCGGTGTACCAAAGCGCAAACGGCCCGGCGATAAGAAGGGCTGTCAGGCTTGACCACCAGAACACACGGACAATCTTTTTCAGATTGGCGCCGACACTGTGCTGTTTCTCATGCTTCTCGCGGCGTTCGCGGGCTTGTTCTTGCAGTGTCCCTAGCGCTCGCATGAAGCGTCCTCGACCATCCAGGAAACGATATCGGCAAAGCTGAACCCGTCGTATCGGGCGGCATCGGGGACAAGGGAAGTTGGCGTCATGCCCGGCTGGGTATTGATTTCAAGGATCGCGACCCGATCCTGTGCCGGATCATAGCGGAAATCAGCGCGTGCAATGCCGCGACAGCCCAGCGCGCGATAGGCCTTTTCGGCGCAGTCCTGAAGTTTGGCGCGCAAATCGTCGGGGATATCAGCCGGGATGATATGTTCGGAGCCCCCGGCGACGTATTTTGATTCAAAATCGTAAAACGCGTGATTGCCGGTCAGGATTTCGATGATTTCCATCGCCTTGCCATCCTTGACCGCAAGGGTCATTTCGCGGCCGGGAATGAATTCTTCTTGCATCACGCCGTCGCCATGGGTCCATTCGCGGGCCAGCATGTTTTGTTCTTCTTCGGCGGTCAGGACGATTTCGACCCCGACAGAGGAGCCTTCGTTATTGGGTTTAAGCACATAGGGTGGCGGCAGGGCGGTGCCATTGGCAATTTCATCGCGCGAGACCCAGACATGACGCGCACAGGGAATGTCATATTCGGCAAATATCGCCTTGGCCGACATTTTATCCATCGCAATCGAGGATGCCCGAACACCGGAATGGGTATAGGGAAGGCCCATGATTTCAAGCAGGCCCTGAACCGCACCGTCTTCGCCCCAGCGCCCATGCAGGGCGTTGAACACAACATCGGGTTTGGGATCAATCGCGGCAAGCTGGGCGGCAAGGTCGCGGGTGGCGTCAATCTCGGTGACTTGATAGCCTTTTTCGCGCAATGCCTTGATGCATTCGACGCCCGAAGATAGCGAAACTTCGCGTTCTGCGGACCAACCGCCAAAAATTACTGCGACATGTTTGCTCATGCGTCTTTTCCTATGATCGAATGTCCCAGCCGGTCGCCGATGCGCCGGATTTCCCAGCGCAGATCAACGCCACTATGTTTTTTAACCCGCTCGCGCACGGTATCGCCGAGTTCTTCAAGATCACGGGCGGTGGCTGTCCCGGTATTGATCATGAAATTGCAATGTTGTTCCGACATTTGCGCCCCGCCAATCATCAAGCCCCGGCACCCGGCAGCATCGATAACTTCCCATGCGCGGTCGGGCAGGGGATTGGCGAAGGTTGAGCCGCCGGTGCGTGATTTGATCGGTTGTGATCCGGCACGGGTATCCTGAATTTCGGCCATGCGATTGGCAATTTCGGCCGGGTCGCCCGGCGTGCCGCGCAGGATGGCGGATGTGAAAATCCAGTCTTCGGGCAGGCCGCAATGGCGGTATGTCAGGTCCATTTCCCGGGTCGTAACGGTATGCAGATCACCCCGCCCGTCAATCGCATTGGCACTGATCAGCACATCCTTGATTTCGTGGCCATAGGCCCCGGCATTCATGCGAAGCGCGCCACCAACCGTGCCGGGAATACCCGATAAAAACTCAAGCCCGGCAATTCCCGCCTGTTGCGCCATTTGCGCGACATTGAGGTCAAGCGCCCCGGCCCCGGCATGGATATCGCCGTCTTTCAGGATCGCATCGGTAAACGGACGCCCCAAACGAATGACGACACCGCGAATGCCGCCATCACGGACCAAAAGGTTTGAGCCGACCCCGATTACCGTGATGGGCAAATCGGCCGGACGGTTTTTGATGAAATCGGCCAGATCCATTTCATCGGCCGGGCGGAACATCACATCCGCCGGGCCGCCGACCTGAAACCAGGTGACTTTGGACAATTGCGCGCCTTCGCGCAGCTTGCCCCGCACCTTTGGCAGGCGATCAATCAGCGGTGTGTGGTGTCCCGGCGTGCTCATGACGAACTCAGTTTTTCCGATTGCAGGGGGTTAAAAATCAGTTTTTCAGGGCTTCAAGCTGTGCGGGCAGGGCGTTGGCCCATGCGCTGATCGAACCAGCGCCAAGGCAAACCACCAGATCGCCCGGTTTGGCCTGATCGCTAATCACGCTTGCCAATGCTTCGGGGCTTTCAAGGGCGGTAACATTGCGATGGCCACGGGTGCGCAAACCTTCGACCAGGGCATCGCGTGATGCACCGTCAATCGGGGTTTCACCAGCTTCGTATACATCGGCGACAATCACGCTATCGGCGTCGTTAAAGCAGGTGCAGAATTCTTCGAACAGGTCATGCAGGCGTGAATAGCGGTGTGGTTGGACCACGGCGATGACATTGTTTTGCGTTGCCTTGCGGGCCGCTTTGAGCACGGCTTTGATTTCGACCGGATGGTGGCCGTAATCATCAATGATGGTCACACCATCGACTTCGCCGGTTTTGGTAAAGCGGCGTTTGACCCCGGTAAAGCCATCAAAGGCAGATACGATTTTATCATCGGGAATGCCAAGTTCAAGGGCAACCGTGATGGCGGCCAAAGAGTTCGACACATTGTGATCGCCGACCATTGGCAGGCGGACATCCTTGATCACGCGTTCTTCGCTATCGACACGTTCGCGGATCACAACATCAAACACGCTGTCGCCGATATTGGTGCGCACATTAACCGCACGGACATCGGCCTGTGGGGAAAAGCCAAAGGTGAAAATGCGCCGGTCGGTGACCTTGCCAATCAGGGCCTGAACTTCGGGATGGTCGATGCACAGAACGGCAAAGCCATAGAACGGGATGTTTTGAACAAAGTTTTTAAACGCTTCGCGCAGGTGATCGAAGCTTTTCCAATGATCAAGATGTTCGGGATCAATATTGGTCACAACCGAAATGGTCGAGGGGACTTTGATAAATGTGCCATCCGACTCATCGGCTTCGACCACCATCCAGTCGCCATCGCCAAGACGGGCATTGGTGCCATATGAATTGATGATGCCGCCATTGATCACCGTCGGGTCCAACCCGGCAGCATCCAGCATGGTGGCGACCAGCGATGTGGTGGTGGTTTTGCCATGTGTGCCGCCAACCGCAATTGCGGCCTTAAGCCGCATCAGTTCGGCCAGCATTTCTGCGCGGCGCACAACCGGGATCATATCGGCCCGTGCGGCAATGACTTCGGGGTTATCTGGCTTAACCGCGGTGGAAATCACGACGACTTTGGCATCGGCAACATTTTCGGCCTTGTGACCGACAAAAACCGAAATGCCAAGGCCGCGCAGGCGCTGGACATTGGCATTATCGGAAATATCCGACCCCTGAACCGTGTAGCCGAGGTTATGGAGAATTTCGGCAATACCGGACATGCCGATGCCACCAATACCGACAAAATGGATGGTGCCGATGTTTAGCGGCAGGGTGTTCATAGAGTGTCTCCTCGGGTTTTCTGGGCGTCTTTTATATTTATGTTTTCAAGGTCGGGGGTGCCTGCCGGGTTAAGACCCAGTAGATCAAGCACCATATCGGCCAGCCGTTCGGCGGCATTGGGGCGACCGGTGCTTTTGGCGGCCTTTGCCGCCCGGGTCAGGGCAGATGGATTTTGCAAAAGTTTGGTCAGGCGTTCGCTGAGCACATCGACCGTAAACCGATCTTGCGGCAACAACCATGCGCCACCGGCATCTTCGACCTGTTGGGCGTTAAAGCGTTGATGATCATCAATCGCGTGGGGCAGGGGGACCAGAATCGATGGCCGCCCGGCGGCAGTTAGCTCGGCCACGGTGGAGGCACCGGATCGGGCAATCACCAGATGGCAATCGCGCAGACGATCCGGGATATCATCGATAAAGGATGCCAGCGTCACATCAATGCCCGACCCGTCATAGGTTTTGCGCACAGCGTCAAGGTCTTCGGCACGCGCCTGTTGGGTGACGACAAGACGATTGCGCAAATCACGCGGCAGGGCGACCAAGGCCGCAGGCAGAATTTCAGACAGAACGCGCGCGCCCTGTGATCCGCCGGTAATCAGCAGGCGCACCGGGCCATCCGTTGTCGGGACGTCGTAATCGGTATTGGCAAGGGCGGCGACTTCGTGGCGGATCGGGTTACCGGTCCAGATGACTTTGGCTTCGTCATCGGCGGCAATCATTGTTACCGTCGGGAACGAGGTTGCAATGCGTTTGGCCGCCCCGGCGACCATCCGGTTGGCCCGCCCCAGAACGGCGTTTTGTTCGTGAATGGCAAAGGGAATGCCAAGCCATTTGGCCGAGAGGGTGGCCGGGATCGAGGCATAGCCGCCAAATCCGATGACGACCGCCGGTTTGGCCTTTTTCAAAAGCGACCGGGCTTTCATCGTGCCAAGGCCAAGGCGCAGCGCGCCGATGATCCGGCCCTTGATGCCCTTGCCCGCAATGCCGCCAGCCGGCAGGATGATGGTTTCAACCCCGTCAACATCGTCGGTATAGCGTGCCGCACGGGCATCGGTGAAAAACAGCACCTTGGCGCCGCGACGCACAAGCGCGCGTGCCAGTGCAACGGCGGGGAACATATGCCCGCCGGTCCCGCCCGATGTCAGGGTGATGACCTGCCCGGCCAGGGGATGTTCCGCCACATCCGCCGCCGGGGAAATGGCAGGGGAAATAGCGGGCGCATTGGCCGGGGATGTGGCCGGGGAATTTTCAATATTCTGGCTGTCGGTCATCAGATCCACATATACAACGACGGTTTGCCCTTATCAGAACCCGAGAAAGGTTAACATCCCTTCAAGCGGGCCGGTTATAGGGGCGGATTTTGTCGTTTTAATGCAGAAGTTTTTGCGGGATTGTTCGGATATTGAGAACGGACTTAAGAAATAAATCTGTCCCCTTTTTTGTGAACGTTCCAATCGGATAGAAAACGGGTCTCAGGTCAGTGTATGTCGTTGCAGTCTGATTAAGTTCTTTTCACCCCTTAAACAATTTGAGGCGGTCTATTATACTATTTTTATTGCGGTATATTTTTAAGGCTACACTCATCGTGAAAATTGAAAACAGGGCGTGATGAGAAATATGCTTCTCCCAAAATATCATAAAGTTGAGGCATCTTTATTGGCGTTTAAAGAACAGCGTGAAAAAGACAAATCAATGGGCATCAATGATTACAGCTTGTTGAATTCTGTTCTTCGATTAAACGATGAAGTTCGCCTTCATTCTCGCTTCATTTATTCAATGATTAACCCGTTAGGCGATCACTATCAAAACGAAACTTTTCTACGTGAGTTTTTGAACCTAATACAACACCTTAATATTAAGAACAACATAGATATATCGAATGCAAATGTGCTTTGTGAATGGCAAAATATTGATCTGCTTATTCACGATAATTCATATTTTCTTATTATCGAAAACAAATTACGAGCAAAGGATCAAAAAAATCAAATCTCAAGGTATATTGAGATTGTTATGCAACACTTTAATATAAAAATTGATGAAGTAAGTAATCGGATTGCCGTAATTTATCTTTCAAAAAAAAAAGATATCGACCTTGTGAAGAATCAAAAAGCATAATTGGATTTAATTTCACTGAAAATTTTGATTATTTGCAGGGAAATGGATCTATAATCAACGATAAATCTATTAAATTTCCTAGTTACGTAAACATTCCCTACTATCACTTACCTTATTTTAGAAGAGAAATTTGGAAAAATAAAAAATCAATTTTTGACTGGGTGAGTAATTGCCTTAGAAATGATCTTCCTGAAAATATTGCGACCTCTTTTCAAGAATATCACCTTATTTTAAAGAAATTGATACCAAATCATACCTGGAGAAAAATTAAGACCATGAGTGACTTTGCAATGGAACAGGATGAAGAGAAGCAAAAAGATTTATATGCCTTTATGATTGAGGCGCGAAAGGCACTTCCTGATTTTATTTGTGATAAAATTATCAGTGTTTTTTTAGATTTATACGGAACTGAAATCAATAAAACTAAACTAATAAACTGGCTGATGAAAAAAGGCCGAAAGGAGAAGTGGAAAGATTATATAGAATTGGTGAGCATCGAAAACCGAGAGAACCTAACATTGCATTTTGCCGTCGACAATATTTTCTTCGGCGAAAAAAAAGGTGATAGATGGTCAGAAGCAGGAGTAGTTCCTATCGGAAATAGAGATCAGCTTTTAGAAGAGATCGATGGCCTATATAAGTTTCTGGATAATCTGAAACATTATAATTGCAATTCCGCCACAATAAACGCCCCCTCTCAAGAGGATGATCAGACACTGTCAGTGTAATGTGACTCTAAAGAGTAAAAGGGGACAGATTTGTTTATTTGTCCTCTTGAGGAAATCAAAGGGGCGGCGTGCTGGATGTCGATCATGGTAGGGCCTTGGTGTTTGGGGCGAACAGTTTCGAACACTGTATCGCGTAACGCCGAACGGGGTCGTTTTTTTAGGGCTTTGGCACGATGGACGCCCACCTTCGCGGGGGTGACGGTGGTTTTGTGGGTGTTTGGTTGCGCGAAAGGACTAAAAGGGGACAGTCCCCTTTTGCCGCGATGGACTCCCGCATTCGCGGGAGTGACGGTATTTTTGGGGTGAAGATGGTTCTTTCGGCGTCATTTCCGCGCCGGGTCGATTTATGGTTCTGGGGCCGGGGGCTAGATCGTATCAATCTTGTATAAAACCGAATTATCCCGTTTAGCCAGCCGGTCATAAAGGCGTTGGGCGCCGTGGTTGTCGGTGCCGGTGAGCCAGTAAAGGCGGGCCCAGTCGTTTTGTTTGGCTTGGGTTTGCAGGGCGTCCATCATCAGGCCGCCGATGCCCCGGCCGCGTTGATCGGGTGATACCCAGAAATCTTCGAGATAGGCGACATTGCGCAGCGTAAATGTGTGCGGGTGGATGATGAGATGGGCCAGTCCGATGACGGTTTGATCGTCGTCGATTTTGCTGTCGGGTTGGGCGGGATCAAGTGCCAGCCAAGCCTGCATCGGGTGATCCGGGTCAAGAATGCGCTGCCACAGGCCATCAATCACATCATCGGGCATATCGGGGGCTCCAAACTGGATGATGTTTTGGCGCCAAAGGCATTCCCACCCGGTGCGGTGGCGGGGGGCGGCGTGCTGGATGTCGATCATGGTGGGGCCTTGGTGTTTGGGGCGTTGCGCAATTATGCGGGTATCAGGGCCTTATGCGTAAGGTGGATGTTACTGTTTCAAAGGTGTCAAGCCAAGTGGCGGTTCGCGGGCGTCGTCACGATATGAGGCGACGGGCACGGTCCTGATCATTATCGAGATTTCGCGCAAATATCGGTTCGTGATGGGCGAGGCGGTTACGCAAGCGCCTTGAAACATTAAGGTCGCGATAAATCTGTGCGTGTGCCTGTGCGATGGTGTGTGTTGTGTTATCGAGTGGTTTTAAGGAATTTCAGAGAGCGAATTTTGCAGATTATCCAGTATAATCTGCCCCATCAGTTCGCTTTGACCATGATACGCCTCGATTGAAGCTCTTATCATCTGTTCCTGGTTGGTTTTCGTCCAGTTAATGAAATAACCGGCCTGATAGGCGAGTTGCCCGATGAATTCACGTAATGTCCGACCATTTCCCTCGCGAAAGGGGTGAAGGACATTCCATTCTCCCAGATAATATCCTGCCCGTTCGGCAAACTCTTTTCGGTCCAGACCTTGAAGGAAGTTCTCACTGGCCAGTTGTATAGAGAGTTTTTCTGCTTCTCTTTCAATAAACGTCCAGTTGGCAAAGCGCGTGGTACCTTTGGATATATCTATTGTGCGCAGATCACCAGCCCATTCGTATATATCGCCAAACAAGTGTTTGTGTATGCGTTGCATATGAGGAAGGTCGAAGGTTTTATCCCGATTTTCCAGAGGAATTTCTGCAAGTTGCGATGTGCGAACTGCAACAAGACCCCCTTCAAATGCCTCAAGATCGGCTTGATTGTCAAAGCCGAGCTTGTTCTTCATTACGCCCGTTTTAGCGTCCAGATAATCGTCGTTTGAGCTATACTTTTCCACTCGCAATACGATCTTTCAGGCGAGCCAGTACGTTTTCAATATCTAGTAAACCAGCAGAATAGCGCTGCAAATCAGCGAGGGTGGTGGGGTCAACTTTCAGCCCTTCCAGACTCTGACTTGCCACGGCGTTGGCTACGTGACGTTGCCGGTCAAAAAGTTGCTCTTTAGTTGTCATTCCAGAACACCTTAAGGTTAACTTTGGATGAGGCAATTATAGCTGAAATCATCACATGTGAACAGCAATAGGTCCTGACCTTAATCAATGCCTTAAGGGGCGGTCAGAATCCGCGATGTTCGTGGCGCTTGAGCGCCGTTCTATTCGCCCGGACGTTTTCGGGTTAACGCCAATACAAAGCCCATGCCAATCGCGATGCCGATGGTGGCCGAACCGCCGTAAGAAATGAATGGCAGGGTCATGCCCTTTGGCGGGACCAGTTGCAGGGTGGAGGCCATATTGATCACCGCTTGCAAACCAAATTGCACCAGAATGCCGGTAACGGCCAAAACGACAAACAGATTGCGTTCACCCATCAAACGCGACAGGCCGCGCATGATGACAAAGCAAAACACCCCGACGACCAGCACACAGAACAGCAGGCCGAATTCTTCGCCCGCGACGGCAAAGATAAAATCGGAATGGGCATCGGGCAGGAAGTTTTTGACCGATCCTTCGCCGGGGCCTTTGCCCATCAGGCCGCCATTCATAAAGGCCTCCATCGAGCGGTCGATCTGATAGTTATCGCCCGAGGCCGGATCAAGGAAGCGATCCACACGTGATTGCACATGCGGCAGGATCAGATAGGCACCAACCGCCAAGCCGACCACCCCCATGCCAAGGCCAAACACCAAAACCATTGGCAGGCCGGCCAGGAAAATCTGGGTGGACCAGATGGCGGTAATCACCACGGTCTGGCCAAAGTCCGGCTGGATCATCAACAGGATGATACAGGTCGCCAGCAACAGGCAGGAAACGATATAGCCGGGGAAATTCGGGTTCAGCCGGCCTTCGGAAAACATCCATGCGACGACGACGGCAAAGGATGGTTTGAGGAATTCGGATGGTTGGATGGTTAGCCCGGCCAAGTGAATCCAGCGCACCGCGCCCTTGATTTCCGATCCGACAACCGGCGTGATGATCAAAAGACCGATCACGCCAAGGAACATGACAGAGGCCAAGCGCCGCACCCATTTGATCGGCAGCAAGGATATGCCAAAGGCGCAGAGGGTCGCCAAACCCAGAAAGACAAACTGACGCCGGACGAAATGGAAGCTATCGACATTGATGCGGTCCGCGACCGGCGGGCTTGCCGACATGACCAAAAGCGCACCGATGGCCATCAACAAGATGACAGCGGCCAGCATCCAGCGATCAATCGTCCACCACCAGATACCCAGCACCGATGTATCGGCGCGGGAAAAGGCGATGTTGTCGCCGTTATTGTTTTTGCCAAACAGGGGCTTCATGCGGGTTCCTGCGCGGCTTTTGCAAGCTGGGTGTAAAGATCGCGGAAGGCATCGCCGCGGGCTTCGAAACTTTTAAACTGATCAAATGACGCGCAGGCCGGTGATAGCAAGATAACCGGGTTATCAAGCCCGGCGGATTTGGCATCGGCAAAGGCGGCCTTGGTCGCAAGATCAAGGGTTTCGCATTTCTGCCAGGGCAGGTCATCACCAAGGCTATCGGCAAAGGCATCGGCCGCTGCGCCGATCAGATAGGCCTTTTTGATTTGCGGATAAAAGACGTCCAGCCCGGCAATCCCGCCTTCTTTGGGTTTGCCGCCCAAAATCCAGTAAATATCGCGATAGGCCGACAGGGCCTTGGCCGTGGCCTCGGCATTGGTGGCTTTGCTGTCATTGACGAAGGTGACGCCATTAACATCGCCAAGGCGTTCCTGACGATGGGCAAGGCCGGGGAACGTCATGATACCGTCGATGATGCGGGTGGCATCAACACCGCGTGCGCGGCACAGGGCATAGGCAAAGGCGATGTTTTGCCAGTTATGAATGCCGGGCATATGAGAAACGGTGACTAAATCCATGATGCGGGTTTGCGCGCCGGAAAGATCATCAATCAACCAGCCATTATCAACATAGATACCGTGCGGGGCCGGTTTATGGACCGAAACTTCGATCACGCGGCGACCGCCTTCGCGCGCCAGTTCTTCGGCCATGCGGGCACAGATATCATCATCAACCGATATGATCGCCCATTTCGGGCCCTTGTTGCGCGCAAAGATCAGGCGTTTGGCGCCGATATAACCATCCATGCCGCCGTGACGATCCAGATGATCGGGCGTGATGTTTAAAAGGGCCGAGGCATCAAAACTGGCATCGCGCAGCAATTCCAACTGATAAGACGACAGTTCCAGAACAAGGCAATCATCGACCGTGGCCGGATCAAACCCCAATGCCGGATAGCCCAGATTGCCGCCCGCCTGGGTTTTGATGCCCGCACGGTCAAGGATATGGGCAGTCAGGGCCGTGGTGGTTGATTTGCCATTGGTGCCGGTGATGGCAAGGCTTGGCACATCGGGCAAGGCCGTACAGAGCAATTCAACATCGCAAATGATCGGTGTGCCAGCACGCCGGGCCTTTTCAGCCGCGGGATGCGGGGTTGGAAAGGTGGACGGGATGCCGGGGCTTATAACCAGCATATCGGGTTCGGACCAGTCACATTGCGCCAGATTGATCGGGGCAAGGCCAAGCGGTTCAAGCAGGCCGCGGCCATCGGGATTATCATCCCAGGCCCAGACAATCGCACCGGCATTGATCAGGGCCTTTACACTGGCCAGTCCGGATTTCCCCAGACCGAGAACCGCAATGGTTTTACCGCGCAAATGAGACAGGTCGATCAATGCCCGATGTCCTTAACGAAGTTTAAGAGTTGCCAGCCCGACAAGGGCCAGAATGACTGCAATGATCCAGAACCGGATAACAATGGTGGCTTCTTGCCAGCCCTTTTTTTCGTAATGGTGATGCAGCGGCGCCATGCGAAAAACCCGCTTGCCGGTCATTTTAAAGGATGCAACCTGAATGATCACCGACAGGGTTTCCAAAACAAACAGCCCGCCGATAATCGCCAGAACCAATTCATGTTTGGTAACGACCGAAACAGCCCCCAGCGCACCGCCCAAGGCAAGCGACCCGGTATCGCCCATAAACACCATGGCAGGCGGGGCGTTGTACCACAGGAAGCCCAGACCCGCCCCGACCAGCGCGCCAAGGAAGATGGTCAATTCACCCGATCCGGCGACATAGTGGACTTGCAGATATTCGGCAAACTGGATGTTACCGATCAGATAGGCAATCAGCGCAAAGCTTGCGGCGGCAATCATCACCGGCACGATGGCCAAGCCATCCAGCCCGTCGGTCAAATTGACCGAATTGGACGCACCGACCATGACAAACATCGCAAACGGAATAAAGAACCAGCCAAGATCCAGCAGGTAGTTTTTAAAGAACGGAAAGGCCAGCGTTGTTGCCAGCGGATCGGCGGTATTGGTTGAAATCCACCATGCGGCGGCGGCGGCGATTGAAAACTGACCCAGCAGTTTGATCTTGCCCGGCAGGCCCTTGGTGTTTTTCTTGGATACTTTCAGGAAGTCATCGAGGAAACCCAAAAAGCCATAACCGATGGTGACCAGCAAAACCGCCCAGACATAGGCATTGGACAAATCGGCCCATAAAAGCGTTGCGATGGAGGTTGATAATAACAACAAAAGGCCGCCCATGGTTGGCGTGCCTTTTTTGGTCAAAAGGTGGCTTTCGGGGCCGTCTTCGCGGATTGGCTGGCCTTCGCTTTGTTTTGAGCGCAGCCAGTTGATCAGCGATGGGCCGAGCACAAAGGCCAGAATAAGCGATGTTATAATCGCCCCGCCGGTCCGAAACGTGATGTAACGAAACAGATTAAAAATTGGAAACTGATCGGCCAGCGGATAAAGCAGATTATAGAGCATCGCCCCAAGGGTTCCTTCCGGGTCTTAATTTTTTGATGTCGCGGGTGCGGATGCGACATCACCCGATGATTTTAAGGCCAAGACAATTTTAGAAACGTAAATGCCGAGCGATCCTTTGATTAAAACCACGTCACCGGCCTGTATTGCCGATGAAATCGGGGCAATCGCGTCTTCGGCGGTCTCGAAATGACCGGCATGGAGGTCGCCGGGCAGGGTATCTTTTAACGCGGCCATCAATGGCCCGACGGTGTAAACCCGTTCAATGCCCAGGGCGGTTAACGGGTGATGCAGATCGGCGTGCAGTTTGACCGCGTCATCGCCGAGTTCGCGCATATCGCCCAGAACCGCGATCTTGCGACCCGCCCCATCGGGTTTGCTTTGCGATAAGACACTAAGGCCCGCCATCATCGAGGTCGGATTGGCGTTATAGGCATCATCGATCAGGGTGTAGGTGCCATCGCCCGACGGAACCGGAAGAATGTGGGTTTCACCGCGTCCGGCAGGCGGGGTGAAATCGGCCAGATCCTGTGCTGCGCGGAGCACATCACCACCGATCGCATCAACACAGGCCAGAACCGCCAGCGAATTCAGCACCCAATGTTCACCCGGACAGCCGATGAAATATTCAATATCACGACCCCCGACACGAGCGCGCACCGCAGAGCCATTGGCGACAATATTGGCTTCGAATAAACGGTAATCAGCCATGGCATCGGTGCCAAAGCATTTGATGTTTTTAATGCCGAGTTCCTTGGCACGGCGCGCCAATGCAAAGTAATGCAGGTTGTCGCGGTTTAAGATCACAGTGCCATCGGGATCAACGCCATCGAAAATTTCGGATTTGGCGGTGGCGATTTCGGCTTCGTCTTTGAAAAATTCGGTATGGGCACCGACCACATTGGTAATCAGCGCAACCGACGGGCGGACCATTTTGACCAGCGGACTGATTTCACCGGGATGGTTCATGCCGATCTCGAACACACCGTATTGCGCGCTGGGCGCCAAGGTGGCGAGGCTCATGGGCACACCCCAGTGATTGTTGAAGCTTGCCGGGCTGGCGTGGGTTTCGCCCTGTTCGTTCAGAACGTATTTCAACGCTTCCTTGGTGCCGGTTTTGCCAACACTGCCGGTGATCGCGATGATTTTGGCATTGCTGCGTTCGCGCCCGGCAAGGCCAAGACGGACCATGGCATCAAGCGTATCTTCCACGACCAAGGACGGCGCGCCATCGCTCAGCGATTTCGGATCGGACACCATTGCGGCGGCACAGCCAGACTCAAGTGCGGTCTGGGCGAATTTATGACCATCGAAATTCGGGCCCTTAAGCGCGATGAACAGATCGCCTTTGGTGGCCTTGCGGCTGTCAATCGACACGCCCGACGCCTGCCAATTACCGGTAGCCTTGCCGCCGGTGGCTTTTTCGGCGTCTTTTGCCGTCCATAAAACAGCCTTGGTCATTGCGTTGCTTTCTTTCGTATCCGCATCCATCACGGTCTTTGGTGCCGTGATTGGTTTATGTTTAATCAGTTGCCGCCCAAAAGGATGTTGCGTGCAATCGCGGCATCATCAAATGGCAGAACCGTATCGCCGATAATTTGGCCTCTTTCGTGGCCTTTTCCGGCAATAATAAGAATATCGTTACGTTGCAGGATGCCGATGCCGCGTTTGATTGCCTCGGCACGATCCCCGATTTCAACCGCCCCGTCGCAGGCCTTTTTGATCGCGGCACGGATTGTTGCCGGGTCTTCGCTGCGCGGATTGTCATCGGTGATGATGGCAATATCGGCATTTTGATGCACGATGCGACCCATTTCCGGGCGTTTGCCGGTGTCACGGTCGCCACCCGCGCCAAAGACGCAAATGATGCGGCCTTTGCAATGCGGACGGACGGCCTTGATCACGGTTTCAAGCGCATCGGGGGTATGGGCATAATCGACAAAGACCGGGCTGCCAAAGCTGGTTGAGCCAACCAGTTCCATACGGCCGCGCACACCTTCAAGTTTTTCAAGCGCGGCAACCGCATCATCAATATCGGCACCCGATGCGATGACAATGCCAAGGGCGGCCAGTGCGTTCATCACCTGAAATTCGCCCATAAGCGGCAGGTGAACACCATATTCGCCCTTGTCGATGGCGAGTTTAAGCTTGGTGCCGGTCGCGGTTGGTTTGGCATCGATCAGTTTGATGTCATCGGCATCATGGCCATAGGACATAACCGTAACACCGCGCCCCTGACACATGGAGCGCAGGACTTTGAACTGCGGCACATCGGCATTCAAAACAGCGGTGCCGTTTTCAACCAAAAGATCGGAAAACAGGCGGGCCTTGGCGGCAAAGTATTTTTCGAAATTGCCGTGGTAATCAAGGTGATCGCGCGTGAGGTTGGTGAACGCCGCGACGGAAACCTTGACCCCGTCGAGACGATATTGGTCCAGCCCGTGCGAGCTTGCCTCCATCGCGACATGGGTGACGCCGATTTCAACCATTTCATTCAGGCTTTGATGCAGGGCAACCGGATCAGGGGTTGTCAGCGCGCCGGGGATTTTGGTCCCGGCGGCACGAATGCCCAGCGTTCCGATGGATCCTGATGTATTGCCAAGCAGGGTCCAAAGTTGTTCGGTGAAAACGGCGGTGGAGGTTTTGCCGTTTGTCCCGGTAATGGCCGCGATATTGGCCGGTTGCTGCCCATAAAAACGGGCGGCAAGCTGTGCGTAACGCAGGCGCGGGTTTTCCACCGGAATCAGGGGAACCGTTGCAGCGATTGGTTTGGGCGTGCCATCCTTCGCAAGGATAGCGGCGGCACCCAGACGGATCGCGTCTTCGATGTATTTTGATCCGTCGGTTTTCGCACCGGAAAGGGCGGCAAACAGATAGCCGTCCTTCACAGTACGTGAGTCTGCTGTCAGGCCCGTAATATTCGGGTCCTGTCCGTCGGCATGTTTAAGTGCCGCTTGATCACCTGCCATGAGTTCAGAAAGACGCAAGCTTGCGCTCCCCCTTGCGAAGTTCGATCTGCAGCGCTTGCTCTATCTCCGGCGCCTTCGCATTCGCCGGTTCAATTCCCAAAATGGGCGCAATACGTGTCACAACCTTGCCAACAGCCGGGGCGGACACCCAACCAGCCGTGGCAAATCCATACGTTTCTTTTGTTCCTTTGGGCTCGTCCAACGTCACCAGAACCACATATTTCGGGTCCTGCATCGGGAAGGCGGCGACAAAGGTAGACATGCGGGCGTTCTTTACGTAGCGCCCGTTCACGAGTTTTTCCGAAGTGCCGGTTTTGCCACCAAGATAGTAGCCCGGTACTTCGGCCTTCTTGCCCGACCCATCGGTTACGACAAGACGCATCAAGCGCCTGATCTTGTCCGATGTTTGTCGGGAAATAATCCGTTCACCTGCTGGTGCGCCGTCCTGTTTCAGGATCGTTGATGGACGCAAAATGCCGCCGTTTGCCAGAGCGGAAATGCCGCTGACGACCTGAAGCGGTGTCACGGCAATGCCATGGCCAAACGAAATGGTCATGGTGTTCACTTCGCGCCATGGTTTGGGCACAAGCGGGGAACCAACTTCGGGGAGCTCGATTTTTGGTGTATCGAGAAGTCCGAATTTCTTAAGGAATTTTTGCTGAACATCGGTCCCGAAGGTTAGCGCCATCCGGGCCGAGCCGATATTCGAGCTGTATTTGATGATTTCAGCCACCGACAGCCAGCGGTTTTCACCGCGATAGTCATTGATCGCGAAACGGCCAACCCGGATCGGCTGGGACGCATCAAACATGCTGTCGAGGTGGGCGATGCCGGTTTCAAGCGCAATCGCGGTGTTAAACAGTTTAAACACCGAGCCCATTTCATAAACGCCAAGCGTCGCACGGTTAAAGCGCGCATCGGACGGGGCCTGACCGGGGCGGTGCGGATCAAAATCGGGCAGCGACATCATGGCCAGCACTTCGCCGGTGTAGATATCCATGACCATGCCCGCCGCACCGATTGCGTCATAGGTCTTCATCGCGCTTTCGACTTCTTCTTCAAGCGCGTATTGCACACGGGTATCGACCGATAACTGAAGCGGGCCGTTATTGATGCGCAATTCATTGTCGAATTTGCGTTCGACGCCGGCAATGCCGTTATTGTCGATATCGGTAAAGCCAAGCACATGGGCAAACAGACGGCCATGCGGATAGACGCGGCGTTCTTCGCGCTGGAAATTCAGGCCGGGAATGCCAAGCGAGTTAACCGCATATTGTTTTTCCGGGGTCAGGTTGCGGCGCAGCCAGACAAATGCCTTTTGCGAGCTGAGATGGCGGATCAGGGTATCGCGATCCAGATCGGGCAGGGCGGTTAGCAACAGATCAGCTGAACCGACCGGATCCTTGATCACGCGCGCATCGGCATAAAGCGAATTGGTCGGAAGATCGGTTGCCAGCAACAGACCATTGCGATCGACAATATTGGCGCGTTCGGTTTTAAGTTCGCGGGTGTCAGACCCCGATGCCATTTCAGGTTCATTGCCTTGGCGCAGTACAGTGGCATCGACCAGACCGGCCGTGATCCAGATAAAGCCAACGGCAAACATCGCACCGGTAATGATGATGCGGTTGCGTGCGGTTTCAATCGCATGGCGTTCGCGCTGATCCGGGCTTAGTTCCGGGCGGTCACCGCGCAGCCAGTATGAGAAACGGTAAATGCTCATTGCCCGTCCCCCTGTGAAAGGCTGGAAAGGGACGGCGAATTAATGATCATGGCTTCGGCGGCTTCGTCGGCGGCCAAGTCACCCGGACGGGGGCGCGGCACGGGCAGAAAGGCGACGGCTTCACCGAATTTATCCAGACGATACTGATGCAGGTCGGCATCTTCGGACAGGTCGTCGATGCTGGCCATCTGAATCGTGGCGATCTGATCAAGTTTCAGATAGGTTTTTGCCAGTGTTTCAATCCGCTGTGGATTGTTCAGGTAGCTCCATTCCGCGTCCAGAACATGGATGCTTTCCTGTTCGGTCAGGATTTCCGACTGAATGGCAGCATATTGTTTTTCAAGGCGTTCGACTTCGTGGGAAACCCAATAGGTGCCTGCCCCGATAACGATGGTCAAAAACAGCCCGATAAAGGTCATCGCACGGGTCATTTTTGGGCCCCTTGCGGTGTTGCAGGCTGTTCATTGCGGGCAACGGCCCGCAGTTTGGCCGAACGCGCCCGCGGATTGGCGCGCAATTCGTCTTTTTGCGCGGTCACGGCCTTGCGGGTCAGGATGGTGAAGGTCGGAATGGTGATTTCGGGCTCACCCGGCAGGCGGCGCGACATTTTCGATGGATCGCCGGAGCGTTCCTTCATGAAGGTTTTGACACTGCGATCTTCAAGCGAGTGGAAGGTCACAACCACCAGACGTCCGCCCGGCTTTAAAAGGCGTTCAGCAGCCTGCATGGCGCGTTCAAGTTCGCCGAGTTCGTCATTGACGTAAATGCGCAGCCCCTGAAAGGTGCGGGTCGCCGGATCAATGCCATCCTTGGATTTGCGGACGACGGCGCGCACCGCACGGGCGAGCTGCAGGGTGGTTTCAAACGGGGTTTCAGCGCGCATTTCGATGATTTTATGCGCGACCTTGCGCGATGCGCGTTCTTCGCCATAGCGATAGATGACATTGGCGATGTCTTCTTCGTCGGCGGTATTGATGAAATCAGCCGCCGATGGGCCCGACATCGACATGCGCATGTCAAGCGGGCCGTCGGCGCGGAAGGAAAAGCCGCGATCCGCCTGATCAAGCTGCATGGATGACACGCCGATATCAAGAACGATGCCGTCAACCTGTTGCACGCCAGCCGCCGGGATCAGCGACCCCATGTTGCCAAAGCATCCTTCGACCATGTGGAAACGATTGTCGTAATCGGCTTCCATGGCTTTGCCGGTGGCAACGGCGGTCGGATCGCGGTCAATCGCATAAAGTTCGCAGGGCGCATGATCGAGAATGGCACGGGAATAACCGCCCGCGCCAAATGTTCCGTCAACCATGATCTCGCCTGCTTTTGGGGACAGGGCTTCGAGAACTTCGCGCAACAGCACCGGTTTATGCGGGCTGTTGTCTGTGGCGAAACGGATGTCGGTGTCGGTCATCCTGTTGCCCCCTCGTCATCCGGTCCGGCGGTGCCTGTTGCGGCAGCGGGGCGGCTGCTTGCAGGCGTGTCGGACAGGGGTTTGAGTTTGAGGGTCGAGCCGCGATTAAGCGTGCGGGTCCGGCTGGCGTCTTGCAGGGGTTTGAAGACATCCGGGTTCCAGATGCGGAACGTGCGGCCACGGCCAACAAAGGCGACCTGATCGTCAATGCCAGCGAATTCAATCAGTTCCGGCGGCAAGATGATGCGGCCTTCGCCGTCAAACGGCAGCATATGCGACGCGCCAAGAATGGTATCGGCAAGGTCATCTGCCTCGTCCGAGAACATCGCCAGATCGTCCAATGACGCGGCAATGCGTTCCATGTGGCTTTCGCCACAGCCTTCAAGCGCGTTTTCTTTGTGGGATTGGTACAGATAGATGCCGGCAAAGGTTTCATGATCAAGGGTCGCACGGAACCGTTTAGGCACGGAGACGCGCCCTTTTCGGTCCAGCTTGTGAATGTGCGTTCCTGTGAACAGCACTTCGCTATTCCCCTGATCAAAAATTCCAAATCGACAGCGCGATATTGATCAATTGCCGCGTCGAATTGGATATGCCCCGCATGACACCGTAAATGTGCCTAGTTATGGGGTATCATGGGATTTGATGGGGGTCAATGGGAATTGATGGGATTATATAGAGTCGTAATGCAGTTTCCTGCCGCTTTGCGGGCGATTGGATGGGGTGGGAAATGGGGGCGAAATATCGTTTTTTTGTATGGTTTTAGGGTCTTGCCCATTCAAACCCATGCCGCACCCATGCGCGCCCCATTCAAACCCGCCTGAACCATTTTTTTGGTCTGTTTGGGATTTCATGGATTGCAGGATTTGATTTCGATGCGACATACCGGTGATCCGATTTGCGGGGATTGGCATTTGATCGTTTATCGGTTTTGATGGCGCGGGCTTATCCGACCTGATCAGGGCCGGTGTGGTCGAGATGTGTTACAATAATGTCCTGATCCTAAAGCGGGGCGGCCTTAAGAGGGGCGAAGGAAGCGAGTGTTGCGGAAAAAAGCTGCCATATTGTTAATGCGTTGCGTCTGTTTGATGGTTTTTGCCGCAATGGGCGGTTCTGCATATGGGCAAGGCCTTAAACTTGACAAGGGCGGGGCGACGATTTCGCCGGAAGTCACATCGCCGGAAATGCGCCAGCTGTTGCCGTTGATCATGAAGCAATTGCAAAGCAACCCACAATTGATGGGGCAATTTGGCCTTGGTGGATTGGGGGCGCTTGGCGGGCTTAATGGTCTGGGCGGCGATGGTGATGCAGGCGGTTTTGGCGGTGCAGGTGCTGGTGGTGTTGGCGGTGTAAATGGTGCCGGGTCGATCCCCGGACTGGAAGCCGCGATTGCCAAGGCAATTGCCAATCAGAATGCGGCTGCGACGGCTGCAACCGGTATTCCCGAACAGGTGACGATTTATCGGCAACAATATCATCCGATCGACATGGATCATGATGCGCGGATCAGTGCCGATGAGGCCGCGGCCTATGCCAGTTGGATGTTCCGCCGTCGTGACATCAATGGTGACAGTGTTTTGGTGGTGCGCGAATTTGCCGCGGTTGAAGCCCTGCCGGGGGCGGCGGACGCCAATCGGCAACGGTTGCGCACCGAAAGCCGCCGTCTTGAATTGTTGTTTGGTACGGTGGATGGCAATGCCGATAAAATGATCGCCAAGGATGAATTCCTTGGCTATGCCAAGGCGCAATTTGATGAAAAGCGCGGCGAGGCCCCCGATATTGATCCGTTCGCCTTTCAGACGGTTTTGCCGTTCCAATAGGGATAATAACAGGATTGCGGTGACGCGATTTGGCGCATTTAACCGTTTTGTCATGGCAGATTGCGTGACAAATCATGCCTGCCAGGCCTATGACAGGGGACGCATAAGCACAAAATAGACCGGTATCTGGCGTAATGCTGCAAATAGGCGCGGATGGAGAGTGATGATGGACAGCAACGAATTCTTTGCCCCGGCCCGGCCCCCTGTTGATGATAATCCCGATGATAATCCCGATGGAAATGTCGCCGGAAATAGTGACGAAAGTGCTGGCGGTGGTTCTGTGGCTGTGGTTGTCGCGGCTGAAGATGATGGCGTTGCTGTTGATCGTGCAACGGGCGATGCCGCCCCGGCGGAGCCGCGCCCGGCCAAAACACCCAAATCAGATCGCACGCCGGTCTGGGTTGATTTGCTAAACCCGTCATCCGATGAAATTCACGAGATTGAAAAACGGTTTGCCATCGAGGTGCCGACGCGTGAAGAAATGCAGGAGATCGAGCTTTCATCGCGGTTGTATGACGAAGACGGTGTGCTTTTCATGACGGTGTCGGTCTTAAACAAGGCCAATACCGACGAGCCGGAAACGACCGCAATCACGTTTATTCTGGTCAAAAAGACCCTGATCACACTGCGTTATGCCGACCCGATCCCGTTCAAGACCTTTATCCGCCGGGTTAACCGGACGGCCGCATTGGCATCAAGTGCGGAAACGGTGTTGTTTGGTCTGTTAGAACAGATTGTGGATCGTCTTGCTGATATCATGGAGCAATCCACCGCCGATCTTGAGGGGCTTTCAAATATCGTCTTTTCCAGCCCCGATGACCCCGAATATGAAGGCGATCACCGGGCGGTGCTGCGCCGGATCGGGCGGGCCGGGAACCTTTCGGGCAAGGCCAAGGACAGTTTGCTGAACCTGCATCGTCTGGGGCTTTTCCTGTCAACACAACCACGACTTAAAAAAGATACCAAAACGCGGCTTAAAACCATTTCGCGCGATATTGTCTCGATCACCGAACATGCCAATTTTATTGCCAATAAAGTGACCTTCCTGCTCGATGCGACGCTGGGCATGATCAATCTTGAACAGAACAATATCATCAAGATTTTCTCGGTCGCCGCCGCGGCGTTTTTGCCGCCAACCCTGATTGCCAGCATCTATGGCATGAACTTTGACGTCATGCCCGAACTTGACTGGCAATTTGGGTATCCGCTGGCGATTGGCTTGATGGTTCTGTCGGCGGTGCTGCCGCTTTGGTATTTCAAGCGCAAGGGTTGGTTGTAAGCGAAAAGCCCGTCACCTTTAAATCTTGTCGCCTTTTCCGTGATTTGTGCCGGATAAAACGATACGGTCCTGACCCTAATTCACAGATCGCCTAATATTTGAGTGTCGAGGTGACTTTTATGGTTTTCTGGATGATGGGTGTGGCCGGATTGGCGATTGCTTATCTTATCGGGGCGACGCCCACCGGCTATCTTGCGGGCAAGCTGCTTAAGGGCATTGATCTTCGAGAGCATGGCTCCAAATCCACCGGGGCAACCAATGTATTGCGGACCCTGGGGAAAGGGGCTGCGTTGGTTGTGCTTTTGGTCGATGTGCTTAAAGGGGTGGCGGCTATTGCCTTTGCTCGCTGGTTTTATCCCTGGTTCTATAGCTTGTCTTACGACATGCCGCCCTCGGCATATGATCTGCAAAGATGGGGGGCTTGGGCGATTTGTCTGGCCGGACTTGCCGTCTTGTTGGGGCATGGCCGTTCGATTTGGCTGGGCTTTAAAGGTGGCAAATCGGCTGCGACGGGGCTGGGCGTTTTGCTTGCGATGTCTTGGCCGGTGGGCTTGGCGGCGGCGGCGGTTTTCGGTCTTGTGTTGGCGGTGTTTCGGATTGTTTCCCTTGGATCGATGCTGGCGGCGGTGACGGCGATTGCGCTGGTTTGCAGTTTGGAACAACCGTTACCCTATCGCTTGCTGGTGATTGCCGGCGGGGTTTACGTCATTGTGCGCCATCGTGCCAATATTCATCGGCTTTTGGCCGGAACAGAACCGCGTCTGGGGAAAAAATCCCCAGACGCGGGGGCGGAAGCGGGGCCGCAAATTTAATCGGTATGCTTTGGGGCTGTTTTATCGCCTGCTAGGGTCAGGACTCATTAATTTGATTGGAATGGCAGGTGTTATATTTGCGAAATCCAAGGAAAATCCCGCTGATCGGGTCGGCATCCCGAACAAGGGATTTGACGCCGGAGTTCGCAAATATAACACCTGTCCTGTGGATCAATCGGATTTGCACGGGCTACTTTGTCGCAATACCTTGAAAGATAAATATCTTCCTGCGGTTTTGCTTCGCGTATCCGCACAAATCTGATTGACCATTTCAAACAAATTAATGGGTCCTGACCCTAGGTGCCAGAGCGAAACCGTTCCCGGTAATCGCTGGGTGCGACGCCAAGATGTTTGATGAAGCAGCGGCGCATGCGTTCATCATCGCCAAAACCGCAGGTGATCGCGATTTGGTTGATGCGGTTTGCGGTTTGTTCAAGGGCCAGGCGTGCGGCTTCGAGGCGCATCAGTTCAACCGCCTTTGCCGGGCTGATACCGGTGGCGGATTTGTAATTGCGTGAAAAGTTGCGCGGGCTCATATGGGCCTGTTCGGCGAGCTCTTCGACCGACAGGCGGGATTTAAGGTTTTTGGTCATCCAGCCATGCAGGGCGTCAAAGCGGCCGGTGCTGTCGCTGGCCTGATGTTCAAGTGGCAGGCTGAATTGTGATTGCCCGCCGGGGCGGCGAATAAAGACAATCAAACTGCGCGCCACGGCAAGGGCAGCATCGCGGCCCAAATCCTGTTCGATCATCGCAATTGCCATATCGATCCCGGTGGTCACCCCGGCCGATGTCCAGATCGGGCCATCATGGACAAAGATCGGATCGGGTGCGACGCGGCTTTGCGGGAACATATCCTGTAACTGCGGGCACCAGCGCCAGTGGGTGACGCAGGTCCGGCCATCCAGCATTCCGGCCGCACCAAGAATAAACGCGCCAATGCACACCGATCCGATGCGCGGGATTTGAGGGCCGTGGGCCTTTAGCCAGCCGATCAGGTGGCGGTCGTTAAGCGCATCAAGCGCTTCATCCGATCCGGCGGCAATCAAGGTATGGATTTTCGCGGGATCAAGACCGGCAATCGGCACGGTATCAAGGGGGATGCCGGTATCGGTTGTGATGGGGCCGCCGTGGCTTGAGGCCAGAACCATGCGATAGGCCGGTGTGCCGTCTTTCTGGTTGCGGGCTTCGTGAAAGGCTTGCAAGGGGCCGGTGATATCAAGCATCTCGGATTGGGGTGTCAGGATCAAAACGATCAGGTGCGGCATCGGTTGGGCCTTGGAAACAATATGGCGTAAAACGAGGGATTGTTGTCATTTATGACATTGAGTCATCGGGTAATCTAGGGGCAACATTAAGATGAACCGGAGATGCCGAAAATGACGCAGACCAATAATGCCGCCCTGATCCTGATTGATTGGCAAAAGGGGTTTTCCGATCTTGCCTATTGGGGCAATCGCAACAATCCGGCGGCCGAGGAAAACAGTGCGAAGCTTTTGGCGCATTGGCGCGAAAACGGCTGGCCGGTTATTCATGTGCGCCATAACAGCACCACAGAGGGATCGCGCCTGCATCCCAATCATCCCGGTCATGGCTTTGTTGATTTTGCTGTGCCAGGCGATGGAGAACCGGTTTATGGCAAGGATGTCAATTCAGCGTTTATCGGCACCAAGCTTGAAGAGGACTTGCGCGCCAGCGGGATCAACCGGATTGTTTTATGCGGGGTTTCGACCGATCATTGTGTGAATACCTCGGCGCGTATGGGGGGCAATCTGGGCTTTGACGTTACGATTGTCGGGGATGCCTGCCATACATTTGATCGGAGCTTGCCCGATGGGCGGGTGTTTGCCGCCGAACTGGTGCATGATGTGGCGTTGGCCAGTTTGAATGAAGAGTTTGCGGCGGTGAAAATGACCGGGCAGGTCATTACCGGGTGATCGGCAATTGACTTGCGTTTGCAGCTGACGCAATTTCGCGATCCGATTCCCGCAAAAGGTGCCCCATGACCAAGATCGAGACCGAAGAACAACTGCGCGCCATTTATGGCCCACCGATTGAAATTGCCGTTGCCAAATGCCTTGTCGCCCTTGACCGGCATTGCAAGCGGTTCATTGAATTGGCACCGTTTGCGGTGATTTCATCGGCGAATGCGAACGGGGATGCGGATGTTAGCCCGCGCGGGGATGGCCCGGGCTTTGTGAAGGTTTTGGATGACAAAACCATCCTGATGCCGGATCGGCCGGGGAATAAGCGGGTGGATACGCTTTCGAACGTTCTTGAAAATCCCAAGGTCGGGATGTTGTTTTTTGTGCCCGGCATGAATGAAACATTGCGGATTAACGGGACAGCCGAAATCCATACGATCACGGAATTCATGGATCTGTTTGCCGATACGCCTAAGCCGCCGATTACGGTGATCAAGGTTCGGATCGATGAGGTTTTCCTGCATTGCGCGAAATCGCTGATGCGGTCCAGGCTTTGGGATGTGAATGCGCAGATCGACCGCAAAATGTTGCCGACGCTAGGCAAGATGGTCAAGGACCAGACCGCGGTTAATATCGAGGTCGGCACCCAGGAAGAAACCGATCAGTATTTTGCCGCATCGATTGCCGAGCGGGGCTGATCGGGGGCGGGGTTGCTGCTTTGGGCAGGTGCTTTTGTAAGCGCCGTCGTTGTTCAGGAATGTTTGGCGCATCACAGGTTCCCGACTTCGCGAGAATGATGACTACGACCCTGTTGATGGTAATGTAGGGCGGAAAAATGTTGCCCGCCGTCTGCAAGGCGATGACCCTGTGTCATCGCCTTTGTCGTATCCCGAGTATAAAAATAAGACCAGATGGCCTGTAAGCCGGGTTCTGTCCCTGCGGCAAGCCGCATTGGATGGCCATTCATCTGGGACGCCCGTCGCCGGACGCCTCCTGCAACCAACCCGAATGGTGACGCGGAAACCGCCTGCCGACAATGCCGAAACATCCGGCCGACCATTCCTATTAGGTTTTGCTCCCGGTGGGGTTTACCATGCGTCCCGCATTGCTGAAGGACCGGTGCGCTCTTACCGCACCCTTTCACCCTTTCCTGATGGCTAGCGCGATCAGGAGGTTTGCTTTCTGTGGCACTTTCCCTAGGGTCGCCCCCGCCAGCCGTTAACTGGCACCGTATTTCCATGGAGCCCGGACTTTCCTCCCCCGTTTGCAAGCAAACAGGAGCGGCCATCCGGCCATCTGGTGGGCGTGATTTAGGTTAGATTGTCCAAGGCGTCAAGAAAAAGCAGCAAGCACAAATACTTATACCAAAGGGTGAATATCTATGCGGTAAACGCATATAAGCGCAGAAGTCTAAGGGTTTGACATGCCATCCTTAAGGGTAGTATTGCCCAATATGCTTCATTTTTATGAATGAAATTGATGATAAGGGAATGGCTATGCGCGCGGCGCCTTGGATATTAAGTGCGGTTTTGATTCTGTGTGCGGTGCCTTTGCGCGCACAGGCCAAGGATGTGCGTTTGTGTTATGATAACTGGTCGCCTTATGCTTATGAGGATCACGGTGTGGCCCGCGGATTAGCGGTTGAGATCGCCACCGAGTTCCTGTCAGATGCCGGGTATTCGGTGACTTTTGTGCAAATGCCGTTGGCGCGGTGCCATTTCTCGGTCCATTACGGGGCGATGGATGGTGTGTTGCTGGATGATCAGATGGCATCCGAGGATGGCGACCTTTTGACATCGGCAGTGTCATTGGCCAGTCGGGTGACAGTTGCCGTTGTCCGGACGAGTTCCAAGCTTGAGAGCTATCAGGGGGCGCATAGTCTTGACAATACCAACTGGCTTAAGGTGATCGGTCGGACTTATCCCCCCGAAATCCTTGCCAATGAAACCATGCATCCGGTCAGAGTTGCCGAATATGCCAAGGGTTTCGAAATGCTGAAGCGCGCCTATGTCGATGTGCTGTTTACCGATCTTGCCCATTTGCGGTTTGAGAATACCGATCAAGCCAGTCTGAGCAGTTCCAAGGTTTTGCTGCCCGCAATCAATGTATCGGAACGGTATCTTAGTCTGCGGGTTGGTTTGGAGCCGATCATGGAGGACTTTGACCGGGAAATGTCGCGGGGGCTTTTGACCGGTGTGGTCGATGAAATCTATCATCGCCATCTTGGTTTCAGCCGGGTCGGCTTTGCGCGCTATGTCGGTATGTCCGACGTTGCGATTGCCAATCCGGCGGGCTTGATCGTTCAATAATCGGGCGGGTGTTGCCCGATGAGGATGCCGTGGATTGCCGATATGGTCTAGCGCCCGGTTTGGGCCAAAAGTGCGCGGGCGATGGCCATGCACGGCGGATCAATTTCACCTGAAATATCATCCGGGCGCCAATGGCGCTGGAACGCGATGCGGCGTTTAAGCCGGTCATTGGCGGCATAACCCAATCGATCCAGCATGGTATCAAACTTGGCGGGGTCACAGGGGGCATCTGTGGCAGTGTCAATATCAGTGTCAATGTCAGGGGGCGTGCGCGTTATGGTCGGCCAAAGGCCAATGCCGTTTGCCGCCAAGCTGTTCCATGGGAAAAGCTCGCCGGGGTCTTCTTTGCGATCCGGGGCCATGTCGGAATGGCCAATGATGCGATCCGCCGGGATAGCGTGACGGCTCAGAATATCGCGGCATAGCGTGATGACGGCATCGATTTGAACATCGGGAAACGGGCGATAGCCAAATTCATGGCCGGGATTGACGATTTCAATACCGATGGAATTTGAATTTATGTCCGAACATTCCTGCCACTGGCCGCGCCCGGCATGCCAAGCGCGCTTATCCTCGGCCACCAGACGGAAAATCCGCCCGTCTTCTTCAATCAGGTAATGGCTTGAAACCGATGCATCGGGATCGCACAGACGATCCAACGCCGCCCGGCCACTTTGCATGCCGGTATAATGCAGGACCAGAATATCGATCTGACTGCCATCGGGCCGATCACCGCAATTGGGCGAAGGATGATCAATGATGCGGTCCTGCAGGTCTTTTTCCGGCAATGCCATGGTGGCCTAGTCCATTCCCTGTTCTTGTTGCTGGGGCGGTTTGCGCAGCATGATAACGGTCACCCCGGCCAGCACGGTTATGCCGCCAATGATTTTCAGGGTGCTGATCGGTTCGTTAAATATAAGGAACGAACCAGTGACGCTGATGACCGGGGCTAGCAAGGACCAGGGCACGACGGCGTTCACATCCTGTGTCTTTAGCAAATGATACCAAAAGCCATAGGCAACAATCGATGACATCACGACCGTAAAGCTGATATTGGCCCAAGCAGCCCAGCTGGCATCAAAGACGCGGTCAAGTGCGGCCGGTTCAAGGACCATCGACAGCAACAGCAATTGCGGGGCGGCCATCAAGGCCATCCAGCCGTTAAGCTGGAAGGTATCGATATTACCAAGTTTTTTGATCATCACATTGGCAACCGCCCACATGAAGGCGGCAAACACCACCAGCAATAACGGCAGCTGCACATCCGTCATGGTTGGGTCCCAGAACATGGTCGTGACCCCGACAAAGGCCAGCGTCATGCCCGTAAGCCGTTTCCAGCCAAGGCGGTCGTTAAAGAAATAGGTCGCCAACATCGATGAAAACGGTACGCCCAGCAGAACAATAATCGCCACCGGCCCGGCATCCAGCATCGACAGGGCCAAAAACAGCACCCCGAAATGGCCGGTGCCAAAAACCACCGACAGGATGGCAAGTTTTCCAAAGCGTCCGTGGGGGATTTTGGTGAACGGCAACAGCAGAACCGCAACAGCGGCAAAGCGAATGGCGGTCAGCATCAGGGGCGGGATTTCAGCAACCGCGCCTTTGACGGTCAGCATATTAATGCCCCAGATTACGGCAACGGATAGGGCCATCAGGACGGATTTCAGGGGCATTCTACGGACTTTCGGCAGGCGCATTGACGCTGGTGGCGTATGCGCGGTGATCGCAATACCCTTTCATCGGATGGATCGGACCACCCGACAAGTGAATTGTTTTCAATTGTTGCCTAAAGTGTGACGGATCCAGTTTGTGCCGTAAAGCCTTGGATGGATTGCCTTGACCGTGATCAGACGGTCAAGGCAGGGGGCTTATGACAGCCCGAGTTCTTCGCGCAGCATTTCCAGTTCAAGCCAGCGTTCTTCACCGGTTTCAAGTTGACCGCGTGCGGCCGTCAGGCGATCAACTTTTTTCTGAAAGGCTGCCGGGTCGGTGGTGAACAGGGTGCCATCGGAAAGATCGGCTTCAAGGGCGGCGATTTCGGCTTCGAGCTTGGCATTTTTTTCCGGCAGAATGTCGTATTCGCGCTGATCCTTATAGCTCATCTTGCCGGTCGGCTTGGGCTTGTCCGCCGTTGGCTGTGCGGTTTTTTTCGATCCCTTGCCGGTCGGGCTGCCGAATTTTTCATCGGCAAGAACCGGGGCGGCGGATAATTTGCGCTGGGCGATGTAATCGGAATAGCCACCGGGATATTCGGTGGCGGTGCCGTCGCCTTCCATGACGATGGATGATGTGACAACCCGATCCAGGAAGTCACGATCATGGCTGACGAGAAGCAGCGTGCCTTCGTAATCGGCCAGCATTTCCTGCAACAGATCAAGCGTATCCATATCAAGATCGTTGGTCGGTTCATCCATGATCAGAAGGTTGGTCGGCTTGGCCAACTGTTTGGCCAGCAGCAGGCGATTACGTTCGCCGCCTGACAGCGCGCCAACCGGGCTTCGGGCCTGTTTTTCATCAAACAGGAAATCGCGCAGGTAACTGACAACATGGCGCGGATTGCCGCGCACCATGACCTGATCGCCGCCGATATCACACAGCGTATCCCAAAGGGTCATGCTGTCATCAAGGGCGATGCGTTTCTGATCAAAATAGCTGGCATTCAGGTTGGTGCCGATTTTGATCGTGCCGTGGTCGGGTTCGATCTGACCGGTCAGCATTTTCAAAAGCGTGGTTTTACCCGCCCCGTTCGGGCCGATAATACCAACCTTGTCGCCGCGCAAAATACGGGTTGAGAAATCGCTGATGATAAGGCGGTCACCAAATGACTTGGCGATATCGGTGGCCTCGATCACGACCTTGCCCGATGTGCTTCCGGCGTCAGCGGCAAGCGATACATTGCCAATGCGGTCGATCTGCTGGGAGCGGTTTTCGCGCATGTCATACAGACGCCGCAAGCGGCCCTGGTTCCGTTTGCGGCGGGCCGAAATCCCCTGAACCGACCAGACGGTTTCCTGGGCAATCAGTTTATCAAGCTTGGCGCGTTCTTCGGCTTCCTTGCGGAAAACTTCTTCGGACCATTCTTCGAATTTCGAAAAGTTCTGGTCGGTACGGTGCATGACACCGCGATCAATCCACAAGATGCCGGTCGATACCGCATTCAGGAAGGCCCGGTCATGCGAGATGACCACAACAGCCCCGCGGAAATTCTTAATCTCGCCCTCAAGCCATTCAATCGTTGGCAGATCAAGATGGTTGGTCGGCTCATCGAGCAGCAAGACCTGTGGATCGGCAATCAGGGCGCGCGCAATTGCCGCACGGCGGCCTTCACCACCAGATAATTTACTGGGGTCGGCCTGTGGATCGATATTGACTGAATCAAGCAGCATATAGACGCGGTACGCGTAATCGATTTCATGTTCGTCGAGTGCGGACAGAACATAATCTTCGACCGTGGCATAACCATCGAATTTTGGTTCCTGATTAAGATAGGCGACTTTGCAGCCCGGCTGAACAAAGCGTTCGCCGCCATCGGCCTCGATCTCGCCAGCGATGATTTTAAGCAGGGTCGATTTCCCGCCGCCATTACGCCCGACAAGACACAGACGATCCCGTTCGCCGATGGCAAAGGAGACATCGGAAAACAGATCGTTGCCGCCAAAAGTCAGGCGAATGTCATTAATATTAATCAGCGGTGGCGCCATGGGAAAACCGATAAGCTTGGGGTCAAAGAAACAGGCCCCTTGAAAACCGCAAATTGCGACATCTTGCAAGGGAAATCATTGAAGGCCGGGCTGCTATGCGTGGAAAGCCGCGAATAAATCAGCGAATGTTGCGTTCCTTGCGGATTTGATCCCATGCGGCATTGATGCGCGCCATCTTGTCATTGGCCTGTTCGACAAATTCGGGCGGCATGCCCTTGGCGATCAGGGTGTCAGGATGGTTTTCACGCGACAATTGGCGATGGGCGGATTTCAAATCGTCGTCACTGGCGTCGCGCGTCAGGCCAAGCTGTTCATAGGGATCAGCGCCGGGGCTGGTAAAGGCATGATGCACGCGATCAAAATCAACATCGGCAAAGCCGAATATGGTCGCGACCTTGTGCAGGAATTTCTTTTCAGCCGGGTGCAATTGCCCATCGGCCATGGCGATTTGATACAGTGCTTCAAGGATGCCTTCGAGGATCGCGCGTTCGCCGCGAAACAAAAGAGCAATCTGTTGGGCATAGGGTTCAAACCCGTCAGATGATTTGCGCGCCATGTCAAACAGGCGGCCGACATTTTTTTCTTCGCCCGGCGGAATATGAAAGACGCGCTTGAAAGCGTCGATTTCATCGCGCGAGACAACACCATCGACCTTGGCCATTTTGGCCGACAGCACGACAACGGCGGTGGCAAAGGCGATCTGGCGGGAGTCTTGCCCCCCTGCAAAGCTGCCCTGACCGGTTCCGCCGTAGGCACCGAACTGGGCGTTACGGGCGCCCTGTTTGATTTTGTCGACCACATGGCCAGCAGCGGTGCCAAGAATGGCGCCCAGCGGCCCGCCAAGGGCAAAGCCCGCCGTGCCGCCGATGATTTTACCCCAAATGCTCATATTTCTGATCGGGCTCTTTGGTTGGGAAATTGACGAAAACCTGTGTGCCTGTTGATCCCGGTTGCCCCGGATCGGTCCCTGCAGACCGAAAGACGCACGAGTGCGGTGCATTAAATAGAGTGGAATGGCCAAGGATACTAGGCCCCGGCGCAATGAAACAGGATTTTTGCAATATTTAGCTGGAATATTACATAGTTCGTTACGATTTTAATCTTAAGGTTGGGTAAGCCGTGAAAAATATCGTATGGGGGGAATTATGCATTTCTTGTCGCGGATAAGGCTGGTTTACCAGATTTCACTGGTTGGGCTGGTTGCGTTGTTGCTTTTTATCTTGGTTGCGGTCGTCTTGTTTATCAGCGATCAAAAACGCAAAACTGCCGAATATGATGCGGCGGATGCCATTGCCGGGCAGCTTCTTGTTGATCGGGTATCGCGCGAATTTTTAAATGCCAGACGGTTTGAGAAGGATTTCTTGCTGCGTCTTGATGAGAATTTCCTTGTGGGGCATGGCGAAGCGGTTACCGCAATCCATAGCGGCCTTGAAACCCTTGCCAATGATCCGCTGATGGGGGAACTGCGTGGAAACATTGATCAGGTTATCGAGGCGGTTAACGGTTACGCGCTTGAATTTGACAATGTTGTCGCCCATCAGCGCGAAATTGGTCTGGACGGGCAAAGCGGTTTGTTGGGGCGGCTGAAAACAGCCGCGACCAATATCGAAACCGCTTTGGGTGAGGTCGCGAAGTTCGAGGCGATGCTGGGGCTTAGCCAGACCAAGGACATGTCGATGGTCATGTTGGTGATGCGCGGCCTTGAAAAGGATTTTCTGGCCTATCCCGATCCTGAACTTGTCACCCAGATGGAAGACCGACTGGCCGAGTTTTTAAAAGCACTTGAGGCTGCGAACAGCATCAAGGACGATAAAAAGGCATCGATGTCGGATCTTATGAAATCCTATGTCGATGATTTCAAAACGCTGTCGGCAACCATGCTGCAACGGGAAGAAACGCTGGACAGGCTTGGCACCCAATACGGTCTGGCCGAACCGGTTCTGGAACAGTTGGCTGCCGATATCGGTGATAATGTCGCACGCATTCAAAAACAGGCAGAACAGATCGCGCAATCGGCGTTGATAACAACAATTGCGATCTTTGTGGTTGGGGCGGTGTTGCTGGTTGTTTTCTCGGTCATTTTGTCGCGGGCAATTGTGCATGCGATTGGCGGGTTGACGACGAAAATGACGCGCCTTGCCGGCAACGATTTCGATGTTGATCTGGGCGAGGTTGACCGCCGGGATGAAATTGGTGAAATGGCCCGGGCGGTTCTGGTTTTTCGCGAAAACGGTGTTGAACGCCAGAAATTGGAAGCCGATCAGCACGCCGCCGAGGAAGCCCAGCATAAACGTTTTGAAACGCAGGAAACCTATATCCGCGAATTTGATACCGAAGCCGTGGCGATGATGACAGCGGTTGGTGCGGCGGTTGAACAGCTTCATTCGGTTTCCGAGGTGTTGCGCAACAGTGCCAATACCGCGACCGAGCAATCAAGTGCGGTATCGGCCGGGACCGAGGAGGCATCGTCGAATGTGCAGTTGGTTGCTACCGCGGCAACGGAACTGTCGGCATCGATCCATGAAATTGCCAATCAGGTTACCGAAACATCAAACATGGCGCATTCGGCCAGCACGCGGGCGCAAAGTACCAACGACGAAATCCAAGGGTTGAACGATGCGGCCCTTCGCATTGGCGAGGTTGTTGGCCTGATCAATGATATTGCCGGTCAGACCAATCTTTTGGCGCTGAACGCGACGATAGAGGCCGCGCGCGCCGGGGATGCGGGCAAAGGGTTTGCCGTGGTGGCAAATGAGGTCAAAAACCTTGCCAGTCAAACCGCCAAGGCGACCGAGGATATTTCAGCCCAGATCAATGGCATTCAGCAGGCAACAAAATCGGCAGTTGATGCGATTGATGAAATCGTTCGGATGATTTCCGATATCAGTGAACGGGCATCGGCGGTGGCCGCCGCAGTTGAAGAGCAAACCGTTGCGACGGCGGAAATTTCGCAGAATGTTGAACAGGCCGCCGCCGCCACCGGCGAGATTTCAGCCGCCATGCAGGGTGTTTCAGCCGCGGTATCAGAAACCAATGCCGCAGCAACAGATGTTCGAGGCTCGGCGGAAAATCTGGGGGATCAGAGCAGCGGTCTGCGAAGCCAGATTGATACTTTCCTGGAACGGATGCGGTCGCTTTAACCCGGCGGGTTCCGCTGTTTTAAGTTCCGTTGTTTTAAAGGCAGGCCGGTGACGCGGTCTGTCTTTTGTTTTGTCCGCTTTCATGCCTGTAAAAATCACCAAATAATAATATACCCCCTGTAATCAAGGCAAAGAACCCCCAACTAGGAGTTGTTGGTCTGGGGCGGTCATGGCGTCGATTTTAATGCGCAAGCCCCGGCATTCGCACTCATTTCAAGCCTGCCAGGATGGTTTGCGCCTTATTGGCTGCTTTCGTCGGGGGACGTGAATTGAATTTTCTATCGCGTATGAAGCTTATCTATCAGATTTCGCTGATCGGGGTGGTGGCATTGTCGATCTTTGCCATTGTTGCGGTCGTTTTGTTTATCGAAGATCAGCAGCGTCAGGTGGCTGAAACGGTGGCGGAAGAGGCCTTTGATGACCGGTTGATCGTTGACGAGATCGCCCGGCAGTTTCTGAATGCCCGACGGCGTGAGAAAGACTTCTTGTTGCGGCTGGATGATAAGTATATCGCGATCCATGCGCAAACGGTTGAAACCGTGCGGGGTGGCCTTGAAATGCTGGCCGATGATCCGTCACTTGGCCAATTTGATCGTGAAATTGCATTCATTGCATCGGCCTTTGACCGTTATGCATCCGAATTTGACTCCATTGTCGGTTTACAACACGAAATTGGGTTGAACGAGAAAAGCGGGCTGCTTGGAAGCCTGCGTGGGTCGGTTCATGATGCCGAAGAGGAACTTGATAAATACAAGGCTGACAATCTGACGGTGATCATGTTGATGATGCGCCGCCATGAAAAAGACTTTCTGGCGCGTCTCGATCAGAAATATGTCGATCGCATTGATGTCCGGATGGGTGAATTTGGCCCGGCATTGGCTGCAACGGACATTATTCCGTCTGATGAAAAGCAGAAGATCATCGATTTGATGAAATCTTATGTCGCGGATTTCAAGGCGCTGGCCAAAGGCATTTTGCAGCGTGAAGAAGAGCTTGGCAAACTGAGCGGTTATTACGCCGAGGCCGAACCGGCGCTCGAAAAGTTAAGCGCAGATATCGCGGCAATCGCAAGCGCGATGAGGCTGCGGGCCGAAATGATTGCAAGCCGCAGCCTGACCGCGACGGTGATTATGTTTGTTGTGGGGGCGCTTGCACTTTTGATCCTGTCGGCGCTGCTTTCAACGGCAATCGTTCGGGCGATTAGCGGATTGACCCGTAAAATGACCCGGCTGGCGGATGGCGATTTTGATGTCGAGATCAATGAAGTCAGCCGTGCGGACGAAATTGGGGAAATGGGGCGGGCTGTTTTGGTTTTTCGTGAAAACGGGATCGAGCGCGCCAAACTTGAAGTCGCCCAGCATGCCGAAGAGGAAAAGCGCCGCAAGCGCATGGAAACTCAGGAACAATATATCCGTGAATTCGATCAGGCGGTGGTCGCTGTCATGTCCGAAGTCGGGGGGGCGGTAAAACAGCTTCATCAGGCGTCAGATGTTCTTCGGCGCAGTGCTGATACGGCCGCCAGTCAGTCAATGGCTGTGTCGTCGGGGACCGAGGAAGCGTCTTCGAATGTGCAACTGGTTGCAACGGCAGCGACTGAGCTGGCCGCGTCGATCAGCGAGATTTCCGGTCAGGTCAGTGAAACCTCGACGATGGCACAATCGGCAACCGAGCGCGCCCGCAGGACCAATGAAAACATTCAGGGGCTGAATGATGCGGCGCTTAAGATTGGCGAGGTTATCGGGTTGATTAGTGATATCGCCGGGCAAACCAACTTGTTGGCGCTGAACGCAACCATCGAAGCCGCGCGTGCCGGTGATGCCGGCAAGGGTTTTGCTGTGGTTGCAAGCGAGGTTAAGAATCTTGCCAATCAGACCGCCAAGGCAACCGATGAAATCACCGCCCAAATTACAGGTATTCAGCAGGCAACAGAGTTGGCCGTGGGGGCGATTGATGAAATCGTTCGGATGATTTCAGATATCAGTGAACGGGCCGGGGCCGTTGCCGCCGCAGTCGATGAGCAAACCGTTGCCACCAGCGAGATTTCGCAAAATGTCGAGCAGGCGGCGGCCGGGACCGATGAAATATCGGTCGCGATGCAGGGCGTATCGGCGGCGGTGTCTGAAACCAATGCTGCCGCCAATGATGTGCACGGTTCAGCGGATAACCTTGGTACCCAGAATGAACATCTGCGCGGCCAGATTGACGGCTTTTTGAAACGCATGCGATCACTTTGATAACAAATTGTCGGTAATGATGTGCAGTCCGGGCCTGGTCCGGGCTGCTTTTTTGCGATAAATTCATGGTAAAGTGTATAAGTGATCCGATAAACAGGACCGCAAACAGGGATCCAATGGACGCATATTTATCCATTGGATATTGGCCAAGAAAGACTGGAGCACGGCATGACCGACAAACCCCGCATTGTTTCTTCATCACATCTTGTTTCGGATCGGGCTGTGGAATTGTCCGAACTTGAATTTGCCCTGATCCTGTCGGGCAATGCGTTTAACCGCTGGGTCGTGCGGTGTATGCGTGCGGCGGGGATGCCGGACCTTTCGGTTCTGGATATTCTGGTTTTGCATAACGTCAATTCGCGCGAACGCGAAAAAAGTCTGTCGGAAGTTTGCTTTGTTTTAAATGTCGAAGACAGCCATCTGGTAAATTATGCGCTTAAGAAACTGCGCAAGCTGGGGCTGGTGGACGGGGCCAAACGGGGCAAGGAAGTGCTTTATAGCACCTCTGTTGAAGGCCGCGAGATGTGCCAGAAATACCGCGATGTGCGCGAGGCCTGCCTGATTGAAACCTTTGAACGGCTTGGGGTTAGCCTGGACGAGGTCGGTGATGTTGCCAAGACGCTGCGGGCCCTCTCGGGTGTTTATGATCAGGCATCGCGCGCGGCGAGTTCGATGTAAAACGCAATTTGCGATCATAACAAATAGTCCGGGAATCCCGCCCGGGACGGGTATGATCACGCAGGAAACCGGACATGATCAAGGCAGCAGGATGGCGACATCTTTGCTGCCTTTGGCATTTCAAAGGGCATAGAGCCTGTATTCTGTATTTTGGTTTTATCGATATAGATCAGTTCGTTAATACCGGATTGGCATGTGAGACGCCCCAAAAATTGTCATCGTTTCCCGCCTTGTGCATGGCTGCTATGAAATAACATTGACAATTTATCAGTAAAATGTGACCGTTCTGTCGGGAGGCTACTTCGGAGTCACGGTGCATGTGCAAAATACGCATCGGCTCATCATCATATAAGGGAGATTTGACGGATGCTTAAAAAGGCTCTTTCGACCGTTGCTGTTGCAGCGATGACAATGTCGGCCGGTATTGCGATGGCGGCAGAAAAATGGGATATGGCGACCCCGTATCCGGATGCGACATTCCACACCCAGAATATCATCGAATTTGCCAAGGACGTGAAAGAGGCGACCGGTGGCGAGCTTGAAATTACGGTTCATTCCGGTGGTTCGCTGTTTAAGCATGCCGATATCAAACGTTCGGTTCAGCGCGGTCTGGTGCCGGCCGGTGAAACCCTGATTTCGCTGCTGGCCAACGAAGACCCGGTATATGGCGTTGACGCGATTCCGTTCCTTGCCACCAGCTATGACGAAGCCAAAAAACTTTGGGCCGCTTCGCGTTCTGCGGTTGAAGAAAAGCTTGCGGGCGATGGCTTGAAAGTCCTGTATGCGGTCGCATGGCCGGCACAGGGCCTTTATACCGCCAAGCCGGTTAATTCGGTCGAAGACCTTAACGGGCTTAGCTTCCGGGCTTATAATGCTGCGACGTCCAAACTGGCCGATTTGACCGGCATGGTTGCGACCCAGGTTGAAGTTCCGGAAATCCCGACAGCCTTTGCCACGGGTATTGTCGAAGCGATGATGACGTCTTCGTCGACCGGTGCGAATTCCAAAGCGTGGGATTTCGTTCAGAATTTCTATGACGTTCAGGCATGGCTTCCGAAAAACATGGTGATCGTGAATGCCAAAGCATTCGATAGCCTGTCACCGGACGTTCAGAAAGCCGTGATGGATGCCGCCGCCAAGGCGGAAACCCGCGGCTGGGACATGAGCATGGCCGAAACCGATGCGAAGAAGAAAATTCTGGTCGATAACGGTATGAATGTTGCGGCCCCAAGTGCCGAACTGAAATCCGGTCTTGCCAAAGTTGGCGAACAGATGGTTGCCGATTGGCTGAGCGAAGCCGGTGACGAAGGCCAAGCCATCATCGACGCGTTCAAGAAATAAGACCATTTTTTACCGACCCGGGCATGTTTGTCCGGGTCGGGACGCCCCGCCAAAATTCATGATATGACTGTCCGAAGGGTCCTGACCCTAGCAAGCCACCACTGGGAAATCCCGCGGGCGGAAAGGGGACTGCTGTGCGCAGATCGTTAGATTATTTATTTAAATTAAGTGCGGCTTTGGCAGCCATTTTTCTGGTCACCATCGCATTGTTGATTCTGGCGCAATCGCTGGGCCGGGTTATGGGAATTGCCGTGCATGATGCCAACGAAATGGCGGGATTTTGCCTTGCGGCGGGGACGTTTTTGGCCCTTGGTCCGACCCTTCGGGCGGGTACGCATATCCGGGTTTTGATTGTGCTGAGCCACCTTAAAAGCGGGCCGCGCCGGATCATGGAAGGCATTACCTTGGCCGCGGCAAGTTTTCTGGGCGGTTATTTCGCCTATTGGATGGCGGTTCTGGCCGAGGAAAGCTTTTCCTATGGTGATACGTCGCCCGGTGTTTTGGCCTTTCCACTGTGGATCCCGCAAAGTGCGATGGCCTTTGGCCTGATTGTATTTTCCGTGGCCATGCTTGAAGCATTGTTTGATATTTTGCGCGGTCGTCAGCCCGGCTTTGCGTCACTTGAAGCCAGCGAATTGACGGAATAGGGGACGGTCATGGATGTACTTGAAATCGGCCTGATCCTGATGGGGCTTTTGTTCCTGTTCCTTGGGGCGGGTCTTTGGGTGGCGCTGTCGCTTTTTGCTGTCGGGGTTATCGGACTTGAATTCTTTACCAGCGCGCAGACCGGCCCGATCATAGCCACGACCGCATGGGCGGGCTTGGCAAGTTGGTCATTGGCGCCGCTGCCGTTGTTTATCTGGATGGGGGAAATCCTGTTTCGGTCGCGCCTGTCCGAGGACATGTTTACCGGGCTGGCACCGTGGCTAAACAAAATCCCCGGTCGGTTGTTGCATGTGAATATTCTGGGCTGCGGGATTTTTGCCGCCGTGTCCGGGTCATCGGCGGCGACGGCGGCGACCATTGGCCGGATGTCGATCCCGGAACTTCGCAAACAGGGCTATGCCGATAAACTTATCCTTGGCACGTTGGCAGGGTCGGGCACGTTGGGGCTTTTGATCCCGCCGTCGATTATTTTGATTGTTTACGGCGTGTCGGCCGAGCTTTCGATTGCGCGGTTGTTTATTGCCGGGATTTTGCCCGGTGCGATGCTGATTATCCTGTTCATGGGCTTTGTCATGATCTGGGCAACGGCCAATAAAGACAAGATGCCACCCGCCGGGCCGGATATGGCGTTTATGGAAAAAGTCCGGGCATCGGGGCGTTTGATCCCGGTGATTGCCCTGATTGCCGGTGTGATCGGGTCGATCTATGGCGGGATTGCCACCCCGACCGAGGCCGCGGCCTATGGCGTGGTTGGCGCGTTGATCCTGTCGGCGATCAGCGGGTCTTTGACCTGGACGAACTTTGTTGATGGCCTGATGGGGGCGACGCGCACATCGTGCATGATCGGCTTTATTCTGGCCGGGGCGGCGGTTTTGACCGTCACCATGGGCTTTACCGGTATTCCGCGTGAATTGGCGGCATGGATTGCGGAAATGAACCTGTCGCCCTATGCGCTTTTGGCGGCATTGACGGTGTTCTTTATCGTGCTGGGCTGTTTCCTTGATGGGATTTCGGTGGTGGTTTTAACCACATCGGTGATCTTGCCAATGGTGCAGGCCGCCGGGATCGACCTTTTGTGGTTTGGCATCTATGTCGTGCTGGTGGTTGAAATGTCGCAGATCACCCCGCCGGTCGGGTTTAACCTTTTTGTTTTGCAGGGGCTGACGGGGAAAAACCTGTTTTCCATCGCGCGTGCGTCCCTGCCGTTCTTCTTCCTGCTGTTGCTGGCGGTGGCGATGATTACGGTGTTCCCGGAAATCGCCACATGGTTGCCGCAGAAAATGAGTGGCCGGTGACGGCTGCTGCTTAATCAATACGACGTCGCATATTTGTTTGAATGACGATGCTAAGGAGTAGGCATCATGGCCTCGCATGACCAAAATCCGATGAACGCACAAACCGATGGCCCCGCCAAATGGCAGTTCTGGGTCGATCGTGGCGGCACATTCACCGATATTGTCGCCCGCAAGCCCGATGGCAGCCTTTTGACGCATAAATTGTTGTCGGAAAATCCGGAACGTTATGCTGATGCCGCCATTCAGGGCATTCGGGAATTGCTGAATGTGCCTGCTGGCGAAAAAATCCCGGCGGAGATGATCGAAGCGGTCAAGATGGGCACCACGGTTGCCACCAACGCATTGCTGGAACGTAAAGGCGACCGCACGGTTTTGGTCACCACGACCGGTTTCCGCGATGCATTGCGCATTGCCTATCAGAACCGGCCGAAGCTTTTTGTTCGCAATGTCAGATTGCCAGAATTGCTATATGAGCGCGTGATCGAGGCCGATGGCCGGTTTGATGCCCAAGGCACCGAACTGACCGCGCTTAACCGCGATAACCTGCGCCGCGATTTGCAAGCGGCCTTTGATGACGGCATTCGGGCCTGCGCCATCGTGTTTATGCATGGTTATCGCTATACGGGCCACGAAAATGCGGCGGCTGAAATTGCCCGTGAGATCGGCTTTACCCAGGTGTCGGTCAGCAATCAGGTCAGCCCCTTGATGAAGCTGGTGTCACGCGGCGATACCACGGTGGTTGATGCCTATTTGTCGCCGATCCTGCGCCGCTATGTTGATCAGGTCGCGGGCGAGCTTGGCGGCGTGAAACTGATGTTCATGCAGTCCAATGGTGGCCTTACCGATGCCGCGAAATTCCAGGGCAAGGACGCGATCTTGTCCGGGCCTGCGGGCGGGGTTGTCGGCATGGTGCGAACCGCCGAAATGGACGGGTTCAGCCAGGTTATCGGGTTCGACATGGGCGGCACATCAACCGATGTTTCGCATTATGACGGCGAATATGAACGCGATTTCGAAACCCAGGTTGCCGGTGTGCGGATGCGCGCCCCGATGATGAAAATTCATACCGTCGCGGCGGGCGGCGGGTCTATCCTGCATTTCGATGGCGCACGTTTCCGCGTTGGGCCAGACAGTGCCGGTGCCAATCCCGGCCCGGCAGCCTATCGTCGCGGTGGGCCGCTTGCGGTGACGGATATTAATGTCATGCTGGGCAAGGTTCAGCCCGATTTCTTCCCGAACCTGTTTGGCCCCGAAGGCAACGAGCCGCTTGACGCCGATGCGGTCAAGGCCGGTTTTGCCAAAATGGCCGCCGAGATTAAAGATACCACCGGTCAGGTGCGTACGCCCGAAGAAGTTGCCGAAGGGTTCTTGCGCATTGCTGTTGAAAACATGGCCAATGCGATCAAACAAATCTCGGTCCAGCGCGGCTATGACGTGACCGATTATATCTTGCAATGCTTTGGCGGGGCCGGCGGGCAACATGCCTGTCAGGTGGCAGATACGCTGGGCATGACGCGGGTGTTTGTCCATCCGTTTGCCGGGGTTTTATCGGCCTATGGCATGGGGCTTGCCGATATTCGCGCCATGCGTGAAAAGGCGGTCGAGGCGACGCTTGAGGCATCGGCGCTGGGCGGGCTTGATGAACAGCTTGACGCGCTTGCGGTTGAAGCACGCGGTGAGTTGCATGAACAGGGCATTACGGATGCCAAGATCAGCCTGCTGAAAAAGCTGCATCTGCGCTATGACGGGACGGATAATCCGTTGATCGTTGATTTTGGCGATGTGGCGTCGATCAAGACCCAATTCGAAGACCAGCACAAGCAACGCTATGGCTTTGTGATGGATGAAAAGCCACTGGTGGTCGAGGCGGTTGCGGTTGAGGCGATTGGCGAAACCCAAGGATTGCCCGATACCGAGGAAGAAATTGCCAAGGACGGCATTGCCCCAAATGCCCTTGCGACCCGCAAGGTGGTGTTTGATGGCACATCCCAAGATACGCCGTTCTATAAACGCGAAGACATGAAACCGGGGGCCACGGTGCGCGGCCCGGCGGTGATTATCGAGCCGGTTGGAACGACGGTGATTGATCCGGGCTGGGAAGCCAAGGTGAACGGCCGGGATCATTTGGTTCTGACCCGTGTGGTGGCGCTTAAACGCATGGAAGCGATTGGCACACAGGCCGATCCGGTGATGCTTGAAGTGTTCAACAATTTGTTCATGAATATCGCCGAGCAGATGGGGGTGACGCTTGCCAATACGTCTTATTCGGTCAACATCAAGGAACGGCTTGATTTTTCCTGTGCGCTATTTGATCAGGAAGGCCTTTTGATTGCCAATGCGCCGCATATGCCGGTGCATTTGGGATCAATGGGGGAATCGGTTCAGGCGGTGATGGAAAAGAACGCCGGGAAAATGAAATCCGGCGATGTTTACATGCTGAACGATCCCTATAACGGCGGCACGCATTTGCCCGATATTACCTTGATCACGCCGGTGTTTGGTGATGATGGCAAGGATATCCTGTTCTATGTTGCATCGCGTGGTCACCATGCCGATGTTGGCGGGATCACGCCGGGCTCTATGGCACCAAATTCGCGGGTGTTGGAGGAAGAAGGCGTTCTGATCGACAACTTCAAACTGGTCGATCAGGGCAAGTTCGACGAGGTTGGGTTAACCGGCTTGCTCGAAGGGGCGAAATATCCGGCGCGCAATCCGTATCAAAATATAGCCGATTTGCGGGCCCAGATTGCGGCGAATGAAAAGGGCGTGCAGGAACTGCGCAAGATGGTCGATCACTTTGGCCTTGATGTTGTCCATGCCTATATGGGCCATGTGCAGGACAATGCCGAAGAAAGTGTGCGCCGCGTGATTGACGTGCTGAAAGACGGCGAGTTTTCCTATGAAATGGATAATGGCGCGGTGGTTAAAGCCAAGGTCACGATCCATAAGGAAACCCGATCCGCCACGGTTGATTTCACCGGCACATCCGATCAGCTTGATAACAATTTCAATGCGCCATCGGCGGTAACACGGGCTGCTGTGCTTTATGTCTTTCGGACTTTGGTCGATGACGATATTCCGTTGAATGCCGGGTGCCTGAAACCGGTTGATTTGATCGTGCCGGAAGGATCAATGCTGAACCCGCGTTATCCGGCCGCGGTTGTCGCCGGGAATGTTGAAACATCGCAGCATGTTACCGATACGCTTTACGCTGCCCTTGGCGTGATGTCGGGCGCACAGGGCACGATGAACAACTTTACCTGGGGCAATGATACGCACCAGTATTACGAAACCATCTGTGGCGGGACCGGTGCCGGGCCGGATTATGACGGCACATCAGGCGTGCATTCGCATATGACCAATTCACGCCTGACCGACCCGGAAGTGCTTGAATGGCGCTTCCCGGTGATGCTTGAAAGCTTTGGCATCCGTCAAGGTTCCGGTGGTGCGGGCAAACACAAGGGCGGCGATGGCACGACGCGCCGGGTGCGTTTCCTTGAAGAAATGACCGCATCGATTCTGTCCAACCATCGCCGCGTGCCGGTTCAGGCCGTTGCAGGCGGGCAGCCGGGCAAGCTCGGCCGCAATGCGATTGAACGTGCCGATGGCACGGTCGAGGAACTTAAAGGCACCGATGGGGCGACCATGTATCCCGGTGATGTTTTCATCATCGAAACGCCGGGGGGCGGCGGTTACGGAAAGGCCTGACGGCCACTGAATGGCAGCGCCAATTCAGAGCGACCGTTGACATTCGGGAATGCTTCCACCGTGAGGTGTTCCCGACAGGATGCTCCTTGTCAGACTTGAAGCCGTCGGGAAACCGGCGGCTTTTTTATCTATAGAATTCATGTGGATTGTGATGAGTAAAATAAGGCATTTCAGAGTAAACGCGCTCATTTGGTCGCTCATCTAAGATAAGCTCACAACGTCTGGAATCACAATGCACTGCTCCAAGGAACTGATGATCACAGTGAGGGCAGTTCAATTCTATGTCGTGATAAATGTCTATCTGATCCTCTGTTCGGATTTGATTCCAGTTAGGTTCATCAAACTTAACTTGGATGGGGTGTGCTCGTTCGCATATAGGACATTTGATATCAAATTGAATGCTGAATTTGTGCATGTTTAGACCTTTGGGTGTTACCTTGGGTGTATTTATTCTTGTATAAAATTATCCTAATTTGCGTGTTGTGTTAACTCTGTTCACGATCTGAAAATTGGAAAAAAGCTGAAAAAGTAATCTTTGTCTTTTTCTGGGTTTTTAAATGCCAGACATTGCCATTGAGGTGCCGGGTTAAATGAACAATGATTGGACATTCGGATGTCCCGGCGTCAGCTAATGGCAATCTGGCAGGACTGTAACGGATGACAGGTGCAGCGATGAAACGCCTTGCAGGGATTAACGCAACGTCCAAGCCATTCACGCTTTCGCTTTTGTGGGATAGCGGGTTTGAACAGCAGGTCGATCTTTCCGGCCTGATTGCCCTGTCACGTCATTTTGCCGTGTTTGCCGATGACCCGGATGCCTTCGCAAAGGTGGGCGTGATCAATTGGGGGCATGGTATCGCGTGGGAAAACGGGCTGGATTACAGCGTGGAAAATCTTGCGCCGATTGCTGACGAGCAGGCCGATGTCGATGGATGGAGGTGTCAATGACCACCAAAACCAAAGCCAATACTGTTACCCTGTCGGTTGCGTCGCGTGATGATGTGACCAAACGTGCGCTGGCCGCGTTTGAGGGCACTGCACAAGGGGCGCATATCTCTTTCGCGTCGGTCGAGTTGTTGTGGCAGACCATGACGACCAAACGTTGGGAGTTGCTTAAGGCAATGACCGGGCAAGGGGCGATGAGCATGCGCGAAGCCGCCCGGCGGGTTGGGCGTGATGTTAAAAGCGTTCATGGCGATGTTCACGCCTTGCTTGACGCCGGTGTTTTGGACCGCGAGGAAGATGGCCGGATCGTTTTTCCCTTTGATGCGGTGCATGTCGATTTCACCCTGACGGCAGCGGCGTAAGCGGGTACGATTGAGTGTGCGCGCCATTAAACACGCTCCGCATTATTATATGGGATAGGGTCACAGTGAAATTCCTGATCTTGAATCAACGTTACGCGGTTCTCGCCGGTGTGACGGTCTTGACGATTGCGTCGTTGATTTGCGCAAGTCTGGTGGATGTCTGGTTTTGGGTGCCAGCCGTCATTTTCGGGTCATTGATGTTGGTCGGCTGGCGCGATATGCGCCAGTTCAGGCATGCGATCCTGCGCAATTATCCGGTTAGCGGGCATATCCGGTTTATCCTTGAAAACTTTCGCCCGGAAATCCGGCAATATATGATCGAAAGCGATCAGGATAAATTGCCGTTCAGCCGTCAGGATCGCGGTCTGGTTTATCAGCGGGCCAAAGGCGTTGAAGACAAGCGCCCGTTTGGCACAATTGAGGATGTGTATGCTTCCGGCTATGCCTGGCTGACCCATTCCGTGACCCCGGCCACGATCACCGATAGCGATTTTCGTGTGCGCGTCGGCGGGCCACAGTGCAAGCAGCCCTATGACGCCAGCCTTTATAATATTTCCGCCATGAGCTTTGGCTCGTTATCGGGCAATGCCATTCTGGCGCTGAATACCGGGGCGAAAAAGGGTGGTTTTGCTCATGATACCGGCGAAGGCAGCATTAGCCGCTATCACCGTGAAGGCGGTGGTGATCTGATTTATCAGGTGGCGTCGGGGTATTTCGGGTGCCGTAATGAGGATGGCAGTTTTTCGGGCGAGAAATTCGCCGAAACCGCCGCAGACCCGCAGGTTAAAATGATCGAGGTCAAGCTAAGCCAAGGGGCCAAGCCTGGCCATGGCGGCATGTTGCCCGCCGCCAAGATCACCCAGGAAATTTCCGACGCGCGCGGCATTCCGATGGGGGTTGATTGTATTTCACCCGCAGCCCATAGCACGTTTTCAACCCCGATTGGCCTGATGGAATTCATTGCGAAATTGCGTGATCTTTCAGGCGGCAAGCCGGTTGGCTTTAAACTGTGCATCGGGCATCGCCGCGAATTTATGTGCATGGTCAAGGCGATGCTGCAAACCGGTATCTTGCCCGATTTCATCGTTGTTGATGGCAAGGAAGGCGGCACCGGTGCGGCCCCGGTTGAATTTGCCAATAGTGTCGGCATGCCGATGCTTGAAGGACTGACATTTGTCCATAATGCGCTGCGCGGGGCGGGTGTGCGCGATCAGATCAAAATCGGGGCGGCGGGCAAGATCGTTTCGGCCTTTGATATTGCGCGTACGCTGGCGTTGGGGGCGGATTGGTGTAATGCGGCGCGTGGGTTTATGTTTGCGCTGGGCTGTATTCAGGCCCAGTCATGCCATACCAACTGTTGCCCGGTCGGCATCGCGACGCAGGACCCAATGCGCCAGCGCGCGATTGATACCGGCGATAAAAGCGACCGGGTGGCGCGGTTCCATCACAATACGATGCATGCGCTGGGCGAGATTACCGGCGCGGCGGGGCTTCATGATCCGCGCAATTTCATGCCCTATCACTTCATGTTCCGCAAAAAGGACAATGAATTTACCGATGGCAATGAAGCCTATCCGTATTTGCCGGAGGGCTTTCTTGTTTCGGCCGGGCCAGAGATCGAAGGACTGCATGATTGGTATTCGCGCTGGGAACGGGCATCGGCGGAGACCTTTGCGCCATCCGAAATCCCGCATGGGCCTTTTGTGCGGCGTAAGGAGATGGCGGGTGAAAAAGCCGCCCAGTAGGAAGACATTCCATGTCCGTCAAATCGGATTGACAGGCTATTGAGTGTTCTGTGTCACGTGTAATGTGAAAAACCCGACCGCTAATCCGGTCGGGTTTTGATTTGTGAGGCGTTGAAATGTTTTTGCACGGATTAGGCCGCGCGTTGCATTTCCACAGTTGGGATGTCTCGCCCCGGGATTGGGCCGGTGACGAGGAAGCCGAATTTGCGGTAAAACGCCTTGGCGCGTTCATTATGGGCGACAACCGAAAGACGCACGTTTGCATGCGGTTTAAGGTCGGCCAATGTATCAAGGGCGGCAATCATCAAGGCCTTGCCTGCGCCAAGCCCATGGGCGGCCGGATCAACCATGATCCAGTCGATTTCCGGTGCATCATGGATGACAATCACATAGCCCAAAAGATCATCATTCTGGGTGGCGACGATGACGCTGTGATTGTCGCTGGCAAGGGCGGTTTCAAACACATTGGTCGACATGTCGACATAGCGGGCAACGGTGGCGGTGGCGGCATCACCCATGCCTTCGATGAAATAGGTTGAATCCGTGGCGCGCTTGGTTAAATCGCGGATCAGGGGAAGGTCGTCGGCGGTGCCTTTGCGGATCTGCATCTTGTCGCTCGTGTCTTTTTATTGTTGGGGCCTGGTTATCCGATGGGACTACCATTGCGTCTTAGATTTTCGAGGGCCTCATACCATTGAGCTGAACGGATGTCATCCCCCTGCTTTGGTGTGTAATTTCGGAGTAATGCACGCGTTAATGGTGAAGGTCTTGAGGGTAAACAATAAAAGGTGCATTGCCGGAAAACCGGCGTGAAAATTATTTAGCGTTTCCGATTTTTATCGCGATACATTTCCCGGTCCGCCTGATCCATCATGGCTTCAAGGCTTTCACGGACGGGTTCGAAAAACACCGATGCCCCGGCACTTATTTTGGGGGTTTCATGGATCGGCTTTTTCGACGCAGGAACCGAAATCTTGGCCGCGCTCAGGGTATTGTGAATGCGGGTGATGATGGTGGTCAAATCGCCGCGATTGCGCACATAGCCCAGAATGGCAAATTCATCGCCGCCGATCCGCCCGCAAATATCAACTTCGCGGATGCTGTCGGTGATGGCGGTGCCAAGGGCCTTAAGGGCGGCATCCCCCGCCGCATGACCGTAATCGTCATTCCAGTGTTTCATATCGTCAAGATCGATGAAAATAAGGCCGATATGATGATGATAGCGCCGTGCGATGCGGATTTTTTGTCGGGCCAGTAATTCAAACCCGGCGCGGTTGTTCAATCCGGTTAATTGGTCAGACAACGAAACGTTGCGCATGGTCTGATAGTGTTCATACAGGCGCAAATCGGTTTCGATCAGATCGCGCAGCGTTTCGATCAGGCGTTGGAAGCTTTCGGGATAATTGGTTGGCTGATTGTCAAAAACGCAAATCGTGCCAAAAAGCGTTCCGTCCGACCAGGTCAGTGGCACCCCGTAATAGGACCGGAAACCATCCTTGGTCAGTTCGGGATTATCGGCCCATTCGGGTTTGTTTTGGGCATCGGGTTCATAAAAGGCGGCCTTTTCATCAATAACCTTGCGGCAATAGATATTGCTTTGCGGTGGGTTGGTGCGCAGGGCAGGCGGCGGGGATGTGGTATCGGCAGTGTCGGAGGTGTTGCCCGAAACGCTACTGATTGCGGCCCGATAGCCCAGTTTTTCGTTATATTCGACAACAAAACCGGCCGAAGCGCCCAGAAGTTCGGTCATCAGGTCAACTGCGCGCTGCCATTTTTCAAGGGACGGCGCGATGGCGTCATCATCGGCAAGCCAGTCCCGTGTTTTGATTTTTACCATATTCTGACTTTCCCCAGTCCCACCTTGTCCGGCCGTCGCGATGTGACGAAACGTTTCAGGGTTCCGCTTCTTTTATGTTTGGTCGTTCCGCGCTGAGAACAAGCTGTCATTGATCCCCAAAACCACGACATCGCGATCCGCGCCGGTATTATCGACCCTGCATTGCAAAAGGTATCACTGTGAAAATTAATGACACCATAACGCCCGCGCCAATATCGCCATGGCCGGGATGGAAAAATTGTGTCAGAACAATGGATTGGGATTTGGGACGGTGATGGGGCAAGATTACGAGCCAGAGCTGAGCCGTTTTTGCGGCTTTTGGTTCTGCTTTGATCAAAAGGCCGGAATTTCGCCCCTTTTGGTTGCGATCACGGGTCGGTCGTGCTGAACTTGGCGGCAACAATATATGACTTTTAACAAAGCCCAAAGATGGAGACGCCCCGATGGCAGACGTGATCGATTACAAGATCCATGGCGAGGAAATGCAACTGGTCGAGATCGAACTTGATCCGGGCGAGGGGGTGCGTGCTGAAGCCGGTGCGATGATGTTTATGTCCGATGGCATCAATATGCAGACCGGCACGGGGGGCGGGCTTTTTTCAGGCTTCAAGCGGATGCTGACCGGGGAAGGGTTCTTTATCACAAGCTTTGTCCATGAAGGATCGGGCAAGGGGCATGTCGGCTTTGCTGCCCCTTATCCGGGCAAGGTCGTGCCGATGAACCTCTCGGAGTTTGGTGGCGAGATTATTTGCCAGAAAGACGCATTTTTATGCGCGGCATCGGGCATTGATATCGATATCGCCTTTTCCAAGAAACTCGGTGCGGGTTTGTTTGGTGGCGAAGGGTTTATCCTGCAACGTCTAAGCGGCGATGGCCTGGCATTTGTTCATGCGGGCGGCACGATCATTCGCAAGGATTTGCAACCCGGTCAGACGCTTCGCGTGGATACCGGTGCGTTGGTGGCGATGACGCCAACAATTGATTATTCGATCAAATTTATTGGCGGTTTCAAAAACGCACTGTTTGGGGGCGAGGGGCTTTTTGTTACCACCCTTGAAGGGCCGGGAACGGTTTGGTTGCAAACATTGCCCTTTGCGCGTCTGGCCGATCGTGTCGCCGCCGCCCTGCCCAAGGATCGAAACAAGGGATAGGGCGCGATTATCCTATGTCTGGTCCGGGCTTGTAATCCGGGCTTGTGGTTTGGCTAACCATATCCGCAGCCCAGTCCAGAAAGGCATCGATTTGTTCCTGCCGGTGGGTGATTGATCGGCAGGACAGAATATATCCCCGGTCCGACCCCAGTATGACATCGCCAAGTGCGATCAACTGCCCGGATTTCAGATGTTGCTGCAATAACGCGGTCCAGCCGAGTGCCACGCCCTGCCCTGACAGGGTGGCCGAAAGAACCAGCAGATAGGTATTGAACCGGTGGCCATAAAGCGGGCCGGTATCTTCGACCCCGGCAGCACGTAGCCAACTTTCCCAGTTAAACCAGCTATGGTCGATTTCACTATCAAGATGGATCAGCGGATAATCGCGAAGGTCAGCGATATCGCCCGGTTGGCCATGGGTTTTCAGGAAGTCCGGGCTGCAAACCGGGGTGACCTGTTCGGGCAGAAGCATCACGTCTTCTGGGCCGCAAACCCCAAATGAAATTTCGATATCGATGTTCTGGTCTGTGGCAAATCGGCCGGTCTGATTGGTGACGACATTGACTTCGATATCGGGGTGACGCGCGATAAATTCCGGTAGATGCGGCATCAGGATAAAGGAGGCAAAGGCAAAATCAGTCCCGACGCTAAGTCTTGTGGAACGGCGGGTTTTAATCTGTTCGACGGTGCGGTCAATCTGACCAAAGGCGACAGAGATGCAATCAAACAATTCCTGCCCGGCGCGCGTCAGGGAAACACCGCGATGCTGACGGCGAAATAGCGGATGGCCAAGTTGTTCTTCCAATACTGTGATTTGGTGGCTGACAGCGGGTTGGCCAACGCCCAATTCACGGGCAGCAGCGGTGAAACTGGCGCATCGGGCGGCGGCTTCGAACGCGATCAGGGCATGCGGGGACGGGATATGATCATATTTCATGGTATCAATATTATTGATGTTATGGATCGATGCAAGCGGCCTTCACAGGCGATGTACAAACATGAAACAAAGCGTTTCCCAAGATTTCCCCATGCTGCAGTTTGGCGAAAGCCATCATGTTTGTGAATGCCAGAAAGGATAAGCGGTGCCGAAGGCCTCGAAACCGATGAATATTTTATTTGTCATGGCCGATCAGTTGGCGGCGCGTTGCCTGCCGGTTTATGGTCATGATGTGGTCAAGACGCCCAATATTGATGCGCTGTGTGAAAACGCTGTGGTCTTTGATTCTGCCTATACCAACAGCCCGCTATGCGCGCCGTCGCGTTTTTGCCTGATGACCGGGCAATTGCCCGACCGGATCAAGGCCTATGATAATGCATCGGATTTGCCATCCGATATTCCGACTGTGGCGCATTATCTGCGACGCGCGGGATATCGCACCGCCCTTTCGGGCAAGATGCATTTTTGCGGCGCCGATCAGTTGCATGGCTATGAAGATCGCCTGACAGCCGATATTTATCCGGCGGATTACGGCTGGTACTGTGATTGGGATAATTTCGACGACCGCCCGACCTGGTATCACAATATGGGATCGGTGACGCAGGCCGGGCCGGTTTACCGGTCAAACCAGCTTGATTTCGATGATGAAACCGCGTTCGAGGCAAAGCGATATCTTTATGATGTGGCGCGTCAGAAAAAACACGATGATCGTCCGTTCTTCCTGACGGTGTCGTTTACCCATCCGCATGATCCGTATAATGCGCGCCCGGAATTCTGGGATATGTATGACGGGGGTGATATTGATCCGGTGCGGGTCAAAATCCCCAAGGATGACCTTGACCCGCATTCACAGCGGTTGCGCCATGTTTACAATCTGGATCAACAGCCGGTCACCGATGATGAAATTCTGCAGGCGCGCCGGGCCTATTATGCATCGATCAGTTATGTCGACAGTCTGGTCGGATCGTTGATGCAGACGTTGCGCGAAACCGGCATGGATGAAAATACCCTTGTCGTATTTAGCGGTGATCACGGCGATATGCTGGGCGAACGCGGTATGTGGTATAAAATGTCGTGGTTTGAACCCAGCGCACGGGTGCCGATGTTCTTTGCCTTTCCCCGTGCCAAGGGCCAGAAACGGGTTTCGCAGTCGGTGTCGCTGATTGATATATTGCCAACCCTTCGTGATTTGGCCGGGGATACCGGTTCTGATCCGGCCGATCCGATTGATGGACGAAGCCTTGTGCCGCATTTGCAGGGTACGGGCGGCCATGACGAGGTGATTGGCGAATATTGCGGCGAAGGCGCGCTGTCGCCGATCATCATGATCCGGCGCGGGGCCTATAAATACATCGCATCCGGCGTTGATCCCGACATGCTTTATGATTTGAAAAATGATCCCGATGAACTGCGCGATCTGATTAATGATCCGGCGCATCGCGAAACCCGTGATGCGTTTCGTGCCGAACTTTCGGAAAACTGGGATCTTGAGGCATTTCGCGAGCGGGTCATCCATAGCCAGAAACGCCGCAAGCTGGTGTATGAGGCCTTGACGCAGGGCCACATCACGTCGTGGGATCATCAGCCAAAACGCGATACTTCGACCATGTATATGCGCAATCATCTTGATCTTGATGATGTTGAAATGGATGCGCGTCTGACGGTGCCAAGGGCAGGTGCCGCAGGGACAAAGACAGATACGAAGTTCAATTAATCAGGAACCATGGAGGCAAAAATGAAAAAATCAGGACTTATGAAGATCATGGCAATCGGTGTTGTTGCGGCCGGTTTTTGCGGCGCGACCCCGGCAATGGCGGCAGATGCGGCATGTGATACGGTGGTGTTTTCCGATCCGCAATGGACCGATATTACATCGACCAATGCGCTGACCGGTGTGGTGCTTGAGGCACTTGGTTATGAGCAGAAGGTTGAAACCATTTCCGTACCGGTGACGTTTGAAATGCTGGGTGCGGGCGAAGTCGACGTGTTTCAGGGCAACTGGATGCCGGCACAGCAGAAATTTGTGACCGCGGCCGATGAAAAGGGCGGGATCAACAATCTGGGTGTCAACCTGAAAGGGGCCAAGTTCACGTTGGCGGTGCCGGAATATGTGGCCGCGGCCGGGATCAAAAGCTTTGCCGATCTGGGCACGCATGGCGACGAATTTGATCACAAGATTTATGGCATTGAACCGGGTTCCCCGGCCAACCAGCTGATCCAGAAAATGATCGATGACGGTGATTTCGGCCTTAAGGGCTGGGAACTGGTGGAAAGCAGTGAACAGGCGATGCTGGCACAGGCCAAGCGTCTGGAACGCGATCAGGAATGGATTGTTTTTCTGGCATGGGCACCGCATCCGATGAACAACCAGTTTGATCTGACCTATCTTGAAGGCGGGGATGATTATTTCGGCCCGAATTACGGTGGGGCGGATGTTTACACGCTGGTGCGTGACGGGTTTGCCGATGCCTGCCCGAATGTGGGCAAGCTGCTTGATAACGTCAGTTTCAGCCTTGAAATGGAAAACACCATGATGGGTATGATCATTGATGATGGCATGGCGCCCAATGATGCCGCGACCAAGCTATTGAAACAGGACCCATCGGTTCTGGATGCGTGGCTTGACGGGGTGATGACCAAGGACGGCAAGGACGGCCTTGCCGCGGTTAAAGGCGCGCTTGGGCTCTGAAACAGACGCGATAATTGATCTGCAAGAACGAAACCGCCCGTGGTGTCATGGGCGGTTTTTTGCGTCTAAGGGTTAAAAGGTAATACCAATTTTGCGTCTGGCGGATTAGGGTGGGCAGAACATTACAAGGCAGCCCGCCGGTCCCCACATTCGTATTGTCGGTCGGCTTGCCGGAACGCCACCCAAGGGTATTGCCCCGTCGGGGCTGGCAAGGCCCCGGGATCAAGACCCGGAACGAAGAGGAAGCCCATGTCGGATCGTCAGTATCAACGCATTGAAACCCCCACAGACCTGATTGCGCGATTGCGCGAGATGCTGGGGGATCGGCTGTCGACGGCGGCGGCCGTGCTTGAACAGCATGGCAAGGATGAAAGCTGGCACGCATCATCGCCGCCCGATGCGGTGGTGTTTGCAACCTCGACCGAAGAAGTCGCCGAGGTTGTTAAGCTGTGTGCGGCCCAGAATGTGCCGATTGTGCCGTTTGGTACCGGGTCGTCGCTTGAAGGGCATGTTGCCGCCCTTCGCGGCGGGATTTGCATTGATCTGTCGCGGATGGATGCGATCCTTGAGGTTCACAACGAAGACCTTGATTGCCGGGTACAGGCCGGGGTGACGCGCGAACAGTTAAATGATCATCTGCGCGATACCGGTTTGTTTTTTCCGATTGATCCGGGGGCGAATGCATCCATTGGTGGCATGACCGCAACACGGGCATCGGGGACCAATGCAGTGCGTTATGGCACCATGCGCGAAAATGTTTTGAACCTGACGGTGGTGACGCCGGATGGTAAAATCATCAAGACTGCCAACCGGGCGCGCAAATCATCGGCGGGTTATGATTTGACCCGGCTGTTTGTCGGTTCCGAAGGCACACTTGGCGTGATTACGGAAATCGGGTTGAAGCTGTATGGCATCCCCGAAGCCATGTCGGCCGCCGTTTGCGTATTTCCATCTGTTGATGCCGCCGTTGATACCGTGATCCTGACCATTCAGGCCGGTATTCCGGTGGCGCGGATTGAATTTTTGGATGAAATGCAAATTCGCGCGATCAACAATTATTCCAAAACCGATCACAAGGAAGCGCCGACGCTGTTCTTTGAATTCCATGGCACCGACGCCGGGGTCAAGGAACAGGCAGAATTCGTGCAATCGGTGGCCGAGGAATTTGGCGCCGAGGAATTTCAGTGGGCGACCCGTCAAGAAGACCGCAATAAATTATGGGCCGCACGGCACAAGGCATATTACGCATCGCTTCAGCTTGAACCGGGCAAGGCGGGTATGCCGACCGATGTCTGCGTGCCGATTTCCAAACTGGCCGAAGCAATCCGTGAAACGCGGGCTGATTGCGATGCCAGCCCGTTGACCTGCACGATTGTTGGTCATGTTGGCGATGGTAATTTCCATACCTTGATCCTGCTGGACCCGAATGATGCCGGTCAGATGGCAGAAGCCAAACGCCTGCACGATCGCATGGTCGAACGCGCGCTGAAACTGGGCGGGACATGCACCGGGGAGCACGGCATCGGCTATGGCAAGCTTGACTTCATGGAAGCCGAACATGGCCCGGATACGATTGCATTGATGCGTAGCATCAAATCAGCAATTGATCCCAAGGGCCTGATGAATCCGGGAAAACTGATCCCGGGTCTTTGATCGGTCAGATTGCTTTGATGATCGTGTCTTGGTGATACAAAAATGAATAACGGGTCCCGGTGGGGCCCGTTTTCATTGCAGGAATGTATCGCCGGGTTTTAACAGGTTTTCAGGATCAGAACCGGACGGAAAGCGATAGCGATCCGAATTGGTCGCCCTTATCCTGGCCTTCAAATTCGGCAGTACGATAAACATGGGTGTAGGTAAAGCGCGCCTGCCCGACGATGACGGCAAAACCGATTTGCAGATCACCGACCAACGGTTCCTTGTCAATCGAATGGCTGTTGGCGAAGGTGTTGCCATCAAGGGTGATGTCGCGCAGCACCCAGCGTCCGGCAACACCGGCAAACAAATAGCCACCAACCGGGAAACTTTGGGTGTTGGGGGCAAAGAAATCAGATCCTGGCAGGCTGGGCCGGATGCGCGGCGGGCCGTAATCGGCAGGCAGATCAAAGCCAAGCCGGAACATGGTGCCGAGTTCAGCATTGGTAAAGGCATTGCCCAGCATGAAACCGCCGTGCGGCGTGGCATCATATTCAAGGCCCAGAACATCGCCTTCGAACCAACTGCGATATTTACGTTCATAGGTCAGACCGACGATCGGTTCGTTTTTAATCTGATTGTCCCAGCCTTTGGGATCCGGGCTGTCGATATATTCGTGCACGAATTTCTGGGTATCTTCGGCAAGGGATGCGGGGCCGACCACGCCAAGGGTCAATTCCAGCGTGTCGATCCGGGAATAATTTCCTTCGTCTTCGCGCTGTAACCCAGTATCGGACAGAAGCCCGACACTGCCATACAGCAATCCGGCCCATGGGCGGTCATTGGGCTGATTTTCGGCAATGGTGATGTCGTTGGGGGTATACATGCTTTGCCCCAGCGCATAGCTGGTGCGGATCCGCCCGTTCGAGGCGAAGAACGGCACCGCTTTGGCCGCACTGAGAACCGGCTCGGGGGCGCTGTCTTCGGGGGAGATAAAGGCCAGTCTTACGCCATTGGTGTAGTGCTGGTCCTGATTGTTTTTGGTGAACAGATCGTTTTCAACCGACAGTGACACCCCCCATTTATCATCCGGGGTCCGCATGGATTGTGGGCCTTTGGCCGTATCCTGCTGGGCATGGGCAAGCGTGTCGCCAAGGGTCACAAGGCCAAGCATGGCCAGCGACAGCGGGCGAAGGACCGGAAAACGGGGCAGAATGGTTTTGGGCGATATGGGCGATGTCATTGGATGTTCTGTTCGTTATTTGACCGTAATTTTTGGACCATGAAATCAATCACGGTTCTTATCTTACGCAGTTTATGACGTTGCGGTGCACATACCGCGAAAAGACCAAGCGCGCGCGGGGCGAAATTGTCAAGCACGCTGACAAGTCGGCCATCGGCAAGCAAATCTTCGACCACCAGTCGCGGTGTTAAGGTTATCCCGCAACCTTGCAGCAGTGCATCGCGTTTCGCAAGGCTGCTGTTGACGTAAAAGCGTCCTTTGACCTGAACGCTGCGATCCGTTTCACCATCGGAAAAGGCCCAAAGCCCCGGTCGGCGATCATTGGTGTAAATAAGACAATTATGGTTCAACAGATCCTCGGGGGTTTCAAGCGGGGCGGATTTGGCAAGATAGGCGGGACTTGCACATAAGACTCTGGAATAACCGCATAATCGCCGGGCAATGAGGCTTGAATTAGGCAAGGATTCACGCACCCGAAGGGCAATGTCGAACCCTTTGTCGACGATGTCGACCATCTTGTCATTCAGTTCAAGTTCGATTGACAGGTCAGGATAGGTATCAATCATTTCGGCAATCATCGGTGATAGTTGCATCAAGCCAAAGCCCATCGGGGCGGCAATACGAACGCGCCCGCGCGGACCATCATTTAAGTCGCGCACGGTTTCGTCGGCATCGGTCATGTCATCAAGAATGCCGGTAATGCGCGCAAGATAGGTTTCGCCAGCTTCGGTCAAACTCATACGGCGCGTGGTGCGTGCAATCAATTGAACGCCAAGCTGATCTTCAAGTTCGTTGATATGTTTGGTGATCGTGCCGGGCGTCATGTTGAGTTCACGGGCGGCGGCGGCAAATGTGCCACGTTCGGCGATCTTGCGAAAACATTCCAATGCGCGCAGGCGGTCCATGATGAGTTCCTTTTAGATCGCGTAATAATTTCCAATTTGGAAACAAACTACGATCAAATACCGGTAAGATCGACTGGTAATCTTGTGCTACGGTCGGGAAAATCGTTATTGCCTGTGCGGTGATATCGCAGGCCAGAGGAAGGACTACATCAATGCGCCCCACTTGGGTTAAGCCCGTTTTATTGCTGATTGGTGCCGGTTTTATGGGCGGCAGTTCGATCCTGCTTGCCAAAATCGGCGCACAGGAAGGTATTCCGCCCCTGTCGTATTTGTTCTGGCAATGTCTTGGTGCCGGATTGGTGTTGGGCATGCTTGCCGCACTGCGCGGTGGATTGCCGCCGCTGCGGTGGGATTATATCCGCTATTACTTTTTGGCGGGGTTGGTCAGTCTGGCATTCCCGATGGGGCTTGGGTATTTCATGGTCCCTATTATCGGGGCATCAATGGCCGGTGTGTTTACAGCATTGCCACCGTTGATGACTTATTTGATTTCGATGGGGATCGGAATTGAAACGGCACAGTTCAAACGTTTGATGGGATTGATGGTCGGCTTTTGCGGGGTGTTGTTCCTTTATCTTCCGCAGATCACAGCACCTGACAGTACCCTTTTGGGCTATCTTTTGGTTGCGGCCCTGATCCCGGTCAGTCTGGCGATTGGCAATGTTTATCGCACGGTTGCCTGGCCCAAAGGGGCGTCGCCATTGACGCTGGCATCGGGGATGATGTTAGCCAGTGCGGTTTTATGCCTGATGTTTGAAACCGGCCGCGATCAATTGCATGTGCCCGATATCGATAGCGGGGCGGCGTGGTTGATCATTGCGGTGCAGATGGCGGTCGGCAGCCTGATGTATATTTGTCATTTCGAATTGCAGCGTGTGGCCGGTCCGGTGTTCCTAAGCCAGATTGGTTATGTGATGGCCCTGACAAGTCTTGCCGGGGGAACATTGTTGTTGGGCGAAACATTGCGTTTGGAATTGATTGTGACATTGGGGTGTGTTGTTGCCGGGACTTTTCTTGTCCGTCCGGCTTCTGGCCCGGCCCAGTCCGCGAAGGCGCAAGGGGCGGCAACGCGGTAATTTGGATCATTATGATTTTCTCCACGAAAAACGCCGCCCCGGACAGGGCGGCGTTTTGTGTTGGGTTGCGGATCGTTTGGCGGTGATTACGGAACCGCGCGTCGCAACCGGCGTGCTTCGGCGTTTTCGGTATCGATCAGCCCGCGATAGGCATGCCAGCTTGAATAGCCCAAAAGCGGCATCATAATTGCCAGACCCAATAAAAAGACCACCATGCCGCATGCGGCCATCACGGCAATCATTGCCGCCCAGCCGGTCAAAACCCGCCAGTTTTTACGGAATGCCGCAACGCTTATAATCAGGGCGGTGATGACATCGATATCGCGATCCACCAAAAGCGGGATCGATACCACCGTGATGGCAAACACGATGACGGCCAAAACGCCGCCAAGAATGGTGCCGGTGATCAGGAAACTGATGGCATCGCGCGAGAAGAAGGTTTCCCAGACCAGCACATCAAGGGATGGCATCGACCCGTTATAAAACAGGGCAAACAGCAACATCGCAATGCGCGTCCATGCCAGGAAAAACAGCATCAGGACAACGCCAATGGCGCCAAGTTGGCCGGGGTTGCGGCGAAACCCGTTCAAACTGTGCCAAAGGGTGACATTTTCGCCCATTTCAAGGCGGCGGCTGGTTTCATAAAGTCCGACGGCGATCACCGGGGCGAGTAGCATGAAGCCCGCCCCAAGTGGCAGCGTCAGATAGGGTTGCCCCGATTGAAACAGACTAAGCAGGATAAGGTAACCTGCCACGACGCAAAGCCCGCCATAGGCCAGCCCGATTGCCGGGGTCCGTTTAAAATCCCGCCAGCCTGCTTCCAGCCATTTTCCCGATTGGTCGCTGGTTACGTTGCGGATGGTAATGCCTTGTGGCAGTCCGTTGACGGGACTGGTTGGTTGTTTTGTTGTGGTCTCGGTCATTTGCATCCTCTCCCTGCACCTTGTTTTGAAGGTGGCCTTCGCGCAGCCTTTAAAGTCCTGATTGTATTTTTATTTTTAATAACTCTATCATTCTCCGCGATAATTGCCAGCATCTGCTGTGTTAAATGTGATCCTGAATTTTGATCTGTATTTTATATATTCAATCTGAAGGTGGACTTTCCACCGGAGACTGGTTGATTACAAATGCATTGGACCCAAATGGATATGATGACCTGCTTAATCGGGGGCAATGCGCGTAAATGGTCATAACAACCAATTTATTGCCATTTTCTGTTGCGAGTAGCGGTACGAACCATATGCTGTTGGAATCAAATCATAACATTGCACCGTGCGGAACGACGTGTTCCCCGGGTGCCAAGTAAAAAGCGGAGCCGGATTGTTGAAAAAGATCATTGCTGTGATTGGTGCCATTCTGGTCGTGGTCATTGCGGCGCTATTGGTCATTCCATCGCTGATTGACTGGAATGGCTATAAGCCGCAAATCACCCAGGCGGTGCATGATGCAACCGGTCGTAATCTTGACATTAACGGCGATCTTTCGATGTCGCTGTTGCCGTTCCCGGCCTTGTCGGTTGAAAAGGTCGCGCTGAGCAATCTGGCAGGCGCACAGGACGCGGAAATGGTCACGGTCGAAGAAGTCCGTGTTGCGGTCGCCCTGATGCCGCTTTTGACCGGCAATGTGCAGGTGACGAAAATCAGCCTGATCGATCCGGTGATTTCCATCGAAAGCTTTACCGACGGCAGCAACAATCTGGTGTTTGATCCGGCACAGGCAACCCGTTCCGGCCCGGATGCCGGCACCATTGCCAATCCTCAATCTGGCACAGATAGCGAACCGGCTGCATCGGAAACCGCTCCCCCGGCAGAACCGGCAGGCGATGCCGGATCATCGGATTTGGCCAGCACGATCCAGATTGATCGTCTGGAAATCGAAAATGCCACCATCGTGTATCATGCACCGGGCAGCACGGAACGGATCGAAGGATTGACCCTTGGTGTTTCGGCTGACAGCCTGAATGGTCCGGCGGACGGCGAAGGCTATGTGTTTTATCGCGGCATTCCACTGACGTTTAATTTCAATGTTGGCCAGATCAGTCAGACCGGACCGTTTCCGATTGGCCTGAGACTTGGCATCGACAAGGTTGATGGCGGTATCAGCCTCAGCGGTCAGGTCGATCTTTCGGCGGAGTATCCGGGCTTTAACGGCCAGATTGATGGCAATTTCAACGATCTGCGCGAAGCCGCAATGCGCATTGCAGGCGAAGGGGCGGATATCCCCGATATTGCCGCCAAGCCGTTTAATCTGGGCGGGCAGATTGCCGCCAATGCCAAATCAGTGACGATCAATGATTTGTCGATCCGGTTTGGTGAAACACGCGGTTCTGGCGCGATTGCGATTGATCAGGAACCGAAAATGCGGGCCGATGTGGCGCTGCGTTTCAACCAGCTTGATCTTGATTCAATTCTGGTCCTGACCCATATGGGCGAGGGTGCTGCGGCACCGGCCGGTGGTAATGACGCAACGACAAACAACGGTGATGGCAACGCTACATCGGCACCGGAAAATGGTGATAGCGGGCAGTCGATCCCGTCACAGGGTGGCACAAAATCCGCAGCCAATGGGCCGATGATCCCGGCTGATCTGACAGCGGCGATTGATTTCGAAGTTGAAACCCTGATTTACAATCAGACCCCGATCCATAATGCGCGCGTCAATGCGGCGATTGCCAATAGCAAGATCACCTTAAACGAAGTCTCGGCCGATCTTCCGGGCGGGACCGATGTTTCGGTATTTGGCAGCATTTCAGGCAGTGGCCCAAAACCCAGTGCCGCGCTTTCATACGAAGTGGCATCGGATAACATCCGGGCGGTTGCGCGGTGGCTTGGCGTTGATGTTGATGGCATCCGTGCAGACCGTTTGCGCCGGTTCTCGCTGACCGGTGGGATCAAGGGCACGCAGGACAAGCTTGATATTTCCGATTTGGATCTGCGCATTGATGATACCGCCATTCGCGGTGCCATTGTCGCCAATCTGAGCGGTGATGGGCTTCCGGCACTTGGTATTGGTTTGAAGCTGGATCGTATCAATTTGGATCAATATATCCCGACGGCACCGGTTGCTGCGAATGGGGATGGGGCTTCGTCCACATCAAGTGGTGGTTCTGCGACCACAGGTTCGGGCACAGCGTCGGGTGGTTCGGATGCGGGCAAAGCGGCATCGGGTCCGGTATCGGGCAGCGATGCAATGATCAAAACGATCAAGGATGCGTTGGCACCGCTTGACGGGCTGGCGGCGAATTATCGTTTGGCGGCCGATGAAATCATTTCGTCGGGTGTGTCGATCAAGGGCATCGCCATTGATGGCAGCCTGAACGGCGCGCAGATCAAACTAAATAACTTTGCCGTTGCCAATGCGGCCGGGCTTTCGGCCAGTGCCAGTGGTGTGTTCCGCGGCGATGCCAAAATTCCGGCATTCGAAGGGGTGAAACTGAAAGTTACGGCTCAGACGCTGGAACCTTTGGCGAAACTGACGGGCATGACGCTTCCGGCACCGGCCAGCCAATATAAAAGCATTCAGGCCAATGTCGGTCTGAACGGCCCGATTACCGGTCCGAAACTTGATCTCGACGTTTCCAACCCGTTGATGCAATTGGCCATAAACGGTGTGTTGCAGGACTTGTTGGGCGCGGCGCCGGGGATTGATGGCAAACTTGTAATGCAGGCATCCAGCCTGAACCGTTTGTTGCCATTGGTCGCCCCGACTTACGAGCCGTCGGGCAATCTGGGACGTTTGGCAATTGACAGTACGATCAAGGGCAATGCGACAAACATCGCGTTGTCGATCGCCAAGTTTGGTGTTGGTCCGTTTGAAACCAAGGGCAATGTTGATTTTAACGCCAGTGGCGCACAGCCAAAACTGGCGGTGTCGCTTTCGGGTGGGACACTTGACGTTGATCCGTTTGTGCCAGCGGCCAAACGTGCCGGTTTGATGCCGCAAGGTGGCAGCGGATTGCGCCGGGCGGCGTTTAATATGCCAAAAACCATGAAGGTGACCACGGTTGATGCCCGTGACGGCACGCCGTGGGACGATACGGTGATTGATGTATCGGCCCTTCGGTCGATTGATGCCACTATTTCGGTGGTGCTGGATCAGCTTGATTTTGATGCCTATAGCCTGATGAAGCCGGATTTGAAGGCAACATTGGTGACCGGGCTTCTGACCATTGAAAAATTCACCGGTCTTTTGGGCGATGGTAATCTGGCGATTGATGGCACATTTGATGCGCGCAATTCAGATACGCCGAAACTGGCCCTTAAAGGCAATCTGGATGGGGCCGATATTCAAAAACTGGCGCCGATCAAGATTGCCAATGACATGGTGATTGGCGGGGCGGCGACGAAGTTTAATGTTACCGCATCGGGCAATACATCGCGCAAGCTGGTCAGTGCGTTAAGCGGCACGGCCAATTTGATGCTGAACAATGTTCGGTTCAGCAATGCTGATAAACGATCCGCCGATCCGAAATTGAACCTGCAGGCATTGTTGCAACAAGGTCCGCAGGCGATGGTGGTTGAAGGGGTTGGTAATAACGATCTGCTTCAGTCGCTTGAGGCCGATATGACGATCACCAACGGGATTGCCAAAACAACCCGGGTTGATGCCGTATCGCGCGTCGGGACGGCCGATGCCAATGCGACGCTTGATTTGCCGAAATGGTTGATGGATGCGCAGGCTGATTTTGATTTTTCCAAGAAAATCGAAGAACTGCCCGCGTTCAGTGTTTATGCCAAAGGCAAGATCGATAGCCCCGCTGTTAGCGGCAAGATGGACAAGGTCGCGATCAAGATTTTGGACAACATTCTTGATAAGGCATTGGGTGGCAGCGGGTCATCCAGCGACAGTTCCGGTTCAGGAACTTCGGGCAAGGATGCGGCCAAGGGGCTTCTAAAAGGTCTTTTGAATCAACTGGGTCGCTGATTTCGCGACAAGGTTTGGACTTTGTAAACGGCCCTGCATTGCGGGGCCGTTTTCTTTTGTACGCGGCGAGGTGTGAACCAGACTGTCATAAAAAGTCAAAAAAACCTTAACAAACGGGCCGCGCTTCGACATGATCCGCGCGTCGATTCCCTTTATGAGTAACGGTTGATCATGGTCGCAAAGAAAACGGCTCTGGATAAGGATCTTAAATGGCAACGCCGCATGGATGCGGGTGTCGTTGAGGCCGCGTCCCTGAGTGCTAAGCTCGGACTTGCGCTTGTCTTTCTTTTTGCCTGCAGTGCGTTTGTCGCCCTTTATATGGGCGGACTGCCGCAAAGCGGGTTCCTGATTGCCGCGGCGGTAATCGGTGGGTATATGGCGCTGAATATCGGCGCAAATGATGTGGCCAACAATGTTGGCCCCGCTGTTGGTTCAAAGGCGCTAACTATGGTTGGCGCCCTTTTTATTGCAGCTATTTTCGAAGCCGCCGGTGCGATTATCGCCGGGGGTGACGTTGTTAGCACGATCAAGAACGGCATTATTGATCCCAATCAGATGCCCGATCCCCAGACCTTTGTCTGGGCGATGATGGCGGCTCTTTTGGCGGCGGCCCTTTGGCTTAACCTTGCGACCTGGTTGGGGGCGCCGGTTTCGACCACGCATTCGATTGTTGGTGGCGTGATGGGGGCGGGCATGGCGGCCGTGGGCATTGAGGCGGTCAATTGGCCGACCATGGGCACGATTGCCGCAAGCTGGGTGATTTCACCGGTTCTGGGCGGTTTGATTGCCGCAGGCTTCCTTGCCTTTATCAAATTCAAGATCCTTTACACCGAAAACCGGGTTGCGGCGGCGCGCAAATGGGTGCCGATTTTGGTCGGTGTGATGGTATCGGCCTTCACCATGTATCTGATGATGAAGGGGATCAAAAAGATCTGGAAAGCCGATGTTTCAGTCGTGATTGCGATTGGCGTTGCCGCGTTCTTCCTGACCTTGTTCCCGGTGCGCAAGGCGGTTTTTCATGCGTCGCGTGACATGACCGGACGGCGCAAGGAAATTGCGTCGCTGTTTCGTCTTCCGCTGATTGTGTCGGCCGCCCTTTTGTCATTCGCCCATGGGTCAAACGATGTTGCCAATGCGATTGGCCCGTTGGCGGCCATCGTTTCGGGCGTTGATAGCGGTGAAATCGTTACATCGGCGCCGATCCCGATCTGGGTGATGGTGATTGGCGCGATTGGTATTTCGGCCGGTCTTATCCTGTTTGGTCCGAAATTGATCAAAACGGTCGGGTCGAAGATTACCAAGCTTGATCCGATCCGGGCCTATACCGTGGCACTTTCCGCCGCGCTTACGGTGATTGTCGCATCTGCATTGGGGCTTCCTGTCAGTTCGACGCATATTGCGGTCGGTGCGGTGTTTGGTGTCGGGTTCCTGCGCGAAACGCTAAGCCATCGTCGCCGGATTGAAACTGCGCCGATGCTGGTCGGTGATAATGTTGAAACCGACGTGCAAAAGCAGCATATCGAAGCCCTGCGTCAGCTTGACCCGTTCGAGGCCGAACGTGCGGAAAACAAATTGCACAAACGGTTGCTGGTGCGCCGTCGCTATGCGGTGACGATTGCAACCGCCTGGGTGGTTACGGTCCCGGCGGGTGCGTTTCTTGGCGCGCTTTTGTTTTTCACCATTCGCGGGATCATGCTTTAAATCCGGATGGTTTAAGCGCAATATTAAAGTTTCGCGGCACGGTGTTCCTCTTTTTCCCCGGAGCATCTTGTGGCGATCTGCAGCGGCGGTCAGGCATGCCTGACCGCCGTTTTTCCTTGACGGGCGGGATGCATACCCGTAAATACCCCGGCACATAATTGCATCGAACCCGTGTCAAATCGTCGCCCAGTCAAAGTGGGCCGCGAGATTTTCTATGCGTGCGTTCTGCGTTGGATTAAGGAAAAGACGATGAAAGCCACCCTTTTTGGCATTCTGGCGATGGCCATCACGGTTGTTGCATCGAACATTCTGGTTGAATATCCGTTGCCGGGTGTTCTTGCCGATTGGCTGACCTATGGGGCGTTTACCTATCCGGTGGCGTTTTTGGTAACCGATCTGACCAACCGTGCCCGCGGGGCGCAGGCCGCGCGTGTTGTGGTTCTGGCCGGGTTTGCTATTGCGGTTGTTTTGTCACTGATCTTTGCTGATACGCGCATTGCCCTTGCATCGGGGACGGCGTTTCTGATTGCGCAGTTGCTTGACGTGACGGTGTTTGACAAATTGCGTCAGGCCAGCTGGTGGAAAGCGCCGCTGGTGTCATCGGGGATCGGGTCGCTGGTTGATACGACGTTGTTCTTTTCGATTGCATTCGCGGGAACGGGCCTTCCGTGGGACACATGGGCGATGGGTGATTTTAGCGCCAAGATTATTATGGCGCTGACCTGTCTGGCACCGTTCCGCCTGTTGATGGCGGTGGTGACACCGCGTGCAAATGTGGAACCGGCACGCTGATTTTTCGCCCCGACGCCATAAGATGGTGCAAAGGGGGGGGATAAAGCGCCCCTCTGATTTTTTGTTCTGATAAGTGCAGGTTCTGTATTTCCGATGAAAGTCGATCTGTTCGATTTTGAATTGCCGCGCGACTGTATTGCCGAACATCCGGCAAATCCGCGCGATAGTGCCCGTATGCTTGATCTGACGGGTGGGGAAACCCCCGCCGGTATGATGGATCGCATCGTGCGTGAATTGCCCGATATCCTGCGCCCCGGTGATCTTTTGATTTCAAACGATACCCGCGTGATCCCCGCCCGCCTGTTTGGCAAGCGCGGGGATGCCGGGATTGAAGTCACCCTGCATAAACAGGAAGGCTTGGCCCAATGGCGTGCCTTTGCCAAACCGGCCAGAAAGCTGCGCATTGGCGAGATTTTCAAAGTCACCGATGATTTTGAAGCCGAGGTTATCGAAAAGAAAGATGGCGGCGAAGTTTTGCTGCGTTTTAACGTCGCAGGTGCCGATCTTATTGCCGGGCTTGAAAAATATGGCGTGATGCCGTTGCCGCCCTATATCCGGCGTGACAAGGGCGGGGATAATCAGGACCGATCCGATTATCAGACGATCTTTGCCCGGCATGATGGTGCGGTTGCCGCGCCGACGGCGGGGTTGCATTTCACGCCTGAATTGCTGGCGAACCTTGACGCGCGCGGGATCAAACGGCGCACGATTACGCTGCATGTTGGTGCGGGAACGTTTTTGCCGGTGAAGGTAGATGACACCAATGACCACAAAATGCATGCTGAATGGGGCAGCATTTCGCCGGAAATCGCGACCCTGATCAATGAAACACGGGCGAATGGCGGGCGGGTGATTGCGGTCGGGACGACGTCACTTCGGTTGCTTGAAAGTGCGGCCCGCGAAGACGGGGTGGTTGAACCGTTCGAGAACGACACCGACATCTTTATCACGCCGGGTTATAAATTCCGCGCGGTCGATATGTTGTTGACCAATTTTCATCTGCCGCGGTCGACGTTGTTCATGCTGGTATCGGCCTTTGCCGGGTATGATCGCATGAAGACGGCCTATGGCCACGCGATTGAAAACAAATACCGTTTCTATTCCTATGGCGATTGCAGCCTGCTTGAATGCGCCAGCAAGATTGAAAAAGCTGATGACTGAATTTCGTTATGAACTTTTAGCCACCGATGGCAAAGCCCGTCTGGGGCGCATCCATACCGCGCATGGCGTGATTGATACCCCGGCGTTTATGCCGGTCGGAACGGCGGCGACGGTCAAGGGCATGTTGCCCGAAAACGTGGCCGATACCGGCGCGCAAATCCTTTTGGGCAATACCTATCATTTGATGCTGCGTCCCGGGGCAGAACGCATTGCGCGCCTTGGCGGCCTGCATAAATTCATGAATTGGGACAAACCGATCCTGACCGATAGCGGCGGGTATCAGGTGATGTCACTGTCGAAACTGCGCAAGATTACTGAAGATGGCGTGACGTTCAAAAGCCATATCGATGGCCGCAAATTTGCGCTATCGCCGGAACGGTCGATGGAAATCCAGCATTTGCTGGGATCGACGATCACCATGGCCTTTGACGAATGCACCCCGTTCCCCGCGACCGAGCAACAGGCCGCAGACAGCATGCGTATGTCGATGCGCTGGGCCAAGCGATCCAAGGATGCGTTTGTTAACCGCGAGGGTTACGCGCTTTATGGCATTCAGCAGGGCAGCGTGTTTGAAAACCTGCGTCGGGAAAGTTCCGAAAAGCTGACCGAGCTTGATCTTCCGGGGCATTCGGTTGGCGGCCTTGCGGTTGGCGAAGGCCAGCAGATCATGTTTGATACGCTTGATTTCTGTGTCGATATGTTGCCCGCCAATAAGCCGCGTTACCTGATGGGGGTTGGCAAGCCGTCTGACCTTGTCGGGGCTGTGATGCGCGGGATTGATCAGTTTGACTGTGTATTGCCGACCCGGTCGGGGCGCAATGCACAGGGCTTTACCCATCGCGGGACGCTGAACCTTAAAAACGGCCGTCATCGCGATGATGACCGTCCGCTGGATGACCAATGTAATTGCCCGGCCTGCACGAAATATTCGCGCGCCTATCTGCATCACTTGATCAAAGCCGGTGAAATTCTGGGCGCGGTCCTGCTGACCTGGCATAACCTGGCCTATTATCAGGATTTGATGGCCGACATGCGCAAAGCCATTGCCGAAGGCCGGATGGACGCGTTTGCACGCGATTTCCATGCCGCACAGGAAGGCGGGGATATTGATCCCATGCCGATCATCGAGGATTAATCTGATGGCGGATCAAACCATTTACGACAATCTGACCATGCTGGGCGGTGCGACCGAACAGCCCGCAAGCCCGGAGGAAGCCGTTCTGGAACGGGTGCAAAACCCGCAGGCAGGTACGGATTACTGTGTGCGGTTTGTCGCCCCGGAATTTACGTCGCTTTGTCCGATCACCGGCCAGCCGGATTTTGCCCACCTGGTGATTGATTATGTGCCCGGTGACTGGCTGGTTGAAAGCAAGTCGCTGAAACTGTTTTTGACGTCATTTCGCAATCATGGCTCGTTCCACGAGGATTGCACGGTCAAAGTTGGCAAACGGATTGCGGAAACGATTGATCCGAAATGGTTGCGCATTGGCGGGTACTGGTATCCGCGTGGCGGCATTCCGATTGATGTGTTTTACCAAACCGGCCCGGCCCCCGATGGTGTCTGGATCCCCGATCAAGGCGTTGCGCCGTACCGCGGGCGTGGCTAGGGCGGTCTGAGCCGGTGCAAACCGGACTAAACGGATCCAAATTAAAAGACCGTCGTTGGGGAAACCTGCGGCGGTTTTTTTGTGGGGTCTGGGGATTACCAAGATGTATAGATATTAACAATGCGAATTATTCTCATTGTTTTGATGGGGACTTCTTGCTAAGACAGCCGCACAGCAGGGTGAGCTGTAGTGCTTTGGCAATTGTGTGTTTGGGAAGATCATGGCGCGCAACAGCGCATCGGTTCTGATCGCAAGTTTTCAGGAAAATTACGAACAGCTTTTCCGGTTTCTGACCCGAAAGCTGAACGGTGATTGTGAACGCGCGGCCGATGTGGTTCAGGATACTTATATCCGTCTCGCCGATACGCCCGACCCGGGCGAGGGGATCGATAATCCGCGTGCCTATATCTATCGGGTTGCCGGGAACCTTGCGATTGACTGGTTGCGGCGTGAAAAGCGCATCACGGCCAATCATGATGTCAGCGAAGATGCCGACACCATCCACGACCCCAAACCCGGCCCTGAACACATCATTTTGGGGCGTGAACAGATTTTGTTGCTTGATAAGGCACTGCAAAAGCTGCCAGAAAAGCCCCGTGCTGCATTGTTGATGTTTCGGGTGGATGGATTGTCTCACAGCGAAATCGCACAGCGGTTAGGTGTATCAAACAGCATGGTTGCCAAATATATCGCCCGTGCCTTGCAGCATTGCCGCGATGAACTTTTACGCGGGGGGGAAAAATAATGACAAAATTTGTTGTGGAATTACCCTGCGCCAAACGTCTTAAAGATAGGAAGCCTGCGGCACGGGCAAACAGGAACGCGTTTCGGGGTATCGGGTGTTGACGACCGGCTTATCGGATCAACAATCAGGCAGAACGCTAGTGGCGACTGATCTTGGCGATCAGGCGATTGAATGGCTGGTGATGCTGCAATCAGGCGACGCAACGGCGCGGGATCGTGCGGGCTTTGCCGATTGGTGCGCCCAAAGCCCCGATCATGCCCGCGCGGTTGCCGAAGCCAGAAGCCTGTTGGCCGGGATTGATGAAACTAAAATCGCGCAGCAATGGCGCGATAATCGCGACATCGGCGCGGCGGTTGGCGCGATGGCATCGCCCGCGCCCGCGCCGATAACAGGGCACCGAAAGTCTTTCCCCAAATCCCGCCCCAAATCACACATGCGCCGGGCAGGCAAAGCCGCAATTTGGGCCGCGACGGTATGTATCTTGATGGTTGCGATTTTGGGCGGGGTGGAAGCCATCGGTCCAATTGCGCGCTGGACCGCAGATTACAGTACCGCCACCGGGCAACAGCGCACGGTCGTGCTGGGGGATGGATCGATGGCGCATATGAATACGGCATCGGCTTTTTCGGTGGATTTTTCCGGGCCGCGCCGCGAAATCCATCTTGAAGCCGGGGAAGTGATATTTGACGTTGCCAAGGATGCCAGCCATCCCTTTGTCGTTTCCGCCAACGGGGGCGAGGCGCGTGCCGTGGGCACCATTTATGGCGTGCGCCTGGATGGGGATGTGACCGATGTTACCGTGCGGGAAGGCATTGTTGATGTGTCTAATGGTGATCATGAAACCCGACGCATTACCGTCGGGCAGCAAGCCCGTTATCGCGGGGATGGCAAGGTGGAATACATCGAAAATGCCGATCTTGCGGCCTATGGCAGTTGGCAGCGCGGCAAGCTGATTTTTAATCAGCGCAGACTGGGGGATGTGATCGGCGAAGTTGCGCGTTATCAGCGTGGCCAGATCGTGATCGCCCGGGAAGCCCTTCGTGATCTTAAGGTTACCGGGGTGTTTGCGATCGATGATCTGAATGCGTTGCTGGCATCGATTGAACAAACAACATCGGCGCGCGTTACCCATCTGCCGCTTTTGGCCGTCATTTATTAGGCATGTTTTATCGCCCGAACGCCGGTGATGCGCCTTCATTTTCGGTTGTTTTCCGGTGTGTTCGACGGACATCCAATTTTTTTTAAAAGTTTTTGGTGCAAATCGCATTGGCCGGTTTCGTCTTACTGATAACAGCGAATGATTTCGGTTCTTAATTTCATTCGCAAAGGGTTATCAAACGAAAAGGCTTATCGAATGGAATTGAGTGCTTGTGGCGTTCGGGGAACTTCCGGGAATGCTGGTGTAGGGAAATTAACGGGCGGCGGGAATAACGGCATCACCATGATGCGCCGTCTTGCGGCGACCACCGTGATTTCCGGTTTTGTTGCCGTGACACCGGTTTCGGTTTTTGCTGCCAATGTGAACTTGAATGTTGCGGATGGTCCAACCCAGGTTGCGCAATCGACAATGGTCGATTTTAACATCCCGGCACAGGGGCTTGACCGGGCACTGACCAGCTTTGCCGATCAGGCTAATCTGCGTTTGTTCTTTCCGTCCGAAGGGCTGGAAAACCTGACTGCGCCCGCAATCAAAGGCGTGTTTGGTGTTGATGCCGCCCTTGGCCAGCTTTTAAGCGGATCGGGTTATACTTGGCGCTTTACCGAAGACGACACCATCACCATCGAAAAAGTCATCAGCGACGGTGAAACGGTTCTTGATCCGGTCCGGATTGAAGCCAATGCGGTGAAAGAACGGGCGGATGGCCCGGTTGTGGGCTATGTCGCGACCCAGTCACGGGCGGCGACTAAAACCAGCACACCGATCCTTGAAACAGCACAGTCGATTTCAGCCGTGACCGCCGATCAGATCAAGGATCAGGGATCGCAATCGGTTATGGAAGCGGTGCGATATACCCCCGGTGTATTCACCGGACAGGTCGGGGCATCCAATCGTTATGACTATATCATCATGCGGGGTTTGTCAGAAAACAGCATCGATAATATCTATCTTGATGGCATGAAAATGATGGGGGATAATTCGACCTATAGCTCGATGCAGGTCGATCCCTATTTCATTGAACGGGCAGATGTTGTTAAGGGGCCAGCATCGGTTCTTTATGGTCGCAGTTCGCCGGGCGGCCTTGTTGCACTTTCAAGCAAGGCACCGGAATTTGAACAGAAGGCCGAGGCCGAAGTTTCCTATGGCAATCGCAATCAGCGGGCATTCGCCTTTGACGTGACCGGACCATTGACCGAGGGGGACAGGCTTGCCTATCGCGTGGTTGGCAAGGTTGATGCGCAAGATACGCAATTTAAATATGTCGAAGAAGAACGCTATGTTTTTGCCCCGTCGCTAACGGCCAATTTTACCGATGATACCCGTTTGACCGTGCAGGCATATCTGCAACGTGACCCCGAAGGGGGCTGGCATAACGGATCACCGGCCGAAGGCACGCTTTATCCCAGAAACGGACAATATATTTCGCGGGATTTCTTTGACGGTGCGCCCGATCTTGAAAAATTTGATCGTGTTCAGAACATGATCGGATACGAGTTCGAACATGATTTCGATCAGGACTGGACGATACGTCACAAGCTTAGATATCTCAGTTCCAGTGTCGATATTGATCAGGTCTATCAGACCGGTTGGTCAGGGACATCCAACGAGCTTAAGCGTTCGTATTATGGCGGTGATGAAACCCTGCGTGCGCTGGCCTCTGATAACCAGCTTGAAGGCGCTTTTTCAAGCGGGGTGGTTGATCATACGATCTTGGCCGGGCTTGATTATCAGCACCGCCGGGCACGGGCCAATCACTGGTATCAGACGGCATCCAATATTGATGCCTTTAACCCGGTTTACAGTGGTTCCGGGGTGACTTTCGGGGCGCCGTATCGCAAAAACACCAAGGAACTCGACCAGACGGGGGTCTATGTTCAGGATCAATTGGCCTATGAAAATTGGCGTTTGTCACTTGGCCTGCGTCAGGATTGGCTGGAAACAACAAACCTGAACCGTCTGACCAATGCCAGCACGGGGCAGGATCGCGACAAGCTAACAAAGCGTGCGGGATTGCTTTATCTTTTTGATAATGGCATTGCGCCCTATATCAACTATTCAGAATCCTTTGATCCCAGCCTGTATAACGATGCGAACGGGGATCCGATTGAACCGACCGAGGGCCGCCAATACGAAGCGGGGATTAAATTCCAGCCGAACGGCAGCGAGACGATATTGAGTGCGGCGGTCTTTAATATCAATCAGGACAATGTCGCGCTTTATAACTCTGGCACCCTTGCCTATGACCCGGCGGGATCGATTGAAAGCCGGGGGCTTGAACTTGAAGCACGCGGGAAAATCAGCGAAAACATCAATGTGATTGCAAGCTATACCTTTACCGATGCGCAATATGATGCACCGGGCGACAGCAAGGATGGCAAGCAGCCGATGCAGGTTCCCGAACACATGGCGTCATTGTGGGGCCATTATCAGTTCATGTCAGGTGCGCTGAACGGGCTTGGACTGGGGGCTGGCGTGCGTTATGTCGGCGAAACCTGGGCCAATGCGGTGAATACGCAAAAAGTTCCCGATTATGCGGTTCTTGATTTTGCGCTGAATTATGATTTGGCGCATGTCGGGCTGGAAAACCTTGATTTCCGTTTGAATGTGAACAACCTGCTGGACGAAGAATACATCGCATCCTGCTATACGCTGGCGAACTGTTACTATGGGGCAGAACGGTCGATCCTTGGCACGTTGCGTTACAAGTTCTAAATTTTGGCAATTGCGTCAAAAGGCCGTGGCATTGCGCCACGGCCTTTTGCGTTTCGGCGACAAACCTATATAAGGCAGCACAGAGAGAGAACAAATTGAACCAGAAATTCCGCCATGACGGTTGTTGCTGCCATCACCTTTGAAGACCTTCAGGCCAAAGCCCGTGAAATCGGCTTTGATGTTTGTGGTGTGGCGCGCCCGCAGATTGACGAACGCAATCAGCGACGGTTGGATGAATTCGTCGCCGGGGCCGAATACGGCACCATGGACTGGATGAATGATCCGGAACGCTTGCCGCGCCGCCGTGACCCCAAGGTGCTGTGGCCCGAGGTCAAATCTGTGATTGTTCTGGGGTCCAACTATGGCCCGGCGGAAAATCCCCTGACGCTTTTGGATCATCCGGACCGGGCGATGATTTCGGTCTATGCCAAGAACCGTGATTATCACGATTTGATCAAAAAACGTCTGAAACAACTGGCGCGCTGGATGATCGAACAGGCGCAGAAATCAGGCGTGGGCGGCGAACAGGTTAAGGTTTTTGTCGACACGGCACCGGTTCTGGAAAAACCATTGGGGCAGGCGGCGGGCATTGGCTGGCAGGGTAAGCATACCAATCTGGTATCGCGTGAATATGGTAGTTGGCTTTTTCTGGGCGAGGTTTTTACCACCCTTGAATTTGATCTGGCGGAACCGGAAATCGATCATTGCGGGTCTTGTTCCAATTGTTTGTCGGCTTGTCCTACCGATGCTTTCCCTGCCCCCTACAAGCTTGATGCGCGCAAATGCATTTCGTATCTGACGATCGAACATGATGGCCTGATCCCGATCGAGTTCCGTCGTGCGATGGGCAATCGGATTTATGGCTGTGATGATTGTCTGGCGGTCTGCCCGTGGAATAAATTCGCCAGCCGAACACAGGAATTGGCGTTTATCCCGCGCGCTGAACTGACCGCGCCAAGGCTGGCTGATTTTCTTGATCTTGATGACGCGGCATTTCGGACTTTCTTTACCGGATCACCGATCAAGCGGATCGGGCGGGCCAAATTTCTGCGCAATGTCTTAACCGCGGTTGGCAACAGTGCGGTGATCTCGCTTGTACCACGTGTGGAAAACCTGCTGACGGACGAAAGCCCGCTTGTGCGCGGATCAGCGGTTTGGGCGCTGGCGCAATTGACCAATGCGGATGCGTTTGACGACCTGCGTGCCCGGCATGAACAGCTCGAAAGCGATCCGGTCGTTCTGGCGGAATGGTCCCGTCCGAGCGCTGTAATTTAGTCGAACTGCACCGTTTCATAGTGATAGCGCACATTGCCTGCCGGATCGGTCAGGACAATGCCAAACATCGGTTTTAAGGGCGCGCGATCTTCCAGGTCTTCTTCCTTTTCGTGGCGCATATCAAACGGTTCGCCCTTTTGACTGCTGCCGCCAACGACAAAGGGAATTCCCTGCCAAACACCGGTGCTGGGGCGATGCAAATGGCCCATGAACATGTGTTTGATTTGTGGATTGTCTTGGACGATGGCGGCCAGTTCGGCATCGGCATCCATCCGGATCGAGTCTAGAAACGGCAATCCCATTTCAAGCGGCGGATGATGCATAAACAGGAAGGTTGGCAGGTCTCGATGGCTGGCAAGTTCGTGTTTTAACCAATCCAGTCGGGCTTGGCACATTGTACCGTGATGCGCGCCGGGGACGATGGTATCAAGCATCACAAAGCGGATGCCATCAAAGGTGTGACCGTGATTGATAAAGCCGTTGTCATCATGCGGGGTATCGGGAAAGGCATCCAGCAATGGCGCGCGACTATCGTGATTGCCCGGAATCATGATAAACGGCATTTCTAGGGTCGCAAACAGCTCGACCGCATGATCAAACTGTTCGGGCCGTCCATGATGGGTGATGTCGCCGGTAATGACGCAAATCTCGGCATCGCCATGATATTCATTGATCTCGTCAATGACAGTGCGCAGCGTATCACCGGCATGGGGCGGGCGCGAAAGATCATCGCGGGCCAGCAGATGCGTGTCGGAAAGATGTATGAATTTCATAAGCATGCCTTATCATAAACTTGTGATGCCACCGGCATGATGATCAAATTTCCGCCGATTGGGAAGATATACAGGCGATGAGTACTGACGTTCGCAAAAGATCTGTGACAATTGCCGGACACCGGACCAGTTTCTCGCTTGAAGATGCTTTCTGGACCGAGTTGCAGGGCATTGCCACACGACGCGATATGGCGATTGCCGAACTGGTGGCCGAGGTTGATGAAGGCCGCGATGGCAACCTTTCAAGCGCGCTTCGGCTTTATGTGCTGGGTGATTTGCAGGAACGCCTTGAAATGGCAGGCGACGCCGGAAAACTGATAACAGGGGATATCGTAAATGACTGAAATGGCCTGCATTGCTGTGACCGGCGCAAATGGTTTTGTAGGGCGGGCTGTCTGCAAATCCCTTTTGGGCAAGGGCTATAAAGTGCGTGCCTTGTTGCGTCGCGCCGATGTTGCCCCTGAATTTAACGATGTTGTCGGTCTGGACGTGCGTGTTGTTGGCGAAATTAACGGAACAACCGATTGGGCAGGGCATTTGACGGATGTGCAGGGCGTTATTCATCTGGCCGCGCGGGTGCATGTAATGAACGACCAGTCGGATGATCCGTTGTCTGCATTTCGAGCGGTCAATGTGGATGGCACGGCGCGCCTTGCCCGTGCCGCAAGGGCCGCCGGGGTTGATCGATTTGTCTTTATGAGTTCGATTAAGGTCAATGGCGAGGCAACGATAGACAGTGCTTTTGACGAAAGCAGTCCTGCTGCGCCAGAAGACCCATACGGGAAATCCAAGGCAGAAGCCGAAGGCATCCTTTGGGAAATTGCCGGGGAAACCGGACTTGAAGTCGTGATCTTGCGGCCGCCATTGGTTTATGGACCAAATGTCGGCGCAAATTTTGCCGCACTTATAAAGCTGGTCGGGCGGGGAATTCCCTTGCCTTTTGGGGCGATTGGCAATCATCGGTCGCTTGTTCATGTTGATAATCTTGCCGATGCCTGTGTGACGGCGGTCGGGCATGGGGCTGCGGCCAACAAAACCTTCCTTGTGTCGGATGGTGTTGATCACTCGATTGGTCAAATGGTCCGGTTGTTGGGCGAGGGGATGGGTAAAAAGCCGATATTAGTACCGGTTCCGGAAGGTGTTTTGACCCTGTTGGGAAGGTTGACGGGCAAAACGGCGCAAATTTCGCGATTAACCGGTTCATTGCAAATAGACAGTCGGGCCATTCGGCGAACATTGAACTGGCAACCACCAGTGGATGCGTTTGACGGATTGCGTCGGACCGGTGCCTGGTTTGCTGCGAAAAACAGTTAGACCTTCGCAAGGAGAAATCTGATGTGCGGCTTGGCAGGGGCGACGGCGATTGAAGATCGCGATCGCGTTGTTGCGAGCACAGGTGCGCTTGCCCATCGTGGCCCGGATGGCGTGGGGATATGGTGTGACCCGGATGACGGGATCACGTTTGGTGTGCGGCGTCTGATCACGACTGATCCGGGGGTGACGGCGGGGCAGCCGTTGATTTCCCAAGATGGCCGGTTTGTGCTGGCATTTAATGGCTATATTGCCGGACATCGGCGATGGATTGCTGATTTGCGGGCAAGGGGTGTTGAGCTTCGAAGCAAGAGCGATGCCGAAGTTTTTCTCAGCCTGCTGGCAACGACGATAAACGAAGATGGTGATCCTGCAACTGTTCTTTCGGGAATTTCCGGGCAATATGCTTTTGCGTTGTGGGATTGCCGTGAGGCTATGCTTTGGCTCGGGCGCGATCCGGTTGGAATCAAGCCGCTATATTTTGCGAAATATAACGGCGGTCAATTGGCGTTTGCCTCCGAAATTCCCGCCTTGCGCCAAATCGTTCCAGACCGGATCGATCCCAATGTCTTTCAGAATTATTTGGCACATCTTTTTGTACCGGCACCGGTAACCGGTTTTGCTGCAATCAGGCAAGTTCAGCCCGGAGCATTGATCTGTTGGCAAGCCGGGAAGATCACTTATCGAATGATTGGCGAGACAGACACAAACCCGGCAAAGATCCAGGGTCGTGACAGACGTGATATTCATGATCCAGTCGTCGCTTTGCGCAGTGCGGCGCGGCAATCGGTGTCGGATGCGATGGATGCGGATCGGGATGTTGGCACGTTGGTGTCAGGCGGGATGGATAGTGGTGGAATTGCAGCGATGGCCTGTGAGATTGCGCGTGAGCGGGGCCAAAAACCGCCGCCCGGATTTGTCATGCAGTTTGACGATGAGACTCTCGATGAAACCCCGCGCGCGCAACAATTGGCGGATTATCTGGGGATAAAATTGTATGTTGTGCCAGCCCCCCAAACGGGCGAGGAAATTCTGGCGCATTTGCAAGAGGCCCTGACGGGTTTTGGCATACCTTTTGGCAATCCGTCGGTGGTTTTGATGCAGGCATTGGCGCGTGGTGTATCGCGGCATGTGCCGATCTGTTTGGCTGGGGACGGCGGGGACGAGCTGTTTGGTGGCTACCCGCGCTATCAGGCGGCGCGGTTGTTTCAGTTTTGGCACCATGTGCCCGCCTTTGCCCGGTGCATGGTGGCAAAGCATCTTGGCGCGCATTTGCCACGCGGGGCTTCGCGGTTTGTGCGCGGGGCAACGGCGGATGATGATCAGGCTTTTAAGTATTGGAATGACCGTTGTGGTGTGCCGGAGCTTGGGGCGGCATTGCAGATACCCGAGTGGGACCCGAACGGTGGTGCGTACGGTGGCAAATATGGTGATCTGTATGGAGATTTTCCGGGCCAGATGATGGCGTTTGATCAAAGGGTGACATTGCCCGGTAATCAGTTGGCAATGTCGGATCGATGCGGGATGGCCCATGGTGTGGAATATCGGGTGCCGTTATTGGCCCGCGATGTGATCGACATTGCCCGGCGTATCGCGCCCAAGATGCATCTGCGTGGTGGCGGGAAATCTGTGTGGCGGGCGGCGATAGAGCCGATGTTGCCCGATGGATATTTGCGCGCATCCAAGGTTGGCTTTAACCCGCCGGTCGCGATGTGGTTGGCAAAGGTTGGGCCGTTGTTATGGGGAAGCGGGCCGCAGATATGTGACGGGCTGTTTGCCGATTTGCCGGTTACGGGCACCCGGCGGGCGGCATATTGGCAGGCTGCCATAAGTGGCAAGGCGCCGGATACAGCCCTGTGTCTTTGGGCGTTAATGGTTTGGCGCCTTTGGCCGGGGCAGGGGGCGGATGCATCTGCGGCTTCGAAGGATGCAAAAGCGGGTATCTTTTAGGCGCCGGTTCGGGCCCATTCGCGGGAACGACGATAAAGGTTAAGGGCTTTCAGTGCCTTGGGGGCCAGTTGCACGACCTGTTGGGACGTTGCCAGAATGCGGTCTTCGTTGATGTCATCATCTTCAAAGAAGTTTTGTGTGATTTCGCACAGTTCTGAAAGTTGACGCAGACCAAAGGTGCCCGAGGTGCTTTTGAGGACATGGACCTCGTCGCGCACGGTCGCCAGATCATCTTCGGACAGGGCGTTGTCAATTTTGACCAACCGAGTTTCGGTTTCATTGATGAACAGTTCAATCCCGCAAGACGCGCCTTCGTCCCCGGCATCGACATAGAGTTGTTCGAGGGCTTTGATATCAAGTACCGCCCTGGAGGGCAGATCGAGGCGTGCGGGGCGGCTGATGCGTGCCCCCCTGGGCCGCAGGACCGGTGGCGGGGAAAGATGTGTGCCGTTGGTTGATCCGGTTGCGGATTTGTCGGGCGCACGGTTGATCAATTCGCGAATGGTATCAAGCAGTTTGGTGCGCTGGATCGGTTTGTTGATGAATTCATCAACACCGGATTGTCGGGCAATCACATTCCAATCGCGTGACTGATGGGCAGAAAGGGCGATGATTGGGGTTTGGGCGACGGGGCCGGGCATATGGCGAATGCGGCGCGTGGTGTGCAGCCCATCCATATCAGGCATTTCGATATCCATCAGGATCAGATCGGCCGTTACACCGCGACGCAGCATATTCAAAACGGATTGACCGTTGCTGGCTTCGACAATGCCATATCCCTCGGATTGGAGGATGCGGCGTGCGACCATACGGTTGCTTTCGCTGTCATCGGCAATGATCACGGTGCCGATTTTGGCATCATTGGCCGATGCCGGAAGCGCAATCGGATGTGCGACTTCAGCCTGTGTTTTGATAAAGCATACGGAAATCATGCCGCCGTCTTTCAGCTCTGTCTCGCAGAACTGAAGGTCTTCTTCCGCAATGCCGGTGATCAGCTGTTCCCATGCCGGGTTCGCGTAAATGATCCGTTCATTGCTGTCAAAAAGAGCGATGCCCGCAGTTGTCTGCGCCAAAGCATCGATGAGTAGATTATTCATTGGCCACCTTATCAATAGGTGCCCAGTCCCAATCGCGGGTGCATTTTTTGAATTTATATGAAACGTAAAAGTTCCTGCCGCGATGCAGGTATTGTTACAGTTTTTTCGTACAAGTCCATGTTTTTTCCCAATTGCAGGCCAAAGTATTGAACGCAATTTCGACTTTGCGGGGGTTGGTCCGCGATGTGCCAGATTATTCTGGGCGGGTGCCATCAATTGCGGGGATGCAGGAAATGACCCAGTTGCGAAAGGCGACAATCGGGGCATATACGGCACCGACACAGGTTTCTGTCGTCGCCGATTAACCAGACGGGCGGCTTTTCCTGGTGCCCTGAACATTGCATCATGCCGGGGAAGATAAAGCATTTTATATCCTGCATCCTCGGAATATCAGCGCCAGATTTCAGGGCCGATTCGTTGTTGAATGAAATTATGGCGCGATTGAAGATTGGGATAATGAAACAAAGCGGGTCATTTTTGGAAAGGAGAAATCCTTGGAAAACGTCATGTGAATGACTGTTTTTCAGAGATTTTAACTGTCAAAACGGACGGTAAGATGAAACGATAACGGAAACAAATGTTTCATTTTTTAGTTTGTTGAAACATTTGTTGTTTCATACGGCTTTCTATGGCGTAATTTTGCAAAGAAGACAGGGAGTTTAGAAGCCGATGGGGGCTTATACTGACTTGCGGGAAAGGTTGATCGCCGAATATGGCGCGATGAGTCCGCAATTGCAGCGGGCGGCGCGTTATATGCTTGATCACCCCGATGACGTGGCCCTGAAATCGATGCGTGCCCTTGCCCTATCAGCGGATGTGCCGCCCAGTACCATTGTTCGGCTTATGAAAACCATTGGGATCGACGGGTATCAGGAATTTCGCCTTGGGTATCAAAACCGGCTGCGAGACATGCCCGCAAGTTATGCTGGGCGCGCCCGCCAGTTGCAGCACCGCGGTGTTGCCGGTGAAATGACAATGAACCACGGCGATGTGGTTTCGGGTGATGAAAATGCGCTGATTGACGAAATTCTGGATCAGGAACATGGCAATCTTGCGCGGTCATACAGCCCGGAAATGCGCGCGGCCCTGATTGCGGCCTGTGCCCATATCGAAGGCGCGCGCCGGGTTTTTGTGCTGGGTCGGCGCGGGGCATTTCCTGCGGCATTCCAGTTTGCCTATGCCTATCGGCTGTTTGGGGACAATTTGACCCTGGTTGATGGTGCTGCGGGCACATTTGGCGACCAGTTGCGTGGCATGGGACGGCGTGATGTCATGCTGGCGGTTTGCCTTAGTCCTTATACCAACGACACGTTGCAGATGGTTGACTATGCGCTGGCGCAAAAATCCACGATCATTAATGTCACGGATTCAGATGTGTCGCCGATTGCGCGTCATGCCAGCGTCAATCTGGTGGTCTCGGATGCATCCCCGTCCTTCTTTCAAAGTTTTACTGCTGCGGTTTCAGTCATGCAGGCGTTGGTAACACTGTTGGTGGCGCGTGGTGGTGAGACGGCCCTGCAACAGATCGCAGTCGCCGAAAAGCAGCTTTCAGTTTTTGACACTTACTGGCAGGACTCCGGTCCCAAACGGAACAATCGATCATGAAGTCACATGTTTTACATCGCAACAGTCTGACCCCGCCACCGCGTGCCGTATCGGGCGATGGCATTTACATTACCGACGCGCAGGGCAAACGTTACCTTGATGCCTGTGGCGGGGCGGCGGTGTCGTGCCTTGGGCATTCCGATCCGGCGGTGCGTGCGGCCATGCATGCCCAGATTGATCAGATTGCCTATGCGCATTCGGGATTCTTTTCATCCGATGCGATGGAAGAATTGGCCGATGACCTTGTGGCCCATGCGCCAGAAGGCATTGCCAAGGCGTATTTCGTATCGGGTGGGTCCGAGGCGATTGAGGCATCGCTTAAAATGGCGCGGCAATATTTCCTGGAGATCGGGCAGCCGGATCGCAAATACGTTATCGCACGCCGCCAGTCCTATCATGGCAATACGCTGGGCGCGTTGTCAGTTGGGGGCAATATGTGGCGCCGTCAACAGTTTGAACCGTTATTGATTAACGCAAGCCATATCGCGCCGTGTTACGCGTATCGTGATCAGTTGGCGGGCGAAACTGACGTGGCATATGGGCTTCGCGTTGCCAACGAGTTGGAAGCTGCGATCCTTGAACTTGGCGCAGGCAGCGTTGCCGCCTTTGTCGCCGAGCCGGTGGTCGGTGCGACATCCGGGGCGGTGGCGCCAGTGCCGGGATATTTCAAACGTATCCGCGAGATTTGCGACCAGTATGGCGTGCTTCTGATTTTGGATGAAGTCATGTGCGGCATGGGCCGGACAGGCACCCTGCATGCAATCGAACAGGAAGGCATTTCGGGCGATTTGCAAACCATCGCCAAGGGGCTTGGTGCCGGGTATCAGCCGATCGGTGCCGTTTTGGTATCACAGAAAATCGATGATGCAATTGCCAGTGGATCAGGCTTTTTCCAGCATGGCCATACCTATCAGGGGCATGCAACTGCCTGTGCGGCCGCCCTTGCGGCCCAGCGGACCATTCGTGAACGTGACCTTTTGACCAATGTCGTCAAACAGGGGGAATTGTTGGCCGATGGATTGCACGACCGGTTCGGACAGCATCCGTTTGTGGGTGATATTCGCGGGCGGGGCCTGTTCCGTGGGGTTGAACTGGTGGCGGACCGCGAAACCAAAGAGGTTTTCGATCCGGCGCGCAAGATCAACGCCAAGATCAAAAAGGCCGCCTTTGCCCGCGGATTGATGGCCTATCCGATGGGCGGAACGATTGACGGGGTGCGCGGTGATCATGTGCTGTTTGCGCCACCGTTTATCGTAACCGAGGATGACGTTGCAAAGATCATTGATCTGTTTGAATTGGCGATGAACAACGTGTTTACCGCCGAGGGGCTTTCATAATGTCATATGGCGATACCCCGTTTTTGATCGCATCGGCCCCCAATGGTGCGCGCAAGACCAATGCCGATCTGCCCAATATTCCGATCACCCCGGCCGAATTGGCGCGCGAGGCCGCCAAATGCCAAGCGGCGGGTGCGGCAATGATGCATTTGCATGTCCGTGATGAGGATCAGAAGCACAGCATCGATGTTGGTCGATATCGTGAAATGCTGTCTGAGGTTCGTAATGCGGTTGGTGATGACATGGTGTTGCAGGTCACCAGCGAAGCCGTCGGCATGTTTAGCGCCCAAGACCAGATGGCGATGATCCGGGGGCTGGTGCCCGAAGCCGTTTCAATTGCGGTACGTGAAATCGCGCCAGATAATGCCAATATGAATGAATTGCAGAAATTCTTTGCCTTTATGCGTGAAGCAAAAATTGCACCGCAATTCATTTTGTATGCGCCTGAAGACGTCACCCGGTTCAATCAACTGGTGAGTGATGGTGTTATCCCGGGGGAAAAATTGCCGGTTCTTTATGTTCTGGGCCGATATACGGCGGGGCAGGTGTCTGATCCCAAAGATCTTTTGCCCTATCTTGATACATCACCGTTTGTGTCGGAATGGATGTTGTGTGCGTTTGGTGCATTTGAAAATGCCTGTGTCCTGACCGGGGCCGGATTGGGCGGTCATGCGCGTATTGGATTTGAGAATAATCATCTTTTGGTTGACCGTTCGTGTGCGGTCGATAATGCTGCTTTGATCGTTCAGGCGCGCGAGGGCGCGCATCTTATGGGTCGTTCAATTGCGACCGGCGATCAGGCACGAAAGATCATGCAACCGCAGTGGTAAGCTGTGGCGTGCCAATGAAAACAGACCGTTTACTTTTGGGGCAAGCCCAAAAAAAGTAGTGGGAGGTTTCGGGGTTATAGGGTTCCAATTCATGGTGTCCATCAGTATAATCCCATCGCCGAAGCATCTGGTTTATCTGATGTTTCCATATTTTTCTGCTGGGCCTTTCCGGTGCAGTTGAAAACTCTATAACAGGGTGTAAAGGGAGCTAATCCTTATGAAGAAACTTATTGCTGTAGCGGGTGCCATTGTCACGCTGGCAGGTGCGTCGCTGTTCGCCGGTCAGGCGTCGGCACAGGAAAACCGTTTTATCACCATCGGTACCGGTGGCGTAACGGGCGTTTACTATCCGACGGGTGCTGCAATTTGCCGTATGGTCAACAAAGATCGTAAAACGCATGGTATTCGTTGCTCGGTCGAGTCCACTGGTGGTTCGACATATAATGTTAATACCATTCGTGCTGGCGAGCTTGATCTTGGAATTGCCCAGTCTGACGTGCAGTATTATGCGTTGCACGGTGAAAAAGCATTTAAGGAAGTCGGTTCGTTCCCTGAGTTGCGCGCCGTCTTTTCGATCCATCCTGAACCGTTCACCGTTGTTGCCCGTGCAGATTCCGGCATCAAAACCTTTGATGACCTTAAAGGCAAACGGGTCAATATCGGTAATCCGGGGTCGGGCCAGCGCGACACCATGGACATTGTGATGAACGCCAAGGGTTGGACCCTGGATGATTTCGCACTGGCATCCGAACTGAAGCCAGCCGAACAGTCCCAGGCACTTTGCGATAACAAAATCGATGCCATGATCTATACCGTTGGCCATCCGTCCGGTTCGATCCAGGAAGCCACCACTGCCTGTGATTCGGTTCTGGTTGAAGTTGCTGGTCCTGAAATTGATAAACTGGTTGCTGATAATCCGTATTACCGTGTGGCCACCATTCCGGGCGGCATGTATCGCGGCAATCCGGACGATGTCAAAACCTTTGGTGTTGGTGCGACTTTTGTATCATCGACCAAAACCGATGCGGACGTCGTTTATAACGTTGTGAAAGCAGTGTTTGAAAACTTCGACGATTTTAAAAAGCTGCATCCGGCTTTTGCGAACCTCGTCAAAGAAGAAATGGTCAAAGATGGCCTTTCCGCACCGCTGCATGACGGTGCTGCGAAATACTACAAAGAAGCCGGCCTGATGTAATACGGGCTGAAACGGGGGGCTTTTCAGCCTCCCGTTTTGTTTTCTTGCGCCTTGGGGCACCTAAAAATTTGATAAAATGGCACACAATGATGTGTCAAAATATGCTCCGTAGGTGACCGGGTAAGTGTCTGCGGAGGTTTTTTGTTTCTGGGCAGTCCGAAACAAAGGCTCCGTTTAGACCGGGAGTTTACAATGACCGACGATAAAAGCGCGATACAAGGTCCATCGGACCAGGATCTTCAGGATCTGATTGCGGAAAATGATACCGGAGCGCGCCAGCCGACCGGCACGACAGCGCGTATTTTGCTGTATGTTGCTGTTGCCTGGTCGCTGTTCCAGCTTTGGCTGGCTTCACCGCTGCCTTATGTCGTTAATTTTGCTGTTTTCAATTCGACCGAAGCACGGTCTATCCACCTGGCGTTTGCCATATTCCTGGCGTTTATGGCCTATCCGGCCTTTAAGAGTTCGCCACGGAACTCTGTCCCGATTATTGATTGGGTCCTGGCGTCGATTGGTGCATTTTGTGCGCTTTATATTTATATCTTTTACCGTGATCTTGCATCGCGTCCTGGTCTGCCGATTACGCAGGATCTGGCGGTTGCGGGTCTCGGTCTTGTCCTTTTGCTAGAAGCAACGCGCCGTGCGCTTGGCCCGCCTTTGATGGTGGTGGCGATGTTGTTTCTGGCCTATGTGTTCTTTGGCAATGCCCCCTGGGTACCCGAGGTTCTGCAATGGGCCGGGGCCAGTTTTTCCAAGGCAATGTCGCATCAGTGGATCACGACCGAAGGCGTATTCGGGATCGCACTGGGCGTTTCGACAAGCTTTGTCTTCCTGTTTGTTCTGTTTGGCTCGTTGCTTGATAAAGCCGGGGCAGGCAATTATTTCATCAAGGTGGCGTTTGCCGCCCTTGGTCACATGCGGGGCGGTCCGGCAAAGGCTGCTGTTTTGTCATCGGCGATGACCGGGCTTATTTCCGGTTCGTCGATTGCCAATGTGGTGACCACCGGGACTTTCACCATTCCGTTGATGAAGCGTGTCGGTTTCTCGGGCGAGAAGGCCGGGGCGGTGGAAGTTGCTTCCTCGGTCAATGGTCAGATCATGCCACCGGTCATGGGGGCTGCGGCCTTTTTGATGGTTGAATATGTCGGCATTCCATATCCGGAAGTCATCAAGCATGCCTTTTTGCCAGCGACTATTTCCTATATTGCGCTGATTTATATCGTCCATCTTGAGGCGCTGAAAGCCAATATGCAGGGGCTGCCAAAGCTTCATCAATCGACGCTTGGCCAGACCTTGATGCGGTCGTTGCTATTCGTTCTGTCGCTGGTGGTTTTGTCGGGTGTGATCTATTACGCCATCATCTTCCAGAAACAATTGTTTGGAAATGCGGTTGGCTGGATCGTCGCCATTGAATGTGCGCTGGTGTATATTGCCGGTCTTTATTATGGGGCGAAATTCCCCGATCTGGAATTGGACGACCCCAATCAGCCGGTGGTGAAACTGCCGGAATTGGGTGAAACGGCCAAGGCCGGTTTGCATTTCCTGTTGCCGGTTGTTGTGCTGGTCTGGTTCTTGATGATCGAGTTGAAATCACCGGGGCTTTCGGCCTTTTGGGCGACGGTTTTGATGATCTTTATCATGCTGACCCAGCGCCCGATCAAGGCGTTCTTCCGCAAGCAGCCCGATTATATGAGCGAGCTTCGCGGTGGTGTGGCCGATGTGATTGACGGTTTTGCGACCGGGGCACGCAACATGATCGGTATTGGTGTGGCAACGGCTGCGGCCGGGATCATTGTTGGTACTGTATCGCTGACCGGTATCGGTCAGGTGATGGTTGAATTCGTCGAACTGATTTCGGGCGGCAATCTTATGCTGATCCTGATCTTTACCGCCGTAATCAGCCTGATCCTTGGTATGGGGCTTCCGACGACGGCGAACTATATCGTGGTGTCGAGCCTGATGGCGCCGGTGATTGTTGAACTTGGTGCCGAAAACGGCCTGATTGTACCGTTGATCGCGGTGCATCTGTTCGTGTTCTATTTCGGGATCATGGCCGATGTCACCCCGCCGGTGGGGCTTGCATCCTTTGCCGCGGCAGCGATATCGGGGGCCGATCCGATGAAGACCGGTTTTGTCGCATTCTTCTATTCGATGCGGACCGCCGTTCTGCCGTTCCTGTTCCTGTTTAATACTCAGCTTCTGATGATTGGTCTGGATCATCCGATAGACGTGGTGGTGGTGATCACAATATCGATTATCGCCATGCTGATCTTTGCCGCAGCGACACAGGGCTATTTCTTTGCCCGGTCAAAGCTGTGGGAAAGTGCGGCACTTTTGTTGATCGCGTTTACGCTGTTCCGTCCGGGTTTCTGGCTCGACATGATCGAGCCGCCTTATGAAAACCTGCCAGCGACCGCTATCGTTGAAAAAGCGGCAGCCATGCCAGCAGACACCAGCATTCTTTTGGATGTTGAAGGCATGAACCTGGAGGGCGAGGATATTGCCAAATCGGTGATGTTGCCTTTGGGGCCGGCTGCATCGGGTGATGATCGTCTGTATAACGCGGGCATCGTCATTCGTAATGAAGACGGCAAGGTCTTTATTGATGATCTGGTGTTTGGCGGCCCGGCCGAGAAAGCGGGGCTTGATTTTGATTTTGAAATCACCGCGATCAAAGTTGCCGCCGACCGTATGCCCAAAGAGGTGTTCTATATCCCGGCATTCATTTTGCTGGGGGCGATCATCGTGTTGCAACGCCGACGTCGCCGTGCTGAACCGGCTTAAGGAGGGCCAAGTCCATGTTTAAGGATATTCTGGTTACAGTGGATCTTGATCATGAATCGTCTTGGAAAAAGGCGATTCCGGTTGCGGTCAAGGAAGCCCAGACATTTGGCGCGCGTCTTCATGTTTTAACCGTGGTTCCTACGGTTGGGATGTCGATGGTCGGGCAGTTTTTTCCCAAAGGTTACGAGAAAAAGATTCTTGAGGCCTATAATGAAAAACTGCACGCCTTCGTGACCGAACATATTCCGTCTGACATTAAGGTTCAGCATATCATCGGCCAGGGAACGGTTTATGAAGTGATCCTGAAAATGGCAAAAAAGACTGGATGCGATCTGATCGTTATCGGGGCACATCGCCCGGAATTGAAGGATTACCTTTTGGGGCCGAATGCGGCACGTGTTGTCCGGCATGCCGATTGTTCGGTGATGGTGGTGCGCGACTGATCCCGGTTAAGGCCAACTGATAAATTCAGACGGACCAAGACAGACAAATGAAAATGGGCAGTGCCGAATGGCACTGCCCATTTTGTTTGACGCAATAATTTGATGTGACGGGTTATTTGGCCGCACATGGGTTTGCAGCACATGGGTTTGCCGCGCAAGGATTGGCCGCAGCACAAGGATTTGCGGCGCATGGGCTGCATGGATTGACGATTTTTTTCGCCGCACAAGGATTTGCAGCACATGGGTTTGCAGCGCACGGGTTTGCCGCACAGGGATTTGCCGTACAGGTGGCGACTTCGGCAGTTGGCGATGGCAGCGGTGCGGCCATTGCCATCGGGGCAGCCATGGCAAGCCCTGCGCCAATGGCAATCGCGGGGATCAGGGATTTATGCATGAAGGTAGCTGATTTTTTAGACATTGGTTGCCTCACTGAAAAACTGTTTATGTCGATCCGATTGCCCGGACGTTTGTTAATTTGTCGTCCGACCGGAGGCCAATATGCGCCAAATCAATTGCCCTGGTACGTCACATGGTTTCACTGTTGTGTGAGACCGCCGTGTGAAGCGGTTGATGAAAAGATTGTGACGGCAAACGATATTTGAATTTGGTTGTTCGTGAATTTTTGTGCTTTGTTAGCAAAGCAATTGAAAAACCGTTCAAATTTGCACATTTAAAAAATCAGGGACAAAGGTATCGGGGCAAGGCGCGGGGTTGAATAAACCGTGAGAACCGCCACCACAGAGACCAGGGAAGGCAATGATAAAACAGCACTGGCAAATGATGGAAAGAGGCGTTGCGGGCGTTCTTATTGCAATGTCGTTGCAATATTCCGCGATGGCCCAAACAGAAAATGTGCCGATCCCCGATGTGGCAGAGGTTCCAGGGGGCTGGTTTTTCCAAGGATCGGACAGTGTCGAGCGGCAATATGCCTATCAGATCGACGAACATGTCTATGGTCATGATATCAGTCGTCGCAATCGTTGGTACGATGTTGAAATTGATAAATGGCATATCTATTTGCCGACCTATTTTATAATGACCACCCCGGTTACCAATGACCAATACGCAGCATTTATCCGCGATACCGGGTATGCATCGCCTGATATCACCTCGGAAGATTGGGAAAGCCTTGGTCTGATATACGGATATGACGCAACGCGCCCGTTTGCGTGGAAAGGCGATACGCCGCCGCGCGGCAAGGGAAACCATCCTGTGGTGCTGGTGTCCTGGCGTGATGCACAGGCATATGCCCGATGGCTTCGCGAGAAAACCGGTATGAGGTGGCGCCTGCCGCCGGAACATTATTGGGAAAAGGCCGTGCGGGGTCCGGATGGGACATTTTACCCGTGGGGCAATATCTATGATCCCAATCAGCTTAACAGTGCAGATCGCGGACCGTTTGAAACCATGCCGGTTGGCCAGTTCAAGGCGGGCCCCTATGGGCTTTATGACGGTGCGGGTCAGGTGTTTGAATGGACATCAAGCAGTTCGCAACCGGGATACCGGATTGTAAAGGGTGGATCGTGGGATGATCGGGGATGCGGTGTTTGTCGCCCGGCGGCGCGTCATGGACGTGCTGAGCACACACAGCATATCCTGATCGGTTTCAGGTTGATGTACGAAGCTCCTTTCCATTGATGGGCGATGCTTGCACATTTTGACTAAATCACTAATTCTTGATCGGGCCTGATTGGCTGGACTCTGAGGATGGGGTATTTTGCCTTTGTGGGAAGGTTCTGAATCGCACGATAACTGGTATTGGAATGACCGAATTTACAATTGACTGGACATCGTATCCGACAGGACGGCTTGAACGCATGCTTGCCGCAGGGCGCGATGTTATGGAATGCCACCGGGTACTGACGCTTACCGGCGACAATATTGTCGGTGAACTGATCAAGACGGGCGGTTCCTTTTTCGAATGGTCTCATTATCCCGAAGGGGATGTGTATGACCGTAATTCGCATGCCCAGTTTTATTATCACGCCCACCCCAAGGACGAGCAGCGAGACTGGAAAGAGCATGGTCATTTCCATACTTTTCTGCGTCCGCGTGGCATGCCCGAAGGTTCCAAGCCCCTGCCCATAGATGGGTTTGAATTCCCCGAGGGCCCCAATGATGCGCTGTCGCATTTGATTGCGGTTTCCATGGATGAATTTGGTTTTGCCCAGCGTTTGTTTACGACAAATCGCTGGGTCACAGGCGAGGTCTGGTATGACGGCGATACCGTGATCCGGATGCTGGAAAACTTCATCATTGATCACGCACAGCCTTCCTGGCCGGTTAATCGGTGGATTTCCGGAATAATCATGTTGTATCGCCCGATGATCGAATTTCTGGTGCGCGAACGCGACGTGGCGATTACGGCCTGGCAGGAAAAATATCCTGATCGTGATGTTTATGAAGACCGGGAACTGGAAGTGACATCGACCATCGATATCCGGGTCGAAGATCAGATACGCGCCTTGACCGAGGAACTCGGACGGCGGCGTGTGCGCGCCTGAGGTCTCATTTGTAATTGCGTAAAATGAAACGGCCGATGCATTCGCACCGGCCGTTTTGATATGATATCGCGCCTGAAAGGGGGATTAGTTTGCTTTCAGGTATTCGATAACATCAGCAATTTGGTCGTCCTTTTTCAGCTTGAAGGACATCTTCGAGCGTTCTTTGGAGCCTGCGATTTCGCTGAGTTTAGCTGATGGATCCTGAAGATATTCGGTCAGGAAAGCTTCATCAATTGTGAAGCCTTTTTCGCAAGCAGCCTGATAGCCTTTGCCGTATTTGAAGTCTTCGACATGGCCACAGTTTTTGCCGATGACACCGGCAAGCGATGGGCCAACTTTGTTTTTGCCAGCCTCGATGCTGTGGCAGGCAGCGCATTTTTTGAAGACTTTTTCGCCTTTTTCAGCATCACCAGCCATTGCGGGAGCAATAGCGATCATGGCAATGGTTGCGGCGAGGGTAAGCGTTTTGGTTAAATTCATATCGCGGGCCTCTCTTGGTCTGTCGTGGTGGTCCCCACTGCATTGTGTCGTTGGTTGCTCATCAAGTGAACTGAAAAACACAAACAGGACCGAAAATTCGCTTTTCGTTAAAAAATATGGGCTTACTGTTGAGTTTCCCGAATTCGACACGACATCTAGCACATGCAGGCTTATAATAATTTGCGTTTAGTCAATCGGGTCTACAGTGTATAAAGATATACGAATGGTTGGCAGCCGATTGCTTAGCGTGCCGGGAGAGCTCCATTGCCGCGTATAACCAAAGAAGATCTTAGCAATCTGATTCAGGATCCGTCCGGGAAGAATCGTGCTGAAACGGCTGATAAAATCAGTCGTGAATTTACCGCTGATACTCTCAGCGACAGTGAGCGTATTCTTGCGGAGGATATCTTTCGCTTGATGGTGCGTGACGCCGAAGTGCGTGTGCGCAAGGCGTTGGCCAAGAACTTGAAACAAACACCTTTGGTGCCACATGACGTTGCCGCCACTTTGGCGCGCGATGTTGATGATGTGGCCCTGCCGGTCCTGAAGTTTTCAGAAGTTCTGAATGACGAGGATCTGGTTGATATCATCGGCGACAATGCCGACAGTGTTGAGAAACAGCGTGCAATTGCATCACGCCCGCATGTGTCGGAAATTGTTTCTGCGACCCTGGTGGATATCGGTCATGAAGATGTCATGGTCGATTTGATATCAAATGACGGTGCCGAACTCAGCGAACATTTGTTGCAAAAAGTCGTCGATGATTTCGGCGAGAACGAACGCATTCAAAAACCGATGATTGAACGCAATCATCTGCCAATCACGATTGCCGAACGGCTGGTGACCCTGGTATCGGATCGCATGCGGTCCGAACTGATTTCGCGCGGTCATATCCCCGAAGGGATCGTCAATGCGGTGATGACCCAGTCACAGGAAAGTGCCACGATCGGCCTTTTGGGCGAGGGGGCGGAAGAACGCGACGTTGAAGTGCTGGTCGAGCATCTTCATACCAATAATCGTTTGACCAGTGGCTTGATCTTGCGCGCGCTTTGCATGGGTGATGTTGCGTTCTTTGAAGCGGCATTGGCGCGACGTGCGGGGGTGTCGCTGATCAATACCCGCATTCTGATCCATGACAGTGGTCCGTTCGGGTTTGAGGCGATTTACAACAAAGCTGAAATGCCTGCCCATTTCTTCCCGGGGGTCCGGGCGGCAGTGGAAGTTGCGCATGAAACCGATTTGGATGGCGGCGAACGTGATCGTGAACGTTATTCGCGCCGGATGATTGAGCGGGTCTTGACGCAGTATGGTGATCTTGGAGTTGAATTTGATTCCGATGATGTCGATTACCTGATGGGCCGCATGTTGCAATTACCCAGCGAGCGGAATTTGCCGCACTAATTACCGCGCATGATCGTTTGGATATTTTAAAAACCGCCCGTTTTTCGGGCGGTTTTGTTTTGTGGCATCATCGGGATCAGCCCGCGGGCGCGGGGCGAGGATGGCCATCAAAAAAGGCGCCGTTTGCACGGCGCCTTTGATATGGGGATCAGGTGATCCTATTCAAGTAAAGTGTTTGGCATCCAAAGAGCCAGTTCCGGGAAATACATCACCAGCAACAGCCCAATCACCTGCAGGATCACGAAGGGGATAATGCCTTTGTAAATCTGCTGGATGGAGATCGATTTTGGCGCAACACCTTTGAGATAGAATAGCGCAAAGCCAAAGGGTGGTGTCAGGAAGCTGGTTTGCAGATTGACCGCAACCATCACCGCGAACCACGTCAGGATTTGGGATTCTGTTGCCCCGATACCGGCAACCATCAGATGATCACCAAAATCAAGCTGGGCAATGACCGGCGCAAAGATCGGCAGGACGATCAGGGTGATTTCCACCCAGTCAAAGAAGAAGCCGAGGATGAACACGATCAGCATCAGCAGGAACAGAATACCCCATGCGCCAAGACCGGCACTGTTGACCAGATCAATGACCAGATCATCGCCGCCCAGTGAACGGAAGACATAGGAGAATACAGTTGCCCCGGCAAACAGGAAGAACAGCATCGCACCGGTAAGGGCGGACCGTTCACAGACGTCTTTAAGCACATCCCATTTCAGACGGCCTTTGACGATTGCCAGGAAGGTTGCGCCAACCGCACCAACGCCTGCGGCCTCGGTCGGGGTGGCAAAACCGGCAAAAATAGATCCCAGAACCAGAACGATCAGGAAAACCGGCGGGATGAAGCTGCGCACCATCATACGCACCAAATCCATGCCGTGGACGGCTTCGTCGTCGGGCAGGGGGGGGGCCAGATGCGGCTGCATCTGGCAGCGGACGAAGATATAGATGGTGTAAAGCGATGCCAGCAACAGGCCCGGAATGATCGAGGCCAGGAACAGATTGCCGACCGATATTGACAGGAGGTCGGACATCAGAACCAGCATGATGCTTGGCGGGATCAGAATGCCCAATGTCCCCGATGCGGCAATCGTTCCGGTCGCAAGCGACGGATCGTAATTGCGGCGCAGCATGACAGGCAGGGCCAGAAGGGTCATCATGACAACCGATGCACCGATAATACCGGTGGTCGCGGCCATGATCGTTCCCATCAGGGTAACGGAAAGTGCCAGACCGCCCGGAACCTTGCGCATCAGCATGTTCAGGCATTCAAGAAGGTCTTCGGCGACCCCGCTTTTTTCAAGCATCGTTCCCATGTAAATGAACATCGGCACGGCAACCATCACCATATTTTCGGCAATGCCGCCCCAGATGCGGGACACGATGTTGAAGAATTCAATGAATGAGAAGACGTCAAAGGCCATGCCGAGAAGGCCGAACGCAATCCCGATGCCTGAAATGACAAATGCAACCGGAAGACCCGAGAACACCAGAATGCCCAGTGAGGCAAACATGATCAGCGGAAACCAGTCTTCGATATAGAAGTTTTCCATTTGGAATTATCCCCGTTCCGCGATCAGTCTTTGAGCCTGGCGGCTTCGTTGCCAAGGTCTGCGTGATGTGTGGCGCCAACATAGTGACCGGCGTGATTACGCAGGTTGGTCGGGCCGAACACAAAGACATAGCATTTAAGAAAGACCGAAAGACCGGCCATGGCGAGAAGGCCGAAGCCGATGGGAATGGTCGATTTGATGATCCAGCGATGGGTCAGACCAGTGGTTGCAGCCGAAACTTCGTTGTTTTCGAAGGACCGAAGCACAAAGTCATAACCAAAATAAAGTACCAGCCCGCAAAATGGTAAAATACACAGAATTGCACCGATCATTTCGATTATGGCACGTGTGCGCGGGCGAAGGTTGTCACGGATTAGTTCGATACGGACATGTGAGTCACGAATATAGCCAAAACCGAAACACAGCATGAACAGGCCGGTATGGAGATGCCATTCCAGTTCCTGCAGCTTGATTGATCCCTGACCGCCAAATTTACGCTGTATCACATCGTATACGATGGTCAGCATCAGCGGGATTGCGAGCAGGGCAGCCCATTTCCCGACACGGGAAACGATGGCATCAATGCCGTCACTCAGTTTTAGTAGCGCTTCCATTAAAGAGCCTCCCGGGGTCTTTTCTTTTCGCGGTCAAGGCCGGGGCCATTTGGCACCCGGCCTTGCCGAGACTTTTCTTGTGGTCTGATGCAAGTCGCCTCAGACCCAGGACAGATTAATCGAGATATCCGATATCTTTCCAGATTTTGTAGTCTGCGCGGAAGCTCTGCAGGTTTTCATATGCTTCTTTGAAAGGCGCATCCTGTGCAGAAAGTTCGCCGGCGACTTCTTCCCAAGCGCCACGCATGGCGTCGAGCATTTCAGGCGACCATTTCTTGATGTTCACACCTTTTTCCTGAAGTTCTTTCAGGGCTGCGAACTGAATTGCTTCACCTTCGGCAAAACCATAGGCCAGATTGTCGTTACAGACGCTTTCGATCTGTGCCTGCTGGGTTTTGTCCAAACCGTCCCACTTCTCTTTGTTGATCATAAGATCGAAGAAGGTGGACTGCTGATGCCAGCCTGGGAAGTAGTAGTATTTGGCAACCTGGTAGAAGCCGAGCTTGAGATCAATCGCAGGCATCGAGAATTCGGTCGCATCAATGGTGCCGAGTTCAAGTGCCGGATAGATGTCGCCAGCCGAAAGAAGCTGCGTTGAAACGCCAAGCTTCTCCATGACTTTCGCGCCAAGACCGAAGAAGCGCATTTTCAGGCCTTTAAGGTCATCAACACTGTTGATTTCCTTGGAAAACCAGCCAGAAGCTTCTGGTGCGATCAGGCCGCAGAACAGCGACTTGATACCGTGTTCGGCATACAGCTTGTCAAAGATTTCCTGACCGCCGCCAAATTTAACCCATGCCAGATATTCACCGGCCTGCGGACCGAATGGAACGGAACCAAATAGTTGCAGTGCGGGAACTTTACCAGCCCAGTAACCCGGGGTCGAGAAAGCAGCATCGATGGAACCGGTTGAAACCGCATCGAAGACTTCAAGTGCCGGAACAAGTGCGCCCGGCTCATAGAATTTAATGTTGATATTGCCGCCAGAAACAGCGTCAATTCTTTCATCAACGCGTTTGCCAAGCGTCCCAAGCTGGGTCAGGCTGCCAGAATAGGTCGAACCCATTTTCCAGCGAACACGTTCTGAGGCATCGGCATTAGAAGCAACCGAAGTAAGTGCAGCCGCTGCAAGGACAGCCACACAGGTTGCTGATTTCAGAATATTAGAAAATTTCATTCGTATCTTCCTCCCTAAAGAAGTCCGAAATTGGTATTACCACATCGGAACGACAACCGCCTGTTGCTTTTATTATTACCGGCGGAATCTTTCCGATCCTCTTGTTGCGGGGCGAAGCTTAAGCGTATTTGGCAAGTATGGGCAAGTTTGTTTCGCCCGCGGCGCAAGAAAATATCTTCGCTAGCGCACAAATATTGCTTGATTTTACCGGAAAAGCGGGATTTCCGCATGGAAATGCGTATTTCCACCAAGTGGATCATATTGCATAGCTCTCATTCAAAATTGTTATAGGTGAAGCGTGTGCGACCTATCCTTTGGAGCGAATCGGTGTCCCCCGAAATTTGCCGTCAAAGGTCGGAAACAGAAGTTTTGATGTGGATGGAAAGCCGTGCAGGAACCCGCGTCAGAAACCGGATAGCGCAATATCGCCATTGCAGGTGCAAACCGGAAGGATCAAACCGGTGCGGTTCTGCTTGATTATGGCGATGTGGTGGTTTTGACCATTTGGAGGTCTTTTGGGGCGCAATGATTTGGCGCCGGAGATTTCGTCGATCCGGGGCGTCATGTGCAAGCCGGGGCAATGAGTGCGATCTGGGAATAAAGGGTCTGAAATGAAAACGGGAAGCCTTTGAAAAGGCTTCCCGACTGATGGTCGGAGCGAGAGGAATCGAACCTCCGACCCCTGCCTCCCGAAGGCAGTACTCTACCAGGCTGAGCTACGCTCCGTCAGTTCGCGGTTTTTAGCCCGTCTTTCTGGTGGGATCAAGCATAATCCGGCCAATTTGGTCAAAAAAGTTGGCTGTTTCCGGTGGGGGATTTCAGGGGGCCATAGGCCTGCGTTTGTCCGCCATATTTTGGGTGAAAATGGTGGCAAACCCTGAATACGCAAAAGGCCCCAAAACGGAAACCGTTTCAGGGCCTTTGAATGATGGTCGGAGCGAGAGGAATCGAACCTCCGACCCCTGCCTCCCGAAGGCAGTACTCTACCAGGCTGAGCTACGCTCCGTCATTCTGCGAAGCCGGGTGATAATCCCAATTGCCGTTTGACGCAAGGATTTTTTGCGCCAAAAGGCCGGGACCCCGGCATGCGATATCAGTATGGGCGAGAAATACAAAACTCGACGGCTTCGATCATTGCGTCCTTGGCCGGACCATCATCAAAGCGCGTCAGGGTATCGATGGCCATCTGGCCAAATTCACGGGCACGGTTCATTGATGCGTCAAGTGCATCATATTTGCGGATCAGTTTCTGGGCGCGATCAAGGTCGCCATCGACGAATTCCTGATCTTCCATGCAGCGGCGCCAGAAGGTTTTTTCTTCTTCGGTGCCTTTGGCATAGGAAATGATGACCGGCAGGGTGACTTTACCGTCGCGGAAATCATCGCCGACGGTTTTGCCAAGGGTTGCCTGATGCGCGGAATAATCCAGCACATCGTCAATCAGCTGGAACGCGGAGCCAAGATAGATGCCATACAGGCGAAGGGCTTCTTCATCCTCGGCCGGGCGATTGGCAACCACCGCACCGATTTGTGATGCTGCACCAAACAGCGCTGCCGTTTTTGCGGTAATGACTTCGAGATAGGATTTTTCCGTGGTCGCCATGTCATTGGCGGTCGATAGCTGCAAGACTTCGCCTTCGGCAATGACCGCCGATGCCTTGGCCAGAATGTCGAGGACCTTAAGCGAGCCGTTTTTGACCATGACAACAAATGCGCGCGCAAACAGGAAGTCACCGACCAGCACGCTGGCTTCGTTGCCAAACAGGGCATTGGCCGATGCCTGGCCACGGCGGAGCAGGCTTTCATCGACAACATCATCATGAAGCAGTGTTGCGGTGTGGATAAATTCGACACAGGCCGCAAGATCAACCGCAGACGTACCGCCCTGATAGCCGCAAAGCTGGGCGGATGCCAGTGTCAGCATCGGGCGCATGCGTTTGCCGCCTGCGGCCACCAGATGGCTTGCCAGTTGCGGGATCAGTGCAACATCACTGTGCATATTATCGATGATAACTTGATTGACGCGCTTCATGTCGGCATCGACAAGGCGGATCATGGAATCAAGGCTGGGCTCGGTCGTCTGCTGCGTTGCGATTTTGGTCACGCTTTAATCCGAAACAATTTTTGGCGTATTGACCCCGCCCACCGGGACGGGTAACGCTGATTTCAGTGGGCGGCCTCAACATAGAGACGCCGGGCGGTTATGGTCAAGTGGACAAATCGTTGCCCGTTGCGCAACAATGCCTTGTTTTGGGGGCATCCGGTACTGACCGAGGTCAAATTTGCACTGCCCTGCGCATATATATAGACAACATAATTATACAATAACCAGTCAGGGTACATAAAACGTATGATCGAGCTATTTCGCAGCAATGACCCGATAGAGCTTAGCTGGGCGCAATCGGTTCTCGCCGACGAAGGCATTGGCAGCCATATTTTTGATTATCATGCCAGTATTCTTGAAGGATCGATCGGGGCTTTGCCGCGCCGTTTGATGGTCGATCCAACAGACGAAAGCCGGGCAAAATATACTCTTGATATTGCCAGACGCGATCTGGATGCGCATAACGCACGACATGATTCCGAGGCCGGGGACGTTCAGGAATAGGAATCTGGCATATAAGCAGTGCAGGATTAAGCGGACGAATGACCCAGACCGATTGCGCATTTAAGGTTCCCGATTTTGCGGAAGACCGTATTAGCCATGATTTCCTGCTGGGAGGGTCGGTGATCCTTAAACAGCCGGTTGATGGGTATCGTGTGGCGATTGATGCTGTTTTTCTGGCCGCAGCGGTGTCGATCAATTCCAGACGTGATCAGAAAATCCTTGATGTCGGGGCGGCAGTTGGTTCGGCCGGGCTGTGTGTGGCGCGCCGTCTGGACGATGCACAGGTGACCGGGGTGGAGATTCAAGATGATCTCTATGCGCTGTATTGCCGCAATGTTGTTGAAAACGATCTGATTGGCCGGGTGATGCCGATCCATGGGGACATCAATGATCGCGGCTTGCCATTGGCGGCGGCCAGTTTTGATCAGGTGATCACAAACCCGCCCTTTTATCCCGGCGGTACACGCCCGGCCAATGAAAGCCGGGCCAAGGCCCATCAGGAAATTACCGCCGATTTGAAAAGCTGGATCTGGTTCTGTTTGAAGATGCTGCGCCCCAAGGGGCGGATTTCTATCGTGCACCGGGCAGATCATCTCGATCGGATTATCGGGCTTTTGCATGGCCGGGCCGGTGATATGACGATTTATCCGATCTGGAGCAAAGCCAGTGCGGAAACGCCGTTGCGTGTGATTGTATCGGCGCGCAAGGGTGTTTCATCGCCGCTTAGGATGCGGCGCGGGATTGTTTTGCATGATGAGGCCGGAGTGTATTTGCCCGAAACCAATGCGCTTTTACGCAGTCTATCTGCATTGCCCGGTTTCTAAATCGGCTGTGGTTTAATATAAGGGCATTGAAAGTTGCACCGCCGGTCGGTTGCGGGCCTCAAAATTGATGCTTTGGGATTATGCCATGCTGAGTTTTTCGAAAATCCTTTTTACCGCATTGATCGTTGTGGTGGTGTGGCAGGGCTTTAAGCTGTTTAACCGTGCCAAGCAGGTTTCCGCGCAGGAACAACCGAAACAAACCCGTCACGCCAAGCAGGCAAAATCGCAGAAACACGAAGCGGTGGCGCATGATCTGGTGAAATGCCCGAAATGCGGCGTTTACCATGCCGATGGCAGCGCGCATGTTTGTGACCGCTGATTTGCGCAGGTTACATATTTACCTTTGCTGATTTCTGCTACTTTCGGCCAATAGCCGGTATTTTTGCTTGGAAAAGCAATCCGTTCTGTGGATGCTATATGCTGCAACGCGGTATAAAAATCGGCGCGATGGCATAAAAGCGCGAAATTCAGGCCCCCTCAGGGCTTTTGCGTTCTTGACCGCGACGGGGTGGGGCGGTAGCTTGCCGCTCTAAATTTACCGACAACATAATAGTGAGTTCGCGCAATGGCGCTCGACGGGTCGCAACGTCCCCCATCATTCCAGGAAATCATCCTTCGACTGCAAAGCTATTGGGCAGATAAGGGATGTGTCATCCTGCAGCCCTATGACCTTGAAGTCGGGGCCGGTACGTTCCATACCGCAACCACGTTGCGCGCGCTGGGTCCGGAAAGCTGGAATGTTGCCTATGTGCAGCCGTGCCGCCGCCCGACCGATGGTCGTTACGGCGAGAACCCGAACCGTCTTCAGCATTATTACCAGTTTCAGGTTCTGATGAAGCCGTCACCGGCCAATTCGCAGGATCTTTACCTTGGTTCGCTGGCGCATCTGGGCATTGATCCGTTGGCGCATGATATCCGCTTTGTCGAGGATGACTGGGAAAGCCCGACGCTTGGCGCTTGGGGCCTTGGTTGGGAAGTGTGGCTGGACGGGATGGAAGTTACCCAGTTTACCTATTTCCAGCAGGTTGGCGGCTATGAATGCGATCCGGTTCCGGTCGAGATGACCTATGGGCTTGAACGATTGGCGATGTATATTCAGGGTGTCGAAAACGTTTACGACCTTGATTACAACGGCAATGGCGTGACCTATGGCGATGTGTTCCTGCAAAACGAAAAGGAACAATCGGCCTATAACTTTGAAGTCGCCAATACAGACGTTTTGTTCCAGCACTTTAAAGATGCACAGGCCGAATGCGGCGTTAATATCGCGCGCGGTCTGGCCCTTCCGGCTTATGAGCAGGCGATGAAGGCCAGCCATATCTTTAACCTTCTTGATGCGCGCGGCGTGATTTCGGTCACCGAACGTGCGGCCTATATTGGCCGCGTTCGTGATATGTCGAAATCCTGCTGCGAGGCGTGGCTTCGGTCGCGCGGTCATCTGAAAGAGGAGGCATAGGTCATGGCCGAATTGCTGCTTGAACTGTTTTCCGAAGAAATTCCGGCCCGCATGCAGGCGCGTGCGTCCGATGATCTGACCAAGCTGGTGACTGCGGGTTTGAAAGCCGCCGACCTTGGATTTGATCACGTCGAAGCATTGGTCACACCGCGCCGTTTGACCCTGATTATTGATGGCCTGCCGGAAAAACAGCCCGACCTTCGCGAAGAACGCCGCGGTCCGCGTGCCGATGCACCGGAAAAGGCGATTGCAGGCTTTTTGGGCGGTAATGGTGTGACGCTTGAACAATGTGAAAAGCGTGAAACGCCCAAGGGTGTTTTCCTGTTTGCGATTGTCGAGCAAAAAGGCCGTGCCAGTGCCGAAGTGATCAAGGATATCGTCGAAGACGCTATGGCAAAGCTGCCTTGGCCAAAATCGATGCGCTGGGCCGATCAGAAAGTTCGCTGGGTCCGTCAACTTGACCGCATCCTGTGCCTGTTTAACGGCAAGGTGATCCCGGTATCATATGGTCCGGTCACCGCAGGGAATATCACAAGCGGCCATCGTTTCCTGGCCCCGGCAACCTTTAGCGTTGCCAGTGCCAGGGAATATAAGGCCAAGCTTGCCTTTGCCAAAGTTATGCTGGACCGTGAAGAACGCAAGAAAGTCATTCTGAACGGGGCGCGCAAGCTGGCCGAGGCCGAAGGTTTCAAGCTTTTGGAAGATAACGGACTTTTGGAAGAAGTCTGTGGTCTTGTTGAATGGCCTGTGCCGGTGATGGGCAAGGTCGATGACCAGTTTATGGACATCCCGCGCGAGGTTTTGGAAACCTCGATGCGTGAACACCAGAAATATTTCGTGATCGAAGACAAAACCGGCAAACTGGCTGCACGTTTCATCACCATTTCCAACATGGTGACGATGGATAACAACGCCCAGATCATCGCCGGGAATGAGCGGGTTTTGCGTGCGCGTTTGCATGATGCGAAATTCTTCTGGGATCAGGACCGGAAGATGACGCTGGAACAGCGTTTGCCGAAACTCGACACCATTGTGTTCCATGCCAAGCTTGGCACGCTGGCCGCGCGCGTTTTGCGCCTGCGCGGGCTGGCGCGTGAACTCTCGGCCGATATTGACGATTGCGATATCAAATTGGCGGATCGTGCGGCGGAAATCGCCAAGGCCGATCTGGTTTCGAACATGGTGTTTGAATTTACTGAACTTCAGGGATTGATGGGGAAATATTACGCCGAAAATGACGGCGAAGCCCCGGAAGTCGCCAATGCCATTGCCGAGCATTATGCCCCGGCTGGTCCGTCGGATATGTGTCCGGCCGCACCGGTTTCGGTTGCTTTGGCACTGGCTGAGAAGCTCGATACCCTTGCCGGGTTCTTTGCGATTGATGAAAAACCGACCGGGTCAAAAGATCCGTTCGCATTGCGTCGCGCGGCATTGGGTGTCATCCGGCTGGTTTTGGAAAATGGTTTGCGGGTGCCGCTGCGGCGCATATTTGCCTTTGCCGTTTCCCAATATCCGGCCTCTATTCGTCGTGACGAGGCGGTTGATGAACTTTTGGCATTCTTTGCCGACCGCCTGAAAGTCCATCTGCGTGAACAAGGTGTGCGCCATGATCTGGTGTCTGCCGTGTTTGCATTGGATGGCGAGGACGATCTTGTCCGCCTTCTGGCCCGTGTTGATGCGCTTGCCGATTTTGTTTCGGGTGAAAGCGGCGTCAACCTTATGGCTGGGTACAAGCGTGCGTCCAACATTCTGCGTATCGAAGAAAAGAAGGATGAGAAATCCTATGATGCGGAGGTTTCCGCCGATCTTCTGACGCAGGACGAGGAACGTAAACTGTATCAGGCGCTCATCGATGTCCGGCATAAGGCTTTGCCGCTTCTGCGGGCTGAGAATTATGCCGCGGCTATGGCCGAGTTCGCGCATTTGCGGGGCCCGGTCGATGCATTCTTCGAAGGGGTCACGGTAAATAGTGACAAGGCAGAAGAACGTGCCAACCGGCTTAAGCTTTTGGCGCAAATTCGTACTGCCCTGCATGATGTTGCCGATTTCTCGAAGATCGAGTCATAAATACGGTCAAGGACACGGGGTTCCCCGCATCGCCTTGACCAGATGAGGAAAAGGCAAGATGACCAAATGGGTATACGGCTTCGGTGGCGGTAGCGCCGAAGGACGTTCCGATATGCGCGAGCTTTTGGGCGGTAAAGGTGCGAACCTTGCCGAGATGAGCAATCTTGGGCTTCCGGTCCCGCCGGGCTTTACCATTACGACCGAAGTTTGCACGGCATTTTATGACAATGACCGTGCGTACCCCGATGGTCTGGATACCGAAGTTGAAAAATCACTGGCGGCTATTGAAGCGCTGGTGGGCCGTAAATTTGGCGATGCCAAAGATCCGTTGCTGGTTTCTGTTCGATCCGGCGCGCGGGCATCGATGCCCGGCATGATGGATACTGTTCTTAATCTCGGCCTGAATGATGAAACGGTTGAAGGTTTGGCGGCGGTCTCTGGTGATCGCCGTTTTGCGTATGATAGCTATCGCCGCTTTATTCAGATGTATGGCGATGTCGTTCTGGGCGTTGAACATTATCATTTCGAAGAAATTCTTGAAATCCACAAGGAAGACAAGGGCTATGTCCTTGATACCGAAATGGATGCCGATGACTGGCAGGCGGTTGTTCAGGGGTTCAAGAAAAAGGTCGATACCGAACTTGGGCGTCCTTTCCCGCAGGACCCGCGTGAACAGCTTTGGGGCGCGATTGGGGCGGTTTTTGGTAGCTGGATGAATGCGCGTGCCAATACGTATCGGCGTTTGCATAGCATCCCGGCCAGCTGGGGCACGGCGGTTAACGTTCAGGCCATGGTCTTTGGCAATATGGGCGATGATTGTGCGACCGGTGTTTGTTTCTCGCGCAATCCATCAACCGGCGAAGATCGGTTTTATGGTGAATACCTGATTAATGCGCAGGGCGAAGACGTGGTTGCGGGTATTCGTACCCCGGCACCGTTGACCAAGATCGAACGCGAAGAATCCGGTTCTGACCTTCGGTCTATGGAAGAAACCATGCCTGGCGTCTTTGGCGAGTTATGCGATATCCGCGACAAGCTGGAAGCGCATTATCGCGATATGCAGGACATGGAATTCACCGTTCAATCGGGCAAACTTTATATGCTGCAGACCCGGGCAGGGAAACGGACTGCCAAAGCAGCCCTTCGTATCGCGGTCGAAATGTGCGAGGCAAATGTGATCACACGTGAAGATGCGCTTCGCCGTGTTGATCCGGCCCAGCTTGATCAATTGTTGCATCCAACGCTTGATCCGGCGGCGGAGCGCAAGGTGATTGGCATGGGGCTTCCGGCATCGCCCGGCGCGGCATCCGGCCAGATCGTCTTTTCCGCCGAAGTGGCCGAAGATTGGGTGCACAGCCGGGGCCACAAGGTCATTCTGGTGCGGATCGAAACCAGCCCCGAAGATATTGCCGGTATGCATGCTGCGGAAGGTATTTTGACATCGCGCGGTGGCATGACCAGCCACGCGGCCGTGGTGGCACGTGGCATGGGAACGCCGTGTGTTTGTGGTGCCGGTCAGGTCAAGATCGACTATGCCAATAAAACCATGATGTCAGGTGGGGTAACCCTTAAGGAAGGGGATGTGATCACCCTTGACGGGGCAACCGGCGAAGTGATGTTGGGCGAGGTTGCGACCCTGAAGCCTGATCTTTCGGGTGATTTTTCGCAATTGATGGAATGGGCCGATGGTGTGCGCCGACTTAAGGTCCGCACCAATGCCGAAACCCCCGATGACGCGGCAACCGCGCGGGGATTTGGGGCCGAGGGTATTGGCCTTTGCCGGACAGAACATATGTTCTTTGACCCGGCACGCATCATTTCCATGCGCGAAATGATTTTGGCCGATACCGAAAAGGGCCGCCGTGCGGCCTTGGACAAGCTTCTGCCCTATCAGCGTCAGGACTTTATTGATCTGTTCCGGATCATGAAGGGACTGCCGGTGACGATCCGTTTGCTTGATCCGCCGTTGCATGAGTTCCTGCCGCATGGCGATGCGGAAATCGCCGAAGTTGCCAATGCTGCGGGTGTGGCCGAGGCGGTTGTGCGTCGCCGGATATTGGAGCTTTCGGAAGCTAACCCGATGCTGGGTCATCGCGGCTGTCGTCTTGGCATCAGTTATCCTGAAATCTATGAAATGCAGACGCGCGCGATTTTTGAAGCCGCGATTGAGGTTTCAAAGGATGGCGGCGATCCGGTAATCCCGGAAATCATGATCCCGCTGATCATCGGCAAGAAGGAACTTGAAATCCTTAAGGCCGTGATCATCAATGTTGCGAGCGAAGTCGAGGCCGAAAAATCGGCCAAGCTTGAATTCCTTGTCGGCACCATGATCGAATTGCCGCGTGCCGCACTTAAAGCTGGTGAAATCGCCGAAGAAGCCGAATTCTTTAGCTTTGGGACCAACGATTTGACCCAGACGACCTATGGTCTGTCACGTGATGACGCATCCCGGTTCCTTGATACCTATATTTCCAAGGATATCTTTGCCGGTGATCCGTTTGTATCGCTTGATCAGGAAGGGGTTGGTGAGTTGGTCAGGATTGCGGCCGAACGTGGCCGCAAAACGCGAAGCGACATCAAGCTTGGCATTTGCGGTGAACATGGCGGCGATCCGTCATCGATCGCATTCTGTGATCAATTGGGCTTGGATTACGTATCGTGTTCGCCCTATCGCGTGCCGATTGCCCGCCTTGCCGCAGCGCAGGCAGCACTGAAAAGCTAATTTGTACGGATGTGATCCGGATGCATATTAGTAAAACGGCGGCAGGTTATCCTGCCGCCGTTTTACTTTTAGGTGTTTTTTTGTTTTAGGCCGCAGGTTCCGGCAGATTGACCCAATCAGGCACATGAACGGTGATTTTGGCATCGCCAGCGGTCAGTTCCGCGTCATTGCCAATGCGTTCCAGCCGGATCAGGGCAAGACCGCCATTGCCATGGATGCTGCGGATGATACCGGCTTCCTTGTCGCCATTCATGATGGCTGTGCCGGTTTCAGGCGCCGGGCCGATAATCGTGATTGGCAGCAGGCGTTTGCGCACAAGGCCGCGATACTTGGTGCGTGCGGTCAATTCTTGGCCCATATAGCAGCCTTTTTTGAAATCAACGCCGCCAAGTTCCTCGAACCCGTTTTCAAGCAAGATCGCCCGGTCGATTTCCATTTCCTCGCTGCCATTGGGCAGGCCAAGGGTCACGCGGCGCTGATGATAGGTGGCGGCATCACTTTCGGTTGCGCCAATCGCCGCCATCTGGGCCAGTTCATTTTTCGGCAGCAAAACACGTGCGCCGATCAAGCTCAGGCGTGGGTCGACAGCCTTGATGCCGTCTGCCAATGGTGCCGTCGCACCGGCTGTGTCAGGCAGATTAAGGGCTGTAAGCGCACCGTCGCCAAAGACGGTAATGACGTCATAGCTTTCGGTGACGTCGGTTAGCTCGACCTTGGCGCGCAGTTTGTACATGCGGAGTTTTTTATAAAACTCGGCGGCGCGCGCACCGTCTTCGCCACGTTCGCAATCGATCAGAAGGCTGTCCTGGTCCTGCTGATAGATGAAAAAATCAAACAGGAATTTTCCCTGCGGGGTCAAAAGCGCCCCATAGCCGGAATGATCAGCGGTGATTTTTTCGATGTCGTTTGATACCAGCCCTTGAAGGAAGCTGATGCGGTCTGGCCCGCTGACACGGATAACGGCCCGGTCAGGCAAGGGGGTGTATAAAGTCTCACTCATTTTCTTATGGCTCCGGTTTATCGGAATTCGTTGGCCGAAATGTGGGGCAATGACCGGGATTTGGCAAGGGGCGTTTGATGTATGGCAAAAGAGTTATATTGCAAGAAAAGCCTTCATAAATTGCCCGGGAACCGATAGAACGCTTGTATGAAAATATTGATGCTGGACCGTTCAATCGGCTTTGATCCCAAGGATCGTGAAGCCCGCCCGCTGGGATCGCGCCAACGCGGATTTATCGCATTGGCCGAGGCCCTTGTTGCCCGTGGTCACAAGGTTGAAGCCCGCCGGAACGGCGGCATCGATCTTGATCATAACGCTGTTGCCTGGCGACAGCTTGATAGCGCGATGCCGCCGTTTGGTGGCGATCCGGTGGATCGGGTTCTGGTCTGGCGCGATGCGGAATTGCTGCGTCATCCATCAATCCCTGACGGTGTTGATTGCTGGCTTTGGTTCGATGGTCTGGCGCCTGAGCTTAATGCTGATAAGGCGCGATTGGCTTTGCTTGAAACCGGTGCCTTGGTGATTTTTGTCCATGAAGATCAGGGCAAGGCATTCGACGGTGAGACGGCCAAACGACCGGTTGTAATTGCCCCTGGGGCGTGCCCGGCCTTTGCCATGGCGTCAAACATGCATTGGGCGTTTGAAAGCCGCGATGATCTTGCGGTGACGGTCGCCAACAGCAAAACCGGTATTGCCCAGATTATTCGCATCTGGTCGGCTTATGTCGCGCCAAAGGCACCTGATGCGGTGCTTGAAATTTATGCCGCCGATCTGTTTTCGGCGATGGCGGGCGAAACCGACGACGTTTCTGATGAATTGGTCGATATGGTGCGCGAAAATATCGATAAGGGTGTTCGTGTTTGCCGGCCGATGCCCGAGGGCGATATGGCTGAACGTGTCGCGAATGCGCGTGTTTTCTTGCATCACGGTAAATACGGTCATGATCAGGTCGGTCAGTGGATTTGCGATGCGCAGGCCGCAGCGACGCCGGTTGTATCCTATGGCGGGGTTGCCAAGGCGCGGGTCGAAAATGGCAAGACCGGCTATATCGTTCCCGATGAAACGGCCTATGGCAACTTGGTTACGCAGCTTTTGTCCGACCGCCAGATTTTCGCCAGCCAGTCCGAGGCCGCGCGCAGTAGCCGCCGTGAATGGCTTGACGTTGCTGGCGCGCTGGAGAAACTTTAAATCGTGCGCTTGCTGTTCATTACCTCGAACCGCCTTGGCGATGCTGTTCTTTCAACATCGGTATTGCGTCATTACGTTGAAACCAATCCCGGTATCAAGGTAACGGTGGCATGTGGGCCGGTTGCCGCCCCGATTTTCGAAGCCGTAGCGGGGCTTGAACGCATCATTGAAATGCCCAAACAAAAACGCGGTGCGCATTGGTGGAAGCTTTGGAAATCTGTTGCGTTCCATTGGTGGGATATCATTGTTGATCTGCGTGGCAGTGCAACGGCTTATGTCCTTCCGGGGTGGAAGCGGGTGGTGCTTTCAGGCAATGATGATGATCTGCATCGGGTTGAACAACTTGGGCGCTTGATCGGTATTGATCCCGCGCCAGAGCCATTTGTTTGGACCGCGCCCGAACATGACAAGCGTGCCTTGGAACTTTTGCCTTTCGATGAACGGCCGCTTTTGGTGGTCGGACCAAGTGCGAATTGGATCGGCAAGACATGGCAGCCGGAACGCTTTGCCGAAACCATCGGTAAATTAAGGTCGGTTGGCGGTGTTTTGGAAGATGCACATGTGTTGCTGGTGGGGGCGCCAAATGAACGTGATGCATCCGAGCCGGTGATTGCATCGATCCCCGAAAATCGCCGGACCGAGATTTTTGGCAATGAGCATCTTTTAACCGTGATGGCGTGCTTGCGCCGTGCTGATTTGTATGTTGGCAATGATTCAGGGCTGATGCATATGGCGGCTGCATCGGGAAAGCCGACCATTGGATTGTTTGGTCCGTCACGGGACGAGCATTATCGACCTTTTGCGAAATGGGGACGCGCAGTCCGCACCGATTGGTCGTATGACAAAATTATCGAAAACAGAACCAGTCGCTTCTCCAAGGAAGTGTTGATGGATACATTGCCGGTCGACAAAGTTGTTTTGGCAGCAGAAGAACTTATGGCGGAATACCGGATGGAGGAAGGAACTCATGGCTGATAAATCACCGCGCCTTTCCGTGGTTATGTGCGCACATAACGAGGAAGAACGCCTTCCATCCTGTTTGAGCCATCTGACCTTTGCCGATGAAATTATCGTTCTTTGCGATAAATGCACCGACCGGACCGAGGAAATTGCCCGTGAATTCGGCGCGAAAATCATCACGGGAAGTTGGGACATTGAGGGCGATCGCCGCAACCGCGTTCTGCAAGAAGCGACCGGCGATTGGGTTTTTGAAGTCGATGCCGATGAACACGTGAATGAAGAACTTGCGAAATCGATCCGCAAGGCAATCGTGGATACCGAGTTCGACTGTTTTGTCGTTTCTGTGCATAATTATATCGGCAAGCGCCTTGTGCGATATGGCTGGGGGGCATCCTATGGAACTTCGGCGGTACGGCGTTTATTCCGTGCTGGCAGAAAGACCTGGAGGGCAGAACGGGTTCATCCGTCATTTGAATTGACCGGACGAACCGGGCCGTATCTTGACGGTGCGCTGTTGCATTATGTCGATCGCAATATCAGTGACATGGTCAAAAGACTGAACAGTTATAGTTCTGCACGTGCTGCTGATCTTAGGGCCAGTGGCAAGATTGGAAGCTTTGCGAATAATTTCAGGCGTATCTTTTCCCGATTTTTCCGCTGTTTTGTTTCGCGCAAGGGATACAAGGAAGGTGGAATGGGGTTCCTGATCGCGGTGTTTGCAGCTTTGTTCCCAATGTTGTCCTATTTGAAGGCTCGATACGACGATGAATGAGGATGGTTGGCGCTTGTAAACAGTGACAGACATTTAGCCGTCAATTTGTAGATTTTATTTTGCGATCTTAAAAGCAAGGCTTCCACGATTTTAAGTGGGTTGTAGGTAATATGTCCTCTGTATCCGGTATTCTTTCCAGGAATAGTGTTGATGTCGACGACCGGAAACTGGACCAACTTCGTGATGCGTTGCTTCATCGTGGTCCGGACGGGGCAGGGCGGTATGTGAAGAGCGGGGTTGGGTTTGTTCAGACGCGTCTGGCGATTATTGACCTGACTACCGGTGATCAGCCCCTGTATCACGAGAACGGCAGTGCGATTGTTGCCAATGGCGAGATTTATAACTATCTCGAACTGCGGCGGGAGCTGGGCGAGGCGGGATTTAAAACCGGATCGGATAGTGAAACAGCGCTTCGCCTTTATGCGCGCGATGGTATTGCCGGGTTTGATAAATTGCGCGGGATGTATGCCTTTGCAATTCATGACGTGGTCGATAATCAAGTCATTTTATGCCGTGACCCATTTGGCATCAAACAGCTTTATTATGTTGAAACACCTGATTATTTCGCATTTGCATCCGAGCCCCATGCCTTGATCGCAGCCGGTTTGGCAGGGCGGGAGTTGCGCTCCGATGTTCGTGCCGAATTATTGCAAATCCAGTTTGGTACCGGAACCCATACAATTTTTGATGGTATCAACCGCTTGTTGCCGGGCGAGACGCTTGTTCTGAAAAACGGACGGGTGGTTGAACGCCGCCGTCGTGCGGTTTTAAGTGATGAAGGCGTCCTTGGGACCAGCCTTGAGGATGCACTTGGCGAATGGGATCGGGTGTTTGAAGAAGCAGTGCGATTGCATCAGCGATCCGATGTTGATTATGCCATGTTCCTGTCGGGTGGGGTGGATAGTGCATCGCTGCTTGGCATGATGCATCGGTTAAATGAACGACCTGTCTGTGCCTATACCGCCGCCTTTGAGGCCGGTAGTGTGCATGATGAGCGCGAATTGGCGCGCAAGGTCGCCAAGGCCTGCAATGCCAGACATATCGAAGTCATGTTTTCGGAAAGCGATTTTTGGGATCTGTTGCCCGAAGTCGCCGCGGCGGTTGATGATCCTTGCGCTGATTACGCAATCCTTCCGACCTATAAGCTGGCAAAAGAAGCCGCGCGTGATTTTAAGGTTGTCCTGTCTGGCGAGGGTGGGGACGAGCTTTTTGGCGGTTATGGGCGTTATCGATCCGTGATGCGGCCCTTCTTGCTTGGCGGGCGGGTGATGCGGTCCAAGGGGACTTTTGATGCGCTGGATGTCTTGCGTGCCGAGGTTGTTCACGGTTGGCGTGATGGTATTGCAGCATCGGAAAACCGCGAAAGCCGCGGAAAACGTTCGCGGTTGGCAATTGCACAGGCGGTCGATTGTTCCGACTGGTTGCCAAATGATCTTTTGATCAAGCTTGATCGTTGCCTGATGGCGCATGGTCTGGAAGGCCGCACGCCGTTTCTTGATCCGATGGTGGCCGAATTTGCGTATCGCCTGCCGGATCGTTTGAAGATCCGAAAAGGCACTGGAAAGTTTATGTTACGCAACTGGTTGGATCGTTGTCTGCCGATGGCGGAACCATTTGGTAAAAAGCGCGGCTTTACGGTGCCGGTTGCCGAATGGATTGGTCAGCAGGGCAAACGTTTGGGCCCGCTGGTGGCCAGACAGCCCGGGATTACCGAAATAGCCAAGCCGGGTGCTGTTGAAAAACTGTTTGTCACTGGTGGCAAGAAGGAAGGTGCAGCGGCATGGCATTTGCTGTTTTATGCGCTTTGGCATCGCAGCAATGTCTTGGGCCACGCGCCGAGCGGCGATGTGTTTGAAACCTTGACGCATTAGAACCCGAGAAGATTTCAAAACGGCGGCGGGGATGGCCGGGAACAAATTGCACGCTGGCGCATTTGCATAGCATGTGATTGTTTCTGAAACAGTATCGGGAATGAACCGATGATCCGCGCTGACCATTTTTCGATGATAATTGTTTTGCTTTTTGCTGTGACCCTTTCATGGCTTCAGGTGTCGTCAGGTGATTTTACGAACAAAACAGTTCTGGTCCCGGTTCCGGATGATAAAAGCGAGATTGAGATGTATGTGATTCGCCATGATGTGCCGTCATCAGTGCCATGTGGCAATGTTTGCAATACAGTTGTTGTGAAAAATGCTCTGGGTCTTGGTTCGCGTTTTAGTTCGGGCTTTGTACAGGCCAGTATTGCGGGCCATTGGGAGCGCTGACATTTTCGCTCAGGGCTGTCAAAATGACCTGAAGGTTTGGCTGCCGTCCGGAGGATTTTATGGCTAAAGCATCCGTCTGGGCGATTATTCCCCGCCTTTTAAGCAGCTTATTCCGATCTGACGTGCCTTTGCGCAGCAAGGCGTTACTGTTGCTTGGCCTTGTTTATTTGATCAGTCCGATTGATCTGGTGCCTGACGTGATTGTTGGGATCGGCTGGATTGATGATCTGATTATTGTTCCGTTATTGGGCTGGCTGTCCTTTCGAAGCCTGCCAGAAGCAACTCAGGATAACATGGTTCGTGACGAACCCGTGATCGACGCGGCCAAACCGGTGTCGCGCAAGTGGCTTTATCTTGTCATTGTGATTGCTGTGATTGTCGCAATTGTCATGCTGACCGGTCCTGATGGTCGCATGTTTCGAAACTGAATGGCCTCCCTCTCCCCCCTCCAATACCTTTGGCGTATTTGACAGGATCGGCCTTGGCCCCATAATCTTTTCGGCAAATTACCGAATGATGGGGACGTTCATGGCAGACAAGTTTCGCGGGCTGGTTCTGAGCCAGCAGGATAAATCGGTTCAGGCCGAATTTCAGGATTTAAGTGTTGATGACTTGCCCGATGGCGACGTGCTGGTGCGGGTGGATTGGTCGACTTTAAATTACAAGGACGGCATGATCCTGAACGGGTTGGGCCGCCTTGTGCGACATTATCCGCATGTTCCCGGTGTCGATTTTGCCGGTGAAGTTGTTTCATCAGGTGATGGGCGATACGCACCCGGCGATCAGGTGATCTTGACCGGTTGGCGGGTTGGTGAAGCCCATTGGGGCGGATATGCGCAATATGCCCGTGTCCGCGCCGATTGGCTGGTGCCGATGCCCGACGGGCTTGACGGGGCACATGCGATGGCAATCGGGACCGCCGGATTTACATCGATGCTGGCGGTCATGGCGCTTGAAGAACAGGGTGTTTCACCAGATCAGGATGGCGAAATCCTTGTTACGGGGGCTGCGGGTGGTGTCGGGTCGGTTGCGGTTAGTATTCTGACCAAGCTTGGCTATCGTGTTGCTGCGTCAACCGGGCGAAAAGATACCCATGATTATTTGCGCGGTCTTGGAGCGGTTTCGATTGTGGATCGATCCGAGCTTGAGGATGCAAGCAAGCCGTTGCTGAGCGAACGTTGGCTTGGTGCAATCGATAGTGTTGGCAGCAGCACATTGGCGCATGTTCTTTCAGAAATGAAATATCATGGTGTGGTGGCGGCCTGCGGGTTGGCCGGTGGGCCTGATTTACCTGCGACTGTTATTCCATTTTTGCTGCGCGGCGTGCGCTTGATCGGAATTGATTCGGTCATGTGTCCCTATGAAAAACGGGTTTCCGCTTGGGACAGACTGGCGCAGGATTTACCGATGGTCGGGCTTGACAGTGCGACAACAAAAGTTGCGCTGCGCGATATTTTGCCATGGGGGGAGAAGATCCTTAAAGGGCAGGTACGTGGGCGGTTGTTAATCAATGTTCAGGATTGCTAGTCAGGGCGAATATATGCAGAATCAATTTGCTCTGCTTCATCGGGCAGGGAGTTATCGTTGGATGCTGCCAACGCTGAAATGAAGAGGGTCCGACCGTTATGACTGACAACCGGTTTCGAATCCTTCTGGTTGAAGACAATCCTGGCGACGCCTTTCTTGTCAAAACGTTGCTCGAAGAAACCGGCGAGCAATTCGTGATCGAGCATCGTTCCGACCTTGCATCGGCCATGAAGCTTTTGAATAGTTCGGCTTCAAACGGTCAGTTTGACGTTGTTTTATTGGATCTGACATTGCCCGATTCTTCGGGGGTCGAAACCATCAGCCGGGTGCGGAGCTGTTTAAACAGTGCGCCTGTGGTGGTCCTGACCGGGCACAAGGATGAAGAACTGGCTTTTGAGGCCCTTCAGCATGGTGCAGAAGATTATCTGACCAAGGAATTCCCGGATGGTCGAACCATTCGGCGTTCGATCCGCTATGCGATCGAGCGGTCACGTGCCGATCAGGCATTGAAAGAAAGCGAAGAACGTTATCGCAAGCTGGTTGAGCTGGCGCCGGAACTGATTTCAGTTCTGAGCGGCGAAGAGATTGCCTATATCAATCAGCAGGGCGTTGAGATCCTGCAAGGTAATGACAGTTCCGATCTGGTCGGACGCAGCTTCATGGATATGGTTCACCCCGATAGCCGCGAGATCATGGGCGAATATATCGACCGATATGCTGGTGGCTATACCGGGCGGGCTGATTTCGTCATTATGTGTCGCCGTGGTGATAATGAAAATGTCGAACTGGAAGTTTCGGCCATTGCCTTTACCCATGAAGGCGCGCCGGCGATGTTGATACTGGCCGAGGATGTGACGGAAAAGCGCAAGATCGAACGCCAGTTGGTTCAGACATCGAAGCTTGCCAGTCTTGGTGAAATGGCGGCGTCGGTGGCGCATGAAATGAATCAGCCGCTTAACGTTATTCGTATGGCGGCTGATACGTGTTCATTGCAGTACGAATTGGATGCGGTTCAGGCGTCTTTTCAAAAAGAACGACTATCGCTGATCAGCAGCCAGACCGAACGCATGGCCGAAATCATCCGTCATTTGCAGATTTATAGTCGCCCCGATGAAGATGATTTCGAGTTGTTTGATCCGATGCGCGCGGTTACACGTGCGGTGGACATGGTTGAACATGATTGTCGTCTTGCGGGGATTTCTGTTGACGTTGTGCCGACGGAACAAAACTGTCAGGTGATGGGCCGTCAGGTGCAGCTTGAACAGGTTTTGGTCAATATGCTGACCAATGCGCGGGATGCGATCACGGAAAACGGTGATGATGCTGGCGGTATTGGCGGGTTGATCCGCTTAACCGCGATGATCGATCTTGATCAGCAAGTGTTGCGGATTGCGATTAATGATAATGGCGGTGGCGTTCCTGAAGACGCGATCGGGCTTATTTTTCATCCCTTCTTTACCACCAAGGATGTCGGCAAGGGTACGGGGCTTGGGCTTTCAGTCAGTTATGGAATAGTCGAGGGTATGGGCGGGCATATTGATGTGCGCAATGAAGGGGATGGGGCATGTTTTGAGATTGTCCTTCCTGCCAGTCATATTGGCGAGAACCCGGCAGAGATTGATGAAGCTGACAATGTTATCCCCCTGTTGCCACAGCCAAACCGAAAATCCGCAGCACCGCTGCGCAATTTGCGGGTTATGGTTGTCGATGATGAAATCGACGCAATGGAAATCATTTCAGCCTATCTGGAGGCACAGGGCTTTGCTGTTTCAGCCGCAAGTGATGGTGAAGATGCCCTTGCAATTGCCGGTGTGGTGCAGCCCGATATCCTGATTACCGATATCCGTATGCCGCAAATGGATGGCAATAGTTTGGTCAGGGCGTTGCGTGAACGCAATCCATCCTTGCCAGTGATCGTTATGACCGGACATCCAGGCGATGCCGATCGCCCGGCAGAAGATGGTGATGATGCGCCAGTGATGGTGATGTCAAAGCCACTGGATCTGAAGGAGCTTCTGGCAACACTTGACGAGATATCCGAGGTGGTTGCGTCCTGAAACAAAAAACCCGGCCAATGGCCGGGTTTTGAATGCGGTCGGTATGTTGCCGGGGCGCGGAATCTTATGCTTCCCAGCCGAGTTGCATGGCAATTTTAACGGCCTGCGTACGGTTGGCGGCGCCAAGTTTTTTGAAAATGCCGGTCAGGTGAACCTTTACGGTGATTTCACGCACGGTCAGCTGCTTGGCGATTTCCTTGTTGGACAGGCCCTTGGTCAGGAGTGCAAGAACTTCGCGCTCACGATTGGTCAGTTGACGCAGGGGGTTGTCGTGAGTCAGGCCATCCAGATCAATCTCGCCCGGACGGAGTTTTGAACCATCATCTTCAAGCAATGCGGATGGAATGTATTTTTCACCCGAAAGAATAAGGCGCAGGGCGTTGATCAGCGATTTACCTGACAATGTCTTGGGTAGATATCCTGACGCACCATGTTCGAGTGCATTGAGGACATCGCTGCGTTTGACTGAGCCCGACAGGATGACAACCGGAATTTCCGGATGTTTCTGGCGCATGACGGTAAGGCCCGACAGGCCGTTCATGCCGGGCATGTTCAGATCAAGGATTGTCAATTCAACCGGCGTATCACCATCAACAATTGAAAGCGCCTCGGCAAAGTCCTTTGCCTGTGCAACTTCGACTTCTGGGGCTGCCGTTTTCAGAAAGGATGTGATCCCGTCTCTGACGAGGTCATGGTCGTCCGCTAGCAGGATATTCATGTTTTTGTGCCGTACCCGTTTTTATCCGTATCCCGCGAAAGGCGGTACCGGTATCGCGCTCCGCACCCAAAAACACGGAATCGCGCAAAGTTGTCATCTTCCAAAAATCCGCGTCCCCCCGGACGCGAGCGCAGCATTAAATAATTCTGATGCTCTGTCAAACTACAGGAAGGTCTTTAGAGAGTGATATTATCCTTAAGGATAGGTTGGTGTGTGTGGTGATAGTCTGTTTCGCGCAGATTGCATAGTGAAATCGGTTGCAACTTCAAGTACCTGACCAAAAGGATCAGGCATTAATCGAAATTATGCCGGTCGCGTCGTTTCGTGATTGGCTGTAACCGGGGATCGGTTTTGGTTCTTCATCAGCACCTGTTGCACGCAACAGGCTGGCCTGACGGAATGCAGACATATCTGCCCCGGACGGGGCATTAGGTGCCAGAGCGGCATTTTGCAAGGTTGCTAATGCGCGTTCCTTGTCTTCCGGGCTTCCTGAAAGGCTTGCCGCGACATCGACATGACCGCCAATGGCATATGCTTTGCCATCCGGACCGATCTGATATTCATATTGCGGGGCAGAACCATAGGGGCCTGCTGCGGCAGCATGGGCCTTTTCTTCTTGCTTTACCGCCGAATCGCGGGCTTGTAGTTGGGAAACGTCAGCTTTTTCAGTGGCATCCAAATCAGCGGGCGCTTTGTTGCCTGCCGGGCTGTTTTCGGTGCTTGCTTCAAGGGCATCGCGATATTCACTGCGACTTGCGCCACTGGCCACCGCTTGGGCTTCGGTAAGTGTTCTAGGGTCAACAATACGGTTGCGTAAGCCTGAACTGGCTTCGTCGCCAATCCCGTATGGGTTGGTGCCCGAACCGGATTGTCCACCTGTCTTGACTTCAATTGCCTCATATTCGGCCAATACACGGCCATCAGCGGTCTGCGCGATCTCCCTGATATTCAGGATGACGCCCAATCCCCCCCCCGTAGGGTTGGCTATGGTTTGGCCAGTTGCAATCATTGGATCAACAGGTGTTCCCTGATGGTGGTCAAAATTCAATACCAAAGGATAGCAGGAAATTTACCCGGAGTCTCGTTTTTCGACCTGTTACCTGACCACCAATGGTGCAGATACAAGCTTGCTGTCTTGCGTGACAAGACCTGTCCTGTTACAGGAATGCTCGGATTTTGAATGCGCCGATATGCAAGGCGGAAACATTTTAAGACAGGAAAATTTGATCGTGATGTCCGACTTTGTCATTCCCGCGAATGAAAAGGTTCTGGTAACCGGGGCTGCCGGTTTTATCGGATCACATCTTTGCCAAAAACTGCTTGAACAGGGCAGCATGGTTGTCGGGCTTGATAACGTTAATGACTATTACGACGTCAGCTTGAAAGAAGCGCGGCTTGCGCGGCTTGAGGGACAGGACGGTTTCAAGTTTGTACGTATGGACTTGGAAAACCGCGAAGGCATTGCTGATCTGTTTGCGACCGAGAAGCCAGCTTATGTTGTGAACCTGGCGGCACAGGCCGGGGTGCGCTATTCGATTGAAAACCCGCATGCCTATGTCGATGCCAATCTGGTTGGGTTTACCAATATTCTTGAAGGATGTCGTCACAACGGTGTGAAGCATCTTGTCTATGCATCAAGCAGTTCGGTTTACGGTATGAATACCGAGATGCCGTTTTCGGTGCATCACAATGTCGATCATCCGATCAGCCTGTATGCAGCATCGAAAAAAGCCAACGAGCTGATGGCACATACCTATAGCCATCTTTATCGATTGCCGACCACGGGGCTGCGCTTCTTCACTGTTTATGGTCCATGGGGGCGCCCGGATATGGCGCTGTTCCTGTTTACCAAGGCGATCCTTGAAGGTCGCCCAATTGACGTTTTCAATGAAGGTAAAATGCGCCGCGATTTCACCTATATCGATGATATCGTCGAAGGGGTGTATCGTTGCATTTCAACCGTTGCCGCGCCAAATCCAGACTGGAACCCGGCAAAGCCGGACCCGGCGACAAGCTCGGCCCCGTATCGTGTGTTTAATATCGGCAATAACAACCCTGTCGAATTGATGCACATGATTGGCACGATTGAAAAGGCGTTGGGCAAAACGGCCGAGAAAAACATGCTGCCGATGCAGGCCGGTGACGTTCCTGCCACCTATGCTGATGTTGATGCCCTGACCGATGCCGTCGGCTTCAAGCCGGAAACGTCGATTGAAACCGGGATTGGCCGCTTCATTGAGTGGTATAATTCATTTTACGGATAAGATGATTTGAAATTTGCTGCCATTTTTGTGCTGTTCGCCAATGCGTTTTCGGCGGGCATGATGTTTCTGGCCAGCGTGTTTATTTCACGCTATGGCGGTAAGGATCTTTTCGGTTTCTTCAGTGTGGTTCTTGGGTTGATTATCTCGGCAACTCCTGTCGTGACGGTCGGTATGGATGCTGCAATTGTAAAGTTTTTGCCGCAATACCGTAATGAAGGCCGCCGCCAGTTGATTAGCGGAATGCCGCGATTTGTCGTACTGTTTTCCGGATTTATTTCGATTGTTGGTGGCGTGGTTCTGGGCTGGATTCTGGTTCAATTCCGGAACTATGGTTGGGAAATTGGATTTGCCGCGGGTGCCTGTCTTCCGCTGGCTGTAATGTTAACCGTATTGCAGAGTACGATACGTGCGGATGGAAATGTTTCACGTGCCGTGGTGGGTGAGGCGATAATTCGGCCGCTGGTATTTGGTCTTTTGCTTTTACTGCTTCAGTTTACGCTGTTGAACCAGCTTTCTCTTTTCGCTGTGGTCGGGGCTTATGCTCTTGCCTTGCTGGGGGCAAATGTGGTTGCAAGCATGCATGTTAATTGGCGCGGTGAATTCCATCCGGAGAAGACAGACATTCGCCTGTGGTTTCAGTTTGGCTTGAATGTGCTGTTTTCAAACTTTTCTATTGCATTGCTTAATCAGTCACCGGTGATTGTTGCCGGCATTGTACTTTCGGCATTCGATGCTGGGGAGCTGGGGGCGGTCATTCGATTGGCAATGTTGGTTGCATTTGCCTTAACTGCGGTGAATTCCGTTATTTCGCCGTTTTTGTCGCGCGCGATGTCACTGGGCGACAAGGTGGAACTGCAATCCCTTGTTACCCGTGCTACGGCGTTTTCATTGCTTGTTGCTGTCCCTGTGTGCGGTGCATTTTATGCCTTTGCGCCATTGCTGTTATCGGTATTTGGCGAGAGTTATCAGGGAGCTGTTCCATATCTGCGCATGATGTTGGTTGCATATGGTGTTCAGACAGCTGCGGGATCAAGTGTTGCCTTGCTCAATATGACGGGGATCCATCGTGCAACGACGAAAATCGTTGTTACGTGGGCCATTTTGACCGTGCTGGGTTTGTTCGCGGCAATGAACTATGCGGGAATGTTTGGCGGTGTTATTGTTGCGGCACTGTCGGTGGCAGGTTATCCGGTTTTACTCGCATTCCTGTGTCACAAAACACTCGGCATTGATCCGACAGTGCTGTCCTTGCGGTTTTTGATCCGCAAATAGCAATTATATCACAATGACTGCGGACCTTTTCCGAAAGGTCCGCCATAAACAATCTAATTGTATTGCGAGGAAAATGGTGCTGCTGGGGAGATTTGAACTCCCGGCCTCTCCCTTACCAAGGGAGTGCTCTACCCCTGAGCTACAGCAGCCCCTAAAAAGGCTGATCCGAAGGGCAATGGTGCTGCTGGGGAGATTTGAACTCCCGGCCTCTCCCTTACCAAGGGAGTGCTCTACCCCTGAGCTACAGCAGCATTGGGCCCTTGCGGTGCGGGCGGGTTATAGGCCACAGGTTGGTAATTGGTCAAGCCCGAAATATACGAAGTTTTTCGATTGTGTGCCGATAGTGCATTTTAGCCAAGTTCAGCTGCATTTGTGCGCGGGATAATTTATAAAGCTATGTATCCATGAACCGAATGATGTGATGGGACGATGACGGCAAAAAAATCCTTTGAACGACCGGCAATCAATGAGGAACGCCAAAAGCGCGAGGCAGAGGCATTGCGTGCCAATCTGGCGCGCCGCAAACAGCAGCAGCGCACACGCAAGTCGGTCGATGCCGACAAGGCGGCCGGGAGTTCCGGCCAAGTTGTGGATGAGGACGAAGTTTAGGTTGCGATGATCGGGGGGCGGTAAGCTTTGGCGCTTCGCCTTCGGGCGCCGTATCGCGAAAAATACCGATATAGCGGATTAACACGCATCGTCTGGTTGATCTTGCACGTACCGCACGGGTAAAACCAATGCTATCAAAGCCAATTAGCAAAACAGGGGTGGCGACATGTCGGTAAGGCCGGATCACTGGATACGCCAGATGGCGCAGGAAAAAGGCATGATTGAACCGTTCGTTGACGGTATCAGGCGCGATGGTGTCATTTCCTATGGGGTGAGTTCATACGGGTATGATGCCCGTGTCGCCGATGAGTTCAAGATTTTTACCAATGTCGACTCGGCCATTGTCGACCCCAAGGAATTCTCCGATGCCGGGTTCGTTAACCGTCAGACCGACGTTTGTGTGATTCCGCCCAACAGCTTTGCACTGGCGCGGACAGTCGAATATTTCCGCATCCCGCGCGATACGCTGGTGATTTGTCTTGGCAAGTCGACCTATGCGCGCTGTGGTATCATCGTCAATGTCACCCCGCTGGAACCGGAATGGGAAGGGCATGTGACGTTGGAGTTTTCCAATACAACGCCGCTGCCAGCCCGAATTTATGCCAATGAAGGGGCGTGCCAGTTCATTTTCCTGAAAGCCGAGAGCGAATGCGATACCTCCTATGCGGAGCGCGCAGGAAAATATATGGGCCAAAAAGGTGTCACGCTGCCGCGCCTGTGATAAAGGCAATGCCAGATTCCTGACAGTGCCACGGAATACTTAGCAGGCACGAGTAACTGCTATGTCGTAATCGGCATGGCCACACGAGGATTGAATGGACCAGATCAAGATTTCCGGCGGTCGCCGGTTGCAGGGTAAAATCGCAATTGGCGGTGCCAAGAATGCGGCCCTTCCGTTGATGGCAGCAGCCCTTCTGACCGATGAAACGCTGACGCTTTCCAATCTGCCGCATTTGGCCGATATTACATCGATGGCCAATCTTTTGGGGCAGCACGGTGTTGCGTTGCATTTGAACGGTCATGCGCCCAACGGCGGGCATACCGGTCGTGTTCTGGAAATGACGGCCAAGGAAATCGCATCGACCACGGCACCGTATGATCTTGTGCGTAAAATGCGTGCATCGGTTCTGGTTTTGGGGCCGCTTGTGGCACGTTGTGGCGTGGCGCGTGTATCGCTGCCCGGTGGTTGCGCGATTGGTAACCGTCCGGTTGATCTGCATCTTAAGGCGCTGGAAGCCATGGGGGCTGAAATCCATCTGACCGAGGGCTATATCGAGGCGCGTGCGCCCGAAGGGCTTAAGGGGGGGCATGTCCTGTTCCCGCAGGTGTCGGTTGGGGCAACGGAAAACGCCCTGATGGCGGCGTCGCTTGCTGATGGTGTTGTCACCATTGCCAATGCGGCACGCGAGCCTGAAGTTGCCGATTTGGCCCATTGTCTTGTTGCGATGGGGGCCGAAATTGAAGGTATTGGCACCGATACCCTGAAAGTCACCGGTAAGCCGCGCCTGCATGGGGCGGAATATTCGGTGGTGCCGGATCGTATTGAAACCGGGACCTATGCCATTGCCGCGGCCATCACCGGTGGTGAAATCGAACTGGTTGGCACCAAGGTTGAGCTGATCGAAAGCTTGATCGTTTCGATGCGCAAAGCCGGGGTCGAGATCGAGGAAACCGAGGGCGGCATGATCGTGCGCGGTAATCGCGCCACGTTGAAAGGCGTTGATGTCATGACCGAACCATACCCGGGGTTCCCGACCGATATGCAGGCCCAGTTCATGGCCTTGATGGCGGTGGCCAATGGGGCGTCGATGATTACCGAGACGATTTTTGAAAACCGTTTTATGCATGTGCCTGAGCTAAGCCGTATGGGCGCGGATGTTAACGTCCATGGCCGGTCGGCGATTGTGCGGGGCAGTGCGAAATTATCGGGGGCCGAAGTGATGGCAACCGACCTTCGGGCATCGGTTTCGATGGTTCTTGCAGGCTTGGCAGCCGAGGGCGAGACGGTTATTAACCGTGTTTATCATCTGGATCGCGGGTATGAGCGGCTGGAAGAAAAGCTTGGCGCCTGTGGGGCGCAGATTGAACGTGTCCGGGTTCCGGCATAGTGCAATGACCTGTGGCCAATTGGCCTGAAGACAGACAAACGCGTAAGGCGACTGATTGATGAGTGACGAAAAGCTGGTGCTGGCCCTGCCAAAGGGGCGCATTCTTGAAGAGGTAATGCCGTTGGTGCGTGCCGCCGGGATCGAACCCGAAGCCGCATTCGATGATCCGAAATCCCGGGCCCTTCGTTTCACAACCAATCATCCGCATATCGATATTATCCGTGTGCGCAGTTTTGACGTGGCGACTTTTGTCGCATTTGGTGCCGCCCATATTGGTGTGTGCGGGAACGACGTTCTGATGGAATTTGATTATTCCGAAATCTATGCGCCGCTTGATCTGGGTATCGGGCATTGCCGCCTCGCCGTAGCAGAACTTGCAGACTTGACGGATGGCGACGATCCATCGCGTTGGTCACATGTCCGCGTGGCGACGAAATATCCCAACGTAACGCAGGCCCATTTCGCCGCACGCGGTGTGCAGGCTGAATGCATTAAGTTGAACGGGGCGATGGAACTTGCACCGACCCTTGGTTTGTGTCGCCGTATCGTGGATTTGGTGTCGACGGGTAACACCCTGAAAGCCAATGGTTTGCACGAAATTGAACATATTGCCGATATAACATCGCGCCTGATCGTTAATCGTGCGGCGCTTAAAACCCGCCCGACCGATGTTCAGCCCTGGATCGACCGTTTTTCCGAGGTGCGCAATGCCAATTAAGCTTTCAATCACCGATGCGGATTTCGAGGATGGCTTTGTCAAGCTGTTGGGGATGAAACGTGAATCGGATGCCGATGTTGATGCCGTCGTTGCCGATATCATTGCCGCCGTCCGGGCGCGTGGTGATGCCGCTGTTTGCGAATATACCAACAAGTTTGATCGTCTGAATATTGATGCCAAGGGTATGGTCGTCACCAAAGACGAAGTCGATGCGGCCGTGGCGGCAGTTGAGCCCGACCTTTTGAAGTCGTTGGAACTTGCGGCGGAACGCATTCGTTCATACCATGATCGCCAGATGCCAGCCGATGAACGTTATATCGATGCCAGCGGGGTTGAACTTGGCTGGCGCTGGCGTCCTGTTTCGGCGGCCGGGCTTTATGTGCCGGGTGGGCTGGCGTCTTATCCGTCGTCGGTTTTGATGAATGCGATACCGGCCAAGGTTGCCGGGGTCGAACGCCTTGTGATGGTGGTGCCAACACCGGACAATAAAATGAACCCGCTGGTTCTGGCGGCGGCCCGCATTGCCGGTATCGACGAGATTTACCGCATTGGCGGCGCACAGGCGATTGCAGCCCTTGCCTATGGTACCGAAACCATCAAGCCGGTTGATAAAATCGTTGGTCCGGGAAATGCCTTTGTCGCGGCGGCAAAACGGCGCGTGTTTGGGCAGGTCGGGATTGATATGATTGCCGGTCCGTCGGAAATCCTTGTGGTTGCCGATGGCAGCAATGATCCAAGCTGGGTGGCTGCAGACCTTTTGTCGCAGGCCGAACATGATCCAGTGGCGCAATCGATCCTGATTACCGATGACGCGGCATTTGCAGATCGTGTTCAGGAAGCCATTGATATGCATTTGGAAACATTGCCGCGGGCGGAAATTGCCGGGGCAAGCTGGCGTGATTTTGGTGCGATTGTCGTGGTTGAAAATCTAACGCAGGCTCCTGCCCTGGTGGATCGGATCGCACCGGAACACCTTGAGCTGGCTGTGGATGATCCGGACGCACTGGCCGAGGATATCCATCACGCCGGGGCCATTTTCCTGGGGCGTTATACGCCAGAGGCAATTGGTGATTATGTTGCCGGGCCGAACCATGTTCTGCCAACAGCCCGTTCGGCGCGGTTCTCGTCCGGGCTTGGCGTACTTGATTTCATCAAGCGGTCGTCGCTGATCAAATGCACGCCTGAAAGTTTGGCCAAGATCGGTCCGGCGGCGATTGCATTGGCCGAAAGCGAAGGTTTGCAGGCACATGGACTTTCTGTAGCGATCCGGTCCAACCGGATGTAAGCTGTTGCGGTGCAGCGCAGCGCAGCGCATGAGGGGTCGCAGGGAGACAATGATGGCAGAAATAGCAACGAACCAATGCATTGCCGGTATCTATCTTGACGAAAAGTACAAGGTGCGTCGTCGCCCCGAGGTCGAGCATGAACAGGCCGTCGCCATTTATGATCTTCTGGAAGATAATCATTTCGAACCGGTTGGCGGTTTTGAAGGTCCGTATTCGGTGCATATGCGCATCGAGGAAAACCGCATCTATATGGATGTGCGTGGCGACGATGACAGCGAAAACCTGACCACCATCGTTGTGCCATTGACCCCGTTCCGTCGGATCGTGAAGGATTACTTCATGATTTGTGAAAGTTATTACGATGCGATCAAAAAGGCGACGGCATCCCAAATCGAAACCATCGATATGGCGCGTCGCGGTTTGCATAACGAAGGGTCGGAACAGCTTCTTGAATTGCTGTCCGACAAGGTGACGATTGATGAAAACACAGCGCGTCGCCTGTTTACCCTGATCTGCGTCCTTCATATCCGGGGTTAAGGCACGGTGGAAGAAGAACTTCCCGGTTCAGTTCTTTTTGCCTGTAGCTTCAACGCCGTAAGATCCGTTATGGCAGCAGCCATGTTGCGCCATTATCACGGGACACGGATTTATGTTGAAAGTTGCGGGCTGCGTGCTGGTGATCTTGATGGCTTTGCCGTTGCGGTCATGGATGAAATCGGGCTTGATATCTCGGCCTATAAATCCAAAACATTTGACGAGCTTGAAGACGGGTTTTTTGACCTGATCATTACCCTGTCACCCGAAGCACAGCACCGTGCGGTCGAAATGACGCGCACCATGGCGTGCGATGTTGAGTTTTGGAATACGTTTGATGCAACGATTGTCGAAGGTTCCCGCGAGGTGCGCCTTGAAGCTTATCGTCAGGTGCGCGACCAGATCAGGAAGCGCATCCTTGACCGGTTCCCCGTAGGACCGGCACCAAAGGTTTAGGTCCTGACCCTAAGCCGCCGCGTTTGAATATCAGGCATCAATCAGTGTGTTGAAGGCATCCCCGTCCAGAACATGGATTTTTTCATCTTCGGCGTGGTGCATGCCGATACGAGCGTAAAATCGTTGGCCGATAATGTTGTCAGCGTCCACGGACAGGCGGATATAATGTCGCCCCTGTGACCTTGCGTGTGATGCCACCTGCGCAATCAGGTGGCGGGCAAATCCCCCGCCGCGATATTCCGGCGCGACAAACAGATCCTGAATATAAATCCCGGCCTTGCCGCGAAAGGTCGAATAACTTGGGAAGTAAAGGCACAGGGCAACAGCTGTGTCGTCATTATGGGCAATCAGGGCTTCGAATGCGGGGTTGGGGCCAAATCCATCGCGCGCCAGATCCGCAGGCGTGCTTTTGAACTTGTCTTCGCATCCTGTCGTGCGGGCGATTTCAAAAAGCATGGCGTGGATATCATCAACATCGTCTGCGGTGGCAATTCGGATTTGTGGCGGCGTAATGGGGTGGGGGTGATTGGCCGTCATATTCAATGGTTCCTTTATGGTGGCGGGGAAACCATAATGGGGAACGGTCATGCGCAACAGCATAATTCCCCGGTACGGTTTTGGGGGCCGGGCGGGCATGATCGAAATGCAGTGCAGGGCCGCTTTGACCTTTGCGTGAAAGGACTTGACCTTTTTCCGCGAACAGAGCAGTTTGCGGGCCACCGGTAAATTGGTATTGCAATACGAAAGTTAGGAGTCACATGGCTAAAGAAGACGTTATCGAGTTTCAGGGCACTGTTGTCGAACTTCTGCCCAATGCGATGTTTCGCGTGAAGCTGGACAATGATCACGAAATTCTTGCTCATACCTCGGGCAAGATGCGCAAGAACCGTATTCGCGTTCTCGCAGGTGACCGCGTCAGCGTTGAAATGACGCCTTATGACCTGACCAAAGGTCGTATTACCTTCCGTTTCAAGTAATCCGGAACCTGTAATACTGCAAAAATTGACGTTACCGGGCGCGCAGTTTAGGTTTGCGCGCATGGTTGCGTTTTGCTGTGTTCGTGATGGATTTTGAACGCAATGCGTTCTGCTTTGATTTGGCTTTGGTTGTCTATCGGGGAGCCGCGACTTGTCGAAACTGATTTTGGCCTCTGCATCGCCGCGGCGTCTTGAGCTGCTTGCGCAGATCGGAATTGTGCCGGATCAGGTCGTGCCAGCCGATATTGATGAAACCCCGCATGCGGATGAAAGTCCCCGTCGTCTGGCATTGCGCCTGGCGGAGGAAAAGGCCCGTGCGGTCGTTAACGATTACGCGGGCTGTTTTGTGCTGGCGGCGGATACGGTCGTGGCCTGTGGCCGCCGTGCGCTTGGCAAGGCGTCAGATACTAGCGAGGCACGCAAGTTTCTGTCGCTTTTATCCGGGCGGCGCCATCGGGTTCATGGCGGGATTTGTGTGATTGCCCCGGATGGCACGATGCGGTCGCGTGTGATCGAAACCCAGGTGATATTCCGTCGTCTTGGCGATGATGATCTTGCGCGTTATCTGTCGCATGATGAATGGCAAGGAAAGGCAGGGGCCTATGCCATTCAGGGATATGCGTCTGTGTTTGTCAAAAGCATTACCGGGTCCTATTCCAATGTTGTCGGGCTGTCATTGTGCGAAGTCGATGGCATGCTGCGCGGTCTTGGCTTTAAACAGGGGATGTGATCATGGGGACGGACGGAACACATACCGACCGTCTTTTGATTGATGCGCTTGCGTGCGAACGGCGGATTGCCCTGATCCGTGAAGATCGGCTGGTGCGGTTGTGGATTGATCGCGGTGGCCCGGCACGATTTGATATTCATCTGGGGCGTGTTTCCAAAATTTTGCCTGAAATGGCAGCGGCCATGGTGGCACTTGATGGTGTCGCCGATGGATTGTTGCCGTTTGACCGTATTGACGGGCCGCTGCATGAAGGCCAGTGGGTGATCGTTCAGGTTTCCCGCCTTGGATTTGACGATAAAGGCCCCAAATTGACCGGGCGGATTGCGATAGAAGGGCTTGGCATGATCCTGCGCCCCCGCGAAAGCAAGGGCGGCGGGCTTATTGAATTGCCCCGCAAGTTAAAGGATGATGACCGACGCGCCGCATTGCTGTCGCTTTTCAAGGGGCTGTGCGGCCGAAATGAAAGCATTACACTGCGCAGTCTGGCAATTGATTGCGACGATGGCGCCCTTATTGGCGAGCTCAAACAACTGCGTGCGGTCTGGGCACAGGCCGACGCCGCGCAAAAATCCCCATCCAGACCGGTTCTGGTTTTCAAGGCACTTTCCGATGCCGATCAACTGATCGAACGCCATGTGATGGACGGCGGCGAATGTATTGTCGATGGTGTGGATGAATTTGTTCGCCTGCGCGGGATGCTTTTGGCGCGTGGATATGGTGATGCGCATCTTGTCCGTTATGATGGGGCGCGGCTTTTATTTGATGATCAGGATATCGAAGACGATATTGCCGTCGCATTGCAGCCCCGTGTTGACCTGTCAGGGGGCGGTTGGATTGCCATTGAACAAACCACAGCCCTGTGTGCGATTGATGTCAATGCTGCCGGTTCGGATGCGGATCGTGATGTTTTGCGCCGGGCAGAGCAGGTTAACCTTCGGGCGGTGGATGAAATCGTCCGTCAGTTGAAATTGCGAAATATTGGCGGTTTGGTGGTGATTGATCCGTTGCGCATGGCAGGTAAAGCTGCGCGGGACCGGTTCGAGGTTGCCCTTCGTGATGCCTTTGGTCCGGAAATGAGCGGTGCAGTGCAGTTTGGCGGTTTTACGCGATTGGGTTTGTTTGAGCTCAGCCGTCAGCGTGGGGGCACGGCGCTGGCCGAATTGATGCAAGGCTCGCAGCCTGATCCTATGCCGACATTGGCGGGGGCATTGAACAATATCCTGCGATCTGTGGTGCGTGATTTGCGTGCGGGGCAGGGCGGACGATATCGGCTTTGCGTTGCGCCCGACCTTGTCCGTGCCATGGCAACAGACCGTCATGGACAACAAATTCTGGAACGCGCAATGGGGATGGCGCCAGAAATGGCTGCCGATAAAACCCTTTTGCGTGGTGATTACAGGCTGGAGAAGATCTGAAATGAACGAGAAAAAGTCAGTCAAAACAGCGGATTCTGGCTGTGCCATGTGTGGCAAGCCGGTCGATGAAAAATACAAGCCGTTCTGTTCTAAACGCTGTGCGGATCTTGACCTTGGCAAATGGCTGAATGAAAGCTATGCGGTTCCGGCGGCCGAGCCGCCAGAGTATCTTGAAGACCTTGAAGATGAAGAAGATTTTCAAGCGTAAAAAAAATGCGATTTGAGGCTGGACAAGCCCCAAAGGAGTTTGTATAACCCCGCTCGTTCCGCAGGGAACGCTCCGGAAACGGAGACACCAAGAGAATGCCCGGGTAGCTCAGTTGGTAGAGCAGTGGACTGAAAATCCGCGTGTCGGTGGTTCGAATCCGCCCCCGGGCACCATCCTTGGTCGCCCAAAACAGCCCGGCCATTGGTCGGGTTTTTTTGTGCCTGAAATCTTGTCATTGAAAGATTATAGCGCGGCGCGATTTTTTGCATAGTTTGGCAGTCTATTTTGCACAAAGCCACGCAATGAAAAGGGTGGCACTTGGCCACCCCGTTCGATCATTGATTGCTGATAAGCACTTCACCGTATGACTTCCTGCCTTCGGTCTTATTGCTGATCGAGTATGCCACGTTGACGGCCTCTATCTTGAAGCTGGAAAATATCTCACGCACTTCTGGCCGGTCATTCAATGACAGAATGAATGACCCTTTTATCTGGCCCAGTTGATCGGCCAGCTTGGTGAAGTCATCCCGGCTGAAGATATCCTTCCCATAGTCGCCTTCGTTCCCATAGTAAGGTGGATCAAGGTAGAACAGGGTATCAGGCCGGTCATAGCGATCAATGAAGGCCGCGTAATCCAGACATTCAATTGTCACGCCCGCAAGACGGGAATGAAGGTCTTCGAGCATCGGGGCCAGCTTGGTGATATCAAACCGTCCGGGGCGTCCCGGTGCCACCCCAAAGTTCCGGCCTGATACCTTTCCTCCAAATGCTGTCCGCTGAAGATAGAGGAAGCGTGCTGCCCTTTGGAGATCGGTTAGCGTTTCGGGATCGACAGAGGTTAATCGTTCAAATTCCACTCTGGTCGTCAGCCGCCATTTCAGCAGATCGATGAAGTATGGGTAATGTTCCTGAAGGACGCGGAACAGGTTGTAGACATCACGGTTACGATCATTGATCACCTCGCACTTTGCCTGATGATCACGGCGTAAGAAAACACCGCCCATCCCAACAAATACCTCGGCATATGTCGCGTGCGGTATGGTTTTAATCTTCCCGATAATCCGCTTGGCCAGCCTGCTTTTTCCGCCCAGATAAGGGGCCACAGGTTTCACCGGAACCGTTGGAGAATTCTCCACAATATTAGACTTTAGGTCTTTCACTTTTTCTCTCCGAAGCTCTTGGCTTTCAGAGGTGGTCCTCTGATTGGGACTCGATTGCATTAAGGGTCTTACAGCGTGTGCATTTGACCCGGATCAGAATGCGGCCAAAAGCTTCAAGTAACTTTCGACCGCAGGATTTGCACCGGATATCCCGATACTGTTCTTTTTTTGTTCCAGAGCTGGTTGACTCTGCCATCTTCGACCTTTAGCAAATCCCCGACCGTAGCTACGGTGGCGGGGCGGTTATCCGTGAGTGGTCGTTCTCACTCGGTTTGGGCGGGGACACGCCCAAACCCCCGCCGTTATTCAGCGGGGGCTACAGGAAAAGCCGGGAAACCGGCAGTGACGTCAAAATCGATATGCGCCTGAAGGTCATCCGGCAGGGCATCGATGGCGTATTCGCGCTCAGTCTGGGCATCGGTGCAGGCGCACAGCATTGCGCCGACCGAAAGCTTCAGAGCGATGATTTGCGGCTGGGCAAGAAGCGGGGACGCGTTGCTCAACATCCGAACGACCTGCCCGTTTTCCAGCATCTCGGCCTTGGCCAGCTCATAGACATTGTCGATCAGCTCACGGCTTTTAGCATCGGTTTGCACCACATAGGTCGTGCCGCTGACATCAAACGATACGCCACCAGCCATGCGGCTGAATTTGTGATCTTTGACCTTGCGTTCGAGTTTCGCCTTTGCTGCATCAAGACTAATCGGTTGGACCGTGTATTCCAGCATTGCCGTCATCGTTTCCGGCTCTTCCGGGTCGCCATTGATAACAACAGCCGGATTACCAATCACCGTCTGCCACTCCTGATCGGGCTTGGTGCCCTGATCGATCACCAGCACGAAGTTTGCCCGCAAATCCACAACAGATGCCAAGGCCGCATTGGTGTAAGTTTTGCCGGTTTCTGCCTTAAGCCCCATCGGGCTGCGGGCCGTGCGGACCAAAGCCCACTGATCGTCACAAATCGCATAAAGCACTGTCATGGTTTGTCTCCTGTTCTATCGTACCCGTGCGAATTTGCCGGGGGTTTGCGCCCAAGCGGCATAAGGGATCAGGGCTGATCCCGCTGGGTTGACGGTTGGGGTGTTTGTGCGGACTTTGATGCCGTTAGTGACCAAATCCAGAATGGCGGATTGACGTTCAGTATCAGGGAGATTGGTCATCAGGTACTGAGTGGCTGGGTTGGTGTTCTCGCCATGACCCCAAACGAAATGATCATAGGTATTCCCGCCTGTCGTGTAGTTGCGCAGCATGGCAACGCGAGGCAGGAAATCCATTGACCAGAAAGGCCCGTCAACAGTGCCATTTGATGGCATGACGCCGAAATCAGAGAATTGCGGCACAGAGCGCCAAACATAGGCCACATATCGACCAGTTGGCATTTGTGCACCGATGGTCAGGGCTGATGCCGTACTGGAAAACCATCCGGCATCGACCGCAGAGCCGGGTTCACTGTTCAAAGTATAGTAAGCACCGGCAGGCAAGGCATGGTGATAAACACGGCAATCGCCGCCATCCAAAGGCACCAGCCAAGCATATTCAATGACGCCGCCGGAAAGTTGCGTGAACGGTGTCTGGCTCCCTGTCACATGATTAATCGGACCTACGATATCGAAACCCGCCTTTGGGCTTGCGCGCCAGAACCATGTGATGCGATTGCCCTGATATTCGGCAGCGGAGCCGTACACCGGCCCATCGGCAGTCCACGTTACGCCCGTAGCACCCTCGTTGATCTCGGCTCCGCCAACGTCACATGCCCACGCTTTACCATCACCGCGAACCGTATCATTGACGCGCCAACCGGTCGCAGAATTGCGATCTTTCGTGACGGCCAACGTTTTTCCCGTCAGAGCATTCCACGGCAGCGGGTTGCTATCTCCGACAAGTCGGGTCGTAAAATAGTCATCCGGTTTCAGAATGGCCGGGCACGCCCCGTTGGCGGTGCAAACAGCCAGAGCATCCGGGGCAATGTCATAGACAAATGGCTTTTGACCACAATTAAGATCGATGGTTACACCCGAACTTGGTCCGACCGTAACCATCGGGGTCCATCCCCTGGCCGACGAAATTGCATGAGGGCCTGATAAGGGATCACCGTTTCGGAAATATGAAACTGTCCCGGCATCAAGGTCCAACCGGACACCGATATACGATCCGGCAGCAATCTGCCCAACATTTGCGACAACCACCCCGTCAATGAACACATCTCCATCAGACCGAAGGTAGGTGTTGACCATGCCTGTTCCACCAAGAATTCTGCCGTTGGCGGCGTCCTGCCAGCCGATATGGCTAAAGTCCAAGGCGGTGTTGAAACAGGCTTCAATCTTGTAAACTCCGCGGCTCACGCGAAGCGTACCGTATGTGCCCCCAACCCCCGAACTGGTAACGCGCAGGTTACCGGATGAAAGTGATGAACTGCCACTTGGAACAAGCGGGTTTAAAACACAAAAATTGTTGGTCGGAGTGTCGATAACCTGCTGATCGACCGTCAGGCCGACAGCCGTGAAGTGGTTGCCGTTGCCCGATGTGTCCTTGCCAAGGTCCAGCGGGTCGGCAAAATCAAGGTGGAAGCCGTTTGCGCCGTACGCATCAGCACCATCGCCCTTGTGGGCGAACGCTTTATGAACCCACTGACCGTAGGCATTCACGCGCAAAACATCCGTCAGTCCGATATCCGAAACCGCCGGACGGTCACAATCAAAGAACATGAACTCTGCAAGGATCGCGAACAGTTTGTGGTCGGGTGCGCTGGCCGTGCCCGAAAATTCACCAATTCTATGACGGACAGTGTTCGAGATGGCGAGAATATGACTACCAAGATCGCCAGTCGTTTCTATACGAACGCCCGAAATATAGACTTCGGTTGTTGGTGATCTTGTGTTGTCGTAATCAACGAAAAAATTGGCGTGGGTCGCGGGATCTCTTAGCAGGCCCACGCTTTGCTCAAGAGAATATGAACTAACATATTTGAATATTCCGAAGCGATAATTGTTGGCGATATGAAAACCTTCGTCTTGTTCACCTTGCGATGCCGAGAGTAGTCGTTGAGCTATAGTGTTTAGGTTCGTCCTTTTAATCCAAAAAGACGCCTTCCACTTGTTGCGATTTCCGGCGACGGTTGGTGTTCTCTCAAGGTATTGCCCACCGTCGAACAAACAGGCGAATGGGATCGGATCACCTGGATCACCACACCCAATTGCGGGCATCGGATTGTCAAATAGGATGGTCATGGATCAGCCCCCCTTGCGCTGGGTAATGTGGACGTCGATCACCGCACCGGAAAATTCCATATGGATCAGGTTGACCGCGTTCGGCTCACTACTGATTGCGCCATGATTGACGCGAAACCCGGCACCGAAATCGATGGAATAGTTGCCCGTGGCATCAATGGATAGCTCAAGCCGCGCCGACCCACCGGCAGGCAGCGGGTCCGGTGCCGTGATAGTCAGGGCCTCGGTTGCGGTCAGTGTGAAGCGGTTGCCAAGCGCGGCGTTGAACGACACATTGCCCGCTGCAACGGTTGCCGCGACTGGCGTGGTCCAGAAGCCAGCACCAAGGGTTGCAGATACCGTGCGATACAGGGCGTCGGCATTTGCATCGGTAACCGCTTTTTCAATTGCCTTTCGAAGCTGCTGCAAGTCTTCGCCAGATGCCGGAAGCGGGGTTTCCACCGTGCCAAGGAAGAAGGTTACCGCGTTAACGATCTCGCGCATCGTATGTTCAATAGCGGCGGCTGGGACTTCCGATCCTTCCATGTCCTGAGACGCATCGCCGTTGATGTACGGGGCATTAGGATCGGTTTCATTGAGCGGTTTTACATATTCCATGGTCAGTTGCCCTCGTATGAGAATGTGAGTTTCATGTGCGAGTGATTGATGCGTTCAAGAACGCAAATGAGGTCTTCTGCTCGTGCAATGCCCATCAGCTTTTCGCCAGTTCTTGACATCCCGGTGCGAAACCGGGTTAAGCGGGCTTCATAGACGCGAACAGTCCACCAGAACCGGCTTGTGGCGCGTCCCAGCCGGTCGCCACAGCGTGACAGCCCGGTGATAAATGGACGGCGTTCAATGATTTCGGCGTCGTATCCGAGTTTCTTGGCCAGCGCGACGATGGCGTTGGGGTTGAGGCTACCGACACGGGTGCGTTTTTCATGCACAGCCGCCCGGCGTTCCTGCAAGGTGGTTGCGTGCTGATGATCGCAATCAAGCAGGCCAAAGTCGGCCTCCCATTCTTCGAGCGTGATTGATGCCGTCAGCGGGCTTGCCTCGTTCATCAGGCTATCAACCAAGTCGTCCTCAAGCGCGAATTCGCGGGCGATGGCCCTGATCAACCCGTCGCGCTTTTCCGCTCCCTCACGCGGGAAGGCAGGGCCTTGCGGCAGGCCTGCAATCATGGCGGCGGTATAGGCGGTTGTTTTCTGTTCTGTTGTGGTCATTCCGGGCGCTCCCACAGGGTATCCTCGCCAACCGATATCGCGTTGATAACCGGCAGTTCATTGACCCCGTTCGCAATCGGACCACTGGGGCTGGCCAGCGTGTGGTAGTCCTCACCCACAGCCGAAGAAATGGCCGCTGTTAACCAGCTATGGCGAATGTCTTGTCCGGGTTCACCAGAACGTCTGAACAGTGCCTGAACGTTGCTTGCAATCGCCTTCAGCGTCTTGGTGTCTGATGGTGTCAAATCGGAGAATTCGAGATCCACAAGATTGGCATCGATGACGACGACGAACACTTGCGCACCCGAAGGGCGACCTTCCCATTGGCCGGTGATTTCATTGATGTATCCGTCAATGTGATCCGCGACCTTTTGGCGCAGGCTTTCAGACGGTACAGGCCATCCGTTTTCGTCATAGGACGCAATACGGACAGTGACAGTGCCAAGCCCCATTGCCTGTGGCGAAATCCAGACACCATCCACGCCGGGAATATCGGTTGCCCAGACGACATAATCGGCATTGCTGCCACCCATCGGCGGGTTAGCCTGACGATAGAGAATACGTGCGCGAAAGGTTTCCGTGTCTTCAATCGCACGACCAACCGTGAAGGCGGTTGAAACCGTTGCCACCGATGCGATCCCGGACACCGGGGATACCAGTGTAAGTTCCTGCCCAGCAATAAGGTTTCCTGCGGTGCCGGTGGCTTCTGCCTCGGCGGTTACGGTTGCTGTGCCACCGGACACAATGGCATCGGCGGTCGTGACGTAGAATTGACCGTTCGCGTGTTTCCAGCGCGTGCCGGTTTCAAGCGTAACGGATTCCGAACCGTCAAACTGGATCGCGCCGGTCGCCGGGACGGCTTGGCGCTGGCTCATCCCATATTCGGCGGCGATGTTTTTCAGGTTTTCCAGATCGGCGCTTTTGGTGAAACGCTGTTTTGCCTGATACGCAATATGCTGATGAAGATCGTCAATCTCGCCTGCTACCTCGGCGGAAATGACACCGATATTGGATGCGCGACCGGGGATGGCTGCGAGTTTAAGGCCAGTTGAAATGCCTTCGCGCAGACGCAATTCCCGTTCTGTGATGGATGTTGTTTGCCAAGGCATCAGGCAATTTCCTCTAACTTGTATCGACCGGTATTGGTGTCATAGATCAATGAAAAGCGGCGCGGCGCGGATGTCCCGGAAAGATGGAGGTTGAGTTGCGCCTCAATGCGCCCGCGATGGGATGATTTCTGTGCAATTGCACGCACCGTCGTAACGTTCCTTGCGTCACCTTGGGTGTCGTCAATCATGAACTGACAGGCTTGCTCCAAGGTCTCGGTAACGCGGTAAGGCATATTCGGTGTGATCTTTTCGCGCTGCATGAGCCATAAAAGACTGCCTTCAGGCGCGTTGTTCGACAGCGAACTGGCCCAATGGCCACGCGGATCAACGCCGGTTTCGATGGTGTCTTCAGGCGCACGGGCATCACGGAAAAGCGCGTGGATCAACATCGTGATCAATCCATCGCCAACAACAAGGTCGATGCCATCGGTCGCAAAATCGAAGCCGGTTTCACTGGGGTTTGCAAATGCGATATCCATCAGCCGACCCTCATCTTGCTTGAACCTGAAACGATCTCATGAAGGCCTGCCGAACTGCCTGAGGTCACATTAACAAGATCACCAATGCGGGCGACCGGCTGGGCGTCCTCGCCGCCAAAGGCGATATCGTCGCAGTCAAGCGATGCACTTTGGGCTGAGATCGCAACATTGGTTGCGTTCACGTTGACATCCGTGCCGTTGATGGTGACCGTGGGGGCATTTACAGTAACCTCGGGGGCGTCAACGGTTACAGCCTTTGGGGCGGATATTGCCGCAGTTCCGTCAGCATGGAACCACACGGTTTGCCCCCAGCGTGACCACAAAACAACTTCGCCGGGCCTTCCTCCTGTAGGGCGATGACGCGGGTCCGAAATGATGGTTGCAACCAAATGGGACCGTTGCCCCAAGATCGAGCTTACAAACGCTTCTGCGCCTTCTAGCGGATAAACGGCAAGGCCGTATGCCTCGGCATGCTCGATCTTGTCGTCCAACCCCAGACCATGTACTTGAAGATGACGGAGCTTGCCCGGCTCTATCTGATAGACGTAAGTCACACTTGCCCGACTAAAGAGCAGCTTTAGACGCAGTTTGATGTTGTCGAGAGTGTCTTTGATTTTATCAGTCCGCATTCCAGACCTCCCCCGGTTTGGTTTCCGGTTCTGCTACGAGTTCGTAGCTATCCGGGTGGGTAACCGTAAGACGGGTTTCATCTGCTTTTTCAGCCGTGATCGAGAATACGACCTTGCTGATCAGGCGTGTGGCTTTCAGACCGTCGATGGTGTCATTGACGGGAACCTTTTTGTTGATGTCCCACAGCTTGCCATTTGATCCGCGTAAGCCGGGGACAAGGTAATCACGGCTTTCTGAGCGTGCGGCATTGATTGCAGCAGTTGTGGTCGCAAGTTTCGTCATAGCGGAGGCATCGCCGGGTTCATCGGCAATGATCACAAGCGGGCAATAGCTGCTGATGCCGTGATCTTTGGCACGACCAATCACCTTTGAATGCTCGGAGGTTGCCCAGTCCGAACCGGGGCTTTGCGTATGGCAGATATACTCGTTGTGACGGTCGGCAATATCCTCGCTCAACGACAGGGAAAGCGCATTTCCATTGTCGGTATCAAGGCGAATTTCGTCTGACAGTACCGTCGCGGCCTTGGCCGTTGTGACGATCAGTTGACTGTTAGAATCTGCATAAACCATCAACGCCCGGTGGCGGCAAACACGTTCAATCACCTTGGCGGCGGTATCACCGGGCTGGGCGGTAAATTTCTCAAACGGCTTGCCGACAGGGACTTGTGCAGAAACGGAAATGCCGAACGGCTTACAGATATTTTCGATGATCTGAAGCGCTGTCTGATTTTTCCACTCAGCCGGGAAATTGACAACGGAACCACGGACCAACCGCGAAGTTTTGTCCTGGACAACAACGTCAAAATCAAAGCCGTCCTCGTCAAACTCCAAGTCGCGGGATTTGATATAGCCGACAATGAGAGTTTCACCATCGACTGTCAGGCGGGCGTCATCATCAAGCCGGATACTTGGTACCGTTGCCGGACCCTCTTCGAACAGGCGGGTCAGCGATAGTCTCGCCTCGCCATAGATCGCATCAAGCGATTTGGTCACGGTCGCGTCGGTCCAGCCGCTATAGATATGCCCCCGGATATAGAGTTGTACTTCACTCATTCCTGATCCCCTTTGCGAGATAGAGGATTTCTTCGCCTGCTGTGACAAAGGACGGGTGGCGGATGGCATTGCGTGATGCAAGCCCGTCCGCAATCGTTCCCGAAAGCCGGTAGGAAGTGACACGGGCGGGCGTGGATGTTGCCGGGACTTCCTTTTCAAGCCACGGCAATCCGGTGATGTTTTCAGATACATCACGGGAAACCGCTGTGCGCAGATTGCGCAAGGACTGGCTGCGGGCGGCTGCTCGTTCCGGGTCCGCTGTCGTTGAGGTGCTGGCGGCGAGAGAAAGTGCTGAAACAAGGGTGTCGCGTGCGCCAATTGTTTCTTGCACACTTTCGAACGGGGTATTTGCCACTGCCTTGGATGCTGTCACCGCCATTGCATCAAAAATTGCCAGTCCGACCAGTTCAGTATTCTTGGCCTCCGAGCTTGATGCGACATAGTTGGTCGCCATAAAGCGGTTTGATAGTTTGCTGATGACGGGCGAAATCGCAGTGCCTTGCAACACACCGCTTTCACTCACCATGTTCCATGCCTGACCGGCACCTTCCGTCAGAACGCCGGTAAAGGCCCGTACACCTTCTGGTGAAGCCCCGAAATAATCCCCGACCTGTGATGCCATTGAGAAGGCTTCAGACATGAGTGAAGGCCCGGCATGCGCGGTGACCTCAATGGCAAAGTTTGTTGCCATGTCGATAGCCGCACCTGTGATTGCGCCGGGCGTGATTGTCTGGCTCATGCGATACAGGTCAAACGCCGCTTTTGTCAGCTTTGCATAGTCCACTTGCACGGGGTCTGCGGCATCCTGCACATCAAGATCATAACCCGCGATGACGTTTTCTTCGGCAAGGCTTGCCGCCGTTAAAACGTTTGACTTCGTGTCGATGCGAACGGTTGGCCCGATGGCCTTGCCGGACTGGACGAAAGTCACGGTGAAATCGGCAACGCCGAGTTCCGTCATGCTTTCTTCGCCATTGACCGTTTCGGTCACGACTTCAAGTGTGCCACGTGTCGGGTGCACATATTTACCGGGACCGATGACCCTGAATGCGTTCTCAAGGTCACGACGGCGCTGAAACACGTCATCGCCAAGAATGAAAATGGCTTCTTGGAAAACATCGTCATTGAGACCCATGTCGGTCACAAGGCCACGCTTGCCGAACGGATAGGATTTTTTGTCAATGCGGTGCGACAGTCGCAACGAGCTGGTTGCAACGTGGAACGGAATACCCCGGAAAGAGGCCTCGCGGAATTGGGAAAGATCAATCATGGCTGACCTCCCTCAAGCGCACCTGTGGCGTCTCCGCGTTGCTGCTGTCGGCGCTGGCGTCGGCCCATCACACCTTGGACACGGGTGTTTTCCTCAATTGCCGTGGCAAGTCGCTCTTGGGATGAGGTGTTCCTTTCCAGCGCTTCATTGCCCTGACCATTTGAAGTGTTTTCTTTGTCGTCTGAAAACATTTTGTCCCATAGGCCGGTAATGGCTTCTTCGCCGAGATATGCCCCCAGACCGGCACCGATGGCCCCACCAATGGCTGTGCCGATTGGACCGACAATGGTTCCCGCCATCGCGCCAAGCTGCCCACCCGCCAGCGCACCGCCAAGGCTTCCGGTTGCCCCGGCAACGCCCCGACCGTCGCCCGCAATCGCAGCCGATCCGATGTTCATGACCGCAAGGCCGGTGGCAAGCGGACCTGCACCCCGAACGAATTTCCCTGCTTTGGACCCGATACTGGTCAACCCCGTGGCGGCGGATGCCTTTGCACCCATAGAAATCAGACCACCAAGACGACCGCCTCTGCGAATGCGCGGGCTTCTTGATTTTCCATTTTTGCCTGTGCCGCCGCCATCTGCGCCATAGCCATAACCGCCGCCTCGACCCACTGGCCAATTGGTCACGATAACCGGCGTTGCTGCCGCACTCGCCAGCGCACCGGCAGCACGGCCACCGGCTCTTGTGCCGCCACGCAGGCCTTGCACAAGCCGCACGCCTGCCGACGCCCCACGGATTGCCTTGTTTACCGCCCAGATGCCAGCAGCCGCAGCCACGCCGGTTGCCGCAATATCAAACAGGTTTTCAAGTTCCTCGCTGCTCAGTCCCGAGATGGCGTCTGCCAGCGTTTGGATGGGGCCTGAAAGGTTTTCGTCGGCCATGCGGGAAAGGGCTGCATTGAGCGTTTCAATTGCCGCTGCCATTGATTTGGTTTTATCAATAGCGTCCTGTTCAATCTGATTTCCTGTGACTTTCACATTCATTAGATCATCAAGCATCGTCATCTTACCGGTTTTGGCAAAATCGGATTGCAGTTTGGCAATGGCTTTGCCGCCGGTTTCCCCAAAAATCTCATAGACCTTGGCATTGCGTTTGATGGGGTCTTTGATTTTTTCGAGTGCGGTGAATGTATCCTGCAAGATTAGATCAAGATCGCGGCTGTTTCCTTCAGCATCGAAAAGTTTGATCCCACCGGCGTTTAGAAGAGCACCCTTGCTTTTAAGGGCATTAAAGAAGCCCTCAACTGCCGTCGCGGCCTCTGCTGTCGAACCTGTGCCCTTACGTGCGGTCATGAAAAACGCGCCGAGGAAGTTCAACGCTTCCTGTCCGCTATATCCCAAATTCTGCATTTGGGTTGCGAGTGGCCCGATCTCGTTAGCCATTTCCTTGAACGGTACAGACCCTTTTTTACCTTGCTCAATCAGCAACTCAAACGCACGTTTAACGTCCTCTGAACCGCTGACACCAATGTCACGCAACGCGTTCATTGTTTGTGCTATTGCGGTACTATCAGCACTAGAAGCACGCATGGCCAAGCCGATATTGCGCAGGTTTTCTTCGGCGTATGGCAGGTCACCGGTCAGATCGATGAAGGTTGCAAGCCCGGCAATCAGTTCTTGCGGGTTGACCCTTACGGCTTCGTCATTGGCTATTTCATAAAGCTTTTGTTTGAGGTTTTCAGCTTCATCACCGGTCATTCCTGCTTGAACCTGAATGTCCTTCAGGATAGCGCCAAAGTTAATCACACCTTTTGCCAACGCCCCGGTTGCAAAGCCGGTGGCCAACCCGGTGTATTTGTTCCCGATACGATCAATACCGTTGGAAACACCGACAGCCGCTTTGTTAAGTCGCCCAAAGGATCGCGAGGCAGAAGTTGCAAGACCCGACACGGCACGCGACATGTTCTTGGCCGCTGCCGTGAGGTTGCCGCGTAGATCGACCTGTACCTGTGAATTGAAATCACTCATCGGGGCGTGTCTTTTGCCATCATTTTGAGGTAGCGGATGATTTGCCAGACGGGCATGTTGCGAACGGCTTCAAGCGAGGTGCCTGTGGTGCGTGCCAGAGCAAACATCATGCTTTCGACATTTGCCCTGGTACTGATGATTTCTTGGCCCGAGATCGCACCCGGTGCGACGCGATCAAGCGCCAGTGCCGTCAGCACCTTCTCCGGCACCAGCTTCGTCTCGCCCCCCTTTATCGCTTTCGCGTTGCAGGTACAGGGCATCAATCTGATCAGCGCGTTCAACCAGCTTTCGATAGTCGCCTTCGCTCATCTTGCGAAGGTCCACGATCTGAATAGGCCCTTGCATGACAGTGCCAGCCTTGCTTTCGAGCTGTTTGACCTGACGCCGTAGACGCTCGGTCGACACAATGGTTGGGCTCGTGACGATGACAGGTTCACCATCCGGGGCGAACCGGACTTTCTCGCCAGCGGTCGCAGCATCAATCGCTTCACCGGCGTTGAGCGGAGCCATTGTCAGACGGGTGTAAAGGTGTTCACCGATCTTCATGCCGTCCGTTAGAATAAGAGGGTCCATCAGACTTTCTCCGCACTTGAGCCTTCAAACGACAGGCTCCATTTGCTTTCATCGCCGTCCGACATTTCGGGGTCTTCGGTCATAACCATGATCGGAAACACCCATTCCTGACTGGACGCGGTGTCGGTAAATCGTGCGGTGACTTCCTTGCCCGCCGATATGGTTGCGGGGTCAAAGCCTGCACTAGATGACGCCTCAACCTTCAAGGTGCCAAGATTGATATGCACCGACGATCCGAGATATCCACGCGGGCCTTTGCGCGGCTTCGCGGTCGCGAGACCAAGCGTTACCGTGGCGCTGCCCGGAATTGTAGGCAGTTCATATCCATCCATGGCAACGACGGCATCGCCAAACATCTTGTCTGACATTTTTTTCGTCCTTTCTTTGATCAGATCAGGCGGAACGCAGAGCGCACCGCAAGCTGGTGGAACTGGTCAATCGGGCGCGGTTGATCGAAAACATCCAGACGGCCGCGCTTTTGACTGTTTTTGTTTGCGATGATGTCGGCCTTGTAACCGTCGAAATCGTCCATAAGGCCTGCTTCAACCATCGCCTGATAGTGAGCAAGAAACTCGGCAGTACCGGTTTCAGGGGTGATGATGTTTGATGACCGACCGGCGGCTGGATGACCCGACAGTGCCAGTTTGTGGCGAGGGTATTTCAGCTTGAACCGGTTGATGACGGATCGCCGGTAGTACGACATGATCATGACCGTATTGATCGACTTGTAAGCGGTGTCTTCGGCTCCGGTCGCATTCTCACTGTAGGTCGTGACCATGCGTTCGATATGAACTTTGCCATCGTTCCCGATTGTGTGAGTCGACACCCCGCTCGACAGCAACAACTCATTTTCTGCACCAATGCGGCGTTTGCCTTCCGGCGCGCCCATGATGTCTTTCAGTTCAAGAGTTTGAAACGGACGGGCAGGATCAATGGAACCGTAATACATCACAGCACCTGCGGTGGATGCGGCCCAATCCCAAGGCGCGGAAAGGGCATCTGCTGTCGTGTCCATTACAATGCCGTTTTGGGAATTCTGGGAGTTGGCATAAGTTCCCATCTGAGCAACACCCGCACGTTTGGCGGCAAAAACCCGACCGTCGAGACCCGAAAGAGGCCCCCAACGCAGATCGAGTTCTGCACGTAGGGCGGTCATGTTCGTTTCATCCGTGAAAGGCGATACGAAACCTTGGTACTGTGTCAAATCATCCAGCGCATCAATGGCGGCCGTCATATCCGGGTTGCCTGCACCAGTGGCGAAAACACCTGTGCCGAACGTTAAGCCCGGCGTGTTTTGATCGGTGTTGTAGTGGCGGGTACGGAATACGATGTCATTGCCGGTTTCACCCTTCCACTTACAGGTCAGGGTCAGGTCTGCGCCGTCGACGGTTGCCTCTACCGGGCAACTTGGGTCGTTATTCAGAACTGTCGCCAAGCGTCCGGCAACACTGTCCGCGTCTTCAGCGGAGGCGATGCCAAGCTGGTAGCGTTTGTTGTTGATGTAGAACTGCTGAGTCGAGCTGCGGGTAGCTGACCCCGCGAACGTGCGGGTAACTTTAGCCGCAACACCGGCTTCAAGTTCTGCCAGCGGAACAACAAGTAATTCCTGATACGGGTTTTGAAGGCGAAAACATTCGACCATCCCGACCAGCATGGAATCCGTGCCAAACAAAACGGACGCTTCAGACTTGGTGATAACGTCATAGATACTGCCTGCGACGGCTTCTGCATCTGTGCCAAGCTGGCCAAACATCACTGTGCGCTGTTTGAAGACCGGCAGGCCGTTCAAGGCAAGCGTCGGGTCGATTTCGACATAGATGCCCGGTCGCCAGATATCGAGCGGGATCGCGTTAAAGCTGATATCAGCCATCGGGGTTACTCCTTAGCCTTGTTAGCCTGGGCCGCTGTGGATTTCGGGCCGGTTTTGGTTTGGGTGGAAGGGCGCGGCGGGCTTGCCTTGTCGGCTTCGCCACGATTGATGAAGCGCCGGTAAAAGCTGGTGTTCGGGACAAATGCACCCTCGGCACCCATGACTTCGCCGGTATCGGGCAAAGGGATTGTCATGCCCTTGCGCGGCTTGATGTAAATCTGCGCGTTCATGCTTCCTCTTCCTCGGTTTGCGGCAGATCGGTTTCCATGACCGGCGAACCTTCGCCGCCAATTGCTGCCGTGTGATGGATGGTTTCAAAGTCGTCGAGTTCGGCAATGTCCCAGTCGGCGGTCACCGTGAGCTTGCAGGTCAGCGCAAGGCCATAGACCGCGAGGTATTCGCGACCGACCTTGGCGTTGAACAGGTTGGTGACCCGCTGAGGTTCGAATTTCCGGTCGAGTAACTCGTGATCGAGATCGCAGGTCGCAAAGAAACTGAAATCGATCAGTTCGAATGCGCCGATGATTTTGCCGCCGCGACCGCCACCACGAGCATGTTCGTCATTGGTCGATTTACCCGCGACTATCAGCACAAAGGTTGCTTCGAAGCTGTGTGCGCCATTGCGCATCTGCCGAGCCTTTGACATGCCGGAAAAGGTTACGTAGATCGATGGTGCCTTCTGGGCGAGAACACCAAGCAATTCGTCATCAAGCTGGCCGCTATAGGTGTCGATATGAAACGGGATCCCCTTGGCATCCCGTTGCGCGATCAAACGGGCTTTCAATGCCTGTTCAAGAATTGCAATCATGGTCGTGCCTCCGATTTGGCGGCACGAATGAATTCGGCAAGCACACCCCGCATGCCTTTGATATCGTCGTCGGCAATACCAAGAACCGGACGGGCCGGAATGGTGACCTGCTTGGCGAAGACCGGCACACCACCAATCGTGAATGCCAGAAGACGTGCACGCTTGGGCTTGATGACAGCCCCTTTTTGATGGGTGCTGGCATAGATCACGTTCGTACCAGCCGCGACACTGCGGTCCGTGACACGCTTGTCGAACGAGTTGCGATACCGCGCTGTCTTTACAAGGATTTGACCACCACGCGCTGTTGGTTCCCATGGTGCGCCATCCGGGCCGCGCCCTTCCTCGAAACGACGGTCGATATTGAGCAACAACACATCACCGAATCCTTCCAGCAATTCGCGGGGGTTCGCGAGATTGGCAAGGAAGTTCATGACGCGACCGCTCATGCGGCCAAGATCGCGCTGGTCGGTGGTAATGGAAATGCCGCTCATAGCATGTCCTTTCCGACAAACACCGGTTCGGGTGTCGTGAAGACCGCCTTGCTGGACGACTGACTGCCAATGTCGATGTCACCAGCGGCAATGCGTTTGAGCAGCTTGATCGCGTTGTCGTAACGCTTCTCGACTTCCTCGGTGGAACGGCCTGCATAGAGGCGATATCGCGCAAGATCACAACAGACCGAAACAAGTACGGATGGTGCGGGCGATACCGGCGTGCTCATCCGGGAAGCAAGATTTGTATCAATAATGGCGCTGGCATCATCAAGCGCGACAGACATTGAAGCCGCATTGATCGTCTCGACAGATGGATCGTTCTGATTGGTCAGCTCGATCAATTCGTTCGTCGGGAAGCGTGCTTCCATGTCTGTCGCGGTAGCGTATGCCATTTGGTTTCACCTTGTTGGGTTTGAACTGCCGACCGGCGGGGAACGCGGAGAGCGCCGGTCGGCAATTCGGGATCAGTCTTCGCTTAGACGGCTTGTTGCTTTTGGAACTGATCCCATGCCTCGTTACGCAGGGCGGCTGAGACCGGGAAATCGATACCTTTGACGTCCTCGATAGCTTCGGTTTTCGGCTGGCCAGCCCCGGTAAAGAGATCGGTTTTGGCCGGATCGATCTTGCCAATGGCTTCGATCACACGGTCAAGTTCACTGGCTGGTTCTTTGGTCGGACCGTTCGTCGGTTCGGTGCCGGTACCGGTGTTTTCCGGTTCTTCCTGTGCCGTCGCATTCTGCACTTTGGAACCGATGAAGCCTCCCCGGATTAGGGGTGCGGCCTGTTCGGTCGTCAAATCGACCGTGCCACCGGGTTTGGTCTTCTTGCCGTCATGGTCGACGGTAATCAGAACGGGATAAATCATGTTGGAATTTCCTTGCGCTTGGGTGGTATTACGCCACGTTGGAGAGAAGGAAACCGGCATGATTTGCGACGATCAGTTCCTTGACGGTTTCGCCCGAACGGATCAGTTCGCCGCCGCGCAGGCCCATTTGTGCCGGAGTGGAACCCGCAACCTTGGTGCCGTGCTGTGCCGTCATGCCAAAGGTGATGCCACCCGTGGTGTCGGCACTTTCGTCAATGAACTGGCCAGAAACGATGCTGCCCCATGCGCGTTCGATGACCGGGGTTTCGCCGGGTTTCGTGGTGTTGACGCGTGACGCCCCGATAAGGATTTTCTGAACCTCTAACAGTTCGGCGACGGCTTCGCGTGCGGCGACACCGCTGTCGCCGGAGTTGCGATTGGTTGCTTTGACGATTTTCGGGTGACGACGGAATTTTGACCAAGCAACCTGCCCGAAGGTGAGCTGGTTCGGGCGCACCAGACATTCGTCCAGCATGTCCGAGATTTCCTTTTCCGGGTCGGCGGTCGGGTCGGTAAACATCGAGGTTCCCGAGAGCGCCTTGACCAGATCAGCGGGATAGTGGGCAGCATTGGAAATCAGGCCAGCAACGCGAACCTCGCGATCAAGCATGACGATGTTGGTTGCACGTTCTGTGGCACGATCACGCGGGTTGTATCCTGCCTGTTCGGCTTCTTCGATGGTCGGGGTGTCGAGCGGAATGTCGATACCGAAATCCTCGACGGCATCGTTCTTTTTCTTGCCTTCAATCTCGACACGGTTTGGCGCTGAACGCGCACCAACACGGGTGTCGGGCACGCTGTAACCTTCGGCAAGATCATATTCCTGCCATTCGAACTTGCGGGCGGGAACGATCACGCGTGGCAAAACCTGATCGGCGATCAACGTATAGAGCGGATTGCTATATGAAATCGCAATCGCGGTCAGGGTCGGATCGACCTCAAACTGTCCGGTAGTCATAAAACGAAACTCCTGAGTGCGGGTCTGTCAATCAGCCCTGAAGGGTGGAAGGAACGATGTGAACGTCGCCGATCACACCCAGGCCACCACTTTCAAGAGCGGTGCCGACAACGCGGGCATTTGCGCCCGCAGCCGGTTCGGCCACAACAGCACGGCCATCTGCATCGCTGGTCAGCGGATCGCCAAACTCGACGTCACCGCCGAATTCGATTTTCTGGGGACCGTCGAGGCAAACATCGATGCGCTTGTCAGCGGTATCGACACGACCGATCCCGGTGCAACCCAGCAGCTTGTCGTTCGCGGCAGTTGCCTGTTTGACAATGCCGTCAGATGCGCCAGCCGCAACAATGCGATATGGCGCAATCGCCCCGGCGCTGGTGAAGTTCTTGATGGTACCAAGGGTGCTCATTTACCGGCTTCCTTCTGGACATGACGAACAGCCTGCGAATGGCTGACCGTGATCCCTTTGGCCGACTGCTCGGTGCGATAGGCGGTTGCCTTGCTGGCCAACTGTACGGGATCAGAGAAATCGACACTCTCGCTGCCATCGGCATCGGCAGCGGAATGCTCGGAGAAATCGACGGCCTTGGGTGCAGCACCCAGAATGGCCTTAAACGCATCGAGCGGAGCAACTGCCGGGGTGCCCTCGGCAAAGCTGATTTCGCCGTCAGCATTCACGGCCAGATGCGTTGCGAGGGAAACGACCTGATCTTTTTGTGCCGGCACGAGTTTGCCGTCACGGATCAGACCATCTGCAAATTCGACGGCACTGGCGCGTGCCTGCGTTTCGGCAAAACTGGCCTCACGCTTGGCAATTTCCGCCTCGCGTGCTTTCAATTCTTCATCGGTCACCGTGTCCTCCTTGGGCGTTGGTGCAGGTTTTGGAGCGGGGGAAGGTTCCGGCGTTTCGGAAAAGGCCGGTGAAGGTGTTGCCGGTTCAGTTTCCGGCTGGGTCGCCTGTTCGGCAACGAAGTCGACATCCCAACCCGGCAAGGCTTTGTCGGCATCTTCCTGTCCGTATTTTTCGATCAGGAAGTCGCGCAGGCCCCGGAACATCCGGGCAATCGAACGCGGTTCGATCTCGCCAAATTCGATGGTGACAAACCCATCGTCGCCATCGTCGGCAAACTCGACCGGACGCAGGCCTTTGACGGCGGGTGGTTGCGCACCAAGGAAACCTACATGGCGGAGATAATATTTCCCCGGTGTTGGGTTTCCGGGTTGATTGGGCTGATAGAAGGATGCCGAGATTTTCTTATATGCATGGCTTGCGACCAGTTCGGCGAAATCGGCATTCACCTGATGCGGGATGGCGACAAGTTCACCATCGGAGAATTCAAGGCCTTTAACCCACCCATAGGCGGGGGCGTCGGTTTTCGGATGACCGACGACAAGCGGGCTTTCATGCAATGCCGGATCATAGACGGAAGCCGATGCAGCTAGATCGCTCTCACCAAACGAGATCGTCTGGCCGGTCATGGCCGTATGGGTGCCGGGTTTGAAAAGGGGAATTCGCTTCACGTCGCTCTCCGTTCGTTGGAGAGGTCACTATCGCGGTATCAAAACGGGAAAATTAGTCTGAAAATTTCAGGGGAACTGCCGTTTTTTTCGATGTGAAGCGAAGGGAGCGTGAATTATTTCAGGGGAAGCGTCAAGATAGATACGGGTGTATTGAACGTTACAATGTTGTCTTGCTGGTGCTCTAACGGGGGTCTAACGGCTATCTAAATCAGGTTAGCGGTATCGCTAACCTAAATGCATTATGAGTGCCTTCTATGGCGAATTTCGGCCTCAATCGAAATTGATGTTTCGTATTGCTCAATGCGTCGCTAAGTCGGCCTGTTCTATAAATTCAAGTAATTCGTTAAGGTCGGGCAAGGATGGAGTGGGGGAGGGCAAACCAACTACATATTTCTTGCCTCCATACCGACTGTCCGTAGCCATCAAGTTATATCCAGATGCTGAGTAATGTTCATGGAAATCAGTGTGCTGGTTGGCCCAACTCGCAATAGCTGCCAGATTTTCTGGCTGGAAGAATGCTGTCATTGCATTCGTCCTTCTTGCAAGTCCTTGAATTTCATTTGCTAATTTAGAAACCACCTTAAGTCGGGCTCCAAGTTCGCTTGTACGCAGTGTGTTGGTTTGAATAGTGCTCAGTTCTTTATAGGAAGCTTTGAGAAGGTTAGATATTCGGGTTAGCTCATCGACCGTTTGTGATTGTCGACGCGTAAAGTCGAGGCCGTTGAACCTCCCTACGACCTTAAATTGGGTCTTATAGTATTTTGGGGGTTCTGGTGGCTTGATCCCTTCTGCTCGCAGGTTTTTCTTCGCGGTTACAGTTAGGTTATCCCATTCTTCTTTTTCCGCTTCATAATTGTTAGTTCCGTTCAGTTCTCGAGCATGATCTCGAACCTCTACGGGTATTTTGAGCTCGCCCGATGACGATGCTAAAGCATGCTGCAAGTCAGAAAATTTATCGATAAGCGTAATATTGAGTTCGTCATAAGTTGCGAAAGTAGGATGCTGGCATATGATATCCAAGCTTTCGATGAACTTCGGAAAAGCGACTTGAATTCTTCCTAAACGCTGAAGTTGCAGACTTCTCTTCCGCTGATCCTTAAATTCTCTTCTTACTTGTTCAAATTTTGCAGAGTAGTGCAATTTTCCACAAACATGGCCAATCAAGAAACGCTCACCGGAGTTCGGCAATTTTAGGACAAATCCCTTAGAATGATTGGGTTGACTAACTTTGCAATGTACGCATTTAACTTTAATGCTTTCCTCGGGTGGGGACCGCGTCAGATCGTACTGAAACTCTATGATGGGAACTTCCGTGCTGTTGGGTAGGTGGTCGATCAATCCACCAAGACTTTCAGGGTCTTGTGTCCAGAACTCGCGATTTAGAAGTTCACCATCATCAATTTTCAAGCTTATCTCCAAAACAGGGATTTTCGACCGACACAACGGATGATTGATTAAACACGAATTGAGAGTGGAGTTAAAGTTTTACTCTATAAGATTGTTTGTTCCATAAATAGTGACATTCAGTTATTATAACGCCCGCGGTTGCCGGAAATTCTGGTGAAATTCGTGAGCCCAGAGTGCTGACCTTCGGGCCAGTAGCAGCAAGCCCCATGTCACGTAAGGGACGGCAACCGTATTTCTTCCTTACAGCTCTCCATCAAGCAGCTTGTATTTCTGGTCACGCAGATTTTCAGGTTGAACAACTCCTGCCGTTCTTGCTGCATTCACCCGAATGTCACGGCGTTTGCCATCAGTCCCCCGAACACGTTGATAATAGTCAATCCTGACGACAAGTTTGCCTTTGCGGTTTCCTTGGGCATCGAACACATAGATCAGTGCGGGGTCTTCTGTGTCAAAAAGCACCGCCTTGGCATTGGCCAGTTCGGTTGGCAGGTTGTGCACGAATGATTCCGATACAGCCTGTTTGCGGGTTTTTTTGGCATCGCGTAGCAGATGCAGCACGTCCTTGTCGCCAATGGTAATGGCCGCATTTTCGGGGAACTGATCGAAGTCACTCAGCCGTTCAACCGTGCGCGGCGAGAACGCACCGATCACACGCCGTTCTCCGCGTGCCTTTCCGGTGGCGACAACGTCATCAAAAAACAAACCATAGCTGTTCTGGATTTCAGCAACGACATCCGGGTCAGATTTCAATGCCAGGGCCGCGATATCAGGCGGGGCTAAACGCAGCTTTTCGGCAAAGACCCGCCCGGCTTCTGCGCGGGTTGCCGACTTGCCGACATTGTGGCTCCAGCCCGGGTCGATACCCTCGGGGATATTTGATACCTCGCCGGTACGGGCATTGAACCATTCACGGGTTTTTACTTCGGGATCGGGTGAAACCTCGTATCCCATGCGCTTGACCTGCCGTTCGGTCATGATCTGGATGGTGCAACGACACCCCCAGCCGTTTGGCGGGTAATGTGTATCCCAGAAGGTATGATCCAGCGGGAGAACGGTGCCATGCAGATTTGCATGTGCAGGCCGTGTCTGATCATCCCGAACGGATACATAGCGCAAATAGACCTTCTGCCCACTTTGCGACTGGACGCGCCCGGCCATGTCCTTGGCGCGTTTCCATTTACCTGCCGCATAGGATGCCCGCATGTTGACATCAAAGATCGTGCGCAGCCGGTGGGGTGATCCCAACTGTACCAGACGATCTTCGCCTGTCAGCGGATCGGACATCAACTGCTTGCCCCACCAGCCCTTTGCTTGCAGCGTTGGTGTTAGGTCTTTCTTGAACTGATCAAGCGTTGTGCCGTTGCGCAAGGCATCATCGACGGCGACACGTATGTCGTTCAGAACATCAAGGCGCATGCCCTTGGCCACGGTGAAGTTACGGGCATGTTCATCGGCATCAACATCGCGCCAGTCGAACGAGATTTCGAGACCCTTGCGCTCAAACGATTTGATTGCGGCCTCGGGGGCGACGGCTTCAAGATCAATCGTTGCCATCAAGGTCCGCTCCGGCGCGGGTGGCAACTTCGGTGGCGAATGTCAGTCGCGAAAGGGTTTCACGCACTTTCGAGACATCCATGTCGCCATAAATCTCGGGAAGGCGTGTTTTGATTTCCTCAAAGGATGCAGCCCCTTCGACCAGATCAAGGATCGGTTGCAGTACCGGGTCCATCATGGGTTGCCAGTCTGTCAGCCCGTCTTCAACAGCCCGGTTGATGGCATCGGGATTGCCCTCGGCAAAGTCTGTGCTTTGCTGCTCGTCTTGCTTGGTTTGAGTGTTCCGCTTTGTCCACTTTCCACCATAGGTCGAGGTGATGTAATCAAGGTCGGGCTCAAAGCCCATTTCATAGATTTCTTTGTCCCGCTTGACCCGGTTGTCGAGATCCTCGTTGTCGTCAAGCACGCGCCAGACACGCGGCGGTTTTGCGCCGGGAAAGTTCCATTCCGTCAACCATCGAACTGGCCCGCTATTGAACGTGCCGCATAGAAGATCGGTATCGGCTTTAATGATTTCGTCACGAACATCCTTGTGAACATTGGCCGTGCCGCGAAAAGAACCGGTATCGGTTGTCGATGTCTGGCCAACGATTACTTTGGCAATCATGGCATCAAGGTAAGCAACGAATTCCTTGTGATCCCCGCCAGAAGTTCGCACCGCTTCGAGCAAACTGATTTCCTGCCCATCCGGCACCGTGACAGCCGCCTGCCCATGAATGGCCGATAACAGGCTCAGAAGATTGCTAACATCGGCCTCACTTGCGCCGGGGTGATGTTTGCCAACAGCGGTCGGCATGCCGAACTTTTCCAACGCCACAGCCCAAAAGCGCAACCCATTGCGTTTGAGGTAAACCGGCCAGTAAAGGAAGTGGGCAAGCCCAAGCCCATAGGGATCATCGTCGTTATCAGTCTCAACTGTTGAAACCCAGAACTTGCGCTCAGGCATAAACTCGCCCTTGGGGCTGGTTTTGGTGATCAGGCGCAACCGGCCAGCACCATCAAACCGGAAACGGTCAAATTTGCGCACCTTGATCCCGTCAATGACGACCTGTGCACCATCGAAAGCCCACAGGATTTCGGCAATGGAGTAGCCATAGAATTGCGCATGCGCCATCTTGCGGCAGGCGGCATCAAAATCGATGGCTTCAAGCTGAGACTTGATAAATTCAGCGGCTTTCTTGTCGGCTGGGGAATCGCCGCCCGGTTCGACAATGATTTCCTTGGCGACCATCGCGTCCAGACGCTGGCTGAACGCGGCCTTGACCTGATCATCGCGCAGGAGCGCTTTGTATTCCTCATAGCGACCACCGATACTTTTGAGGATTGTATCGTTCGGCGTGGTGATTTCATTGACAAGTGCCGCCAACGCAAGATCGCTTTTAACGCCTGCGACTTCGGTCACGACCGGCTTTTGCGTCTTCGCCTGTTTCTTGTTCTTCTTTGCCATTTTACCAGCCTCGCCAGTTGAGCGCACCCGAAGCTGCGCCGTATTCACCATTTACCGAAATGCTTGAATGCTGTTGTCCGAATGCGTGATGCGATGCGCGATTTCCTGATGTCCGCATGTCAAGCGGACTGGAATAGGTCACAGAAAGGTTCCAAAGCATTTCAAGTCCGTCCGGCCCATCGTCGTGATCGCCATTCGGCCATTGTTCAAGCTGGGTGATAAGGGTCCGCTGGCTTGGATGCAGTTTGATCCGACCGTCCGAAATCGGCACCTGAAGGCTTTCGATCCGCAAATCCTTATCGGTGCTTTGATTGATTGGAACACCGTTGAGCATGACGTGCTGGCGGAGTGCTTCATCAATCAACTGGGTACGCAGGAATTCCTGAAACTGAACCGTTTCGATACCCCACGCGATGCAGCGATATTTCTTCTGAAACTCGATGATGTTGCTGATGATGACCTTGGGGACGCGCTTGCGAATTGAGGCCTCAATAACGGCGAGTTGACCTTCGCGGCGATCATACCCACCAACAAGAATTGCAGACGGGTCGCGACCCTTGCCCTTCTTGCCGAGCGACGGGTCACATGCGCCGAAATAGACCCAATCCGGCTCGAACTGCACCCAATAGGTGAAGGACTGGAACGAGGCGTTTTCGTCAATCGCTTCGTTTTGTTGTTCGGCAGAGAATGGGCCGTGCTTGATTTTGGCGCGTAGTTCCATGAGGAACAGAAGCGGGCGCTTCTGCGGCCAACTGACGACGGCACCCTGATCCATTTTGGCGCGGTGTTTTGCATAGAAATCTCGGGCTTCCTTCTTGCCCTCGTTGAGTAAAATTTCTTCCCACTTGTCCCAAAGGTCCATGCGGTCGGGCCAACGGATAATTGACTGGAACTTGACGGCACGCCACATGGCGTTCTTCATTTTGCGGACCAGAACCGAATCATAGTGCAACACGGTGCCGACATAGAAAATGTCGAACTTTTCCCCGGCTTCACCAAGGTTCTCGACACCCTTGTCGAGCCAGCTTTCCAGCTTGTCCCGTTGTTCCGGGGTGCGGACGTTCTCATCGTTCTCGATATCGTCAAGGAAACCAAGGTCGGGGCGATACGGCCCGTGTTTGAGGCCACGCACCCGCTGGCCCGCACCGCGTGCATGAAACTTGACATTGTTGTTCGTGACGCAAACACCGGCTTGCCAAACAGGGCCTTGGCCCGTTGCCTTGGGGAAATCATTCCTCAGACGGGGATTGCCCTCCATCTCCACCTTGAACGCTTCGATCACGACAGATGCCTGCTCGAACACATCCATGATGTAGAGCATGTAATGCTTTAACTCATAGACCGTGCACCACACCGCAAAGATCAGGCAATAGGTTGACTTTGCTTCACCACGCGGGGCGGCAACCACTTCGCTGACACCTTCGTCATCTTCGACAATCTCGGGAAATCGTTTGCAAAAATACTGATGCAGTTCGCTGAGATTGATCGGCTTTTCCTTGCCGGTCTTCGGGTCTTTCTTGCCGCGAATATAATGCGGGAAATAGGTGCGGGCGAAATACTCGAAAGCCTTACGGCCTTTGTCGCGACGATGCTTCGATGCGACCGGGTCTGGATCGAAACCCGAACAGCGGGCTTCCAGATTACGCACAAAGCCCTCGCGGTATTCCGCAAGGGATTTTTCGAACTGCTTGGGGGTAAGGCGTTCGCGTCTAGCCATAAACCGCACTCAGCTCCGTGCCGAAGGGTTGCAGGATTTCGACAAAGGCTTCGCCGTGCTGAGGGAACTGTTCGGCAACATAATCGCCAAGGCGTTTGATGACATCTTGGGCAACGGCCAGTTCGGAGATTTTCGGCGATGCACGACCAGCGGCGTTGATCGTTTTGTTGAAGGCATCTGCCAGACCGGCAAGGGCTTCGGCCTTGTCCATTGGCTTGATGTCCTTGGCAGTTTTCAAATCCTCAATCACCGCCAGATGCAGTTGCACATAATCCTCAACCAGCATCGTGACCATGTTGTCCGTGCCGGTGCTGGCCATGCTGGCAGCGGTTCTGGATCGGTCCCAGCAATCGCCTTCGGCACCGGCCTGAGATTTCCAGCGTCGAACCGTGCCGACAGAAACGCCGATGCGTTCGGCCACTTTGGTCAGATCGTAGCGGTCGAAAACGTAAAGGGCGCGTGCGCGGGATTTGATCTCGGGCGCATGCGCCATTACACGCCTCCGGTACTGGCTTTGAAGCCTGCGATCACACCGGCAATGGTGGCGCTGATCACACCACCTGATATGGCACCGTTAATGGCCGCCCGTTTTTCGACATTGCGTAAACGGCTATCCATGCCGTCAACCTTGCCCGAAAGCTCGGTGACATTATTGCTGATGCCATGCAACAGCCCTTTAATTTCACCCAACTGATAACTCACATCATCGACCACTTTTTTACCCCTTAATTTTCTTGATTACGCCGTTGACCAAGCTGTTGGCATTACCCCATGCGCCACCTTCTGCGCGGGCTCGTTTCTCATGACCTCGGTGCCATGACGCGATGCCAAGAACCGCTAGTGGGATCAGCCAGAATGTCTCGGGAACTGCGTTAAAGACTGACAGCGCAATTCCCACGCCATCACCTTTCAAAATCGCGACACCAAGACATGCTGCGAGAAAGGCCCATGCAGTGGCACTGGCAAACCCCCAGTAGGGTCGCCACCCTGACACCCACCAATCGTCTGACTTTGCCTCAGTTTGCATCGTCTCGTTCACTGCCTTGATGTCGGCGGTGGCGGATTGAATGACGGCTTTTGCGAGATCGGTTTGGTTCTCGATCTCGAATTTGCGGATTTTTACCAAAGCATCAGGATCGGAGTTGATCGCTTGGGCGATTTTATCGGGCTCTGGCTCTACCCCGAACAACGAGGCCAACCCAGCACCGATAGCTCCACCGGCAGGGCCGAGTAAGGCCGTTCCGACAAGCGGAGCGGCTTTGGAAACCAGATTGCCAATGTCTCCCCAGTTCATGACAACCCCGGCGCATAGAATTTGCCGTTGTAATGCAGGATTTCACGGCGGTTTTCTGAAATGCTGGCATAGGAAACATGCACCCAGCCCGACGAAGGGTCGCCCGGCACATAGCATTCAAGGATCAACTGATCGAAATCGAGGTTCTCGGAGATCCATTTAGCGATCTCGTAATTGGTGAAACCGGCAATCTCGAAATCAACAGCCTCTCCCTTGGTGTGCTGGCTGTTCGGATTTGTGCTGCCGACTGCGGTGTTGAGTGCCGGGCACCGATAGAAGCTCGACGGGACGATGGGGGCGCGAAACTGCGCCCGCACCGGTTCAAGAATATGTTCGGCAACACGAACCATTGCCGGGATCAGCTCAAGCGGAGGGGTGTTGTCGATCCCGTGACGCATGGCGACATTCGATTTGACCGCTTCACGAAGCGTGAAATGCGTCGAAAGGCGCTGGTTCAGTTCATCTGGTGAAAGCGGGGACATTTGAGGGCCTCAATGCAAGCGGTAATGTTCGGTTGCATTGAAGGTCGCTCGACAGACTGATAAAAATTAGTCTGAAAATTTCAGGGTAGATGCCGAAATATCATCAAAAAGAGAGGTTTGACGGTCATCGGTCCAGCCTGCATCGCTCAGGATTTGATACACGCGGCGTTCGGTGCATCCTGTGCGCAGGGCAATTTGACGGCGGCTCATATTCTCGGATGCGAGACGGTAAATCAAGAGGCGACGTTTGCGCGGGCTGATAAAGGACATCGGAACGGTGATGTGATTACCGCCGAATTCAAGCGAAATCGCGGCTGCATCATCGGGGCCGATGACCAATAACTCATGGTTTTCCGTTACTTTTTTCGGAATATAGAGGACGGTACCGGGGAAGGTTTCGACAAGGCGCATGGCAGCACGTTGCGAAACCAGTTTCGCAACGTCCTCAATCCCGTATGTCGAACCGATTTCCGGCATATCAGTCAGCACCCCCGGCTTTTACGCGGTGATCCCAATCCTTAAGCGCCTCGATCACCGGGGCGGCTTCGTCATAGGTCAGCCAGTCCAGTTGCCGAATATTGGCAAACTGGCGACCATTCAGGTGTTTGTTGACGAAAACCAGCAAGGCGGCATCTGTGTCGGTCGCACTCAGCGCCCCGGCTTTCTTGAGACTGCCCCACAGCGCCCAAATCTTGCGGACAAACCCTTTGGCCGATGGTTTGAACCCGACACGGGTGCCGTTCAGATGCGCGACGATCTTGCGCATTTCCGAATCCGCGCAGTCACCAAGGCTGGCTTTGCCGGTGACCTGAAGCACCAACGCCTCATGCGCATCACGATCTATGCCGCGTTCCTTTTCAGCAGCACGGATTTGACGGTTGAGTGCTTGCCATGTGGAGGATTTAGACATTGCTATCCTCCACAATCTCCAACTCTGGGAAGTGCTTTTTCAGGTGCGCGATCAGTGACCGAGGGCTGGTCCACATTGGAGAGAAACACACGGTTTCCAGCGCAGTCATCTGATCAGCTTCCCTTTTTCCAAAAGCCTTTTTGAGTTCGGAGTGTTTTTTGATAGGCCATGCCCTGCGGCGCATCGGGAACCAAAATCGAGCTTCTGGGTAGAGCGGCTTCCCATTCTTTGCGCGGAACCATTTACCTTTGATTTCGCCATTTACGTGAACCAAAGTCACAAGGCGTTCACGATCAATGCTTTTGGTAAGCGTCAACTCATAGCCATCAGCCTGCACCTTGATCTTTCCGAAAACACCCTTGAGGGTTTCTTCTATCTGTTTCCATTTATCGGGATCAGGCATTGGTTTTTCCCTCTTTTGGCTCAATCCGTCCCATTGCAAATGCCAATGGTCCGAAAAACAGGATCAAGGTCCGGTCGGCGATTTCAAATCCAACCGCCCATGCCGCTAGAAATTGCTTGATAGCCATCCAGCAGAACCATTTTTTACCAATTTTATAGGCGACGCAGTTGTAGCCATATGTCCGGCCTTCAAGTTTCAATTTGCTCACTGTTGCTCTCCCGGTGTTTGGGCTTTTGCCTTGGCGATCATCTGTTCAAGCGGTGTTGGCGGCAGTTTCTTTGCGATCTCGTTCTTTGGTGCATAGCGGGCGAGATATCGGCGTTGTGCTTTCAGCCACGCCTTGTATGGCCAGCCGCTTCGACACCCCCACGGATAGGCCTTTTGGACAGCTTTTTTGCGTTCATCGAACGAAGCGTTCACTCGAATGTTGTTATGAACCTTCGAAATGATGGATATTGCTTTGTGTTCCCAAGTCACGACGCCCTCACTTTCAGAAGGCTGAAATCGATGTCAGGCGTGAAGAAGCCGAGCTTTCCCTTGCAGGGCACGAACTCAAGCGGTGTCGGGTTGACCAGGACAAATCCGTAAGGACCGAAAAACCACTCGCTGTGCATCGATGTGACGCAATCCGTAATGGTGGCCATCCCCACAATCCCGCCGAGCGGGCTGTCTGGATGCTCGGCGGTAAACTCCCGGCGTTCAGCAGCCTTTCCGTCGAAGGTGGCGCTGGCATGGATCAGAAACGATCCACGAAAACGGGTTAGCCACGAACGGTTTTCCACCGGCTTGCCGTCAAAAAGAATGTGGTGTGGCCATGGCTGGCGGATGCTCAGTGCAATTCTGGGAAACTGGAACGTCATGCTGCCTCTCCAAATTTGTCGACCTGATTGCCCCATGCGGTCCAGCCTTTGCGGCGCTGGCGGGCAAACAGTTCGATGTAAGGACCATCGAACATCGTTTCGATCCGGTCATATTGCTCATCGGGCTTGCGGGAATGTTCCCGTGACGCGGCGCGGATTTCATCGTCCGGCCACCACTCGATCCAGTCGCGCACGGACCTCACCCCCTCTGGCACGCGACCCATGCCGAACAGATCGTCTGGCAGTTCTGATTTCAGGGATGGGTTGCCCCGCGTACACATCAGGCAGGGCTCAAGGTTCTTGCGCGTGCCATACCCGCCACCAAAGGCATACTTGCCGGTTTTGGGATTGAACTTCCGCCATTCCCAGCCCAGCGAAGCGTATTCAAAGCCAAGGGCTTCGATGACCGGGTTCCAGTGCGGCATGAGCGGCCATGTCACCCACATCAGCAAAACGCAATCCTTTGCGGCCAGATTGGCCAACGGAAACTGCTTGATCTCTTCAATGCTCATGCAGTCATAGTGCGCCTTAGCATTCTTTGCCTCGCCAAGCGCCGACCAGTTCTTGAAGTCCCATGGGAAGTCCACAAGGATGACGGGAAAACCACCAACCGGACGGATTTTGGCAAAGTGTTTGGCGAGTTGCTTACTCACTGTCCTGATCTCCATCATCACTTTCGCGGGCCTTCCCATCGCCGTCACAAACATCGCAGGGCCATATCCACAGCCATCCTTCACCTTCACAGGCAGGGCATTTGGTCTCGTGGGTCATTGTTGCCTCCGGGTTGCGCCCTCTAACGCCATGCGGTTAATCGCGGCCACAAGAGACCGCCAATCGCCGTTGGCATCGAGGTAAGCGCGAATCAACTGTTCAGGATCAGTGGGAATTTGCAGGCTATTTTGCATAGCTTCCCCGGTCCTCAACGCTTGGTTCGCTTTGCGGATGGTTTCGAGAATGTGCTGCTTGCGCTTGGGATTGCGGCAACCGCGCACAAACCCCGCCGCCAGCACTGACAGATCGTTCAGTGCTTTCTCGGCGTTTGGGGTTTGTGAAACGGTCCTCTGCATGGTTCAGGACATCCCCAGCGCACGTTTGTAGGTTTCAAGAATTTCTTCCTGTTCGCTGCGCTGGTGGTCTTCCATTTTGCGAAGGCGGATTATGTCGCGCAGGATTTTCACGTCATAGCCAAGGGCTTTGGCTTCGCCGTAAACTTCCTTGATGTCGGCCATCATGTTGGCCTTTTCTTCTTCCAGCCGTTCGATCCGCTCGACATATGAGGCGAGTTGATCTGCGGCTATGCCTCCTACTTCCGTCATGTTTTGGTTCCTTGTTTGTGTTCTTTTTGCTCGGTCTTCAAACTCAGCGTTGGTGCGGGCCGGGCGCTACTCCGGCTAGGGTCTGGTCGGGTTTGAACCGACATCTCCAGCTCGCAAAACAAACATCAGAGGCTATTGGCATAATGTTCGTCCCTATCGCGATACCGTCTCTTCCTGCCATGGAGAGATCGGCCCCCGCACTCGTCAGCACTGCGTGTCTGCTTTCCACGCCGCCGCACCGGAGAGACAAAGAGACGGGACTTGAACCCGCTTCTCGTAGCAGGGGCCGGGCTTCGCAGTGCTTGCAATCACTGCTAACCGTCGATGCATTTCCCACGGACGCGCCGTAACCAAATGGACCACTCTTTGTCTCACCGCTGAGGCGGTAACCGGGGCCGAACCAAAAACACTTGCAACAGGTCTGGACGGCCCCGGTTGGCTTCTTAGGCACCAACGACTTTGCGTCGCGGTGCGGTCAGAAACTGTTTGAAATGCTCTACCGCCCGAATGGCGGCAAATTCGTCGTCGGCCTCCGGCACGCCGGGTACGAGCAAATCTTTGCTGTCTCGGGAATGCCGTGCGCGAACGGTCACTTTGTCTTTGACCTCATCGCGCTTGCCTTCGATCAATTTGACGGCACCTTGTGGGACGCAGTCGCCAAATTCGATCAGGCCGCTTTGCCAGCAGTAAGCAAACATCACGCTGCCTCCTGATCGGGGTTCTTGCGGTTGATTGCCCGTTCCGCAAACAGGCCATCGACAAGCCGGGGTTTGGCTGATGGGCTGCGATCCGGTTCGAACCCGTGCTGGATGGCAACGCTCAACGCGCCTTTTTCATGTCGGGCGATGACGTAGATCAGGTCATTGCCGATCAGTTCGACGCGGAATACGAGGCGCGGTTTGTTTTTTGACATTTGATCCCCCATCACACTGCGGCCATGTCCAGCGGCAGGGTTTCCCATTTGCCGTTGGTTTCATTGCGTTTCTGGAAACGGACATAGGCTTTGGTGTCCTGCACATGGATGCTGTCTGAAATCGCCTCCATGGCGCGTTTCCACTTTTCGTCTGCGATCTGGAGGCGGCGCAGGCCAAGGACGCGACCCGTACTGATCTTGCCTTGCTGATCGGTCTGGAAAGCGTCCTGCACCAGCGTCTGGATTTCCGGGCGGGAGCCTTCGGACCATTCGATGATGCACTCATCAATCAGGGCCTTGGCCGCGATCAATTTTTCATCAAAGGCAAGGTTTTCTGACACCTGCCGCATCATCCGCATGTCGCCTTTGACCGTGGTCAGGGTGACGTTGCCTTTGGTGCCGCCGACCGTCACGCCGTATTTCTCGGCAGACAACTGGATGAAAGCCTGAATGTCGGCCATGACTTCGATCTTGAAGTCGCGAAGCTGCTTTTGCAGACCTTCGACCGTGCCAAGTTTTTCGCGGACCAGACCATCGCGCAAACGCAGATCGTCAGATACCTGTTCAAGCGGGATCAGCTTGCCTTTGGCGTCTTCGAGATACTGCTGATCGCGAACGGTCACGACCGGCAAGGCCTCGTTTAGATTGGTCATGTCTTTGATATGTTCCATGTCTTCGTTCCTTAGGTGTTCGGGGATATCGATTACTTTTTCCGGGATGTAATGGCGGACCATCGGTCCCTCCGGGGCGGTAGCCAGATGTGGCGCATGTAACGCCACCATTGGGTGATTGGATTTCCACGTTTCATGGTCATTCGCTCCGATCCACATAGACCCGTAGTTCAGCGGCCTTGAATGTGTCTTTGAGCTGGTTGCCGAAGCGGTTACGGGCAGCATCGGCGTGCATGGCGCTCGGTGCTGCAATGACCAGCGTGTCATTCTCTAACCGGACTTTCAGGGGCATGATCCATGTTGCGTACAGGAATGAACCAATGCGACTTTGAACGGCGGTCAATCTGCTATCTTTCGCTTTGATCGAACCGGTTGCGGTTGACTGCTTCATGCTGCGCTCCCCCCGTCGTCCGTGGTAAAGGCGCTGCAAATCTTGCTCATGCGTCGATCCGCCAGACTTACAACCGTGCCAGTGACAAGGCCGCGCTGAATGGCGGCAATATTCGGGGCACCGGCACCTATGGGGCCGTGCGATTTTTCGTACTGACCTAGGTCGACGGACATCAGCCCAAGATTATCGAGCAGAATGCTTGTCTGTCGGGCACTCAGATACAGCTTCCCATTGTGTGCTGCGGCGTTGGACATTAGCGTTTTGGTCAAGTTGGAAAGGTCTTCACTCAGCATTGTTGCAGTCCTCCCGATGTTCGCAGGATTGGCAGATTTGCCATTGACGAAGGGCACGGGGGCTGGTCGTTGGCATCGACCGTGCGGCAAATTCCACACAATCGTTTTTCGTGATGCTTGCGCCCTGTGCCGGGCAGTAGAAAGTCGGTTCCGGCCCGCCGAGAACTTCGAGAACGCGGGCCTCTAACTGATCAGTGTTCGCGGTGTATTTTCCGCCATTGGCCAGCGATACTGACGACCGGGCATAGCCGATGCGTTTTGCGGTATCCGTGACCGATGTGCGTTTGATTTCCTCGGCCAAAAGAATGCGCCATTCAGGGAGTTCACTGATTGCGTTCATGGAGCACCCCCGTGTTGCGGTCATAGATACCGCCTTTGCGCAGGACCGGCGCTTGAGGGCCGGTGTGGCGGATAAGCTGGTATCGTTTGAAGCCGTTGGAGGTGAGTGCTTCACCGGGGGCACGGCGCAATTCGCGGAGGTATCCCGCTTGGCACAGATGTTTGAGATACTTCTGAACATTATTGCGGGCGTTCTTTTCCTCGCCTTTGGCCGTGACACTCAAAAGGTCATCTATGGTGAACTTTTGTTTGACGGACATCACTCGCCAAACCCGCAGGCGGAGATTGGTGCCTTTCTGTTTTCTTACTTTGCCTGTGAGCGGGGCATTTGGACCACTGGTCAGAGCTTTGCCATTCGCCCGACTTTCCATGCCTTTTGATGTTAGCTGATAGCAGCCAAGCTCAACCCGTTCGATAAGGCCTCGGCTCATCAACTTGAGCGTTGCCTTAACGATGTTGTGTCGTGAATGCTCAGACAACGCTGCATCCAGTTCATCAATCGTCAGGCAGGCTTGTGGCGGCAATTGATCGCGCACAGCTTCTTGAATGAGGGAGCGACCCGTGCTCATTTTCCACCTCGCACGATGATCGGGCGGGAGGTTTCGCGGTCGTTCAAGAGAACTTGGCCGGTCATTTCAGCAACACCAATTACCGTGTTGCCCTGCATCTTGCCGAACCGCTCGATATGCGCGATGCCTTCCTTGACCTCGCGGACATACCCATTCGATTTGTCATGCAAAAGTGCGATCAGGTCTTCTTTAACCTCGACTTCGCACAGGCCGCACACCACCTTTTCGGTATCTTCAATGGTCATTTTCTCGAAGCGGACATATTGACCGACACGAGATGTCACCTGCGGGAAGCGTTTCAGGCTATCGCGAACCTTGCCCATGCCGACCAGAACGAACGGGACTTCAACCAAGTCACTTAGATCGCGGATGGACGAAAGCATCTTCTCTGACCGGGCGATATAATCGCACTCATCGACCCCGACGAAGAACATCTCGCCATTGTCCTCAGCCGCTTTGGCCTGCATGGACAAAGCTTCAATCAGAAGGCGGTATTTACGTTCAAAGGATGCCGGTTTTTCCCGAACGCCGCAGGCTTCAAGCAACTCGCCGAGCATCCAGTTTGGTGTCCATTCACGCTTTGCCCGGACAAACGCGCTGGCATTCTGTGCTGCCAGATAGCTGACATTTTCGGTTTTTCCGAGGCCGGGGGAGCCATCAACAACAACGAGGCAGGCTTCACCCGCACCGCGTTGCTCAATCGCGGCCATACCGGCCATCATCTTCTTGACGTTTTGCGTGTTTACAAACTTGAGACGCATAATTAACCTTTCTGCTCTTCGTGGTGCCGCTTTGCAGCGGCATTCATTGACCTCACGCGGCCTTGCGACCAACAATCCGCGTGGGGTCGATTTCTTCCATCGCCAGAAGCTGGCGGAAGGAAGCCTTTTCGAGCCGCTCTGAAAGAGCCGCACGATCCTGTTCGGTGATTTGTTCGGGGTTGGCTTCAAGCCACATCACCCATTCGATATCGTCTTTGAAAACGGGCCGACCGTTAGCCTGTGTTAGAACCGGCTTTGGCTGTTCAATGCGGGCCAGCATTTCGTCAGCAGCCTTGATCTGGAAATCTTCCATTGGAACGGCTGGCTGATATTCGATTTCAAGTGCCGGGCCTTTGGCCTCTGCAATGATTTCCTGCCGTTTTTCTTCGATACGACCCAGCCGTCCTTTAGTGCGGGCGGCAAGAATCTGATCCTGCTTGCTCTGGGCGGTGCGCAGGGTGTCGCCATCGAAATAAGCACGGGCATTGGCATCTAGTTCGGCAACCGCCAGAAGGCGCATTTCAAAATCACGGACCCAGACCCGGTTGGCATCATGAATGTCATATCCAACCAGAACGTCTTGCCCGTGATAGGCTTCAAGGTCATGGCTGAAATAGACATTGTTGAGTATACGGACCTCACAACGGGCGACCGTGCGCCGGTCATATGGGCGCAACAAGTCTGAGGCTTCTGAAACAGCGATGGTGCGGGTTTTTCCGCCCTCGGAAAGCCATTCCCCCCAAACTTCTGCCGGTGTCTGGTGCCGTTTGACTTTGGTTTCAGGATCGCGAACGCGTTTCAGACCGGATTGCGGCTTGTTGTTATAGGTATCAATCTGTTCTTGAATGAACGCCCTGAATTCATCCCACGTCACATCAAACCGGCTTCTGACCTTCCTTTTTGCGGCCTGTATCCGGGCGCGATCGATGTAGCGTTTCGCTTCCTTGTCGAGTTCCGAACCGCTATAGGCGACAAGCTTCTTGGCCCATTGGCGTACATTGCGGTTGAAGCGTTCAATAACCCCGCGTGCCTGTGAGTTGTAAGGCAAAGAGGTTTTCTGTGTGATACCCCACCGGTCAAAGAAACCAATGGCGGTGGAGCTGAACATCTCGTTCTTAAAGCCCTTGCCGTTATCCGTGTAAAAGATCAGGGGCAGGGCGCTATGTCGTCCGTCATCGCGTTCGATAACCGCGTGTGACAGGGCTTCAAGGACGCCAATGGAGTTCTCGGCCAGCCCGACCGACCACCCGACGATATAGCGGGTGAAAACATCCATCGTGAATGTGATTTCCGGTTGGAATGGTTGCCCGTGAAACGGATGCTCGATCTTGGCGCGGAATGTATGACCATCGGCGGTGTAGACCGCGCCGGGCCAAAGCTCTGATACGTCGCGCCGTGTGAATGCTTGCAGGCTTTTAAGGGCCTGTGGCCCCATGCGGCCCCGGTTCTTGTCGACAACAGAAACCTTGTTGGCAAGGAAACGCCGCGCCTGATCATAAGACGGCATGTCAACGCCATCGGGCAGGGTGCTTGGCAGCTCTTCCAGCACCGCTGTAAGTGACGGCTTGTAGGGATCAGCCCATAGTTGCATCAGGGCAGGTGCCCATGCCGGGATTTCGTAATCCAATTTATTCGCCGGTGTCGGGGCGAGGGCAAGAATGCCACCTTTTTCGTGATCGAGAACCCACTGATAGAGGGTGCGGCGCGATATCTTGTGTGCGCCTTTCGCGGTCTTTACGCGGCGACCACTTTTGGCGTTGGCGATGCCAACCAGTTCTTGCAAATCAGTCGGCAACTGACCGGCCTTTGCCAGTTCAACCACCATATCAAGTGCTTGATTGCGTCCGATTACCTGCGTGTGTTCATCGACCAAAGCAATGAGCGAAGCGCGTGCGTTCATAACGTCGCGCTGGAAGTCGTTCAGGTCGTCGCTGTTTCGTGTCTTTTCGGGGGTGGTTACGTGTGCCGGGAGTTCATCAAATAAGTCAGGCTGAACAGAAATTTGACGGCGGGCATAGGTTTTACGTGCTTCCTTGGGAAGCAGCGAAACATGATATTCCCAACCACCGCCGCTTTCGGTTCTGGCACGGGCGAGAGGTGATCCGTTCTTCGATTTTACGGTTTTCCAGTTGGACCTTTTTGCTCGATCAATAACGCCTTGTTTCGTCTTCGGTGTATCTGGGAGACCCAAATCGGCTATTTCTTGAGGTGACAACCATTCTTTCATCGCGCACTTCCCTTCCAGCGACGCCGAGCCGCGAGTTGAGACTTCCGCAATTGTTCACGTTGATCCTCAATCATCGCGTCATCGACAGCACCGAGGTAGCGCTCTGGGATTACTGCGAGGTCGAACCGCTCAAGCTCCATCCCAAATATCCGGGCGTCGCCCGTGGCGTGTAGGAGAGCAAACGCACGTTCAAGGCTAATTGTGTGACTTTCTCGGGCCATGCTGGAATAGGCATCCAGTATGTTTTTCGTTACCTCTTCACCTGTGTATTCCGACATAGCGGCAGCTATCTCTTCGCGGGTTTTGCCGCAATCCTTGAGGACTTCTGAAACGGCTCTACTGATTCGTTGAGAGAAACTTGAACCACGGACACGTTCTGGCTGTGTGAAGCGAACGGCAACCGCAGGCGGGTTCCATTCCGTGAGCAGATCGAGTGTCGTGTTATCACCGCGTGCCTTAACCATGATCGACCTATCTGAATGCGTGCATTAGAGAAAATTGAATGTCAGGAGATAGCCCGGTGTTCATGCAGCGATGTCTTTTTGACAGTGACCAAGTCGCGGAAAGTCCGTATAGTTTGCGGCAGGTTGAGGCTTGAGGCGTTCACCGGTTTTGCTGTCATATCGAGACGGCCAAATCGCGCTGGCGGGCAATTCGAGGAAATAGGCAATCGCCCATTCGCCTTCGATGCTCGGTTTACGGGTCGCTGTGCGTGGGGTGCTTTCGGGCAGTCCACATTTACGGGCAACATCGGCAAAGGTCAGTCCTTTGCCTCGCAGCAAATACTGGATTTCTTCCGGGCGTTTGTCGGCACGGTGCGCCATAAGTCTCTCCTCAATCAGAACCGGCCCCTACCCTTTGGCCGGTTTGTTTAGGTCGTTAGCGTCATCGAATGATGAGACTATGCACGTAATAACGCGCAACAGCAAGTGCAAATGCGCACTTTACTGTTCTAAAATGCGCATAAAAACGTGAATAGTGTGAGTTTTTGTTTGTTATCAATGGCTTGTGCGGGCAGTAAAGTGCGCATTTGCGGGAGAGGTCAATTTGACTGCTGAAGACGAAAGCAGTAAAGCGTTTGCCGAAAGGCTGCGCCTCGCCATGAATGGGGAGTCTGCTCGTGCGTTTAGCGCCAGAATTGGGGTTTCGCCCAGTGCGATGAACCAATACCTAGGGGCTAAAAGCGAGCCCACACGTCCCGTTCTGCACGCTATAGCGCGCGAAGCGGGGGTTTCATTGCCATGGCTGATAACAGGTGAAGGGGCGATGTCTGCCGATGGGCAGGCCGTATCCAAAGATAAGGAAACCGGAAACGGGCTTCTTGTCCCTGTTGACGTTAGCGGATTTACGCCGGTTCCTGTCTTTGATGTGCGTGCTTCTGCAGGTGGTGGAGCTATAAATTTCGGTGAAGTGGTTTCCGGCTATCTCACTTTACCTGTAAGCTATTTAAAGGACCATTTGGGCGTAAATCCCAAGGACGCCTGCGGTGTTTATATCAACGGTGACAGCATGGAGCCCGCTCTGGAAGACGGTGCGATTGCTCTGTTAGACCGTTCAGAAGACGCCCGTGCAAACAACGGGGATGGCATATACACTTTTCGTATAGCCGAGGAACTCTATATCAAACGGCTTGAACGTCAGGGGAGCCGTATCGTTGTGCATAGTGATAATCAGGCTTATCGCCCTTGGGAGATAAGCGATCACGATAAAGCCCAAATGAAGATACTTGCTCGGGTCGTTGGATCATTCAGAAATTTGTGAGATCGCAAATGTTCAGAACTATTACGTTTGTAGCAATGTTCGCCTTTGCGTCGTCTGCATATGCGCTTGATGAGATGAATTTGCGCTTTGACGGGAGCATCACCGGAGATCAAAGGGTAAAGGCGATGAAAATTTTTGCCGAACTTACGGACACCGGATGTTCAAACATTATTAAATATCAGGACTCTATCGATAACATTACCTTCTCCTCTTATGAGGAAGAATTGAATGTTGCCGACGATTCTTGGGGAACTGGAAACCCTACGACCGACTACCGGTTTGATGAATACGGCTGGACAGCAGCCGTGACAATGGATGTCCGCTTGAAAGATGGTCCCGATTTGCATTCGGATTTTCAAAGACAGAACGGGGCCAGCTCATCTTTCAGCATTGGAACGGATGGAGAAAAACCGGGCATCGTCGTTTTCAACGATTTGTCGAAAGCTTCGATTGTGTGCGGCTTTGCTCCGATGGATGAAGTCCGGGAAGTGGGGCATCGTTTCGCGCCGATCCCCGAATTGCGAGGACTGTTCGACCAATAACAGATCGCTTTGTGCAGAAAAGAGCGCATAAATCGCTCGAAATAATCCATTTTGTGCAAAAAGACATTTTGCCCTGATTTTCTTTGAACTCTTTGATTTCCGGGCGTCTCCGACCCTTTCCCCAGTTTCATGCTCTATGCAGAATGGTTCACCCCCCTATAAGATTTGCCATCGTTCTTTCCCGGCATTCCGGTCAAAAGGAATCGCAAGGGAGATGATCTTTGCACCTCGACAACTTTGCGATTCGTTGTCTGGAATTGATGAAATTCTGAGTATTTTCTGCTCGAACGAACTTATCGCGGGAAATGCGTTTTCAAATGAAACCTGCCAGAAGTGCAAGCTGTCAGGCACAAGATTAATCCTTGAAAAAATACAGTCATGTCAGGAATGTTGCGGAAATTTTACAGCCCGTTACCATAACGTCTGGCCGCTGGTTTCAAATTGCTGAAACATAATTCAGGCTATGAGGTTATGGCAGACAGCGTTTGACGCGCTGCAATAACAAGAACGCCAGGGGATTCTGATGGCCGAAAAGCAGATCGAGATCGAACTTAAACTCCGCATCGATCCGAAGCATGTCTCGCGATTGAAATTGGCACCGGTTCTGCGTGAGGTCAAAGAAGGCCGTCGTCTTCTGACCACCCATCTTGTGTCGATTTATCATGATACGCCGAAACTTTCGCTGGCGCGCAAAGGGTTGGCATTGCGGGTGCGCAAAAAGGGCACCAAGGGGTGGGAACAGACGGTCAAGGCATCGAATGGGTTGCGTGAAGCCCTGCCAGAGCGCCATGAATGGAATGTGGAACTGGCCGATGGTGTTCTTGATATCGAAAAATTCACCGATGAAGATGTCGTGGCATTGCTTGATAAGCATGTCAAAAAGAAGAAAATCGACCGTATTTTTGAAAGCGATCTGAAACGCAGTGCAGTTGACCTGACATATCGCGATGCGGTGATGGAACTTGCCATTGATCAGGGCGTGGTGCGCACGGCAGAAAAGGAAGCGCCGCTTTCCGAGGTCGAGCTTGAGCTTAAGGAAGGGCATCCGGCGGCCTTGTTTGATCTGGCGCTGGAGCTGCAACGGACGGTACCGCTGTTTTTAAGCATGCGGTCCAAGGCATCGCGGGGGCGTGCCCTTTATCTCGACGAGAAGCCGGGTTTTTATAAATCGGCCCCGGTTGGGCTGAATGCCGGTATGTCGGCCGAAACCGCGTTTCGGGCCGTTCTGGCGCAAGGGTTGCGCATGATCCTTGGCAATGAGGTTTGCGTGCGTGAAGACCTTCATATCGAAGGTTGCCATCAAATGCGGGTTGGCATGCGTCGTTTGCGGGTGACGTTTAACCTGTTCAAGAAAAACCTGCCACAGGGTGAAAGCGTTTTGATCCGTCGCCTGTTGAAGCATTGCACCAAGGCATTGGACGGGTTGCGTGATTGGGATGTGTTTCTGGGCGAAACGTTGCCGATGATTGAAGAACGGTTCCCCGGGCATCCCGGCATTGCCGATCTGCACAAGGCGGCTTTGAAACAGCGCGAGCAGGCGCTTGGTATTGCACGCCATATGCTTGAAAGTTTCGAATATCAGCAGCTTTTGCTGTTGCTTGGCGCATGGTCGAGTTATTCGCGTTGGGCATCGGGGGCGGATGCCGTACAGATGAAGGCGATGTCTGCGCCGATTTCAAAAATGGCCGAACCGCTGTTGAACCGGGCATACAAGCGTCTGACCCGGCGGGGCAGCGAGGTTGGCAAACTGACCGTGCCGCAGCTTCATGCCTTGCGTCTGGATGTCAAACAGATGCGTTATGGCACGGATTCCTTTGGCGAGATTTATGCATCAAAGCCGGTGAAGAAGTTCCGCAAGGAATTAACCGGCTTGCAGGAAATTCTCGGCTGGCTCAACGATGTTGCCGTCGCCGAAGCCCGTTTGCTGGCGCTTAAGCCGCAATTGTCAAAGGATGGCATGGTGGCCGTTGGCCTGATTGCAGGGTGGTTCGGTGCGCAGGCTGATTACCGCTTGTTGGGGCTGGATCAGGCATGGCAGAAATTTGAAAAGCAAAAGCTGTTCTGGAAATAGGTTTTACGACAAAGGAACGGGCCCCAGGTTAGCCTGTGACCCGTTTCATTTCCTGATAGGCGTTTAACGCCCGTTCACGGCCTTGTTTGAGGTCGATAAGGGGGTGGGGGTAGGTCCGATCAGGATCAACACCAGCGGCTTTGAGGATCAGTGCAGGCGCATCCCATGGTTTGTGTATATATCGGGCGGGCATATCGGCCAGTTCCGGCACCCATTGACGGACATAGCTGCCGTCCGGATCAAATTTCTCCCCCTGAAGCACGGGGTTGAAAATTCGGAAATAAGGGGCAGCATCCGCACCACACCCGCCGATCCATTGCCAGGAAAAGGCATTGTTGGCCGGGCAGGCATCGACAAGTGTGTCGTCAAACCAGGCCAAGCCATGTCGCCAGTCAGTCAACAGATGTTTGACCAGGATTGAACCGACAATCATCCGCACCCGGTTATGCATGTAACCCGTGTGCCAAAGTTCGCGCATCCCGGCGTCAACTATGGGAAATCCGGTCTGTCCGCGTTGCCAGTGTTGAAGTGTGCTTGGATCATCAATCCACGGGAATTTGGTGAACTTGCCTTGCAAGGGGACTGATTTTAAATCTTTGGCGTGAAACAGAACGTGATGGGAAAATTCACGCCACCCCAGTTCGGCCATGAATTTAGATGCGGTCTTGCCCTTGCCCGGATGGGCGTCGGCATAATGATTGGCTGCGTGCCAGACCTGTCTTGGGCTGATCTCGCCAAAGCGTAAATGCGGTGACAATTCCGATGTGACCAGATGGTCTGGTCGATCACGCAGATCGGCATAATCATCAAGACGGTCATCGATAAAACTGTGAAGCTGATCAAGGGCACCCTGTTCACCGGGCACAAACCGTTTGCCAAAGCCGGTGGCCCAGTCAAACGGCTTGGGGGATAAATCAAGAGCCGCCAGGTCAATTTCGCGGGCAAGTTTCAGATCACAAAGCGGGATGCTTTTGGGGGCTTTGTTTGGGGCCACGGGCGGGGGAAGTTTTTGGCAGGCACGCCAGAATGGGGTAAAAACCTTAAAGTCGGTTCCAGCACCGGTTTTGATTTCCCATGGTTCATATAACAACTGGCCATTAAAACTGTCGCATTCGATATCGGCGTCACGCAAGGACGACTTGATATCTGTGTCGCGTGCGATGGATGCCTTGTCATAAAGCCGGTTCCAGAAAACGGCACCGATCCTGTAATTGGCCTGCAACTGATCGAAAACCGTTGGGGCATCTGATTTGAACAGATGCAGGGCTTTTTCATTGATCCCGGCGGTTTTGGACAGGGCAGCATCCAGCCGCGCAAGACTTTTTTCCAGCCACCAGCGCGTCGCGCCGCCCAATTGGGGATCAATTACCGGATCAAGGATGAAAACCGGAAGGACAATACCATTATTCTTTTCGGCCCATTTGACCGCCGCATTCAATGCCGGATTATCCGCCAGACGCAGGTCATTTCGAAACCATATGATGGCGATCGGGACAACAGCAGAGACAGCGGACATGCGGAAACTCTTTGTTTATGAGGGCAGGGGCGAGAAGAAGAAGGATAAGAGAACGCTTTGAATGTGACAACATCACGGGGGGTGAGGCGCGCTCTCTGGCTCGGTAGATTAAGGTTTACGTCGGATCACATCGATCAGTTCATCAAAACTTTGCGAGATCATATTCTTTTTCCACCCGGCGAAGCCCAGGACCAATCCCTGTGGTAAATCGGGTCGGTTTCTTTCTGATTTGTCATGGTAATAGGACGAAAGTGCCCGGCAATCGAGCTGTGCCGTGATCATCCGTTCCTGAAGCATCACATCATCCTGCCCGTTCATCAACCGGGTGCATAAATGCAATCCGCCGTCTGAGGGCAAAATCTTTAGCATATCTGGCGCATGCGTTTCGATCAGGTTGCGCAGATGTGCGCGGCGTTCGCCGTAGCTCAGGCGCATTTTACGCACATGGCCACCAAAATGCCCTTCGGCGAAAAATTCGGCTAGTGCAGCCTGTGCCGTTGGGGCCGGAACCCCATCGGCAAAACCGCGCATGCCGCGAAAGACGGAAATAAGTGCTGCGGGCAAAACCAGATACCCCAATCGAATGCCCGGAAACATCACGCGTGAAAACGTGCCGACATAAATCACCCGATTATTACGATCCAACCCCTGAAGCGATGAAAGAGGTGGCCCGTCATAGCGGTAGTCGCTGTCGTAATCGTCTTCGACAATCCACGCATCATTGGCATCCGCCCATTGCAAAAGCGCAAGACGGCGCGCCAGTGACAGGGTCGTGCCCAGCGGATAGTTGCGTGATGGCGTGGTGACGACAATGCGGGCGGGATCACAGGTTGGAAGCTGATCAACCTGAAGCCCTTCGTCATCGACAGGGATGGGTAACAGCTTGGCGCCGCTTGCGGCAAGGACACCGCGAATGCCCTCGTAACCGGGGTCTTCGGTGGCAATGATATCCCCCGGATCGACAAGCGCACGGGCAATCAGATCAAGCGCCTGTTGCGCGCCGGATACAATCATTACCTGATCGGCATCGCAGTTGACCCCGCGGGATTGTCGCAACCATTTTGCGACTTCATCGCGCAGTTTGGGTAATCCAAGCGGATCAACCGGAATGGTTAAATCAAGAGTCGGTGCCCGCCAGCTTCGGCGCAATAATCGCGCCCAAAGATCAAATGGAAAGGCATCCAGATCAGGGGTTGCGGGGTTAAAGGGCCGGGCAACACGAAAACGCGGAAAACGCCGATCATAAGCCAGCATGCGGATGGCACTTTGGCTAAGCCGTGGCGGGGGGGCTGATTTGTGATCCTGATCGCGCCGTTTGTGCGATGTGGTTGCGGTCATTTCCCGATCCGGCAGGCTGCTGGCGACGAAACTTCCCGCCCCGATCCGGGTTTCAAGATATCCCTCCGATGCCAATAGATCGAAACTGGTCACGACGGTATTGCGCGACACGCCAAGACTTTTGGCCAGATCACGGCTGGCCGGAAGCTTTTCACCCGGATGCAGACGCCCATCAAGGATCGCCTGGCGAATGCCAAGATAAAGACGGCGATAGGCGGTATCGCCATTTGTGCCATCGCCAGATGCGGGATGGCTTGGGTAAATCCAGGTGAAGTCACTGCGCATTTTTTAACAATCAGAAAATGGGGCTTGGTAAAATTGGTCTGGTCAAAATTCTTATAACGGACCTTTGAGAAAGTCCAATTTCATTGATGATGGTGCCAACCCGCCACCAATATGAAACGAGAGACAAGATGTCAGACGCAATTGAACTGCCTGAACAGTATAAAATTCACCCGGCAACCAAAGTTGTCCGCGGACCCAAACGCGCAAGTTATGACCGCAAGCTTGTGCACGGCATCATTGATGATGCGCTGATTTGCCATGTCGGAACGGTGGTGAATGGTCGCCCGGCGATGATCCCGACGGCACATTGGCGCGTTGGGGAACGAATTTATATTCACGGCGCGTCGAAAAATCGCATTCTGGCGACAATTGCCAATGGGGCAGAAGCCTGTCTGTGCATTACCCATCTGGATGGACTGGTGATGGCACGTTCGGCGTTTCATCATTCGGCGAATTATCGTTCCGTCGTGATTTATGGCAAGGGCGACATTGTGGCCGATCCCGCCGACAAGCTTGAACATTCGAAACTGTTTGTTGAAAAGCTTTCCAAGGGCCGTTGGGATCAGGTCCGTCAACCCAATGATCAGGAACTCAAGGCCACGATGTTTCTGGGGTTTGATTTGGACGAGGTTTCGGCAAAGGTGCGTTCCGGTGGTCCGGTTGATGACGAGGAAGATAATAATTGGCCGGTCTGGGCCGGGGTTTTGCCGTGCGAAATCACATGGGGAACACCGGTTGATGATGCCCGTCTTGATCCGGCCTATCGGCGATAATCTGGCCCGTTAAACCCGTTGATTGGATGATAGATGGCCCCATGCGCTGTTGTTTCATTTACAGCAAGCCTGTTTTTGGGTAGCTGTTATGACGCACAGCGTGGGGATCGGTGATGAAAAAGTGGATGATTGTTCTGTTGGGGCTTTGGCTGGTACCAGCACAGGCGTCTGCGGAGCCAACAGGTATCTCGCTTGAAGAAAACGTACTTCTGATGGCGACGCATGTTGAAAATATCCTCAATCAGACCGATGGCTTGATGCGTCGATCCGCCGACCTTTTGCGGAACGATGGCACGATGAATGCCGTTGTCCTGCAAGGTAGCTTAAAACGTTTTACCGAACAGGTATCTGCGGTGCGCGCGCTTTTATTCATCGATGCCAAGGGAATTCTTCGGTTCGATACCACGCGACATCCGGCGGCCAATCTTGATCTTTCTGATCGCAGCTATTTCAGTGAAACCATTGTTGCGGGAAATGATGGTATTCGCATTGGTGTGCCGGTTCTGGGGCAGCAATCAGGCGTTCCGTTCATTCCGGTCACGCGTTTGTTGCGTGGTGTATCCGGAACAACGATGGGGGTTTTGGTCGCGGTGATGACGCCCGATGCCTGGCTTCCGGCAGAACGCGCTTGTCGCCTGTGTTTTTATTCCGCCTTTACCACAGACGGAACAGCCGTGATGACAAGCCCGGCGCAGATGGAACTGGACCCTGATTTCTTTGAAAGTTTGATGGTGCGGGACAGTCTTTCCGGTGTGACCGAGACCAAGCTTAATACCTATCCGGCGCGCACCATGTGGCGCAAATTGCGCGACTATCCGGTTGTGGTGACCAGTTCGGTCGTTACCATATATTGATTGTGGGTTTGGGCTGATTTTCGATCAGTTCCAAAAGGAATGCGATCGCTTTGACTTGATCATTTGCATCAAAGCTATTGGCCTTTTTGCCGATATGACGTTCCATCGCCGCCCAGATATCGACAGGCACCGTTCCCGTTACATCACTGACAATCACGGCAAGTTTTCCCAGATCGTCCGATGGCATGGCCGGGATCGCGGTCAGATGCGCATATGTCGTGATTCCGATGACGGTCGTAAACAAAGCTATGGCGATGGTCATCGTAAGCTGCTGAATCAGTGACAAGCCTGTTTTGTTTCTTCGGATAGCAGGGCCAGCCTGATCAAGGCGTTTTTGAAGGTCGATATCAAGCATGCATCAAATCCGGTCACTATCGTTTTAGGTGGTCAGGATTTTTCGGAACGTCTTTAAATAATTTTATATGGAAAACGCAACACGCGAAAGATGTGCAATTATTTTCCTCCACTAGGTCAAATGGAGGAAGAGCAATGATTTCGATCCGAGCCGCAAAAATCGATGATGTTTCAATGATTTCGCTGATCCACGCTTATTGCTGGCGTGAGACATATGCCTTTATGCCCGAAGCCGTTTTACGCAGCAGATCGCGGGAATTTCGAGAACAGCAATGGTTGAATTGGTTCGACTCCCACGAAGAAAGCGATGCTTTGTTCGTTATCGAGGCCGATCAAAAGGTGGTTGGCTTTTGTTTTTGCTGCCGAAATCGCGATCCCGAGATCGATGGACGCGGTGAATTGCATGCGGCTTATGTCCTGCCGGACTATCGTGGACGTGAAACCGGCCCGGTCATGATGTTGACGATGGTGGACTTTCTTGCCGAACAAGGATTAACGCCGCCCGTGCTATGGGCGTTTCGTGATAATCCGATTCGGTTCTGGTACGCGCAGATGGGGTGGCGCAGCCAGATCAAGCGTGACCGAGTGATAGAAGGCCGCAGATTGCCCGAGGTTGGCTATGTCTGTGATGATTGTGACAGGTTAAGGCAGCGGTTGCAGAGATTGGTCACGCGCTATTCTTCTGAAGCCGCTTTGACGCAAATTCCACAACATTCTCAAATGCTTGGGCGTCAAAAGTTTCCGAACCAGATTGCTGTTTCTCCCGGCAATAATCGTAAAGCGACAGAAATGAATCAGCAAACGCCTCAGGGTCTGCTTTGACCGCTTTGGACTTTCGGGCAAGGAAATAAGCAATGTTATAGACGATTTTGCGTTCGCTTTCGTCCTCAGCGGTTTGGCTGGGGGGGCTGGATGGCATACCGATGCCGGTCAAAAGCCATTCGATTGAAACGCCGGTTGCTTGTGCAATTGCAACACACGCAGAGGCCTTTGGGTCATTGCGCCCGTGACTGTAATTTTCAAGCGTTCGGGCAGCGATCCCGGTTTTTTCGGCTAGGGCGCTTCGTGATCCTGCGATTTTTTCGCAAATCCCGATCCGCTGGCCCAGTCCTGTCGTCGCGTCGGAGTTCATACCTTTCGCCCCTTTGCCTTATCTTAAAGGATATACAGGCTACTCCGAAAGAGAAAGACTGTGAAGTGACCATGCAGCGGGCTACGCGAATTTTGCGTATTTAGCACTTATTTGGTGTGTTTCGGGATTGTTTCTACGCGAAAAATGGTGATACTGTGCATAATGAGGGATGAGGAAAACCATAAATCGCGTAGAGATCAAATGTTGAGCGAACAAATCTCGACGATGACGGCGTTATTGCGCCGTACAGCAAATGATTACGGCGGCAGGTTGTATCTGTCGCGGCAGACGACAGATATTCTGTTATCCAATTTACAGTTTCTGTCCGAGGATATTGCGCGTTACGAACAATCAACGCAGGGCATGGATATGGAAACCCCGGCGATACTTGCGATCATACGTGAACTTGTTGTTGCCAATGCCGCACGCGAAAATTGCGAACCGTATACTCCCAAAGGCCATGTCGCGGCTGCGGACTAGGTTCTGACCCGGATTATTGATCGGTTAAATATCAAAACCGAAAAAGAAAAGCCCCCGAACAGGCCGGGGGCTTTGGCGATTTGGGACCATGCTTAGGGCTTAACCGGCCAGTGCGACCGCAATTTTGGCGCCAAGGGCCGCATTGTTGCGGACCAGCGCGATGTTGGCCTCAAGACTTTTGCCCTTGGTATGCTGAGTCACGCGTTGCAGAAGGAACGGGGTGACTTCGCGGCCATGAATGTTCAGGCCTTTGGCTTCGATCAATGCGCTGTCAATTGCATGTTCGATGGCATCAAGTTCCAATGCCTTCTCGGCCGGGGGCGGGTTGCCAATTACGGCACCGCCGGCAAGACCGAATTCCCATTTTGATTTCAGGAATTCTGCAATTTCGGCTGGGGTGTCAAGGCGAATCGGTGCTTTTTGGCCGCTTTTGACCGTGTAAAAAGCCGGAAATTCATCGGTGCCATAGGAAATCACCGGCACGCCCAGCGTTTCAAGATGTTCAAGCGTCATCGGAATATCAAGGATCGCCTTGGCCCCGGCGCAGACCACGGCAACACTGGTTCTGCCAAGCTCTGTCAGGTCGGCCGAGATATCAAAACTTGTCGCCAGTTCGCGATGAACCCCGCCAATGCCGCCGGTGGCAAACACTTTGATACCGGCTTTTTCAGCCATGATCATGGTTGCCGAAACGGTGGTGGCACCGTCGCGTTTTTTGGCAATGCAATACGGGATGTCACGGCGCGACAGTTTCAAAATGTCGGTGCCCTTGGCGAAATATTCCAGTTCCGCAGGTGACAGGCCGATTTTACAACGGCCGCCAATAACGGCAATGGTGGCCGGGATGGCACCATTGTCACGCACATCTTGTTCAACCGCTTGTGCGGTTTCAAGGTTCTGCGGATAGGGCATGCCATGGGAAATAATGGTCGATTCAAGGGCTACTACCGGCTTGCCGCTCGCAAGGGCTTCTGCAACTTCCGGGGCGATATCAATAAAGTCCGACATTCAAAATGCTCATGTGTGAGTTAAAGTTTTAAAGGTCAGAATTACGCGGATCGACCTGTGAAATCCACCTTAAACGCACATGATGATTAATCGGGGCATAATGCTGTTTTGTTCAGACAAACAAAAACGGCCGCCCCATCAGGACGGCCGTTTTGAAATCCAAGCGGTAAAGCTTAGTTCTTTTCTTTGTCGACCAACTGGTTGGCAGCAATCCACGGCATCATAGCACGCAGTTTGGTGCCGACTTCTTCGATCGGGTGTTCTGCATTCAGGCGGCGTGTTGCTTTGAACATCGGTTCACCGCAATGCATTTCCTGAACGAAGTCACGTACGAATTTGCCTTCCTGAATGTCAGTAAGAACTTCTTTCATGCGTTCTTTGACCGATGCATCGATCACGCGCGGTCCGGTGACATAGTCGCCGTATTCTGCAGTGTTCGAGATCGAATAACGCATGTTGGCCATACCGCCTTCATACATCAGATCGACGATCAGTTTGACTTCATGCAGGCATTCGAAATAGGCCATTTCCGGTGCATAACCGGCTTCGGTCAGGGTTTCGAAACCGTATTTGATCAGCTGGGTCAGGCCACCACAAAGGACAGCCTGTTCGCCGAACAGATCGGTTTCGCATTCTTCGCGGAAGCTGGTTTCGATCACGCCCGAACGGCCGCCACCGATTGCCGATGCATAGGAAAGTGCAAGTTCAAGCGCATTGCCTGATGCGTTCTGTTCAACAGCCACCAGGCACGGAACCCCGCCGCCACGTGCATATTCGGAACGAACCGTGTGGCCCGGGCCTTTCGGTGCGATCATCATAACGTCAAGATCAGCGCGCGGCTCGATCAGGCCGAAATGAACGTTCAGGCCATGTGCGAACAGAAGGGCGGCACCCTGTTTCAGGTTGTCGCGCAGTTCGTTGGCATAGATGGCTGCCTGATGTTCATCTGGCGTCAACATCATGACGACGTCGGCCCATGCAGCGGCTTCGGCCGGGGTCATGGTTTTCAAACCGGCTTTTTCAGCTTTTTTGCGCGATGAAGAACCTTCACGCAGGCCAACAGCAACTTCGGCAACACCGGAGTCATGAAGGTTCAGTGCATGGGCATGGCCCTGCGAACCGTAACCGATGATGGCAACTTTTTTGGTCTTGATCAGATTAACATCTGCATCGCGGTCGTAATAAACACGCATCTTTCGATACCTCTGGACGTTGGGCCACGCGATTTTTCTTGTGCGTGGCGGATGGATCAAACTTGTTAAACGCGGGGCTGCAAAAGCATTCCCCGGCGAACTCACATCGTCAGCGTGCCGCGCGAAATTGCCGCGACACCCGTGCGCGAAGTTTCAGAAAGTCCGAGCGGCTCCATCAATTTGATGAAAGCATCAATCTTTTCCGGACTTCCGATGATTTCGAAGACGAAGGAACTGTTGGTCGCATCGACTGCGCGTGCCTTGAAGATATCAGCAATACGCAGGGACTCGACACGTTTTTCACCCGATGCAATCACTTTGATCAAAGCCAGTTCGCGTTCGACACTTGGGCCGGAAAGGGTCAAATCGCTGACCTTGTGAACCGGAACCAAACGTGAAAGCTGTGCCTTGATCTGTTCGATCACCATGGGCGTACCCGAGGTGACAACAGTGATGCGCGACTGGTGGTAACTGGCGTCAACTTCGGCGACCGTCAGGCTTTCGATGTTATAGCCACGGCCGGAAAACAGGCCGATGACACGGGCCAGAACACCAGCCTCGTTATCCACCAGAATGGATATGGTATGTTTCGAAATTTCGGTTTCTTTCACGGGTCTTGCTCCGCTAGGGCGCGGGCGGGCGCATTCAATGTGCAGCCCGGCCCGGCCTTTGATTATGGTTTGATGAGGTCGTAATCGCGATTGTCTTGATCGTCGATCAGACCAGAACCATCCCTTCGTCGGAATCTATGGCTTCGTCACCGTTGGTTTCCGCACCAAGCAGCATTTCGTTATGCGGTTTGCCCGATGGAATCATCGGATAGCAGTTTTCCTTGTCATCCACAGCCACGTCGAGGATCACCGGACCATCGATTTCAAGCATCTGCTTGAGCGTGTCGTCCAGATCAGCCGGGTTGTTGCAGGTAAGCCCGGTAAAGCCGAATGCCTCGGAAAGTTTGACGAAGTCAGGAAGGGACTCGCTATAACTTTCGGAATAGCGTGACCCGTGCAGCAATTGCTGCCACTGGCGGACCATGCCCATATAGCGGTTGTTCAGGATCACGGTTTTGACCGGCAGGTGATACTGCTTGAGCGTGGCGCATTCTTGAATATTCATCATCACCGAAGCATCACCGGTAAAGCAGATCACGGTCGCATCGGGATGGGCAACCTGAACGCCCATGGCGGCTGGCATGCCATAGCCCATCGTGCCAAGGCCACCCGATGTCATCCATTCATGGGGATGTTCAAACCCGAAATGCTGGGCCGCCCACATCTGGTGCTGTCCGACATCGGTGGTGATATAGGTTTTGCGGTCGCGCGTCAGCGCATGCAGGCGACGGATCACGTGCTGCGGCTTGATCACGTCATTGGGCTGCTTGTAAGACAGGCAGCGTTTGCCGCGCCAGCCTTCGATCTCGTCCCACCAGCTATCAAGCGCCTTGGCGTCAATCCGGTGCTGTTTGGCTTTCCAGATTTTCATCATGTCTTCAAGGACATGACCAACATCGCCAATGATGCCGATATCGACGGGAACGTTTTTATTGATCGAGCTTTGATCAATATCGATCTGGACTTTCTGTGATCCCGGCGAGAAGAAATCAAGATTGCCGGTCACACGGTCATCAAAACGCGCGCCGATTGCAATCATGACATCGCAATCATGCATCGCCATGTTGGCTTCGTAGGTGCCGTGCATGCCCAGCATGCCAAGATACTGTTTGTCTGACGCCGGATAGGCCCCCAGACCCATCAGGGTCAGCGTGATCGGAACACCGGTCATACGGGTGAATTCGGTCAGGATCTTGCAAGCCTGACTGCCGGAATTGATCACACCGCCGCCGCAATACAGGATCGGCTTTTTCGCCGATGCCAGCAATTCGATGGCTTGTTCGATCTGGCCACGATCGCCTTTGACAATCGGATTATAGGTGCGGTGCGTGACCTGCGACGGTTCAAGATACGGCGCCTTGGCGACCAGAATATCTTTTGGCAGGTCAATCACAACCGGGCCCGGGCGGCCGCTTGTCGCAACGTGGAATGCTTCATGCATCGTGCGCGCAAGCTTCTCGCTGTCCTTCACCAGATAGTTATGCTTGGTGCAGGGGCGGGTAATACCGGTGGTATCGGCTTCCTGAAAGGCATCATTGCCGATCAGGTGGGTCGGAACCTGCCCGGTCAGGCAGATAATGGGAATCGAGTCCATCAACGCGTCGGTAAGGCCGGTAACGGCATTCGTTGCACCCGGACCACTGGTTACCAGCACAACGCCGACCTTACCGGTCGAACGTGCGTAACCTTCGGCGGCATGCACGGCAGCCTGTTCATGGCGTACTAGGATATGACGAATCCGGTTTTGCTTAAATATCTCGTCATATAGCGGTAGGACAGCGCCGCCGGGATAGCCGAATACGACTTCCACACCCTGATCGACCAGGGCCTGCAACACTACTTCCGAACCGTTTAAAATACGTTCTGCCATGATTTTCGAGCCTCTTTACTTAACGACAACAACGTGTCGTGTGATAACCGCGTGATTGAAACATGATCCAATTACCTTTGAACTGGAGTTGAAAAATCCGCCGAAACGGCGGTTTTCCGCCATTTGGAAGGCGGTAGGGCCAACCTATCGCCTCACTTTGGCGTGGTCAACAGAAATTGGTGAATATCATTACGCAATTTATCAGCTAAACTTTCCGAATATTGCGTGTCGATGATTTCCTTGTCGGTCATTTGATGGCGAAACCAGGTCAATTGACGCTTGGCATAACGTCGGGTTTCGCGTTGTGATTTCTCTTTGGCGGCGGGTAAATCCATCTCGCCTGCCAGATAGGCGGCAATCTCGCGCACGCCGACGGCCTTCATGACCGGCGCGCTTTCCGGCAGGTTTTCCGCCAAAAGCCCCCGGACTTCTTCAATAGCGCCCTGTTCGATCATCAGATCAAAACGCCGATTGCAACGATCATAAAGAATATCGCGTGGCGGCATGTAGCACAGCTTTTTGAAAACCATGCTCGCAGGCGGTGTAACCATGGGGTCGCGGTGCCAGGCGGCAAGCCCGCGTCCGGTTCCTGCCAGAACTTCGGCCGCACGGATCAGGCGCTGGGTATTGGACGGATCAAGATTGGCGGCTGTGTCAGGATCGCGTTTGGCAAAATCATCAAAAAACGCCTGATGTCCGGCTTTTTCAAGTTCGGCGGTGACCTGATCGCGAATGTCGGCGGGGATATCGGGAATGGGGGCGATCCCCTGCGTCAGGGCATTCAGATACATGCCCGTGCCACCGGTAATGATCGGCAATTTTCCCGTCGCATGGCATTCGGCGATTTCCGCCATTGCCATGCCACGCCACTTCCCGGCAGAGCACGCCTCGCGCCCGGAAAGCACACCATAAAGCCGATGCGGGGCGCGTGCGATTTCACCATCGTCAGGCCGCGCACTTAGCACGCGCAGTTCCTTGTAGACCTGCATGCTGTCGGCATTGATCACCACACCGTCAAATGCCTCGGCCATATCAAGGGCAAGTGCTGATTTGCCGCTTGCCGTTGGTCCGGCAACGATCAGGACGGGGTGAAACGGGGGAGCGGAAACAGCAGACATTGGAAAGGCACTTTCAGTTCTTCTATTTATTGAGAACGCCCAGTTTATGAGGTTCGGTTCGCAAGGCATAGAAATTAGCGCCGTTGCAGAGGACAAAAATTGTGCAGAGGACGGGCTTTGGGGAAAACGGGACTTGTCTTTGGTCGGAGCAATGCGGATAAAGACGCAAATATTATTTAGCTTTTGCCATGCCAAGGAGCCCGCAATCCATGGATCTGGTCCTGACCCTGATCACGGCCCCCCATTCTAACGCGCTGAGCGATGATATCGTCGAGCGCGCCAAAGTCGTTCTGGCCGGGGCCGGGGCGAGTGTCGGGGATGTTACCTGGCTTGCCGATGGGGAAGCCTGCGATATCGGCTTTGTCGGGCTGAGTATTGATATCGCTGATACGGCGCTTCGGGATGCCAACCTTGGTGTCGATGCCGTTACTCAGGTTGCAAGCAGGCGCCGCAAAAAGCTTTTGATCGCGGATATGGACAGCACCATGGTTACCGGTGAAACGCTGGACGAGCTTGCCGCTTTTGCCGGGGTCAAGGATCGTGTTGCGGCAATTACCGCGCGGGCGATGAATGGTGAGCTTGATTTCGAAGCCGCCCTTGATGAACGCGTTGGTTTGCTGGATGGCATGTCGACCGACATGATGGCCGAAGCTTGGAAAACGGTGGAATATACCGGTGGGGCAAAAACACTGGTTGCGACCATGAAGGCCAATGGTGGCTTTGCCGCATTGGTATCGGGTGGGTTTGATTACTTTACCGGGGCGGTGCGCGCCGAACTTGGTTTTGATTTTGATCAGGCCAATGTGCTGATCACCAAGGATGGCAAGCTGACCGGCAAGGTGCAAAAGCCGGTATTGGATCGTCAAGCCAAGGTCGATGCGCTTGAAAAACTTGCCGCTCAGCAAGGGATTGGCGTTGAAGACGCAATTGCAGTTGGCGATGGAGCCAATGATCTTCAGATGATTTCACTGGCTGGAATCGGTGTTGCGTTCCATGCCAAACCGTCGGTTCAGCAACAAGCCCGTATTTGCATTAATCATGGCGATTTGACCGCCCTGCTTTATCTGCAAGGTTATGCCAAGGCCGATTTCGTTGCCTGAGTAACCCGACGAAACACGGAAATGCAAAAAGGGCGGCCCTTGCGGGTCGCCCTTTTTGCGTATCAGGCAATAAAACCCGAAGGTCTTATTGTTCCTTGTTAAGCGTCAGACCGAAATAGCGCGGGCCTGCCGAGGTTTCGATCAGCATCAGGATCGTGCGTTTGTCATCATCAAGGGCCTTTTTGACCGCGTCAGAGACTTCCTCGACCGAGGAAACCGAGCTGTGCGAGGCTTCGATAATGATGTCGCCCGGGCGGACACCCTTTTCGGCGGCATAGCTGTCACCATTGACCTCGGTCACGATGACACCTTCGGTGCCTTCGGCCAGGTTATAGCGACGGCGCAGTTCGTCATTAACATTGGCAACCTTGACGCCAAGAGCCTTGATTTCGGCTGCGGCAACGGCGGGTGCCGGTTGCTCTGCCGGATCGGCGGCGGTGGCGACAATTTCTTCTTCTTCAAGTTCGCCAAGTTCGACCTGAACGGTTTTCTTTTCACCGTCACGCCAGAGAACTACATCGACATCCTTGCCAATTTTGGTTTCGGCAACAATACGCGGCAGGCGGCGCATGCTTTCGACTTCACGACCGTCAAATGACAGGATCACGTCACCCTGTTTGATGCCGGCGGCTTTTGCCGGGCCGTCATCTGAAACACCGGCAACCATGGCACCGGTCGAGGTATCTAGACCGACCGAGTCTGCGATGTCATCGGTTACAGTCTGGATGTGAACGCCGAGCCAGCCACGACGGGTGCGGCCGTATTCTTTGAGTTGATCAACAACCGAATTGGCGATGGCCGACGGGATGGCAAAGCCAATACCGACCGAGCCGCCGGACGGCGAGTAAATCGCACTGTTGATCCCGATGACGTCGCCATCAAGGTTGAACAGCGGGCCACCGGAATTCCCACGGTTGATTGATGCATCGGTCTGAATGAAGTCATCATACGGACCCTGATTGATGTCGCGGTTTCGTGCCGAAATGATACCGGCAGTTACCGTGCCGCCAAGGCCGAACGGGTTGCCGATGGCCACAGCCCAGTCACCGATGCGGGCATGATCGGAATCACCCCATTTAACGAAGGGCAGGTCTTTGGCCGGTTCGACTTTGAGAAGGGCAACGTCGGTTTTCGGATCGCGGCCAATCAGTTTCGCCGGAAGGGTTTCACCTTCGTGCAGGCGGACGGTGATTTCGTCGGCACCGTCAATCACATGGTTGTTGGTGACAATGTAGCCATCCGCAGAAATGATAAAGCCTGAACCAAGTGCTGTCGCGCGACGCTGTTGGGGCGCCTGACCTTGACCTTGGCCCTGACCTTGTCCGCCGCCCTGTCCGTTGCGATCCATAAAGTCGCGGAACAGGTCTTCAAATGGCGATCCGGGAGGGAACTGGAAATCCGGTCCCTGACGTTCAGCCACCATCTGGCTGGTCGAGATATTTACCACAGTGGGCAGAAGCTTTTCGGCTAGATCTGCGAAACTTTCAGGAGCGGGGCGAGCGTTCGCAATTTGCGAGACGCTGGTCACGCCAAGAAGAACAATCACCAGCGCAGCGGTAAATTTGTTTCGCGCCGGGTTGTATAATGCTTTTAGCATGTGTCTGATCCTGTTCGTTGCCGCGTTCACGGTTTTGTTTTCTTGCAGCACGCGATGCCGCTCTTTCGTATAGTTCACGCATCGCTTAACTAGCCAAGTTAGCCCCGAGTTTGTCAGAAATTTGGCAAGGCTGAGAAAAAAGAAGGCATGACGCGGTTTTTATGTGTTTCGCGACCGAAATCCACGATTTTACGTAAATATCCATCTGTCTGAGTTTTCAAAGCCAGACCCGCATGCCCCAAATCGCGGCAATTGCGACGATAGCGGCAATAAGGCCACCGATCCTAAGCTGGGATTCCGGGATTTCCTGCATAAGTTCCATCACACGTTTGGCCCCGCCCGGGAATAACGAATAAAACATCCCCTCCAGCGCGATGGCCAGGAGAATAGCTGTGGCGAGTTCCTTCATGGGCTTGGACGTTCCGGCGTTTCTATGAACCTGTGTTCAATATAACTATCAACAGGACATTATTTTCAAATAAAAAAGGGCGACCGGCACACTATGCCGGTCGCCCTAGTGCTTTGTCCAGCACCTGTTTTGTCTAGCGGCTTGCGCCAGGCGTGGAGTTGTTAAAGTACTGGAAGAACTCGGAATCCGGTGAAATCACCATGGTCGAGCCATCCGAAAGTGCCTCGCGATAGGCTTCAAGCGAACGATAGAACTCGAAGAAGCTGGCATCTTTGCCATAGGCTTCACCAAGAACAATGTTTCGCTGGCCATCGCCTTCACCGCGCAGGACTTCGGCCTGACGGCGTGCCTCGGCCAAGATACCAACGCGTTCACGATCCGCTTCTGCCTGGATTTTCGCCTTAAGTTCTTCACCCTCGGCGCGAAGCTGTGCAGCTTCGGCGATACGTGAAGAACGCATGCGGTTATAGACCGCCTGCGATGTTTCCTGCGGCAGATCGGTACGGCCGATACGAACGTCAATCAGCTCGACACCGAATTCTTTGGCCGGTTCGATCAGGGTTGACTGGATTTTTTCCATGATCTGCGACCGATTATCCGACAACAGGGCGACAAGCGGGGCCTGTGCCAATTCGCCACGGATAACCGAGTTCAGACGCTGACCGAACAGCTGTACAAAGTTTGCTGTGTTGGTTGCGCGCTGACGGAACTGAAGCGGATCAACGATTTTCCAACGGGCAAAGCTGTCAACATTGACACGCTTCTGATCCGACAGAAGAACCTGCTGAACTGGCGGGTCAAGTTCAAGAATGCGGCGTTCGTAGTATTCCACATTCTGGATCGGCAGCTTGAAATGCAGGCCCGGTTCGGAAACCGCATGGACCGGATTACCGAACTGCAATACCAGCGCCTGCTGGTCCTGACGGACGGTAAACATGCACATGGATGCAACCACGGCTGCGATAACAACAACGACGCCGGTGGCAATAAGTTTAGGACTAGCCATTAGTTGTTGCCTCCTGCGTTCGCGCGTTTCTGGATTTCAGGCAACGGCAGATACGGAACAACGCCGTTGGCACCTTCGCCCTTCTGATCAAGGATGACCTTGTTGGCGTTCTTAAGAACGTCCTGCATGGTTTCCAGATACAGACGACGCGTGGTGACATCCTTGGCGGTCAGATAAGAATTATAGACCGAGATAAAGCGTTCTGCTTCACCCTGGGCATTCTTGACCACCTGATCCTTGTAAGCACGGGCTTCAAGAACCAAACGTTGTGCTTCACCTTTGGCGCGCGGAAGGATGTCGTTGCTATAGGCCAATGCTTCGTTCTGAGAACGATCACGGTCCTGACGGGCACGCTGCACATCGTTAAATGCATCGATAACATCCCGCGGCGGATCAACTTTCTGCATTTTCACTTCGGCAATGAAAATACCCGAAGCATAACCATCGACGATGCTTTGCAGCAGAGTACGTGTCTGTTCTTCAACACGCACACGACCAACTGTCAGGGCTTCTTCCAGACTGGTCTTGCCGACGACCTCGCGGATCGCACTTTCGGCCGCAAGCTTGATGGTGTTTTCCGGATCGCGAACATTAAACAGATAGGCACCTGCATCGCTGATGCGCCACTGAACGACATAATCGATGTCGATGATGTTCTGATCGCCGGTCAGCATCAGGCTTTCTTCGGGAACGTCACGTGAACCACCATTGCCTGCACCACCGGTGCCGCGATAACCAATTTCGATTTGGTTGGTACGTTCAACGTTTGGCTTGATCACTTCACCGATTGGTGCGGGCAAGAAGTAATTCAAACCCGGACCGGTCGTGCCAACCCATTTGCCAAACAGCAAGGTGACACCCTGTTCGCCCGGCTGAATACGATAGAAGCCGGTCAGAAGCCACAACCCGATTACGGCGATACCGATCAGGACAAAGCCCTTGTAGCCGCCACCACCACCGGGAAATAGCCGTTTAAGGCGTTCCTGGCTTTTGCGGATCATTTCATCAAAATCGGGGGGTGTGTTACCACCGCCACCGCCGCCACCCTGAGGACGCTGTCCCCATGGATTGCGGCCGCCGCCGTTGTTTCCGCCACTGCCCCAGGGGCCGCCGCCCCCTTGTGAATTCCAAGGCATCGAGTGTCTTCCTCTTCTTGCCGTTCGGTGTTTATCTTTGCTTACCGTGTTCTATCGTCTTATATGACAGCTTGCCGTGCAAAACAACGATAGGCGCCCGTAAGTTCTGTTTGATCACAGACTTAAGCCAATTTTCGGAGACCGCAATATGACCTCACCCACCCAGGAAAGTATTACAAAAGCCCTTTCCAATGTCATCGACCCGGCAGACGGTAAGAATATCGTCGAAAAGGGGATGGTTCAAGGTATTGATATTCATGACGAAACAGTAAATGTCATGGTTGCGGTTGATCCTGCCCGTGGGCCTGCACTCGAAGATTTGCGTCTTGCGGCTGAACGCGCCGTTGCTGATGTGAACGGGGTCACAACCGCCCGTGTTGCTCTGACGGCGGAACGCCCGAAGGCAGCAGCCAGTTCCGCGCCGGGCGCTCATTCACATGGTCATGGTCACTCCCATGCCTCTTCAAATGGGGCGGGCGGGGCGGCACCGCAAGCTGGACAACGCCCGCAAGGTGCAGGGCAGAAGCCAATTGAGCTGCCGGACGTTCGTTCGATCATTACGGTGGCGTCTGGCAAGGGCGGTGTTGGTAAATCGACAACCTCTGTCAATCTGGCGCTGGCACTGGCGGCCAAGGGGCTGAAGGTCGGTTTGCTGGATGCCGATATTTATGGGCCCAGCTTGCCACGCATGATGGGGCTTCGCGATGCCAAGCCAAGCCATTCGGACAAGCAGGGGAAAATGATCCCGCCGTCGGCATTTGGTATTCGCATTATGTCCATCGGCTTCATGGTTGATGAAGAACAGCCGGTGATCTGGCGTGGCCCGATGGCAATGGGCGCACTTGAACAGCTTTTGCGTGATAGCGATTGGGGCGAACTTGACGTTCTGGTGGTTGATATGCCGCCGGGGACCGGGGATATCCAGCTATCGATGACACAGCGTGTGCCGGTGACGGGGGCCGTGATTGTTTCAACGCCGCAGGACATCGCGCTTTTGGATGCGCGCAAAGGGTTAAACATGTTCCGCAAGGTCAATGTTCCGGTGCTCGGCCTGATCGAGAATATGAGCTATTACCAGTGCCCGAAGTGCGGCAATGTCGATCATGTCTTTGACCATGGCGGGGCAAAAAAGGCGGCCGAGGAACTTGGCGTGCCATTTCTGGGCGAAATCCCGCTTGATCTTAAAATCCGCCTTGGCGCGGATGAAGGCAAACCGATTGTCCATAGCGATCCCGAAGGGGCACATTCCAAGGCCTATGGCGCCATTGCTGATAAGATTGCCGCCGAGATTGAAAATCGCGTTGGTCCGAAAACCGCACCGAAGAAAAGCCTGTTCCCAAAGATCAGCTTTAAGTAACTGAGGTCGAAAATATTGAGAGAACCATTCTCTGGTTTCTTGCTATCATCTGGAAATCAGGGAGAGGCTGAGCTAGGGTTTACGTCGATGCATGATTCTCGCGATATAGCGAACTACATTTTAGATATCGCAGACAAATCCGGTACGCCAATATCGAATATGGCAATTAACAAGATAATCTACTTTCTCAATGGATGGTATTTGGCAGATTTTGAGAGAGAGTTATGCTTGGATAAATTCGAGGCGTGGGAGCATGGACCGGTTTTGCCAAAGGTTTATCAGTCGTTCAAAAGCTTTGGAAAAAATTCTATTACGGTGCGCGCGGAGAGGTTTAATCCGACTACTAGGCTTTGGTATTACCAGCACTATAAATTTAACGACGAAGAGATAAGATATATCAACTTTGTCTTTAAGTCGTACGCCTCGATGAGTGCTGTTTCGTTGTCAAAGATGTCGCATGTCGAACAAGGGCCGTGGGACTTAGTTCGAAACCCTCGAAATGGTGAGGTCTTTCCAAAAGGTATAATTCCAAGCAGGTTAATTAGGGACTATTTTTTGCGTATAAGGCGTGTTTCTGACACTTGATACGATTCAGGGTTGATGATGGTAGTTAATCAGGTTAAGTTTTTCTTAATGCGGAACAAACCGTGAAGACTTGACGAAGGGAGAGCTAGGTGACACCACAACTTTGATGAGGAACTAGTTTTGCAGAACGAGCTTACATTCCTAAAAGTCTTGCAGTTGTACTCCCCAAACCCAGACTTATTTCGCCAGAATTTACGTCGATACCTCAGTAATGATGCAGGGCCTTGGGGCTATGATCCCTTCTATCGCTATTTGTTCGATTATTTGCGCGGTGTAGCGTTGAAAACTGTTTTAGCGTCAATAAATGACGGCGCTATGTTCAAGTATCAAAAATCGACCTACATAAAGCGCCTTAGAGAAATAGATAGTAAAGTTGATTTCTCAGGCGCGATAAACGTCTACCACATGAAGAAAAGTTCACGAATTGAGCTTGGTGGTGTGACGATGAGAATTCCCCAAAATATCCAATATACGACCTCAGATGGCCCCAAAATGTTGGTTTCTTTGTTTGATAAGCATTCTGGCTTGGATAATCATGCGGTTCGTTTGGCCTTGGGAGTTCTTAATGAGGAAGTTAATTCGACAATGCTCGGTGAGGGGCTGTTGCCTGAGCTTATATGTTTTGACAATGACATTTTGAGCTACTCAAGCGTAGTTGACTCACCTTTAGCAGAACATGATGAAGTAATGGAATGGTACCGGTATTGCCTGGTTACGTTGAAGGATTTATATGTGCCAGCAAAATCCAAACAACCTCAGAAAAACAAAATAGATCCAAATCAGCTCGGCCTAGACTTGTAGGGCTCGGGAAATATCTTGGGTCTATGTAAAACAAAACCCCGCCAGATTTCTCTGGCGGGGTTTTGTGTTTGCAGGAAAGAACAGTTGATTAGGTGGCGTCTGCCATGAAGGACTGCATCCAGCCTTCGTTCAGGTCGCGCAGTTCGGCAAGGCCGATTTTGTTTTTACCATCAATGGAGATCGCATCACCACCGGCCTGACCGATGATTGCAGCCGCAACATTCGAGCTGTTGGCAGCATTCAGAACCTTGTCCGGATCGCGGGTGGCGATCACATATCTGCCCTGATCTTCACCAAATAGCCATGCGACTTCGCTGCCACTTTCTGGCAGGTGCAGGTCGGCGCCGATATTGCCGGCAAGGCACATTTCGGAAACAGCAACCAGCAAACCGCCATCAGCGATATCGTGGCAGGTACGGATCAGGCCAAGTTCGATCAACTCACGTACCAGCGTACCAGCACGTTTTTCGGCATCAAGGTCGACTGGCGGCGGTGCGCCTTCTTCGCGGCCTTCGATGGTTTTAAGATACAGCGACTGGCCCAATTCACCGGTTGCCGCACCGAGCATGATCAGTGCACTGTCATCGCGCTTGATCGCGATGGTCGCATGGTGACCCAGATCGGAAATCACACCAACGCCACCAATCGCCGGGGTCGGCATGATACCAACGCCATTGGTTTCGTTGTAAAGCGACACGTTGCCCGACACGACCGGGAAGTCGAGCGTGATGCAAGCTTGGGCAATGCCCTGACATGCGCCAACAAACTGACCCATGATGCGCGGACGTTCCGGGTTGCCAAAGTTCATGTTGTCCGTGATGGCAAGCGGCTTGGCGCCGGTTGCGCACAGGTTGCGATAGGCTTCGGCAACGGCCTGTTTGCCGCCTTCAACCGGATCGGCCATGACATAGCGCGGGGTACAGTCGGTGGTCGCGGCAATGCCCTTGTTCGTGCCGGAAACGCGCACGACACCGGCATCGCCCCCCGGACGGACAATGGTGTTGCCCATGACCAGATGGTCATATTGTTCCCAAATCCAGCGACGCGACGCAAGGTCGGAGGACGCCATCAGGGTTTTAAGCGCATCAACATGGCTGATCTTGCCCGAAAGGCTTGCCGGATCAATGCGATCCTGTTTTGGGGTTTCTTCCCATGGACGGTCATATTCCGGCGATGCTTCGGCCAGCGGATCAATCGGCAGATCACCGGCAACTTCGCCATGCCACATCAGGGTCATGCGTTTGGTGTCGGTCAATTTGCCGATTACCGCAAAGTCGAGTTCCCATTTGTCAAAGATTGCCTTGGCGGCATCTTCGCAGCCGGGTTTCAGGACCATCAGCATGCGTTCCTGCGATTCTGAAAGCATGAGTTCGTAAGGCGTCATGCCTTCTTCGCGCATAGGGACTTTATCAAGCCACAGCTCGACACCAACGCCGCCTTTTGAGGCCATCTCGAACGAAGATGACGTCAGGCCAGCCGCCCCCATATCCTGAATGGCAACGATCATGTCGGTTGCCATCAGTTCAAGGCAGGCTTCCAGCAGAAGCTTTTCGGTGAACGGATCGCCGACCTGAACGGTAGGACGCTTTTCGTCGCTGTCGTCATCGAATTCAGCCGACGCCATGGTAGCACCATGGATGCCGTCGCGGCCGGTTTTCGACCCGACATAGACAACCGGGTTTCCTATACCCGCAGCAGCCGAATAGAAAATGTTGTCGACATCGGCCAGCCCCACGGTCATCGCATTGACCAGGATGTTGCCGTTGTAGGATGCGTGGAAGTTGGTTTCCCCGCCGATGGTCGGAACCCCCATGCAGTTGCCATACCCGCCGATCCCCTCGACAACACCACTAAGCAAGTGGCGGGTTTTAGGGTGTTCTGGTTCGCCAAAACGCAGCGCATTAAGGTTGGCAATCGGGCGCGCACCCATGGTGAAAACATCACGCATGATGCCGCCAACACCGGTAGCAGCCCCCTGATAGGGTTCGATAAACGACGGGTGGTTGTGGCTTTCCATTTTGAAAATGGCGGCCTGACCATCGCCAATATCAATCACGCCGGCATTTTCGCCCGGTCCCTGAATGACCCAGTCGGCCTTGGTCGGCAGCGTCTTGAGCCATTTTTTCGATGATTTGTAGGAGCAATGCTCAGACCACATGACCGAGAAAATGCCAAGCTCGTTGATGTTAGGTTCACGGCCCATGATGTCGAGGACGAGCTTGTACTCTTCCTCGTTAAGCCCGTGTTCTTTGACCAGTTCAGGCGTGATCGGTGTGCTGTTAAATTCGTTGGTGCTCACGATACGGCCTCCACCATGCTTTTGAACAGACCGCGACCATCAATCCCGCCATGCAGCGGATCAATGGCATTTTCCGGGTGGGGCATCATGCCAAGAACATTGCCCTGTTCATTGATGATACCAGCGATGTTGCGCTGCGACCCATTCAGATTGGTCGCCGGATCGACATTGCCATTCGCATCGCAGTAGCGCAGGACAACGCGGCCTTCACCCTCAAGACGGTTAAGCGTGTCTTCATCGGCAAAATAATTACCGTCATGATGGGCGACAGGATAATCAACCACATCGCCTTTGCCATACTGGTTGGTAAAGCGGCTTGTGGTGTTTTCGATTTTTAGATGCGTGTTTTTACAGATGAATTTCAGGCTGGCATTGCGCATCAGCGCACCGGGCAACAGGCCTGCTTCTGTCAAAATCTGGAAACCATTACACACGCCCAGAATGGTCACACCTGCTTTGGCGCGGTCGGCAACCGCGCGCATGATCGGGGACTTGGCAGCCATCGCTCCGCAGCGCAGATAGTCGCCATAAGAAAAGCCGCCAGGGACCATGATGATGTCGACGTTGGGCAGCTCGGTTTCGCCATGCCAGACCACGGTCGGTTTGGTGCCGGTTGCCTGTTCTAGCGCGGCAATGGCGTCATTCTCCCGGTTGATGCCGGGGAAGAGGATGACAGCGGATTTCATGAAATACCGTCTCTCGATTAGTGTCCGTTACGCAATCTCGATACGCAAAGGCCCCGCCACAGCAAGACCCCGGCGGGGCGGTTAAGCCAGCTCGATGGTGTAGTCTTCGATCACGGTATTGGCGAGAAGCTTCTCGCACATCTCGGTGACCTCGGCTTTGGCCTTTGCGGCATCCGTACCGTCGATTTCCAGTTCAATAAACTTGCCCTGGCGGACGTCGTTAACGCCATCAAAACCAAGCCCCTGCAGGGCGTGGTGAACGGCTTTACCCTGCGGGTCAAGAACACCGTTCTTCAGGGTGACATGGACACGTGCTTTCACGAGAAGCTCCTTTGAGTGCGCACTCGCCATACGGCGATACTTGTTTGCAAACAATGATTTACCGGTTCCCAATGGTTCCGGCATCGATAAGAAAAGGCCGCGCAAGCGCGGCCTTTGGATTATTTGTCTTTATTGAGCGTTTCTATGTCAGCCGATTCAGGCAGGACACCAAGACGGCGCGCTACTTCCTGATAGGCTTCTTCGACCCCGCCAAGGTCACGGCGGAACCGGTCCTTGTCCATCTTTTCATTGGTAACCGCATCCCACAGGCGGCAGTTATCCGGGCTGAATTCATCGGCCAGAACCAACTGCATGAAATCGCCTTCCCAGATGCGACCGAATTCCAGTTTGAAATCGACAAGTTTGATGCCGATACCGCGCATCAGGCCACACAGGTAATCATTAACGCGAAGCGTCATACCGACGATTTCTTCGAGTTCTTCGGCGCTGGCCCAGCCAAGGGCAAGGATATGCTCGTCAGAAACCAGCGGGTCACCCAGCGCATCGTCTTTGTAATAGAATTCGACAATCGGGCGCGGCAGACGTTCGCCTTCTTCAAGGCCAAGGCGTTTGGCCATCGAACCAGCGACAATATTGCGCACCACGACTTCAATCGGAACGATTTCACATTTTTTGCAAAGCTGTTCGCGCATGTTGATGCGGCGTATGAAATGCGTCGGGATGCCGATTTCCGCCAGACGAGTCATGACGAATTCGGTGATCATGTTGTTCAGGACGCCCTTGCCGGCAATAGTGCCGCGCTTTTGTGCGTTGAACGCGGTGGCATCGTCCTTGAAATACTGGATGATGGTGCCGGGCTCGGTACCTTCGTACAAAATCTTGGCTTTACCCTCGTAGATGGGCTGCTTTCTGGACATTGGCGGGATCTTTCACATCTTTGCTTGCGGGGAGTGTCCCCGAGCACCCTGAAAAACGCGCCCCTCGTATAGCAGTGCTGGCGAAGAAACTCAATTGCCGCGTAAGGTCTATTTACGCAGAGTTGATAATAGGATTTTGCAACCGTCGGCGACGGCTTTTGCCGCGCCGCAAAAGCCGTGTGAAAACAAGCTTTAAAGCTCCACCGGCCAAAATCCGGCCTGATCGGGTTGACCATTGGCAAACAACCAGACCGGGCGACGCGGCAGTTCATTTTTCTGAGTGGGAATCGCCGGAAGTCCGATCAATGACGAGCAGACGGTTTCGAACCCGATATTGCTGCGCACCAGCATCGCGTCGGCACGGATGTCATGATGGGCCGGATCGGGGGGCATGATACCGGTATCAGACAGTAATGCTTGCCATGCAAACCAGTCGTCGGCTTCGGGATTGGGGGGCGGGGCGCTGATGAACCGTGGCAGGTTGCGTTTGGTGCGTTCGCTGTTATCCGCATCATTCAGGTCATGAGCGGTTAGAATCGATAATCCTTCGGGGATGTCGGTGATGTCGATCTTGCCATCGCCACGATTGGCCAGCCAATAAGCATCGCGGTTATCGGCAATTACCATATTGAACGGGCGATAGGCGTTGCCGTCGAGTTCTGCCAATGCCTGTGCAGCATCGATGGCATCGGCATGATCAAGGGCTTCGAGTGGTAATTCACCACGCGACCGTTTACCCTCTGCCGGGCCAAGCGTGCCAAAGCGGTTCAAGACCGCTGCAACGACGCCATCCTCGTTAACGCCAAGCCAGGTACCACCTGCCGTTTCGTCGAGTCCTGCGATGACATCCGGGCGGTCTTCCCAGTGGCGAGCCGGTGGCTTCCAGGGGCGGTTATCCATTTCGTCACGGTTGGCGCCGATAATAACCGGCCATTCATGGTCGGGGCGGCGTAGAATGATAACTGTACACATGAGCCAGATCAAAGCGACATGCACCCGCATTTGTCAAATTCAAAAGTATAGCGACTGGGCAGTGACATAAGCTGATCCAGTTCATAAATATAAAAGACGAAGGCAAACGCGCCCTGTTGGCGAGGAAACCAAATCAAGGAGTTCATCCATGGCGAACCTAACTGATCGCGAACGCGGATTTGAGGCCAAATACAGTTTTGACCTTGAACGGGATTTCCGGATTGAGGCCCATCTTTATAAAATGCTGGCGCTTTGGGCGGGTGAAAAGATGGGGATGAGCGAAGCCGAAAGTCGTGCCTATGCTGCGAAAGTTGTTGGGGATGTCGTCACCAATCCGCAGGAGAATGGGGTGGTTGCGGTGCTTCTGGCCGAGTTTGGCCGTCATAAAATCGATATGACGGTTAGTGAATTGACCAGCAAACTGGAACAATTACGACCCATCGCACGGGCCGAATTGCTGGGCGAATAGTTGGCCTGCGCAAATAAGAAAAAGTTCGGATTTGCAAACCATTAGCCGGTTTCGTATTCTGTTCCTGAAGTCATAGTAAATTTCTGGATGCAGCCACGCGTTGTTTTGCTCGCCAAAGTCGGGCTTGGTTGTGGGGCAGATAGAGAAAGGCAAAAGCTTTGCGTATCCTGTTGGCGGACGATCACGACCTGGTTCGTGAGGCGTTATCACTGCTGTTTAAGCAATATTTTGATGGTTGCGAAGTGGTCGAGGCAGGTGCATTGGACCCCGCTCTTGAGCATATAGAAGCGCAAAATGATTTCGATCTGGTGCTTCTTGATTTGCGGATGCCCGGGATGAATGGGCTTGAGGGACTGAAGCGGACGCTTGAAAAGGCGGCGAAAACCACGTCTGTGGTTCTTCTTTCCGGTGCTTATCGTAGTGAAGATGTGCGTCGTGCTATTGAAAATGGTGCACAGGGTTTTATTCCCAAAACGTTGCGCGGGCAGGCACTGGCCAATGCGATCCAGCTTGTCTTGGCGGGTGAAAAATACCTGCCGTCTTCGATTCTTAACGATCTGAGCGAAAGTTTCGGGGGTGGTTCCGATGGCGAGCCACGCATGGCTGGCGGTTTTGGCAGTGAAGGCGACTTTGCGCGGCTGACTCCGCGTGAACGTGAAGTTTTGGCCCTTTTGGCCGAAGGTCGCCCGAACAAGGATATTGCGCGGCATCTCGATTTGCGTGAAATCACGGTGAAATATCATCTGAAAAATGTTTATCGCAAACTGCACGTGTCGAATCGTGCACAGGCGGTGAAAATTGCACTCGAAGATATGGCGCGGACCGGAACCCTGTAGTATGCTCGTCAAAGGCAGCGCTAAAAACGCTTGATAAACGGCCCGTGTTTCACGGGCCGTTTTTATTTGGCGATTGGTCTGCTTTCCCTCGTCCTGTCACCCATGAAACGAGGAATGATCATGACCGTCCGTATTGCTCTTGTCGGGGATTTCAAACCCGCCGCGATTGCCCATCAGGCCATCCCCAAAGCCCTTCAGATTGCGGGCACCGAAATTGGTGTTGTCGCAGAATGGGATTGGATCGCAACACCGCGCTTTGACGCCGGTGCAGGTGATATTCTGTCTGGTTATGACGGGATGTGGTGCGTACCGGCAAGCCCCTATGACAGTTTCGATGGCGCATTGGCGGCCATTCGCTTTGCACGTGAAAACGATATTCCATTTTTGGGGACTTGTGGCGGTTATCAACATGCGGTGCTGGAATATGCCCGTAATGTTTTGGGGCTATCCAATGCTGCGAATGCCGAGATTGAACCGGATGCAGAAGTACCGCTTATTGCGCCGCTAAGCTGCGCGCTGATCGATCAGGATGGCGGGATTGAATTGGCCGGGGGCAGTTTGATCCGCGGATATTGTGGGTCGGAAACAATCACGGAGACCTATCGCTGCAGTTATGGGTTTAATCGTGATTATGCCGGACTGTTGGATGGGCGCCCGATGCAGATCAGTGCCTGGGATGCGGATGGTGATCCGCGTGCGGTGGAACTGCGCAATCATCGCTTCTTTATCGGAACAGCGTTTCAGCCGGAACGTTCGGCTTTGCGTGGGGAAGCGCACCCGCTGATCACGGCATTCGTCAAAGCCGCATTCGAAAAATAGCCCGCATAAAAAACACCCCCGTGATCAACACGGGGGTGACACCATTGAGACAGACAGTCTCAGGCACGTTCGGGCAGGTTGTGCGCCCGGACATCGGGGGATGCGGATGGTGTTGGTAATACGGGTGCGGGTGTACGGCCTGACTGGATGATGAAGACACCAGACAGGATCATCGCGGTTGCGAGGATGTCGATGGCGGAAACCGATTCGCCCAAAATCAGACTTCCGGTCAGAAGGCCGATGACCGGCGGGATATAAGTCACCCCGGCGGTTTTCACCGCACCGAGTTTCCCAATCAGATAGTAGTAGCACATAAAGGCAAAGCCCGTGCCGAGCAGGCCCAGACCGGCGAACAGTCCGGTGGCGATTTTCCAGTCGGTAAAAATGGCACCGATCCCGTTGAAATCGGTGATCACCAGCAAGGTGGCCGACGCGAGGCCAAGCTGATAGGTGCAAAGTGCGATCGGTGAAATGCCAAGCGGGCTTAAGAACTTGCGAACATAGACGAACGAAAGACCGACACAGCCAGACCCGATTGCAACATAAAGCACCCCGGTCAGATCAATGCCGGAAACGCCGGTATTCCATGGCTTTGCAATCACCAAAACCCCGGCAAAACCAAACAAAAGCCCGGTAACCGATCGCATATTGACCGGTTCGCTGCGCAGGAATATCGCCGCAGCAATAAAGGAAAACATCGGGATGGCACCGCTTAGCATTCCGGCGACACTGGATGGCAGCAGGGAAATACCCTTGGCAAAGGCAAAGTAATAAACGGTGGCCGCGAGGAGCGACATGATAACGAAATGATGCAGATAACGCAGATGCTGCCAATGCAGGGATTTTCTGGCAATCGCAAAGACGAGGACCGGCAAAAAACCCATGATGACCCGTATCATCACGATCTGCATCGGCGAGATCAGGGTGCTTGCTGTCTTGTTAAACAGAAAGGTCAGGCCCCAGGCCAGGGCAAGGAGGCAAAAGACGATATAGGCGTTATTCTTCATGGTCGGATCTTTCGTGGGGATGATGCCGTGATTGTAGGTCCGGCCCGGATCAGCTACAAATCATGATATCTGGATCATGGAATAGAAAATCTGCATCATGAGCTCATATCCACCGCTAAATTCTTTGCGTGCGTTCGAGGCATCTATTCGATTGAATAGTTTTTCTCTTGCGGCAGAGGAGTTGAACGTGACGCCCGGCGCCATTGGTCAGCAGATCAGGAAGCTTGAGGATTGGCTTGGCGTTGAGTTGTTTACCCGTTCGGTCCGGCAGGTAAAGCCGACGGCAGATGGCCTTGAATATGCCGCACATATTCAACCCGCCTTGCAACAGATTGTGGATGCCAGTCAGCGGTTGCGAGGCCGACTGGATCAGTCGGTGCGTGTTGTTATGCCGCCAAGTTTTGCCGCAAAATGGTTTTCCAAGCGGATGGCGCGATTTTTGATCGATTATCCGTCGACGTCGCTGCATGTCGGCTCGTCATCGCAATACACGGATTTTGATCGTGATCCGGTTGATCTTGCTGTGCGTTATTTTGATGGCTGTGATGACAAACTTGAATCCGTTCTTTTGTATCGCGGGCGGGCGGCGGCATTTTGTTCGCCGGCCTATCGCGACAGGATCGGGCTTTGGCATCCGGCCGATCTTGCACGTGCGACCCTGTTAAATGACATTTTGCATGATTGGTGGGCGGAATGGCTTGGCAGATTTGCCAGCATGAATGAGGCCGAAATTGCATCAATCAAGCATATCGATATTGATCAGACATCCATGGCCATCGAGGCCGCCATCCATGAGCAGGGGGTGGTGATCGCCAATCCGCTTTTGGCCGAAGAGGATGTGATGGAAGGCAAACTGATCCATCTGTTCCCTGAACAAGTCTTGATGGTGCCGTTGGGCTATTACCTGATCCATCCTAAAAATCGGGAATTGCGCGGGCAGGTAAAACTGTTTCGCGACTGGCTGTTAAACGAGGCGCGGGAACTGACACTGGCGCAGAACCTGTAAAAAAAAAGCCCCGCCAGATTGGCAGGGCTTTGATCTTGAATGGGTGTTGTTACCGTTAGTCGGTAAAGACACGGGCGAAAATCGTGTCGACATGCTTGGTGTGATAACCAAGGTCGAACAGGCCTTCGAGGGTTTCCATCGGGATTTTTGCCGTAACGTCTTTGTCGGTTTTCAAAAGCGACAAAAGATCGCCTTCGCGGTTCCAGACCTTCATCGCGTTACGCTGAACGATACGGTACGAATCTTCGCGCGAAACGCCATATTGCGTCAGCGTGAGAAGAACGCGCTGCGAGAAAACCAAGCCGCCCATCTGATTAAGGATTTCGTCCATCCGTTCCGGATAAACCACAAGGTTTTCCACAACATTGGTCAAACGCATCAGCGCAAAGTCGAGTGTCACGGTCGCATCCGGGCCGATATTGCGTTCGACCGATGAATGCGAAATATCGCGTTCATGCCAAAGGGCAACGTTTTCCATGGCCGGGATTGCCATCGAACGCACAAGGCGCGCCAGACCGGTCAGGTTTTCGGTCAGGATCGGGTTGCGTTTGTGCGGCATCGCCGACGAGCCTTTCTGGCCCTTCGAGAAGAATTCTTCGACTTCGCGAACTTCGGTCCGCTGCAAGTGACGAATTTCGGTCGCCAGATGCTCGATCGAGGAAGCCACAACGCCAAGGGCAGCAAAATAGGCCGCATGGCGGTCGCGCGGGATCACCTGGGTTGATACCGGTTCAACCGCAAGACCGAGTTTATCCGCAACATGTTCTTCGACGCGCGGGTCGATGTTGGCGAATGTGCCAACGGCTCCGGAAATCGCACAGGTGGCGATTTCTTCGCGGGCCACCACAAGGCGGTTACGGTTACGTTTGAATTCGGCATAGAAGGTCGCAAGCTTCAGACCAAAGGTCACCGGTTCGGCGTGGATGCCGTGTGAACGGCCCATGCAGGCGATGTCTTTGGTTTCATAGGCACGCTTTTTAAGGGCGGCCAGAAGTTTGTCCATGTCTTCAATCAGGATGTCGGTTGCCTGAACCAGCTGCACGTTAAAGCAGGTGTCCAGAACATCCGAGCTGGTCATGCCCTGATGAACAAAGCGAGCTTCATCACCGACCTGTTCTGCCAGTTCCGTCAGGAAGGCGATCACGTCGTGTTTGACTTCGGCCTCGACGGTGTCGATGCGGTCGATACGGTCCTGGGTATAGGGCTTGTTGCCTTTTTCCCAGACCAGTTTCGCAGAAGCAGTAGGGATAACACCCAACTCGGCCAGTTTGTCGGCAGCGTGTGCCTCGATTTCAAACCAGATACGGAATTTGTTCGCCGGTTCCCAGATTGATGTCATCTGTGGACGGGAATAACGGGGGATCATGCAGTCGCCTCCGGGCAATGTGGTTGGGTGCCGGATATGATCTGGATGCGTGATCAGGATACGCGATCAGGATGCGCGATCTTGGGCCGGCACGCTTTCATCGGGTCGGATAGTCCATTCCGCGCGGGTTGGCAACCCTGCATAGAGGCATGACAGCCCCGTGATTGCTTTTTTACCGGTCGGAAGCTTGCGATCTGCTAAGATTATCTCAATCTCCTAAGGGATATAGTCTGTGAAACGATCATTCCAGAATGAAGGGCGGCGAACCGTTCTGTTGGCAAGTGGACATAAACGATGACGCGTATAACGGATGATTTGAAAGATCGTCCAACTGGCGTAACGCCCACCCGGAATACAGATGCGCGTTATCTTGCGCAGCTGGTTGATCTTGGCATTGCCCTTTCGGCCGAACAGGGCCGGGAAGAGCTTAATCAGAAAATCCTGTTGGCAGCGCGGCAGTTTACCAATGCCGATGGTGGTTCGCTTTATCTGGTCAACAAGGACGAGACCGAACTTCAGTTTCGCATTCTGGTCAATGATACGCTTGATACGTTTTTTGTCTCGGGCCGGGAAAACCAAAAACCGTTTCCGTCCTTGCCGTTATATGATGGGCAAGGCAATCCCAATCACAAGAATATCGCAACCTATGTCGCGCTAAGCGGTAAATCGATCAATATTGATGATGCGTATATCGCACAGGGGTTTGATTTTTCCGGTACGCGGGCCTTTGACGCCAAAACCGGTTATCGGTCGAAATCGTTTCTGACCGTCCCGCTGAAAAATACACGCGGCACTGTGATTGGTGTTTTGCAACTGATCAATGCGCGCGACGATGTCGGCAATGTCATTGCCTTTGACCCGTTGATTGAACCGATCATTAATGCGCTGGCCAGTCAGGCAGCCGTCGCACTTGAAAACACGCGCCTTTTGCGGGCGCAACGCGATCTGATGGAAAGTTTCGTGCGTGTATTGGGCCAAGCGATTGACGCCAAATCACCCCATACAGCCCATCATTGTGAAAAAGTTCCGATTATTGCCCGCATGCTTGCCAAGGCGGCCGTGGATGAAAAGCAAGGGACGTTTTCGAATTTCTATCTGACCGATATGGAATGGCACGAACTTGACCTTGCCGCCTGGCTCCATGATTGCGGCAAGATCACAACGCCTGATCATGTGGTTGAAAAGGCCACCAAACTTGAAACCATCCATAACCGTATTCATGAAATCCGCACCCGGTTCGAAGTTCTTCGCCGGGATGCTGAAATCGACATGTTAAAGCGTAAATTGGCGGGCGAGGATAGCGCGATTTGCGACGCGGATTTCAAAGCGCGCGTTGCCGAGCTTGAAAGTCAGTTTGCGATGGTGGCCCAAAGCAATATCGGCGATGAAAAACTTGACGACGATGCGATTTTTGCCCTGCACGAAATCGGGGAACAGACATGGCTATGTCATTTTGACCGGACGGTCGGGCTTTCCTGGGCAGAAAATCAGCGCTTGTCGGAAGACGACCGGGCACAATGCAGCCAGCCTGGTGTCGAAAAGCTTCTTGATGATCGCAAGGATCACCTTTATGGCCGCTTGAACCGGGGCGAGCGATATAACCTGTCGATACCGCACGGCACGCTGACATCCGAGGAACGCAAGCTGATCAATGATCATGTTGTGGTGACACAGGAAATGTTGGCCCAATTACCCTATCCCAAGGAATTGCAAGGTATTCCGGCGATTGCCGGAAACCATCATGAAAAAATGGATGGGTCAGGTTATCCTAATGGATTGCGGGGCGAAGACATGGGGGTTCTCGAAAAGGTGATGGTGATTGCCGATATTTTCGAAGCCCTGACCGCCGTAGATCGGCCGTATAAACGTCCCAAAATGTTGTCGGAATGCATCGCGATCCTTGCCGGTATGCGTGACAAGGGACAGATCGACAATGAATTGTTCGATTTGTTGCTTTCAAGCGGGGTCTATCTTGATTATGGGCGAAACTATTTACAGCCAGATCAGTGCGATGAAGTTGATATCGCGCAGTTTTTAAGCCGGTAAGGTTGGATAGAACGTCGCCGGTGAATTCGACTGGCTGTCAGATTGGGGAGGGCCAGTGATCCTCCCTCTAAAAGGTAATAATAACTATTTGCAACTTGGTGTGGCTGGTGTATGTCAGCAGGAACAAGTTCACCTTCCTGTCTGTTTTCATGACCTTTTTTGCGTCCCATCAGATATCGGCAAACCTTGTTCGCACCTTTGAAAAGGAACGGGCATCTTTGTTGCGTCTGGCCATGCGCAAGCTTGGCAACCCGGACGAGGCAAAGGATATCGTGCAAGATGCCTTTGTCCGGATCGCAGGGGTCAAGGACAGGGAAGAACCAATCAGCGATCCACCTGCATTCCTTAGAACTGTGGTTCTTAATCTGATCCGAGACCGCCAAAGACGGCGCAAGACAGGACAGATTGTCGAATTGAAGGGGGATTGTGATCCGTTGGAATGGACGGCTGAGGACAGCCCGTCCGCTGAAAACGTGATCTATCACCGTCAACGGTTGCGGGCGTTCGAGCAGGCTGTAAAGTCACTGCCAACGCGATCCAGAGAAATATTCATCTTGCGTAAGTTGCATGGTAAGACCCATGACGAAATTGCATCTACAACCGGTTTGTCCAAGGCTGCGATTGAAAAGCATCTTTATCGTGCGATGACGACATGCCGGGATTTGATGAAACACTATGACTAGGCCATGCGCATGACCGGCAATCATCATACCGGCCAAAATCCGGAAATATCAAATCAGGAAGGTCCGACGGACCTTCTTGTCGATCAGGCAATTGCATGGCTTGCGCGTGATGGTGTGGATGTTCCGGGAACCAAAACGCATGATGCTTTTCAGGTTTGGTGTGATCAAAGCCCCGCTCATGACCGGGCTGCCCGACAGGTTCGGGCGTTCCTTGCCGATAGCAGCTTTGACGATGTTCTGCGCAAATTTGATACAGCATCCTTAAATGACGGCAAAGCAGGGGCGCGGACGATGTCGGCAGGAATGCCGTCGCCATCATCGCATGCACGCCCTTTGAGGCGCGATACGGGGCGAATGGGATCGCGGATGCGCAGCGTATTTGCCGGGGCGGCGGCGGTATGTGCAGCCGTTCTGGTCGCGGTGGTAACATTGTCCCCGGCAGATCACAGTACCCATCCGGGCTATATCGCGGCCAATACCGCATCGGTAACCCAGGCATTGCCAGATGGCAGCACGTTGCAGCTTGCACGCGGGACGGAACTTTATTGGGAATTTTCCAAGCGCGAACGCCTCATCACCCTTGATAAGGGGGCGGTGGTTATTTCGGCCGCGCCAAATCGGGATCGCCCGCTTGTCGTGACAACGCCCCAAAGCCGGGTAAGTGTTGTTGGTACACGCTTTGTCGTGATCGGCGATGACAACACCAGTGAAGTTGGCGTTGCCGAGGGAACGGTTCGGGTGACACAGCAACAATCGCCACCCGCGCGCGAGGTAACCTTGCATGCCGGGGATGGCGTTGTGGTGTCGGGTGACGGCGATGTGCGCCTGCGCGATTTTGACGGGGCCAGTATCGAACAGGTCCTTGTCGGCTGGCGCGTGTTTTCGGGCGCTAGTCTGATTGATGTGATCCATGCGGTGAACCGCCAAAGCGGCACGGAAATTTTGCTTGATCCCCGTCTTTCCGATCTGGAAATTCGAGGGCGCTTTAATGTTGCCGATGCAACGGCGTCACTGGACCTTTTGACCAGAACAATCAGAGCAAAAGTCATCAACCTTCCGTTTGGTTATCGTCTGCTGACGCGTTGATTCCTTCCTGTCGATATTGAAATGCCGGGCACTGAATTTATCGGTGACACCCGCATTTTGTTCATATTTCAAAAAAAGATGGAAAAAGTTGTCCGGTTCCTGTCTTGCCCTGCGTCCATAAGTGCGAGTGATACGCAATAACTTTTGGGCAACGCCGAATGATGACTTCCGGACAACATAATAAACCGACTGCACGTGATATCGGGAAAACGGGCAGGGCTGTTGCGTGGAAGGATTTCATGTTTTGTGCGGTCGCAACCTCGGTATTGTTTGGTGCTGTGCCCGTGACATCATTGCACGCCCAGGAAAAACCGGTTGTCGATACGCCGGTCCAGCCCCGGACTGTTGCGACATACCGTTTTGACATTCCGTCCCAGTCGCTGATGCGGGCGCTGGAGCTTTTATCCCAGCAGGCGGGCATTCCGTTTTCGGTTCAGGATGGAACCAATCTGGCGATAAATGGTCAATCGGTTGTCGGTCGTTTTAGCATCGAAAATGCCTTGTTGTTGATGCTTGAAGGCACCGACGTGACTTTTGCGGTTGCCGATGGTGTTTTGGTTATTTCGCCGAAACTTTCGACGCAATCTTTGGGCGGGGAAGTTGTTACCGCCCCGGTTTCGGTAAGTGCCAGCCGAACACCAACCTTTCAGTTGGGAAGCGGGGCAGCAAGCGGGTCAACAGTCTATGGCGAGGAAATGATTGATGCGCAGGTTCAAGGAAGCAGCGATCCAAATATGCTGTTTCGGGCCAACCCGAATGTTCAGTATGTGGTCAGCGGACAACGCGGCGAAGAAGGTGCAACTGCCGTCGCCGAACAGGATTTGCGTCCGCAAAACATAAGTATCTCGGGGGCTGGGGTTGATCAGAATAATTTCAGGCTCGACGGGGTCGGGATCAATTCGTTTGGTGGTGCCGAGTCGAACTACAACGATTCAAACATGCCCGAAGACGATGACAATTCCATCAATGCCGATACGCTGCATGGCTTGCACCCGCAGACGGTATATGTGGATTCCAATGTTTTGGAACGAGCAGAAATCATCGACAGTAACGTGTCGGCCAAATATGGCGGGTTTCAGGGGGGCGTGGTTAATTACAAGGTTAAAGACCCCTCGGATGAGCTGACCTTTGGTGCAAGTATCAAGCGCGGCGGCTCGAACTGGAACGACTATCACCTTAAATCGGATGAGACGCCCGACACCGATACAAGAGAACCCGAATACGAAAAATGGTTCTATAGCGCATCGGCCAGTACGCCGCTTGATGACAATTGGGGGATGCTGGTTTCCGCCGGTCGGCGTACAGCGGAAACGACCAAAACAGCCGGGGACAAGTATTACGGTCGTCAGGTGACGACAAACACCAAAGCCGACAATGTTCTTGGGAAACTGCGATACGAAAATGATACCGGAACGGCACTAACCACACAGTTTGTGTACGCGCCTTATGCGCAGGAATTTGAAGCGTCGGAAAACTATGACAGCAAAATGGATATTATCGGCAATGGGCTGACCACGTATGTCGGGCTGGAAAAGCCGTTCGAATATGATGGTTATGGGGTTTCCAACCTGTTTCTTGATACCAAGCTGTCTTACAACACGTCGGAAAATGCACGCGATTCTGAAAGCAATGTGCGCCGTCAGGTTAGTACATCTGTTGCCGGTTCCAAATATGCCGACTTTTGCGACTCCAGCACATGTGTGACCGGCTGGTATGGCGACCTTGCCCAAACCCAGCGTGATGTCGGTTACACCGCCGACCTTACCGGTGATGTTTGGGGGGGGAACTTCTTGTTGGGGACGGATATTCATCACCTAAGCGGAACCCGCGAACGGTCCGAGGATGCGTATTACGCAACCACGCGGACGACTGGTACCAATGTGGTTTGCGGGACTGCCGGTGACATTTTTTGCGATGACGGCGATCAGGCCAACCGGCGGCGCGTCAAATACGAAGCATTTTCCGGCAGTGTCAGTCTGGTGACGGCGGCCCTTTATAATGAATACACCTTCACTTTCGATGATGTGCCATTTGGCGAGTTTGAAGTCCGCCCGGGCGCGCGTCTTGAACGTGAAACCTATCTTGGTAACACCAATCTGGCCCCGCGCTTGACGGCGACTTATTACACTGATTGGGATATCAGCTTTACCGCAGGCTGGAACCGTTATTACGCGGCAAATATGCTGAGCTATGCGTATCAGGATGCGACACCGGCAACCGTTTCACAAACACGGACCGCCGATACGACGACGACACCGGGGTCTGTGATTTTTTATGATGACTGGGCGGCGTCTTCGACGGGCGTAAAACGATCTTTTAGTGGCTCTGGCCTAAAGACCCCGTTTTCTGACGAGCAAACCGCAGCCATTTCGTTTCCATTGCCATTTTTGGGCGGGACAACGCGTTTGAAATGGATGGAAAGAAAGGGCCGTGATCAGTTTTCGCGTGATAGCACCGATAGTGGATCGACCGAATATAATCTGTCGAATGAAGGGTCGAGCCTTTACACATCCTATTCGGCGGAATGGAGCCGGGAAATCGGATCGGGCCCGTTTGGCGGGCGGCATGTTTTCAATATCAACGGGCAATATTCGGAACGTCGCACGTCAAATAACAGCTATTACGTGACCAGCGATGAGACCGAAAACGTGGCCTATAACGGTCAGGTTATATCAAGCATGGATCTATCGGTTCTGACCGGAAATCTGGACGAACCGATTTTTTTTAATGCCAGCCTGTTTTCAAGTTTTGATGATGATCGTCTGCGTACCGGTCTGACGGGGCGCTATACCATGGCCTATACCACCATCACCGATAGCGGCTCCAACACCACGATTGATGGGGAAAGCTATGATTTGTACGAGGATGGTGACGCCAAGGCGCGTTTCGATCTGGATATGACGCTGGATTATGACGTCATCCATGAAGAACACGGGGTTCTGACCCTGAACGCATCTATTGAAAATGTTCTGAACCGTGGTGGTGCCCACACGCTGTCATCATCGACCCCCTATCGCAAGGGTCGGACAGTCTGGCTTGGCCTGACTTACGCCTATTGAAAAATTTCCGCATCAATCCCGCCGGGGGCCTTTCTGTGCCTGTGTTCCGGTAAAACCCGCTTGTGAGATCGAAAAAATGAAAAGAACCCTGACAGCTACCCTGTTTGCCGTGATGTTGGCATCGACAACGGCCCTTGTTCCTGCGGTCGTAATGGCGGAAACGCCTGCTGTTGCATCAATGGATACCAGCCTTGCCGATGTCTATAGCCGGGTTTCTCTTGGTGTTGTGCGTATCAACGTCATCAAGAAAAGCTATGCTGAGATCGTCGAGGAAGAACGCGAGAAAAAAGAAAATGGCGAGGATTTCTATCTTCCGCCCAGCGAGCGTGGTGACCGCGATGATGACGACAATGACCGGCAGAAAGGCGAAAAGGACAAGGACAAGGACAGCGAAAAGGGTGAAGAACCCAAATATGATTGGCAGAAAAAGAAGCGCAATGCGGCGACCGGGACCGGTTTTTTCATCAATCATGATGGCCTGATCGTTACCAACGAGCATGTCGTTCGTGATGCCGCCCGCTTTGTCGTTGTTTTGAAAGATGGTCGGCGTATTCGGGCCGAACTTGTCGGCAAGGACTTTCTGACCGACCTTGCCGTGTTGCGTGTGACGATGCCCGAAGGGGTAAAGCCATTATCTTGGGGGAATTCGCACGCGATCCGTATCGGTGATCCGGTCTTTGCCCTTGGATATCCCTATGGCTTTGATCAAAGCCTGACCACGGGTGTGATTTCCGGCAAGCAGCGTGAATTGTCCAAAGGCAAATACAATCCTTATCTGCAGACAGATACAGCCGTGAACAAGGGGAACTCTGGTGGGCCGCTTTTGTCGATGGATGGCAAGGTCGTTGGGGTTAACTCGGCCTTGTACACCCGTTCTGGCGGGAACGAGGGGTTGGCCTTTTCCATTCCGGCCGAACATGCCCAGGGTATTATTGATCTGCTTGTGAAGGATGGCGAGATCAAGCGCGGCTGGTTTGGCATTGGTTATACCGAAGTCAAACCGGGCATCGGTGATTTGTTGGGTATGTCAGAAAACGAAGGCATGTTGATCCTACGTACCCCGGATGATGAACCTGCTTATGCGGCGGGCATTCGCGCGGGGGATGTGATTGTTGCGGTAAATGGGGAAACCGTAACGTCGCGTCTTCATTTCCGTATGCAGGCGGCATCGGTCAAAGGTGAAACGACGGTTACTGTTTGGCGTGACGGGGAATATCACAGCTTTACCCTGATCCCTGATGATATGGACGAAGCCAAAAGCCGCCGACGTCAGGCTGAACACGAAAAATTTGCCCCGACGGATAAGGATGATGGCCGCAAAAAGGTTATCGGGCTTGATTTGGTTCCGGCCAATGCAAAAGCCTGGGAAAAGCTTGACCTTCCCCAGGGAACCAAGGGGCTTGTTGTCGACCGGATGGATAAAATGGGTCAGGGCGATCAGGCCGGGTTTGAAAAGGGTGACTTCATTACCCGCATTAACGATGTCGATATGATTACCCCCGATGATTTCGAGAAGGTTTTAAAGCAGGCGCTGGAAAACGATGCTCCCTATGCGCTTGTCTATTTCAAACGGGATGGGCAGGATCGGACAAAGGTTGTCGATACTCTCAGCATGGTTGATCTTGAAGATTACTAAGCCCTGCGTATGAAAATCGGGCCGTCGCAAGACGGCCCGATTAGTTTTGGTGGTGCAAAAGGACGTTGGTCTTTTACATCCGCTCGTGAAAATGGCAGGCGACCTGATGATGATCGTTGATGGTATCAACGGTCGGAATATCGGTTGCGCAGACATCTTTGGCAAACGGACAACGGGTTCGAAATACACACCCTGATGGCGGGTTGGTCGGGCTTGGTAAATCGCCGGTCAGCACGATGCGTTCCTTATTGCGTTCAATTTCCGGGTCCGGGATCGGAACAGCAGAAATCAGCGCCTTGGTATAGGGGTGTTTGGGGGCGGCATAGATGCTGTCGCGATCGGCCAGTTCCATGACATTGCCCAGATACAGCACCAGAATGCGGTGGCAGATATGGCGCACAATCGACAGATCATGACTGATGAAAATCAGCGACAGATCGAATTCGCGCTGTAATTCCTGCAACAGATTAACGATCTGCGCCTGGATCGACACATCAAGGGCCGATACTGGTTCATCACAAATGATCAGTTTCGGCTCCAGGATCATCGCGCGTGCAATGCCAATACGCTGGCACTGACCGCCCGAAAACTCATGCGGATATCGATTGATCATCTGCGGCAACAGGCCAACACGGGCCATCATGCGTTTGACACGTGCCTTGATTTCCTCCTTGCCCAGATCGGCCTTATGCGTGACCAGTGGCTCGGCGATGATTTCGCCAATGGTCATGCGCGGATTAAGGCTGGCCAGCGGGTCTTGGAAAATGATTTGCAGGTCGCGACGCAGCGGTTGCATTGCGCTGTGCGGGGCGCCGACAATATCACGGCCCAGCCATATCACCTGACCATCGGTTGGCGGGATCAATTGCAGGATTGCACGACCAAGTGTGGATTTTCCGCAACCTGATTCACCAACAATGCCAAGCGTTTCACCGGGGAACAGATCGAAATTGATACCATCAACGGCTTTGAGTTTGCGTTCCTTGCCAAACAATCCCGTACCCGACAGGGTAAAGTGAACCTTAAGGTCGCGGACCGACAGGATGGGAACGGCTTTCTTTTTACCGATCGCGTTCATTGGCCATCCTCCCGAAAGCAGGCACTGGCCCGGCCCGTATCAAACCCGATCAGGGGCGGACGCGCCGCACGGCACCGGTCCATGACATAATCACAGCGTTCCTGATACGCACATCCCTGCGGCAGGTTTTGCAGGTTCGGCGGCTGGCCCGGAATGGCAAACAGGCTGTCTTCACTGGCGGTATCAATACGGGGCATCGATTTTAAAAGCCCCTCGGTATAGGGATGGTGGCTGTCATAGAAAATATCGCGTACCGTGCCGGTTTCGATAACGCGCCCGCCATACATCACCATCACCCGGTCACATAGCCCCGCGACAACACCAAGGTCATGGGTGATCATGACGATTGCGGTGTTGAAGTCTTTCTTAAGGTCACGCAGCAGATCAAGGATCTGGGCCTGTACCGTCACATCAAGGGCGGTGGTGGGTTCGTCGGCGATCAGGACTTCGGGATCGCATAATAATGCCATGGCAATCATCACGCGCTGGCGCATGCCGCCCGAAAATTCGTGCGGATACATGTGTACGCGCTGGGCCGCACCCGGAATGCCAACACGATCAAGCATATTGATCGCGCGTTTAAGCGCGTCACCCTCGGACATGCCGCGATGTTCAACCAGCACCTCGGTCATCTGTTTCGAGATTTTCAGGAACGGGTTGAGCGATGTCATCGGATCCTGAAAGATCATCGACATTGTGACGCCGCGGATTTTGTTAAGCTGCCGGGATGGAATGTTAAGGATATCGCTATCCTTGTATCGCACGGTTCCGGTTGCCTTGCCGTTTTTGGCAAGCAAGCCCATCACGGCCAGAAAAATCTGGGTTTTACCCGATCCGGACTCGCCGACAACGCCAAGTGTTTCACCCGGATCGATATGGAAATTCACATCGTTGACGGCCTCGACCTCGCCATCGGGGGTCTGAAACCGTGTACGAAGGTTTTCAACGTTCAGAATATGATTTGTCATGTTGCTTACCTGTCCTTCGGGTCAAGGGCATCGCGCAGACCGTCGCCGATGAAGTTGAAACAGAACAGGGTCAATGCCAGGAAGGTCGCCGGATAAATCAGCATCCAGGTTGAGGCTTCGATCACTTTCGCCCCTTCGGAAATCAAAACACCCCAACTGGTCAGGGGTTCCTGAACGCCAAGGCCAAGGAACGACAGGAAACTTTCGGTCAGGATCACCTGCGGGATGGTCAGCGTCATATAGACAATCACCGGACCCAAAACGTTGGGGATTACATGACGAAAGATGATTTTGAAGTTCGACACACCGGTGGCATGGGCGGCTTCGATAAATTCGCGACGGCGGATCGACAGGGTTTGACCGCGGACGATACGGGCCATGGTCAACCATTCAACCGCGCCAAGGGCGATGAAAATCAGGAAGATGTTTCGACCAAACACCACCATCAACATGATGACAAAGAACATGAAGGGCAGGGAATAAAGCACATCAACAAACCGCATCATGATTGTGTCGATCTTGCCACCGAAATACCCGGCAACCGCGCCATAGGTCACACCAATAACCAGCGATACCGAGGTCGCCAGTAACCCGACGGCAAGCGACACCCGTGCCCCGTAAAGAATACGGATAAACAGGTCGCGGCCATTGCCATCGGTGCCAAAAATATGGCCATTTTCCCAATTGGGGCCTTCCTGAATATATCCCCAGTCAATCTGGTCATATTCAAATGGGCTGAGCATCGGGGCAAAAATCGCCATCAGGGTGATGATGCCAAGAATGATCATCGATCCAACGGCGGCCTTGTTGCGGAACAGGCGAATACGGGCATCGCGCCAAAGGCTTCTGCCTTCGATTTCCTGTGGCGTGCCAGCGGCTTCCAGCATCGCTGTTTTTGTGTTTTTGCTCATATCAGCGTGACTTCAGCTTGGGATCGAGCAGGCCATAAACCATGTCGACCAGAAAATTCAGAAGGATGATCATGACGGCATAGACAATCACCACACCCATCACGAGCGGGTAGTCCCGGTTCAGTGCCGCCTTGATGAAATAGGTGCCGATCCCCGGTGCGCCAAAGATGCTTTCGATCACCACCGACCCGGTCATTACCGCCGCCGTTGCCGGGCCAAGATAGGAAACAACCGGCAACAGCGCGCCGCGGATGGCATGGCGCGTCACCACAATCTTTTCACGCAGGCCCTTGGCGCGTGCGGTGCGGATATAGTTGGAATGCAACACTTCAACCATTGATCCGCGTGTCAATCGCGCGATATAGGCGATTTGGGGCAGGGCAAGGGCAATGATCGGCAGGATTTTGTATTTAAGCTCCCCATCACCCCAGCCCGCCGTTGGCAGAAGTGACAAATACAAGCCAAATACCAGCGACAATAACGGGGCCATGACAAAGTTCGGGACCGCAATCCCGATCATGGCAATGCCCATGACGATGAAATCAACCGCACTGTTTTGCCTAAGTGCGGCATAGGTGCCAAACCCGACCCCGAAAACAAGGGCCAGAATGATGGCGCTTAGTCCAAGCTGCATCGATGCGGGCGCACCGGCCATGATCAGTTCGGCAACGGTAAAGTCGCGTATCTTGATGGACGGGCCGAAATCACCGCGCAGGATTTTGCCAAGATAGATGACATATTGCTCGGGTAGCGGTTTATCGAGGTCGTAGGCCGCCTTGATATTCTTTTCGATTTCCGGGGGAAGGACGCGTTCCTGATCGAATGGTCCGCCCGGTGCAATGCGCATCATGAAAAAGGCCACCGTGATCACGATCAACAAAGTCGGGATCGCAATCAGCAGGCGCCGAATGGCGTAAGATAACATAATTCTCTCTCATCCCCATGGGACATGCCGGGGGTGACGCAGGCCGGACAAGCCCAACCTGCGTCAAGGGTCCGGTATTTACTCTTTAATGTCGAGCCAGCGGGTCAGGTGGCGATCCGGGGCGTTATCGATCCAGCCTTCGATTTTCGGGGAAACCAGCTGTTTCGAGACATAGTAGTAAATCGGGACATAGGGCTGTGCTTCCATCATGATGGCTTCGGCCTGTTTCATCAGTCCTGAACGTTTTTTCAGGTCTGATTCTTTTTCTGCGGCAAGCATCAATTCGTTAAAGCGCGGATTGTCGAACGCGGCATAGTTCAGCGGGCCGGTGCGTTCTTCGCCAAGGAACAGGAAGTTTTGCGCATCGTTGTAATCGGCAATCCAGCCGGCACGTGCGACTTCAAAGTCGCCGACTTTCAGATCGGCATAGTGGATTTTGCCTTCGGTGTTGAACAGTTCGGCCTCAACGCCGATTTGTTTCCACATATTCTGTGCCGCAATCGCGATGCGTTTGTGGTTTTCCGACGTGTTGTAACGAAGGGTGAATTTCAGGGGATTGTCCGGGCCGTAACCCGCATCCGCCAAAAGCTTTTTGGCTTCGGCGACTTTTTCGTTATAGGGCAGGTTCTTCCATGAAACATAGGCCGGTTCGGCATAGTTGCCGGTTCCCGGCGGGACAAATGAATAGGCCGGAAGTTCACCGGTTTTCAGTACAGAATCCGTGATGGCTTCGCGGTTGATTGCCATCGACAATGCCTTGCGCACGCGGACATCCTTGAATTTTTCTTTGTCGGTGCGGATGGCATAGTAATAGATACCGGCATAGGGCGCGATGCGCAGGCTGTCGGCCAGATTGTCGCGCAGCCAGGAAATCTGTTCAGATGCAATGTCACGCGCAACGTCAAGTTCACCGGCACGAAAGCGGTTCTGCATCGCGGTGCGGTCTTCGTAGGCGTAATAGATTACTTCGTCGATTTTGACATTCGCAGCGTCATAGAATTTTTCGTTCTTGACCAGTTTGGTGTGAACGTTCGGCAACCATTCGACCAGTTTGTACGGGCCGTTAACAACGATGTTTTCCGGTTTCACCCAATCTTTGCCGAATTTTGCAATCGCGTGTTGCGGGATTGCAAAAGCGGTCTGGTGGGTCAATTGTGCCAAAAAGTATGGTGCCGGTGCGGTCAGTTTGACCTGTAGGGTTTTATCATCAAGCGCGGTGGCTGCGAGTTTCGCGCCTTTCTTGCCGCTATTGACGTCTTCGGCACCTTCGATAATGTAAAGCAGCGATGCATATTCAGCACCCAATGCCGGGTCAAGCAGACGTTTCCAGCCCGCGACAAAATCACCGGCGGTTACCGGAACGCCATCCGACCAGCTGTGGTCGCGAATTTTAAAGGTATAGGTCATCCCGTCATCGGAAACCGTCCAGCTTTCCGCCGCACCGGGTACCGGTTCGCCGTTCGGGCCATAGGTCAGAAGACCCAGGGACATATCGTCGGAAATACGGCTGGTCTGGACCGTCGAGATGAAATGCGGATCCATCGATTGCGGTTCGCCGTCATTGCCAACGCGCAGGATTTTTTCGGCCTGTGCGTGGGTCGTTGAGAGCATGGTCATCGAGCTGGCAATCAATGCTGTACCCAACACAAAGGCCCGCGAGGAATTAAGCAATCCCTTCACGAGACCGGTTGCGGTCTTCGCGTGTTCTGACATGTGTAATGTCTCCCTCGTTCATTTTGCTTTGTTTTGACGTGCTCCCTGAAAGCACGTACGCAAAAATACTGAGGCCGCTATGCGTAATCCGCAAGTGACGATTCCACAAAGTTGAAACAAATGGTAGGAATTTGCGTGAAATGGCCTGTTTGTTGATAGAATTGTGCGTAATTTTGCAAAAAATATGCGCAATCAATTGATTGGGTGGCGCTTCAACCGGTGCTTGCAAAGGGGGCGGGCAGGTGCCGGACCTGCGATGTTTTGGGCGTGGCGGTATCTTTGTTAAATGTGAAATGGTTCACATTCAAAGGGTTGGAAGGGATTGGGAGACAACGAATCGGGTATTTGAAAAATATGCAGATTTTTACGGCAAAAATGTTGGAAATCAATATCTTGGCGCGAAAATCTGCGGTGTCCTTTTTGCCGATGTGGGAGGGGCATGGCAGCAACCAGATTTTCTGCACCGCGATTAGGTCATTCGGATGCCATTTGTAATGCGACGCAATTTATCATTGTGCAATCTTTGTTGCCGGGCTAGGCCTTTTTCGGCTTGGTCATTTCCTGATATGGGATACCTGCTTTGGGCATCGGCTAAGAATGTTTGTTTCAGGAACTCGGATAATTTGATTCCAGACCATGCTTGAACCATTCAAAGTCATCATAATTCTGATTTCAGTCGTTGGGCTGGTTCAGGGCATTTTTCTGATTGCGTTGCTGCGCCATGAAGGCAAGCGGGCTTTTCGTGCCAATCGTTGGTTGATCATTTTCACCCTGACGATATGTATGGGGTTTGCGGATGACATCCTGGATGTTCTGTTTCCCCATGCAGTAACATTGTATTTTTCACCAATTTTTGTGCCTTCCATTTTTACATTTGTGCCATCGATATATCTTTATTTTCGCGAGATTTTCGGCAGACCGCCACGCAACCCGTTTTGGTATTTCGCAATCATCATACCCGTCATGTTTTGCATGATGGCTGTTTCTTGGTACCGGTATACGCAGTTGTCATCCGGAAACATTCAATTGCTGGATGTTGACCTTTACGACATTTACTGGGATCTGCAAGCGCCCCATTGGTTGGTTGTTTTGTTGACGACAACAATACTGGCATTCTGTGTGCAGTTCGTCATCTACATGGTCAAGATATGGCAGGTTGCGATTGGTTATTTACGGCAGGCCGGACTCCAGCTTGTCGCAGACGAAGCGGTGCTGCGTCGTTGGGTTCTTGAACTGCTTGTCGAGTTGAGCCTGATCTTTACGATCTATACTGTGACCAACCTTTTTGATATTTTTGTCGCCAGAAGTGATTGGTTGCTGGTTTTTGTCCAAGCCGGGTTTGTGCTGATCTTCTTTCGGATGTGTCACATCATTGCGGCCAATCCGGCGTTGTTTGTTCAACCAGATTGGGATGATCTTTCGGAACGGGATGAAGCACACGGCGAGCAAGAGGCTCTGGTGGCTGAAAAGGAAACGGTTAAACAGCCCGACCTGCCGCGTGTTCTTGTCGGGCCCAATGAAATTGCACGGATTTGCACCCGGCTGGATCGCATTGTCGCGCAAGGCGACATGTTGTTTGATCCGTTGCTTGCGATGCCAAAATTGGCAGCGGCTGTGGGCGCGACCCCCAATCAGCTTTCCCATGTGCTGAACCAGCATTTGGGCAAAAGTTTCTTTGATTTTGTTAATGCGGTGCGAATTGACGCAGCATCACGACAGCTGATCGAGGACCCGGATCGTACGATCCTCGATATTGCGACCGGTGTCGGTTTTAATTCCAAATCGACTTTCAATTTGGCCTTCAAGAAAATCACCGGTAAAACGCCGACAGCGTTTCGCGATGAGAACCTCTTCAAATCACAGAACTCATAGGTACGAATGCGCATTTGGACGCCAAAATTGCGTTTTCCGGGTTTGAGTTTACAGAACCGGACGCCAGCAGTAATTGTGATCGCTATTGTCAGGCACCACACAGACACACAGGGTGATCAGCTAAAATGAATTTTCATCGGTTTTCAAATATGATCGGCAATGGCTTGATATTGTTTGGTTCTGGTCTTTGTGCGACGGCACTCGTGCTTGTCATGAGTACGTCGGCGAATGCACAGCAAAACAAACGGGATACGCTTCGCGATCAGGTTAATCCGAAAGATGCCAATGCAAGCGATCCATGGCTTGGCGGGAATTGGCAGTTCGGGGCATTTGGCCAGGCCGAAAGCAATCCCTATCGCGGTGCTGATAGCATGGATTTAGACGGTTTGCCGCTTTTGGCTTACGACGCGGAACGTCTGCATGTCGGGATTGATGGTATTGCTGTGAAAGTTTGGCAGAACGAATTTGCCAGCTTTGACGTGATCGGTGCGCTTCGGATGAAGCCCTTTGATAATGATGACAGCAGTTATCTTCGCGGGATGCAGGAACGCGACATGGCGTATGATGCCGGTGTTGGTTTCAAAACGCGTCTTTGGCGCGGCGAACTGGGTGCGCATTACCTGACAGACGTCAATGATGCCCACGACGGTCATGAAGTTGATCTGACATATACGCTGCCACTGGATTTACACGGTGTAACGTTTAGCTGGGGCGGTGGTGTGCTTTGGCAAAGTGAAAAGCTGGCGAATTATTATGTTGGTGTCAGCGGCACCGAAGTTCGCAGTGATCGTAGCGCCTATAGTGCCGATGGCGCTTTCATTCCCCATCTCGACCTGACGATGACCTATCCGATCATGGACGGTCTGATGCTGATGGGGACAGGCGGGGTCAAGTTGCTGCCAGATAGCTATACCGACAGCCCGTTGATTGATGATGATTATACTTACAGCCTTGGTTTGGGGCTGGTGTATAACTTCTAGAGCGGTTCACGTTTTTACAGAAACATA
>NZ_JFKB01000020.1 GCF_002115745.1 Thalassospira alkalitolerans
AAGATTCTGCGATTGCGCTCGATATTGATGCTGGTCTGACCGACAGCTCCGAAGTTCTGACGGTGACCATCTCTGGTGTTCCAGACGGGGCGAGCCTGTCTGCCGGGACCAACAATGGTGATGGCACCTGGACGCTGTCGAGCTCTGAGCTTGATGGTCTGAAGATCACGCCAGCCGATGACTTCAGCGGATCATTTGATCTTGGTGTTACCGCGCAGTCTGCCGATGGCAGCGATGTAGCAACCACCACAGGCTCGCTGACAGTTGACGTTGCGGGCGTTGCCGATACGCCAACCCTTGATGTTGCCGATGCTTCGGGCAAAGAAGATACTGCGATTGCTTTGGATATCGACGCTGGCCTGACCGACAGCTCCGAGACCTTGACGGTGATCATCTCTGGTGTTCCAGACGGAGCAACCTTGTCTGCCGGGACCAACAATGGCGACGGCACTTGGACGCTGTCGAGCTCTGACCTTGACGGTCTTAAGATTACACCAGCTGATGACTTCAGCGGATCGTTTGATCTTGGCGTGACCGCGCAGTCTGCCGATGGCAGCGATGTTGCAACGGTGAGCGATAGCATCACGGTCGATGTTGCCGGTGTTGCTGATACGCCAACGCTTGATGTTGCTGATGCTTCGGGCAAAGAAGATACTGCGATTGCGCTCGATATTGATGCGGACCTGACCGACAGCTCCGAAGTTCTGAGGGTGACGATCTCCGGTGTTCCGGACGGGGCGAGCCTGTCTGCCGGGACCAATAATGGTGACGGCACTTGGAGCCTGTCGGGTGCTGACCTTGACGGCCTTAAGATCACGCCAGCTGAAGACTTCTCTGGCAGCTTCGATCTTGGTGTGACGGCTCAATCTGCTGACGGCAGCGATGTTGCGACGGTCAGCGATAGCATCACGGTTGATGTTGCGGCTGTTGCCGATGCTCCAAGCTTAAGCGTTTCGATTGGTGCGGGCACAGCGACTGGGACGGACAGTGGCACCGGACCAAACGATTTTGTTGATAATGGTGGTTCGAACCACTATGGGACGAATGGCGATGATACCTTTGTCATCGACCGTGATCTGAACATGAATGAGCAGTTTGATCTCGGTAGCGGGAACGATGATGTCGTCCTGAACGGGGATACCAATCTGGGCAATAACATTCGTTTGGGTGATGGCAATGACAGTCTGACGATTAATGGCGACATTGGCCAAACTTCCGCACTTGATGGCGGTTCTGGCGATGATGTTCTGTATCTTGGCAAGCCGTCCACGTCCTATTCATTACAGAACTACACGGCCAATCAGGGCGTTATCAACACCCAAATCATTGATCTCGATACGGGCAAGATGTTGACTGTAAACCATATCGAAGCAATTTCGTTTGGTGACGGCGTTGTGGTAGGAAATTCTGATCTGGTGCAGTCCTCCGAAACCGCGAGCATTGCTTATCCGGTGACCATCAATGCAGCCCTTAATGATACAGATGGGTCGGAAACTCTCAGCATTACCATCACCGGTGTTCCTGAAGACGCGACCTTGAACGCAGGGACGCATAATTCGGATGGCAGTTGGACACTTGCACCAGCTGATCTGGAAGGTTTGACGCTGACCACTCCGTCCGATTTCCGGGGTAGCATTGATCTTACTGTCACGGCTACTGCGACTGATGGAACTGATACCAAATCTGTTACTGAAACACAGAATATCACCGTTGAAGACGCCGCCGATGCCCCGACATTAAATGTCTCGGATGCATCTGGTAACGAAGATTCTGCGATTGCACTGGATATCGATGCCAACCTGACAGATTCCAGTGAAGTCCTGACAGTTACCATTTCCGGTGTTCCGGATGGGGCGACGTTGTCTGCCGGAACCGATAATGGCGATGGGACATGGACGCTATCTGCTGCTGATCTTGAAGGTCTGACGATTACGCCTGCCGATGACTTCAGCGGGTTGTTCGATCTTGCTGTCACCGCGCAGTCTGCGGACGGTGAAGACGTTGCGACGGTGAGCGATAGCATCACGGTTGGCGTTACCGGCGTTGCCGATACGCCAACCCTTGATGTTGCCGATGCTTCTGGCAAAGAAGACAGCGCGATTGCACTCGACATTGATGCTGGCCTGACGGATAGCTCCGAAGTTCTGACGGTGACGATCTCCGGTGTGCCGGACGGGGCAAGCCTGTCTGCCGGGACTAATAATGGTGACGGCACCTGGACGCTATCTGCTGCTGACCTTGAAGGTCTGACGATTACACCTGCCGATGACTTCAGCGGATCGTTTGATCTCGGTGTGACGGCGCAATCGGCTGATGGCAGCGATGTTGCAACGATGAGTGATAGCATCACGGTTGATGTTGCCGGTGTTGCCGATACGCCAACGCTGGATGTGGCGGATGCTTCTGGCAAAGAAGATAAAGCCATTGCGCTTGATATTGACGCAAGTCTTACAGATAGCTCCGAAGTTCTGACCGTCACGATCTCTGGCGTTCCAGACGGGGCAACCTTGTCTGCCGGGACGGATAATGGTGATGGGACCTGGACGCTGACGACGAGTGATCTGGCGGGATTGACCATCACGCCGCCTGAAAACTTTAGCGGCAGTTTTGATGTCGATATTACAGCGACATCGCGTGATGGTATTGATATTGCGACGGTTTCTGACACGGTGATGGTCGATGTTGCTGCCGTTGCAGATTTACCCTTGCTTGAGGTTTCCGGAGCGTCGGGTGCAGAAGGTCAAGCGGTTGCGCTTGATATTGATGCGTCCCTGACTGATGCCAGCGAAGTTCTTTCTGTCACGATCAGTGGCGTTCCAAGCGGGGCAACCCTGTCGGGCGGGACTGATAATGGTGACGGCAGTTGGACGTTAAACGCCGATCAGCTTGAAGGTCTGACGATCACGCCTGTTGATGACTTTAGCGGGTCGTTTAACTTGACGGTAACCGCAACAGCAACCGATGGCAGCGATAGCCAAAGCGTTTCACAAAGCCTGACGGTTGAGATTAGTGAAACAGAAGGCCAGACGGTCATCGGGACTAATGGCAGGGATGAGATTACGACCGGTGACGGTGATGATTATATCAGCGGGCGCAACGACAAGGACACGATTTCGTCCGGGGCCGGAGACGATACCATTTATGGCGGGAGCGGCCGGGACACCATCAATGCTGGGGCCGGGGACGACTATATTGATGGCGGTAGCTGGAACGATAGTATTTTCGGCGGTACCGGTGACGATACGATCATGGGGGGGAGTGGCGCCGACACGCTAGATGGTGGTGAAGGCACTGATACGCTTTATGGCGGCAGTTCCGACGATATCCTGATCGGATCGGGCGATGACAAGCTGTATGGCGAGGGCAATAACGATGAAATTCGCTATAGCGTTGACCTGACAGCCGAAGGTACGGGCGTTATTGATGGCGGTTCAGGGACTGATACGCTGAAACTGTATCTGACGTCGGAACAGTTGGCGGCCGAAGGTGTGTTTGAAGCCTTGCAGGACCTTAAGTCTCATGTCGGTTCCGGTGGTTGTCATAATGATAACCTGCGGCTTGATGCGCTTGGTATTGAAGTCGACAATGTCGAAAGACTTGAAATCTATGTCGATGGTGAAATTTATAACCCGTCAGCCACAGCAACACCGGTCCTGACCGTCAGTGACGCTACCGGTGTCGAAGACAGTGGTGCGATTGCACTTGATATCGATGCTGGTTTGTCTGGTCTGCCCGGTGGACTTGCGACGCTAAGTATCGTGATTTCGGGCGTTCCCGATGGTGCAACCCTGTCTGCCGGGACCAATAATGGCGATGGGACATGGACATTGGCAGCGGCCAATCTGGATGGTCTGACGATTACGCCTGCGGATGATTTCAGTGGTGCATTTGATCTGAGCGTGACGGCAACGTCGAGTGTCGGTGGTCAAACGACGTCGATCAGTCAGGTGGTCAATGTAGATATCAGCGCGGTCGCCGATACCCCGTCCTTGAGTGTTTCGGACGTTTCGGGCCAAGAGGACTCGGCGATCAGCCTCGATATTGATGCCAGCTTGTCTGACAATAGCGAAACAATGTCCGTCACGATCAGTGGTGTTCCCGACGGTGCGGTCCTGTCGTCTGGTACGAACAATGGTGATGGCACATGGACGCTGGATGCTGGCGACCTTGACGGATTAAGCATCACCCCAAGCGACGATTATAGCGGCAGCTTTGATCTGACCGTTAAGGTGACGTCACATGATGGCGATGACAGCGCATCAGTTAGCGATACCATTACTGTGGCCGTTGCGGGTGTGGCCGATGCGCCGACACTTGATGTTGACGATGTAAATGCGGATATGGGCAACGCGGTTGCACTTGATATCGATGCCGGTCTGACCGATAGCAGCGAGACCCTGACGGTGACCATTTCCGGTGTGCCTAGCGGTGCCCGTCTGTCGGCCGGAACGGATAACTGCAACGGTACCTGGACGCTCAGTGTCGCTCAGCTGGCCGGTTTGACCTTGTCCCCGGCAAGTAACTATTTCGGTACATTCGAACTGGTCGTATCGGCACAGTCGCGTGATGGTTCGGATACGGCGAGTACGACAGCGATTCTGGAAGTCACGATTGAGAAGGAAGTCGTTGACCCCGGCGAAGTCAAATGGGGGCGCGATTGGAGCGAAACCTTCGTGACCGGTTCGGGTGACGATACGGTTGGGGCCGGGGGTGGGAATGACACCATCTCGACCAATGCAGGTAATGATACGATCTGGGCCGGGAACGGCGATGATGTTGTTTATGCCGGTGCCGGGAATGACAGCATTACCGGCGATGGTGGGAACGATTATATTGATGCCGGTGCTGGCAATGACATCGTTCATGGCGGCGAGGGGCGAAACACCATCTATGCCGGTGAAGGAAACGATTATGTCACCGCCGGCAGTGGTGATGACAAGATCTATGCCAGTGGTGGGGATAACATCGTTTACGCCAATGAAGGCAATAATACCGTCCAGACAGGTGCCGGGAATGACACGATCAATAGCGGCAGTGGCCGGGACACCATTGTCGGCGGCGATGGCGATAACATCGTCAGTGCCGGTGAAGGCGATAACAAGGTTTGGACTGGTACTGGTAACGACACCATCAGTGTCGGCAGTGACGATGACTATATCAGTGCCGGGGATGGCAATAACACGGTAACCGGTGGCGAGGGCCGCAACAGGATCTATACCGGCAGCGGTGATGACAGCATCACCGCAGGCGACGGAAACGATACAATCGCAGCTGGCGGCGGAAATGACCGCATAGATGCCGGTAGCGGTGACAACACTGTTTGGGGTGAAGGTGGTAACGACTCCATCCATGGCGGATGGGGCAATGACACCTTCCTGGGCGGTGATGGGAATGACATCCTGGCTGCCGATGGTGGTAACAACTATTTTGATGGCGGTGCGGGTAACGATACGCTGACCACCGGTTGGGGTCGCGATACGCTTTATGGCGGTTCGGGTGACGATACAATCGATGGGGGCGGTGATAATGATCGGCTTTATGGCGAAGATGGTAATGATACCCTGCAAGGCGGTGACGGGCGTGACACGCTACTTGGCGGCGATGGCAACGATATGCTGTTGGGCGGGGATGATGACGACACTTTGATCGGCGGTGCCGGCGATGACCAGCTTTACGGCGGCGGCGGATCGGACTTGTTTATCTTTAATATGGGCGATGGATCAGATCACGTGGACGGCGGTGCAAGTGGTTGGACCTCGGATGTGATCGAGTTGCACAGCACCACCGGGAACAATATCGATTCGAGTGATTGGACCTTGATTCTGGATGAGGGCAGCATAACGAAATCAAAAAGCAACTATATGGAACTTTCCACCGATTCGTCGGGAACCATTGTGTTTTCTGATGGAAGCGAGTTGACATTTTCCAATGTCGAACGTATCGAGTGGTGACGAAAAGACGATTTGGATGCCGTCGGGACGCAATCTTGACGACATTGCCGGTTTTCTGGGGGAAATCACCCTGTCGCGATTGACAGCTATGGTGTGAAGTCCTATACAGCGGACCTCGAATTTTATCGGATTACCTTTTAGAACGGAGTAAGTGCAGTGAAGCGCACCTACCAGCCAAGCAAACTCGTACGGAAACGCCGCCACGGCTTCCGTTCCCGCAGCGCGACCGTCGGTGGCCGCCGTGTGCTAACCGCACGCCGCGCCAAGGGCCGCAAGCGTCTGTCGGCCTAATGTTGTGACCGTTTCGGTGGAACGCTTGAAAAAGCGCGCAGAATTTCTTCGCGTTGCAGGCACCCGCCGGAAATGGGTTACACAAGGATTGATCCTTCAAGGCGCACCGCGTCCCGGGATCAAACCGGACACAGAATACGCCGGTGAAAATCGACTCGCCCGAGTCGGCTTCACTGTCACCAAAAAGGTGGGAAAAGCCGTCGTTCGCAATCGCGTTCGACGGCGTTTGCGTGCTGTGGCAGATCAACTGATGATCGAAATGGCATTGCCCGGTTGGGATTATGTCGTGATTGGTCGAAGCCAAACCATTGACCGTGAATTTGAAAAACTGGTCGATGATATGCGATTTGCCCTGCGCCGTATTCCGGATGCCAAACCCTCTGCCGTCGATAACGCGCGTTTCCGCAAGGGACGCGGTTCGCGATCCGGTACTGCACCAAAGGCAGGAGACTCGGTGAAATGAGTAATCTTCCCGGTTCAGATGTGGGCCTCTTGGCACGCCTTCTTCAATTCGCTGTTCGCGGCTACCAGCTCTTTTTATCGCCCTATATCGGGTGGTCCTGCAGATATCAGCCGACCTGTTCGGCTTATATGATGGAGGCCCTTGCCCGTCATGGGGCAATAAAAGGCGGCTGGATGGGTTTTAAACGGATAATGCGTTGCCATCCATGGGGTGGTCATGGTTATGATCCCGTGCCCGGATGTGGCTGTGAACAAAATAAAGCGCCGTCGGAGGATCATAATCCCCGGATTACGGCGCTTTCGTCATGTAAATAGAATACCGGTCAGGCGTGCTGCGCCGCCGGACGAAAGCGGAAAGAGGCGATGAACGAACAACGTAACCTGTGGATTGCGATTGCTGCTTCGGTCGTGATCCTTGTCGGGTTCCAATTCTTTTTTGCGCCTGAACCTGATCCTCAGGTTCAGGAAGCGCAGGTTCGCGAACAGCTTGACGTGAACGGCACCAACACCCCGCAGGCGGCGTCGAATGCGCCAAGCGTGCCCGGTGGGCAGCAGCAACTTGCTGCACCGGTTGTCAATCGCGATGATGCGCTGGCCAAATCCCCGCGTATCAAGATCGAAACCCCGCGTGTCGAAGGTTCGATTCGTCTGGTTGGCGGCATGATTGATGACATTCAGCTTCAAGATTACCGTGAGACTGAAGAACCCAACAGCCCGCTGATCCATGTTTTGAACCCGACCGGCAGCGATAATGCGTATTTCGCTGAATTTGGCTGGGTTGCTGCGGATAAGACCGTTGGTGTTCCAAACAGCGATACCCGCTGGACCGCAAGTTCCAACGAGTTGACGCCGGCAACACCGGTGACGCTGAGCTGGGACAACGGCAATGGCCTGACCTTTAAACGCGAAATTTCGATTGACGAGAACTTCATGTTCTCGATCAAGCAGTCGGTGAAAAACGACGGTGGTTCGGATGTTACGCTGTATCCGTACGGCCTGATCTCGCGCAAGGGGGAGCCAAAGACCGCAGGTTTCTATATTCTGCACGAAGGTCCGCTGGGCGTGATCGACGGCACACTGACCGAAATGAAGTACCAGGATCTGGTCGAGGATGGTGACGTCGAGAAAAAAACCACCGGCGGCTGGCTTGGCTTTACCGACAAATACTGGCTGGTTGCGCTGGCACCGTCTTCGGATGAAGAGCTGACGACACGTTTTAGCCATCATGTTGCAGATAATGCGGACAAATTCCAGACCGACTATCTTGGTGCGGCACGTACGGTTGCTGTCGGTGCCGAAGCGGCATCTGAAACCCGTTTGTTTGCCGGTGCCAAGGAAGTCTCGGTACTGGATCAGTACGCCAATGAATTCGGGATTACGAATTTCGATCTCGCAATTGATTTCGGCTGGTTCTACTTCCTGACCAAACCGTTCTTCCTGTTCTTGCAGTGGCTGAACCATCTGGTTGGCAACTTTGGCGTATCCATCCTGATCTTTACCGTTCTGGTAAAGGCCGTGATGTTCCCGCTGGCGAATAAATCGTACAAATCCATGAGTGCGATGAAAAAGCTGCAGCCGCAGATCACCAAGATGCGCGAGCAGTTCAAGGATGATCGTCAGCGTCAGCAGCAGGAAATGATGGCGCTTTACAAGCGCGAGAAAATTAACCCGGCTTCGGGTTGCCTGCCGATTGTGGTTCAGATTCCGGTGTTCTTTGCGCTTTACAAAGTGCTGTTCGTGAACATCGAAATGCGTCATGCACCGTTCTTTGGCTGGATTCAGGACCTTTCGGCACCGGATCCGACGTCGCTGTTTAATCTGTTTGGTTTGATCCCGTTTGATCCGCCGCAGATGTTGATGATCGGTGTATGGCCGCTGATAATGGGAATCACCATGTTCCTGCAGCAGAAACTGAACCCGGCGCCGGCTGATCCGACTCAGGCGAAGATTATGATGTTCTTGCCACTGATCTTTACGTTCATGCTGGCAAGCTTCCCGGCAGGTCTTGTGATCTATTGGGCATGGAACAACACGCTGTCGATCATGCAGCAGCGCTATATTATGTACAAGATGGGGGTTTAATCCCCCCATCTCCTCCCCGCAGGGCGTTTTAACGCCTGTGCGGGGTTCAAGGAACGACAATGACTGAAGAAAAATTGCCATCGGCAACTGCAATTCCGACATTTGAATCGGCACAGATCGAAGCCGGGCGGAAACTGTTTTCCCGCCCGGTTACCTTCATGTTGGGTGTTGCAAACCTAGAACAGTTGCCGCCCGAAAACAAAATCGAGATCTGCTTTGCGGGTCGGTCCAATGTCGGGAAATCGAGCCTGTTTAATGCCGTGACCGGCCGCAAGGATATGGCGCGGACATCGAACACGCCCGGTCGAACCCAGCAGTTGAACTATTTCGATCTTGATGGTGCGCTTAATATTGTGGATTTGCCGGGCTACGGTTTTGCCCAGGCGCCCAAGGATATCGTCGAGACCTGGCAGGGGGTGATCAAACAATATCTGCGCGGGCGTGTGACGCTTCGTCGTGTGTTTGTTTTGATCGATTCCCGGCACGGCTTTATGAAAGCCGATCTTGAAATGATGAAGATGCTTGATGAGTCCGCTGTGTCTTATCAGATCGTTTTGACCAAGGCAGACAAGCTTAAAAAAGGTCAGATGGAAAAGCGTATTCGTGAAGTGGTCGAAGGGGTGAAAAAACATCCTGCCGCCCTGACGAAGCTTTTTGCAACATCAAGCGAAAAAAGCACCGGACTTGAGGCGCTTCGCGCAGAGATCGCAATGTTGCTATAATAACCCGACAGCGCTCGTATAACGATTGGGGAAAAGAGATGAACGAAGAAATCCGTTCTGAGGAAGAAAACTCGGAGTCCAATGCCTATAGGACATTGGCGCGCGCAAAGGTTTTGTCCGAAGCTCTTCCCTATATGCGGCGCTATAACGGGCAGACGATTGTGGTCAAGTATGGCGGCCATGCCATGGGTGATCCGGAATTGGCGCGTCTGTTTGCCCAGGATATGGTTCTTTTAAAGCAAGTTGGCATGAACCCGATTGTTGTTCATGGCGGCGGTCCTCAGATTGGCCAGATGCTTCAGCAGCTTAACATCCAGTCGGAATTTGTTGATGGTCTGCGTGTAACCGATCAACAGACAATCGATGTGGTCGAGATGGTTCTGGCGGGCAAGATCAACAAGGAAATCGTTTCGAATATCAACCGGGCAGGCGGCGTTAGCGTTGGTCTTTGCGGCAAGGATGCGCATTTGATCAAGGCCCGGAAATTACAGCGCACCAAGCGCGACCCGGAAAGCAATATCGAAAAAGTGCTTGATCTTGGTTTCGTCGGTGAACCGATTGAAGTCAATCCGCATGTGCTGAGCTGTTTCACCAATACCGATATTATTCCGGTAATTGCCCCCATCGGGGTTGGTGATGATGGTCAGACATATAATATCAATGCTGATACGGCTGCCGGTGCGATTGCAAAGGCTGTTGGTGCCCGTCGCCTTTATATGCTGACCGACGTCAAGGGTATCCTTGACGGAGAAAAGAAGCTGGTGCGTGACGCCGATATCGACAGTATCAACGCAATGATTGCCGACGGCACGATTTCGGGCGGTATGATTCCGAAAACCGAAACCTGTATGGATGCGGTTCGCAACGGGGTTGAGGCCGCGGTAATTGTCGATGGCCGTGCACCGCATGCGGTCTTGCTTGAACTGTTCACCGAGCGTGGGGCAGGGACAATGATCCGGGGGAGCTAACCCCGGCATATCCCCCAAAAACAGTCGTTTGATTGCGTTCTGCTGTTGAATCCATTTTCGATAACATAGTGCAATCCACGCATGTGGCGCAGGTGTTATGATAACGGCGCGTCTTTGGTTTCAAAAAATTAGGATTATGTCGAGGTAGCCGTTACTGCCTTGCGCTCTCACAACTTGTCGCAGGTCTATGACTTGCGTTATTGTATCGCAATGGTGTTAGCATGATGAAACCATGCAACACTAAGCGGCAGGATCGTATTTTCGCTGCTATATAATTTCCCTATGCTGTTCTTTGGTGCAATCGCCGCTTTCACTGCATGCGAGCTATGAAGCCGGTGGGCTTGCATTAAAATGGCTAAAAGCGTATGTAACCAGCGCTCGACAAGGTGATTGGCCTTGCCGGGCATTCCGTAATGGCAGCAGGCAAATCATCGGGCCGCGCCTGCGGAAACGTTTTCCGGATAGCAAAAGGGCGAGCATGAAAGAGCCGCGCGTCGTAACATTTGGTTGTCGCCTGAACACCTATGAATCAGAGGTGATGCGCGACCATGCCAAAAATGCCGGTCTTGATGATGCGATCATTATCAATACATGTGCCGTCACGACCGAGGCCGAACGTCAGGCGCGCCAAAGCATCCGACGCCTGCGTCGCGAAAACCCCGATGCCAAGATTTTTGTGACCGGCTGTGCGGTTCAGGTCAATCCTGACAAATTTGCCAAGATGCCTGAAATCGACCGTATCTTTGGCAATGACAGCAAGATGAAGGCTGAAACCTTCCTGATGCCGGAGCACGAGCGTGTTGTGGTCAATGACATCATGTCGGTCGAAGAAACTGCAAGTCATCTGGTGTCGGGATTTGAAGGCCGCGCGCGTGCTTTTGTTCAAGTCCAGAATGGCTGTGATCACCGTTGTACGTTTTGCATCATCCCGTTTGGCCGTGGCAATTCACGCAGTGTCCCGATGGGTGAGATTGTCACCCAGGTCCGAGAACTGGTTGCCAATGGTTATGGTGAAGTTGTCCTGACCGGGGTGGATATCACATCTTATGGTCATGACCTGCCGGGGAAGCCGACACTGGGCCAGATGACACGTCGCCTGCTGGCACAGGTACCGGAATTGCCGCGTTTGCGCATTTCATCGGTTGATCCGGTCGAAGTCGATGATGATATCTTTCGTCTGATCGCCATCGAACCACGCCTGATGCCGCATATGCACATCAGTTTGCAGGCCGGTGACGATATGGTGCTGAAACGCATGAAACGTCGCCATCTGCGTCAGGATGTTATCGATTTCTGTGAAAAAGTGCGCGGTCTTCGGTCTGATGTGACATTTGGCGCCGATATCATTGCCGGTTTCCCGACCGAGACCGATGAAATGGCGGAAAACACCCTGCGTCTGGTGGATGAATGCGGTTTGATTTACCTGCATGTCTTTCCTTATTCATCGCGTCCGGGGACGCCAGCGGCGCGTATGCCACAGGTGGCCAAGGACATCCGCAAGGAACGCGCCGGGGCGCTGCGCGATGCCGGTGAAATACAATTAAGCAATTTCCTGAAATCACGCATCGGCTTGATCGAGAATGTTTTGGTGGAAAAGGAAAATACCGGCCACACCGAGCATTTTGCTCCCGTTCTGCTGGATCGCGTGATAGAACCGGGCACAATTGCAAAGGCCAAGGTTATTGGCCTTGAAGACGGAAAATTGAAAGCGGAGCTTGCGGGATGAGTGAAGAGGGGAAAAGAAACTGGTTTGCCCGACTGAAAGACGGGTTGAAACGGTCCTCCTCGAAGCTGACCACCGGGATTGCCGATATCTTTACCAAGCGCCGTCTTGATGACGAGGCGCTGGAAGAATTCGAAGATCTTCTGATCACATCCGATCTTGGTGTTGCAACGGCGGCCAAACTTAGTGCCGAGCTTGCTAAAACCCGTTTCGACAAAGAAGTCGATAGCGCAGAAATTCAAGAATTCATCGCTGACGAAGTCGCCAAGATCCTTGAGCCGGTGGCAAAGCCGCTGGTCATCGATCCGGGCAAGAAGCCGCATGTGGTTCTGGTTGTCGGGGTCAATGGATCGGGCAAGACCACCACGATTGGCAAGCTTGCCAAAACCTATCGTGATCAGGGACTAAAGGTCATGATGGCGGCGGGCGATACATTCCGCGCGGCTGCGGTCGAACAGCTTAAAGTTTGGGGCGAACGGACCGGTTGCCCGGTTATCGCACGTGATGCCGGTGCGGATGCTGCCGGATTGGCCTTTGATGCCATTGATCAGGCCCAGCGCGAAGGTTATGACCTTTTGCTGATTGATACCGCCGGTCGTTTGCAGAATAAGGCCCATCTGATGGATGAGCTGAAAAAGATCGTCCGTGTGATCCACAAGCGCGATGAAACCGCCCCGCATGACACCTTGCTGGTGCTTGATGCCACCACCGGTCAGAACGCCCATTCACAGGTCGAAGTCTTTTCCCAGGCGACCGATATTACGGGGCTGATCGTGACCAAGCTTGACGGTACCGCCAAGGGCGGTGTTGTTGTTGCATTGGCTGAAAAATTTGCCAAACCGGTTCACGCCATTGGCGTTGGCGAAAGTGCCGAAGACCTTCGTCCGTTCGAAGCCAAATCCTTTGCCCGCAGCCTTGCCGGGCTTGAAGATTAAAACAGCTTGAGTTACGGCTAGCGTCCTAAGATCGTGCTCAGTTGAGGCCAGGCTATTTTGAGGTTCAACGGTGTGGTTTCCCACTCTCAAAATAATTGAGGAGCGATCCTCATCAACGGAAAATCGCTCCTCAAACACTAAACTTGTGCGTAGCCACCATCGACGAAGACTTCACTTCCCGTCATGAAGCTGCTGTCATCAGAGGCAAGAAACGCTGCGACAGCGGCTGTTTCTGTTGGGTCGCCGACGCGATCAAGCGGGGCGCCTTTGGCGAGGCTTTCAAGCATTTCCGGGTTTAGAAGCTCTATAACCTTGTCGGTTTTTGTCGCTCCTGGACTTAGGACGTTCACCCGGATTGAAGTTCCCCGAAGATCCTGTGCCCAGCTTCGAGCAAGATTGCGCACGGCTGCCTTCGATGCACTGTAAACACTCATCGCGGGGGTTCCCATTACGCCAACGGTTGAGCCTGTCAGGATGATTGAGCTGCCAGGTCTGAGTAACGGTAAGGCTTTCTGAACGGTGAAGAGTGTGCCTTTGACGTTGATATTGAAGGTGTAATCATAATGTTCGGATGTAATTTTTCCGAGTGGGGTAAATTCACCGACGCCTGCATTTGCAAATAGAATGTCCAAATGTCCCTTTTCGGCCTTGATCGTATCTATCAGGCGGTCGAGATCATCAGCGTTGGTGATGTCTGCCTGAATGCCGCGAACATTTGATCCGATTTCTGTTACGGCGGCATCAAGGATATCTTTGCGTCGCCCGGATATATAGACGAAAGCACCTTCCGCGACGAAACGCTTTGCCGAGGCGAGGCCGATACCGCTTGCTCCGCCCGTGATCAGGGCGATCTTTCCTGTAAGTTTGGTCATATCACTGGTTTCCTTCATTAGGGTTGACCAACGATACGATTCGACATACTTTTTAACAAGTATGCACCTTTTGGTAAGTATGGTTATGTCAACAGTTCGTTCTTCAACCACGCCCTTCATCTGTGGTCTTGATGCCGCCCTTCGTGTGGTTTCAGGGAAATGGAAACCCTTGATTTTGTTCTTCCTTGCCAAAGATCCCAAACGTTACGGCGAGCTAAAGCGCTGTGTACGCGGGGTGAGTGACAAAATGTTGATTCAGCAACTCAAGGAACTTGAGGTGGACGGTATTGTGGTGCGAACGGACTACAAGGAAATTCCACCTCGCGTGGTTTACGAGCTGTCGCCATTTGGTTTTACGCTGGCAGACGCTTTGATCCCCTTGTGCGAGTGGGGCACCGAACATACTGACATCATTGAGAAAGCTTTAGTTCGTAGGGTGACGGCCTAGAAGTTTAAGCTATCAGCAAAAGCAAGTTCTGAGGCTCTGCAAGTGTCCGGAGTCGGTGGCTTGAACGTGATTACATTGCCTGCGCTCGTTCGAAGCCCAATCTTTTGCCAACGGCCTTGCTGGCCGGGAAGGTTGAGACGGGAAAACGGCTGATAGAATATGTAAAAGGCAGGTTTTCCCGCCTTTTACATTATGTCTCGATGGTTTCCAGTCGTTTTTCCATATCCGCAATTAATGCCAGCATGTCTGATAGGGGCTGCGAAATATCGTCTGGTATTTTGTCCATCGGGCAATTTTCTAATGCCGCTGCAATTTGACCAGACTGGGTCAATAAACCACGGGCAAGGCGTTGATCGGCATCGCTTAGCATCCAAGACATCGCCCGGTCGCGAAGCTGTTCAAGGCTTTGTAAATCCGGATCGAGGGATGATGTTGGCAAGCCATAAGGACGCAATGCCAGCTCAAGCCGTCGATTGATATCGCGCAGATGGTTTGCCGCGTCATGACAGATTGATTTTAGCTGACTGTCGCTTGCCATCGGATAAACTGCATACAGCCTAAATGATAGCCCAACCGCATCAAGGGTAATGTCATTGACGATTTGATGTCCGTCGAACAAGCCGGTTTTATCCGTTTCATTCTGAAAGGCTTTGGGGGCAAATACCGGAAGAACTTTTGCTTCCAACTCAAAACAGGCGGGTAGTTCACCGATAATTTCACCATCTGCCAGAATGGGTTCCCCCTTTGCCCCGTCGACCTGAATGCGATCACACTCGCGCGAGATGGCATAACGGCTGTCGTCAACCGACCCAAATAGTAGTTCGGCGGCAATATCCATCCCCGAAAGGGTGTCGACATCGGCCTGAATCGCAAACATATGTAGCTTGCCGTCATCAAGGCGCTTGTTTTCACGTGGACGTAATCCACCGCCAAAATACTGGCCATTGGTTACGGTCAATTGGCGCAGCTTTAAATCCTGTGGTGATGCATTGCCGCAAGTGACGGTAAGATCAAGCGGCTTCATTTCGTGCCAGCTTTGCCAATTGGCAACCGCATAACTGATGGCACCGGTCCAACGCTTAAGATCGGGGTCAATGCGTTTGCGGGCATCGGCCGGAACGCCGATGCTGGCGGCGTTAACAAAGCTTTGCCCATTGACCCGCCCGATATCAAGCATCGCGATTTGGCCGTTGATGGCTGCACGTGCCGCCATCAGGATATCGTCAGGGATATAAAGACTGCGCGCAAAGTCATTTGCCGTGCCAAGTGGCAGGGGGATCATGATCACGCCTGCCTTGATCACGGTATCAATTACGGCATTGATCGTGCCGTCGCCGCCGCCAATCGCAACAACATCGCCCGGCACACAGGCCGTTTCGATATATGCGTTGATGGCACCCGGATCGTCGCATAATTCAAGTTCGGCGGTGTAACCGGCATCTTCAAAGACGGCGCGCAATGGTTCAGCACCATTATTGCGCCATTCGTCGGGCATCTTGTGCCGTGTTAAAAGGATGCAAACCTTGCCGCTCAGATCAGTTGATTTCACCTGAATGCCTCCGTCGGGGGTGATCGGGAAGTCTTGCCTGTCAGGGTAATGGATCAGAACGGCAAGATTGCGACGCAAAACCGGCAGTAATTTGATGCCGGTTTTGCCCTGTCAGGTTTTAGGAAATGGTGGCGCGCAACATCCATGCAGCTTCTTCGTGAACGCCCAGACGTTCGGTCAGAAGGTCGGCGGTCTTGACGTCATCGGCGTCATCGGCTTCGGCCACACCGTCACGCAACAAGCGCGATAATTTGTCATGATCCTCGACCAGTTCCTTGACCATGTCATTGGCCGGCAGAAGCTTGGTCTGATCGGCAATTACGGAATGGTTCATCATTTCCGAAAGGCCGGTCGGGGCCTGAAAGCCGATTGCGCGAATGCGTTCTGCCATTTCGTCAATTGCTTCGTTCAGGTCCTCGTATTGTTCTTCGGTCATTTTATGCAGCGAATAAAACGCCGGGCCGACAACGTTCCAGTGAACGCCACGCGTTTTGGCATATAATACGTGCGATGAACCAATGATCTTGGTCAGCATTTTGGCCAATTCGCGGCGGTCCTTGCGGTCTACGCCGGTTTTTACCGGGAACTCTTTTGCGATGTTCTGCATTTTGCTCTGTGCCATTTGAGAACTCCTGTCTTTGTTTCGCGTCCCGGTACCGTGATCCCGATCGTGTATTCGTATCAGGTCATCGTTTATGTCCGAAACGCTTGCCCTTGAAACGTCGGTAAAAAACAAAAGTTCCAGTAATTAAAATCAACATAATTGGAACATTCTTTTGCGCTATCCGTTTGTGGTTATAAGCAGCGCCAAAGAAAAAGGGCTGTTGTTCACGAACTAGGAGGTTGTGATGCTTAATAAAACTGTTCTGATGGCTGGTACTATTATGATGTCTGTTGCGGTGACTGCACCGGCTTATGCCGACGGGCAAACAAACCCCGATCAGACCGGTACCATGGCAACCGACGACGCAATGAAATCGGACGCCAAAAAAATGGGTAACAAGGCCGCGGAAAAATATGACGAGGCCAAAGAATATACCTATGAACAGAAAAACGAATTCTTGGCATGGGTCGAGAAAAAATCCGACCAGCTTGGTGAGAAATATGACGAAATGTCCGCGCAGGTCAACGAAGACAGCGAGGATGCTGTTGATGAGCTTTCCAATGCCTGGGATGGCGCCAGCGAAAATCTGAGCGAGGCATTTGAAGATGCCCAGGACGCATCCGCTGATACGTGGGAAAACGTCAAGGCAAGTACTCTTGAGGCCATAAATAATGCCGAAAAAGCTCTCTCGGATGATCATGCCACCGAATAAGACATCACAACCTTAATTCGGTGAAGTGATGTTCCGGGTGTCAGCGGCCCGCCCATTTTGGGCGGGCCGCTGTGTGTTTGATCGCATTTTAAAAGGCAAACATGCAAACCGAAACCGGGCATTTCAAACGTGATGACATATATGGTGGGTGTTCTGTGCGTACGTTTTGGAAAATATGGCAGCAACGGCTTGAAAGACTGGCCACCGGGCGCAAGGGGCTTGGCGGGATCGGGATTGCATCATTTCTTGAGACAACCATCATTCCCGTTCCGATTGAAGTCCTGATTGCCCCGGTGATGGCGGCTTCGCGCCAGCGTGGATTGATGGTGGCGTCCGTCACATTGATCGGCAGTATCGCGGGGGCGGTATTTCTGTATTTTTTGGCTTTTGGGCTGTTTGATGAACTTGCCCGCCCACTGATTGATCTTGTCGGTGGGGGCGATGTCTTTCACGAAGTCGAACAGAAGTTTCAGGCAGGCGGCTTTTGGGTGGTTTTTGCAATCAGCATCACACCGGTTCCAATGCAGCTTGCTGCCCTTGCCGCGGGCGCAACGGCATATCCGTTTTGGTTGTTTTTAATTGCGATCAGCATATCGCGTGCTTTGCGCTATTACGGGCTTTGGGTGTTGGTGCTTGGATTTGGTGCCGGGGTCGCGCGGATTTTTACCGGGGAAAGCTCGAAAGGTGGTTCTTGTTCGATCAAAAAAGATGATTGAACATAGCCAGAAAAAAGCCCGGCTTAATTGACCGGGCTTTTTTTCTGGGGCTATTTTTCGAAACTATTGCGGTTCGACACGGAAATCGGTGGTGGTTTTGCCCTCGGTATCGGGGGCTTCGACATCTTCGGAAACAAGCCCGCGACGGATCAATTCGCGAATTGCGGCCGCACGTGTCGGCATACGATGATCAAACCGCCAGTCATCGATGACTTTTAACTCTTCATCATCAAGCATGATTTGAAGTTTTTCTGTACGTTTCGAGTTTGGCACTCGGAGTTCCTTGTCAAGTTCAGGCGTCCTGAAAGACGCCTGAAGCCATTGATATTCAATGCATTCGAGAATTTTTGAGTAACTTACGTTACCTGCGTTCTCTCCGTAATACAACCATCTTGCGGTGCTGATGGCGTCAACACACTTTACATAGATTACGTAAAGTAAACAACTGATATTTATTATGTGTGTTCATGAATTTGATCCAAGTATGTTTGTTGTGTTTCTTCATCATGTTGTGTTTATGAAGTAAAGTGATAGTGTTACTATGATTAAGTATACGATTTTACTTTAAATATTATTTTCTTTTGTTAGGGTGAGGACATCCAAAAACGGAGGTTGTGATGTCTGAGCAAGTGATGAATGAAATTGAAGATCATGTACCCGCGTTGCGTCGCCATGCTTATCGGCTGACTCGCAACATGGACCTTGCGCAGGATCTCGTGCAGGACACTTTGCTGAAAGCGATCAGCAAGAAGGACCAGTTCGAGGAAGGCACTAGCCTTAAGGCGTGGTTGCATCGGATATTGTTCAACACATTCATTTCGGCCAAACGTCGGGAAAAGACTCGTGGTCACCACGTTGATTGGGATGATCTGGGCGATGTCTATGGTCACGGCAGTAACCAGATGGCCCGTCTTCAATTGCGGGATGCGGATCGCATTCTTGATGAATTGCCCGAGCAGGAACGCGAGGCGATCTTGCTGACCGCTGTTGATGATGTTTCCTATCAGGATGCGGCAGAACACATGAATGTCGAGATCGGTACCGTCAAATCCCGTGTGGGCCGTGCCCGTCGCAAGTTGCGTGCGTCGGTTGGTCGGATTGAAGCACGTGAGCATGCATCGCGGTTCGTGGCGGAGGCGGCATAATGACTTATGTGCTTGCTATATATGGCAAGGACGACATTGAAAATTATGTGCGCGGATCGATTAATGACGAGGACAGGCGCGATATTGAAAACCTTGTCCAAAACGATCCGCGTGCAGCAGGAATTGTCCGGGATATCGAAAAAGGCCATTTAGGTGACGGCGGGACAGTTGACCTGACGCTTTACCGCCGGCTTTGTAAATTGAAGTCTTTGGCCTCTGAGGCTGGGCACCTGCAGGAATGATGCGTGTAACGCAACACAGTATTGTTTCGAAATTTTATTGACTTTGATGACCAATGGTCAGATAAAGTGTGTATCGGAGTTGATCGTCTTTTCCCTCAACGTCTAAGGCCCTTCTCCGAAATAGGCCGAAACCGCTTGGTTTCGGCCCTTTTTTTGTCCGCATTGTACCGGGTGGCGCAATGAACGCCGTGTGGCGAATCGGCGACCATGGCCAGCATCTGACCGGTTGTCTCGCGTCAGGGTTATGGTCCGCGCATCAAAACTGTCATTTGGAAATCTTGAAAATCGTGTGGGCATATAGGGTCGGCATGTCGTCATGCTGCGCGGTTTTATGCGCCCTTGCCGGTGCGAAAGGTTATATCGCGTATGGCGGATATGCCGCTTTGGTGTCCGGCCATGCATGAATTGGGGGTTGCCAGAGTCCGGGCGGGCGGTGATAAATCTCCTGCTCAATACAACAATAAGAAAAAGGAGCAATTTATGATGGTATCCGGAGCTCACGGATCGGTTCGCGATCTGTTTGAATTTACCGACGCCGAAAGGGCGATTGCCCGCATCAAGGATATTTATTCGACTGGTGCCGAGGCCGTCCGCGAAGCATTCATCCGATTTGGAAACGGCCAGCAAAGCTCGCCTGTGCGCGCCTATTACCCGTATCTCGGGATAGAAGTGCCGCCCGAGAAATTGCATGTCGAAAGCACATTGTCCTACGGCGCACCGCGTGATCCGGGCATTTACGGCACGACGGTCACGCGCCCCGACCTGTTTGAAGAATATTACCGCGAACAGATTGAACTTCTGCTGAAAAACCACGATGTCCCGGTCGTGGTTGGCGTGTCTGATCGCCCGATCCCGTTACCGTTCATGGTTGAAACGGCAACTGACAATATCGGCCCGACCGATATTCGGCAGTTGCAATTGGTGTTTGATATGCCTGATCTGGCGCGCACCGATGATGCTATCGCCAATGGGGTGCATTACGGTAACAGCGACGGGCCAAAGCCGCTGTCGCTGTTTTCGGGCGAACGGGTTGATTACTCGTTGGCGCGCTTGCGTCATTACACAGCAACCTTGCCAGAACATTTCCAGAAGTTTGTTCTGTTCACCAATTATCAGCGCTATGTCGATGAATTCATCGAATTCGCCAAGTTGCAGCTTGAAGATCCCAAAAGCCCCTATGTCGCCTTTGTTGAACCTGGGCCAAAGGTCCATGTCCGTAAAAATGCGCCAAAGGGCTGGGACGAAAGTGGTGAACCTGTCAAACAACTGCCACAGATGCCGGCCTATCACCTGATCCGTGAAGACGGTCTTGGGGTGACGTTGGTTAATATTGGTATTGGTCCGTCAAATGCGAAAACGGCAACCGATCATATTGCCGTGCTGCGCCCGCATTGCTGGTTGATGCTGGGCCATTGTGCCGGTCTGCGCCGCAGTCAGCTTTTGGGCGATTATGTTCTGGCCCATGGTTATGTCCGTGACGACCATGTGCTTGACTCGGATTTGCCACTGTGGATTCCCGTGCCGCCAATCGCCGAGGTCCAGGTGGCTCTTGCCAATTCGGTGGCCAAGATCACCGGCCTTAGAGGGCGCGAAATGAAGGCTCGCATGCGGACCGGTACAGTGGCAACCACCGATAACCGGAACTGGGAATTGCGCTATAGCGAGCTGTTCGGGCGTTTAAATCAGTCGCGGGCAATTGCGGTGGATATGGAAAGTGCCACAATTGCGGCCAATGGTTTCCGTTTCCGCGTTCCTTACGGCACGTTGCTTTGTGTGTCGGATAAACCGGTCCATGGGGAACTGAAACTGCCTGGCATGGCGAATAATTTCTATCGTCAGCGTATCGGTCAGCATCTTCAGATCGGGCTTGATACCATCGATACCCTGCGTACCGAGGTCAATCAACTGCATTCACGCAAATTGCGTTCGCTGGATGAACCGGCCTTCCGCTAGGCTGGTTGCAAGGATTTCAAAACGCCCGTTGCCGCAAGGTGGCGGGCGTTTTGTTATGGTTTGATGAAACCGGATGGGGCAATTGTTTTGGGCTTTGGGTGCTGGCGGCCATCGCTTATCTTCGCCCGGATAGAAAGACCGGGAACGCAAGACCAAAAAGGCGGAAATACATGGCCGACCAGAATTCCAGTCACGACAGGCAATCCCCACAGCCTGACCTGTCACTTTGGCAGATTTTTCTGATTTTCCTGCGGCTGGGATTAACCAGCTTTGGCGGGCCGGTCGCCCATATCAGCTATTTCCGCGAGGAATTTGTTACGCGCCGCCAATGGCTTTCGGATGCGACTTATGGCGATCTGGTGGCCCTGTGCCAATTTGTGCCCGGTCCGGCCAGTTCGCAGGTGGGCATGGGGATCGGCATGTCGCTGGGCGGGTTTGGTGGCGCTTTTGTGGCCTGGCTTGGCTTTACCATGCCATCAGCCGTTGTCTTGGCGGTGCTGGGGCTGGTTTTTGCCGCCGGGAATGGCGGGGGGCTGGTGGCCACTGGTCCGATGATTTGGGGGCTGAAACTGGTGGCGGTTGGTGTGGTGGCCCACGCCCTTTTGGGCATGGCACGCAGCCTGTGCCCCGATATGCCGCGTGCGATATTGGCAATTACGGCTGCGGCCTTGATGATAGCCTTTGACGGGGTTGGCATGCAGGCCGTGGTGATTGTCGGTGGTTTGATTGCCGGTTTGTTGTTTTTGCGCCGTGATGCCGCGATGGTCGAAGGCCGTCTTGCGGCGGGTATTTCGCCCCGCGGGGCGATTGCGGCGCTCGGCGTTTTTGCTGTGTTGCTGATTGGGTTGCCTGTGCTGGCGCAAATCACGTCGTCATCAACATCGTCACCATTTGCATCGCTGGCACCGTGGCTTGCCGTGTTTGATGGATTTTATCGCAGTGGGGCGTTGGTCTTTGGCGGCGGGCATGTCGTTCTGCCCCTGCTGCAAGAGGCCGTCGTGGCCCCCGGATGGGTCGACAGCGATGTGTTTTTGGCGGGCTATGGTGCCACACAGGCCGTCCCCGGGCCGATCTTTACCTTTGCGGCCTATCTTGGTGCCGTTATGCAAAACGGCGTGGGCGGGATTGTCGGCGGAATTTCAGGTGCGATAGTGGCCCTGATTGCGATTTTCCTGCCGGCGTTTCTTTTGGTGATCGGGCTGTTGCCGTTTTGGGACCGGATACGCCATGTGCCAAAAATGCGTGCCGGACTGGCCGGGATTAACGCCGCCGTTGTCGGGTTACTGGCAGCGGTTCTGTATGATCCTGTCTGGACCGGGACAATTCATGATGTCACCGATCTGATCATTGCGACCATTGCCTTTGGTGTTTTGCAATGGCGTTTGATGCCGGTCTGGGCACTGGTTCTGGCCGGGGCAGGCGGTGGTGCTATTTTGGGGCTGTTTGGGCTTGCCGGAACCATCGGTTAGGGCTGGTAGGATTACGGTACAGGCAATGCAGCGGACAGGGCGCTATTTGGCAACCTGATCGGTGCTTTGGGCTCCCACCGTTGTCTCGCTGTTATCGGCGACAGTATCGGGGAACAGGGTGGCAATTGATCCGACAAAATGCCGCAGGTCAAAAGCGCTGCGATCCCGTGTCAGGCCAAGTCGCACAATCACCAGATCCTTTGACGGGATAACGCTGATCGATTGACCGTCGTGACCCAGGGCAAAAAATGCATCGCCTGGAACCGACGGGCCATCTTCGTGCGGGATGCCGTCGTTATCGGGTGACCCCGGAAGTTCAAGCCACCAATGCGCACCATAGGTGCCATTTGGTGCCGCAGGTGCCGGGGTCACCGAGTAATCGACCCAGCCTTCGGGCAACAGGCGTTCGCCGTTCCAGACACCGTCTTGCAGGAAGAATTGCCCGATCTTGGCCCAGTCACGGGCCGTGGCATGCATAAAGCTTGAGCCGATGAAATAGCCATCCTGATCGGTCTCAATCACGGCACTGCGCATGCCAAGCGGGCGAAACAGCAAATCAAACGGGACATGTCGATAGCGCCGCATTGATCCGCTAAGATTACGGATGGCTGCGGACAGGATATTGGTCGTTCCGGAATTATAGGCAAAAAACGTTCCCGGCGGATGTTCAAGTGGCTGCGAAACAGCAAACCCCGCAGATGCCGGTTCAATAAACAGCATCTGCACCACATCCGAAAGCGGGTTCCAATAGCTTTCATCAAATGCAAGTCCGCTGCTCATACGCAGTAGATCGTCATAGGTGATTACCGCGCGTGGATCGCTGACCTGCGCCTGCCACTCATTGATCAGAACCGGTGTGTTGACATCGGGAATGACCCCCTCGTTCTGCAGGCGACCGATCAGGGCGTTAAAAACGCTTTTGGCCATCGACCAGCCTGGAAGCGGTGTCGTGGCATTGATGCCCGGGGCATAACGTTCGGCAATGATCTTGCCTTGGTGCAAAACGACAATCGCCCGGCTGCGCCGTGAAACATGCGGGCCCGGTTCGTCCATGGCATCGCTCAGGATATTATTGAATGCGCGCCGGTTAATCGTGCCGGGAACCGATGCGGTCAGTAATGGTTGGGCCGGGATCGGTCGAACCAGTGGGCTTATTGAACGCAGCTGTTCGACCCGGGACGCATCGTCGGAAAGTGTACAGCCAAGATTGGGGCGATAAACCGCAATGCGTTTGCGAAAACCAAAAGCATGCGCACTGACAGTTTGATGGCGCAAATCGACATTAGCGGTAATCAGCGACAGCAACGGACTGTTATCGGCAAGGATATCTTCATCCCGTGCCCGGTCCGATGGCAGGCCATTCACAAAAATCGCCGAACACATGATCTTGGCTGTGTAACCGGCACCAACCGGTGCCAGCCAGATAAAAAACGCTGAAATAATCAGGATGCCAAGCAATATCAGGCTGATAAAGGTGGCTTTAATCCAGGTCATTCCGTTTCCCTTGTGCAGAGCATTGTTTGCCCCTTGCATGCGATCAGATCGGAAGGGTCGCTTGCTTTGCGGGATAGGTCAAGACAGCGGTTTGTATAGTCGAACTAACCAGGAGTTGCGATGTGCGGCTGGCGGTATCGAAGCGAGATGATAAAACCTGCAAGATAAAACCCCGCCAGCAGAAATGCCGCCCCCTTCCAGTTTGCCCAGTCGATCATCGCACCGGCAAGCGGCGGGACAATAACAACGAAAACCTCGGCGAACTGGGCCAGCATACCCTGAAGAGCAGGCATCGAAAGATCACGTCCGGCAATTCGGGGTAAAAGGGCAAAACAGGTTCCGGCCACCGATCCCTGCCCGATATTGAACAGGATCAGGGCAATGATGCTGATGCCGATATTCTGGCTGGTAAACAAGACGGCAATTGCGAGGGCCATCACCGGAAGACCGATGGCAAGGATAAGACGCCCCGATATGTCACGGCCCAGAAACATCCCGGCGCCGATGCTGCCGATGATGTTGCCGGCAATCGCGGTAATTCCGATAATTGCTGCTGCCAATGGTATGCCAATGGCAAGGTTGTCCGCCATCATCGTGGGCATGAATGCAAGGGCGGCCGACGTTGCCCCGGCAAAAGCACCAAATGTTAGTGCGATCTGCATCGCCGGGCGCGATTTTAAAACCCCGGAAATACCCGACATCAATGATCGGTCAAACCCGGCCTTGGCCGGTTTTGACATCCACATCAGGGCGGGCAGTAAAAACGCAACCGGAATGGTGCAGGCAATAACCGCCATTCGCCAGTCAAGCCAGGCAACAATCGCTGCACTGGTCCAGTTGCCCATTGCAACGCCGACCGGGATAAAGGTTCCCCAGATGCTCATGGCCATGGCGACCACTTTCGGATTGCCCAGGTTGGCCATCCAGCTTGGCGCGCCGACCACGATCAAAAGATACCCGATGCTGGTCACCAGACGCCCGACATAAAGCATCCCGGTGCTTTGGGCCGTGGCAAAGATCGCCGCCCCGATGATCATCATCACCCCACCCAGAACAAGCGATTGTCGCAATCCCGCACGTGCGGCCCAAACCCCGGTCGGAATGGCGAAAAGCGCGCCTGCGGCTGTAATCAGCGATGCGACAAGGCCAAATTGCGCCTGGCTCAGATCAAAACCAGCCCGAAGATCGGGGGCAATCGGGCCAATCAATCCGACCTGCATTGATGCGGTCAGACCCAGTCCGTAAAGAACACAAATGGCAGAAATCGGTGGCATGGGGGTAATCCGTTATTCCGGCAATGGATGTGGTCAGGGCACATAAAAATGGCGGGTTCCTTTTACCGGAAACCTGCCGCAACGATCCACGAATGAAATATGCGTGGCTTATCGGGGATCGTGATCAAAACCGGTGGTCAGGCGAACGGCCGTACCGTCTGACAGGAAGAACCGTTCCCATAGAATGAATTTATCGATGATCGGCATTGGTGGCCCATTGCGACCGGATGTTTCAAATGTCAGGTGATCGGCCTGATCGTCGTGCCAGCCCAAGTCATGCAGGCTTTTCTCCGCCCGGGCAATTTCGGGGGTGGCAAATCGCCAAAGCGACATGCCGATAAGGTCGCTTGAATTACGTTGCCATTCTTTTTCGCGTGGGGCCGATGCGCAAAGCAGGCGGTGGCTGCGATCTTCGATCAGATGCACGCGCTGGTGTGATTGAATGACCAGCCGCCTGATCGCTTGATCCAGCCTGAAATTGCGGTTGCGCGTCATCATTTGACGCAAAATACCAAGCTGAATTGGGGCCGGGGCCTGAACCCCCTGTTCCCAGCGCGATACGGTGGCCTGGGTAACGCCGACGATATCGGCAAGGCGCGATTGCTTGATGTCGCTTTCGCGGCGCCATTGGCGCAGGCGGCGACCGAACTCAAGATTAGACTGTTGAGGGGCATCGTCCATAAATCAGTAAAAGCCTGATGCTGTTTGTAATTATTGACGAATTAGACCTCCAAGAAGCCTTTTTGTTTTTCTCAGAAACTCTCTGGCGCTTTGGGTTTGGCTATTATCCGGCTTAGTGTACGATGTACTCAGTTCCATCGGGCGTCGGAAAGGAACGTTTTTCACCTTCCTGTAGATAATGTTAAATACGGTATCTGGCATCGTTGGGTGGGGTACTTCCTGCACGTCGGTCAGTGCATTAAAGTATGAGCTGTAATCTTTGAAAGGACTCATCAAATTTGAGCTATTATTTACTTGCCCAAGCCAAGCCGCAACTACCTCATATTCATTGTATCCTGCAAGATCGAAAAAGAATCGTCCAGTATATAGAAAGTAACAATGGTTAAAGAAACCCCCGCATGGTAATTGATGCCATATCAAGCCGTTATGCTTTGCACCGTCATGTATGACTCGAAATGAGTTATCTTGATTGATAACATGTTCTGTTGTGCCAAAGTTACAGATAAGATCAAATTTTCCTCGAAAGCGGCTTGGAAGATTATCTTTGTTAAGGTCAAATTTAGTCGTCTTGTAATCAATCGCAAAATCGATAGCATCGTAGTGTGCGCCAATTCTATCAATTAGTTCTCCAGCAAAGGCTGATTTCTCAACAGACATACTTGCTAAACGTTGACAGAAATCAACATCAATTACATCAAATTTTTTCAGAATATCTGAAATGTCTTGTTCAGTTGCATTGTACAAATTAGAGCAGCCAATATCGAGGAACCTAGTCTCCCGCGTAAGGTAACCATTCTCAATCATTTGCACTATATGTCGTATGTCGATTGCCATATTATTACTCCCTAAAAATTATATTAACTGAATATAATGCAATGTTTATTTTTTGCTTGCAACGGCACACAATTTCAAGTGGAAATTAGGCGAAAGTCTGAGGGTGGTTTGAGTTGTATCTTGGCATTTATTCCACTCTAACCTGAGAAATATGGAATGATAAGCGGATGCTGATGGTACCCGACGAAGATTTGATCGCATGGCGGATCGGGTTTGAGTTTCGAGCATTCCGCTCGGTTCGTTAGGATGTAATGCAAGCTTATTGATTGGATACGCTTGCTTGATGTCGCAGGTGCGCTGCCAATGGCGTAGGCTGCGACCGAATTTAGAAACAGCCTGTTCTGGCGCCGTTATGTGTAGGGCCGGTTTTGGGCCTGATTTCCTTCATAAATTGAGACGGCAGATATCAATCTGGCATTTGCCATATTTGCGACTATCAAGGAATTCTAACCCATCGACTTCCGGCTGCGGATCACGTGGATCGCGTTCGGCAATGATCAGGGTTTCGGCATTGATCCAGCCGGCCTGTGTAAGAGCCGTGATGCTGGGACCCAGCAATTCCTTTTGATAGGGCGGGTCCAGAAATACCATGCTTGCGGGCTCGGTTGCGCGGGGTGGCTTGGTGGCATCGGCGCGCAGGACGCGCGTTTGATCACCAAGTTTCAGACTGGCGATGTTTTGTTCAATCGTGGCCAGTGCCCCACGATCCGTATCAAAAAATACGGCCTTTTGCGCGCCGCGCGAAATTGCTTCAAGGCCCAGCGCGCCCGACCCGGCATAGGCATCAAGCACCAATCCGTCATAAAGCGGGTTGTGTTCATCCTCGTACCAGCGTGACGCATGGCTCAGAATGCTAAAAAGTGCCTCACGCACCCGGTCAAGTGTCGGGCGTATATCACGCCCGGTCGGGGGGGTTAAATTCCGTCCCCGATGACTGCCGCCAACAATCCGCATTTTGTCTTAACCCTTTTTGCCACGGGGGCGATTGCCCGCCGGTTTGGAACCACTGCGCCCCGTCGGACGGTTGCCCGGTTTGCCATCGGCGATTGCACCGCGATTGTTGCCGACATTACCAGATGGCTTGCCACCAGATTTTTCAAATGGGCGGCCACCGGCATTTCCGCCGGGCTTGCCACGGCTGCCAAAGGATTTTCTACCTTCGTTGCGGCTATCGCCGGTCGGGTCACTTCTTACCTTGCCTCCGGGGGCGTAACGACCGCGGCCCTTATTGGTCGGGCGGTTGGTGGTATCGCGATCTTCGAACCGTGGACCCCGATCATTTCGATCCGTCCAGTCATCCCGACTTCCACGGTCTGAGCGGTCGTTGCGATCTTCACGGGTAGGTCGATCATTGCCGCCAAAATGGCTGCGCTGGTCGTCGCGCCCCCCACGATCTGAGCGGTCGTTGCGGTCATCACGGGCGGGTCGATCATTGCGGCCAAAATGGCTGCGCTGGTCGTCGCGACCTCCACGATCTGAACGGTCGTTGCGATCGTCACGGGCGGGGCGATCATTACGGTCAAAGTGGCTGCGCTGGTCGTCACGATCCCCTCGGTCTGAGCGGTCGTTGCGATCATCACGGGCGGGTCGATCATTACGGCCAAAATGGCTGCGCTGGTCGCTACGATCCCCACGATCTGAACGGTCGTTGCGGTCATCACGGGCGGGTCGATCATTGCGGCCAAAATGGCTGCGCTGGTCGTCGCGACCCCCACGGTCTGAGCGGTCGTTGCGATCATCGCGCGCAGGTCTATCATTACGGCCAAACTGGCTGCGCTGGTCGTCGCGACCCCCACGATCTGAACGGTCGTTGCGATCATCGCGCGCAGGTCGATCATTACGGCCAAAATGACTGCGCTGGTCGTCACGATCCCCACGGTCTGAGCGGTCGTTGCGACCGTCACGGGCAGGTCGATCATTGCCGCCAAACTGGCTGCGCTGGTCGTCGCGACCCCCACGGTCTGCCCGGTCGTTGCGATCACTGTGTTCGTCACGCAGTTGTCCGCCACGGCCAAAGGCCGGTTTGGCACGGTTGCCCGGACGTTCTGATTGTGTCGGGCGCGCCGGACGTCCCGAATGTGAAGGACGCCCCACCGGACGGCTATCAGTTTGACTGTCGTCTGTTGCAACGGCATTCGGGTTGGTGCCTTGCGGGCGACGGCGTGCGGCAGGCTGGCCGAAAACGGTACGGGGTGCCTTGGGGCGACCGGTGCCACCGCGTGCAACCGATTTCTTTTCTGAAACCTTGCTGTAATCACCTTTGAAAAACGCTGCCAGCTGTTCCTTCATCACCTTGCCGGTGATTTCCTCGCAATCGCCGGGGGCCAGATTGCCCAACTGGAACGGGCCATAGGACACACGCATCAGGCGCGTTACCGGCCAACCCAGATGATCCATCACGCGACGGATTTCGCGGTTTTTGCCTTCGCGAAGTGTTACCGTCATCCAGGCATTACTGTCTTTTTGAACGTCAACTTCGGCCTGGATTGATCCGTAATGCACACCGTCGACTGTGACACCGTCTGCAAGCTGTTTAAGCTTTGCCGGGTCAATGCGGCCATGGACGCGCACGCGATAACGCCGTGCCCAACCGGTGGCGGGCAGTTCAAGATAACGCGCCAATTCGCCATCATTGGTCAGCAACAAAATGCCTTCGGAATTCAAATCAAGACGTCCGACCGAAATGACTCGCGGCATATAGCTTGGCAGATGTTCGAAGACCGTATCACGACCCTGTTCGTCGCGATGGCTGGTAACCAGGCCGCGCTTTTTGAACAAACGCCACAGGCGCGGCTTTTCCTTTTGTGGCAACATCTTGCCATTGACGTAAATCTCGTCACTGTCGGTGACAGTCACGGCCGGGCTATCAAGCACCTTGCCGTTCAGTTTCACCAGACCTTCGTCGATCATGCGTTCGGCATCGCGACGCGAACAAACACCAGACCGCGCAATGCGTTTGGCAATGCGTTCAGGTTTGGAATCGTCGCTGTCGTCGGTTGGGGTCGGGGTCTGGTCGCTCATTTGCGGGCCTCGGAAATCAGGGCGTCGAAGATTTTCGCATCGCCCGAACTGATATGAAACTCGGGATGCCACTGCACCCCAAGACAATAACGATATGCCGGATGTTCAATTCCCTCGATCACGCCATCGGGTGCGACGGAATTGATGATGACATCCGGGCCGACTTTATTCACCGCCTGATGATGGGCGGAGTTAACCGACAGGCTTTTGACATCCCCGACGATCCGCGCCAGCAACGTATCGGGCTTAACCGATACATCATGCCCGGCTTCGTCGCGTGGATTGGGCTGTTCATGTGGCAGGCAATCTTGAACACTGTCTGGGATATGCTGGATCAGCGACCCGCCAAGGATCACGTTTAATAATTGTTGTCCGCCACAAATCCCCAGAACCGGCATGTCGCGTTTTAGCGCGCCATCTGCCATCGCCCATTCAAACTTGGTGCGGCGATCCTTGGTAACAACCGTGTCATGGCGTTCTTCTGCGCCAAACAGGCTGGGATCAACATCAAATGCCCCGCCGGTGACCACAAGCCCGTCAATCAGGTCCAGCAAATCAGGAACCAGATCAACCTCGTGGGGCAGCGGCATGGGAATGCCGCCTGCGGCTGTTACTGCACTGGCATAGTTTTCACGCAACGCATACCACGGAAATTTCGAATAACCACCCGGTTCCTCGGAATCAAGGGTAATGCCGATGATCGGTTTGTTGGCGCGCATGGTCTTTGTATTCCCGTTGGTGATGCTCGTGATTCTGCGTCTTGTCTGATGACACATCTATTTCGCGCGGAAACTAACCCTGTGCCCGGATAAGGGCAACGGCAATTCGCGCATATGTGCAATCGGCTATGATCTTAACACTGCTTGACCCAACAATGCACAGATTGCACTCTTGTATACGTCACACAGCTAAAAAATTATAAAAGACCGTAACGCGACATGGCACGCGAAGGTTTATATTCCCGGGATGAAAGACATCATCATGAGCGCAGATAGCTATATGGACATGGCACTTGAAGAAGCCCGCGCTGCTGCGCGGCGGGGCGAAGTGCCGGTTGGCGCGGTTCTGGTCGATACCGAAACCGGCGAAGTTCTGGCGCGCGCAGGCAATCTGACCGAGGAACTTAATGATCCGACGGCGCATGCCGAAATTCTTGTGATCCGGGCGGCTGCCGGGGCGCGCGGCGAACCGCGCCTGCCCAATTGCGATCTTTATGTCACGCTTGAACCCTGTCCGATGTGTGCCGCCGCCATATCATTTGCCCGCCTGCGCCGAGTTTATTTTGGTGCCTATGATCCCAAAAGCGGCGGCATTGATCACGGCCCGCGCATATTTGAAAGCACAAGCTGCCATCATCGCCCCGAAGTCTATGGTGGGATTGGCGAAAGCGAAGCTGGCAAGCTTTTGAAGGATTTCTTTGGGTCGCTGAGATAGATCATTCTTTCTTTTGTCAGAAAAGTTTAGGGTCGGTTTCTGTCTGAAATGGAATTTCATTTCGGATGACGTGCCTGACAAAGGAGAAGAAGATGCCTCGTCAAACGACGGTCGGTAACCCGGTGGAAAACCAGACGCCCAAACGGTCGGTCTGGTTTAATCCGGGCCTGATCTGCGCGACAGCAGCACTGATCGTCATCATGTTGCTTCCGCTTCCCGAAGGATTGCCTGTGGCAGGTCAGCGAATGCTGGCTATCTTTGTTTTTGCCGTGATCATTTGGATATCCGAGGCCCTTGATTACGCGATAAGTGCGGTGGTGATTGGTGCTCTGATTGCGGTTACGTTGGGGCTTTCGCCTGATGTTGCCAATCCCGATGCGATTTTGGGAACGCGCAAGGGGCTGGCTGCAACAATGGCTGGTTTCAGCAGTTCGGGTTTGGCACTTGTCGCCGCAGCCCTTTTGCTATCGGCAGCAATGACGATTACCGGTCTTGATCGCCGGATCGCGATGTTTGTGTTGTCAAAGGTTGGCACGAAAACAAGCCATGTCGTCATCGGGTCGATTGTTGTGGCGACACTTCTTGCCTTTCTTGTGCCCAGTGCGACGGCGCGTGCTGCGGCAGTGATACCGATTATGGTTGGCATCATTTCGACGTTCGGGGCGGGTAAACAAAGCCGTTTTTCTGGGCTGTTGATCCTGACGACGGTTCAGGCTGTCAGTATATGGAATGTCGGCATCAAGACAGCGGCGGCACAAAACATGGTTGCTGTCGGATTTTTGCAGCGTGCCTTTGGTGTCGATATCACTTGGTTGGATTGGTTTATTGCCGCGGCGCCGTTCTCGGTTTTGATGTCGATCGGGTTGTATTTCATCATGATGTATATGATGCCACCCGAACATGAAACCATCCCGGGGGGCAAGGAAAGCGTTCAGAAAGCGCTTAAGGAAATCGGGCCAATGACAGGCCGCGAAAAAAGATTGCTCTTTCTGTCATTGTTGCTTGTGTTTTGCTGGGCAACAGAAGGTGTTCTGCATTCCTTTGACAGTCCGACATTGACGGTGATTGCGGTGGCGTTGCTGTTCTTGCCGGGCGTTGGTGTGATGAAATGGAAAGAGGCGAATGCCGGCTATCCGTGGGGGACGATTGTTCTGTTCGGGATTGGTATCAGTCTGGGGACGGCCTTGCTGTCGACCGGTGCGGCGCCGTGGCTTGCAAAATTCGTGGTTGTTCAGTTTGGTTTGGATGGATTGGGACCCCTTGTGATCTTTGCCATTCTCGGGCTGTTCCTGATTATCGTGCATCTTGGTTTTGCCAGTGCGACCGCACTTGCATCTGCCATGATACCGATTGTAATCGCGGTTCTTGGGCAGGTCGATACGGTGGGTATGAATGCTTTTGGCATGACGATCCTTTTGCAGTTTGTCGTCAGCTTTGGCTTTATCCTGCCGGTTAATTCTCCGCAGGGTATGGTAGCGCATGGCACGGGAGCCTTCGAAGTGCGCGACTTTATACGCACAGGGATTGTCCTGACGGTTCTGGCTTATCTCCTGACCTTGTTGTTTGCGGCAACTTATTGGCGCTGGCTCGGAATGATCTAGCGCCTGTTCGCTTTCGAACGAAAAGCCCGCCCATAGGATCAATGGGCGGGCTTTTATTTTGTCTGATGAAAAGTATCTGTCATGCGTTTGGTCCTGAATTTCAAAAAATCATGCGGACCACATTGTGTTCAGTTCGTTCAAGTGAAGCGGCTTCTGCGTTTCCCCAACGTTCCTTGATGGCAATATAATGTAACAAGTTAAGATACATTAAATTGACGAATGCGTCATTGTATGTAATAGCAAAAGTTACGTTACTGAAAAATGTGTCACACCTGATGAAAAGGAACCCGTTATGAAGGTTGACCCAAATATGGCACCGCCTCTTTTTTGGGAACAGCATTACGGCAAAATGACTTCGGAACCGAGCGGTCGACCATCGGCTGTCCTGAAGCGTTTTGTCGAAAACAGGGCCACAGGCACGGCGTTGGAACTTGGATGTGGGCGCGGTGATGATGCGATTTGGCTTGCAAGTGAGGGTTGGCAGGTGACGGCTGTTGATATTTCAAAGACCGCACTGGACTATGCGCGGGCCAATGCAAAGCGATCCAATGTCACATCAAAGATCGATTTCAGGACCTGTGATCTGGTCTCAGATTTTCCCGATGGTGACTATGATTTGGTTTCGGCGCTGTTTTTGGAGTCCCCGGTAACCTTTCCGCGCGAGGCGGTCTTGAAACAGGCCGCCGCCGCCGTGCGGTCGGGCGGGATGTTGTTGATTGCTGCCCATGGACCGATGCCGCATTCATCAGCGCATAGTCAAGACAGGGTGTTCCTGTCCCCCCGCCAATCCCTGAACCAGATTGATCTCGATCCTGCCAAATGGCGAGAGGTCTTTGTCGATACAATAGATCGCCCCGGAACCGGCCCGGATGGCAAAGCGATGGATTTGACCGATACCGTTATCGTCATTGAACGGATTTAATCAAAAAGCCAGATGCAGGTTTGCATCTGGCTTTGTTTTTTGGCCTTGTCTTCTTTATCCCTGCTGCTGACCACGTATCCCCGGTAAATGCTGGAACATCCAGGTTTCGCTAAGCGGTGCGTCACCGCGTTTTAGATACATCCGCAGATCAACCGGATCGGTTCCCTCAACACGCAGATCAAATGCCGCCCGCCAGATGCGGGTATCCATGATCGGTTCGATTTTGGTGCGGACAATTTCCCCGCGCGAAGTTGAAACGACGATTTCGGGAAACTCGCCATAAGCCAGCGTGCCAAGGATATCGCCCTCGAACTCGACCGAGAATTTCAAAAGGTCGTGCGGGCGCACAGTGCCGGGTTCGCCGCCACGGCCCATGCGGGTGGCGGAAACATGGGCCAATTTGTCCATCGGGAACGGGTTCTGCGCCTGCCAATACAGGCGATAACGGAATTGATAGCGATTGCCCGCCTTGGCGGGGGCACTCGGCACCCAAAACGCGCCGATATTGTCATGGATTTCATCATCGGTCGGGATTTCGATCAACTGCACCGAACCGTCTTCCCACGCGCCAAGCGGTTCAACCCACAGGCTGGGGCGGCGGTGATAGCGCACCCCGTCAAGATAATGGCTGACGTCGCGGTCACGCTGCATCAGGCCAAAACCGCGCGGGTTTTTATCGCCAAAGGCCGATGCTCGAATGACTTCCGGGTTGTTCAATTGCCGCCAGATGCGTTCGCCATTGCCGGTCCAAAGTTCCAGCCCGTCGGAATCGTGGACTTCCGGGCGCCAGTCAAACCGGAACGATTTGTTTTGTTCAGAATACCAGAACATGCTGGTCAGCGGCGCAATGCCAAGTCGTTCGATATCCTTGCGCAGGAACAGATGTTTTTCGACATCCATCGTCACACCTTCGCCGCGCGTCAGGTAAAACCGATACGCCCCCGTGATGCTGGGCCCATCAAGCAGGGCATAGACAGTCACCGGCGCATTGGTCGATTTTGCCGGTTCGATATAAAACGCCCGAAAATCGGGAAATTCTTCGGGAAGTGAGGTTGCCGTATTGACCGCGATCCCACGTGCTGACAGGCCATATTGCCCTTCATCGCCAATCGCACGGAAATAGGATGCGCCAAGGAACGCTGCCCAGTCCTGGGTCTTCCAGTCATCGCGCTCGACATCTTCATGCAGGCGGAACCCGGCAAAGCCGCTATTTTCCGAAAGCTTGCGCGCGATGCTGTCTTCGGGCATGTCGAAATAATCGGGTGTATAGACAACCTCGCGGGATGTGCCACCGTCAATCAGATGCATATGCACGGGCTTGGCGAAATACATACCCAGATGGAAAAATGTCAGTGGATAGGTGCCTGACCCATCGGCAAAGGGCGAAAACTCGCGCTTGTAATGCAGTTTTCCATGGGTGTCGTAATCGATCTTGCCGACAATTTCGGGATCGGGGGCGACGGGTGGTTCATAGGGCGATTTCGCCATGGTTTCGGCGCGCGCAATCAATGCGTCAAAGCTGAAGCTTTGCGGATCGCCAAGATCAAGTTTCTCGTTCGCAGCCCTGGCACCATTGACCATCGACATACCCGGCAGGATCAGCCCGGCAGCAGCCAAGGATTTCAGAAATCGTCTGCGTTCCACAGAAGTCGTCATCAATCACGTCCCGATAATTTAAGCTGTCCGGAACTATACCGAACAGTGTGGAGGTAATCGGGATAAAACATGGCGAATTCAAGATCATAATATCTGCATTTTATGCATGGCAGCATGCCCAAACCCTGCCTAAATACACTTGCAAAGATTTAAAATGGCGGGGTCGCCAACGCAGAAAGGCGTTTTGATGCAGGAAACCGTCGCCGCAAAGGCTGATCAGGCCGCCATTTTTCATGATGCCGAACAAACCGGGCTGCGTTTGGCGATCAAAGGGCGGTTGGTTGCCCTGATCCTGATGGGCGGCTGGCTTGTTGTTACCCGTGCCAGCGACCCGTTGCGTGCCATTGAATATCTGCTGGTTCTTGGTGTCTTGGCCGGGTTTGGCATTGTTCATTACAAGATCATTGGCACATCGCGGGATCGCAGTTGGGTCAAATACCTGTTTGTTGCGCTCGATATCGCATTTTTGTCTTTGCTGATCGCAACACAGCCGGTTTTTGACACTGTTGATCTGCCTCAGGCTGTGATTTTTCGAACCCCGATCTTTCCGTTCTACTTTATCATTTTGGGCGTGGCCGCGTTCAGTTTCTCGCCCGGTCTTGTGTTATGGGCCGGGGCATGCGGCGTGGCCGGGTGGCTTGGTGCCTTTGCCTTTGCCATTCGCGGCATGGAACAGACCTTTGACTGGAAAGATATCGGGACCATGCCCGATACCCAGACCTTTGTGACCTATTTCTTCAGCCCTAATTTTGTCGGCACATGGAGCCGCCTTCAGGAAGCCCTTGCGCTTGGTGTCGTGGCCATCTTGATCGGGCTTGTCATGTGGCGCGCGCGCTATACCGTGCGTCGCCAGATCGAAGCCGAACAGGAACGCCGCACGATTTCCGATATTTTCGGGCAATATGTGCCCGCGGCCGTGGCCGAAGTCCTGATTTCGAAACGCGGGACGCTGGCACCGGTCGAACGCGAAGCCACGATCCTGTTTGCCGATCTGGCCGATTTCACCAAACTGACGGAAACCATCGGGCCAAAGGGCATTGTCGAAGTTCTGAATGCCTATTTCGATGCGGTGTCCCTGATCATTACCCGCCATCACGGGGTGATAACCCAGTTTCAGGGGGATGCCATTCTGGCAACGTTCAATGTCCCGGCCGAGGACCCCGATCATGCCGGATGTGGCGTACGGGCCGCGCGTGAGATTGCCGACCTTGTTCAAAGCCGTAATTTCGCCGGTATCGCCCTTCGTGCCCGGATCGGGATTTGCACCGGTACGGTGATCGCCGGAAGTGTCGGCGGGGGCGGACGCCAGAATTACACCGTGCACGGTGCCACGGTGAACCTTGCCGCCCGGTTGGAGGAAATGAACAAGGAACTTGGCACCGATGTGCTGATTGCGGCAACGACGACCAAACATCTGAGCGGTTACAATTTCAAACAGATCGGGCAGATGGACGTACGCGGCCTGGCCGAACCGATTGACCTTTATACCTTTGGACGTGATGCCAGTGCAGACAGTGATGCAAACCGTAGCGCGCCAGCCGGTTCTGCTGCATCGGTGTCCTAAGCACATAAAAAAGGAACGGCATCACAAGGGTGCCGTTCCGAAAATTACCGGATAATCTCTTTGCCTGCATAAGGCATCGTTATTCCCGTGAAGGTGTTTTCTTTATACCCGGCGGATCAGTTGCCATGGAGCTAGGTCATGCCTACTGCAACGGCTGGCGATACATCACCATTCCGGCGTGATACAGGATGCCGTCTTCGAAATAGCCATCGGCGGTAAAGCCGGTATCATCCCAGTAATCAATGTGATTGCCGGAAATTTCGTAACGGCCCTGATAGGCCGACTGGCGGTTGCCGCGTGCCTCGTCATAGCGCCCGCTTGCAAGCAACTCTTGGCGGATATTGCCATCTGCGGTTACCCACATGCCGATATAGGGATGCGGATCGTTTGATGCGGGGCCGGGCATATGGGGTTCCTCCTGTGCGGTGGGAGAACTGAAAAAAAGCATCAAAAGATTGCTGATCGAAGATGCAAACATATGACGTACCATATGGTTTTCTTTCGGTTTGCGATCAGTATGCTGTCGCTGTCGGCCGGACGATGATTTCGTTGACGTCGACGTCTTCAGGCTGGGCAATCGCATAAAGGACCGACCAGGCAATGGAAATCGGGCTAAGGGCGGTTTTGCGCAGTTCGCTAAGGAAACCTTTGGCATTGGCATCGGTGATATCGTTACCCAGTTCGGTTTCGACCACACCGGGCGAAATCGTTGTGACACGCATATTGTCGCTTTCCTGACGCAGCCCGTCGGAAATCGCCCAGACGGCGTATTTGGTGGCGCAATAGACGGCTGCTGTCGGTGAAACGCGGTGTGCCCCGATGGAGGCGGTGTTGATCACATGGCCGCTGCCCTGTTCCTTGAAAATCGGAAGGGTCGCGGCAATGCCGTTCAAAACGCCACGGATATTGACATCAATCATCTTGTTCCATTCATCAACCTTCAATTCTGCCAGTGGGGATAGCGGCATCACCCCGGCATTGTTGAAAATCACATCGACCCGGCCATAGGTGTTTTTGGCGAAGTAAACCAGTGCTTCGACATCGTCGGCATCGGTCACATCAACTGCGCGGCAGGTGGCGGTGCCACCTTCGGCCTCAATCTCGGCAACGATGGAATGAAGCTTGGCAGTGCGACGCGCGGCCAGAACAACCTTGGCACCATTTTCCGCCAGCAATTTTGCTGTCGCTTCGCCAATGCCGCTGCTGGCACCGGTGATAACGACGACCTTGTTTTTAACATTTTGCGACATAAGCGACATGACGTCCTCCGTGTGTTTGTTCATGGCGCTTAATGTGATCGCAAAGGGGCGTTTGATGAATACACAGAACTCTTGATCAATTGCCTGATTCTCCAGCCAGGCTGAATTCCACTTTTTCACAGGGTACTGAACGGCTATAGTGTATATTAGGAAATCAAAGGAGTTCGGTGATGTCTGTGTTTGAAGAAATGACGGGCCTGATTGATAAATACTGCAAAGACGAAGGCCCGACCGACACACCAGTTGCTCCGTTGCGGTTCTATCGTGCGATCGGACCCAGTCTTAAAGTCCCGACCATCTACAAGCCCTGTCTGTGTATCATTATCACCGGGGCCAAAGAGGTAACGCTGGGTGATGATCTTTTTCGTTATGAACCCGGCCAGTATCTGGTGGCATCGGTCGATCTGCCGCTTGTCGGTCGTGTGATAACCGCAAGTTCAGAACAGCCCTATCGCAGTTTATCACTTGAACTGGACGGGCAGATGCTAAGCGATCTGGTGACCCAGATTGATCTTGATATCGGGGCCGGGTCCGACAGTGACCGGGGCCTTTATGTCGATCAGGCGGGGGATGCGTTGATGGATGTGGTTTTGCGCCTGATGCGTCTTGTCGATCAAAAGGATGACATTGCGGTTATGGCGCCGATGCTGTTGCGCGAATTGCATTATCGACTGTTGCGCGGTGTTCAGGGCAGCAAGATCGCCCAGATTGGTATGGGCGGCAGCAATATGCAGCGAATTTCCGCTATCATCCGCCAGATGAAGGATGATTTCGCAACCCCGCTTCGGATCGATGATCTGGCCGCCAAGGCCAATATGAGCCCATCATCCTTCCATCATCATTTCAAGCAGGTCACCTCTATGAGCCCGCTTCAGTATCAAAAACGTCTTCGCCTGACCATGGCACGCCAGATGATGCTGACAGAAATGAAGGATGCGGCAACCGCGGCCTATGAAGTCGGTTATGAAAGCCCGTCGCAATTTAGCCGGGAATACGCCCGTTTGTTTGGTTCGCCGCCGATGCGCGATATTTCGTCGATTCTGGGCCGGCTGGATTCTGATGGCATGGCAGCGACAAACGCATATTAAGACAATTGCAATCATTGTAATCCGGTTGCAATTGTCTTGACCCTTACAGGCCAAGCTGTCACATCAATTGATTATCGGTATCCGAAATTCGGATAAAGGGAATTCGAAACCGATTGCCCCGTCTGGGGCATTTGGTGAACCGAAGCTGCCCCCGCAACTGTAGGCGGTGAGCATTACCCGAAAGCTATACCACTGAGGCTCCCAATGCCTTGGGAAGGTCGGGAAATGCGTTGAACCGTGAGCCAGGAGACCTGCCGATATTCGTAGCGACTGACCGGGCGGGGTGCCCCGGAGATGTTCGGATATGCGGTAGCCTTTCTTCGGTTGGACAACCTGTCCCTGATCCCGATAACAGGTAATTCCCGCAGTCGGATGTTTCCCTGATCCCCAAATCGGTTTGTTGTTTTGCGCTAACTGGTTTGTCTGTGAAAGGACGCATCATGACCAGACTTTATAATTCTGTTCTGGCTGCCGGGGTGATTGCAGCCGGGATTACAATACTTTTCGCGCCCGCGAAGGCGACTACTTATCCGTTAACGATCGAAAACTGCGGTCACAGCGTGACATTTGATCACGCGCCAAACCGGGTCGTATCCATCGGCCAAAGCAATACCGAAATCCTGTACTTGTTGGGGCTTCGTGAAAAACTGGTTGGCACAGCGGTATGGCTGGGGCCGGTTCAGGAAGAATTTCAGATAATCAATGAAACCATCCCGCGTCTGGCCGATAATGATCCCAGTTTTGAAAGTGTCGTCGGGCAAAAACCCGATTTGGTAACGGTACAATTCCAATGGCATGTCGGCCCGAATGGCAAGGTCGGGAGCCTTGGTCAGTTTGCGGAGCTATCAATTCCCGTCTATACCGCACCGGCCGATTGTCAGGGCAAGGATAATACAACCGGCGGCGATGGCACACGGATTGATGCCTTTTCGATGGATCGGATTTATCAAACGATTGATGATCTTTCGCAGATATTTGATGTCGAAACCCGTGGTGCGGAACTGATCACGCGGTTGAAAATCCGTGAACAGGCCGCACGTGAAAAAGTTACCGCCATCCAAGGCCGTGATCTGTCGATCCTGTTCTGGTTTTCCAGTGCCGAAATCGATGTTGATCCCTATGTCGCGGGTGCCAAGGGGGCACCGGGCTATATCATGTCGATCCTGGGTGTGGATAATGTGATCAAAAGTAACGAGGAATGGCCAACCGTCGGATGGGAAACCATCGCGCGCGCCAATCCCGATATCATCGCAATCGGTAAAATGGACCGGCGCCGTTTCCCGGCCGATGACTGGGAACTAAAAATGCATTTCTTGAAAACCGATCCGGTGGTGCGCGAAATGGCGGCGGTCAAAGCCGGTCATATCGTGGTGATGGATGCGCAATCGATGAACCCGACCATCCGTACGATTGACGGGATTGAAGCACTGGCCAAGGCAATTACGTCCTTTGGGCCTGCACAGTGATCGTGCGCCTTATTGCCAGTCCGGTATTTCTGATGCGCGGTGGTGCGGCTTTTGCCGCACTGCTGTTGCTGGCAATTGTTCTTGCCTTTGCGGCATCGGTCGGTGAAACCGCCATTCCGGTCAAAACCGTGATGGATACGATTGCCAATCATCTTTGGGATGCGGGGTATTCGGTTGACGTCATTGATGCTGGTATTATTTGGAACTATCGCCTAAGCCGCGCGATTGTCGCGGCCAGTTGCGGCGCGGCATTGGCTGTTTCGGGGGCGGTATTACAGGCACTTTTGCGTAACAGCCTTGCCGACCCTTATTTGCTGGGGATCTCTGCCGGGGCTTCGACCGGGGCGGTCAGTGTCGTGATCCTTGGCCTTGGGGCAGGGATGTTGTCGCTGTCACTTGGTGCCTTTATCGGGGCGGTGGCAGCCTTTGGCTTTGTTGCGCTTTTGGCCTTGCAGGCCGGGCGCGGCACCGGGGCGATCATTTTGGCCGGGATTGCCGGATCGCAGATGTTTAACGCCCTGACATCCTTCATCGTTACCAAATCGGCCAGTGCCGAACAGGCGCGGGGCATCATGTTCTGGCTTTTGGGCAATCTAAGTGGTGTGCGCTGGTCGGATGTATGGCTTGCCCTGCCGGTTGCGGTTATCGGGCTTTTGATCTGCCTTTGGCATGCGCGCGCCCTTGATGCCTTTACCTTTGGGCGTGAATCGGCAGCATCCCTTGGGGTACCGGTTCGGCGCGTTTATGCCGTGCTGATTGCATCGGCGGCCATGATGACGGCGGTGATGGTCAGTATTGTCGGATCCATCGGTTTTGTCGGGTTGGTGATCCCGCATGCCGCCCGCTTTTTTGTCGGCACACGCCATGGTTTGGTGTTGCCTTTATCGGCCCTGATCGGGGCTTTGTTCCTTGTCTGTGCCGATGTCATTTCGCGGGTGATTGTACCGGGGCAGGTTTTGCCAATCGGGGTGATTACCGCCCTTGTCGGGGCACCGGCCTTTGCCTTGATCCTGTGTCATGGAAGGATTTTGCGATGACGCTGGAACTGCGGGATGTTGTCTGGTCGGCGGGATATCGCAAGATCATTAAAAATGTCTCGATCCGGGTTGAACCGGGCGAATTTCTGGGATTGATCGGGCCAAACGGTTCGGGGAAAACCAGTTTGATGTCGGTTTTATCGGGCGTGCGTGCCCCTGCTGGGGGGCGTGCCATGCTGGCCGGTCGGGATATGAAAAAACATGGTCGGCGGAAATTGGCCCAACAGATCGGCTTTGTCGAACAACAGGCCGACACAACGGATCGCCTGACGGCGCGTGAAGCCGTGTCCTTGGGCAGAACACCGTACCTTAGCATGCTGTCGCCATGGTCGGATCGTGATGATGTGATTGTTGAACGTGCCCTTGGCGATGTTGATATGACTCATCTTGCCGACCGATTCTGGCATACGCTTTCGGGGGGCGAAAAACAGCGCATCCACATTGCGCGTGCTTTGGCACAAGAACCGAAATTCTTGTTACTTGATGAACCGACAAACCATCTTGATATCCGTCATCAGCTTGGCTTGCTTGAACTGGTTAACCGGTTGCCGGTAACCGTGGTTGCCGCCCTGCATGATTTAAACCATGCGGCGATGTATTGCGATCGGATTGCCATGATGTGTGATGGGGAACTGGTTGGTATCGGAAGTCCGGCGGATATCCTGACACCCGAAAACCTGCGCGATGTTTTTGGTGTTGATGCCAATATTGAACACACCGCTGACGGGTTTTGCCTTGTCCGATATCACGGGTCCCGCCGCATTAATGTTGCCAACAAAAAAGACCGGGTCGCGTAAACCCGGTCTTTTGTAATCTTGGTGGTGTTGAACGGGATCAGCCCTGTTCGCGCGCAACAGCACGCCAGCCAATATCACGGCGGCAAAAACCATCCGGCCAGTTAATTGCATCAACTGCCGCATAGGCACGTTTTTGTGCGTCGGTCACCGAACTGCCACGCGCGGTAACCCCTAAAACGCGCCCGCCGGTTGCGGTTAGTTTGTCACCATCCATTTTGGTCCCGGCATGCAGGACTTTGACTTTGTCCATGGCATCGGCATCAGCAACGTTTTTGATCTCGGTGCCTTTTTGGTAACTTCCCGGATATCCCTTGGCGGCCATGACAACGATCATTGCGGTTTCGTCATGCCATTCGGGTTTGACACGATCAAGCGTTCCTGTCGCCGCCCCATCAAGGATATCAAGCACGTCTGATTTCAGGCGTGTCATCAAAACCTGACATTCCGGATCACCGAAACGAATGTTGTATTCGATCAGTTTCGGGTTGCCCGCATTATCAATCATCAACCCGGCAAACAACACGCCTTTGAATGGGTGACCTTCATCGGCCATGCCCTTGACGGTCGGCACAATGATTTGTTCCATAACCTTGGCTTCAACCGATTTGGTGAATACAGGGGCGGGGGAATAGGCCCCCATACCACCGGTATTGGGGCCGGTATCGCCTTCGCCAACAGCTTTGTGGTCTTGGGCCGCAACAAGGGGAATAACGTTTTCGCCGTCACAGATGGCAAAGAACGATGCTTCTTCGCCGGTCATGAATTCTTCGATCACCAGTTCCGCACCGGCAGCCCCGAATTTGCCATCCAGCATGCATTCATCAATGGCGGCAAATGCCTCGTCGACTGTTTGGCAAATGGTAACGCCCTTGCCTGCCGCCAGACCGTCGGTTTTGACCACAATCGGCGCACCGTGTTTTTCGACAAAGGCACGGGCATCTTCGGGTTTGGTGAAGCGGCCATAGGCAGCGGACGGCACGCCGAACTTTGCCACCATATCCTTCATGAAACCCTTGGAACCTTCAAGCTGGGCGGCAGCCTTGGAACAGCCAAACGATTTGATGCCAACCGCGTCAAGCGCGTCAACAAGGCCCGCGACCAGCGGTGCTTCGGGTCCGACAACAACCAGATCAACCTGATTTTCGCGGGCAAATGTCACAAGGCCGTCAATGTCGCTGTCGGCAATCGCAACGCATTGCGCGGAATCGGCAATCCCCGCATTGCCCGGCGCGCACCAAAGTTTGGTAAGGCGCGGGCTTTTTGCAAGCGCCCAACACAATGCATGTTCACGTCCGCCACCGCCAACGACCAGAACCTTCATGACTTTTAACCTCGATTACTTGTCCGACTGCTTGATGGTCCAGCCGGGATGAACTAGGCTTGCTGTCATCCCGTGCCTGATAATTTAAGCGGGCTTTTAGCATAAAGTACCCTTGATGACGCAAGATTTGTTCGACCCGTTCGCCCCCGTGCCCGAAGCCTCGGAAAAACCCGGCAATATGCCGGAATTTTCGGTTTCCGATTTGTCCAATGCGCTTAAGCGCACGGTCGAGGATGCGTTTTCCTTTGTCCGGGTGCGCGGCGAAATTTCCGGTTTAAAACGCGCAGGCAGCGGTCATTTGTATTTGGCGCTGAAAGACGATCAGGCCGTGCTTGATGGTGTATGCTGGCGCGGGCAGGCGGCAAAACTTGGTCTGGCCCCCGAAGACGGCATGGAAGTTATCGTTACCGGGCGGATCACTACATTTCCCGGGCGATCAAAATACCAGATCGTGATCGAGACAATGGAGGTCGCAGGCGAAGGTGCGCTGCTGAAACTTCTGGAAGACCGCAAAAAGAAACTTGCCGCCGAGGGGCTTTTTGACCCGGACCGCAAAAAACCGATCCCGTTCCTGCCCGATGTCATCGGAATCATCACCTCGCCGACCGGGGCCGTGATCCGCGATATCATGCATCGTCTGCGCGAACGTTTTCCGCGCCGTGTCCTGTTATGGCCGGTGGTGGTTCAGGGCACCGGGGCCGCCGAACAGGTGGCCAATGCCGTGCGCGGCTTTAACGATCTTTTGCCCTATGGCAATATTCCGCGCCCGGATGTTTTGATCGTTGCACGTGGCGGCGGATCGCTTGAAGACCTTTGGGCCTTTAACGAAGAAATCATTGCCCGTGCGGTGGCGGAATCCGATATTCCGGTGATCTCGGCGGTGGGGCATGAAACCGATACCACCCTGATTGATTTTGTATCTGACCTGCGTGCGCCAACCCCGACCGGCGCGGCGGAAAAGGTCGTGCCGGTACGCATGGATTTGATCGCGCAGGTGAACGAAGACGGGCTCCGCCTGACCCAGGCGGTGCGTCGTCTCGGTGTTGAAAAACGAACCGCGCTTGAAAGTCTGGCACGGGGTCTTGGTGATCCGAAACGGATGCTCGAAGAACGCAGTCAGACCCTTGATAACTGGGCCGACCGGCTGCCACATGCGGCCAGCAGCGTCATGCAAAAGGCCCGTGCCCGCCTGAACGAAACCGCCGCACGGCTTGTTAGTCCGCGTGAACAGCTTTCGGAAAAACGCGGACGTCTGGAAAATGCCGGTTTGCGTCTGGATGGTGCGGTGAAATCCGCCATTCAGATGCAAAAGGCACGGCTTGATAGGGCCGCTGCGGGCTTGCGCCCGGCAAATGCCAAACGTGATATCGCGCGTGATCGTAAACAAATCGATGATCTTGGGCGGCGTATGACGGCGGCGGTTGGAAACGTCCTGACCCGCGAAACCGAAGGGCTGGTGCGCTATGACCGGCTGCTTGAAAGTTATTCCTATCGCAATGTGTTGAAACGCGGCTTTGCGGTTGTGCGCGGGGCCGATGATGGCCTGATTGGCACGGCGGGCGATTTGGTTGCCGGGCATAACTACATTTTGGAAATGCAGGATGGCCGGGCCGATGTGACCGCCGGTATATCAGCACCAAGTGTCGCTGGTCCGTCTGGAAGTCCAGCGCAAGATCAAAGTACTTCTGTTTCGTCTGACGCAGCGTCTGATGCGATTGCCACGGCCCCGCCAAAATCATCTGTCAAAACCAATCCTAAACCGGCGCGCAAAAAAGACCCGCGTCCAAAGGGTGATGACAGACAAGGGAGCCTTCTGTAATGCGTTTGGGATTAACCACGTTTTTGGCCGCAACCGGTTTAATGGCCTCGTCTCTCGGGGCTCTGGCGGCCGAGCCGAGCTATCAGGGCCAATTCGTTCAGGGCGGCATTGTCTTTGGTCAGGCTGATGCCGGGGCCAGCATCCTTCTTGATGGTAAGGCGATTGATACCATCAACCCGGATGGCGCCTTTATTCTTGGTTTTCCTCGTGATTACGAAGGTCCGGCAAAACTGATCTTGCACAATCCGGATGGCAGTGCCGAGGAATACGCCTATGACATCGGGGATCGCGAATTTGATATTCAGCGGATCGACGGCCTGCCGCCCAAAATGGTAACGCCGGATCCGGAAGTCATGGCGCGGATCAAGGATGATTCCCGACAGGCCCGCGAAGCCCGCGTTGAACGGTTTCCCCAGAAATTCTATGACCATGGTTTTATCTGGCCGGCTCTTGGCCGGATCAGTGGTGTTTACGGATCACAACGTATTCTAAACGGTCAACCGCGGTCCCCGCATTGGGGGGTTGATATTGCTGTTCCGACCGGGACGCCGGTTGTTGCCCCGGCAGATGGCATTGTCACGCTTGCCCATCCCGATATGTATTTTTCCGGGGCGACCCTGTTTATCGATCATGGTCTTGGCATGGTCTCGGCTTTTTTGCATCTGTCGGAAATTGACGTTAAAGTCGGCGATGTTGTGCATCAGGGCGATGTTATTGCCAAAGTCGGGGCAAGTGGCCGCGCAACCGGCCCGCATCTGGATTGGCGGATCAATGTCGGCGATGCGCGGGTCGATGCTGCCCTTTTGGTGCCGCCAATGGAAGACGCCGAAAAAGCCGCCAGTGTGATTAAGGCCAATAACTGACAATCGGGAAACAACAGGAAACGTTTGCGATGAAAAAGCACGGGGCCGTCGCCGCAGGACATGATGTTACCGCACGCGCGGCTGCGGATGTGCTGGGCGCGGGCGGGAATGCTTTTGATGCCGTGATTGCGGCGATGTGGGCGGCCTGTGTTGCCGAACCGGTTTTGGCATCATTGGGTGGTGGCGGTTTTGTCATGACCCGCCCGGCGGGAAAACCGCCGCAACTTTATGATTTCTTTGTTGAAACCCCGCTTGCCAAACGCCCGCGCGAAGAACTTGAATTTGAAAGTTGCATTGCAAGCTTTGCCGGGGGCGTCACCCAGGAATTTCACGGCGGATATGGTTCGGTTGCGACACCGGGCGTTGTCGCCGGGATGTTCAAACTTCATGACGATCTTGGCACGTTGCCGATGGCGACCCTTGGCGAACCGGCCCTTGTTGCGGCGCGTGGTGGCATCGAACTGAATGCGTTTCAACGCTATGTGATGGGGATCGTGACACCGCTTTTAGCCTTTTCCGCCGATAGCCGTTTGGTCTTTGGCAAACCCGGCCATCAGGACGCAGATGGATTTGACTTGCTGGACGAGGGGGATCTGCACCACCAACCCGATCTGGCTGACAGTATCGACTATTTGCTGCGGACTGGGGCGGATGGATTTTATCACGGTGATCTTGGCCATGCGCTTGTTACTGAATGCCGGGAATATGGTGGCTATCTGAGCGGCCGGGACCTGGCTGATTATCGTGTGCTGCTGCGTGATCCGATCTTGATTGCCGGGCGCAAGGGCCGGTTTGTTTTAAATCCACCACCGGCATCGGGCGGGGTTTTGGTCGGATTTGGCCTTAAACTGGCACGTGATGTTGAATTGGGCGCATTCGGATCATTGCGCCATCTTGAAGCTATTTCACGTATTCTGCATGCGACCGGCCTTGTACGTAGTGAATATGGTGCCAGCCCGACAATCCTTGCCGACGAGTTTTGTGAATCTTATCGAACCATGATTGGTGAACGTCCGCTCAGCCAAAATGGTACCACCCATATTTCGGTGGTTGATGGGGATGGCAATCTGGCATCCGCGACCTTGTCAAACGGATCAAGTTCCGGGCGGATGGTGCCGGGAACCGGGATCATGTTGAATAATATGCTGGGCGAAGCTGATTTGTCCCCTGATGGTTTTCATCACTGGCCCTGCGGGGTTCGCATGACATCAATGATGACACCAGCCCTTTATCTGGCGATGAATGGGGATGCGATTGCGCTGGGGTCTGGCGGGTCAAACCGCATCCGATCGACCATGATGCAGGTGATGCTTAATATTGATGCTTTTGACATGACCCTGCATGGGGCAGTGGCGGCGCCGCGTCTGCATGTCGAAGACGATCTTCTATCGGTTGAACCGGGCTTTGATGCCGCGTTGCTTGATGGGCTGGGTCTTGAAGACCAGCATCGTTGGGACGCCGAGGACATGTTTTTTGGCGGGGTTCATGCCGCCAAGGTCAGTGCCGATGGACAAAAATTCAGTGCTGTCGGCGACGCCCGGCGCAATGGCCATCAGATCGTGATTGCCCCAGATTGATTTCGCCTCTGGCGCCAGTAGCTGGAGCTTTCTGCCTCTGATATCTGCTGCCTTCTGCAGCCCGTTGGGCGGTACAGGGTAGGTATCGGTGCTTATTGACGCGGAATTTCATCGGCCGCCCGCACATCAAGCAACGGGGCAGCATCGATGTTTTCGGCATTCATCATGGTTGCGACACGTTGCATGGATGACAAAAGCTGTGTCTTTTCCCAATTGGGCAGGGCATCGAACTGCGAAATGAATTCTTCATGCAACATGGTTGGCGCCGCCCGAAGGATTTCGCGACCGGTATCGGTCAGAACGGTATTAACCACGCGCTTGTCGGTTGTGCTGCGTCGTCGTTCGGCCAGATTGCGCTGTTCCAGTCGGTTCAGGATTGTTGTGACGGTCGCCTGACTAAGCGATACATGGTTGGAAATCCGACGGACGGTGACGTTCTGTAATTCATCAATGGCGCGTAAAACCATGACTTGCGGGATGGTCAGTCCGCACACCTTCATCATCCGTTTGGAATGAAGATCTGTGGCGCGGATGATCTGGCGCAGGGCGACCAGAATGTCCTGCCAATAGGCCTGTGTCATGGCGCTTTCCTTGGATGATATTTCCAAAGTCATTCGGTAACGGGCTTTGCGTGGTTTATCAATGTTATTTGTCTTGGGACAAAGTTCTGTTTCGGATCAATTGGCGCGAACCCGGCGCAAAAGCAAAAATATCAGCGCAAAGATAAATATCAGCGCAACGGCAACAGCCCCGATCAACATTGCCTGTTTCAGGCGTAAATTATATTCCTGTTTGCGTTCGACATAGACAATAACCTGGCGGCGCAGCTGATCCATTTCCGGGGTGATGTCAAAACTTGTCCGATAAAGTTTGGCACCGGCGCGTGACAGCAGATCGTTGATCTTGTTCAGGCGCTCATTGAACATGGCAAACCGTTCTTCGGTTGCGGCCAGTTCGTCCATCGGGTTGTCGTCAGCCTTGTTGTTGCGCACAATCGACAATGCGGGTTGTGCCAGATCGCCATAATCTTCCCGCATGCAATCAGACAGCGACTTCTTGTCGATATTACCACCGCATTCAATCGGCCGGTCGCCAAACTGTTCAAGCGCATCGCTAAGATATGCCTGCAATTGCTGATCAAGTTCGGCAATTTGCACGCGAACTTGTTTTGAAATTTTTTCGATCTTGCCGGTGTCCCCTTCCAGCGCAAATGATGGCCAGACAGCAAACAGCGATGCGGCGATGATGGCGAAAACGGGGACGAAGAAGCGCAGCAAAAGGTTGTTCCCTGCAGAAGATGGCGGTCACGACGGCAATTGTATTCACAATCACACTGGAAATCATATTGTCCCATCAGTCTGGGGCAAGGTCGTTCCAATTCAGTTAACGCCAGGGAGCTAAATGATGATCAGCTCGGCCAGCGTTTATGCAGCCACAACCATTGTGCCGGACGTTCGCGGATCCAGCTTTCCATGATCGCGTTGACCTCGGTCATAACGCGCAGGTTATCTGCCTTGGGATCATCGGTTTTCGTGATGTTCAGATCGGGGTAAAACGTCATGCGGAAATGCGCACCGTCAAGCCGTTCAATCCGTACTGGAATGACCGGGCATTCGTAACGCAAGGCAAATTGTGCCAATGCCGGTGCGGTCATCGCATCCCGGCCAAAAAATGGTACTGCAATCCCGTTGTTAAGTTTCTGATCAACCAGCATGGCTGCATGGCCACCCTTTTTCAAAAAGGCCGCGTATTTGCGCGCTCCCGGCGCTCCTTTGGGGACCAATTCACCGCGAAATCCCTTGCGGACGCTTTTGAAAAGCCTGTCGACCCACGGGTTATCCGGCGCGCGATAGATGGTCATCATATCAAGATCAAGCGCGTCACTGATTTTGGTCGAAACTTCCCAATTGCCCATATGCCCGGTGAAAAACAATCCCGGTTTGTCGTCATCCTTGGTCGCAAGGCCATTTTCAAGGCCGACAACCTCAAGCCGCGGAGTGCCGCATTTCAAATAGGGGAGATGCGGGATTTCAGCCACACTGCGGCCAAGATTTTCCCACATATCGGTAATGATGGCTTCGATTTCTTCCGGTGATTTTTCCGGAAATGCCTTGATCAGGTTATTGCGCGCTTTTTTGGTCTGGCCAATCTTGGGCCCGATTTTGCGCAGCAGCCAGCCGCCGATGGCGGATGCCAGATCAATCGGCAGAACCCGGAAAACGCCAAACAGAAAATAAGCCCCGATCCCCTGCATCGGATGGGAAAGGTATTTCTGGCGTGCCTTGTAAAATGTGTTGCGTTCAGCCATCGGATAATACTGCACTCACTATGTTTACAAGCTGTTCCGGGGCGTCGAATTCCAACCGGATACCAAGCGCGCTTATGCCGTCGCGCTCGGCACTTGGCAAACGCATCAGGTCCTTTTCTGTGGTGACAAGGTCCGCATCTTGTGATGTTGCCTTGTGTCGAAGGGCCGCAAGCTCGTCCTTGTGAAAGACATGATGGTCGGCAAAATCGACTGTTTCAACGATGTTGGCCTCAACCGCGCGCAAGCTGTCATAAAATTTGGCCGGGCGGCCGATCCCGGCAAATGCCACAACCCGGCGTCCGGTAAAGGCCGGGCCATTACGGGCAACAACACGGGCGCGTAAAATCGGTACTGATGCGGGGAGGGTATCTAAAAATGCCGGATTGCCGTCGCCAATCAAAATGATCGCCCGGATTTTTGCCAATCCCTGTTCCAGTGTTTCGCGCATTGGCCCCGCCGGAATGACCCGGCCATTGCCAATGCCAAAACCGCTATCGATTACGGCAAAGCTGCAATCCTTGATCACCGACGGGTTTTGCAATCCGTCATCCAAAATGATTGCCTGCGCCCCGGCGTTACAGGCGGCCTCGGCCCCGATACCGCGATCGCGTGAAATCCATGCCGGACCGCTTTGCGCCAGCAATAATGGCTCGTCCCCAACATCGCTTGCGGTATCCTTGGTTGGATCAACCTGGTGGGGGCCTGCCAATTTGCCGCCATAACCGCGGCTCAGGAAATGGGCTTCAACGCCAAGGTCGCGCAAGGTCTGATAAAGAGCCTGTGCGGTTGGCGTTTTCCCAGCCCCGCCGATGGTGAAATTCCCGACACAGAACACCTTGCATCCCGGATGGCGCATGGTGGTTGTCATGGCACGAATGCCTGCCCCGGCACGCCAAAGCCATGATAAGGGGGAGAGGGCGCGCGCCATCATCGCGTCAGTCTGCCAGAAATCAGGCGCGCGCATTGGCGGCCTCCTTGTCGAGCAATACCGTGATGGCATCAAGTGTCCGGTCAAGGACTTCGGCCTTGGAATTGGCATAGGTCCGGGCGGCTTTGGCCAGTTCCGCCGTGGTTGCGGGCTGTGCCAAAAGTGAACTGACCTGACGTGCCAGATCGTCAATATCGCTAACCGGACGGCAGGCATGGGCGGCTAACATTTCGCGGCTGATGTCGGCGAAATTGCTCATATCCGGGCCATGCAGGATGGCGCATCCAAGCCGGGCCGGTTCCAGCGGGTTTTGTCCGCCACCCGATGCGCAAAGCGATTTGCCAATCAGGCAGATCGGCGACAGGCGGTAATAAAGCCCCATCTCGCCCATCGTATCGCCCAGATAGACATCGATGTCATCGGTGATTTTTTGTCCCAGACTGCGGCGCGCGATGCGTAATCCCGTTGATGCGAGTTCTTCTGCGATTGCGTCGGCGCGATTAGGATGGCGCGGGACAATAATCGTCAAAAGGTTCTTGTGTTGCAGGCCAAGCGCCTGATGAACCTGTGCACAGGCCATTTCTTCGCCGTCAAATGTGCTGGCGCCAAGCCATACCGGGCGATTTGCAATCTGTTGCAAAAGTTCGTTCAAGGCATCGGGGTCAACCGGTAACGGCGGGGCGGCGAATTTCAGATTGCCAACCGCACGGACATTGCCCGCACCAAGCGCGACAAACCGGTCGGTTTCTTCGCTGCCCTGCGTCAGGATCAGGTCAAAAGCGGCAATCACCGGTTTGATAAAGGACGGAAACCGCAAATAGCTTTTGAAACTGCGTGACGAAATCCGGCCATTGACCAGTGCTAGCCGCGTACCGGCCTTTTTTGCCTTGGTCAGGATGTTGGGCCAGAAATCGCTTTCAAGCCAAAGCGCCACATCGGGTTTCCAGTGATGCAAAAACCGCGCGACACAGACTTGGCGGTCAATCGGGATGAATTGGTGGATCACGCCCTTGGGCAGGCGTTGATGCATCATGGTGGCCGAGGTGACCGTACCGGTCGTCACCAGAATGGATATATCGGGAAACCGTTTGCGGATTTCATCAATCACCGGCAAGGCCGAAAGTGATTCGCCAACACTTGCCCCATGAATCCAGACAAGCTTGCCGTTCGGGCGTAATGCACTTGGATGGCCAAATCGTTCCCCAATGCGCCCGGCATCTTCTTTGCCGCGTTTCTTGCGGCGTAGAAGATACAAACCAAGGACTGGACCCAGAAGCCGTGTCGCCACGCGATAAGCGTAAAACAGGCTCATGCCTTGCGATCCTCTGGCGGCCGTTCTGACCGTTTAAGTTTCGGTCCTTCATCCGCACCTGCCGGTTCAATTACGGGCAGGCCAAGGCTTCGGTCTGTGTCTTGGGTCAGTTGCGTCAGGGCCGTTTCGACTTCAAGGCGTTTGGCCTCAATCCCGGCATCATCAAGATCGCGGTCAACGAAAACCGGTTCGCCCCAGTGAAAGGTTCCACGGGAAAATGGCAACCCCAGAACAAACAGATCCCAACTGTTAAAAATCTTGCGGCGTGATGATGAATAGGTCAGCGGCAGGATAGGGACTTCGGCAAGGCGCGCAGCCTGGACAATGCCGTCGGTGGCCCGCATGCGTGGTCCGCGCGGGCCATCCGGGGTAATGCCGATGGTTTTGCCAGCTTTCAGGGTTCTCAGGATGGCGCGCAATGCCGCAGCCCCTCCTTTGCCCTTGCCGGTCGACCCGGCAATGGTTTCGATATCAAAATGCGAAATGGTTCGCGAAATGATCTGACCATCGCGATGCGATGAAATCAGCATTCGAAACGGGATATCCCCCACCGTTGATCGCCATGCATAGGGCATCATCAACAGGCGCTGATGCCAAAAGGCGACGATAAAGGGTTTGCCATCCTTGATCAGCTGGCGCGGGACATCGCTCCCTTTGACCTGCCAGCGGCCAGACGCATGCACCAGACGCATGTAATTAGCTGCCAGCCAGCACAGGCTGGCGCGCATTTGATCGCTTTTGAGTATCCGTTTATACCAGCGCAAATCGGTCAGTCTCGGACTGCTGTTGTATCCGTTATCGTCGATGCTTCATCGGCGAATTGCAAATTATACAGGTTGGCGTAAGCCCCGCCAAGGGCCAGCAATTCGTCGTGTCTTCCCTGTTCGGAAAGGCGACCATTCTGAATGACGCAAATCTTGTCCGCATCGATAATCGTCGAAAGACGATGGGCAATCACAAGGGTTGTGCGGCCTTTCATCAATTCGGTCAGAGCGCCCTGAATGTGGCGTTCTGATTCCGTATCCAGTGCTGAGGTTGCTTCGTCCAGCAACAGGATCGGTGCATTTTTTAACATCGCACGCGCAATCGCAATACGCTGGCGCTGACCACCTGAAAGCTTGACCCCATGTTCGCCAACAATGGTGTCATAGCCGTTTTCAAGTTGCAGGATAAAATCATGGGCGGCGGCATGACGCGCCGCATCCTCGATTTCTGCATCTGTTGCCCCGAATCGGCCATAGGCAATGTTGGAGCGCACAGTGTCGTCAAACAGGGTGATTTCCTGACTGACCAATGCGGTCGCCTTGCGCAGGCTTTCCATTGTGACATTGCGAATGTCCTGACCATCAATCGTGATCGCACCGGCACTGATATCGTAAAAGCGCGGGATCAGGTTCAGGATGGTCGACTTGCCCGCACCTGATGGACCGACAAGGGCAACAGTCTGGCCAGCTTCGATGTCAAGGTTGACAGCGCGCAGGGCCGTGATTTCCTCGTTATAAGAAAATGCGACATTTTCAAAACGGATCGCACCGCCCTTTATCTCAAGTTCGGTGGCGTCATCTGCGTCCCGAATTTCAGGTTCGATATCCAGAACCATGAAGACGCGTTGCGATGCCGCAAGGCCTGCCTGCAAGTTGATGTTGATATTCGCAAGGCGTTTGACCGGCTCATAGGCAAGGAGAAGAGCGGTAATAAACGAAAAGAAGCTCCCCGGATCACTTGCCCCATCGATCACCCGGCTACCGCCATAGATGATAATGGTCGTAATTGCGGCTCCGCCCAGTGTTTCCATGATCGGGGATGACCGGGCACTTACTTTTTGTGCTTTGAAGCTGAGATCAAAAACAGTCTCGACAAGCTTTTCCATCCGCGAACATTCATAGGGCTCCATGCCATAGGCTTTGACATGGCGGACACCTTGGAAGGTCTGTTCCAGAAGGGTTGCAAATTCACCAATCTGTTGTTGGGTATTCGCAGACACCTTGCGCATGCGTTTGCCCAGACGTGCGATTGGCAGGATCGCGGCCGGGAATACCGTGAAGGCAATGATCGCCAATTGCCAATCCTGATAGAACATGACACCGATCAGGACGATCGCGGTTAGAAAGTCCTTGCCAAAGCCCGTCAGGGATACTGAAACGGCGGCACGCATGGCGCTGATATCGCTGGTAAAGCGCGTGATCAGCTTGCCGGTGTTTGTGTTGTGGAAAAAGCCAATATCAAGACGGATGACATGCTCATAAAGCTTGTTCTGAATATCGGCTAAAATTCGACCGCCAACATAGCTCATCAAAACGGATTGCCCGTAGTTCGCAAAGCCTTTCACGGCAAAAGCCGCAAGAACGGCCATGCCAACAGGTACGAGCATCGCCGGATTTTTTTTGACAAAGACCTCGTTTATCACCGGATCCATCAAATAGGCATAGCCGCCGGTTGCTGCGGCCATAAGTGCCATGCAAATCAGGGCGAGAACAATCTTGCCAAAATAGGGTGCGACCGCATCTTGCACGATGCGCTTGACCATAGGCCAAGTGGCCCAATGTTCTGTCGTGTGGTCTAGAGAATTTTTTGGCAACGAATTCTTCCCGGTCGTGCGGCGTCATTTCCAATTGTATCAGATTGATACTATCTATATGGATGACGCCATGAATGTCTTGAACGTTCCGGGCTGTTGCTAGCATGCCCGGGCATGAGCGGCAAGCCGCAGCAAGGTTATATCCAATACTAATAGGGTCTGCTGCAAAGTAGACCTCGAAAAACGACATATAAGATAAAAAAATGACAGAGCAACTGCACAAGCTCGTAGAGCAGACGATTGCACAAGGTGTCGGTGCGCGGGTCTTTCCGTTGCGCTGGTCGGATCGTCGCATCTGGATCAAACAAGCCGTGCCTCCCAAGGCAAAGGGATGGCATCGCCTGCAACGCCTTGCTGCGACGCTGACCGGTGTTGCGTTGTTGCGTCCAACCGTATCACCCGGTGGTGAAAAAGGGTTGTTCAACGAAGCCAAAGCCCTGTGTCGCTTCAAGCGTGCCGGAATTCTGGTTCCTGATCTGGTGGCGGAAACAGATCATTGGATTGCGACGGGTGATAATGGTGCCATCCTGCAAACCGTAATCGAAGATGCGGTTAAGGCGGGGGATGAAAACCGTGTCGCGCAATTGGTTGGTATGGCCGGTCTTGCGCTGGCATCGCTTCACAAGGCGGGGTTTGCCCATGGCGCGCCGCTTTTGCGCAACATGACCATTCGCGACGACGAAATGATCGGTTTCATCGATTTCGAAGAAGATCCCCAAGATTTGATGCCCTTGCCCGATGCGCAGGCCCGTGACGTCTTGCTGTTTTTGTTTTCCATTCAGCGCGGTTTTAAGCGTCGTCCTGATTTGTTGCGGTCCGGCTGGGCGACCTATCTGGATGCAGCGGGCAGTGACGCACCGCAATTGCCCCCCTTGACGCATATTGTCGGGATCATTCGTCCGATATATATCCTGCTGTCCCCATTTCGCCGCTGGCTGGGAACGGATGCGATCAATGCGATGCTGGCCTATCGCACCCTTCGCCGCAGTCTGCGGCGGGGTACCCCGCCAATTGCGGCCCGGGCCACAGACTAGAAGCAGGCTCGGGGCCTGATCCTAGGTTCTGTCCCCGGGCGTGATCTTGGTTCGGCTTTCGGGTTCTTTCGCCCGTTTTATTCCGCGGGTTGTTTAATCGACAGCGAAAGTGCCGGTTCAGGCGCATTGTGCGGGGCTACGACGGTATCAACGGCCATGCGTTTTACCGCAATCCCGTCAAATCCACCGGAAAATGGTGCAAGATTGTGAAGAAACTGTGCGGCCGAGTTGCGCCAGCTATATTGCTCGGCCAAGGCACGTGCATCCTTGCTGTCAAGTTCAAGGGCCGCAAGGGCGGCTTCGCGAAGGTCGGCATCAATGGCGCCAGCCTTTGTTCCCCGGACAATATCAGCCGGTCCCTGAACCGGGAAGACCGCAACCGGGGTGCCCGATGCCAAGGCTTCAAGGATAACAAGGCCAAAGGTGTCGGTCTTGCTGGGGAAGACGAAAACATCGGCCGATGCAAAGGCAATGGCAAGGTCTTCGCCGATCTTTTTGCCAAGGAATTGCGCATTGGGATATTTTGACCGCAAGTCTGCCAATTGGGGGCCGTCGCCGACGACAAATTTTGTCCCCGGCAAATCAAGGTCAAGGAAGTGGCCGATATTCTTTTCCACCGCCACCCGTCCGACAAACAGCCAATGCGGTTTGGGAAAGTCGCCAAAGCTGGCATCCGGGCGTGGCCGGAACAAGTCAAGATCGACCCCGCGGGACCAGATATGAAGATTGTTAAACCCGCGTTCCCCCAATTCATCCCGCAGGGTTTCCGTCGCCACCATGACCGATTGTGACTTGCCATGGAACCGGCGCATGCCGCGATATGAAATTGATAGCGGCAATTTGGTGCGGGCATAAAGATATTCGGGGAACCGCGTGTGATAGGCCGTTGAAAATGGCAGGTCGCGTTTCAGGCAATATTTGCGTGCGGCTTGTCCCAGCGGGCCTTCGGTCGAAATATGGATTGCCACCGGTTGCAGGGCGTCAATCATGCGGGCCAATTTGCGTTTGGCAAAAAGCGCCAGCCGGATTTCCGGATAGGTCGGGCAGGGAATGGTCGTAAACTGGTCGGGCGAAATAACGTGAACATCGTGGCCCATCTCGTCCAATTCATTGCGGACGGTTTCAAGGGTACGCACAACGCCGTTGACCTGGGGGGACCAGGCATCTGTTACGATCAAAATTCTCATGCGGTCTTTCCAATCGGCGTGCCATTGCCCTTTTTCGAGCTTTGGGACGCGGCACCGGTACTTTCCCCGGTAATCCGGAACAGTGACATCAATTTGCCCAGCCCAAGTGACGGGCTGCTGGCTGCATCGCGGCCGGGTTGGGAATGGGTCATTGCCATCTGGCGCATTTCGGCCCAGTAAAGCAGTTCAAGTTTGCCGTTTTTGTCTTCGACAAGGGCCGTACAACTTTCGACCCAGTCACCATCATTGCAATACAGCACATCGCCAATCATGCGCTTTTCAGCATGATGGATATGGCCGCAAACAACACCGTCTACTTTGCGTTTGGCGGCTTCGTGGGCGACGGCGGTTTCGAAATTGCAAACAAACTGAACCGCGTTCTTGACCCGGTTTTTAAGATAGGCCGATAACGACCAGTACCCGTAACCAAGTTTGCGGCGGATGCCGTTGTAATATCGGTTAAGCGCAATCGCCAGGTTATAGGCCGTGTCCCCAAGATAGGCCAACCACTTGGCATATTTGACAACACCGTCAAATTCATCACCATGAATGATCAGTAATTTCTTGCCATCGGCTGTTTCGTGGATGTCATTCATCTTGACGTCGATATGGCCAAAGGTCATATCGACAAATTCACGGGCGAATTCATCATGGTTGCCGGGGACAAAAATAACCTTTGCACCATTTTTGGCCTTGTCCATGATTGTGGTGATTACGGCGTGGTGGCTTTCAGGCCAGTACCAGCTTTTCTTAAGCCGCCAGCCGTCAATGATATCGCCGACCAGATAATAGGTATCCGCCGTTACTTCATTGAGGAAATCCAAAAGAAGATCTGCCTGACATCCACGCGTACCGAGATGGACGTCCGAAATCCAGACCGTGCGGTAATGCGGTTTCAGCATCATCGCTGTCATCGCCGCTCCTCCGTATCCTGCCAAAATAATGGCTGGAATCCGACAGTCTTACATGCCGGATACTGTCCCCAACCAGTAATGTTGTAAAACAAACGGCGGTAATAGATAACCCGTTCATATAAATTTATCGGTTCTGTAAATATACTGTTACATATTTCATTTTTTATAAAGGGAACACGAAATTAATGTTTCATTTTTATTTCGGAAGTTCTTCATAATGACCCATGCCGGGGTAACCGTCATTTTCAATCCGCGTGCTGGCGGGAACAAACAGCGTTTCCTGTCAAGCATCCTGCAAAAGGCCGGGGTCAAGGTTGAATTGCTGCAAACAACCCATCCGGGGCATGCCCGCGAACTGGCGCGCAAGGTCCGTGCGCATCAACGTTTGTTCGTGGCCGGCGGGGACGGATCCCTGAACGAGGCCCTGAACGGATTGCTTGATGCCCAGATCGAAGGCCACGAAGTCCCGCCGCTTGGCATTATTCCGCTGGGAACAGCCAATGTTCTGGCGGTCGAGGTTGGGCTTGATATCCGGGCCCAGGCGATTGCCGATTACATCAATAACCCCGGTCAGGTCTGGGTGCGTCCCGGTCTGGTGAATGGTCGGGCGTTCTTTTTGATGGTTGGCATGGGGGCCGATGCGGACACGGTTGCAAATGTGTCGCTAAAGCTTAAAAAACTGATCGGCAAAGGGGCTTATGTCCTTGAAGGAATTCGTAATATTATCTTCCCGCGCCATCGTGATTTCGAAGTCAGTATCGGCCGCGAACAATATCGCGTTGCCGGTGTCGTTGCGACCCATGCCAAACATTATGGCGGGGCGTTTGTGATTTCACCCGATGCCAGCCTGACAGATAATACGCTTGATGTTGTCTTGATGCCCGGCAGCGGCTTTATGGCATTGGCGCGTTATGGCATCGCCCTGACCCTTAATCGCCTGCATGATCAGACCGATGTCTCTGTGGTAAAGGCGGAACGCCTGACAATCACCAGTCATTGTGGCCCGGCCCCGTTGCAGATTGACGGCGAAAGTGCCGGAAAACTGCCGTGTGAAATCAGTTTGTCACCCTATCCGGTACGGCTGATGGTGCCACAGGCATATGCCAACCTGAGTAATGTCGCCAAAGACCATCAGGACATACCGGATCGCCCGATACTGCAAATTGCTGCGGACTAGGTATTTGGGGTTAATTCCTAGGTGTTGTTTACATTCATTGACAACA
>NZ_JFKB01000021.1 GCF_002115745.1 Thalassospira alkalitolerans
TCTGCAACATCGAGTTGGCCTGGCCAACGTTAACTGTTGCTGTTTTCAAAGCCTGGGTCGTTGCGTTCAGACGCGCGCCGATGGCCATCGAGGCAGCATCGTCACGCGCCGAAACCACACGCGTACCAGACGACAGTTTGGATAGCGAACGGGTCGCCATTTCATCCGAAGCCGCCAGGTTACGATGAGCAACGTTGGCGGCATAGTTGGAAATAATATTTAGAGCCATTTTTCCCTCCTACATGGATCTAAAAGAATGGCTCTAAGCCATCCGATCCGTCGGCGTCATTGCCTTGAAAACCTAATGAGCAAAGATCGTGCCAGTTGAACTAGGCAAAAATTACAGGTCGTGTTGGACCGAATATTTGTCGTTTGGCATGATGTGCTGCCAGGCAACCTGGCGAACCGTATCGATGAGAACGGGCGCGCGAAGGTTTGTTGACATTGTGATGCCTTTGCCGTCGGTCGCGCTGCGCACGGTTACGACCATGATGATCGCAGCATCCTTTTGCTCGATCGCCAGACTTTTCATAGCGATTTCCAAGTCTTTATCGGAATAGACGCCACTTTCCATGTTATAGGGGGCGACAATAAAGGATAGGTTCGCGTCGGTCAGGCTTTGGTAAAGCTTGAACTGATCCAGTGATGTGTTGGGAATGCTGGCAATTCCGAACACATGATGTTCAGGGAAGCCGAGCAGGCCTATCGGCATATAAATGCCTTTGTCCCAGCTAAACTCTATGTCGCCAAAGCGTGTTTCTACGAGTACAGACTCAGGAGCTTCTTTTTTGGCGACTTTGTCGGAATCCATGACCGATTTTCTCCGGCTTTATAAAATGTCGGCCTAAAGCGGCCCTGTTTGGTTAGGCTTTAGCATCACCCCAAGAAGAGATAATTACCGCAAATAGTTAGCCAATGATAAATCTGACGATTTCGATATCGTGATGAAACTTGCCTGCAGGGCGGTTTCGTATTGAGATAACTCTGCAAGCGTAAGCGGCACGTCTACGGTTTCGATGTCCGAGATCGCCTGTGCGGCAAAAATTTTGTAATCTTCGTGTCGGGTTTCGAAGCGTTCGATATTTGCGATATCCAGGCCGATTTTACCCTGGATATTAGGCAAATTGTTTATGGCATCCGAGATGTGGCCCATTGCCACATTAAGAGCATCTTGGTCGGTTGTTGCAGCGGCAATACCAAGTCCCTGGATCAAGCTTTGAAATGCGGGGTCGTCGGCAAGGATACCATATGAGACATCATATTGGTCATCTATACGTGCTTCGAGGATCTGCTGATCGCCGGTATAGTAAGATGTGTCGGGGCGCGGATTGGGAATCTTTGTCATTCCCAGCGCATTAAGAATGTTGCCACCGGCAATTTCGGTGATTGTAATCGTACCGTTTCCGACATTCTCGATATTCAGGCGCGGGCCTTCATGTTCGTCAAGGCCGCGTAATGTCGCAATTGCACCATCTGTTGTATTGCCGTTGATCGCATTTCGTAGGTCGGCAATCGTCCATGTCGTTGGATCATAATCGACCGTCGATGTTGAACTGGCGCCATTGACATCGGTACTGACAATCTGAATTTCACCATCGGTAACGCCAAGAGATGCCAGTGTGGTTGCATCCGTAAGGGTTACGCCCGATTCACTCATGTAATTGTCCGGGGCATACATCTTGTCAATATCAACGGCAGGAAGTTCTGACCGGCCGCCCGCGAACAGATAGCGCCCGTCAAGATTGGTGTTGAGCAGATTGGAAATCTGCTCCATCGCTTGCTTTGCTTCGTTGTCCAGATTGACGTCGTCGGCCTGATTCGCACTGAGCGACTGGACAAGCAGGGACTTAATCTTGACGGCGATCGATGATATGGTGTCGACAGCACTTTCCATATTCTGCAGACGCAGTTTGGCCTGAGTCGTGTTGCGCAGATACTGTTCCGTGCGGGTATATTCCGCTTCAAGGTTCAAAAGCCGCTGGGAACTATCGGCAATGCCGGAATAATTGCGCGACTTGTATCCACTTGATGCCTGCGTGTTCAGGTCCGTCACATTGGCAGCATTCCTGAGCGCCAGGTTGGACAGCAATGTATGGCTGGTGTATGTCGCTACGCGGGTTACCATTTTATCCTCACAATGTCCTGCGACAGTTTAAACTGCATTCAGCAATGCATCAAATAATTCATCAACCGTGGATATAACACGGGCGGATGCGCTGTAAGCACGTTGAAAGATGATCAGATCCGACATTTCCTCGTCAAGGTTGACGCCGGCTTCGTTCTGAATTCGGTTGCTCAGATCACTGACAAGGCTTGACTGGAACTCATAGCTACTTTCGGCAACAGATGCTTTGGTGGCGGTCGTCGCGATGAGGCCAGCTGCAAAATCGGTCAGTGACGTGCGTTCGGCGGATAAGCCACCAGCCGCTTCGAAGTTGATATCGGTCCGCTCGAAGGTGTTGCTCAGTGCCAGGGCGGCGCTGTTGTCGCCTTCATGAACACCATATTGTATGCCCAAGCCAAGAACCTCGGTCAGGCTGTCACCGACACCCGCGCCGCTATCCTGGAAGAAGAACGGGTCGCCATCAGCATCTGTAACACGCAACTGATAACCGCCAAGATTGCTATCAAAAACGATTTCGGCAGTAATGTTGTTATCCGTCAGGGTCGCACTGTTATTGATCGCATTGGCAATGTCTTCGAGCGACGTGTTGCTGTCGTAGTCGATATTCACGCTTGTGAATGCGCCATTGACGGTCAGTGTATAGTTGATCGGCGGTGGGACAAGCGGGCCGAGATCGGGAATTGCCGTTGTTGTATTGATGACCGGGGTCGTCGTTTCATAAACATCGGCATTCATTTGTCCGCGCACGATGCGTGCCGGGTCATTTTTAATATTGGCAGCCACATCCATGTCTCCGGCAAGGGTGGGCATATCTTCGGTCATGCCAATTTTATTTGCCATTGTGCCAGAGTCGGTGATGGTCATGTTTGATGTATAGCTGATCACAAGGCGAAAACGGTCGCCGTCTTCAACCAGATAGGCAGTTTCTGCTGCATCGGCTGCCGTCATCCCCGCTCCCTGAAGGGCTGTGCGGATTGAATCTCGTACATCTGTTAGGCTATCTGTTGCCGTATAGTTGACGGTAATCCCCGGTGTGGTCAGAACACCACTGCCAGAACTGATCACAAAAGAGCTGGCAGTTGCGCCAATAGTTTCAGTTGCACTGTCGCGTGCCGAAGATGTCAGGGTGTCGGAGCGTCTGACCGTCGCAACAAAATCATTGAGGCCAAAATATTGCGACATGCCTTGGGTGCGTCCGTCACTGGTTGTGATGGCGCTGGTCATTTCGTTAATTGAAATGCGACTGCCGTCGATGCCTTCGACCACCATGCGACCATCAACAAGTGATGCCGTCAGATAGGTGCCCGCATCGGATGCATTGATTGCGTTTACCATGCCCTGAACGGTGGCTGGTGTCGTGGGAAGTGTGATATCCGACCAGCTGTCAGAGGCTGTTAATTCGCCGTTTTCGTCCAAAGCTGCAATGCGGAATGTTCCGGTTGCGGTCAGTGGATCGTTTGCGGCGACCATACGTGTGCCCGACAGGTTGGTGGGCGGCGGGAAGGCCGTGCCCTTGTTGTGTTCTTCGTTGATGGCGTCGCGCAATTCACCGGCCAGTTCGACGATTTGATCGTTAAGGCGTGGCAATTCGGTATCGCGCATTTCGAAAAGGCCTTTAAGTGATCCTGTGCGCAGTGTGTCTGTAATATCCGTGCCGTTTAATGTAATGCCCGAACCACCCGTGCCCGGCTCAAACCCTGAGGTTTCCTGAAACTCTAGCTTGGATGGTGTGCGATCCAAAAGGGTGTTTGCGCCATTTGCCGTGAACAAAACCACTGCACCATCACTCCTTGTAAAGGTGGTGAGATCGATGATTTTAGACAGTGCGTTGATCTTTTGGTCGCGCTGATCCTGTACTTCGGTGGTCGGCTGACCCAGGTTGTTCAGACGGACAATATCGGTGTTCAGTTCAGAAATTTCGCTGAGTAACGTATTAGCCGTATCGACTTCATCCGAGATGGTATCGTCAATGTCATCTCGCATGTCCTGAATCTGATCCGACAGATTGCCGAAGGACTCCATGACCTGCAAGGCGCTTTCGATGGCTTCAACACGCGGAGAGTTCTGTTCCGGTGTATTACCTAATTGTTCAAATGAATCGGCAAGATCGCTGATGCGCTGGCTGATCGCAGCTGTTGACTGTGGTGTGCCAAACAGTGTCTGGATGCGTTGGAAGAATTCAAAACGGACTTCTTCGCGCCCTGCTTTGCCAAGCTCGCCGCGCAATTCACGGACCAGACCTTCATTCACATTGCGGTAAACGTCAGCGACCTGAACGCCGGCACCCTGTCCGCCAAGTGTCAGCGTTTCCTGACCCGCAATTTTTTTGGAATAGCCGGGCGTGTTCACGTTCGCAATATTCGACGACGTGATCGCAATACGGGACTGTGCCGTATTGAGGCCGGAAATTGCGGAGTTGAGTGCTTGGGTCAGTGACATGATCTTCGCCTTTGCCCCTAGAGCGTTTCGTTAACGCTGTAAGACGTGCCGGGTTTGCTGGTCGGGCGGCCGTAGCCCCCAAGAGAGGCCTTGCCGGTCTGGCCCGAACGGTTATAGGTCGTGCAATTTTCATTGGCCTTGTCGTTGACGGCGCGCACGATCGCATTGACCATGCGTTCGTTGGTCGATTTGGCGGCCTGAAGTGCTGTCATATTGCGTCGTGCGGCATGCTGGAATTCTGCTTGCAGTTCGCGAAGCTCCGCTTTGTCTTTCTCGGCCAGTTGGCGGAGTTCGGTGCCACGGGTGCGCAATTTGACGACAAGCTGCTCGTACTGCATCGACAGGGCAGATTTTTCCGACACGAATTGTTCGTACTCGGAAATTTCGAGCTGGCGTAACCCTTGAGTCTCGCGTTCCAGCAGGGAAATGAGGTCATAAGTGACGCTTTTCAGTTCGATCACCATCTGTTCGGTGGTCATGGTCATTGTCCTTCCTGCACCTTGAGGATTTCGCGTGTAACGGCATCTGCAATTCCGATGCCACCTGCGCGGGTCATTTCCTTGGCGTATTCATCAACAAGCAGCGATTGCATCATGGTTTCGCCATGGCCACCGCCAAATGTCTCGTTGGTTTTGATGCCTTCAAACATGTGGCTCAGCATCTGGCTGAGGAACATCGATTCAAATTCTTTGCCGGCTTCCTTGGCTGCAGAGGCTGATTTGATATGGCCATCGGTTAGCTGGCTTGCGCGATCAGCAACATTGTTTTGTGTGCCGTATTGGGCGGATGCCTGGGCTTGCGCCATCAAGGCGTTGGTGCCATCCATCAACATTACATCACCTCGATTTCAGCTTGCAGGGCACCGGATGTTTTGATCGCCTGCAAAATGGTAATCATGTCACGCGGGCCGACGCCGAGGCTGTTAAGGCCATTGACCAATTCCTGAAGACTGACACCGCTTTGAAGGACGCCAAGCTGATTGTCTGTACCCTCATCAACCTGCACATTGGTTCGATCCACAGTTTGGGTCGTGCCGGTTTGTGAGAAGGGAGAAGGCTGTGATACCTGCTGGGTTTCGGTCACTCGGATGGTTAGGTTGCCCTGTGCGATAGCGACCCGGTTAATGCGAACATTTTCACCCATAACAATGGTGCCGGTGTTTTCGTCAATTACAACGCGGGCGATCTGGTCGGGTTCAACGCGCAGCTGTTCGATATCGGTCAGCAATGCGACGACATTCTGGTCGTAGCGTTCCGGAATAGTGATGCGGACGGTGCCAGGGTCGCTGGGGCGAGCTGAGACTTCGCCAAGATAGGCATTAATTGCTTCGGCGATGCGGCGCGCAGTGGTGAAATCCGGGTTGCGCAAAATCACCGACATGTCTTGCATAGAGTTTAGGTTGAAATCAATTTCGCGTTCAACGATACCGCCATTGGCGATACGCGCGGATGTCGGAACACCTTTAACGACGGTTTCGGCGGCCCCCCCGGCAGAAAACCCGCCGACGGCAAGATTGCCTTGGGCGACAGCATAAACTTCGCCGTCGGCACCAACCATTGGGGTGACCAAAAGTGTCCCGCCCTGAAGGCTTTCTGACGTCCCGATTGCGCTGATACCAACGTCAAGACGTGATCCCTGGCGTGAGAATGGCGGGAGGGTGGCGGTGACCATGACAGCGGCGATATTGTCGGAATCAAGATCATCGATTTGGTCGCGGACGTTGATACCAAGGCGTTCAAGCATTGCGACAAGGCTTTGGCGTGTGAAGTCGGCATCACCAAGGTCATCGCCTGTGCCATTCAGGCCGACAACAAGGCCATAACCGACCAGCATGTTGTCACGCACGCCGTCGAAGTCGGCAATATCCTTGATCCGCGACTGGGCATGTGCCGGGGCGACGTGCGTCAGGGCAATCATGCTCATTGCTGCAATCGTCGCTGCCTTCACTACATATTTGCCAAGACGTTTGATCATGTTCTTTGTTCCGCTTTCGAAGGACAGCCATGCCGCCCAACGCAATTTGCTAATGACTTGTGCTGAAACTTTGCGAAAATCGTGCCAGATGGCGGAAACAGGTGTGTTTTGCGGTGCATGTAGGAAAAATATTGAGGTGCGGACGGTTTTTGGAGGCAAAAGGCCCCGTCATTGTGGTCGTGCCCGTCCAACCCGGCATTTTTTTCCCGTTGCGCCAATCCACGCTTTGGTGGAGACTCGAACCATCCGGATTGTTGCCGTATGGCAGATCGGATGAGATCAAAAGCCAGCTTGGCCCCGATTGATGCCGGGGCAGGGCGCGAGGCTGGATCCGGAAAGCTTACCACATAGCAGGCGGAAGTGAAAAATGAAGGTCAGCGGATCGAAGGCAACAGGTACAAGCAGCACGGCACGTAAAAAGTCGTCTGGCAGCGGTGGTGCCGGTGGATTTTCCGACGCTATTCGGTCGCTCGATTCTGCGGGTGGTGCAAGTGGTGCTGGTGGGGTGCATAGTACGGGAACGGTCAGCGCGCTTGATGCTTTGCTGGCGTTGCAGCAAAGCGGCGATGCACTTGATTCTCCTGAAAAGCATGGAATTTTGCGCGCGGAAAGTTTGCTTGAGCAGCTTGAAGGTTTACGTGATGCCTTGCTTGGCGGTGTTATTCCAGCCGGGCGTTTGCGTGAGCTTGTTGGGTTGCTGGATCAACAACGAGAAAACATTTCCGACCCGGCCTTGTCCGGAGTGCTTGATGAAATCGATCTTCGTGCGCAGGTTGAGCTGGCGAAGCTTGAAGTTTCGGGGCTTGCCTGAGGTTATGATTTCATTATTGGCTATGTCTTGAAACCTGAAGGTTATAAAGGCTTTCGGGCTAAATCAGATTTATTTTGTCAATCAGCTTGCACCCATTGCGCGCGCCCTCTATATTGCCGCGCGTTCGATGAGTCCTGTATAGAGGGCGTACATGACTATCACGCTATCACCTGACTATCGTCCCGCCGAGGACGAAGAGTTTATGAACCCGCGCCAGCGGGAATATTTCCGACAGAAGCTTTTGGCCTGGCGGGCTGAACTGCTGCAAGAATCTTCGGAAACATTAGCGAGCCTGCAGGATGGCGGGGGACTTCAGGAACCGGATCTGACCGACCGAGCATCGGCCGAAACAGACCGGGCACTGGAACTCCGTACCCGAGACAGGGCGCGTAAGCTGATTTCAAAAATTGATGCTGCTTTGCGTCGAATTGAAGACGGATCATATGGTTACTGCGAAGAAACCGACGAGCCGATCAGCTTGAAAAGACTTGAAGCTCGTCCGATTGCGACCCTGAGCATTGAAGCACAGGAACGCCACGAACGGATGGAGCGAACCCGCCGCGACGACTGATCGCGTTGGGTATCAAAAGGATCGTGCCGCATGCACAGATCCGGCCAAATGGTAAAAGCCAAGGCTCTGTTGGGGAATACTGGTTAGGGATAACCAAGATTAAAGACCCGGTTGCAATCAGCGGCCGGGTCTTTTCTGTTTCGGGGTGTTTGTTCGTGTGTTTGGTATCGGACCGTGGAAACATGAAAGGCCAGCCTTGATATGGCTGGCCTTTGTTTTATTGCCTGTAACCTGTCGGAATCCCGGAAAGGGCAGATTGGCAATGCCATTTAGAATGGCAGAATGATGTCCAGGACCTCACTGCCATAGCGCGGCTGTTGAACATCGGAAATCGTGCCGCGTCCGCCATAGGAAATGCGCGCTTCGGCAATTTTGTCGTACTGAACTTCGTTTGCGGATGTGATGTCGGCAGCACGGATGACACCGGCAATCTGGACCTCACGAACTTCGCTGTTCACCCGGATTTCTTGACGCCCGTGGATGACATAGTTGCCATTTGGCAGAACCTGGATGACGATTGCTGCAACACGCAGATTGATGGCTTCGTTGCGATCCAGCGTGCCGCTGCCCTTATTTGATGTGTTGCTGCTAAGGCCGACCATTGCGGATGGATCGATTGCTTCAGGCAAGACCTTGGAAAATTCGGATTCCAGACCAAACAGATTTGGAACGCCAAGGTCTTCGGCGTTGGCGCGCGACCGCTCTGTCGTGTTGGCCAATGCTGCATTGTCATCCATATCGACAACGACGGTCAGGATGTCGCCAACCTGATTGGCGCGCTGATCCTTGAAAAACGATCGGGCACCGCTGCGCCAAAGTGAGTTCGGATTGCTTTCAGCAACCTGCGGGGCAGGCATTGGAAGGCTGACCGGGCGATAGCTTTCTGATTGTGTCGGATTGTCAATCGACGACAGTTTCGGTGCTTCGCCGACCTCGGAAAGGCGTTTCATTGCGTTGCAGCCTGACAGCAGCGCAGTCGCACCGATCAAACTGGCAACGAGCGCCATGTGGCGCATCGATATAGGGAAATGATTACCGGGCATTTATTCCTCCTGGGATTCCTGCCGGTATATACGCAATCGTCATGCCAGATTGTGACATGGCAGGCGGGTAAAGCTTGCCTGGTCGCTAGTGAATTGTTTTACAGTAATATTTCAAGGGACGGATGATTTACTGCGACATTGCAGGAAGGGCGCGGACTTCGTTCTCGGCGACAACTTCTACCTGGATGGTTTTGTTGCTCGCCAAGTTCATGACCCGGATGACTGATCCCTTAGATCCGTCTTCAAGGGCTTTGCCGCGTGCCGTCAGTGACATATTGGCCGTTACCAGCCGAATGACGACCAGTGCTCCGCGCCGGACAAGGATCGGGTTGGAAAAATCACGAAACAGCAGGGGCTCATCGGATTTGATTGGCCGCAGGGCTTCTTTGCCAATCACGTCATCTATGTCGCGAATGGTCCCGGCGGGAACGCGTTCGGCGCGCATGTCGCGATATTCAACCTGATCGGGGCGAACGATAGCGCCGCGCCGGATCGGTTCGATAATAACAGGAACCTGAGCCAGCGGGTAATATCTGCCGCTCATGCGGTAGGTGCGGCGCTGGGCTGTTTGGGATCCTGTTGTGACATTGGCGATGAAGCGATTGGTGCGCTGATTAACGTCAAGCCCGGTGATTTCAACCATGGCAGGCACATCGACAGGTAAGTGGATTTGAAAGGTTTCGCCGGAAAGATCGACGGCAAAGGGTGGCTTGATGCCATGCTGGACCAGTGCGTCTTTGACGGCATCGGAAATTTCATCGATCGAGATTGTCTGGCTGGCACGGGTAATAACGATCTGATCGGCTGTTGTGCGGGGGCGCCACGGCACATTGTGTCGTTGGGCTATGCCGTAAAGCCAGCGATAATCAAGGACCGTCTGTCGACCGGGCTGAGGCGCGTGTGCGACAGCAAGATCACTTATTTGCGGATCGATTCCGCTGAAAATATCCCCCAGTGTTACATATTGTCCTTCGACAATTGCATCGGGCCGCAGCAGGATATTTGATGTCATGTCCTGCTGGATGGCTGACGACTGGGCCTGCACCCTTGCTGGGTCCGACAATAGCGCCGGCAGCATCAGGATAAGGGCAAGGAATATTTTCTGTATTTTCATCCGCCAACTATAGCATGGAACTGTGTAAAACGCGTAAATGCGCGTTGCGCGGGCAACCGTTTTTTTCAAAGGTGCCCGCGCAATTGTTTTCCGAATGCTTTTGGGGCCAAAGTCCCGGCCTTAATCGTGTGGAAAATTATCGCAGGTTACTAACGGCACTCATCATTTCATCAGTGGTCGAGATCGATTTTGAATTCATCTCGTAGGCACGCTGGGCCTTGATCAGGTTGGTGATTTCCTGAACCACGTTGACGTTTGATGATTCAAGATATCCCTGTTGAACCGAGCCAAAGCCGACAGCACCGGGAACACCGGTATTAGCGTTGCCGGATGCCTCGGTTTCAAGGAACAGGTTGTCGCCAAGGGCGTCAAGGCCGGCCGGATTGATGAATGTGGCGAGCTGAATCTGACCCAGGTTCTGAAGGGCGACCTGCCCGTCGATTTCGGCATATACCTCGCCCGACGAATTGATTGTGACCGATGTTGCATTGGCCGGAACAGTGATCCCCGGCTGAACGGCAAAGCCGTCCTTGGTAACCAGCTGACCGGCGGCATCAAGTTTGAGCGTGCCATCGCGTGTATAGGCGGTTTCGCCGCTTGGCAAATCGATTTGGAAATAGCCCCGGCCCTGAATGGCCATATCAAGTTCGTTTTCCGTCAGGGACAGCGTGCCTTGACCCATATAACGACCGATTGCCGCAGTTTTGACACCAAGGCCAACCTGAACGCCGGTAGGGACGATTGTGCCGGTATCTGATGATGGCGATCCTGCGCGGCGCAAATCCTGATAGAGCAAATCCTGGAATTCCGCGCGCTGACGTTTGTAGCCGGTGGTGGTCATGTTGGCGATGTTGTGCGAGGTCACATCCACGTTGGTGGATTGTGCCTGCATGCCAAGGGCTCCGATATCAAGTGAGCGCATCTTCTGTCTCCTGGGTCTGCGCCATTGGCGCATTTGAATTCTTTAGTACAGGGGCGGGCGCCCGGTTCATCAGGCGCGAATATCGCCCAGCTTGCTGATCATGTTACGTTGACGCTCATTTTCGCTTTCGAGTGTGCGCGTAACCGACTGATAGGTCCGCAGCACTTCGATCATTTGGGTCATCGAACTGATCGGGTTAACGTTGGATTTTTCAAGCGCACCCTGAACAATTCCCGGATTGTTGACGGGTTGTGCACCATCACCGGCGTTCGGGTCATCTTTCTGGATGCTGTAAAGTGAATTGCCAGTCACATTCATTGACTGAATATTGTCAAAGGTCACGACCTGTAATTTCGCGATCTGACCGATATCGGTTGAAATGCTGCCATCACCCTTGATTTCGATCTGGCCATCCGCTTCGTTAAAGAAGATGGGCTGCCCGGCATCGCTGAGCACCGGGAAACCTTCGTTGGTGATCAATTGGCCGCCCGGATCAAGGCTGAAATTACCATTTCGGCTATATTGGGTGCCGCTTGGTGTCTCAACAGCAAAGAACATGTCCGGTTGGCTCAATGCCACATCAAGGGGGCGTTCGGTATGTTCGATGTTCCCTACGGTGGTGTCGCGATACTGCGCAATGTCCTGGACAAGCGATATCTCACGCTCTCCGCGGAACGGCGCATCTTTATTCTTCGCAATCCAGTCGGTGAACATCATCTTTTCTTCCTTGTACCCGGTCGTGTTCATGTTCGCCAGGTTCTGGGAGATATTGTTCATCATGCTGCGAAGCGTCTTTTGGCGCGACAAAGCGATGTAGGTAACGTTTTCCATATTCTAACTTCCCAAGTCGGGTCAGTGATCTGGACAAGCTAATTGCGAATGGCGTGCCAGTTATGTTAAGTGCATGAAAGTAAATGATAAAAATTGATCAGGCATTTATTGCCGGGGCGGATCTATGCCTGATCTGGCAGAACTTGCCGCCAGAACTTGCCGGGTGAATTTCCAAAAGCACAGATGGGTGCGCGACATGATAGAGTGGCACGCGAGCATTCCTATATTAGGTTAGGTATCTAGTTAAGGTGCGGGGCGCTCGTTTCGCCGTTCGATGATGTAAAGATGGACATGAACGGGGAAACGGAATTTTAACGTCAAGCCGTTATGTCTGATCATTCCGGCATAGTGTTTGCTGGGTAACAGGCTTTCAGGGTTGAATGCAGGATAGTGCAGATCAATGGGTGACGACGTCGACGAAGTAGAAATGGATGGCGGTGGTGGCGGACGCAGCAAGAAATTGCCGGTCGTTATCATTATGCTGGTGCTGTTGTTGCTGGGCGGTGCGGCGGCGGCGTATTTCACCGGGCTTTTGCAGCCGGTGATCGATATGCTGACGGGTGGTGGTGAGCATGACCAGACCGAGGAAGTGATTTCCGAAAGTGCGATCGAAGAAGCCCCGGGCGTTCCGGAAAATGTCGGCTTTGTCGATTTGCCGGAAATTCTGGTTAACCTCAATGCGGGCGGCGGTAAGCAAAGTTATCTTAAAATCCGTGTCAGTCTGGAGGTTGCCGATCAGGCAATGCTGCCGCAAATTGAACAGATGATGCCGCGCATTGTTGATAACTTTCAGGTGTATCTGCGGGAATTAAGGCCCGAGGATCTCGCCGGATCGGAAGGTATGTTCCGCCTGCGCGAGGAATTGTTGATCCGGGTAAGTGCGGCCGCGAAGCCGGCAAAAATTAACGACGTTCTGTTTAAGGAAATGCTGGTACAATAGTGTACTGGCGACAATGTAAAGCCTGCGAAATAAAGAGTTACGAACCAAAAAGTCACAGGCCAAAGAGCCGCTGCGCAAAGAGCCAGGGACAAATCGCCGATGGCAGATGAAGACGATGATGATGCACTCGCTGCTGAATGGGAAGCCATGGCAGGCGGTGATGATGGAGACGACGGCGGCGATGATATGGCCGCCGAATGGGAATCCATGCTTGGTGACGATGAGGATGGCGAGGGCGGCGAGGAAGAACCCGTCGGCCCCGGATCCGCGCGTGTTCTAAATCAGGACGAAATCGACAGTCTGCTTGGTTTTGATGACGGATCGGGCGCGGGTGATCAGTCGGGTATCCAGGCGATCATCAACTCGTCGATGGTGGCCTATGAACGCTTGCCGATGCTCGAAGTTGTCTTCGACCGGCTTGTGCGCATGATGTCGACTTCGTTGCGTAACTTTACCTCTGACAACGTCGAGGTTTCGCTCGATAATATTCTGTCTTTGCGTTTCGGTGATTATCTGAACTCGATCCCGTTGCCGGCGATGCTTGGTGTTTTCAAGGCCGAGGAATGGGATAACTATGGGCTGCTGACTGTTGACTCGGCGCTGATTTATTCCATCGTGGACGTGTTGCTGGGCGGGCGTCGCGGGACGGCGGCGATGCGTATTGAGGGGCGCCCCTATACCACGATTGAACGCAACCTTGTTGAGCGTATGATCCATGTGGTTTTGGGCGATTTGTCGGCGGCATTTGATCCGCTAAGTCCTGTGACCTTCCGGTTCGAACGCCTTGAAACCAATCCGCGTTTTGCGACCATCGCCCGACATGCGAATGCGGCCATCGTGGCAAAGCTGCGCATTGATATGGAAGATCGCGGTGGTCGTCTGGAACTTTTGATCCCATATGCAACGCTGGAGCCGGTTCGTGAACTGTTGCTGCAGATGTTCATGGGCGAGAAATTCGGCCGTGACTCGATCTGGGAAAACCACTTGGCGAACGAGTTGTGGCAGACCCATGTAAACCTTCTGGCGGTGCTTGATGAACAGGTCATGTCGCTGGGGGATGTGATTAATCTGGAAGTTGGTAACCGTTTGGTCCTTAATACCAGTCCGACCTCGCCTGTCGAGGTGCGATGCGGGGATGTCCCCTTATTCAGGGGGATGATGGGGCGCAAGGGCGACCGGATCGCGATTCAGGTTCGTGAACGGGCGCGCATGCACGAGGATGACAGTTGATGGACTATGCCATCTATCTTGATTTGGTGATGATTGTGTTGCTGATTGCGACCATCACCTATGCCATGATCCTGAGCCGTCGTTTGGCGGCCTTCCGGCGCAATCGCGAAGAAATGCAGAATTTCCTGACGGCATTCAATGCTGCGAATGAGCGCGCAGAAATATCGATCCGCGCGTTAAAGGATATGGCCGAACAATCAGGCGAGAAACTGCGCGAGGATATCGAGCAGGCAACTGCGTTGAACGAGGATCTTTCCTTTATGGTTGATCGCGGTGAAAGCATCGCCAACCGGTTGGAAAAGGCGGCAAGTGACGCCAATGCCACGCGTCGTGCCGGTGGTGGCCTTGGCGGCGGGGCGGCAAGCTTTGCCGGGGGCGGTAATTCTGGTAACAACGAGCGTGCTGACCGCAACGATATTATTGATGATCGTCAAGGCGTTGAAACCCGGGCCGAGGAGTTGGCCGCACGTTTGGTTCGTGATGTCGAACGCGGGCCTGTCAATTCGTCAGATGGCGGTGTACGTGCTGATTTGTCTGAGGCAATGCGGGCTGGCGCAGCGAGTGTATCCAAGCCGGTTTCATCTTCCTATGATCAGGATGAAGATGCAGGTCGTTCCGAGGCAGAGCGCGAACTTCTTGCCGCGTTACGTTCTGTTCGATAGCTATATGTGAAAATAATTGCGTTGTTTTGATAAAAAATAGGTCGGGTAGCTTTTTTAAACAAAACGCGTACCTACCTGTTAGTATATGGTTTGAAATTCAAAGCGGGCGCGCAAGTGCCCCGTCTACCGGGTGAATGAATGTCTGCTGTGCGTATCCTGCCTTTGGTCGTTCTTGTTGGTTTTTTGGTCTTGACGGTCAAGGTCGTCGGGCTGTTTTCCGATAAGCCGAAAGGGACCGATGTTACGACTGCGCCCAGTGTCAGCGTTGTTCAAGTGGCCAGTGCGCAAGCTCAGGAGCAACCGGCGGCGGCGGGAGATCCGGCTGGTGCGGGGCCGGGGCTTGATAACCCGATGGGCATGATGGAAGACACCGGTCCGGTAGACGGTTCTGATGATGCGCCGCCGATGTTGGGTGGGGATCCGACCCTGTTTACACAGGAAGAGATTGATCTGCTGCAAAACCTTTCGGTGCGCCGCGCCGATCTGGATCGCAAGGAGCAGCGCCTTGATGAGCGCGAAAGCCTTTTGGCCGCTGCCGAAGCCCGGATTGATGCGAAGATCGAAGAAATGAAATCGCTGAAAACGGCGATTGAAACATTGGTCGAAGCCAAGCAAGAGCAGGAAACCGACCGGATCAAGAAGCTGGTTAGCGTTTACGAAAAAATGAAACCTAAGGATGCTGCACGGATTTGGAACGATCTGGATATGGATATTTTGCTGCAGGTTGCTCTTGGGATGCGTGAAGCTAATACCGCCGCAGTGCTGGCCGATATGGATGCTGACCGGGCGCGCGCACTGACAACGGAACTGGCCTATAAGCAGGATATAAACATGTTGCCGTTGCAATAATAAGGCATGATTGGCGATCTGGTGACATGACATCAGGTTTGGGCATCGATTGCCAATCAGGTGATTATTTGAGCATCATCAACATGATGGACGTTATTAGCGAATTGTGAAAAGCCTTGATTAACCATTGTTAAATAGGTACATCACGATTATAGGGGCCTTACTTTGTGCACAGGGTTTCACAAGGTAGGGATGAGAGATTAGATAGCATGATGGAGTGGTGAATGGCCGTCGATCCGAATATGCCGATCCTGATTGTGGATGACTACAAAACCATGTTGCGTATCATCCGCAATCTCCTGCGGCAGCTGAATTTTACCAATATCGAAGAAGCGTCGGATGGTAGCATGGCGTTGCGCAAGTTGCGTGAACAGCCGTTTAGTCTTGTGATTTCCGATTGGAATATGGAGCCGATGACCGGTCTTCAGCTTCTGAAGGAAGTGCGCGCTGATACAAAGCTGAAGGATATGCCCTTCATCATGATCACCGCCGAGGCGAAAACCGAAAACGTCGTGATGGCGAAAAAAGCCGGTGTTTCAAATTACATCGTCAAGCCGTTCAATGCTGAGACGTTGAAGGGTAAACTCACCACCGTTATTGGTGAGTTCTGATGAGGGGCGCGGGACAATAGTCCCGCGATACCACGATGTCCAAAACGTCTAAAGATGAACTTCGGCAGTTGTTACTGGATCTTAAGGCACGCCTTGATGGCGATGACCTGAAGGTTGAGCAATTGTCTGATCTGATGGATCAGTTGTCGCGTTTCATGAGTGAAGGCGACAAACCGTCTGATGATCAAAAACGCCTGTTTGGTGAACTGGACGAACTTTCGGGCATCATCCGCCAGATGAAATCCGAAATCGCCTCGTTGCGACCGGACGATATCAAGGCGGAATACATCCCTAATGCCACCGACGAACTTGACGCAATTGTCGATGCCACCGCCGGTGCCACACATGAAATCCTCGATGCGATGGATGCGCTTGAAGAATATGCTGCGACTCTTCCGCCTGAACAGGCTGAAATCGTAACAGGTGCGACCATGCGTGTTTATCAGGCCTGTAATTTCCAGGATATCACCGGTCAGCGTACGACCAAGGTGATTAAGGCCCTTAAATCGATTGAGGAAAGAGTAGAGGGATTGGTCAAGGCATTTGGGGATGAAATCGCCAAATATGCCGCATCCAATCCGCGCAAGAAAGACGAGCCTGAAGGCGACGATGCATTGCTTAACGGGCCGCAGCTCGAAGGCAAGGGCGTTTCGCAGGCTGACATCGACGCGATGTTTAGCTAAATGGCGCTGCAATGGCAGAAATAGAGGACGACGGCCCAACACCACCAAGCCCGCCAGCCAATGGGGCAGTGGCGCTGTTTCTTGCGCTGTATCTTTTGCTTTTGGCGTTTTTCATTTTGTTGAATACGATTTCAACATTTGAAGAGGTCAAAACACGTGAAGTACAGGAAAGTCTGTCTTCTGCTTTTGCCGCCATTTTGCCCCCGACAACCAGCTTGCAAACAGTGACCTCGCTTGAGGGGCCTGTCGCAGCGGCAGAGGCGACCCAAGACAAGCTTGGTTCTTTGTTTAAGACCGCGATCAAGGTCGTGCGAGTTCAAGTGATCCAGCCCGGCACGCTGATGGAAGTCATCATGCATGTCGATCAGCTTTTCGATAACAATTCCATTCTTATTCGTGAACGCCAAAGCGACTTCATGGACCAGCTTACGGAAGTGCTGTCCGATGATGGGGGCTATAGCTCCTATGAAATGGAAATGGTGATGGGAAGCGAAGTCGGGTCCAAGGGGACTGTCGAAATTGAAAACAATCTTCAGATTGCCCGTGCCGGGGCGTTTGCCCGCGACCTGATTGATCGAGGGGCGCCGGAACAGCATCTTTATGTCGGGATTGATCCTGGTGCAGACCCGTTCATTGTGACATTTCGGTTCTTCTGGAACTTTGGACCCAAGGAACCGCCACAGCCGGTTGTAACCCCGGCGACTGGTGCCGCCCCACCAATTGGTACGATACCGGCACCCGGGCCGGCATCCAATGGAATAGGGTCGGGAACCACCAGCGGTAAAATGATGATCCCGTTGCCTGGGGCAAACAATTCGGGGATTAATGCGCCCATTCCTCTGGGGCCGCAGGCAGGGGGGAATGGCTGATGGATGATGCACCAAAGCGCGATGACGGGAACAAACCGCCACCGCCGTGGATGCTTAGCCTTGCGGATCTGATTTCGCTTTTGCTGACATTTTTTGTCATGTTGTTTGCGATGTCGAAGGTTAAGATCGACCGTTGGGACGAGGTGGTTGATTCGCTGTCCCAATCGATCAAACCCGCGCCGATCGAAGACAGTGACGAGCCGATTGCCCAGCTTAATATTCCGCGTGTTTATCGCAAACCGGCGATGAACCTTGACTATCTGAGTGCGGTGATTGATGACGCCATTGATGACAATCAGGTGCTTGGCGATGCGACATTAAGCCGTGATGCCGACAAGCTTGTCATTTCCCTGCCCGGCGACATTTTGTTTATCAGTGGCAGTCCGGACATGACTGACAAGGCCCGCCAGGCGTTGTTTGTTCTGGGCGGCGTTCTTCGAAATATCGGTAACCGGATTGGCGTTCAGGGACATACCGATCCCCGCCCGGTTAGCGGCCGCGGACTTTATGCATCGAATTGGGAACTGTCCCTTGCTCGTGCGGCTGCGGTTGCCAACGAGTTAAAACGATCCGGTTATACAGATTACATAAATATTTACGGATTTGCGTCATCAAGATACGACCAGCTTCCGGTCATGGCAGACGAGCAGAAACGTTTTACGATGGCTCGTCGGGTCGACATTGTTATTGAACCCCATAGCGGAAGCGGGATCGGAGGTTCGTAAGAATGCTTTTGGTCGTAGCGCGTCTCCTGCTGGCCGCCGTTGTTGTGGTGGCCAGTCTGGCAGTATTGCCAGTGATGGGAGCGCGTCCCGCACTTGCCCAGGCGGCAGATCCTGTGATCATCCGCTCGGGCGCACATAGTGGCTATGGACGTATCGTTCTGCAATGGAACAAGCCCGTCAATTACACCGCTGAAATCATCGGTGATCAACTTGTCGTGCGCTTTGACCAGCCGCTTGTTGCCTCGATGCGCGGGGTTTTGGGACCGGTTTCTGATTATATAAGCGATGGATTCTTTGATCCGGATGGACGCACAATCGCGTTTGTTTTGCGCGCTGATTTCGAAGCCCGGGTTTTCAATGTTGGAACAAATGTGGTTGTCGATATTCTCGATAAACCTGCTTCAACCCCGGATCCTGCACCTAGTCCGGTCCCCGCGACATCTGAACCAACACCGCCGCGCCCGGCGCCCAATCCGCCCGGTGAAGTTTCGTCAGAGCCGCTGCCAACGCCACTGACCCGTCCGGGCACGGCCCCGGCATCTTCGGGCAATGTTCAGCAGGCGACAACTGCACCCGAACTTGAAATTCGGGTCGGGCGGCATCCGACATTCTATCGATTGGTTTTTGATTGGCCGAACCGGACCGATTATACGCTGGACGGGGCACAAGGGAACCAGACCCTTGCCTTTACCAACCCGGCGCGGATTGATGCGATCGGTGTCAGTCGTCGTCTGCCCGAAGGGGTTAACCTGCGTCAAAGTGCTACTGATCCGCTTGCTGTTGATATTGAAACCAGCCCTCCGCGTGCTTTGCGGCATTTTCGATCTGGCAATAAGGTCGTTGTTGACCTGATGGGGGTTCAGGGCGAACCGGTGGATGCCACGGCGGGGGCATCGCGCCCGGCATCGTCATCTGCGTCCTCGGCACCTTCTGCGCCGGTTGCACCACCCGCACCGCGCCCGGTTGTACCCTCGCAAAATGATGCAGCATCAGACGGCGGCCCCGTTGCTGCCAATGATCCGATTGCCCAGGGTTTATCACAGCCGCCCGATACGCCAATCATCCCTGATGCGGTTGCACCGGAACGCGAAAGCATTGGCGACCTGATGGTAAGCGTTAATCAGGACCCGACAAAAATCGTTCTTGGTTTCCCATTCGGTCAACCGGGCGGGGCGGCGATATGGTCACGTGCGGGTTTCCTGTGGATGGTGTTTGATGTTCGCGCCAATCTGGACCTCAGCACTGTGCGTCAGGAAGCAGCACAGATTATCGGGGTGATTGAACAGATCGATAGTCCCTATGCCACGGTATTGCGCATGACCATTCCCGAAGGGATCGGTTTATATACCACCCCGACCGAGAACGGGGATTGGGCCGTGACCCTGCAACAGGGGACGATGCAGCCGATTGAACGGCTGGGGCCGACCATTGAACTTGATAACCAGACCCGTGCGCGTCTTGTCGTACCGTTGACGAATATCAGTCCGACAGTCCCGATCGAAGACCCCGAAGTCGGTGATTCCCTGCGTGTCGTGCCAACCCGCGAGATGGGATATGGTATCGAGACCGCCTTGCGTTATCCCGATTTCGAAGTTTTGCCATCCATCCAGGGGGTCGTTGTTGCACCGGTTAATGAAACGGTGCAGGTCACCAACCGTGATGATGGGCAGGCAGTTGTGGTGACAGCCGAAGATGGATTGAATATATCGCCGGAAGGGGCGCGACTTTTGGCGTCGGCAACCGGGGTGCGTGCCGGTGCCGGGGATGGGCGTGAAGGCCTGATCTTTGAATTGGAAGACTGGGGGCGTGGCGGGCTTGATAATTACAACAAGGCAATTGGCAAGCTGCGTGACAATTTGACCGCCAGTGGTGATGAACATCGCAACAAGGCGCGCCTTGTGTTGGCCGAATATTATATGGCCAATGGTCTTGGCCCCGAAGCGGACGCAGTTGTGTCGGCCATGGAAGGCGACGATCCGCTGATTGCACAGAAGATGCAATTCCGGGCGTTGAAGGCAGCCGTGAAATTCCTGAACCGTGATTACAGCGAAGCTGCCCGGTTGCTTGAAGATGATCGTTTGCGCGCCATTCCTGAAATGCAGTTGTGGCGCGCGGTGACACTGGCTGCACTTGGTCGTCCGAATGATGGTGCAAGCGACCTTTTGGACAGTGTCGATATCCTTAATAATTACCCGCCCGAACTGATGGGGCGCCTTGGTCCGCTTGCGGCAGAACAGGCGTTGATTGTCGGGAACCCCGAAGTCGGGATGAATTTGATCGAACAGATGCTGGTGACCAAAGGTCTGAGCGATAGCAAGATCAAGGATATTCAGTATCTGAAAGGTATATTTGAAGAAGAGGCTGGCGAATTCGAGCAGGCCGTCGCGACTTGGGACGAGGTTGCCGAGGGCGAAAACCGCAAGGCGCGCGCCCATGCGATCTTTGACCGGACCGAACTTTTGATGCGTCTTGAACGTTTGACCCTGAGTGATGCAATCGAACAGCTTGAAAAGCTGCGATTTGCATGGCGCGGCGATGGGTTCGAGATGGCGTTGTTGCGTCGGCTTGGTGAATTGCAGATCGAAAACAAGCAGTATCGTGAAGGCCTTAATACGCTGCGTCAGGCCGCGATCTTCTTCCCGAACAGCCCGTCGGCAACTGATGTCACTGATATGATGCATAAAACCTTTGCCGATATTTATCTTGGTGATGACATCAATAATATTTCGGCGATCAAGGCCGTGGCGCTTTATGACGAGTTCCGCGAACTGACCCCGGCGGGGGAAAAGGGCGATGAGCTGATCCGTCGTCTGGCAGACCGTATGGTAGATGTCGAATTGTTTGACCGGGCCGAAGCACTTTTGGAACATCAGGTCGATTTCCGACTGTCGGGCCCGGAAAAGGCCCGGGTTGGTGCCAGATTGGCCTTGGTGTATCTGCTTGATAATAAATCCGAGGAATCTATTCAGGTTCTAGATAAAACAGCGGACTCAGGGATTTCGCCGGAACTTGAAATGCAGCGTCGTCATCTTCGTGCGCGGGCTTTGCTGGATACGGATCGTGGTGCCGAGGCCATGGCATCGCTTGAAGGCGATTTTTCCAAGGACGCCGAATTGTTGCGAGTGGATTATTACCGTGCGACGCGTGATTATCTTTCGGCGGCGGAAACGTTCCAGCGTCTGGTTGGCGATGATCAGGGCAATGTGGTCGAGGACTTTGGGGACGAGCGCGCGCGCTATGTCCTGAACTGGGCAGTTAATCTGGCGATGGGCGGGCAGGAACGCACGCTGAATATGTTAAAACGACGCTATGGTATTGTGATGGCTCAAAGCCCCTATGCAGAAGCATTCAGCCTGATAACCTCTTCGCCAGCTCAGGGGTTGATCGATTATCGTACGCTGGCGAATAAGGTTGATGAAGTTGAAAGTTTCCAAGGATTTTTGTCGAACTATCGTGATCAGTTGGAAAAGTCTCAGCTTAGTGCTATAAACTAACATTGAGTATATGTTTTGTAGGGCCTGTTTCATCGTTAGGGTGGGGTAGGACGCGGTTTTTGTATTGGTGAAAGCAGTGCTGTGATGGATCGTGCACTTAAAATGGTCTATTACGATGACGCAAAGGTCGAGCGCGACATCTTTGCGCAGCTTTCGCTTGCGCTCAGGCATTTTCGGGGTGTCGGGATGCCGCGCGACGAAGTCGCAACCCGTAAAATTCTTGACCAAATTCACCGCCAGAGTCGCGCCTTTGCTGCCATCTGTTATGGCTTTATGCGTTCCAAGGGAATCGGTGTTGCCGAGGACCTTGGCGAAGGTGACCAGTGGTACCGCGAAGCCGCATATTGGTTCCGCGAAGAGGCGCTGGGCGGCGAAGGCATTTCGGCCAATAATCTTGGATATCTGTATGCCAAGGGGCTGGGCGTTCCGGAAAATTCGGAAACAGCCGCCGGATGGTTTGAACAAGCTGCCGAGAACGGATCGGTTTCGGCCTTGTATAACCTTGGGGTTTGTTACCTTAACGGTTGGGGTGTTCCCCAGGATGATGAATTGGCCGTCGATTTTTTGCGTCGTGCAAGCGATGCCAATGATCCGTCGGCTGCCAGTGTTTTGGCATATCTTTATCTTGAAGGACGCGGCGTAAAACGCGATCCATCAAAGTCATTTGAATATAACCTGCGCGCCGCACGCGCGGGCAGTGTCGAGGCCGCATCGGCGCTTGGCTATGCCCTTGGTGTTGGTCTGGGCGCGGAACGCAATATTGCCGAAAGCATCAGCTGGTTTGAAATGGCCGCCAATGAGGGCGATACTTATGCTCAGGCCAATCTGGCGATGTATTTCTGTCATTCCCCGGATCTGAAGCTGTTTAATCGCGGCTGGACGATGTTGATGAACGCCTGTGATCAGGGCGATATCTCGGCGAAATACCAGATGACGCAAATCCTGATATTTGGTGTTGCCCATCGGGAACCCGATTATGCCGCCGCGCTTGATCTTGCGATGGATCTGGCCGAGCTGGGGCATCCGGGGGGCTATCATCTGATCGGGGTGATGTACGAACATGGCCTTGGCGTGCCGGTGGATATGTCACGTGCGGCAAGCTGGTATGAACGCGCAGCCCGCAAGGGATCATCGAACGGGCAGGCGGCCCTTGGACGCCTGTATGCAATTGGCATTGGCGTCGATCAGGATAATATCATGGCCTATTACTGGCTGCGGATGTCCGCCCCGTCATCGAACAGTCAGGCCTATCGCGAAATGGAAGCTGTGCGTGCGCGCATGAAGGACGGAGATCGCAAAAAGGCTGATCGCTATGTCAACGACAATCCGGCACCGCGTCGTGGCAGCTTTGGCCTGAAATCCCTTGAAAAGGATGTTTTCAAGACCGGGAAACGGTCTGTTTGATTGTTTCACCGCTTAGGGTGTTCTCGGGATCATGAAAAAGCCGCCTGCTTATGCAAGGCGGCTTTCGTTTTTGGTGCTTTTTAAAGCTGTGTGGCTATCCACCGAAACTTTCGACCAGCGATCCCGATATCAGATACCAGCCGTCAACCATCACAAAGAAAATCAGTTTGAACGGCAATGAAATGATAACCGGCGGCAGCATCATCATCCCCATCGACATCAGAATACTGGCAACGACCATGTCGATGATCAGGAACGGGATAAACAGCAAAAAGCCGATTTCAAACGCACGCCGCAATTCACTGATCATGAATGCCGGGATCAGGGCGCGTAACGGAATGGTTTCCGGCCCGGTAACGACAACATTTGCCAGATTGACGAATAGTTCCAGATCGCGGTCTCGGACCTGGGTCATCATGAAATCATGAACCGGTCTGATTGAACGATCCATGCCTTGGAACTCGTCAATGTCGCCATTGATCATCGGTTGCAGGCCTTCGTCCCAGACCCGTTCCATGGTCGGCATCATGATGAACAGTGTCAAAAATAGCGCCAGACTGACCATCACCTGATTAGGTGGTGATTGCTGAATGCCAAGGGCGGTGCGCAACAGGCTGAGAACGACGACAATACGGGTAAAGGATGTCACCATCATCAGGATGGCCGGGGCCAGACTTAGAACCGTGATCAGGCCGATAAGCTGGATCATTCGACCCGATGATGTAATGCCGGGTCCTTCGCCGAGATCGAAATTAAAAGTCTGGGCATGCACGGCATCGCCGCCAAACCCAATGGCAATCAGGGGCACCAGTGACCAGACCGCCGCCAATGTTAACCAGCGTGGCAGCATACGATCACCGCACTGTTTTTTTGCCGTTTCAGCCGGTACTGGAGTTTGCAATTGCGTCAGTTGTCCGGCTTGTTGCGGTGTGGATTTCGGGGGGGACACGATGGTCATGCGGGTTGTTTCCCGTTGGTCTTTGTCGGATCGTTATCCGCGGTGGTGATCGGTGCTGCGGATGGGGTTTCAGGCACAGGGTCATTGTGATGGCTCCGCATATCCTCGCCAAGGACTTCGGAAAAATGGGTGCCAATATTGCGTTCAATCACGCAATCGCCCGATGGGCCCAGCAAGACAAGGTGCTCGGTATCATCACGTTTGATAAGGATCAGGCGCCTTTTGGTGTCAACCGGAACGACTTCGACGATTGAAAGTCGGCGTTGCTTGCCGCGTCGATTGACATTCCGCGCACCCGGAACAAAGCGCCGTGCGATCAAGGCCAACGCCCCGATCATGCCCAGAACAAAGACCAGAGCGGCAACAAACCGGAAATAAGCGCCGAATTCCATCAGGTTACCTTCCCCGCGACGGACCTGTTGTGTGGCCCGACCTTATTACGCCGAACCCATACTGTTTACCGTGCCCAATCCGGGCAGGCAAGTCGCCATCGGATTGCGACCGGCCTGTGTCATGGCAAAACGGTTGGATGCGCCCCCGATCAGCGGGTCGTTCGCGCCGCATGAGCATAGGCATTGGTTGCCTGTGTGGTGTTGCTAAGTCCGCGCAGCTGGCGTTGCAGCTCGGAATATTCCTTGTTCATCGTGGTTTCCAGCCGCCCAAGGTCGTCGGTCAAAGCGGCTAAAAGCGGTGCAACATTGCGACGTTGTTCAGGATTCATCGCCCGTGCTTGTACGCACAGGGCGGAAATCTTTGTTTCCAACGCGTTCAGTTCAACCACCTTTCCCTCGTCAAGAAAACGCTGACTGGCGGTGATCAGAGACAAAACGCGCTTAAGGTCTTTCTTGAACTGATCGGGTTTGAAGTGTTCAGGGCTCATTTTGGCCTTCCCGGTTGCGATCTTCAATATTGGGTGCTGACACGCTATCCATATCAGATGATGGCGCCCGCTTTTTCGCCGGATCACCGAAAACACGGTTGATACGGTAAATATAGTTTAAAATCTCGGCGACGGCGGCAAATGCTTCAAGCGGGATTTCACTATCCACATCGACAGCCATCAGAATTTCGGCAAGATCGCTGTCCTTGCGGACCTTGATCCCGTTGGCAAAGGCGACTTGCAAGATCTGTTCCGCAACGCTGCCTTCGCCCTTTGCGCTTAGGGTCGGGGCATTGTCGCTGCCATGCGCATAGCGCAGCGCAACCGCCTTTTGATCACGAGAACCGGGCGCGGTAAGGTTTTCCGAGCGGGTTTCGCGCGGATCGGTGATATCGACCTTTGGTCGGTTACCGGTCATTTTTGCCCATTCCGCCAGATTCTTTGCGATACGAAGCGCGATTATTCAATCACAAGCCTCGACCATAGTCAGAAGATGGTCAACAAATCGTTGCGACCTGATCATCAGATCGGGTTTGGTAAATGTTGGCGGAAATATTTGCCATGCAGGGCAGGTCAATTTCCCGGCTACCTGCCGGGATGATGACGGTGTTGCATGTCGTTTATCGGTTGTTTTGCGCCGATGGCTCATGCCGCCGGTCGCATCACCGGAAAATCAGTCCTTGGCGGTGTCGTCGCCCGTGTTGGAACTACTTTTCTTTTTGTCCGCGACCGCACTGGTTTCCTGGCCCATCTGACGTACAAGATCCGCACTGGCTGCTGCCGAACGGTTTTCTTCCTGGATGCGATCATAAAGTTCGCGTCGCAGGACCTGCACGTCTTCTGGGAAGGTAAAGCCCAGTTTTACGGTTTTGCCGCGAACCTCAACGACAGTGACTTCGATGTTGTCGTCAATAACAACGGAGTCGCCAACTTTTCGTGTGAGATAGAGCATTAAATGTCCCGGTTTCGATAGATGGCGAAAGAAATCCGCCCGACAAAACACAATATGCCCGCTTTGTTCCCCGCGGTCCAGTACCGGCAATCATAAGTTGGCCCCGCATTGTAATTTAAGGCTTTTCCAAATTCTGGCACGGCACATGCAATGTAGTTGGCAGGATCAAACAGGGCGGCAAATTTCGCCATCTTGCAGATCCCGGGGCCCAATCCGGGCACCGCGTTAACTTCGGCTTTACCGGCCCGCCCAATACTGGGGGCGCGATAACAGGAGCAGGTAATAATGGATATCGGCAAACTCGGCATGTTCGCCAATCTGAAAGAAAAGATGGACTGGCTGACACAGCGTCAGAACGTCATCGCGCAGAATATTGCCAACTCCGATACCCCAAATTACCGCGCCAGCGACCTTAAGGAATTCGACCCGAAGAATATCGGCCGTGACCGCCAGTTCATTTTGGCGATGCAGGCGACGACACCGGGTCACAGCCAGGGTTTGCACAAGCCGCAGAACTTCAAGGACGAAGAAGTCCGCAAGAACTATGAATCGGCACCGGGTAAAAACGCCGTCATCCTTGAAGAACAGATGGTCAAGATGAACGAGAACCAGGTCGATTATCAAACCATGACCAGACTTTATGCCAAGCATAAATCCATGATGATTTCGGCTTTGGGCCGCTGATAAGCAGCGATTAAGGGATAAGAGAAAATGGAACTTTATAAAGCTTTTCAAATCTCTGCTGCTGGTATGCGCGCACAGGGTACCCGTCTTCGGGTTGCGGCTGAAAACGTTGCCAACGCAGACAGTTTGCCGACCGGTCAGGGGCAGGAACCGTATCGTCGCAAACTGCTGACGTTTAAAAATGTCATGGATCGTGAAATCGGTGCAGAATTGGTCAAGGTCAATAAAGTCATAACCGATAAGTCTGATTTTGGTCTGAAATACGAACCAAGTCACCCGGCAGCCAACGATCAGGGATATGTTCAGACCCCGAATGTTGAGCCCCTGGTCGAGATGATGGATTTGCGCGAAGCACAGAGAAGCTATGAAGCGAACCTGAATGTGATACAATCATCGCGTAGCATGCTGCTTAAGACACTTGATATTCTGCAATAAATCCCAAACTATCAGGTCTGCAAACGTCACCTGTTAAGGATACGAACCCATGGTCGCCAGTTTCAACGATGCCATTTCTGCCTATCGGAATGCTGCAAGCGGCAAAACCGCTAGCGTTGCCGAACGCGTTGGTGGTACCGGTCAAACGGTTAATCCGGGGGAAAGTTTTGCCGATATGGTCAAGGGGGCGGCTGTAGATGCGCGCGCAACCATGGTCAACAGCGAGCAGATGACCCAGAAAGCCATCATCGGCGATGCTGAATTGCATGAAGTGGTAACGGCGGTATCTGCAGCCGAAGTCACGCTGCGTACGGTGGTCAGCGTTCGGGACAAGGCTGTCGAAGCTTATCAGAGCGTTTTGTCGATGCCGATCTGATCGGTAGGCAAAAATCGACCCATATCCGAACCGCACGATTGTCGTGCGGTTTTTTTGTTGGGGTTGATGCAATTGAAAATGCAGGAAATCATGGCCCCCGACCGGGCTTATCCTGTATGAATAAAATAACGTAGCGGCAGATAAAACAGGAAGACCGGATGGATCAAGCGGAAATCATGGATGTGGCCTATGATGCCGTATGGACGTTGCTGAAGGTTACCGGGCCTTTGATGCTGATTGCGTTGGGGGTCGGTTTGATCATCGCCCTGTTTCAGGCCCTGACACAGATTCAGGAAATGACCCTGACCTTTGTGCCCAAAATCCTTGTGATCTTTATCGCCCTTTTGGTGTTGCTGCCTTATATGATGACGGAATTGACGGAATTTATGGGCCGCATGGTTGATCACTTTATTGGCTTGCCCAATTAGACGGCCTAAATCGCGACCCCGATACGAACCAGAACGATAAACCCAAAACAGGACATCCTGAAAGAAGATGAATCTCGACGATCTTCTGACGCTTAATGTCTATGTGGTCTTGATGACCTTTGCCAGGGTCGGGGCGGCGTTTGCGTTTATGCCGGGCATCGGGGCCAAGGTTGTGCCCGCGCGTGCCCGTCTGGTGTTTGCTTTTTGGGTGGCGGTGGTGGTGTCGCCGTTGGCCGGGCCGTTGATCCCGGGACAACCGGCCGATGCGCCGACACTTTTTGTACATTTGTCCTATGAATTGACGGTGGGCGCCTTTTTCGGCCTGTTTGGACAGGTGATGATGGCTGCTTTGCAAACGGCGGGATCGATTATTGCCTATAGCTCGTCGATGGCGAACGCTTTTAGCGGCGATGCGCTTTCCGGGGCGCAAAGTGCCGTAACCGGCAATTTGATCACTCAGATTGGTATGGTCCTGATTTTTACGACCGGGCTTGACCATCTGATGATTCAGGCGGTGTTTGAAAGTTATTCCCTGTTTCCGCCCGGTGGTATTTTACCGGTCGGCGATATGAGCGAATTTTTCGCCCGTGCGCTGAATGAAAGCTTTGTCATCGCGATGAAAATTTCGGCACCTTTCTTGATTGTCGCCATCGTGCTTCAGGTCGCATTGGGTCTTTTGAACAAGCTGATGCCGCAATTGCCGGTGTTCTTTGTTGCGATGCCAATCCAGATCGGAATGGGTTTTGTGATGCTTACGCTGGCTTTGCCGACCATGATGATGGTATTTTTGGAATATTACGAAAACGGGCTGGAAAGTTTCATTAATCCGTAACTGCGATATATGGGCCTGTTCCGGTAATGGTGCCGGGCCGCCCTGACATGGTGTGCAAATGTCAGAAGAAGACGACAGCCAAAAGACAGAAGACCCCACAGGCAAAAAGCTTGAGGACGCCCGAAAGAAAGGGCAGGTGCCGGTTTCCAAGGAAGTCGGCAACTTTATGCTGTTATTTGGCGGGGCTTTGGTCATGACCATGATGGCGCCTGATATGGCGCGGTCCGTTCGTGATATGTCAGTTGGTTTTATCGAACATCCGCATATGTATGATGTCAGCCGCGCCGGGTTGCCGCTGCTGATGAAAGAGGTGATGCTCGGCATGCTTTATGTGCTGGGCATTCCGTTTGTGATTTTGATGTTTTTTGCCGCTGGTGGGCATTTGATGCAGAACGGCATCGTGGTTGCCCTTGAACGGATTTCGCCCAAACCCGAAAAACTCAATCCCTTGAAAGGCCTTAAGAACCTGTTCTCGATGAAGAACATGGTCGAGTTTGTTAAAAACATTTCCAAGATCGTTCTGGTCGGTGCGGTGTTGGGGTTTGTCATCGTGCCTGAATTGATGGACGTCGAACTTTATCCGCAAATCCCGGTCGAACTGATGCTTGAACGGCTTTATGACATGATCGTCATTTTGATGATCGCGGCCGTATCCCTGACGGCGGTGATTGCGGGACTCGATCTTGCTTATCAGCGATACGAGTTTACCAAGCAGATGAAAATGTCCATGCAGGAAATCAAGGACGAATACAAACAGACCGAAGGCAGCCCGGAAATCAAGGCCAAAGTCCGCCAGATCAGGATGCAGCGCGCCCAGCAGCGCATGATGCAAAATGTTCCGACCGCCGACGTTGTGATCACCAACCCGACCCATTATGCCGTGGCGCTTAAATATGATGTCGGGGCGATGGAAGCCCCGATGTGTGTTGCCAAGGGGCAGGACAATATCGCCCTTAAAATTCGCGAAGTGGCCGAAGAAAATAACGTGATGATTATGGAAAATCCACCGGTCGCGCGGGCCTTGTTTGCCACTGTCGAGGTCGATCAGGAAGTGCCGCCCGAACATTATAAGGCAGTGGCGGAAATCATTTCGTTCGTGTTCCGCCAGCGCGGCAAGAAGCTTGGTTAGTTTGTTCTGATCGCCATGCCCCAATGATCTGGCGTTTGCCGATCCTATGATCGTGTTTATGTGGGACCATATTGGAGAGCCACAACGGGTGAACCAATCACGATAAAACTTGTCGGTAGCCAGTCGGGCCATTAGCAGCTAAAAGTATAGAGCAATATTGTAAGTTATTGGCGTTAAAGGCGGTCGCGTGCTGTTTCGGGGAATTATCCTTGCTGTAAGTGTCGCATTTGTCGCTTTTGTCTATGTCCTGTTACAGGTCATGGCAAAGGCTGGCCTTGATGTGCGGATCATGTGGATCATCGGATCCATGGTAACGGGGGTGGCGATCGTCGCGGTGGCCGCCCTGTTGTTGTCTGCGCGCTGGCGATCGGCGGGCGGCCGTGATTTGGCGCCGCTTTTAAACGGCCTTTTACATTCTGATATCGGTGTTGCCCTGATTGATGCCTATGGCCGCACCCTTTATGCCAATCCTGCTTTTCCCCGCAAACTCGGCATTGAGCCGGGCGAAGATATGCTGGCCGCACTTGAATCGCGCCTAAGCTATCTTGATGTTGGCAGTTCCGAATTGGCTGACCTGCGTATGCGCGCCATGAGAGGCGAAGCGGGCGAAATTTTTGTCGATTTCGGTCAAGCCAGAAAACGTGATCAGGCGGCGATTGCCGCATCGGTTCACGAAACAGGGGCAATTGACGGCGGAACCCCGGATATTCATGATGATGCTGCGCCATTGGATAATACGGCGTGCTTGCGCATTTCGGTGACGGCGGCGAATGCCCGCGCCGGACAGATGCTTTGGACGGTGGATGGGATTGATCCGTCTGCCATGCCCGAAACCGGCCGATCATTGGTTCCGGCCGAGCCAGCATCGGGCTATGGCGCACTGGTTGCCGCAGGTTCCGATGATGAAATGACGGTTGGCGGTGTTGCATCACGCATGGCCGACGGTGCCGGGAACGAGCAAGCCGATCAGATGATCGAACGTCTTCCGGTTGGTGTTTGCGGGTTGGACGAAGAAGGCCGCATTCTTTATCTGAACCGTCGTCTGGCAAGTTGGCTGGGCGGTGAGCCCGAAGACTTTGCGTCTGGCACGCTTGAACTGGCCGATCTGATTGTCGGCGATGGCATGAACGGCGAGGTCAAGCTTCGCGTTAAAGGCGGCGAGCCGATCAAATGCTTTGTCACCCATTCGATTAATGCGCCCGGCACCGGGCCAATTCGCAGCCAGGCCGTTGTCTTCCCTGATCCGATGCCTGCCCATGAATGGGAACATGCATTGGCCGAAACCGAACGGCGGGTGCGCTGGTTCTTTGATGATAGCCCCCTGTCGATTGTGCTTGCTGATATGTCAGGCGGGGTTACCGATGCCAACCGGGCCTTTATTGAAACGGCCGGTCAGCGTCATGAAAATGTTGTCGGTCGATCGGTTCTTGAACTGATCGTGCCCGAAGACCGTGACGAGGTTGCGCGCTATCTGTCGCGCGCCGTGATGGGGTCGGGCAAGGGCGGATTGATCGAAGCCCGTTTGCAAGGGTCGCGCGGTATGGCGGCCCAGATTCATCTGCAACGGGTGGCGGGCCGTTCGGGCGAAGCCGGTGCGCTGTTGCTGAACTTCCTTGATACGACCGAACAAAAGAACCTTGAGGAACAATTTGCCCAGTCGCAGAAAATGCAGGCTGTTGGTCAATTGGCCGGTGGGGTTGCCCATGATTTCAATAACCTTTTGACCGCGATGATCGGGTTCTGCGATCTGTTGTTGTCGCGCCATGGGCCGGGTGATCCCAGCTTTGCCGATATTATGCAGATCAAACAAAATGCCAATCGTGCGGCCAATCTTGTCCGGCAGCTTTTGGCATTTTCGCGCCGTCAGACATTGCAGCCGAAAATCATCAATATTACCGATGCGCTGGCAGAAATGTCGAACTTGCTGCGCCGCCTGATCGGCGAGAAGATTGACCTTAAGGTCAGTCACGGGCGTGATGTTGGCTTGGTCAAGGTCGATCCGGGGCAGCTTGATCAGGTGATCATTAATCTTGTGGTTAATGCCCGTGATGCGATGGCGGCCAATGGCGGTACGTTGACGGTTCAGACGGGGACTGAAATTGTTGATGAAGCGCGCAATACCGGCACCGAACTGATCCCGCCGGGCGATTATATCCGGATCGAGGTCTCAGATACCGGTATCGGCATCCCCAAAGATAATCTGACCCGTATTTTCGAACCCTTCTTCTCGACCAAACAGCGCGGCGAGGGGACCGGACTTGGCCTGTCGACGGTGTATGGCATTGTTAAACAGACCGGTGGTTTTGTTGCGGTTCAATCCGAACCGGGCGTTGGCACGACCTTTACGATCTATCTACCGCATTACGAGGCGACCGAGGAAGAACTGGCCGAAACCCGCGCTGTGGCCGAAGAGGCCCCGTCACGCGATTTGACAGGCACCGGTGCGATCCTTTTGGTTGAGGACGAAGATGCGGTCCGCACATTTGGCGCGCGTGCCTTGCGGGGCAAGGGCTATGACGTGTTGGAAGCCAATAACGGTGATAACGCGCTTGAAGTGCTGGCAAAGACCGACAAGACCATTGATCTGGTGATTTCTGATGTGGTCATGCCTGGCATTGATGGTCCGACATTGGTGCGGATGCTGCGCGAGAAAAAGCCAGAGCTTAAGGTCATCTTTATTTCCGGTTATGCCGAAGATACCTATCGCGATGAATTGGACGAAGAAAACGGTGTGCATTTTCTGCCCAAGCCGTTCTCGTTGAAAGAATTGGCAACCAAGGTCAAGGAAGTCTTGTAAGAACTGAATTGACGCAGCCCGTCCGGGGGGCGGGGAAAGATAAGAAAGTTATTGGGGCCGATTTGGGGGCAAATATGCCGCGATCTTTAAAAGAGCAAATGAAGCTCTTGCGGGTGGGGTTTTTCTTTTTTCTTGTAGCTGTTTTTGTGGGGCAGGTTTTTGCGGCGAAGGCGAGTTCTGTCTGTCTTCGTATTGCTTTTCCTGAAATCATAGGCAACAGCGATGTTGCCCGTGGGGCTGAAATATACAGGCAGGATATGGCAGAGGCCGGGCTATGTATCGAGCCTGTGATGATGCCTTTAAGTCGATCCGTTCTTGAAACCAATCATGGTTCAGTTGACGGCATTTTTGGCTGGACGGAAGATTTGGTCAGCTTGGTTAACGTGCCATTGCTGCGGTCAAGCATACCCGTGATAGAAGTGCCGGTTTTATTGATAACCCGTGACCCGTCTGTGCGCAGGATTAAGGATTTGAAAGATCAGGTCCTTGGCATATGGCTGGGGTTTGATTGGGCAAAGAAGGTTAGCGATGGTCATAAAAATACTGTCGAGATTCCTGGTGGCCCGATCATGATGCAAAAAATGCTTTTCGCCGGGCGCATTGATGCAATGCTGGTGGATGGATATTCATATTCGCATATGCTTGATCTCAGTGATTACGCGGCCACTGTGTTGAAAAACAACAAAGTCTATAGCTGGCTGCGGGAAGAACACCGATCACAGTTGACAGCCTTCAATGCGGGTATCCATCTCTATCGCAAGCGATTTGGTGATGCGGTATCTAACTGAAACTCAGAGCGTCAGCGTGGATGCTAGGGGCTGCGGTTTTTCCGTGTCCCCGGCTTGGCCATTTTGTTTGATGTTTGATCAGGTGTTTTTGTCGTCGATGTCTTGAGCATTTACCCCAGACGGTGTTTTTACGGCCTCGATTACTTCGTCGCGTCCCCGATGGGTGATGTCGATCGGTTCACCGTGGTGGTTATCAGGGCGGACACGACCAAAGAAATCCGAAAGCTCCTTGGCGACCGTTTCCGGATGAGTGACCTGCTGCAGGGTAAAGCTGTGGCCAAGGCGATCCGTGATCTGCAGGTCGCCATAATCAAAGATATTGCCGATCACGCTTTTGCTGATCTGGGTGCTTTTGATGGCCTCGAACCCGCGATCATCTTGATCCTTGCGCAGAACGCCGCTTCGCGTGATGATGCGATTATTGGTGATGACACGTTCAAAGAAAAACAGATCGCGAATGGCGGTCAATGGCAAAAGGATGCTGTCCTTTGCGGCGCGCGTTGAAACGCCAAGCGCACGGCGCAGGATTTTCCAGATGATTGAAAGTGCGGCCAGAATTACCCCGAACAGAGCAATCGAAAAGACGAACTCGTAATCGTCCCAGACTTTATCAAGGGCGGCAAAGGCTTCGGGGCCGGTCAAAAGCGCGCGTGCCTGTGGCATCAGGAAATCGTAAATCGCGCGCCAGTGATACGACGCATAGATCAGAACCGCAATCCAGATGATCTTGATGACACCGGGCACAAGGATCGATACCGGCGAAATTGGTAGATCCATGATCACAACTTCGCCGTCATGAAGGTGGCGACGGATGCCTTTAAACGGCTTGGTCTCGTGCTCGTTTTTGTTGGTCTGGCGCATCAATTTGTCCCTGTTGGCATCATTGCATGAACATACTGCGCAAACCGAAAATCACAAGCATCTCGGTCTGTGTGGTCTTTGTGGGCAACAAGCCATGGATCAAAAAGAATTTTCGCGGGTAAAGTATTCCGCAAGGATGGCATCACGCACCGCAAAGCCGGGTGGTATTGCCGGGCGATGGCTGTCATGTGTCAGTCTGGCAAAGGCAATCGTTCGGTCGCCGCGTTTTGCCCAGCCCACGAACCAGCCCCAAGGCTGGCCCTTGATCGGGCTGCCATCGGGGTTTTGCGATAACCCGGCACCCGTTTTACCAAAAACATGCCATCCATTTGTCTGCAGCCCGATATCAAAAAGTCCGATGGCCATTTCAGTCGCTTCGTCACTGACCGGCAGTTCGCGACGGATCATTCTGGAAATGAAATCGACTTGTTCGGCGGGTGAAATCTGAAGTGACGAGCTTAACCATGCCCGTGTCAGACCGTTTTGCTGTTCGGCATCCCCGGTTACATCCGCATTTCCGTAATCAAAGGATGTGACATAGTTGCGAAATTTTTCTTCTCCCAGTCTGATATTGATTTGTTGGGAGTACCAGACGACGGAATGCTTGATCCAGTTTTGCGGGTCGGTATCGTTACGCCAGACCTTGCGCCAGTCGGGATATCCTTCTTTGAATGACCAGACAGGATGGTGTGCATCCTTTAGGATACCGCTGTCAAAACCCATCAGGCTGATGGCGATTTTGAAGGTTGAGGCCGCGGTCGCACGTTTGGCGCAATCACCTTCCTGCACAAGGACCTCAGCGGTTTGAACGTCCGATATCAGGGTGCAAACCGTTGTGGTTTCTGCCTTGGCTACTGTGAAGGCAAGCATGATGAAAAGGCCTGAAAGCAGATAGGTAAATTTCACGGCATTGTCCTTTCACCATAGGGGAAAGCCGCAGGCTAGGCTTCAAAACTAAAAGTTCGTTTAATGCCGGGTGAAACCGATACAGGCTTTACCTGCAATGGGGATTGAGATTGCCAAAATATCAAAAACCGGGAATATGATCCGCGGTTGGTTTGCGCAACCATCCGGCAAATGATCAATCATCCATCATCCATATAACGTCCAAACAAGAGCCCCGCATGATCCCGTTCTTCGGCGAAGCCGCCGCCTTTACTGCTGCCTTTGCATGGGCAATGTCGAGCATGATTTTTTCCAATATCGGCGGAAAAGTTGGTGCGCAGACGGTTAATCGCGGGCGTTTAGCCTGTTCAATCACCTGTCTGACAATTCTGCATTGGGTCATCGAAGGGCAACCTTGGCCAAGTTCTGTCACTTGGGAACAGTTTGGCTGGTTGTCGTTATCCTCGGTCTTGGGGCTGGTCATCGGCGATGCCATGTTGTTTCAGGCGTTCGTCATGCTGGGCGCGCGGTTATCGATGCTTTTGATGTCGACGGTTCCGATCATGGGAACGGTTTTGGCGTGGTTCCTGTTTGACGAGGTTCTGAGCCTTCAGGAAATGTCAGGTATTGCGCTTGGTGTTGGGGGCATCTTGTTGGTAATCCTGATGAAAAAGGGGCGGCCGGTCGGGCTTGAGGGACGCAATTATGTCATTGGCATTCTGTTCGGTCTTGGCGGCGCCATCGGGCAGGTTGCCAATCTGATCACGGCGAAATACGCTCTGATTGGCGGTTATTCCGCGCTGTCGGCAACATGGATCAGAACCCTTGTCGCGGTTGTGGTGATGTGGGGGATTGCCATTGCCATGGGGCGTGCCCGGCGAACGATTGTCGCCTGCACGGCGCGCGATGTAGGCAAATGGCTTATGCTTGGCGCCTTTATTGGCCCGGCACTCGGTGTGTGGCTCTCTATGGTGGCAGTTCAAAATGCCAATGTCGGGATCGCATCGACCCTGATGGCGTTGCCGCCGGTTTTGTTGATTGTTTATGAAGGTTTGGTTTTGCGGCGCCCGGTTGGTCTTCAGGCCGTCATCGGTACGGCCATGGCCTTTGGTGGGGTGGCATTGCTGTTTTTGACATAGCGGCCTTTTGCCTGTCGGGCCAATGCGCTAGACTACCGCGATTGCCTTTGGGGCGGACGGACAGATGATCAAGACCTTATTCAGGATAATGCCATGAGCCGCGTAACCGTATCGATTGAAGACGATTTGATGGAGGCCTTCGATGCCTTTCTCGACACGCGTGGCTATACCAACCGGTCCGAAGGTTTTCGGGATCTGATCCGTGAAAAGCTTCAGAATACCAAACTTGACGAAGACACTGGCGGGGTTGGGATTGCGGTTCTGAATTATGTCTATGACCATGAAGAACGCATGCTGGCGTCGCGCCTGATGAGTGTGCAGCACGAACATCATGACCTGACGGTCTCAACCGTGCATTTTCATATCGATCACGATACCTGTCTTGAAAGCGTGACCCTGCGCGGCAAGCTTTCCGATATTCGCAAATTCGCCGATCAGGTTCTGGCCCAGCCCGGTGTGCGCCACGGTCAGTTATATTCCGTGCCCGGTGAATTGCGCGTCGAGACCCATCGTCATGGCGATGATGACCATGGGCATGCCCATCGGCACGAACATTTGAAAATCACGACCTAAACCAAATTATTTCAATGGTTTGATGATTGCACAGCCTTTTCTTTGCCGGAAAGGACAGGAATTCTTGTGTTTGGGAATGAGAACAAACTTGCAACATCCGTTTTCATGTGGCAGTGTTCGCATTATGTTCTCAATGCGTTTGCCGGAAAATGGTTGGCGTGATGTCAGTTATCCGGCGGGGCACCTAGCGGTGGCGTTCCGCATTTTGGACCGGGGAACCGCCTGCGTTGCATCCGACCCGGCCCTGTGGAATAAGAGAGTTCGAAAAATGATTCAGACCGCGCTGCATTTGGTGGATAAGGATACGATGGATAAGCAGAAAGCACTAGAAGCCGCCCTTGGGCAGATCGAACGCGCATTTGGCAAGGGTTCGATTATGAAGCTCGGCCAGCGCGATAGTGCGGTTGATATCTCAGCCATTTCAACCGGATCGCTCGGCCTTGATATCGGGATTGGTATTGGCGGTTTGCCGCGTGGCCGTATCGTCGAGATTTATGGCCCGGAAAGTTCCGGTAAAACGACCCTGGCGCTGCACACCATTGCCGAGGCCCAGAAACTGGGCGGCACCTGTGCCTTTGTCGATGCTGAACACGCACTTGATCCCGGGTATGCCCGTAAACTGGGCGTGAATACCGATGAACTTCTGATATCCCAGCCCGATGCCGGTGAACAGGCGCTTGAAATTGCCGATACACTGGTTCGTTCTGGTGCGATTGACGTTCTGGTGGTTGATTCGGTTGCTGCCCTTGTGCCGCGTGCCGAGCTTGAAGGCGAAATGGGCGACACCCATGTTGGCCTGCAGGCCCGTTTGATGAGCCAGGCTTTGCGCAAACTGACCAGTTCGGTTTCGCGGTCGAACTGCATGGTAATTTTCATCAACCAAATCCGCATGAAAATCGGTGTGATGTTCGGAAGTCCCGAAACCACATCTGGTGGTAATGCGCTTAAATTCTATGCCTCTGTGCGTCTTGATATCCGCCGCATCGGTCAGATTAAAGATCGTGATGAAGTTGTTGGCAACCAGACCCGCGTCAAGGTCGTCAAAAACAAGATGGCCCCGCCGTTCAAACAGGTTGAATTCGACATCATGTATGGCGAAGGCATTTCCAAGATGGGTGAAATCCTTGACCTTGGGGTTAAGGCAGGCATCGTTGAAAAATCAGGTTCGTGGTTCTCTTATAACTCGACCCGGATCGGTCAAGGCCGCGAGAATGCCAAGAATTTCCTGCGCGAAAATGTTGAAATGGCCACCGAGATCGAACACAGCATCCGCGAAAGTGCGGGGCTGATTTCCGAGGCGATGACGAAGATGAGCGACGATGGACCGTCAAATGACGATGCATAATTGCTGCTTGCGGTAAAACCGTATCGGCTAAACGATCAAGCGGGTCCCATTTGGGGCCCGCTTTTTTGTGTTTTGAGTCGGGAATTGCAAGTGCCCCAAAATGATCACGATTGCCAAAATTCCTTTGAAATACAAGGCGTGTCGGCTGCCTTAATCGTGTCGAATCAGATGTTTGTCTGATGGTGTATGGAACAAGCTTGGTGTTCTCCCGTTATACTGGTGTAATCAAAATGAAATTGTGTAAACAGGAGAAACCGAAATGTCTGATATTTTGAAAAAGCTTTTTGCTGTTGCCCTTATTTCGGGCATGGGCCTTGGTCTGGCTGCTTGTGAAACCGCTGAAGGTTTTGGCAAGGATATGGAAAATGCCGGTGAAGCCATTCAGGACGAAGCCGACGAGTAAGTTTAAACGGTATTTCTGCTTGTCGCGGGCACGGCGAGGCTGGTTTTCGCCACTGCCAAGCGGCCAAAACTGAAATTAAGGAGATAACACCATGTTGGGTTGGGCTGTATTTTGTCTCATTTTGGCGTTAGCCGCTGCTGTCCTTGGTTTTGGCGGCTTGGCGGGGACGTTTGTCGGGATCGCAAAGATCTTGTTCTTTGTCTTTATCGTGCTGTTTGTGATCTCGCTTTTGGTCAACGCATTGCGTGGCCGTCGTCCACCGGTTTGATTGGCAGACATATATAATACGAGCAAACGGAACGGGCGTGCTGCGGCGCGCCCGTTTTGCTGTTTGTGGTCCTGTCATGATCAAATAGACAAGGAAACAGTTGCCAGTACTATCGGGGCCGGACAAGATAGCATCTGATTTTCGCTGCTTTGTTGCAGCAGGTTACGGCACGCAAGCGGCGGGCTTTAATATCAACATGTCGTTAAAGGCAGAAGGACACCTGATAATGTCGACCCATGTAAAACGTATTCTGGCACTGGCCCTGATCGCGGGCTTTGGTCTTTCACTGGCAGCATGTGAAACCGCCGACGGTTTTGGCCGCGATGTTGAAAAACTTGGCAAGACGATCCAAAAAGGCGCTGACTGAACATCCGCCCCTTTGTGCGCCTTCGCGTGTGTTATCGGGCTAAAGGGATACTGACGTGATCACGTGCTATCTGAAATATGTCATCGACGCGCATAAAATCCCCGAGTTCGAGGATTATGCCCGGCGCTGGATCCCGATTGTTAACCGCATGGGCGGCACCCATCATGGGTATTTCCTGCCTCACGAAGGGACAAGCAACATCGCCTATGCGCTGTTCAGTTTTCCAAGTCTTGCGGCCTATGAAGATTACCGCAACCGTATGGCCGATGACCCCGATTGTGTCGCAACGCTGGACTTTGAAAAGCGTAATCGCAGCATCATCAGTTATGACCGGAGCTTCATGCGCCCGGTGCTGGACTAAGCCCTGAAAATAATGCGTGTCGGGATGAAAGCCGCCTTGTGACAAAGCGATATCAGGCCTCCGCATCACAGATCATTGAAACAAAAAACCTGTTGCTGGGCGCATCGCGGGGCGGTGATATTGATGGGCTTTATGCCTTTCTGGGTGACCGGCAGGCGATGCGATATACCCATGTTGATCCGTCATATGCGGCTTGTCGCAAGCGTATTTTGGTCCATGAATGGTTTCGTCGTCGGGATGGCTTTGTCCCATGGGTGATCCGACAGAAATCCGATCATCAGATTGTGGGATGGGGCGGTATTTATACCGATCCGTTTGATCCAGGATGGGGGCCGGAAATCGGTTATTATTTCCATCCCGATGTTTGGGGGCGTGGATTTGGCGGTGAATTGGTCACGACGGCACTTTGGCAGGCAGAACATCAATATGCGTTGCCCGAACTAACCGCCTTTGCCCATCCCGAGAATATTCCGTCACGCCGATTGCTTGAAAAATACGGGTTTGCGATGTGCGATTTCGTCAAAAGCATGAACAGATATCGCTTTAAACGCGTCTTTTAGGCATCGAACCCCGCAGCCCGACTGGACAGAGCAGGGCCGAGCCGCTAAATAGGGCAGTCGCATCGGTCGAAGGCCGATTGTGTTTGTTCCGCGTTTTCCGGGTTGGAGAGAGATGCAGACCGTTAACGATATTCGCACCACGTTTCTGGAATTCTTTGGCAAGAACGGCCACGAGGTCGTGTCTTCCAGCCCGCTGGTGCCACGCAATGATCCGACCTTGATGTTCACCAACGCAGGGATGGTGCAGTTCAAGAACGTTTTCACCGGCCAGGAGCACCGTGATTATTCACGTGCGACCACCTCGCAGAAATGCGTGCGTGCCGGGGGCAAGCATAACGATCTTGAAAATGTCGGGCATACCGCCCGCCACCACACCTTCTTTGAAATGCTTGGCAACTTTTCGTTTGGCGATTATTTCAAGGAAAATGCGATTGAATTCGCCTGGAACCTGATGACCAAGGAATACGGCCTGTCAGCCGACAAGCTGCTGGTGACCGTCTATCACACCGATGACGAGGCGCACGGTCTTTGGAAAAAGATCGCCGGTCTTTCCGATGATCGCATCATCCGTATCCCGACATCGGACAATTTCTGGTCGATGGGCGATACCGGTCCTTGTGGCCCATGTTCGGAAATCTTCTTTGATCATGGTGACAAAATCTGGGGCGGCCCCCCGGGCAGCAAAGACGAAGATGGCGACCGGTTCATTGAAATCTGGAACCTCGTCTTTATGCAGTACGAACAGATGGCCAGTGGCGAACGCGTTGATTTGCCAAAGCCGTCGATTGATACCGGCATGGGGCTTGAACGTGTTGCTGCTGTCTTGCAGGGCAAGCACGACAACTATGACATTGATCTGATGCGGGCGCTGATCGAAGCATCGGCCGATGCCACCAATACCGATCCGGATGGTCCGCATAATGTGTCGCACCGCGTGGTTGCCGATCATCTGCGATCAACCAGTTTCCTGATTGCGGATGGCGTTTTGCCGTCCAATGCCGGTCGCGGTAACGTGTTGCGCCGTATCATGCGCCGCGCGATGCGCCATTTGCACATGATCGGAAGCCAAGATCCGGTGATGTACAAACTGGTTCCTGCACTGGTTCGTAAAATGGGCGGTGCCTTTCCGGAATTGCTCCGCGCTCAGGCCTTGATCGAAGAAACACTGAAGCTTGAGGAACATGGCTTTAAAACCATGCTTGATCGCGGGCTTAAGATGCTTGACGACGCGACCGATGGTATGGACGAGGGCGCGACCCTTTCGGGTGACGTGGCGTTCAAACTTTATGATACCTATGGCTTCCCGCTTGATCTGACGCAGGATGCGCTTAAACCGCGCAAAATTGCGATTGATGAAGACGGCTTTACATCCGCGATGGAACAACAAAAAGCCAAGGCGCGTGCCGCTTGGTCCGGTTCGGGCGAAGCCGCCACCGAAGAAGTCTGGTTTGATATCAATGACCGCGACGGTGCGACCGAGTTCCTTGGCTATGAAACGGAAACCGCCGAAGGTGTGATCACCGCCCTGATCAAGGACGGTGCCGAAGCCAAAACCGCCTCCAAGGGCGACGAGGTGGCCATTGTTGCCAATCAGACCCCGTTCTTTGGCGAATCTGGTGGTCAGCAAGGCGATTCTGGCGTGATCAAAACCGAAAAGGGTGCCGTGATTAACATCACGGACACCCAAAAGAAACTCGGCGCGCTGCATGTTCATCTTGGCAAAATTGTCGAGGGCGAAGTTTCGGTTGGTGATGCGGCTGAATTTCGCGTTGATAATGTGCGCCGTTCCGCACTTCGTGCCAACCATTCGGCAACCCATCTTTTGCATGCGGTGATGCGCAAGCACCTGGGCGATCACGTCACCCAAAAGGGCTCGTTGGTGGCCAAGGATCGCCTGCGCTTTGACGTATCGCATCCCAAGCCCGTAACGGCCGAAGAAGCCGCTGTGATCGAGGCTGATGTCAACCGTTTGATCCGCGAAAATAGCGAAGTCAGTACCCGTTTGATGACCCCGGACGAAGCGATTGAACTGGGCGCAATGGCGTTGTTTGGCGAAAAATACGGTAATGAAGTCCGTGTTGTATCGATGGGCCTGCCAGAGGCCAAAGAACATGCCTATTCGCTGGAACTTTGCGGTGGTACCCATGTCAAACGTACCGGCGATATCGGCATGTTCAAGATCGTGTCCGAAGGCGCTGTTTCAAGCGGTGTACGCCGTATCGAAGCCCTGACCGGGCCGGATGCCGCCAATTATATGGCTGGCCGTGATCGTGTGCTGCAAACTATTGCGGCGGATCTGAAAGCAGCCCCCGAAGACGTTCCGGCACGTGTCAAATCGTTGCAGGAAGAACGTCGCAAGCTTGAACGCGAAGTTTCCGACCTGCGCAAGAAGCTGGCAACGGCGGGTTCGGGCGGAACGTCGGGCGCGGATGCGTTTAAGGAAGTCAATGGCACCAAGCTTGCCCTGCGTGTTCTGGACGGTATTCCGGCCAAAGAACTTAAAGGCATGGTTGACGAACTTCGCAATCAGATGGGATCGGGCGTTGTCGCCCTGATTTCGACCGATGGTGGCAAGGCATCCATCGTGGTTGGCTTGACCCAGGATATTGCGGGTAAATTCAGCGCGGTTGATCTGGTCCGTGTCGGCGTTGAAAAACTCGGCGGCAAGGGTGGCGGTGGTCGCCCGGATATGGCACAGGGCGGTGGCCCTGATGCCGATCAGGCCGATGCGGCACTTGCCGCGATCGAGGCAACTTTTGCGGGCTGATCCATTGGACATGGAATTTTAAAAAGGGGACCTTCGGGTCTCCTTTTGTTTTGGTGTGGAGGCCAATATGCATGCTTGCGCATAGGCGGATCTGGTTTTGGTTTGATTAATTGCCAGTCAAGGTTCAAGCCCCGCCCCACACGGTGTTCGGGGGCGGTATTACTCTGGCAGAACCCACAAAAGGTAACCTGACGATATTGCTGTTTTGCCATGTAAAACCGACATGGTCGTTGCTATTGCGAGGGGGGCGTATTGCCTTGGCAACGCAGGATACGGTTAATGGCGGTTTCAACCGCGTTACGGTCGGCTTTTTCGGGAATGTCGCGGTTTGCCGCCCGCAGGATCATACGTGCATGATCGCGTAACATGATGCGTTGATGGTCGGTTTTTGCCAGTTTCAGAAGGCTTTCAATGATTTCGGCCATCGGCAACAGCACATCGGGCTTGGCACTTGCCGATTGGCGGATTTGATCAAATGCTGCGCCAAGCATACCGGTGAAATCCGATAACAAGGCCTGAATGCGGATGGTGTCATCACCGTCACGCCAAATACCAACCGGATAGCGAAATGCCATGGCGTGGGGCAGGGTCCGGCCCAACCGATAGATCACGGCAATGGCCGTAAATGGATCATTGACGCCCGGCGATAATGCCCGCAAGGCAAGCTCGACCAATTGTCGCAGGGCGAATTCAATATCAAGCATGGCGGTGCGGTAATTGCCGATCAGGATATGGTCGCCAATCTTGGATTGGCAGGTCGCTGGGGCTGTCTGGGGTGTTTCAGCAGTTGATGTCGTGGAAATCTGACCGATAATTTCACCTTTGATCACGTGTTGTCCGGCGCGCACCATCAATGACACACAGATATCTTGCATCTGCGCAACGTCACGCAGTTTTTCGTAATCAATTCCCTGCACATACCCCGAATGGTTCGCGTAAAGGGCTTCCTGATCCGGAATGTCCAATGTGTCAGGTAAGGTGATCTGCGCCTTTTCCGCCGCCCTTATTGGATCATTCAAGGTGTTGCTGGCCGATGCGATTGTTTTTTCAAGGTTGTTTCCAACCCGCTGGATGACTTCATCTGCGACGATGGATCGCCCCAGATGATGAACAAACAGGATCAGGACGAAAACACAGACCACAAACAGCGCAATGCCAGCTGTTGTTACAACTTGCAGGGCCGGGGCGATTTCCGACGCATCCCCCATCAACATCAGGGATGTGATCAAAAACAGGATACTGCCGACAAATATCCCAAGCGCATTTTGGGTTTTACTGTCGCCCATGAAATTTCGGATCATGCGCGGGCCAAGCGACCCGGCCGCCAATGTCAGGACCACCATGGTGATGGACAGCGCAAAAGTCGTCACCGTGACAAGGGTTGCCAATAAGGTACCCAGCAGGTCACGTACGGTCGCTAACTGATCAAAACGGGGCCAAAATACCGGCAGAATGCTATTTGCAGCCTCATTGGGAATTTGGATCAGCAATACGGCAAGCACCGCCCCGCCTGCGGCAAAAAGCAACGGTGACAGCCACAGACTATAGGCCAGAAATTCCCATATGCGGATAAAACGCTGAAACATATTGGTTGTGGCCTTTTGTGGGTAACGATTGCTGGTCTTGGCTTATATGACGGGGCGCGGTACGTGATCTCATGATGGAAACGTGTTTCGTGCTTAACAGTTCCGGCCGGGATTGATTAATTCGGTCATCTTTTCCCCAAAAAATGGCGTCTTGACTGTCGCATAGAAAGTCAGGGATGGCACCCATGCATGAAAGGTGATTGCTCTTTTCTAAATAATGAACCAAATTCGATTTTTCGTCATTAAATAAAGAAAGCAGGGATATGCCCCCGCAAAGTCCCCCGGAAAAACAGCCGGATTTCCGGCCCGTTAAACAACGGATAAACCGCATCGAAAAGCGCCAAAAGCGCGAGGAGATGATCCTTGAACGCGCAGGTGAATTGATTGCGGAATATGGCTTTTTCGAATTGAAAATGTCTGATTTGGCGCGGGAATGTGAGATTTCGGTCGGCACGCTTTATGTTCATTTCGCCAGTAAGGAAGATTTGTTGCTGGGTCTGGCGATTATGGCAGGGCAAAAACGTGCTGTGTTTTTCGATCATGCGCGCGCCCACGATGGCAGTGCGATGGAAAAATTCATTGTCGCCAGCCTGCTTGATATCCGGTTCTCCATCGAGCATCCGCAATTGTTTGAGGCAGAATATCTGGCCCTTGCCCCATCGATCTGGAAACGCGCGACACCATCGCATCATCAAAGCCAACTGGCCGGGATCGGACGGATTACCGAAATGTTCCAAAGCTTTTTGTCCGATGCTGCGGCCGAACTTGGTATTTCCTACCAAGAAATCGCCCGAACGCGGAACCTGAATCTTGGCAGTTGGGGGCTTTCATTTGGCATGAATGCGCTGGTGCTGTCGGAAATTACCGATCGCCATTACGGTGCCGAACTGCGCGGGAATGCGATTGATATTTTCTGTGACAGTCTGGCTGATTTGCTTTTTGGGGCCGGGTGGCATGTGGATAATGCCCGTCAGATCGTGCACGACCTTGCCCAACGCTATGCAGATCATCAGCCATAAATTCCGGTTTTTAAACTCGTCATAATCGCCAGCCAAAACGCCCTACGGAGTTCACACCCGATGTCCCAGGAAACCAAAACCATGTCGGCGGTCTTTTTGACCGTGCTGTTCGGTTTTGCCGGTTTCAGTCTGCCCTATCCGGTGTTCAGCCCGATGTTCCTGAAACCCGAATTGGGGTTTCTGGATCCGTCGGTGCCGACCGAGTACCGCACGATGTTGCTTGGCGTTGCCATGGCGCTTTATCCCATCGGGCAGTTTATCGGGGCGCCCTGGCTGGGCCGGGTGTCGGATCGGATCGGGCGTCGTCCGGTTTTGATGGCGTCGCTTTTTGGTGCAGCCAGCGGGTATCTGGTCACGGCATGGGGTGTCGCCACGGCAAACCTTCCGCTGGTTCTGGCCGGGCGATTTGTGTCGGGCCTGTGCGAGGGCAATATGGCGATTGCCCAATCCATTGCATCCGATATCAGCCGCCCGGAAACCAAGGTGCGCAATTTTGGCCTGATCACAGTGGCGATCAATGTGGGGTGGATCATTGGTCCGCTGATGGGGGGCTTTTTCTCGGACCCGACCATTCACCCATCCTTTAACGTATCCTGGCCATTCTTTTTTGCCGCAGGCATGTATGGCTTTAACTTGCTGGTGGTTTTTGTGGTCTTGCGCATTCCCGAATATGCGCGTCGACGGGGGACGGAAAAGGGCATGACAGCACCTGTGACCCGCACGGTCTGGGCAACGATCAAGGACCCGGAATTATTGCCCGGTTACGTGATTTCGTTTTTCAGTTACATCGCGGTTTATATCTTCTTTGCCTTTTTCGGTGTCTATCTGGTGCAAAATTACGACGTCACCAGCAGTTTCCTTGGCATGTGTTCGGCCATCATTTCGATCCCGCTGATCCTGGCCGGACTGACGGTGGATCGGGCGCAAAAGATTTGCGGTTTGATCGGTGTCGGGGCGCTTGGGCATTTGTTTCTGGGGATCGGCCTTGTTACTTTCCTGATCCCGGATGGATTGGTTTGGATTTTCGTGCCGATGTGTCTGGCGGCATTTGGCATTGCCTGGTGCGAGGTCACAACCAGCCTGTTTATTTCGAACGCGGCGGGAAAACATGAACAGGGGCAGGCGCTTGGCGTGTATCGCTCCGCCCATGTTCTGGCCGAGGCGGTGGCAGTTTTGATCGGTGGGGTTTTGGCCGGTATTGCAAGCTATGCGCCATTTTTCCTTGGCTTCATTGCGGCCATGCTGTGCGTGATTGGCATCTTGGGATGGTTACGCGTGCGTCAGGCTTCAGCCGGTTTTGATGACCGCAAGGCAGCAGAGGTTTCAGCAGAGGTTTAAGCAGACGTTCCCACGGCATAAAACCACAGGAACGTCTGGCATAACTGACTGGGTCAGATATCAATCGGTGCAAGGGCCGCACGCGCAATCAATGCCGGGGCTTTTTTGCTGTCTTTGCGGTCCTTGCCCGGCAGTTTGGCCAATTCGTCGGCCAAGGCGCGGGTTTCATCAATCCCGTCCAGATCAGCACAAATTTCCATCACCCGGTCCCAGATCGCCTTGTCATCCATATCCCCCATCAGGGTCAGGGTGATCGCCCGGTTAAGGGCGGCCTCGGCATTGTCGGGGGCCTGGCTCAGGATTAGTTCGAACGCTTCAAACGCTGCGATCAGATGGCCTTCGCGCAGATTGATTACCCCAATATCGTTTGATGCAATTAACGATGATGGGTTAATCCGCAAAAGTTGTTCGATGGCGCGGCGTTCACTTTCGATGTCGTCATTCGCACGATGCGTACGTGCGATCAGGCGGTGGATAATTGCGCTGCCCGGGTTGTGATGGGACGCATTTTGAAATGCGCTAAGCGCATAGTCGGGCTGACCAAGTTCCAGCAAGGCCTGTCCGCGCAGCACCAGTAAATCCGGATCGGTTGGGTGATTGCGCAGGATAATATCGACATGGTTCAACGCAGAACGGGCATCGCCATATTCAAGCAAGGCGCGTGCAATGTGATGCAGGCATTCTTCGTGACCGGCATCAGATTGCAGCACCGTGCGATATTCATTCAGTGCTTCGGTCAGTGATCCTTTTTCATGAAGGGCACGGGCCAGCCCGAACCGGGCCTTGGCGTTATCTTCATCTTCGCCCAAAGCCTGACGTAACATATTGATTGCGGCGTCGTATTGGCGCCTCTTAAGCGCGGCAAGACCCATATCCGCAAAGGACATCGTGGTCATGCAAAGTCTCCTGATGTGGTGGTCATTTCACGTCCAAATTTTTGGTTCTATCGAATGGCGATGGGATTATAGGCCGTGGGCCATTCATTACCACCCCTGATCCATACCTGTGAATGACTGCTATCACAGGGGAAGGTTACACAAAAAAGCCCCCGTGAATTTCCGGGGGCTTTGATATGATTCTGGGCAACATGTTCTAGTCAAGGAAGGTTGTTGCGATCAGGTCTTCGTTTTCCTTGGACCATGCAATCACGGTTTCAAGGTTTTCTTTCCAAAGCGCGGTACCGAACGGTTTGCCGTAATCTTCAACAGATGCAGGCGTATAACCCGGCAACATTTCATCGCCGGTTTGGCGATAGTTAAAGCCATATTGCGCGATCAGAAGTTTGTTACGCCGCGCAACCCGATAGCTTGTGAACAGCATCGAGCTTGGTTTTTTAATATCATGTAAGTCGAAATAGACTTCCGCTTGTAATATCTCGGGACTGGCCTGTGATGAGACATTCAAGTTCCAGTCTTCAATGAAAAAGCACTTCTGGTTGCCGAGTTCCTGATTAGAACTTTTATGGTGATAGATCGTGTCACTATCCGGATCACAATAGGACGAGGAATAAAACGCATATCCCATGCCGGTTTCCAGTGCGGTCATATACATGATCAGACCATCAAGGTGTTTATCGTTGCCGATGCGGGCCAATACGACATGGCCGAACGCCTGATAGCTGTTGTTGCGCGTAATATTCTTCCCGACAACGGTCCAATTGCCCGGTGGTAACAGAATATCCCCCTGCGGCGCACTGGCAACACCGGTCAAAACGGTGCCAACTGGCATTTCTTCTTCAAATTTGCTTGTGGCTGTCACGCATCCTGCGAGCAGCATCAGGGCGGCCATTGCGACCAGTTTCTTAATCATCGAGTTCCCCTTTTCAAATGTCCCCTTAATGTTCTAGGGCGTTGTTTCGAAAGGGGGAACTATCCATAGTGGGGGTAGCTTATGCAATGGGGTGGGGCGACATCTTCCTGCCGCCCCGATTAATCCGTTACGGGCGATGGATCATTTTGATTTCCATGAAATCTTCAAGCCCGAAAAGCCCGCCTTCACGACCATTGCCAGATTGCTTGTATCCGCCAAACGGGCTGCCCGGGCGTGGGAAGGCACCATTGATGCGGATCATGCCGGCGCGCAGTTTTGATGCAACACGTTCGGCCTTGGCATCATCTTGGGTCTGGATATAGGCCGCAAGGCCGTATGGCGTATCATTGGCCATCGCGATGGCGTCTTCCTCGGTCTCGAACGGGATCATGCAGATCACCGGGCCAAAGATTTCCTCGCGCGCGATGCGCATATCCGGGCTGACATCGGCAAAGATTGTCGGTTTGGTGAAATATCCTTCGTTGATGCCATCGGGCTTGCCCGTGCCGCCAACCAAAAGGGTCGCGCCTTCGTCGATCCCGGCTTTAATCAGGCTTTGCACCCGGTCAAACTGGATATGGCTGACCAGTGGGCCGATATGATCGCCTTCAAGTGTCGGATCACCGACGCGCGCAGTATCACCAACCTGTTTGGCCATCGCAACTGCATCGCCATAGATCGACTTTTGAACCAGCATGCGAGTTGGTGCATCACAGGTTTGGCCGGAATTGTTAAACACATCAAGGACGCTATAGGTGATCCGATCTTTGATATCGACATCATCGAAAACGATATTGGGCGATTTCCCGCCAAGTTCCAGCGTGACGCGTTTGACGTTTTCGGCCGCATCACGAGTGATTGCCTTGCCTGCGCGTGTTGATCCGGTAAACGACATCATGGCAATGTCGGGATGTTTGGACATGGCCGATCCTGCCACCGGCCCGGCCCCGTTTACAAGGTTGAATGTGCCGGCCGGAAACCCTGCCTCGTCAATCATTTCGGCGTAAAGTATTGCATTAAGCGGGGTGAATTCGCTGGGTTTCAACACACAGGTGCACCCGGTTGCCAATGCCGGAATGACTTTAAGCACGATCTGGTTGATCGGCCAGTTCCATGGCGTGATCAGGCCACAAACCCCGATGGGCTCGCGCAACAGGGTTTCACCGTTATAAAGCGTATCCCGGGTCTTTAACTTCTTAAGCGCAGTGATAAAATCTTCAAGATGGCTGACACCGACATCGGCCTGTTGTTCGCGTGACATGGTGATCGGTGCGCCAAGTTCGGCTGTGATGGTGGCGGCGATTTCGTCATAGCGGCGCTTATAGATCAGCAGAAGTTTTTCCAGCAGGGCAAGACGGTCATCAAGGCTGGTTTGGCTATAGGTTTCAAAGGCGCGCTTGGCGGCGGCAACGGCACGGTTGATATCATCTTCATTGCCCAGCGCGATTTTCGCAATCACGCCTTCGGTGGCCGGGTTGATGACTTCCATGCGTTCCGATGAAAGCGGCGTGACCCATTGGCCGTCGATATAGAATTTGGTGGCGTCTTGCATGATGATTGCGTCCTTTCTCGGGCCTCAGGCCTTGTCTTTTAGCCAGTTTTCAATGATTTCGCGGTGCCTTTTGGCGCCGTAGCTTGGAAAATGTCCGCCATGTACGATGCGCACCGGCAAGTCATAAAGTCGTTTCATTGATGACAGGTAATCTGCGGCATTGGCGTGATAGGTGTCTTCGATCAAGGGACCGTCATAAACGATATCACCAGAAAACAGGATGCCGGTTTTGGCTTCCCAAAGGGCGATGCCGCCCGGCGAATGACCCGGTGTATGGATGACTTCAAACACCCGGTCGCCAAGATCAATCACATCACCATCGTCAACGATCCGTGTTGCCGCTGCCCCTTTGACCGAATAGCAACTTGCACAATAGGGTTCAGGCGGCAGGCGGTTAAAGATATCATCGGTAACATAGGGATCGGCCAGTGTGTTTTTGCGGCTCGGATGGGCCAGAATTTCGGCTTCTTCGCGGTGGCACAGGCGATGATCAAATTCGTGATGGCAACCGATGTGATCGAAATGGGTATGGCTGGCAACGGCCTGAACCGATTTCTCGGTGACAAGAGGCACCCATTCCGTCAGAGACACAACCCCCATGCCGCTATCGACCAGCATGTCGCAATCACGCCCCCGCACATGCCAGATATTGCAGCGGTAAAATTCTTCGATAAACGGTTCTGAAATCGCGGTGATATCGTCATCAAGACGTTTGACGCGATACCAGTCCTGAGCTTTGGCGCGTTCCATATCTTATCCCTGTGTTGCCGGATCAGCGGGCGTTTGCGGATGACCGGGCAGGGCAATGATAGATGCCAGATCAATGGAAAGTTCAACCATGGTGCCCGGTTCAATATTGGCCGATTGCGGCATATGGGCGGTGATGACCATATCTGGTGCTGCAATCGGGGCCAGATGGGCACGATAATGCGTTCCGAAAAACGCCCCGTCTGCAATCTTTGCCGATCCCAGTGTCATGCGTTCCGCCCCGGTGCTGACCCCGCGAAAATGTTCGGGGCGGATGGCAAGGGTCATGGGGCCCTGATCGGGCAGGGCATCATTGGCAAGTATCGTTTCAGGCAGGCTAATCGAGCCCAGCATGCTGTCAATTTCTGCCATGCCGTTGTCGCGTCCTTTCAGAGTGGCGGGGATAAAATTGACCTCGCCCATGAAACTGGCGGCAAACAGGGTTTTGGGCCGCATATAGATATCTTCAGGCCGCCCGACATCTTCGATCTTTCCGGCATTCATCACCACGATCCGATCCGCAATTGCCATGGCTTCTTCCTGATCGTGGGTAACATGAACAAATGTGGTGCCCACTCGTTTTTGGATGGCTTTAAGTTCGTCCTGCATCTGGCGGCGCAGTTTAAGGTCAAGCGCGCCAAGCGGTTCATCAAGCAATAAAACATCGGGTTCAACGGCCAATGCACGGGCAAGGGCAACACGCTGGCGCTGGCCGCCTGAAAGTTCGTGCGGCTTTTTCAGCGCAGATGCCTTAAGCCCGACCATGTCAAGAAGTTCGCAGGCCTTGGCATGGCGTTCGGTCTTGCCAATTTTGCGCATCTTCAGGCCAAAGGCGACATTGTCGCGCAATGTCATATGCGGGAACAGGGCGTAATCTTGAAACATTGTCGTGGTTGGGCGTTTGGACGGCGAAACATCGCCCATATCCCGGCCATTGATCGCAATGGTGCCACGGGTCGGTGACAGAAACCCGCCCAAAAGCGACAGCAATGTCGTTTTGCCGCAGCCTGATGGCCCCAGAAGAACGATAAACTCGCCCGCCTCGATTTCCAGACTGACATCATTAAGGGCCGTAAACTCGCCAAAGGTTTTTGTCGCATTGCGGATGGAAACAGGTGCGGTCATTTCTTGGCCGTCCTTCTGAAAACAAGCAGTTCAAGAACAAGCAGCAGCGCAATCGAAAACAAGAAAACAACGCTGCCAATCGCATTGGTTTTGGGATTAAGCCCGGATCGAAGGAGGCTCCAGATTTCCACCGGAAGCGTCACGTCAAAGCGCGACAGCAAAAATGCGATGATGAATTCATCCCAGCTAAACGTGACCGATAGGAAAAATGCCGCAAGGATTGATGGCATCAGCATCGGGGCCGTGACCTGTGTCATCACCTGCCATTCCTTGGCGCCAAGGTCACGCGCGGCCCGTTCGATGTTTTTCTGATGGTCCCCCATCGAGGCATAGATAATCGCAAAGCATAACGGCAGATTGATCACCACATGGCCGATGCCGACCGTCCAAAGTGACAGTGAAATTCCGATCCAGTTAAACGTCGATAATAGGCCAAGGGCGATGATCAGATAGCTGACCGTCATCGGCGCAATCAGGATGCCACGCTGCAACCGCGATGCTGGCAGGACAAACCGCGCCAATCCATATGCCGCGCAAAATCCCAGAACGCAGGCTACGAGTGACGATCCAATCGCAACCATCAACGAATTGCCAAGGGCCGCCATCAGGCGGTTATCGGCAAAAACCTCGCCATACCATTTAAGGGTCGCGCCGTTAAAGGGTGGTACGGGCAGGCGACCATCCTGAAATGAAAACAGCACCAGAACAATGACCGGCAGAAAGATAAAGCCATAAAGCGCGATCAGATAGGCCCAGGAAATAACCTTGGAAAACCGTGATGAAATCATGTCACGTCCTTTCCATCTTAAGCCAGCGTGCACAGGCGATATAGGCTAGGGTTACGGCTCCCATCAGCACAATCGACAGGGTGGCGGCCATCGGGAAATCGGCCCGGCGTCCCAGTTGCAGCATGATGATCTGTGGCAGGGCCAATTCGTTATTGCCGCCAAGGATTTGCGGGGTGATATAATCCCCGATGCATAGCACAAAGGTCAAAAACGCCCCGACCATGATGCCGGGCAATGTCAGCGGCAAGACAATATGCCAAAATACCTGAAAACCATTGGCACCAAGATCAGCCGCTGCACGACGATAATTTGGCGGCATCTGAACCAGATTGGCATAGATCGTAAGGGTTAAAAGCATCACAAAGAAATGCACAAACCCGATGATTGTTGCGGATCGGGTACTTGCCATTTCAAGCGGTTCGGCAATGACACCGATCCAGATCAGCGTATTGTTGATCACCCCGTTTTTCGCCAGCACCAGCAACCAGGAATAGGACCGCACGACATAGCTGGTCCAGAATGGCAAAACCGCAAGGATAAGTGCCATGCGTTGCCATTTCTGCGGTACCCGTTCGGCAATAATCCATGCCAGTGGATAGGCCAGAAGAATTGATATGATCGTGACGGTAAAGGTGATCTCAAGCGAGACAAAAAGCCCCTTAAGCAAGTGGGCCTTTTCGAAAAAGGTGATGTAATTGTCAAAGTTCCACGCCATGACGATCTCGCGCCCTGTGCGGGTCGCAAGGCTGATCGCGGTCATGACAATAAACGGGATCACGAAAAAGCAGATCGTCCATAACAGGGCCGGGGTGACAAATCCCCATGCCTTGCGGTTTTCCTGATCTTCAAGACTGGCAGCAGCCATCGCACTATCCTTTGGCGCCTGCATTCATACGCGGGGGCATTGACGCGGTGGTGATCACAAAGCTTAGCGCAAAGCGGGGCAAGGCAAAGTATTCCGGCTTGCAAAAGCTGTGGGGTGTCGGACGGATTATTGTTGCAGCATCTCGACCCAGGCATCTTGCATCTGGGCATCCAGATTTTCATCCGGGATCGGATAAAGCTGCGAGTTTTTAAGATAACCCGCCTGATCGTTCCAGCGAAGGGCGGCTTTTTGCGCATCATTAAGGTGTTCACCCGCTTTGGCATTGGCGGGCATCCCCCAATAACAAGACGATGTTGCAAGCTTCGACTGGCCTTCCGGGCTTAGGATATATTGCACGAATTTAAGTGCCAGATCGGGCTTGGCGCTGTCTTTCATCACACCAATCGACTGTGCCCAGCGAAGCGCCCCCTGTTTGGGGATAATCCAGTCAAGGTTCGGTTTGTCTTCGGAAAGTACCGCCGTAATCCATTCGCCGCCGCCAACCAGAATATCAACCTCGCCGGTGGCAAGGGCGGTTTGCGATGACACGACTTCACCAACCTGTTTGGCAACTTTTTTCATCGCAAACAGTTTTTCCTTAATCGCGGGCATATCATCCGTGCCCAAATCGGCGGTATCAATGCCAAGGCCCAGCCCGACCAAGCCGATCACCGGCAGGTAATAGTCATAAACCGCAATGCGCCCTGTATATTTATCCGACCAGATCACCGACATGTCTTCCATGTCCTTGGGATCGACTTTGGTCTTGTCGAACGAAATCGTGTTGTAGCCAAACTTTTCGGTCACGGCATAGGTTTTGCCATCAACCACGTTGTTTTCTGCCATCACAACTTCGGGAAAGATATCGGAAGTCGGCAGGGCATCGGCCGGAATTTCGGCCAGCAATCCCATGTCGACCGCGCGGTGCACATCAACACCGTCAATCACAAATACATCCCAGTCGCCGGGGCGTGATTGTTCGATAATCGAAAGACCCGCCCCCGTGCCTTCGTATTCTTTCAGATTGACTTTGACGTCGTATTTTTCTTCGAACGGCGCCAGCAAGGCCGGGTCGGTATGGTCGCACCAGACAAGTGCGTTCAGTTCTTCGGTGGCCTGTGCCGGGTTGGGCTGCGTTGCGACGGCAACGGCACCAACAATAATGGTTGCGGCACCGGTCAGTAACTTTTTCCGGGTAATTCCCGTGGAAACGTGACGAAACATTCGGCTCTCCCTGAATACATGTTGAGGCCTCCCTTATGGGTCTTGGTGGCACTCATGACGGCGCCTTGAGAAAAATATTGAATGGGTTCATTTTTTGAGTCAATGTAAATTTTGAACCCGTTCAGTTTTCGGAGGCCCAATGACCGGTTTGCGCGCCCAAAAAAAAGCGGATAAGAACCGCCGCATTCTTGCGGCCGCGACCAGTTTGTTTCGCGATGTCGGTTACGACAGTGCCCGGATCGAAGACATTGCCGATATGGCCGGTGTATCGGTCGGGACCTTCTATAACTATTATAAAAACAAGGGTGACATGCTGATGGCGACCGTCTCGATGGAGGTCGAGGAGGTGCTGACATCTGGTGCAACCCTCATCGCCCATAATCATCTTGATGTTGGCCGGGCATTCGCCGATTTGATCGGCAAATATTATGATCACTCGCTGACTTATCTTTCCAAGGAAATGTGGCGAACGGCGATGTCGCTTTCAATTGCTCAGCCCGATTCCCCGTTTTCAAAGCGCTATACTGCCCTTGATCATCGCCTGTCCAAACAGGTCTGTGATCTGGTGCGAAACCTTCAAACACGCGGGATTGTTCGCAAGGATGTTGATTGCGATGCGGTGGGGGAAATGGTGTTTAACAACGTCAATATGATGTTTATCGAGTTCGTAAAGGACGAAGAATTGGACATTGCGGGGCTAAAAAGTGCCGTTGCCCGCCAAAATGCGCCCTTGGCATCCTTGATTACGGTCTAATACCAATCACCCCTTGCCCCGGACGGTTCCTGCCCTTAACTTGACGTAAACGTCAACCTCTATTGCAGGGCAAAATGAAATTTCAGGGTACGGAAAATTACATCGCGACCGAGGATTTGATGGTGGCCGTAAATGCCGCAATCACCTTGCAAAGGCCGCTTTTGGTTAAGGGTGAACCCGGTACCGGCAAGACGGTTCTGGCCGAAGAAATTGCAAAATCACTTGGCAAGAAACTGATCACCTGGTCGATTAAATCCACCACCCGCGCCCAGCAGGGTCTTTATGAATATGACGCGGTTTCGCGTTTGCGCGATAGCCAGCTTGGTGACGCGCGCGTGCATGACATTGCCAATTACATCGTCAAGGGCAAGATGTGGGAAGCGTTCGAGGATGAAAGCGCCCCGGTCTTGCTGATCGACGAGATCGACAAGGCCGATATCGAATTCCCCAATGACCTGCTTCAAGAACTCGACCGGATGGAATTCTTTGTTTACGAAACGCAGCAAACCGTCAAGGCGGTCAACCGTCCGATTGTGATCATCACCTCGAATAATGAAAAAGAACTGCCTGATGCGTTCTTGCGCCGCTGTTTCTTCCATTACATCCGCTTCCCGGATGCGGAAACCATGGCGGCAATCGTCGATGTTCATTTCCCCGATATCCAGAAACGTCTGGTGAGCGAGGCCCTGAACCTGTTCTACGACATCCGCGACGTCGGTGGATTGAAGAAAAAGCCATCAACCTCGGAACTTCTCGATTGGCTTAAGCTTTTGATGGCCGAAGACCTTTCGCCCGAAATCCTGCGCGCCAAGGATGCCAAAACCGCCGTGCCGCCCCTACATGGGGCGTTGCTTAAAAACGAACAGGATGTGCATCTGTTTGAACGGCTTGCCTTTATGGCCCGGCGCGAAGGGCGTTAAACCATCATGTTCACCGGCTTTTTCTATAAGCTGAAAGACGCCCGTGTTCCGGTCAGTTTGCGCGAATATCTGACCTTGATCGAGGCGGTGGAAAAGGGTCTGGCCGGTTACGCGGTCGAGGATTTCTATTACCTTGCCCGGGCGGCACTGGTGAAGGATGAGCGCAACCTTGATAAGTTTGATCGGGTCTTTTCCGAACATTTCAAGGGCGTGGTTGATCTGGCCGAGGGCATGGATGAAGTTGCCAAGGCCGATATCCCCGAAGAATGGCTCGCCAAGCTTGCCGAAAAATTCCTGACCGACGCCGAAAAGGCCGAGATCGAGGCCCTTGGCGGTTGGGAAAAGCTGATGGAAACCCTAAAGCAGCGGCTTGAGGACCAAAAAGGCCGTCATCAGGGCGGTAATAAATGGATCGGCACCGCCGGAACATCGCCGTTTGGGGCCTATGGCTATAACCCCGAAGGGGTGCGGATCGGACAGGATAAATCGCGTCATCGCCGCGCGGTCAAGGTGTGGGACAAGCGCGAGTTTAAGAACCTTGATGACAGTGTCGAAATTGGCACGCGCAATATTAAGGTTGCCCTGCGTCGCCTGCGTAAATGGGCCCGCACCGGGGCGGCAGACGAGCTTGATTTGCCGGGCACCATCACATCAACCGCACGCCAGGGCTGGCTTGATGTGCAGATGCGCCCCGAACGGCATAATGCGGTCAAGGTCTTGATGCTGTTCGATATTGGTGGGTCGATGGATGACCATATCAAAGTCTGCGAAGAACTGTTTTCCGCGATCAAAACCGAGTTCAAGCATCTTGAATATTACTATTTCCACAATTGCCCCTATGAAGGATTGTGGAAGGATAACGCGCGTCGGCGCAGCGATCAGGTTTCGACCTGGGATGTGATCAATACCTATGGCGCGGATTACAAACTGGTGATTGTCGGCGATGCCACCATGAGCCCCTATGAAATCACCTATCCCGGTGGGGCGGTTGAACATTGGAATGCCGAGGCCGGGGCGGTTTGGATGCAACGCTTGCTGGATCATTTCCCGCACGCTGCCTGGATCAACCCACAGGTGGAAAACTGGTGGCAATATCACGGCTCCATCCAGATCATGCATAAACTGATGGAAGGCCGGATGTATCCGTTAACCCTTGACGGGCTGGATCGTATGACAGGCGAACTTAACCGTTAGGTGTTGAGTGCCTGAGGCATTGAGCCGGTTCCCTTGATTCTGACCATTAAAGAAACGAACTCGTCAAGATTGATCGGTTTGCCTAAATGTTCATTCATGCCAGCAGCAAGGCATTCTTCCCGATCAGCATGTGAAGCATTTGCCGTCATTGCAATAATCGGCAGTTCTATTTTTGTTTTGAACGTTCTGATTTCGCGGGTTGCCTCCAGGCCGTCCATCACGGGCATTTGGACATCCATTATGACAAAGTCGTAAGTGCAATCAGGTGCCAGTGCTTTTTCGACCCCGTCGGCACCATTCAGGGCCAAGTCAACGATTGCTCCTTCGCTTTGCAATAAGCCTTTGGCAACTTCTCTGTTTAGGGTGTTGTCTTCGACCACAAGAATGCGCAAACCTTCAAGACGTAAAGGTTGTGGATTTGGGGGTATAGTGTCGTGCGTGTCACGTTGATTTGGACTGCCTTCAAGTGCGGCATGAAGTTGTTTGGAAATGAAAGGTTTCTGAATGTTCCTCAACCGTAATTTTTCATCAATCTGCCGAAGTTTGCTTTTGCCCCGGGAAAGTGAAACGACCTGTGCGTTTGTTGCATTTGTCAAAGACAGGAATTTCACGAGATCACGGGCGTTATCATCGGATAATTGATGTTCATCAACGACGAATGACATCGACGTCGAGTTTTCAATGCTGCGATTGTGCATTGCAGCTTTCAATATGGCCAAAGAAGTTATTGTCGTCACATCATATTTCAATAATTCCAAGGATCGCTGATAAATTGGTGCGGCATAATCCATCGAGGACAAGAGATAAACGCTTTCCCCAGAATGTATCTTTTCGGTGAGATCGGGCTCTTGGTTTGCAGAGGGTGGAAGGTCGAAATCAAGTTCGAATGAAAAGATGCTGCCTTTTCCTATTTGGCTTTTAACTTCTACCGTTCCGCCAAGTGCGGACAGGATGCTTTGACTAATGACCAAGCCCAAACCTGTGCCACCAAATCGGCGGGTGGTCGATGCCTCTGCCTGTGTAAAGCCGGTGAACAGGCGTGATAATTGTTCATCGGAAATGCCGATTCCGGTGTCTTCAATTGCAAAGCGAAGTCTTGCGGGTGCCGTTTGTGTGCGTTTCACGGGGTAAACCGAAATGCAGACATATCCGTTTTGGGTAAACTTCAACGCATTTCCGGCAATGTTGATTAAGACCTGTTGAAGTTTGAGACTGTCACTTATCAATCTTTCGGGAAGGTCCGGCGAGATATCAAAAACAAGGTCAGTTTCATTGTTCTGATCGTAGCCATAAAGAATATTTCCGAGATCCTCAAGCAACTGAGATAACTCAAAGTCGTGAAAGTCCAGTTCCATCTTCCCGGCTTCGATTTTCGAGTAATCGAGTATGTCATTCAGTATTCTGAGCAGTGATTTCGCAGAGCCTTGTGCCTTGGCAAGAAAATCGCTTTGGGTTGCCGTAAGGTTGGTTTGCTGTGTCAGTTGCAACATTCCGAGGATGGCATTCATCGGGGTGCGAATTTCATGGCTCAT
>NZ_JFKB01000022.1 GCF_002115745.1 Thalassospira alkalitolerans
GTCCGTAGGTCTACCGTTAACCTATTCCCCAACAGAACTTTGTACGCCATAAGGCGTGGGGCGCTGTTTATAAAACCGGTGGCGCTTTGGCAAGACCTTTTTTGCCGGTTATGTGGTCTGACATACATAACCATGTGTAAAATGCATAGGGGATTTGCCTTGTGCTACATTGTCGGTAAACTCATATGGATGATTCGCAAGACGGTCATATAAATGTCGTTTTGGTGTATCATTGTCGTAATGTTCAAAGTGAAGGCAGGTTACAACAGGTGAAACAGGTATCTCCCCATCGCAACACGCATGGGGCCATGCGCCCTGAAAGCGGTGCTGCCATGGCTGGAAATGCCGTGATGGATGCGCGCCCGGTAACGGCCGTGCCCGATACCCTTTCTGGTAACCCGGCTGGTGACAGCCTTGCCGCGCCGCGCCCTGTCATGCCGACCACCAGCCACCCGCCGCTTTATGCCGCAATTGATCTTGGCAGTTCGAACTGTCGTTTGCTGGTGGCGCGTCCGTATCATGACGGGTTCAAGGTGATTGATGCGTTTTCACGCGTTGTGCGTCTTGGCGAAGGGGTGCGCGAAAAAGGCTATCTTTGTCAGGCGGCCATGGATCGTGCGATCGAGGCGTTAAAAGTCTGTTCGAAAAAATTGCGTAAACATCCCGGTGCGAAATTGCGCGCGGTGGCAACCGAAGCCTGCCGCACCGCACAGAATCGTGATGAATTTGTCCAACAGGTTTTTAATGAAACCGGGATTGAACTTAAAATCATCAATCCAGACGAAGAAAGCCGCCTTGCGCTTCAGGCCTGTTCGGCATTGCTGGATGAACGCCCCTATGCGGTGGTGTTTGATATTGGCGGTGGCAGCACGGAAATTTGCTGGATCAAGGTTGATAATCAGGGACAAACCGAATGCATTGAAACGCTTTCGATGCCATGCGGGGTTTTGTGCCTGACGGAACGCTATGCCGGGATCAAGCAGCGCCGCGAACGGTTTGAAGCCATGCGAACCGAAATTCGGGATCGTCTGCGTGATTTTGCCAGCCGCAATTGCTGTGCGGATATTCTTGATGATGGGAAAGTGCAGATGGTCGGGACATCGGGAACGGTGACGACATTCTGCGGGATTGCCCTTGGCCTTGAACGGTATGAACGTCACAAGGTCGATGGATCGGATTTGCGGTTTGATGATGCGGAACGTGTCACGGAGCTGCTTTTGCGGATGGAAGCCGATAAGTGCAAAGGGCATCCTTGCATTGGCAACCAGCGGGCCGAATTGATGGATGCGGGGGCGGCGATCTTTGCCGCGATTCGCGATATCTGGCCGTTGGCGACCTTAAAAGTGGCGGATCGGGGCCTGCGCGAGGGAATACTGGTCGATTTGATGCGTGCCGATGGTCATGCTATTGACCCATGCGATGCGCGCCGTCATACAGTGTCCCATATTCCGGCCAATCCATGATCGGCACTACGTCGACGGATAATACTGGCCTTTAACATATTTCAGTTCGGATAAAGAACATGACCGACAATAACAGCGGAAAAGGCGGTTCGCGTCGCCGCAAGGGTTCGGCCATTGCCGCAATCGATACTGGCGCACGGCGCGGGCTTCGCACGCGTGTCAAAAGTGCCAAGGGGCGCAAGATTTCCTCGACCCGCTGGCTCGATCGGCAGTTGAATGATCCCTATGTGCAGGAAGCCAAGCGTCTTGGTTATCGTTCGCGCGCGGCCTTCAAGCTGATTGAAATCAATAACCAGTTTGATCTGCTGCGTCCGGGCATGCGTATCGTTGACCTTGGTGCCGCCCCGGGCGGCTGGACCCAGGTTGTGGTCGATATGGTCGGCTCCAAACATGGCAAGGGTCAGGTTGTTGGCCTTGATATCCTTGAATGGGAAGGTCTTTCCGGCGCGACCTGTTTGCAGGCCGATTTTCTGGATCCGGCCGCACCTGATATGATCAAGCATGCGCTTCAGGGGCCGGTTGATGCGGTGATTTCCGATATGTCACCCGAAACCACCGGCCATCGCTCGACCGATCATATTCGGATCATCGATTTGGTCGAACATGCGCTTTTGTTTGCCGAGGAGGTTTTGGCACCGGGCGGTATTTTCATTGCCAAAGTCTTCAAGGGCGGGACGGAAAACGATCTTTTGAACCGGGTGAAAAAGAATTTCCGCGTTTCCAAGCATGCCAAGCCACCGGCGTCACGCCCGGAAAGCCCCGAAGCATATTTGATCGCTACCGGTTTCCGGGGGCAGAACAATGCCGCCGATGAAATTGCCAATGCAGAGTTGAATGAAAGCGAAGGCTGGTCGCCGACCGAATAGGTTTCCGGGCTGATTAAAATTCAAAGCGCGCCGCATGTTCGGCGCGCTTTTTTTATTTACAAAAAATCACCAATGACCCCCTAGGGTTGCGGGCGTAGCGAAATTTTCCCAAGCCCGATTGCGCTAAGTCAAGAAGTACAGGTGCTGCACCTTTTATACGGTGGTCTGGCAAAAATTCTCTGCGCGGGTAAAATAGATGCAAAATTGCGCAATTCGGGCATGATTTTTTTGTTGTATCAGGGATGATCATAGGGGGCTTCGGTCCAGAACCGGGGGGTAATTCATGAAGCAGGATCAGCTTTTTCTGACAGGGGTCGAACGTCATTTTAGTGATGACGAGATCATCGTCAGCAAGACCGACCCCAAAGGGCGCATTACATACGCCAACGATGTCTTTCTGCGGGTTGCGGGATATCGTGAAAAAGACATTTTGGGGCAGCCGCACAGCATCATTCGTCATCCGGGTATGCCGCGCTGTGTCTTTGCCTTGCTTTGGGACACAATTGCCAAAGGCCGCGAGATTTTTGCCTATGTGATCAATCGCAGTGCGAATGGCGATCATTATTGGGTTCTGGCCAATGTCACGCCGACCTTCGGGCCGGATGGTAAGATCATCGGGTATCATTCGAACCGCCGTGTGCCGCGCCGTGATGCGCTTGAACAGGTGATCCCGCTTTATGCCGATCTTTGCGCCGAGGAAGACCGAGAACGCAATCGCAAGGAAGGCATGGCACGCAGCACGCAAAAACTTGGTAATCTATTGGCGCAGGCGGGTATCGATTATGATCAATTTGTTTTCACTCTCTAACCTGCGGCTGTTTCTTGTCTCGGCGACTTTCTTGGCGGGGGTCTTTCTGGGCGGCTTGATGCTGTATCCTGAACAGGCCCAGGCTATTTCGTTGATTGCGTCAATGTGCCTTTTGGTGCTGGCGGTTATCGGTATCATTGCCATCACACGCCATAAAAAGGTTATCGATGAATTGCACGACATCGTCCATGACGCTGCTGATGGCAAAATGGGCGTTCGGGTCAATTACCGGCAGGAAAAAGGTTATCTGGGCCCCTTGCAAAATGCGGTTAATCAGCTTCTTGATCTGACCGAAGCCTTTGCCAAGGAAGCCGCCGGAGCCATGGGGCATGCATCGCGCGGGGCCTATTACCGTAAAATCTTGCCCAAGGGATTGCGGGGTGATCTGGTTGGTTATGCCGGTACGGTTAATGCCGCGCTTGATGCCATGGATGAAAAAACCCGCAACTTCAATGACAGTGCCGGACGGATCGGGGACGATATCCAATCGGTTGTCGGATCGGTATCAAACAGCGCCAGACAACTGAGCGACAGTTCAGATTTCCTGTCCCGACAGGTGAGCCGCATCGCCGATCAGGCCAATGATATGCGCGTTGCCGCCGATGACAGCAGCGAGGCGTTGAACGGGATTGCCGTGGCCACCGAACAATTTAGCGCATCAATCCGCCAGATCGGGGCGCAAATCGATGGTTCCGCCCAATTGGCCGAGGTCGCGGTCAGTCGTGCCCGGCTTGCTGATGATCACATTACCAGGCTTGATGAAATGGCCTTGCGGGTTACCAAGGTGATTGAACTGATCACCGATGTTGCCGATCAAACCAATTTGTTGGCATTGAATGCCACTATCGAAGCCGCTCGTGCAGGCGAAGCAGGCAAAGGGTTTGCTGTTGTTGCGACTGAAGTTAAAAACCTGGCATCGCAGACATCACGTGCAGCCGAACAGGTGATTGGCGAAATCGGTGAAATGCAGAACATGACCCGCGAAGCCGTTTCATCGGTCCGCGAGATCAATGAAAAGATCGGTGAAATCGATAGTGGCGCCCGTCTGGTCGCCGAGGCCGCCCGCGAACAAACCAAAGTTGTCGGCGCGATCAGTGACCGGATTGAACAGGCCGTGCAGCGCATGCACACGATTGCCACGATCCTTGCCGAGGTTGCCAATGGCACGACCGAGTCAGGTTCTGTGGTTTTGCAATTGCATGGCGAGGCAACGAATTTGCTGGGACAGGCCGATTCACTTGATGGGGATGTGCGCCGGTTTATCGGACAGGTTCTTGCCATTCCCGATGCTGCACCCGCGTAAACCGGGGCGGGACTGCTTTCGCGGTTGCGGTAAGTGCCTTGCCGTTTTTCAAAAAAATTGATTGATTGCAGGCATGAAAAAGGGCCGCGTTGGATAATATCCTGACAGCAGCCCCATCAACCAGTATCTAACGGAACTGCCGGTGTAATGCACGAATAAAATAACAGGGCAGCTATGGGCGCAGAAAACTTGGCATCAGAGGCATAACGTGTATAAGTTCCGCGCCAACTCAGATTAACGAGGTGGCCCCAGATGACCCGCATTGCAGAAGCCCTGACGTTTGACGACGTATTGATCAAACCCGCCGCCAGCGACGTGCTGCCGGCACAGGTGCAAACCAACACCCGCATCACCAAAAAAATCGACCTGCGCATCCCACTGCTGTCGTCCGCGATGGACACGGTGACCGAAAGTGCGATGGCGATTGTTATGGCACAGCATGGCGGTATGGGGGTCATTCACAAAAACCTCGATATCGCCCAACAGGCCGAAGAAGTGCGCCGTGTTAAGAAATTTGAATCCGGTATGGTCGTTAACCCGATCACCATTCACCCGGATCAGACACTGGCTGACGCGCTTGACCTGATGGATATCAACCATATTTCCGGTATTCCGGTTGTTGAACGCAACTCGAACAAGCTGGTCGGTATTCTGACCAACCGCGATGTGCGTTTTGCGTCCAATCGGGCACAGCCGGTTTCCGAACTGATGACCCATGAAGATCTGATCACGGTGACGGAAAACGTCGAAACCGAAGAAGCCAAAAAGCTTTTGCATCAGCATCGCATTGAAAAACTTCTGGTGGTCGACGAGGCTTATCGCTGTACCGGCCTGATCACGGTCAAAGATATCGAAAAAGCCAAACTGCACCCGAATGCTTGTAAGGATGAAAGCGGTCGCCTGCGGGCTGCGGCTGCCACTGGCGTTGGTGAAAGCGGTTTTGAACGTGCCATGGCGCTGGTGGATGCCGGTGTTGATATTCTGGTCATTGATACCGCACATGGCCATTCGTCGGGTGTGATCAAGGCTGTTGAATATATCAAATCCAAAGTCGGCAATACCCAGATCATTGCCGGGAACGTCGCAACGGCTGACGCGGTCAAGGCATTGGCCGAGGCTGGTGCAGATGCGGTCAAGGTCGGTATCGGCCCGGGGTCGATTTGTACCACGCGTATTGTTGCCGGTGTCGGTGTACCCCAGTTGACCGCGATCCTTGAATGCGCGGAAATGGGGCACAAACTTGATGTGCCGATCATCGCCGATGGCGGGATCAAATTCTCGGGCGATATTGCCAAAGCGATGGCCGCAGGTGCCAGCACCTGCATGGTCGGGTCCATTTTGGCCGGTACGGACGAAGCCCCGGGCGAAGTTATCCTTTATCAGGGCCGTTCGTATAAATCCTATCGCGGGATGGGCTCGGTTGGGGCGATGGCACGGGGTTCGGCGGATCGTTATTTCCAGCAGGATGTTCAGGATAACCTGAAACTGGTCCCCGAAGGCATCGAAGGTCGTGTTCCTTACAAAGGTCCGGCCGGTCAGATCATTCACCAGATGGTTGGCGGTCTTAAGGCATCCATGGGCTATACCGGTTCGGCAACGCTGGCCGATTTCCGTGAACGTGCCGAGTTTGTCCGCATCACCAATGCAGGCCTTCGCGAAAGCCACACCCATGATGTGACGATCACCCGCGAAGCGCCGAACTATCGCCCCGGTAACTAACCGGGCACGCTGATTAATTGGCTGGGCAGCCCTGCGATTGTCGCTGTTGGCGAAAGACCCAACCCGTGATATCAGCGGGCACAATTTCAGATGACGGCGGGATTGCCTGCCGTCATCGCCATTTTTATCGTATGATGTTCACATAATTCCCATATCGGGACTGGAACATCACACTCAGACAGGTTGGACATTCGTTTTGAAACCCGGTGCACGTATCGCGGCTGTTATTGAACTTTATGACAGCTGGACCCAAACCAGAGACGACGCAGACCGCGTCATTTCCGGCTATTTTGGCAATCGCCGTTATATTGGTGGGGGCGATCGTCGCGAGATCAGCGAACGTTTTTACAACCTGATTCGTCATCAGGCGCGTCTGGGCTGGTGGCTTGCGGAATGTGGATACGAGTTTCAGGACGGTCGTGCGCGCATTATCGCCGAACTGGTTTTGCAGGATAAACGCAAGGCCGCTGATATTTCTGACATGTTTAATGGTGACGAGTTCTGTCCGAACCCGCTGCATCCGGCGGAAAATCACCTGATCAATAAATTGACGGGCAAGACGCTTGATCATGATGGTCAGTCTGGTGCGGTTAAAACCGAACTGCCGAAATGGCTATATGCCGAGCTTTTGAAGCTCCATCATGAAAATCTGCCCGCCGAAATGGCAGCTTATAACAAGCCGGCCAAGCTTGATCTGCGCGTCAACCGCCTGAAGGGCACGGTTGAAGACGCGATCAAATCGCTTGAGGCCGATGGCATTCATAACATCGAAAAAATTCCTTATGCGCCAAATGGCCTGCGTTTGCCGCTTGGCGTCAATATGCTGGTCACGGCGGCCTATAAGGATGGCCTGATCGAAATTCAGGACGAAGCATCGCAGATTTGCGTGCGTCTGGTCGATGCCAAACCGGGCATGCATATCCTTGATATGTGTGCGGGCGGTGGCGGCAAAACGCTGGGCTTGGCATCGGATATGCGTGGCAAGGGCCGTATTCTGGCCTGTGATACCCACGGCGGACGTCTTGATAATTCGCGCAAGCGTGCCAAACGTGCTGGTGCGGGCGATTGCATTCAGCAGCGTATCATTGCCGACGAACGTGATAGCTGGCTGCGCAACAAATCGGGCTTCTTTGACCGGGTATTGCTGGATGTTCCGTGTTCGGGCCTTGGCACATTGCGCCGTAACCCCGCACTTCGCTGGCGCATCGGCCAGCGCGACATTCGTTTGTTGATGGCCCAGCAAAGCAAGCTTCTTAAGGCCGGTGCGGCCAAGGTCACCAAGGGCGGGCGTTTGATTTACGCGACCTGTTCGATCATGCCCGAAGAAAACGAACGCCTGATTGAAACCTTTATGCGTGACCGCAAGGATTTCAAACCGGTTCCGGTAAGTGAAATCTGGCCGGAAGGACCCAAATCGGTTCCCGTACCCGGTGGCAAGGACAAGCCATGGCTGCGCCTGTCGCCGAACGAGCACGGCACCGATGGTTTCTTTGTTGCGGTGTTTGAACGGACGACAAAGGGCAATGGGAAGTAATGACAATGGCGGCTATGGTCATCGCAAATAACCCGATGCCCGATACCGCCCTTGGTCCGCTTGCAAATTGTCTGGCTTTGATTAAAAAAACGGCCCTGTTCCAGATTGGAACAGGGCCGAGTTTTTTCACAAGTGCATTATACCGTGAACGCTATGTGAAGATTGGATCTTCCACAGTTTACCCGGCCGGTTTTTTATTCGGCTTTGGGGATGGCTTCGCTGCCAATGCTGTCGCCTGTCGTGCTGTCCTCATCCTGAGGCATCAGGTCAAGCGGGCTATTGCTGCTGCCGCTGCCATTAAGGCCCTTCATGCCCGGAACTTCCGGATCAAGGGCTTCACCGGTCTCGGCACTCGGGGCTTGGGGCACCGGGATCATGGTGCCGGTATTTTTGTCACCATCATCAGTGTCAAACAGCGCCGCCGGTTCATCGGTTTTGGACTGCGTCATTGCGATGGCCGTTGCCGCACCAGCGACCAGAAGCAGGCCCGCGACGGCGAGCGCGATTTTACTGCCTTTGTTCTGTGTCATTTGCATGTGTCCCTTTGCGTGGTCGAATTTGTTTTGCTCATGATTTCTTTATCTGTCGGGCGCGATGTTTCCCGCGCGCCGTTGATCCACAAGCTACAGACGCATTGCGCAAGAAAAAGGGACCAATTGTGCTCTTTTCTGGTGCATTCCGGCAGGAAAAGGCCGCAATTGTCCGAAAATGCCGAAATTCGGCATCAGAATTTGATGAATGCATCCCAAGGTAACCATTTGCGCCGGGTTGCCGAGACGGATGGTTTGGCGTATGTACGGCGCAACCCCATACTCGACGGAGATACGGCCCGATGACTGATCGCGTGCTGATTATTGATTTTGGATCGCAAGTCACCCAGTTGATCGCACGCCGCGTGCGCGAAAGTGGTGTCTATAGCGAAATCCACCCCTTCAACAATGTCTCGGACGCTTTCCTTGACGAATACGCCCCCAAGGCCGTGATCCTGTCGGGTGGCCCGGCATCGGTCCATTGGGACGAAGCCCCCACCGCACCGGCCAAGGTCTTTGAACTTGGCGTGCCGGTTCTGGGCATTTGCTATGGCCAGCAAACCATGGTGACCCAGCTTGGTGGCAAGGTCTCGACATCTGATCACCGCGAATTTGGTCGTGCCTTTGTCGATGTGACCGAAGATTGCGCCCTGTTTACCGGCACTTGGGCCGAGGGCGCGCGCGAACAAGTCTGGATGAGCCACGGCGACCGCGTTGATGCGCTTCCCGATGGTTTCCGTGTGGTTGGCAAATCCGATGGCGCACCATTTGCCGCGATTGCCAATGACGAACGCAAATTCTACGCTGTGCAGTTCCACCCCGAGGTGGTCCACACCCCGCATGGCGCGCAACTGCTGAAAAACTTTACGCACGGCGTTGCCGGTTGCTCTGGCGACTGGACGATGAATGCTTATAAAGACGATGCAATCGCCAAAATCCGCAAACAGGTCGGCGATGGCAAAGTCATCTGTGGTCTGTCGGGTGGGGTTGATAGCTCGGTCACGGCGGTTCTGATCCACGAAGCAATTGGCGATCAGCTAACCTGTGTGTTTGTTGATCACGGTTTCATGCGCTCGGGCGAGGCCGATCAGGTCGTCACCCTGTTCCGCGAGCATTATCACATTCCGCTGGTTCATGTTGACGCATCTGAAACCTTCATTGGTGCGATCGAAGGCGAAATTGATCCGGAAACCAAACGCAAAACCATTGGCCGTCTGTTCATCGAAGTCTTCGAACAGGAAGCCAAGAAAATCGGTGGTGCCGACTTCCTGGCACAGGGAACGCTCTATCCCGACGTGATCGAAAGTGTGTCGTTTACCGGTGGTCCGTCGGTCACCATCAAATCACACCACAATGTCGGTGGTTTGCCGGAACGCATGAATATGCAACTGGTCGAACCGCTGCGTGAATTGTTCAAGGACGAAGTCCGTGACCTTGGCCGTGAACTGGGCCTGCCTGACAGCTTTGTCGGCCGTCACCCGTTCCCGGGGCCGGGCCTTGCCATCCGTATTCCCGGTCAGCCGATCACGCATGAAAAACTCGATATTCTGCGCAAGGCCGATGCGATTTACCTCGAAGAAATCCGCAATGCCGGTCTGTACGACGCCATCTGGCAGGCCTTTGCCGTATTGCTGCCGGTTCGTACTGTTGGCGTGATGGGCGATGGCCGTACATACGACTATGCCTGTGCGCTGCGCGCGGTTACCTCGACCGATGGCATGACCGCTGATTTCTATGCCTTCCCGCCTGAACTTCTGGGCCGCATCGCCAACCGGATTATTAACGAGGTCAACGGCATCAACCGTGTCACCTATGACTTCACCTCCAAACCACCGGGAACGATCGAGTGGGAATAAGCTTTCCGGTTACCGGAAATGACAGCGGCGCGTCCATTGGGCGCGCCGCTGTAGTTTTAGCAATTATCCGTCAGCTTAATTGGTATTGTAGCTTAAATTTTCTACTACCATGATGCAGCCAGGCAATATTTTTTTCTGAAACCCTTGATCGCTACGCTGAGTATTAGGAAAGTACCATCCGGCAGAGTCAAATGGCTTATTTTCTAAGTATTTGGTTAATTTGTCTATTGCACTATTGATTTTTGATTGATGATTTTTGGGAATATAAAACCCAAAAAAAGTTACACCTAGAACGCTATAATCTTCACTGTGACCAGAAGATTTTGCATCGCTTATGGCTAAAGAACGAGTTCCCTTTAGTCGTTCCGACCATTCTTTGTCGGTGTTTAGTGAGATAAATTCATGCTTTGCTTCAATATAAAAGTCTACCTTGTCTGCTCCGATATATAAATCACATCGTCCTGTGTATTTTTCATTTTTATGTCCTTTTCTAGATTTCTCGTGAGAGAATTCTGACATTGCCACGTAATTGTTGCGCCATGCAGCTGCAGATAATGCGGACACATTTTCTCTTTCTCTGTAAAAATGAAAATAGTCCCCACCTGTTTTTTCTGCATAAGTATCCATTATTTCATGCCATTTTATAAAAATTGGCTCAAATTCTTTAATTCCTTTTCTGGATTTGCAGAAATATCCTTTTTCATTATTCATTGATGTTTTTCTTTGCTGAAATTGCGCAATATGTTGTAAGTCGTGCAGGGCCGATGCTGAAAGTTTAAGCTGGTTCACAGCTTTTCAAAGAAGGCTGACAGTTCTGCATCATTACGCAATGTTACCAAGTTACCATTGGCAAAATCGGTTTCGGCTTTATCAAGCTCAATGCGCAGCCGTTCGAGTTTCAGTTTCTGAACATTTTCATTGGCTTGCATCAGGCTTAATGCCTCGCGGATGATTTGACTGGCGTTTTTGTAATGACTGGATCCAACCTTTTCACGGATCATCGCTTCAAGCTGTGGTGTCAGGGGCATATGCATGGCGGCTCTCCTTCTACCGATAAATTATGGGAAGGGGGGGCGAGCTTTGTCAAAGTTTGTCTGCTGGTCTAATCCCGTGTGGGGCCGTCCAACCGTCGCACCAGATTGCGCAGATCGGTGATTTGTTCGGTTTGCTGGCGCAGAATGGTTTCAAGCTGGTGCTGACGCAAATCATCCAGCTTTTCATGCAGGCTCATGATTTCAAGCTCGGCCTTTAGATTGACCTCGTAATCATGGCTGGCCACCAGCCGGTCTTTGGCTGTCTGGCGGTTTTGCGACATCATGATGACCGGGGCCTGAATGGCGGCGAGCATGGAAAGGATCAGGTTCAGAAAGACAAACGGATAAGGGTCAATGACCTTGTTTGCGGCAAGCACCCAGCTATTGAGCGCCACCCAGGCCAGCAAGATAACCATGAAAAGGCTGATGAACGTCCATGAACCGCCAAAGGCTGCGACCTTGTCGGCAAGACGTTGCCCCAGGCTTAGTTCTTCGCGAAACCGTTCATTGACGTTTTCGGTAATCGCCACCCGTTTGGCGATACGGCGCAATATCCGTTGTTCGCGTTCAGGAAGATCATCATAACCGGTTTGCAAAAGCCGTTCTGCCAACCCTTTGACATTCTGGTCCATGGTTTTTTCTCCCAAATATCGGGTTGGTTGGCTTTAATTCCGCCCCGGGCCATCTGATCCGCAATCCCCTGTCGAGTTGCACGCATTCGATAATACCTGTTGCACACTGCGCTGCCAGTTAAAGGTCAGACAGGACGACAGCAACAGGGTCGCAAGCATTGCGGCAATGAGGGGCAGGCGACGCATGATTTATCCCGTTTGTTCAGAACAAATGCGACGTACAGCTAAAGTCTGGCTGTCTTTGAAACATCAAGGCTTTGGCCTGTGCGGTCCGTGCGCGATGACATAACGGCGGTATTATACCCGCGATTGATCACAATGTCGTCGAAATGCTTTTGGGATCGGGCTTTGTGGTCTTGGTGTTGAAGTCCCGGTATTGCCAGGTGCCGGGACGGGCCTTGATGTTTTCAACCAAGGCCGTCGGTCCACGGATGGGGGATCAGATTTTTTTCACAAACTCGGATTTAAGCTTCATCTGGCCGAAACCATCGATCTTGCAATCGATATTGTGATCACCTTCGACAAGACGGATATTCTTGACCTTGGTGCCGACTTTCAAAGGCTGTGATGCGCCTTTGACTTTCAGGTCCTTGATGACCGAAACGGTATCGCCATCCACCAAAACATTGCCATTGGCATCTTTGAAATCAGATTGATCTGCGGTGTCGGCAGTGTCCAACGACCATTCATGCGCGCATTCCGGGCAGGTCAGCAAGGCACCGTCTTCGTAGGTATAAGGAGACTCGCATTTCGGGCAGGGGGGCAAAGTGCTCACAGTGGATCCTTGGGTAAAATTGCGTTGGGGGTGGCCCCATCGGGCCTGATTGCATCTCTCGTAACGTCGAAGATCAGCGTTGTCGAGGGGAACAGGGTGTTTTTCGATGGTTTTCCCTGATTTTTCCCTATCGTGATGTCTGAGATATCAGAATGATGATCCCCAGAAAATCTGCCTTGAAAACAAGGCGGGGAATTGGGCAATTGAATACATGCGATACAAAGAATTCTTTGCACGGCGATCACATGTACAGCAGCCACAAAACCGCGCCAATGTGATCGCCGGCAAAGATTATTCCTGTGCAGCCTTGCGCAAGGCCGGAAGGCCAACACCCGCAGTTTCAAAACCGCCGTCGGCGGCAATGATCTGGCCGGTGACATAGCTTGCGTTGTCCGAGCAAAGAAACGCAATTACTTCGGCAATTTCGCGTTCGCTGCCGTAACGGCCAAGTGGCATGGCATCAAGATAGGCCGAGATGATTTCTGGCGAATGGACTGCCATGGCAAGTTTGGTTTTGACCGGGCCGGGGCAAACACAATTGGCCCGCACACCAAAATCACCCAATTCGATGGCCTGTTGTTTGGTCATATGGATGACGGCTGCCTTGGATGTGCCATAGGCCACCCGAAGGGTCGATGCCCGAAGCCCCGAGATCGAGCCAATATTAACAATCGCACCCTTTGTTTGTTTGAGTGCTGGAATGGCGGCCTGCGAGACAAGGAAAACGCCATCAAGATTGGTTTCCATGATCCGGCGCCATGCAGCGAAGTCCGTTTCGCCGACCGGAAGGAAATCGGCCACACCGGCATTGTTCACAACCGCGTCGATCTGGCCAAACTCGGTCAGGACGTCGTCAATCATGCAATCCACCTGTTCGGGGATCGATACGTCGTATTCAAACGGTTTTGCATTGGCGATGTCGCGTGATGCGGCGCGAAGTTCGTCGCCGTCACGGTCAATCATGGCAACGCGCCAGCCAAGCTCGATAAAAAGATGTGTTGTTCCAAGCCCGATGCCGCGCGCAGCCCCGGTTATCAAAGCAACTTTTTGTTCCATTCCCTGTTTCCCCTGAAGGTACGATCTTTGGATCGTTTCTTTGTTTGTTAAATGTCGATAGGCGAAGACCCGCCCTTGATCCGGTGACATTACCGATCAGGGGCAAAAAATGCCAGAAAATCGACCTGCCTCTTTGTTTTGGGGCATCCGCGGTGCTGTTTTCTGATCTTGATCCCGCAGGTCGTTCATGGTTCCAGACGCCATGTTTCTATGGCGCCAAGGTCCTGAAAACAGTCTGTTTAATTGCCCGGGTGCGTGATTGCCGTTACCGTTTTGCCAATGTGTTTCGGGATACGTGCCCACGCGATCCCGGGATTTTTACAGTTCACGCAGGGCTTGCGCCACTCCGACCGATGTTTCCTCGTGTCATTTCGGGTCCTGTGACCGGTAACAGGGCGGTCAATATCGCCCGCTTCAGAATGCGCAGAAGATCTATGGGGCCGGAACCGATGCAATCGGGCCTGTCATGCCATTGGATGTCTGCGCTGTGTCTGAAACACGTATTCAGGGGAAATCAGTCGTTGGTCAATATTCAAAACAAGGCCCGTGTGGTCATCATTGGTGGTGGCATTATCGGGTGTTCGGTTGCCTATCACCTGACCCGGCTGGGGTGGAAGGATGTTGTTTTGCTGGAGCGCAAGCAACTGACCAGTGGCACGACTTGGCATGCCGCAGGTTTGATTGCCCAGTTGCGCGCAACCGCCAATATGACGCGATTGGCAAAATATTCGCAGGAACTTTACGGCACGCTAGAGGAAGAAACCGGTCTTTCCACCGGGTTTAAGCGGGTTGGCGCAATTACCGTGGCACTAACCGAAGACCGCAAGGAAGAGATTTTCCGTCAGGCGGCAATGGCGCGTGCCTTTGGTGTCGAGATAGAAGAAATCAGCCCCGCAGAAGTCGGTGAACGGTATCCGCATGTCAATCTTGATGGGGTCAAGGCGGGGGTCTACCTGCCAAAGGACGGGCAGGGCGACCCGGGCAATATTGCCCTGTCGTTGGCGCGCGGCGCGCAACAACGCGGTGCCAAAATCCATAGTCAGGTCAAGGTCACGGGGGTTTCCCGGCGCGGATCACGGGTCACCGGGGTTCAATGGCATGCGCAAGACGGTGATACCGGTGAAATCGCCTGTGACATGATTGTCAATTGCGCGGGGATGTGGGCACGTGATGTTGGCAAGATGGCCGGGGTCAATGTGCCGTTACATGCGTGCGAGCATTATTACATCGTCACCGATAATGTTCCCGATCTGGGGCATTTGCCGGTGCTTCGCGTGCCCGATGAATATGCTTATTACAAGGAAGATGCCGGTAAAATCCTGTTGGGTATGTTCGAGCCAAAGGCCAAGCCATGGGGCATGGACGGTATTCCCGACAGTTTCGAATTTGATCAACTTCCCGAAGATTTCGATCATTTCGAACCGATCCTTGAAAAGGCAATCAACCGGATGCCGTTGTTGGCAAAAACCGGTATCCACACATTCTTCAACGGCCCTGAAAGCTTTACCCCCGATGATGCCTATCATCTGGGGTTGGCGCCGGGGATGGATAATGTCTGGGTTGCCGCAGGTTTCAATTCGGTCGGCATTCAATCAGCCGGCGGGGCCGGGATGGCACTGGCGCAATGGATGGAAGACGGCGCACGGCCCTTTGATCTTGGCGATGTTGATATTGCCCGAATGCAACCGTTTCAGGGCAATAAAACCTATCTTTATCACCGCTCGACAGAAACGCTTGGCCTGCTGTACGCCGATCATTATCCGTTCCGTCAGATGGCAACCGCGCGCGGCATCCGCCGATCCCCGTTCCATGCCCATTTGGATGCACAGGGTGCCGTCTTTGGCGAGTTTTCCGGCTGGGAACGCGCCAATTGGTTCGCCGATCCGGGGCAGGACCGGGAATATCGCTATTCATGGAAACGTCCGAACTGGTTTGGCAATGCCGCGGCTGAACACGGCGCAATCCGTACCGGGGTTGGCATGTATGATATGTCATCCTTTGGCAAACTGCGCGTCGAAGGTCCCGATACCCAAGCATTTCTGAACAGCATTTGCGGGGCGGATATGTCGGTTGCGATTGGCAAGATCGTTTACACCCAGTTCTTAAACCCGCGCGGCGGGATCGAAGCCGATCTGACCATCACCCGCCTGACAGAAACGGCCTATCTGGTGGTAACCCCGGCGGCGACCCGGCTGGCGGACGAGGTCTGGATGCGCCGCCATGTCGGCGATCATATGGTCGTCATTACCGATGTCACGGCGGGCGAAGGTGTTCTTGCGGTGATGGGGCCAAAGTCACGCGATTTGTTAAAGGCCGTATCCCCGGATGATTTTTCCAACCAAGCCCATCCGTTTGGCACCGCGCGCGAGATTGAAATCGGCATGGGGCTGGCGCGCGCCCATCGGGTGTCCTATGTCGGGGAACTTGGCTGGGAAATATACGTCAGTACCGATATGGCCGCTCATGTGTTCGAGGCGCTTTGGAATGCTGGTCAGGATTTCGGTCTGAAACTGTGTGGCTTGCATATGATGGACAGTTGCCGGATCGAAAAGGGATTTCGTCACTTTGGTCATGACATCACCTGCGAGGATCACGTGCTTGAAGCCGGGCTTGGTTTTGCCGTGAAAACCGAAAAGGGCGATTTCATCGGTCGCGATGCGGTGTTGCGCAAACGTGAAAGCGGATTGGCGCGCCGGATGCTTCAGTTCCGCTTAACCGACCCGGAACCGCTTTTGTTTCATAACGAACCGATCCTGCGCGATGGCAAAATCGTCGGCCATCTAAGTTCCGGGGCCTATGGCCATCATATCGGCGGCGCCATTGGACTTGGTTATGTTCCCTGCGTTGGCGAGGCGGCCAAGGATTTGCTGGCATCATCTTACGAAATCGATGTGGCCGGTACGCGCGTCGCTGCACAGGCATCTATGCGCCCGTTCTATGATCCGGAAGGAACGCGCCTGCGCAGTTAGAAGTCGTTTAAGGTGATCGCATTTCAAGTGTCCGACCCTGTGAAATGCGCACAAAAAAATGCAGCCGGGGCAGTTGAAAACCCGGCTGCAAAAGGAAGGACGGGGAGGGAGGCTAACCCGTCCTCTGGAGGAGAGGGAGAAAGATGAAAAACCGGTAACTTGTGCCGGGGTGTTTTCGCGCTAGTCAGAAACAATCATCGCGTTCCAGACGTCCTGAAAACGTTGGTTGGCGTCGCGAAACCGCTGCAAGGCATCTTTGGGGACATTGCCGCTGTGATCTTTGATCTTGCTCCAGGCAACGTTCATGTCATCCCACGCCTGAACAATCTCGCTTGTCAGGTATTCATCACCGGTCCCGCTTTTCTTTGTGCGGGCGGCAAGGCCAAATTCCCAATCCTTGAACGTCGGTTCAAGTTCTGCGGGCTTGGAATGCGCGTGCGGTTTGGTTTTGTGTTCCGCGCCATGGGTGGGGCTTTGCGGGGTGCCATATGTCATGGGATGGCTCCTGTTGTTCTTTGTGACAAGCTCAATCTGACGGGTAATCATGTCATCGATTTGCCGCGAAAAGGCGATTTTGGGGCACGTCCCGATCCGGTATCGGGGGACAGCCCAATGGTGCGTTAATCCGGCTCAGCCGGATTTAAGGCTGTTCCACGCCTTTTCAAGCTTGGCGGTGGCTTTGTGAAATTGCTCTTTGGTTTCTTCGGTTGCCTGTTCGCCGCCGGATTTGATTTTTTCCCATGCGGTGTTCATATCGCCATAGGGGCCGGTGACGTCTTTGGGCAGGTTACCGACCTGCATGTTGTTGGTATTGCAATAACCCGTAACATTATTTTCCCAGTCATCACGGGTTTGTTGCAGGTGAAAAAGATCGAGTGCGGTTTGTTCCTGCATTGCTAAATCTCCTTGTTTGGTCGGGTGGTTCTGATCATGCAACGCCTGTTTCGGACGTGTGTTCCAAAATGATTTACATGCATGTCCTCTTGCCAAGGATGGCGAGCCGTGGAAAATAGAGGCCATGTCACAAATCAAAACCAAATCCCGCACCGCGGATATTGTCGCGCCACAGGATGACGCCTGTAACGAATGTGATACAGCCGCGCGTCTGGGCCTAAGCACCGAACAGGGCGAGGCCGTCACCCGTGATGCATCACGGGCCACCGGCCATAACCTTGCACTGCCCGATATCGAGGCCGCAGCGAAAATCTTTGCCCTTTTGGGCGATGCCGGTCGGTTGCAATTGGTGCTGCGCTGTATGGAAAAACCGCAAACCGTTGGGGATCTGGCCGAGGCATCGGGCATGTCGCAGTCATTGACTAGCCACCACCTGCGTCAATTGCGCGATCAACGTATCCTTGCTTCTGAACGCAAGGGACGGCACATCTTTTATAATATCGACGACGAACATATTTCACGTGTTGTGCGCGATGTCTTTGCCCATGTGACTCATGATTAACCGCACTTTTGCGGTCTAAAGGCAGGGGCCTTCTATTCCTCGCGCGGCCTGCACAAAATTTCCATTTCTGTCATGATCTGCCACGATATGAATGTGGTTATCCTGCTGTCGAACAACCGTTTTCGAATGGCATGGATAATGGTGCATTTTGGCTTATATTCAAATTCTGATTTGAATATCACTTGACGACAGAACATATGAATTGTTATTTGAATATAATACATGAATGAAATTTTGAATATTGGCGAGGTTCCAGAATGTCCGTCATCGCGAAATGGGATGAATTCCCGGCCATCGGAAATTGCGAAAGCTGCAAATCATCCCTGATTGCGGCACTTGAACGCGCAGTTCCGGGCCGGTCCTTTGTGACGGACGGGGCGGGTCTGCATGCCCAGCCCGATCTTGGTGATGATCAAAAAAAGGTCGCGCGGGATGTGTTGAAGCGCCATCGCGATGGTGTGGCGCATCATCACTGGGTGGTATCGGGCATGGATTGCGGGTCTTGCGTGGCCAAGATCGAAACCGCCCTTTCCAAACGCGACGGGGTCGAATGTGTTGATGTTTCGATGATGCGCGAAACCGTGACGCTGGGCCTGCGCGATGATAGCCCCGATTTGCGTGGCGACATCACCCGGATGCTGACCAAACTTGGATATCCGGCCCATGAAAAATCCACAGTGAATACCGGCACGACGGCGTCGGGATGCTGTGGTGGTGCCAATACTTGTGGTGAAACGGCATCACCGCTGGATGCGGATGTCGAAACGCAATCCTTGCTGCGGAAAATTGCCCCCTGGCCGGAAGGCGGGGATGAAATTGCCTGGGCGGCGATCTGGCTTGTCATCGGCGGGGGTGTTGGCTGGCTGGTTCCGGGGGCGGATACCTATGCCATGTCGGTTGCGGCCATCCTTGCCGCCTTGCCGATCATGCGTGCCGCATTTCGTCTGGCGATCAGTGGTGCGTTCTTTTCCATTGAACTTTTAATGAGTGTCGCGGTTCTGGGCGCGGTGGCGATTGGCCAAAGTCTTGAGGCCGGGATGGTCGTGCTGCTGTTTGCGATTGGCGAAAGCCTTGAAGGTATTGCCGCCGGGCGGGCGCGCAGCGGGGTTAAATCGCTGATGAAGCTGACCCCTGAAATCGCACGTCGGGTGACCGATACCGGGGTCGAAGACCTTTCACCAGCATCCCTTGTGATCGGCGATATTGTCGAAGTCCGGCCGGGGGAACGTATTCCCGCCGATGGGATCCTGACAACGGGGTCTGCTGAAATCGACAACAGCCATCTGACGGGCGAGTCTGTTCCGGTGGCATCTGAACCCGGGGACGACGTTTTTGCCGGTGCGATTGTTACCGACCGTCCGGTGCATCTGTGTGTTACGCGGGCAGCGGGTCAGACGATGCTGGATCGGGTTATCGAACTGGTCGAACAAAGTGAAAAGCACAAGGCACCTGTCGAGCGGTTTGTTGCCAAATTCGCCCGTATCTATACCCCGATCATCATGGCTTTGGCAGCGTTGACTGTGGTGATCCCGCCGGTCCTGTTTGGGCAGGGCTGGGAAGAATGGATTTATCGCGGTCTGGCATTGTTGTTGATTGGTTGCCCCTGCGCCTTGGTGATTTCAACCCCGGCGGCGGTAACCTCGGCCTTGGCGCGTGCCACGCGGATTGGTTTGCTGGTTAAGGGCGGCGCCGCACTTGAAGCCATCGGGGCGGTCCGCACCATGGCGTTTGATAAAACCGGCACCCTGACCGAAGGCAAGCCAAAGCTGGCATCATTGATTACGGTTGGTGACATGGCCGAGGATCAATTGCTTGGCATTGCCGCAGCTCTTGAAACCGTGACGTCGCATCCGCTGGCGAAGGCAGTGGTGACAGCAGCACAGGACAAAAACCTTGATTTACCGGTGATTACGGATGCGCGGACCATCGCCGGTGCCGGGGTCGAAGCACGGATTGATGGCATCTTGTACCGGGTTGGCGCGGCCAAGCGGCTTGATATCGATCCGACCCCGGAAATTGCGGATTGGTTAACCGCACAGGAAGGCGCAGGCAGTACCGCCGTTGTTGTTTTGAAAGATAACGTCGTGATTGGCGCACTGGCACTCCGCGATGTTGCCCGTGCGGATGCGAAGGCTGCACTTGCCAAGCTTAAGGCATTGGGCATCAATCCGGTGATGTTGACTGGCGATGCGATGCTGGTTGCCAAACGTATGGCCGGTGAACTGGGCATGGAATATCATGCGCAATTACTGCCCGAAGATAAGTTGAACGTACTGGCCGAGCTTCGCAATGATCCTGACCGCAAGGGCCCAATTGCCATGGTCGGTGATGGCATCAACGATGCCCCGGCTCTGAAATCGGCTGATGTCGGGATTGCGATTGGCGGGGGCACGGATATCGCACTTGAAGCCGCCGATGCGGTGGTGGTCAAAGACCGGCTTTCCGATGTGGTTAATCTGGTAAAACTGTCGCGTGCCACCCGGCGCGTCATCCGCGAAAATATCGGTCTGGCGCTGGGGCTAAAGGCAGTGTTCCTGATCACCAGCATCACCGGCCTGACAGGATTATGGCTGGCCGTCCTGGCCGATACCGGCGCAACCGTGCTGGTCACGATCAATAGCCTGCGTTTGTTGATCGCACTGCGTCGACCGTGATGCCTTTTGACAGGAACTATATCTTCGCCATTGTGCTCTCTGTGCGCTCAGAGTTAGTGCGTCGGTATGAGGGGATCGCTCTCTAATGATGTCCAGATAATAGTGGAATTGGTGTTTAAGCTATAGTGATAGCCAAAAAGGTCACCTACCGCGCGTAGCTGTCAGGGGGTGCAAATTTCGAAGCTGTGTTGATCGCAATCCAGAGTGATCTGTGCAGGCAGTGAATGAGGTCTTGTTGACAATCGGACGTCCGTCCTATATTTAAAATCGGACGTCCGTTCATTTTGGCGGTTAGGCACATCTCAATTCAGGAGGCCTGTTATGGATGAGAAGCTTACGCAACGAATTCAGATCTTATGCGCTTGGTGTGGTCCGGCGTTTGTCGTGCTTTATGGCTTGGCTTGGGTCGTTCTTGCTCATAACTATCCGCCGCCCGACCCGTCATTTAGTGCTCAGGAACTCGTCGATAACTTCTACCTGAAATATCAGGATAGGATACTGCTGGGCCAATCGCTTTCGACGGCCTTCGGCATTCTCTATCTTGTTTGGGCATGTCAAGTGTCGGTGCAGATGTGGCGAAGGGAAACCGTGCCTATCCTGTCGCTCATCCAGTTATGTGGTGGCTTGCTGACCGGATGGGTGCTCATGTTCGTCCCCGCGATGTGGGCTTGGTGCGCTGAGGTTGCCGGCGTTGTCGATCCTGAAACTATTAAGATGGTTCATTTTATCGGCTGGTACTTTTTTGACATGACCTATTGGATCACAACAATCGAGGTGATGGCCATCTTTATCATGGTGATGATGGACAAGGAGAAACCAGGACTGGTACCGAAGTGGGTTGCATCGATCGCATTGTTCTCTGGTCTTTCGTTCCTGCCGCTTACTTTTCTGCCTTACTTCAAGTCGGGCCCATTCGCGCTGAATGGTTACTGGTCTTTCCATGTCGCCTTCATCAGCTATGGAATTTTCACGTTCGCTTTCGGTCCGTATATGGTCAAAGACATCAAGCGGGTGCGCATTCCCGTTGTCCCGGGCATCGGCCAGGCGATTAGTCGTCGACAGTCTGGCCGTTAAACCATGAATACTGAAACTCTTACTCGAGGTTTCACCCTCTGTCTCGACCCTGCCGTTACAGGCGGGGTCGAGGACAGAGTGGCAATTAATCCCGCCGATATGGACGCCAATGGATGGAAGCCTGGCGACTATGTAACGATTACCGCGCTTGCACAAACGGCGGGTCGCATCATCGGTGACAGCACCACGGCAAGGGGCAGCGTTGCCCTCGGCTCGACTCTGGCGGCGGCTAGTGGCGCGCAGGCTGGAGAAACAGTTGTCCTTACCGTTGTAACGTCTTTCCCTGCCGAGCGTATCGTCTTCGCCGTTGTGGAACGCGCATTGCCGGGGCAGAGCGGAAACCCGATTCGTCATGGAAATGCTGTCCTCGCTCGCTTCCTCGGAGCCTCTGAAAGTGCAACCTCGGCGATACCTTCACCGGATGCTCGGCTATTGGATCATCGTGCTCTGATCGTAGGTAGTTTGCTTGATCACGCGGACGCTCGGTTGAGGGTCATTGAAACGGTGCCGACCGGTGTGGTGACCGCCACGAGAGAAACCGCGATTTCAGTTGTCGATCCCCAGGACCGCAAGACATCCTATCGGGATGTCGGTGGCCTTTCCGGCGAGGTCGCCAGCATTCGTGAAATGGTAGAACTGCCGCTGCGTCGTCCGGAGGTTTTCATGCGACTTGGCGTCGATGCACCGGGCGGCTTGCTTCTCTATGGCCCGCCCGGTTGTGGCAAGACTCTGATCGCACGTGCGATAGCCCAGCAGACAGATGCATTCTTCCTTTCGATCAACGGCCCCGAGATCATCCAGAAGCATTATGGTGAGTCCGAAGAGCTCCTGCGCAAGGTTTTCGATGAGGCGCAGAGGCATCCGGCGACGATTTTGTTCATCGATGAGATCGACGCGCTTGCCCCAAACAGGGAAACAGTGCTCGGCGAAGTAGAGAAGCGTGTTGTCGGGCAGCTACTGGCGCTGATGGATGGCGTTTCCTCGCGCGGTAGGGTCGTGGTGATGGCTGCCACTAATCTGCCTAACGCTGTGGATCCGGCGTTGCGTCGACCGGGCCGGTTTGACCGCGAGATATCTATTGTCCCGCCGAGCAAGATGGGGCGACTGGAAATTCTTAAGATTCACACTCGGTTCATGCCGCTGGCCGCGGATGTTGATCTGGAGCGAGTCTCCGCTGTGACGCATGGCTTCCTCGGTGCGGATCTGGCAGCGCTCTGCCGCGAAGCGGGCATGGCCTGCGCTCGCGACAATCAAACGGAAGAAAGCAAATCGGCGCTCTTTGTTCGGATGGTGCATTTCCAGAAGGCGTTGGCGGATTTCCGCTTGTCGACCATGCGTGAACTGTCGTCTGTTTTCGCCGAAACATGCTGGGAGGATATCGGCGGACTGGAGAAGGAGAAGCATCTGCTGAGGGAGGCGCTTGACTGGCCGCTCACTTACGCTTCTCGCTTCACGTATGCTACTGCCTATGCGCCCAAAGGTATCTTGCTGACCGGCGGATCAGGAACCGGCAAGACACTTTTGGCGCAGGCGGTTGGGACGACGACGGAGGTTAACTTTATCGTGGCGCGTGGTCCCGAGCTCCTTTCCAAATGGGTAGGTGAATCCGAACGCGGCATCCGCGAGGTGTTTCGGCGCGCGCGGCAGTCCGCGCCCTCTATCATCTTTTTTGACGAGATAGACGCGATCACACCCGCGCGAGGTAGAAGCACCGGCGACGGCCAGATCGGTGATCGTATGGTTGGGCAGTTCTTGCTGGAACTTGATGCGATTAATGGTGATTCTGGCGTTGTCGTGCTGGCGGCGACCAACCGGCCGGATCTTGTTGATCCGGCGTTGCTCAGGCCCGGCCGTTTTGATCTGGTGATCGATTTACCGGACCCTGATCGCGAGACGCGCTTGTCCATCCTTAAGGTGCATTGCCAGAACAGCCCGCTCGGCGAAGACGTCGACCTCGGTACGCTTGCTGAGGCTACGGAGGGGCTGAGCGGCGCTGTTCTGGGGGCACTTTGTCAAAGAGCGAAGACCTTGGCGATCAGTGATTCGGTCAAGGCGCAGCCGGGACAGGATTTTACGCCTTTTCTTATCTCCGCCAATCATTTCGATGCCGCCCTTCGTGCGATCTTGCAAAGCAGACGGGCGAATCAAAATGCAAGACACGACAGTACTGCATGACGCGGGCGGAGGCTTAATCCGGAAAGTGATGGGGCTCCTGAATAAATGCTTGGACGTCACCTAAGGAGAAATTTGGTATGATGATTATATTGACGACTATTGTGCAGATCGTCATGGGTATTGCTGGTGGTCAAGCTGTGACTACTGCGCTACGACTATCCACCATTGCGCCAATTATCAACATTCTTTCTGGTGGTTTGGGAGGACTGGCTTTGGGGCTGCTGGTCGGTGGATTCGTGGGGGATGACAACTCATTCTTTGCAATGCTGGGCGATGCTGGCGGTGGTTTTGTGGGCGGTGCGGTGGTTACGGTTATCGTGGTGCGGATAACCAGAAGGCTGAGTGGACGATAAGCGAATGAAAAGGGCACCATTCCCATTATCAGGAAAGTGATTTGGCGAATAGAGGAGGCTAACTCATGTCACTTGGAGCAGACACCCAGCGCAAACGGGATCGTGAGATTGCGGCGACTACAAAGGGCGAGGCGACAGCAGAGAACATCCTTGACGCCGCATTTAAGTCGATCGCGGTGCATGGCTGTGGAGCTGTAACTCTTCGAGGAATTGCCGATGAGGCTGGCGTTGTGCTGAGTCAGCTTAATTACCATTATGGCAACAAGAATCGTCTTTTTGCTGCCGTACTCAAGCGCATGCAGCACGGTTACATCGAGGCGCTCGATGTTCGCCTACACGGACACGATTCTTTGGAAGGGCAGATTGCAGCAGTCGTCGATTACAACGAATCGGTCCTTATCGACAGTCCAGAGACCTATCGGAACTTTCTTGAATTTTTCAACTTTGCGATGAATTCCAAACCGTTTCAGGTGGAGGTCGATAACTTCACGTCACAAATCGCGGCAATGATTGAAAAACGCATCGTCCAGTATCAGTGCAAAGACGAAGCAATGGCCTGTTTCTCGGCGGCTGCGCTCACGCGCTTCATTCTGTCGGCGTCATTCGGGATAGCCCTCCAAAGATTTCTCAGTCCGGAGAACGAAGATGCGCGGGCGGGCTTTAGCATTATCAAGGCGACGGCGTCTCAGCTTATTAGGCAGAATAGAGATGCTATGCCGTTAGACTAATGTGAACCGCTCTTCAGGTGATGCAAGTCGGGCCGATACCAGCACAACCGTGCTGGTCACGATCAATAGCCTGCGTTTGTTGATCGCACTGCGCCGGTCATAAGGATAAACAAAGGGCGAAAATGTTCCGGTTCCCCCACCATAAGGCAAAGGAACCGGAACGATATTGGTGGTCATTTAATCTGTGACGGGTGTTATCGCCATTTTACGACATCACGACATTTCCCGGTTCAAGGATCAATGTCAGTTCGTTTGCCTTTGCCGGATTCAGGGATGCAAACACAGGTGCAAAGCGATCTGAATAGGCAAAATTATAAGCTTGGGATAACGGGGCGAGTTTTGCCGCCCATTGGTTATAGGTTTTTGATGTTTGAAGACCACCAAACAGCAACGAATTTGGCAGGTTGAACCAGTCATGGCTAGGCATGGAGCCGACCATCTTGGGGCTATCTTTGCCAACAGAGACAGAGCTGCCAATTGCGCCGATATTAATCCCGGCAAGAAGATCGCCTGATATCCAGCCATAAACATTGTTCACCGGCGGAGCCGCCGCCGCCCCATCAAGACTGAAGGGGGCGTTTGCCCCATAGATGCCTGATGGATTGATCAGATCATTCTTGGCAAAGGCCATGGTGACGTGTTTGGCGCCATTCCCAACTGTGCCACTGAGCGTGATATTTGACTGCGCGTCGATCTTGGCAGTCAAATCATAGGTCTGTTTTGAAAGCGGCCCGTTTGACGAAGCATCCGAGCCAACCCCGGCGAATTTACCGGCGATTTTGGCAATGACGCCATTGCCAAGTCCGGGGATCACGGCACCGGTGGTGGTGTTGGTACCGAACTGTTCGTTAAGGTGGGATAGATAACCTTCGAAGGTGTCATAGGGAAGAACCGGAATGCCTTGTGGATTGATCGATGGATATGACGACGGTCCGATGATGCGCGCGAAATCATTGCCCGGTGCCGGGCTGCTTGGGTCGTATTGAACAAACTGTCCCGGAACCAGTGCGGGTATCGGGGTACCATCATTGCCCGCAACACCAGGAAGACCCGAAACCGGGGGTGTCGTCAGTGACAAAAGCGCGTCATAGACGTCTTGTGTTTTTGCATTGTTAAGCAACCCCTGAACCGTTCCCGCCGGGGCACCGTTTTTCGATGTTTTTAGCGACATCGGGATTGACCAATAATCAATGCTGGTCAGGTTCGCGACATCCGCAGGATTGCCGGTAAAGGTCATTTCCATTTTGTCATAGCGCAGGAAAAAGTTTGGGTCGGTTACCGCCTGACCTGGTTCATATTGTTTTCCCTCGACGCTCCATGGGGTTTGGTAGGCCACATAGACACGGCCGCTGAAGGCACTGATGGCAAGGCTGTCTGGAAGGTCTGATAACTTGTACCAGTTTCCGGCAAACGGATAGGACGCGCCGATATTAAGCGGCAAGACGTCAATTGAAAGGGGTTCAATCGTGGAAGGGGATTGGTATGAAATGTCGCAAGGGGCGCCGGTTCCCGGGACAAAGCCGATATTGACCTGATCGTCGGGGAAGCCGCTTTTATTCTCAATCTTCAAAGCAAGAATGGTCATGCTGTAATTCCTAAAGGATTATGAGGAATTGCTCCTGTCCTAACCGAAATCGTTTTTTGATGTTTTGCTGAAATCAATTACAGCGATTCAGAACAGGCATGACCTTTTGCACGCGCATTGATGTGTTGTTATGCGCAACACAAAGCACATGCAGAAAACATCATGCCGTTAGAAAGACGCAGCAGCTAAGAAGATGTGAGAATTTTTTTGGGGGATCCGGTATCGCCTGCGATCGTGATGGCAATTCCAATGAATGATCCAAAAGAGAGAACGCGGTGGTTATCGTTTCCCGCATCGATAACCACCGCTGTTCCACCTTGAGAGGCCTGCGGGGAGAGAGCACCCGCAGGTGAGACAAGCCATTTTGGGGACAAATGCGAATGGGTTGCATTCGCGGGCTGTGTCGAGAACCGTTATAGGCGAGGAAAAAATGCGGCGCAAGTGAAAATCGTTATCATTTGCATAAAATTTTTGGTTGATCGATATGAGGGTTTTTTATCCCGACTAAAACAGTCGGTTAATGCCGCTGTTTTCTGCGGGTTTCGGGGATTTTAATTCCGTATAAATGAACAAGGCCGCATATTCGGTGCGGCCTTGTTATAATATGGCAGGTCTGAATATCAGGTCGGAATACGCCGTAAATGATGATCCCAATGAAGCTTTTTAAGCGAATCGTCGGGCAATTCGACCCGTTTTCGACGAATCGCATCCATGCGCCAGCCGCTGCCAACACCACTGGTGCCGACGAACTCGCCCGCCCGATCCGTCGCGGCAATGCCACAGCCGTCCGGTACCGGGATATGGGTCAGGAACTTGAAGTTTTTGGCATCCCAGAATGTAATGATGCCGCCACGTGGGCAGGAAACGCCAAAAACCTGGTTCGAGGCATCAAACCGTATGGATCCGCAATATTGCCGCATGCGGTATTGCACGTTATCAGGTGCCTCGATCACACGGATGTCCTTGCCTGGTACCCAAAGCCCGACCAGGGGCATCTGATCGTTAAGAGCCCCTTGATACTGGAAACAGGTGGCAATGGTGCCATCTGTTGCAATGTCGAGGTGGCGGATTGAAAGCTGATGCCAGTCGGCCTTTAGGGCCGCTTGATGCAAGAGCTTGCCACTGCGCCGGTCAATGATCGACAGATTGGGTTCCATCGAGTCAAGGTTAAGCGGCGTCCGGCCATCGCGATCCGGATGGGTCTGCAGGCCGCCATTGGCAATGGCAAGGCTTTCGCCATCGGGCATCAGGTGCAATTCATGCGGCCCGGTGCCAAAGCTGTCAAATTCGGCAATCCGGCGATAGCCATCCTTCGCATCCCAGACGGACACCACGCCACGCGCATGTTCGAAATCGTTTTCGGTAACATACAGGTGCCGACCATCATTTGAATAAACCGCATGTCCGTAAAACCGGCGATCTTCGGGACAATGCAGCTTGGCACGGACCGCCCCGGTATGGCGATCAAAGATCAGGCCATAAAGCCCCGGACGGCGTTCAACCGCGGCAACATCAACATGATTGGGCCGCAGGCCAAGGTCGTGCCCGCGACCGGGCAGGGGCTGTTCATACAGAACCTTGCCCATGGCATTAAAGGCGCTGAAATAATAATCGTGATTATCCCCGCCACTGGTCGAAAGATAGACCGCCCGATCTTCGACGGCGGTGGGGGTTGCCGCACGCAGGGCATCAAGGGGCAAAAGCGTTATCGCCCCGCCAAGCCCCATAAGTTTAAGGAATTCACGTCGCTTTTGTTTCATAACCGAACCTTTGCCGGATCAATCGCCGTCAAGCGAGTTAAAGCCACCACCAAGTTGCGTGGTGCCGCCAACATCATTTTCGACCAGCGAATTGATAAAGCTGATCTGACCGGCAAAATCGGCCAGTTTCTGATAGCCATCGGGCTGGTCAAGAAGCTCAACAATCGAGGGCGGCAAATCCCCAAGCGCATCAATCACATTCTGCCAGTTCAGGCGAAAGGACCGATCCATCAGGCTGCTGTCGATCAGGGCAGCAAGGCCTTTGCCTTCTTCGCCGGTATCGCCCCATTTGCCATCATAGATCGCAAACAGTCCGGTCAGGTTATGGGCGATATTGCGAAGCGATCTTTTTGACGTAGGGCTTTCGGCACGGCTGGCCTTGGCATCCTTGGCGTCATCGCCCATCGGCCGGGCCAGTTTTTGTGTCGCAATGATCAAAAGCCCTTCGTGAAGGGCGCGGTACAGGTCTGTCGCGGCAAATTTGGCGTCCGGATAATCCATGCTGTCGGGGCCAGCCTCGACCATGCTTTTGGCAAAATCGGGCCATTCGGCGGTCAGTTCACCTGTGATGCGTTCCAGATTGGCCCCGATTGCCATGCCATAACCGCACAGGAAAGTTGCATCCTCATCATCACCCAAAAGCTTTGCCGAAAGCTTGTCATCAAACAGAACCTGCTCTATGGCGGGAAGCCCCTGAAGGGCGGCACTGGTATTGGCGATCTTTTCGCGGTCGGTATAGATCGCGGGCTTGTTAAACATCAGCTTGCGAAACTGGCGTATCGCGGTGCCGTGTTTATCCGGCCAATATTCGATATGCTGATCGCGGCCATTGGCCACCAACGGCCCCATGCGCCATGGCTGGATTTCCTGCCAGATATCCATGGCTGTGTGGAAATCCTTGCGGGCTTGATCAAGCCCGTCCTGATCAGGTGCAGCACAGAAATCATCCATCTCGGCGGAAAGATCCGTCGTCGCGTCATGCAGCGCATCAAGCTTGGGCGGCACCACCACGGTCAAAAGATGTTCAAGCACCGGGCGATAGTTTTCATCCGGGATATCGGCCCGTGCGCCGGGCGGGGCAAGCCCGATGGCCAGCATGGTTGACGCGGCCAGCAGGGTGGCTTTGCAAGAGCGACACAGGATCGGCATGATTTTCCCCAAGATTAAGGCTTATAAGGACTTTAGAAATGCAAGCAACTTGCTGCGATCCGATAATGGCAAGATTGTGACGGCGTCGCGTGCGGGTGCTGCTTCGCCGTCATGCCATAATACAGCTTCCAGAAGGGTTCGGGCACGTCCGTCATGCAAATATCCGGCACGCGGATCAATTTCCCGGGCGCGGCCCAATCCCCAAAGTGGCGGTGTGCGCCATTCGGTGCCGCTTGCCCGTGCTTCGGGCCGATGATCGGCCAATCCATCGCCCATGTCATGTAGCAAAAGGTCCGTGTAAGGCCAGATGACCTGCCCGGATTGTTCGGGCAAGTCCGCCCGTACAGGCAATTGATAGCTTGGCGTGTGGCACGATGCGCAACCAATTGAATTGAAAATATCGCGCCCGGCAATCACATCGGGATCGGATGCGTGGCGTCGCATCGGCGGGGCGACATTGCGCGCATAAAACAGGACAAGATCGGTGATCTGGCCATGGGCCTCCAGATTATCAAACTCCGGATCATTCCCATCGGGGGCGCCCCGGCAAAGGCTTTGCGCTTTGGTGCAGTCGCTATATCCTAGCGGATATAGCGGGGTTGAAAGCCCGATATCAAACTGAAATGCATTCTGGTTTTGTTGGTTAAGGGTCGGCATTCCGGCCTTCCAGCCAAAGCGGCCAATCGCCAGATCGCCCTTGGCAATGTCCCAGACTCGGTTTGCCCGCCCTGATATGCCATCGCCATCCCGGTCATCGGGATCGCTGGCGGCGATCAAGACATCATCTGGAATGGCTTCAAGCAGGCCAAGTCCGATCATCGGCGGGGCAATGCGTGGCGAGATCATCACATCATCATCCAGCGGACCATAAGCCAGATCGGTCATGCCATAGGTTGGATTACGAAGGTCGACGGTTTGGCCATCTGAAAGCGTTATGGTGTGGGTTTTATAATGCACCGTCACCTTGCCCTCGGCCGGGATGGCGGGGATTGAAAAGTCCTGAAACTGTCCGCCGTAAACCGGATCGGGCAGGGTCGATGCGTGGCCCGATGCCAGCAGTTCACGATCCGCATCGGTTTTTGGCGGAACAGAAAGACGCAAAAGCATCGATGTCGCACCCGCCGAGGGATCGTTTTCATCAACCGGGTGACCCCGGCCATTGCGAATATGGCACCCATTGCACGCGCGCGAATTAAACAACGGCCCCAGACCATCGGCCGCCTTGGTGCGTGTCGGTGCCGTAACCCAAAGCCTTTGAAAAAGGGCTTCGCCAAGTTTGAAATCAAGTCGCTTTTCAAAGGCCATATTGGCCGAATAATGGGTAAAGGCCTTTCGCCCGGTTTTCTTTTGCCATGTTGTATCCCCGCCGGGCAGGGCATCATCGGCAAAGGCAGGCAGGGCGGCACTCAAAAGGAGTGCGACCAGAAGGGGCACAGTCAGAACGGCGTGTGGGAAATTGCGGGCGGCGGGAAAATGCATGGAATTCTTCTAATCGTAAAAGCAAAACGGCGGGAGAAAATTTTCCCCCGCCGTCGGAATCATTTGGGGCATAACCCCGAATGCGGATGTTGTGTGATCAGTTGATCGACGCCGGATTGTCAAGGCTGTCCGAACCTTCGAACTCGATACCTGAAACGCCAATGGCGGCAACAATCTGTTCGATTGATTTGGTCTGGTCAACAAGCGCATCGACAAAGGCCTGAACAACGGCATTGCCGTCTTCATTGTCCATTGCGATCAGCTGGTCAAAATGTTCGCCACCCTGTGCACGGGTAACCATGGTTTTACCAGCCAGAACCGATGACGCCAGTTTGGCGCGCAGTTCGGTATCAAGACCGGCATCCTTGGCCGCAACCAGATCGGAAAGCGATGCACCTTTAACGATGGAACCGTCAACACGGGCATAACGGCCAAGGTAAACGTTTTGGATACCCAGCGCATCATAGTAGTGCGAGTTGTGCGTGTTGTCCGAGAAGCAGTCATGCTCTTCTTCCGGATCATGCAGCAACAGGCCAAGTTTGGTGCGTTCGCCAGCCAGTTCACCGTAAGACAGCGAACCCATGCCGGTGACAATCGCGGTCAAACCCGGAATGCCGTCGCCTTCAAGAACGGTGGCGCGTGCGTCACCATCAGCAGTCCACTGTGCGGTCATCCATTCAAGATCGGAAACCAAAAGATCGGTTGCGGCCTGAAGATAGGCGCCGCGACGATCACAATTACCATTGGTGCAGGCATCGCCCTTGGCATAGTCGGTCCATGCACGGTCGCCATTGCCCGCTTCGGTGCCATGAAGGTCCTGACCCCAAAGAAGGAATTCTATGGCGTGATATCCGGTGGCAACGTTGCTTTCAACGTCGTCAATTTCGTGCAGGCTTTCGATCAAGCCGGTATTGATGGTCGAGGCATCAATGGTTACACCGGAAATGCTCAGGCTCGGATTGGCGATAACATTGGCGGTGTAAGCCGGGTTTTCTTCGTTTTCTTCGCCGTAAAGATCGGTTTCGACATAATCGATCAGACCTTCATCAAGCGGCCATGCGTTAACCTTGCCTTCCCAGTCGTCAACGATGGCGTTGCCGAAACGGAAAACTTCGGTCTGCTGGTATGGTGCGCGCGACGCAAGCCAAGCCGATTTCGCCGCATCAAACGATGCCTGCGACGGATTGGCGATCAATGCGTCAACAGCCCCCTGAAGGGCCTTTGCGGTTGTGACGGAATCTTCGTAACCGGCATGCGCGATGTCGGCATAGGTTGTCAGAACGTCTTTTGCGCCCGGTGCGGCAAATGCCTGCACGCTCAAAGTGGTCGCAAGTGCAGCCGTTCCCAGAATTTTCACGAGTTTCATAGGAGTTCCCATCTGTCCCTGTTGGTGAGCCAAGGGCACCGCCCTCTATACGCTTCCAATTAACTGATACTGCTTGTGATAATGATTTGCAAACATTGATTCCCGCCGGTTTGGGATTTTTTACACTATCGGGATGTGGTAACCAGAGATTGACCTGTATCGGGCCAAATTTTTTGGCAAGATACAGGGGGTGATATTGCATCTGATCTTGCGGCCTGTGGATGCCAACTTGTGACGAATGTCAAATTAATCGCAAATAATGGAAAAACGCTGATGAGCGATCAGACCGAACCGACCCAAACCACAAAGACCGAAACCCAAAAGATCAACGCCACCAAGACTGTCCGGCTTTGGGATTTTCCCGTCCGGCTGTTTCATTGGTCATTGGTCATCGCCATCGTGACGTCCTGGTGGACGAACCAGGAATTGATGATCGATATTCACGCACTTGCCGGGTATTGCGTGCTGGCACTGGTTCTGTTTCGTATTGCCTGGGGTTTTGTCGGCAGTTCAAACGCCCGGTTTTCAAATTTCCTGACCGGCCCGCGCAAGGTGTTTGGCTATCTGATGAAACTGCCAACCGGGGGCGTTACCGAACTGACCTATCCGGGGCATAATCCGGCGGGGGGCTGGATGGTTGCGGTGTTGATCGTGCTGGTCGCTGTGCAGGCGATAAGCGGCCTTTTTGCCAGCGAGGATACCTTTTTGTTCTTTGATGGACCGTTGGTGGCCTATGCCAGTTCCGATATCGCCCGCACCATGAATTTCATTCATCATACAAATATCAATCTGATCTATATCGCTGTGGGTTTGCATGTGTTTGCCGCGCTTTTTTATCTGGTCGTCAAGCGTGAAAACCTGATCCGGGCGATGGTGACAGGGATGCATCATGTCCCCGAAAGCATTGCGGCGGGTTTCATGCAAATCCGGTTTGCATCCCCTGTTTTGGGGATTGCGATTCTTGTCGTTTGTGGTCTGGCAGTATGGGCATTGGTTGCGGTTGCCAGAGGCGGGTGAAATATTTTATCATATCATCATACTAATCTAAGAAATGTGTTGCATTGCGGTAACTTACTGAGTTGAACGGCATAATTTAACGGCTGTTAAAAACAGAAAATGCGATATGGACTGATATTTTCATATTGTAAAATATGATACAAAACAAAATACTTGATAAATAAATATCGCATTTCTAGGCTGACCTCACAAAAGAACAAACCACAGGTGAGGAAACAGTTATGCGTGCACGCGCAACCATCCATAAAGACTTCACAATTGCGACTGTCGATAGACGGGTTTATGGCTCGTTTCTTGAGCATATGGGGCGTGCTGTATACACCGGCATTTATGAGCCCGGCCATGAAACGGCCGATAAAAATGGCTTTCGGCAGGATACGCTTGAACTGGTACGCGGGCTTGACGTTCCGATTGTGCGTTATCCTGGCGGCAATTTCGTTTCGGCCTATAACTGGGAAGATGGCCTTGGCCCGCGCGAACAGCGCCCGACACGTCTTGATCTGGCGTGGCGGACTCGTGAAACCAACCATATGGGGGTGAACGAGTTTGCGGATTGGGCAAAGCTTGCCAATACCGAGATGATGCTGGCGATGAATTTGGGGTCACGCGGTCTTGAAGATGCGCGTAACTTTCTTGAATATTGCAACCATCCGGCGGGGACATACTGGTCGGACCTGCGTAAATCGCACGGTTATGCCGATCCGCATAATGTCCGCATCTGGTGTCTTGGGAATGAAATGGATGGCCCCTGGCAGGTCGGTCATAAGACCGCCAGCGATTATGGTCATCTTGCCAATGAGGTCTCCAAGGCTTTCAAGTATTTCGATCAGTCGCTTGAAACTGTTGTCTGTGGCTCTTCAAATGACAAGATGAAAACCTACCCTGATTGGGAAGCCACGGTTCTTGAAGAAAGCTATGACAGTGTCGATTATATCTCGTTGCACAAATATTTCGGCAATGAGGAAAAGGACACGCTGAACTATTTCGGCCGTGCGCAGGAACTTGACCGCTACATCGTTACCATCGGTGGTGTGATTGACTACATCAAAGCCAAGAAGCGATCCAAAAAAGATGTCAAAATCTGCTTTGATGAATGGAACGTCTGGTACCATGACCGGAAGGAAGACGACCAACGTATCAAGGAATGGGATTGGCCCGTCGCGCCGGCTCTGCTTGAAGAGGTTTATAACTTCGAGGATGCGCTTCTGGTTGCAAGTCTGCTTAATGTTTTCATTCGCAGATCTGACAGGGTTAAGATCGCCTGCATGGCGCAGCTGGTTAATGTTATTGCACCGATCCTGACGCGTGAAGGCGGCCCGGCTTGGGCGCAAACGATCTATTATCCGCTTCAGTTTGCATCGAAATACGGGCGTGGCACGGCACTTAATGTCAGTGTGGATGTCCCTGGTTATGATTGTGATGTTTCACAGGACGTCCCTTATCTCGATGCATCTGCTGTGCTGTCCGAAGCGGGGACATCGGTCAGTATTTTCCTGATCAACCGTCACCTTGACGAGGACATGAGCCTTGATCTGGCCCTTGAAGGTTTTGGTGCTGCGCGTCTGCTCGAACATACCGAACTTTCCGGTCACAAGCTTGAAGACCGCAACTCTATCGATGCGCCAAATACAGTGATCCCGAAAAAGGGCCGTGGCATTGCGTTGGAGGACGGCAAGCTTGTTGGCGCGCTTAAGCCATTGTCCTATCACTTGGTCCGCGTTTCTCTTGATGCATCCGCCTGATGGTTGCAGGCCGGTTGGTAAAACCGGTCGGTTTGTCATCATGTCGGGTTCCGTATTGAGAGGATCAGGGAAATGTCCGGTGTTACGCTTCGCAATATCAAGAAGGCCTTCGGAACGGTCGAAGTCATTCATGACGTCAATATTTCGATCAGTCAGGGGGAGTTCGTTGTTTTTGTCGGCCCGTCGGGCTGTGGCAAATCCACCTTGCTTCGGATGATTGCCGGGTTAGAGGAAACCACCAGCGGTGTCATCGAGATTGATGGAACTGATGTTACCTGCATGGAAGCGGCCAAACGCGGAGTTTCCATGGTGTTTCAATCTTATGCGCTGTATCCGCATCTGTCGGTTTTCGACAATATGGCATTCAGCCTGCAGATCGCGTCTCGACCCAAGGACGAGATAAAGCAAAAGGTCGAGGAAGTCGCCCGCATCCTGCAGCTTGACCAGCATCTGGATCGCAAACCTTCACAGCTTTCGGGCGGACAGCGGCAGCGTGTTGCCATCGGGCGGGCCATTGTGCGCCAGCCGAAAGCCTTTCTGTTTGATGAACCATTATCGAATTTGGATGCCGAATTACGTGTTCAGATGCGCATGGAGATCGCCCGGCTGCACAACCAGATCGGGGCGACGATGATTTACGTTACCCATGATCAGGTCGAAGCCATGACCCTGGCCGATAAGATCGTCGTGCTGAAATCCGGTACGGTGCAGCAGATCGGATCACCTCTGGAGCTTTATGATAATCCAGATAACCAGTTTGTTGCCGGTTTCATCGGGTCGCCAAGGATGAATTTCCTGGAAGGCAAGGTCGTGCAGGGGGGAAACGATGCCCCGGATGAAGTGCGGATCGAACTGGTCGAAGCACCCAACAGTAGCGTGCCGGTAACTCTGAGCGGCCCGAAGCCTGTGCCAGAGGCGACGGTCATATTGGGTATTCGTCCCGAAAATATTGAGACAGGCAACCCGGTATCCGCCGAAGACGATGCTGTTGAACTGTCATTAAAAACCGAATTTACCGAAGAACTCGGTGGGGTCAGTTACGTCCATACCCTGACCGAGGGCGGGGTGCGGGTCACCATCGAACGTCGTTCAGATCGCAATCATATCGCGCAGGATCACATATCGGCCCGTTTGCCGACACGTCATTTGTTTCTGTTCGATGCCAATGGGATGCGCCTGCGGTAACGCCGCAGGTCATCCGGATCGTAACCGCCCGGCACGGGATGCAATCATAATAATAACCCGTCAGGGCATTTTACGCTGTGGCCTAAAAGTGCCCGGCGCACAAGGAGGAAACGTCGTGAAACCTTTCATAAAGGCCTGTCTGTCGGCCACAATCCTGATGGGCAGTACCGTTGCTGCCAACGCACAAACTGATATCACCTGGTGGGATTTCCTTGAAGGCGGTGATGGTGCGCGTATGAAAGCCCTGATCAAGGAATTCAACGAAACCCATCCCGATATTAATATCAAATCGACGACCTTGGAATGGGGCGTGCCGTTCTATACGAAGATCCAGACCGCAACGGCGGTGGGACAGCAACCCGATATCATGACCTATCATCTGTCGCGTTTCCCCTTGGCCGTTCCCCAGGGGCTTCTGCGTCCAATCAGCAACGATGAGCTGACCGAGGCAGGGTTGTCAGCAGATGATTATTATCCGTCCAGTTTCAATGCCGCCAAGGTTGGCGATCAGTTGTATGGCTTGCCGTTCGATATTCATTCTATCGTGCTGTATTACAACAAGGATGCATTGGATAAGGCGGGGCTTTTGGGGGAAGATGGCAAGCCCAAAGGATTGGATGGACTTGAAAATTTCAATGCCGCGCTGGCGAAGCTTAAGGACACTGGCGTAGAAATTCCGTTGTCGCTGCATACCGATGAAGGTGGATCGATGTGGCGTGTGTTTTATACGCTCTTGGCGCAACAGGGGGCCTCTTTTGTGGAGGATGGCAAAATCCTTCCTGGGGATGCGGGGCTTAAGGCGCTTAAGGCAATGACCAATTGGGTGGCCTCGGGATATTCCCCGGAACTGATTTCTTATGAGGCCTCGATCGCACTGTTTACATCCGGACGTGCGGCAATGCACATCAATGGCGTCTGGGAAGTCCCGACAATGAAGGATCTGGCCAAGAATGGCGATCTTGGCTTTGAATGGGGCGCGGTACAGATCCCTGTTTTGATGGATAAAAAGGCAACCTGGGCTGATTCTCATGCCTTTGCCATCCCCCATAGCGAAGACAATCCGATTTCCGCCGAAAAGGTTAAGGTGGTGATGCAGATTATCGCATGGATGAATGAACACAGCCTGTCTTGGGCGGATGCGGGGCATATTCCGGCCTATAAGGCGGTAGCCGAAAGCGACGAATTCAAGAAAATGGAACCGAACGCGATCTATTCCGCACTTGCTGAAACGGCTGTTTTCGATCCGGCAATCTCGATTGCCGGTGTGGCCGGGCCGATTTACGAAGCGACGCAGAATTTCATCGTTCCTGCGCTAAACGGACAGCTTGATCCCGAAGAGGCGCTGGAAATGGTGCGTGATGAACTGCAGGGTCTGGAACTTAACTGATCAGAGATGATGGCGGTGGCTGGCATGCTTCTTCTTTATGTCAGGCATCGCCACCGGATGGTCCCTGTATGATTTTCATGGCTATGGGGTGGTGTTGATGCGATTGAAATCCGGAAACAGGACAAGAACGGCATTGCTGCTGATTGCGCCTTTCGTGATCTGCTATCTCGTGGTGTTTGCCTATCCTGTCTACAAAATGTTTGCGATGAGCTTTACCGATGCACCATTGATCGGCGAGGGCGAATGGGTGGGGCTGGATAACTATATCCGGATGTTCCAAAACAAGCTTTTTTATACCTCGGTCTATAACACGTTGTATTTTGTTGTTCTGACCGTCGTTCCCAATACGCTGATTGGCCTTGGCATTGCGATGATGATTGTGCGTCTTAATGGCTGGGTGCAGGCGAGTATCCTGATCCTGTTCTTCATGCCCTATATCCTGCCGGTTACGGTTGTGACCCAGATATGGCAGTGGGTGCTTGATCAGCAGTTCGGGATTGCACAGCCGCTGATCGAGGCCGTTGTCGGGAAACGTGTCAGCGTGTTCCGTGATCCGTTCTGGGCAATGCCGATGGTGGCGGTTGTCACAATCTGGTGGACCAACGGTTTCAATGTTCTTTTGTTTGTTTCCGCTCTTCGCAATATCCCCCGGGATTATTACGAAGCCGCATCTCTGGACGGGGCAACCAGGCTTCAGCAGTTCCGCCGGATTACCTGGCCGTTACTTTGGCCGGTGACGGCACTTGTCCTGACATTGCAGTTGATTATGCAGCTTAAGATTTTTGATCAGATTTATCTGATGACCCAAGGCGGACCGTTCAATTCGACCTATGTGCTGTTGCAACTTGTCTATCGCGAAGCTTTTGGCCGGAACCAGGGTGGTTATGCCTCGGCGGTTGCGGTGGCGCTGTTTGTCATCATCGTTGCGGTGTCGATCCTGCAATATCAGTTGCTCAAAGCGCGGGGGAAATAACGATGGGACGCGTATCATCAGGCAATATTTTGCTGCTGGTCTTTACCCTGATTGCGGCCTGTGCCTGGGCATTTCCGCTGTATTGGGCAATTGTCACGTCGCTTAAGCCCGAGGCAGAGGTTGTCGGCAGTTTATCGCTTTGGCCACAGACTGTTGATCTGTCATCCTATATCTTCGCGCTTTTTGAAACCAATCTTGTGCGTTGGTACGTCAATTCCATCGGGACGTCGGTTCTGATTACCGCGATTGTCATTGTGATCAGTATGATGTGCGGCTATGCCTTGTCCCAGATTGTTTTTCCGGGTCGGCGGATGCTGTTTCTGGTGGTGCTTGCAAGTTTCATGGTGCCGTCTCAGGCGCTGGTGGTGTCGCAATTCGTGTTGATGCATAAATTTGGCATGATCAATACATGGGGCGGGATCATCCTGCCGCAGGTGATCATTCCGGTGGTGGTGATTGTCTATAAACAGTTTTTTGATTCCGTGCCCCGCGAGTTACGCGAGGCTGCCAAACTTGACGGTTGCGGCGAATTTCAGATTTTGTTCAAGCTGTATCTACCGTTGAATTGGGGGATCACAACCGCCCTTTCGATTATTACGTTTATCATGGCGTGGAACAATTTCCTGTGGCCCTTCCTTGTCACCACTTCCGAAGAAATGATGACGGTTACGGTCGGGATCACGCAGGTTGGTGACTCATTTGGTGTGCAGTATGCGCGTGATATGGCGGTGGCTGTAATGGCTGCGATGCCGGTAGCTGTGGCGTATCTGATCTTTCAGCGTCGCGTTACCCAGGCAATTATGCTGTCTTCGGGGATCAAGGGGTAGTCGATGCCGCCATGGACAGTCGTGTGGTATATGGGGAAACCTGAAGGGAATAATAAAAAGCCATGCAGACAAAACTACTGACGGTCGATCCCGTTAAAGATTCAGATATCGTTCATGGGCTTGCGTCCAAAACCAGGATCGACATCCTGTATCTGTTGCGCAAGAACGGCCCACAGAATGTTAATGAAATCGCAGAAAAAATGGGATTGCCGCAATCGACGGTGGCAATCAATATCAAGACTCTTGAAAAAGTAGGGTTGGTTGAAACCCAGACGATGAAGGCCAAAAAGGGCAATCAGAAAATCTGTTCTGCGGCTTATGGCGAAATATACATACGCTTTGATGACGATAAAACCAGTTCAGATGATGATCGGGTCGTCGTTAGCATGCCGATCGGCCTGTTTACCGAATTTGATGTCGGTGCTCCGTGCGGCATGTGTTCGGTTGAACGGATTATCGGGGTGCTTGATGTGCCCAATGTGTTTCTGGATCCGCAACGTATGCAGGCCACCCTTTTATGGTTTACGCGCGGTTATGTTGAATACAAATTTCCGAACAATGCCAAAGTAACCGGACGTCAGCCGAAACGGTTGGAGATTACGGCCGAGGTCAGTTCAGAAACCCCGGAAACCAACGCGGAATGGCCGTCGGATATTTCAATCTGGATCAACGGTTTCAATGTTGGTATCTGGACGTCGCCAGGCGATTTTGGGGACCGGCGCGGATTATATTCGCCGGGTTGGTGGAAGCTCGCAGGGTCCCAATACGGTCAGCTCAAGACATGGGTGATCGATGAAAAGGGGACCTGGATCGACGGGCTGCGGATTTCCGATCAAACGATCCATACGCTTGGAATCATGGATCATCACTCAATCCGTTTCCGGATCGGGATTGATGACAATGCCAAAAATCCGGGCGGGTTAAATATTTTCGGGCGCGAGTTTGGCGATCACGATCAGGATATCACCATGACTCTTTGTTTTTAGCGGCAAGGCTTATGGCGAAGAAGATTTGGCAAATTAGGCTCTGAAACAAAGAAAGTCCCCGAAGGGCGTTTCCGTCTTGCTGTTTTGGGTTTCGGGCAACAGCAATGATGGATGACGGATCGTTTCATCCGGGGACGCTCAGACTTGCTTATGTCGGCTTGGCGTAATTATTTCGCGCGATACGTATCGTGGCATCCTTTGCAGGATTTGCCGAGTTCGCCCATGGCAGCCCCCATGGCTCCTTTGTCACCAGCCGCCGCTGCAAGTTTCATCGCTGCTTGTTGCATGGCCGGGAAGCGGCCGGAAAAGTCCGCCCAGTCTGTCCAGATTTCATCCTTGGCCGTGGTTTTCACCGACGCATCCGTGGTGTTGGTTTCAAACTTCCCCGGTGCGATGGAGGCTGCAAAGGCAATGCCGTTGGCAAGGTTGCGCAGAACCGGATCGGGAAGATCGCACTCGCCTTTCATATAACAGCCAAGCGTTCCCATGGCGCCACCGACGCCATCCATCATCATCTGGCGGGATTTAACGGCGTCGTTGGACATGGCTTCGTCGGCCTGCGCACTGCCAAAGGCAGCAAGGCCAAGCGACAGGGATACGGTCATCAAACCTGCGGTCACAATATGCTTCATGGCTCTCTCGTTTGTTGTCTCTCTGATGGAGCGGGACGGAGCAGGGGCGTTTGGCGCACCTGCAATCGGGCTTTTGACCCTGTTTCTTATTATATTGGTCATAAGCATTGTTGCCTATGACTTGCTGCTGCGCTTAGTCTCCCAATTGCGCCCCGAAATTCGGAATCACAACCGCGTGATGATGGAATAAATTTTTGTAACTGACGTGCACAAGGAAACGCCCCCAGATGTCCGCTGTGTCCACTGCCCCACAAGAAAAAAAAGCCAGCCCGCCCGATGTTGCGGCGACTGCCGATGAAGCGATTTCGGCGGGGCGGTCGCGCGCGCGCGCGCTGATCCGTGACTGGAACCTTGATAAGGCTTTTATCAATGGGCAATGGTGCCGCGCTGATTCACGCGAAACCATTGATGTGCATGATCCCGCCACGGGCAAGGTGATTGGCGATGTGCCCTTTTTGCGCACATCCGAGGCACGGCGCGCGATTGATGCCGCCGATGATGCCTTTCCGACATGGTCGGGAATGCTGGCCAAGGACCGGGCGGGGTATTTAAAACGCTGGCGCGACCTTTTGGAACGCTATCAGGATGATTTGGCCGCCCTGATTACATTGGAACAGGGTAAACCATTTGATCAGGCACAGCGCGAAGTGGTCGGCGCGATTGCCTATGCTGAATGGTACGCCGAAGAAGCCAAGCGCGCCTATGGCCAGACCATGCCCGCAACCCAGCGTGACCGCCGTGTCGTGGTGCAAAAGCATCCGGTGGGCGTGGTGGCGGCGATTACACCGTGGAACTTTCCACTGACCATGGTGGTGCGCAAATGTGCACCCGCATTGGCGGCGGGCTGTACGGTTGTTATCAAACCGGCCGAAGATACGCCGATTTCAGCACTAGCTGCGGCCAAACTTGCCGAAATGGCCGGTTTCCCGGCCGGGGTGTTTAACGTTGTCACCGGTTTGCCAACACCAATTGGCGAGGCTTTAACCGGCGATCCGCGTGTGCGCATGTTGTCCTTTACCGGTTCGACCGAGGTTGGCAAGCGCCTGATCGTGCAATGTGCGCCAACGGTGAAAAAGCTGTCGCTGGAATTGGGCGGCAATGCGCCGTTCATTGTGATGGATGATGCCGATATTGATGCCGCTGTTGCCGGTGCGATGATTTCGAAATTCCGCAATAGCGGGCAAACCTGTGTCTGTGCCAATCGGATATTCGTGCAGGACGGCGTTTATGATCGGTTCGTTGAAAAATTTATCGCCGCCAGCAACGCTCAAACCATCGGCAATGGCTTTGTGCCCGGCACCGACCTTGGCCCGCTGATCAACCGGCAAGCGGTGGCAAAGGTCGAACGTCTGATTGAAAATGCGCAAAAGGGTGGCGCGGTTTTGCATTACGGCGCCGAACGTCCGGGCGATGGTCATTTTGTCCGTCCATTGGTGATGACTGATGTGGCACTTGATGCCGATTGCTTTGACGAGGAGCTTTTTGCCCCCGTTGCCCCGATTTATCGGTTCAAGACCGAGGACGAGGTTGTGGCGCTGTCAAACCGGGTTCGTGCCGGTTTGTCGTCCTATCTTTATAGTCGCGATGTCGGGCGCATTCACCGGATTGCGGATCGGCTTGAAACCGGCGTGGTCGGCATTAATGATGGCACCACCAGTCACGAAGGCGCTCCGTTTGGCGGGGTCAAGGAAAGCGGGCAGGGTCGCGAAGGCGGTCATTGGGGCTTGGATGAATATCTTGAACCCAAATACCTGAATTTCGCGCTGGGCTAGGTGCTAAAATCCTAATTTATACCGGATCGGAAAACGGCAATTGCATCGATGGCAATTGCCGTTTTTGTCTTTTGGGATAAGCCATGCATAAATGATGGGGCAAAAACCGCAAGATTCGAGTCTTCATTTCGAATCTGTTTTATCGGTAAATTGTTGCCGTGCTGTGATGAGCATCACATGAAAATTGATAGTGTCGATGGCGATCAATCCCTTTTCTGATAAGGGATAGGGGCGGAATATACCCTGTGTGATTTTAAGGGCTTTGAGCGCAGCCAAACGCGGTGCAAGAAATGTCCTGTAAGTTGAGCATCTTAATTGTCATGAGACATTCATGCGTCCTGCGCGTGGAAACAATGTGACGTATATGTTTCGCACTATGCGTCACATGCATGGGTGAGCTGAGGAAACTCGTCTCGTCGGATCGAATAAACAGGCGTACACCAGCTTCAGAACAACTCAACGCGAAACCGGGGCGTTAAATTCCCGGTCCGTTTTAAAAGGAATACAGCCATGCGTCGTTATGGTGATTATGATCTCGTCACGCTGCAGCGCGAAGCCGAAAAACTCCGTGCACAGGCGATCCGCAAAGCTTTCGTAGCTCTGGCCCGCAAAATTGCTTCCCTGTTTGGCGGTAACCGCCTTCCGGGCGGCCGTCCTGCTGGCGCCTAAGCTTAACGCTTGACGTAAATTCAGGGTTGAATGACCCGCCGGATACCCCCGCATTCCTCCCATGCGGGGGTGTTTTGATTCTTGGCCTTTATCACAGGGCTTCACGCCGCCATCTGTGCCCGCTATTAAAGGGGGATAACCAGATGACCCGACTTGCGGAGCGTGCCGGATGAAACTTTCTCATTATGCCTTTGGCGAAGAAAACCATGACAACGGAACCATTGTGGTTCTGCACGGGCTTTTCGGGCAGGCCCGCAATTGGACGGCGATTGCCCGTCGACTGGCGGAAAAATACCATGTGGTGACGGCTGACCTGCGCAATCACGGGCGATCCGGCTGGGACGGAGAGATGACATATCAGGCGATGGCTGCTGATATTGCCGATCTGATCCGTGATGTTTCCGACAAACCGGTGCATTTGATCGGGCATTCGATGGGGGGCAAGGCATCGATGGTGCTGGCCCTGTCGCAGGATGCGGATTTGATTGCCGATCTGGTTATCGTTGACATTGCCCCGGTGGCCTATGATCATGATTATACTGGCTATATCAATGCGATGCGCGCGGTTGATTTTGATGCGGTTTCGCGCCGGGCCGAAGTCGAAGACGCCCTTTCAAGCGGTGTCTCGGAAAAAGGCGTGCGACAGTTCCTGGCGCAAAACGTCATAACAGACAAAGACACCGGCAAGATGTCTTGGCAGGTCAATATCGATGCCATGGCCAATCATCTGGCCGATATCACCGGCTGGCCCGGCGGGGCGATGGCAAGCTTTGATCGTGATGTGTTGTTCATTTCCGGGGCCACTTCACATTATGTCGATGCCAAGGATCGCGATCATATCAAATCGCTGTTTCCCAAGGCGGCCTTCACCAGCATCAAAGGGGCCGGTCATTGGGTCCATGCTGAAAAGCCCGAGGCCGTTTTGCTGACCCTGTCAGCCTTTTTAAACCGCTAGGGTCTTGGCATGGTTGATATTCCCAAGGGTTGGAAATTACCTGAAAATGACGCGATCCGGGTCGAAGATATCGAATGCCTGTCAGACAATTGGTATCATCTGTATCGCGTGACATTTGATTTAAAACGCCAGAACGGTGAATGGCAACGCCAGCAACGCGAAGCCTATGAACGCGGTAATGGTGCTGGGATTTTACTGTATAATCGCGATGCCGGGACTGTGATCCTGACCCGGCAATTTCGTCTGCCGACTTTTGTAAATGGCAATGAAACCGGCATGCTGATCGAAGTTCCGGCAGGGTTGCTTGATGATCGCGATCCGGCGTCGGCCGTGATTGCCGAGGTCGAGGAAGAAACCGGCTATAAAATCGGCAAGCCACAAAAGCTGTTTGATTTATTCATGAGTCCGGGATCGGTGACCGAACGGCTTCATCTTTTTATGGCCGAAGTCAAAAGCGAACACCGCGAAGGTATTGGTGGCGGCCTGCACGAAGAAGGCGAGGATATCCACGTTCTGGAAATCCCGATCAAAGACGCGATTGCCATGGTTGCCGATGGTCGTATCCGCGATGCCAAGACCGTAATCTTGTTACAGCACGCGATGTTGGCCAAGCTTTTCGGCTAAAGCATATTTATGTTCACCATCGCAAGGTGTTGGTCGTCGATGATTTTGTCACCAATGCCGATATTGATGCGGCACTGGTGCATTGTCAGGGGCTAACGCAAACCGCAGTGACCGGGGTGATCGGCGCCGGGACCCGTTCACGCCCCTTGGTTTATGCCTATCTTATCGCACAGCTTGGCAATCCGACGATTGGTGTTGACCATGAGGCGCCCGGCTGCATAATGGCAATCTGGTGTTGATGTATCCATAATCGCCAGATCACCAAACACAAAAAAGCCGCCCGGCCATAAAGGCATTCGGGCGGCTTTTTCTTTATGTGATGGATGGCCTATTCGGCGGCTTCGATCCGGGCCATGTCCGGGGCGCTTTTGCGGCCCTTGCCCTCTTGGTCGTGGCGGCGGATGAAATCCTTAAGCCGCGGGCTGATTTGTTCGCGCCAGCGACGGCCGTTAAATACGCCATAATGACCAACACCCTGTTGAAGGTGATGCATGCGCATATTATCGGGCAGATTGGTGCAAAGTTTGTGCGCCGCGCGGGTTTGGCCCATGCCGGTGATATCGTCGCGTTCACCTTCAACCGTCAGAAGGGCGGTTTTGGTAATCGCGGCCGGATCGACCTGAATGCCTTGCCAGCGCATCGTGCCGTCGGGAAGGTTATGGTCGTGGAACACGACTTTTAGGGTTTGCAGGTAAAATTCGGCCGTCAGATCCATAACGGCGAGGTATTCCTGATAGAATGCGCGCTTGGCATCGGCACTTTCGCCGTCGCCTTCGACCAGATGTGTGAACATGTCATGATGGGCGGACATATGTTTGTCCCAATTCATGCTCATGAAACCGGCCAATTGCATGAAGCCCGGATAGACGCGGCGCATTGCGCCGGGATGGGGCAACGGCACATGCGAAATTACATGGCGTTCAAACCAGTCCAAGCTGTGCTGTTGGGCGAAATTATTGACCTCGGTCGGGTTTTCACGGGTATCAACCGGCCCGCCCATCAACGTCATTGATGCGGGTTGGCAGGGCTCATTACCCGATGCCATCAGCGACACAGCGGCAAGCACCGGAACAGATGGCTGGCAGACGGCCATCATATGGGTGTTCGGGCCAAGCTTGCGCAGGAAGCGCATGATATAGTCGACATAGGTATCAAGATCAAAATGGCCCAGATGGACCGGGACGGTGCGCGCATCGTTCCAATCGGTGATGTAAACATCATGATCGGGCAGAAGGGTTTCGACCGTGCCCCGCAAAAGGGTCGCGAAATGGCCTGACATCGGGGCCACAATCAACAAACGCGGATCATCGGGCTGGGTTTTCAGATGCCCGGTTTCGCGTTTGAAATGCAAAAGATTGCCGAACGGTTCGCTGTGAACGATTTCTACGGTCACCGGCACGGTTTCATCATTGATGATCGTGGTATCAAGTTCAAAGTCCGGCTTGCCATAGCGATGAGTGATATGGGTGAACACATCAAATGCCGCTGCGGCCGTGCGACCTTGCTGGGTATAGGACATCGGGTTGGCTGGATTGCGCAGCCACTTCTTGCTGGCATCTGCCGCCATGCGAAGCGGGCTGATGGTGGCGTGCTGCAATTCGTAAAGATGGTACAGCATTTTTCTCTCACTCCCCGGCGATGCATGGGTCGGTTGGGGGCATCGGCCGTGTTGGTCCCCGACTGCTCTGTTCCGGAAGGATTTCCGGCCGGCAGGTCTTTTGTTTTCCGTAACACCCCGATGACGACACTGCGCATTATGCAATGGGGTCAATTTCCGGGGATGCCGGTTATTGGCGGGTTAAGACCCGGCAACATCACGATAAACAGAAATCCTGCAATTCATCAGAGCCTACGATACTTAAGGTTTAAAATAATAGCCTAAAAGTATGATGAATTTCCAAACGATCAGCTTTGATCTTGATTCAAGCCAAGTTTTGGCCTGTTGTCGAGTAAAATTTTGCATCGCAACGTAAGTTGTTGCGCTGCAACAATTGTTGTTTGTTTGGAAATGACGCAGAACTATAATGATCATATACAATCGTATATGTTTGATGGGACTCGGTCAAATCAAGGGAAGCAGGCAAAGAAAAACGCTGCTGTCGGGGAACAGCAGCGTTAAGTAGCGCGGATAACACAGAAATATGCAATTACAATTCACGAGACCCGAACGAAGAAAAAGGGGCGACCGACAAACGGGACAGGGTATGGGTGCGGGGTTGCCTGCCGGTCGCTAACCTGGATGGGAAGTCCATCCGGGCCTCGTAAAAAGCTTGAGCTTTGGTCAGATCAGACCGCGAAGGGTTTGCGCCATGCCCAGTCCGATAACGAACAGGAAAAATCCGGTGCTTCCAACCACGGCAACCGTGCTGCAAAGCTCGTTCAGGCGGGTCGGGTTTTCAAGCAACTTCATCATGGTGTTGTCCTCCTCAATCTGTCTGAACAAACCATACTGATCTTGTTTTGTTCTCGCAAGAACAAAATTAGAACAAAATCCATAAATTAAAATAAGTATTTGATTTTAAACGAATTTAATTTGTTCTTTTTGTTCTGTGCCATTTGTCGAAAATGAGAACATCCGGTGCATTTTTAGGGCGGAGATTGAATGAACCCCGCAGAAACCGGTGCTTTTGCGCGAGTCTTTATGAAAGAACACCGTGCGTCATATGGAAAGACCGGAACATAACCGCGAAACATACGGCAGGAAGGCAAGGCCGCAGACGGAATGGAGGGAACCAACAAATGTGTCTGGCATTCCATCATATGTCGGTATCTGTCACCTGACTTGCGCGTGCAGATGCGTATCGAAAGGACAAAACGTCATGAAAAATTGAAACCACGATGATCTATGTGGTGCTTTGATCAGGTCGAAGCCATAACAATGGCGGATAAGATCGCGGTGTTGCGTGCCGGTTCCGGTCAAACTGGCAACAACCGTTTGAGCGATACGATCATTCTTAAAATCAATTTGTTACGCGCTTTATCGGGAGCTGAAAATGATCTTTGTTGCCGCAGGTCTCGATGGGGTTTCGCAACAAACTGTTACGGTTAAACCAGATTTCAGTAAAGAGGCTACCGGCCTGTCGATGGCAGTGGTCTTGACGTCGGAGATCGTGTAACACTGGGCATCAGACTGGAACATTGCAGCCTTGCCGATTCAGGACACGGCATTGTTGTGCGGAACGGTCGACGTGGTTGAACATCCGGGCGAGGTGTCTCGTCTATATGCAGGCCGATGGGAGTGAACTGTTCGTTGTCCGTGTCACCGGAGATACGGCAATTGTAACAGGGTCGACCATCGGCATTCATGCCCGGAGGGAAGATTGCGGTTTGTTTGATTAGGACAGAGACGCCAGATGATGCTTTGATGTGGATAATCAACCGCGCAGAGTATCGCTGGTAACAAGATTGGCGGTGGCGGGGGAAACCCGACGCCTGCCGTCACGGTAAAATACCGTGGCCCGGTCGTTTGCCAGAGCTCTTTTGGGGCTTTGGGTCCCACCTGGACGACGGGGAGGAACGAGTGAGAGCAAAGCAGTTCGCTTGGAAGGCTTAGGGCAAGATGACACAAACGACGACGCAGCGCCAAAGGCTGAAGCATCGTATCGCTGATATCGTAATTTTCGGTGGGACCGGAGATTTGGCGTTACGCAAACTTTTCCCGGCACTTTACGAAATGGAACGTACCGGGCGTTTCGATGACGCCACCCGTATTTTCGGTGCATCGCGCAGCGAACATTCCGATGACGAATTCCGCACCAAGTTGCAGGAAGCCGGAAAGAAATACATCCCGAATGGTGAATTTGAGGCCAAGGTCTGGAAAAAATTCGCCGCCCGTATTGCCTATGTTCAGGTTTCCGCCGATGACGAAGCCGGGTTCAAGGTTTTGAATGACAAGCTTTCCGATCAACCCGATCGGGATCGCGTTTATTATTTCTCGACCAGTCCGTCGCTGTTTGCCGATATGGCGTTTAATCTGAAGAAAGCCGGTCTGGTAACGCCGAACTCACGGGTTGTTCTTGAAAAGCCGCTGGGCCACGATCTTGAAAGTTGCCGTGAAATTAACGGTCAGATCGGTGACGTCTTCAAAGAACATCAGATTTTCCGTATCGACCATTATCTTGGCAAGGAAACGGTGCAGAACCTTTTGATCCTGCGCTTTGCCAATGCCATGTTCGAACCGCTGTGGAACAGCGCGCATATCGATCACGTGCAGATAACTGTCGGCGAAGAAGTCGGCGCCGAAGGACGGTGGTCCTATTATGACGACGCGGGCGCAATGCGCGACATGGTGCAAAACCATATGTTGCAGCTTTTGTGCTTGGTCGCCATGGAACCCCCCTATGTTCTGGATCAGGACGCGGTGCGCGATGAAAAGGTCAAGGTGCTAAAGGCGCTGAAACCGATCAACGATTCTAATATTGATAGCGCAACCGTGCGTGGCCAATACCGCAAAGGCGCGGTCGGTGGCAAGGAAGTCCCGGGATATCTTGAAGAAGAAGGTGCCAATATCGATAGCACCACCGAGACTTTTGTTGCCATCCGGGCCGAGTTGAACAACTGGCGCTGGGCCGGGGTGCCGTTCTATTTGCGCACCGGCAAACGGTTGCCGAAACGTCATTCGGAAATCGTGATCCAGTTCCGCGATGTGCCGCATCAGATTTTCCCGCTGGCCAAATCCATGACCAATTATCAGGCCAACCGCCTTGTTTTGCGCTTGCAGCCTGACGATGGCATTCATCTGGTTTTGAACACCAAAAATCCGGGGCCGGGGCTGGTAAGGCTTCGTCCGACAGCTTTGAACCTGTCCTTTGCCGAGGCTTTTGGCGGGCGCAGCCCGGATGCCTATGAACGTCTTTTGCTTGACGCAATTGATGGCAATAACACGTTGTTCGTCCGTCGCGATGAACAGGATATTGCCTGGCAGTGGGTCGACGCCATTCAGGAAGCATGGCACAGCAACCATATCACGCCCAAGGGCTATACCTCGGGTACATGGGGGCCTTCGGCGGCTATTGCGCTGATCGAGCGTGACGGTCGAACCTGGAACGAAGAAGCCGGGTTCTGATGGCATCATGGCCGTCATGTTATGTGCATGGCGGCTTTGGATGGCGATGAACCGGTTCCCAATTTTCTGGACGAAGACATGACAAACGAACGCATTTTCCAAAGCGGCGATGACATGCTTGCGGCCATGGTCAAAGAAACCGTGGATCGCCTTGAATTCGCCATTGCAACCCGTGGGCACGCCAGCATCGCGGTGGCCGGGGGGCGTTTCCCCAAGCCACTGTTTGAAAAACTGTCGACGGTTAAACTTGATTGGTCAAAGGTCACCGTTACCCTTGGCGATGATCGCTGGGTCGGGCTTGATGATGACCAATCCAATGAAAAGCTGGTCCGCGATCATTTCCTGATCAACGAAGCCCAGCATGCGCGTTTGGTGTCGCTTAAAACCAATGACACCAATCCCGAAGACGCAATTGCAACGGTCACAAGCCGCCTTCGCACAGATGTGCATTGGCCGCTTGATATCGTTTATCTGGGCATGGGCGATGATGGTCATACCGCATCGCTGTTCCCGTCATCTGCGCCTGATGCCCTTGCAAAGGGTTTATATCCCGAACATGGCGAACTGGTTGCCGCTGCGCGCCCGACCGCATCCCCGGTCCCGCGCATCAGCCTGACTTTGCCCGCCATCCTTAATGCCCGGTATATTGGCATCCATATTACCGGACAATCCAAATGGTCGACCTTTGAAACCGCGAAAAACGGCACCAAGATCGAAGAAATGCCGGTTCGCGCAATTTTGCAGCAGACTGACATCCCCGTCGATCTGTGGTGGAGCGCCGAGAACCCGAAAGGCTGAACCCCATGAAACGTGAATTAGAACAGATTACCAAACGCATTGTCGAACGGTCCAAACCGACGCGCGAAGCCTATTTGGCGCGCATCGAAGCCGCCGCATCCAGTCGTCCGCACCGTTCCAGCCTGTCATGTGGCAATCTGGCCCATGCGTCTGCGGGGTGCAGCTCCGCGGATAAGGAGCGCATTAATGGTGACGAAGGTGCCAATCTGGGCATTGTGACGTCTTATAATGATATGCTGTCAGCGCATCAGCCGCTTGGCGTTTATCCCGACCGCATCAAAAAGGCCGTGTTCGAAGCCGGTGCAACCGCACAGGTCGCAGGCGGTGTTCCCGCCATGTGCGATGGCGTGACCCAAGGCCGTCCGGGCATGGAACTTTCGCTGTTTTCGCGTGATGTGATTGCCATGTCGACCGCTGTTTCGCTGTCGCACGATGTGTTTGACGCGGCCCTTTATCTTGGCGTGTGCGATAAAATTGTCCCGGGTTTGGTGATGGGCGCACTGGCCTATGGTCATATTCCGGCGGTATTTGTCCCGGCCGGGCCAATGCCATCGGGCTTGCCCAATGATGAAAAGGCCCGCATCCGTCAGCTTTACGCCCAAGGCAAAGTCGGCCGCAAGGAATTGCTCGAAGCCGAAACCGCCTCCTATCACAGTCCGGGGACCTGTACCTTCTATGGTACGGCAAACTCCAACCAGATGCTGATGGAAATCATGGGCTTGCATCTTCCCGGTGCGGCGTTTGTTAACCCGAACACCGATCTGCGTGATGCCCTGACCGAAGAAGCCGCCCGTCGGGCGCTTCAGATTACCAAACTTGGTAATGATTACCGCCCGGTTGGTAAAATTCTTGACGAAAAGGCGTTTGTGAACGGCATCATCGGGTTGCTGGCAACCGGTGGATCAACCAACCACACCCTGCATTTGCCCGCGATGGCGCGCGCCGCCGGGATCGAACTTCGCTGGGATGATTTTGATGAATTATCCCGTCTTGTTCCATTGCTGTGCCGCGTTTATCCGAATGGTCAGGCCGATGTGAACCATTTCCACGCCGCTGGCGGCATGGGGTTTGTGATCAGTGATCTTTTGAAAAATGGTCTGCTGCATCATGATGTTCAGTCGATCAGTACCGGTGGCATGGCGGCCTATGGCACCGAGCCGTATCTGGATGCGGGTAAACTGGCATGGCGTGATGCGCCGAAAGACAGCCACGACGAAGGCATTCTGCGCCCGACCGAAAAGGCATTCAGTGCCGATGGTGGGCTTCGCATGCTGGCAGGCAATCTTGGCCGCTCGGTGATCAAGGTTTCGGCGGTGAAACCCGAAAATCGTGTGATCGAAGCCCCCGCGGCGGTGTTTACATCCCAGGAAGAAATGATGCAGGCGTTCAAGGATGGCAAGCTGCATCGTGACGTGATTTGTGTGGTGCGCTTCCAGGGGCCAAAGGCCAATGGCATGCCGGAATTGCACAAACTGACCCCGCCGCTTGGCGTGTTGCAGGACCTTGGCTACAAGGTCGCCCTTGTCACCGATGGTCGTATGTCAGGTGCATCGGGCAAGGTTCCCGCCGCCATTCATGTCACCCCCGAAGCCATGATGAACGGCCCGATTGGCAAGGTAAAAGACGGCGATATTCTGCGTCTGGATGCCGAAAGCGGTGAATTGATCCTGAATGTGACCGAGGCCGAATTGGCCAAGCGCGACTTTGCGACATTCGATAACAAGGCCGAACATCAGACCGGTTTTGGCCGTGAATTGTTTGGCGTGTTCCGTGAACATGTTGGTCTGGCTGAATTGGGTGCCAGTGCCGTGCTTCCGGGGACGGTTGAGGTTGAGGTAGCGTAATGCGGCTGGTTGGCGACATTGGCGGCACCAACGCCCGCTTTGCCTGGATTGATGATAAGGGCGACCCGCAATCGCCGATGACATTGCCGGTACGCGAATACGCGACCATCGGCGATGCCATGCGCGATTTCATGACCCGGACGGATTGCCGCGATTTGCGTGAATTTGCGGTTGCTGTGGCCTGTCCGGCGATGGCCGATACCATCAAATTCACCAATAACCCGTGGGTGTTTTCCAAAGACGCGCTTAATGCCGAATTTGGTCTGGATCGTCTTGTGGTGGTTAATGATTTTACCGGTCTTGCGATGTCGGTGCCCTATTTGGGCGACGAAGACTTGATCACGCTGTTTGACGGGCCGGGGCGTCCGGGTTTGCCATTGGCGGTGATCGGGGCCGGGACCGGGCTTGGCGTTTCGGGGCTTTTGCCCCATGACGGTCATTGGATTCCGGTTCAGGGCGAAGGCGGTCATGTGACTTTGCCCGCGGTTGATGATCTTGATTATGAAATCGTCAAATTCCTGACGGCTGAACTTGGTCGTGTGTCGGCCGAACGCATTCTGTCGGGGATGGGAATTGAAAACCTGTATCGTGCACTTGCCGCGATTGACGGGGTTGATGTTACGCCGCTGACCGCGGCCGAGGTTGTCGACCGTGCCATGACACAAAATGATCCGCTTTGCCTTAAAGTGCTGGATCGGTTCTGTTTGTTTATGGGCGGGGTTGCCGGTGATCTTGTGCTGACGCTTGGTGCATTTGACGGTGTGTTTATCGGTGGCGGCATTGGGCCGCGCATTGCCGATTATATGAAACAAAGCGGCCTGAAAGATCGGATGATCGCCAAGGGCCGTTTCCATGATTTGATGAATGATGTGCCGGTACGCCTGATGACGGCGAAATACCCGGCCCTGATCGGTTGCGCCAAGATTTTATCGGCCTGACCGGGAAACTGGAGGATACATAATGAGCCTTTCGTCACACGAAATTCTATCCAAAGCCCCGGTGGTGCCGGTTCTGGTCATCGAAGACGTCAATGATGCCGTGCCGCTTGCCAAGGCCTTGGTGGCCGGTGGTTTGCGCGTGCTTGAAATCACCCTGCGCAGTGCCGCCGCCGAGGAAAGCATTAAACGTATCATCGCCGAAGTTCCCGATGCAATCACCGGTGCGGGCACCGTGATCAATGCCAAACAGATGGAACGTATGGCCGAAATCGGTTGTGCTTTTGCGGTTTCGCCGGGCCATACCGATGGTTTGCTTAAGGCCGCCAAAGATACCGGCGTGCCGTTGCTGCCCGGTGCGGGAACGCCGTCTGAAATCATGCATCTGATTGATCATGGCTATGACATTTTGAAATTCTTCCCGGCCGAACAACAGGGCGGCGTTTCGATGCTTAAAGCCCTCTCTGGCCCGCTGCCACAGGTGAAATTCTGCCCGACGGGTGGTGTGTCGCTGGCAAATCTGGGGGATTATCTCGCCCTGCCAAATATCATCACCGTTGGTGGGTCGTGGGTCTCGCCAAAAAGCGCGGTCAAGGCCGGTGACTGGGCAACGATCACGCGCTTGGCACAGGAAGCAACCGACAAGGTTGCCGAACTTCGCGGTTAAGTCCGAGAGGTTCTGCCCCTAAGTTCCAATCAAACAAAAAGGGCCCGATTGGGGCCCTTTTTGACGTCTGCTGTATGGCAGGCTTATTTTTGCGCAGTTTTCTGGCGAATGTCTGCAACCTCGGCCGCGGTGACCGGTGTTGCCTTGTTGGACCAGCCCTGTCGGACAAAGGTTGCCAATTCGGCAACTTCTTCATCGCTAAGACGATGACCAAAGTCTGGCATTGCCAAACGTGCAGGCCTTTTTTCGGTCGATGGCAAAACCGCCCCATTAAGGATGACATCAATCAGGCCAGCGGAAGTATCGGCGGTGACCAGGCTGTTGCCATCAATTTCCGGGAAGACGCCATCGGCCCCTTTGCCGTTCACAAAGTGGCAGGCATTGCAGTTATCAAGATACAAACGCGGCCCAAGTGGCATTGACGGATCAGCCGATGCCAAAAGTGTTGTCGTTGCGTTTGCGGCATTTGTCCCATCGCCGACATCTTTTTGGGCAACCGCATCGGTTTTTGGTTTCCCATTGATATGGCGCAGATAGGAAACGATGGCATGAAGGTCTTCATCTGTCGCATGTTGCAGGGATTCACCGACAACCTGTGTCATCTCGCCTGCAACGGCTGAATGGCTGTTGCGGCCAGTCGAAAGATAATCTGCAAGGTCTTTGGCCGTCCATTTTGCGGGGGCGGAATTTGCACCATGCAGGCTTGGCGCCGACCAGCCACCAATCACACCACCTGAAAGGTAAGTGCTGTCTTTTGCAGTGTTACCTTCCTGGGCAAAAATCGCATTTCGCGGGCTGTGACATGCCGCGCAGTGGCCCAGTGAGTCGACCAGATACGCACCGCGATCAAGAACGGCGTCATCATAAAGGCTCTTGTGCCCGGCATCGCCCAGCGCAAGCCAATCCCAAAGGCGAATGCCCCATCGTTGGTTGAACGGGAATGAAAGGTCGGTTTCCGGGGCCTTTTCCGCAACCGGGGTCACGTCATGCATGAAAAAATCATACAATGCACGAACATCTTCCTCGGATATTTTACGATAATTTTCATACGGCATCGCCGGGTAAAGATGCGTTCCGTCCGGTTCAACCCCGTCATAAAGGGCGGCCCGGAAATCATCGAGGCTGTAATTCCCGATCCCGTTTTCCGGGTCCGGGGTGATGTTGGTTGACCAGATGGTGCCAAACGGGCTTTCAATCGGACGACCACCGGCAAACGGCTTTCCATCCTTGGCGGTATGGCAGGCTTTGCAATCCGCCAGACGCATAACGTATTTACCATGGCCTTCGGGGGCCTGATAATCGGTTGATAGCAATGCCACGGGGGCTGTTTTTGATACTGGCACAAAGATGATCAATCCCAGGGCAACAACCCCAAGAACGGCCAGCGCAGCAACGATTTTGATAAATGTTTTCACAATGATATCCCCGCCTTAAACCAAAGGACGCGGATTGGGCAGGTAATCCTTGCGGATTGCCTCTGCGGCCCAATAAGCAAGTGCGCCAACGGCCCCGGTCGGGTTGTACTGAATGTTCTGCGGAAAGGCGCTTGCCCCCATCACAAACACATTGTGTACGTCCCATGTCTGAAGGAACTTGTTGATTGCCGAGCTTTTTGGATCGCTGCCCATGATTGCCCCGCCCACATTGTGGGTCGTCTGATAGGGGCGTACGTCATACATCGCCCCTTGGGATTTAAACGACGACTGCATGATGTCGGGGTTCATGCTTTGGGCAAGCGGTTCGATCTTTGACTTCATGAACTGGGTCATCCGAATATCATTTGGTTTCCAGTTAAAAGTCATGCGCATCATTGGGCGACCATGCTGATCCTTATAGGTCGGATCAAGGTCAAGATGGTTGGTGTGATAGGACATATTCGACCCGTGTGAACCGATCGACATGGAGTGGCCATACCATTCCTTGATCCCGCTTTTCCACTCAGCCCCCCATTTCGGCGTTCCCGCCGGAAGGCGCATCGACCGGATCGGCTGACCGTTAAAGGTGCCGGCACTGATATAGCTGCCACCAACGAAACCTTCGGCGGCAAAATCAATCTGGTTGATCGCAAAGTCATCAATCACATGGCCGTTGGATCCAGATCCGACGAACGGGTTAAAGTCGACATCCTTAAAGAATAACGACGTCCCGCCATTGGTTTGATAGGCATAGTTTTTACCGGTCACACCTTCACGGGTCGCCGGGTTATAGGGTTCTCCGATGCCAGATAGCAGCATCAGATGAACGTTATGCAACTGATAGGCCGCCATAATCACCAGATCGGCAGGTTGAAAGACTTCTTCGCCATTGGGATCGATATAGGTGACCCCCCGGGCGGTCTTGCCGTCGGCGGCAAGTTCGATCTTCATGACTTCCGAGTTGGTGCGGTATTCGAAATTCGGTTTGCGTTTCAGGGCATCCAGAATGCAGGTCTGCGGCGATGATTTGGAATAGTTCAGGCAGCCGAAACGTTCGCAGAAACCACATAAGTTACACGGGCCAAGCTGCATGCCATATGGGTTGGTATAGGATGTGGACGCAATGCCCGATGGGCGTTTATAGGGGTGATACCCCATTTTCCGGGCGGCATCGGCAAACATGTTGGAATCAACTGTTTGCGGCATGGGTGGCATTGGGTATTCCGACGAACGTTCGCCTTCGAATGGATTGCCGCCGTCGCGGATTTCGCCATTCAGATTGCCCGCCTGACCTGAAATACCGGCTACTTTTTCAAACTTGTTAAAATAGGGTTCAAGTTCTTTATAGCTGATGCCCCAGTCTTGAATGGCCATTTCGTCATCGATTAATCGCTTGCCGAAATTGTTTTCAACATAAGACCGCAGTTCAAATTCTTCGGGCATCGGGCGAAATGTATGACCGTTCCAGTGCATTCCAGCCCCGCCAACACCGTTGCCGGGCAGGAACGAGCCAAGATGGCGATAGGGCAGGGCGGTTTCGGATTCTGAGCGTCGCACGGTTACGGTTGAATTGCGCGGCTTTTGCATAAAGCCATATCGAACGCCGTATTTAAGTTCGTCGGCAACCTGCGGGTATTGAAAATCGGGGACCGTATTGCGGTCACTGCCCCGTTCAAGGGCCAGAACCTCCAGTCCCGTATTGCACAATTCCATGCCAAGGATCGACCCGGTCCAGCCCAGGCCAATAATGACGACGTCTTTTTTCTTTTCCTGTCTCGCCATGATTAACCCCTTTTGCCCGAAATGCTGACCGGTCCAAGCGGATAGGGCTTTTCAATGCCTGCCCATTCGCGGAAACTTGCCCGTGCGCCGGGGAACCCGATGTATTTCCAGGCTGTCATTTCAGCATTGCCGCCATACATGGGGTCGGCGAAATAGCCTTCTTTGGTGTTCTGCAGCAAAAGGTCAAACAGACTGGCACTTTTGGTCGATACAAGTTTGATGTCACCGCTTTCAAGCTGACCAAGGACTGTGTCCTGGGTTTTCGCGTCAAGCAGGGCAAAAACATTGCCGTGGGTGTCGGTACACCATTGGTTCAATTCTGCAATCCCGGCTCGATAAACCTCGGCAGGCGTCAGCGGGGATTGATAGCCAAGTTGGGCCGGTGCTGTGATGTCATGCGGGCCTTCCATATACCAATCGGCCGCATTGCCGAAACTGCCCGCCAGTTGGCGGTCGATAAAGACCGGAACGCGGGCTTCAATGGCACCGGGGCCTTTGCCGTCTGACGGAATAAGGCGGGCTGTTGCCGCAAGGATGAATTGCCATTCATCCGGGCTGAGGTATTCGGGCTTATATTCATTTAGGGGAACGGATTTGGATTGGGCGAATGCGGGGGGGGCATAGCTTGCCGAAAGCAACGTGCCTGCCGCTGTTGACGCCTGAAGAAAACTCCGGCGGCTCAGCTTGAAATCTGACGGTTTCATTGGTGGCTCTCTCTTTATTTGGGCTGACAAAAGTGGCGCCTGGCATGCGGGGGATGCTTGGTGGCGTCTGTCAAACCGATAGGTAGCTATCTAAATTTACAGTTCTAGAACATGGCAAATTTATGGCAGTTTGTGGGTTTTACGCTGTGAAACCCTTTGGCCATAAGGGGTTCCAAAAGTGTTTTTTATTATGAAAACCTTGTTCTAGGCAGGCTGGCCGATCACATTCGTCTGATGAATGCCGGTGCGATATTTTTTCTCTGGAATTTCCAAATTGCGTAGAAAAGGTTTCCAGTTTTGTCGGAAACTAACGTCACAGGATAATTTAACGAAAATTACATGTGAATATTTTCGAGTCTCGAAGCCTAGGCGGTGTTTACATTCAGGATTCCC
>NZ_JFKB01000023.1 GCF_002115745.1 Thalassospira alkalitolerans
CACCCAGATCATCATGACGGTTACCGCAAACGTCGACATCACTGCTGGTGCCGATGCTGCACTGACCCAGTCAATCGACGTGACCGATTACCTGACAGGTGGCTCCAAGGCGATGTCGGCTGGCGACAAAGGCACGCTCAACTTTGACGAGCTTGGCCTGTCAATCAACATCAACAACAACTTCACTGCTGCGGTTGGCGTTGTTGAAGGTGGCACGGGCGGTGACACCGATTTCGGCACCACTCAGGCGACTTATGGCGGTAGCGTCATCAACACGCTCAACAATAATACTGTGTCGATGGCCGCCGATAATGGTCAACAACTGGCTACCAGCATCGAATTCCAGGTCGGAGCAGGCAACACTGCGAATGACCGTTTGTCGATCTCGCTGACTGCGGTTGACTCGGCAAGACTGGGGGCCGGCTCTGCCAATACCGAGACCAGCCTTGATGACCTTGGTGCCAACGCGATTGATACCGCCGCCGGCGCACAAGAAGCAGTTGAAGTTGTTACTCGCGCAATTGACGACCTTCAGCGTGCACGTGCTGGCATTGGCACCTATCAAAACCGTCTAGACTTCGCCGCTCAGAACCTTGCATCAACGCAGGAAAATACTGAATCGGCTCGTTCCACCCTGCTTGACCTTGACGTCGCTTCCGAGATGACCTCCTTCACCTCGAAACAGATCCTGGTTCAGTCCGGTGTGGCTATGCTTGCCCAGGCGAACCAGATGCCGCAGAACCTGCTGCGTCTCCTGCAGGGCTAATTTTGCCTATCTGACATATCTTCAATATCAAGGCGGTGGTCATTTCCACCGCCTTATTCTGTTGCGCATATTTTCTCTAGGACCCAAACTCATCCACACGACAACCCCATACACAAGTATATATTTCGATTCGTCAAAAAGCCCTTAAATATCCTACGCAATGGTCAATTCAACACATGCAGGTTGAAAGACCCAAAGCTGATTTCCGCCTCAATTTTAGCCAACCATTTGTTTTATATAATTTATTTTATCTAAACATTTCACTGGACTCTGCATCCAGCCATAGGTATATTTTGAGATAGAAAAACGAGTTTTCTCTGATCAGGAAGATCTTTGAAAACTATCTGGCGCTGTTGCCAGGTTCAAGAACGGCGCGATGCTGTTCCGAGCTATCCATGTAGGAGATTCTAAAATGGCTCTTAATATCATTTCCAACTATGCTGCTAACGTTGCTCACCGTAACCTGTCGGCTTCGGATGAAATGGCGACCCGTTCGCTGTCAAAGCTGTCGTCTGGTACGCGTGTTGTTTCTGCACGTGATGATGCTGCCTCGATGGCCATCGGTGCACGTTTGAACGCAACGACCCAGGCCTTGAAAACAGCGACCGTCAACGTTGGCCAGGCCAACTCGATGTTGCAGATTGCCGATGGCGGCATGGCGACTGTTGATGACATCCTCGTTCGCATGAAAACGCTTTCGGTTCAGTCTTCCTCGGGCAACATGTCCGATATTGAACGTGGTTTCCTGAACGATGAATTCACCCAGCTTCGTGACGAAATCGACCGTATCTCCTCGTCCACCAACTTCAACGGCATTCAGTTGCTCGGTGATGGCGGTGACGTGGCACTGAACTATGCCGACCTCGAATCTGCTGGGCAGGGCTCGGCTATTACCGCGCAGACCGGTTTTGATGGTATTGCCATCACCAACAACAATCTTTGGGCAGGCGATGGTGAAGGCGATGGCGTAACCGACAACAACTTCACCATTTCGATCAACGAAATAACCGTTGGTGCTGGCACCCAGATCATCATGACGGTTACCGCAAACATTGACACCACTGCTGGTGCCGATGCTGCGCTGACCCAGTCGATCGACGTGACCGACTACCTGACGGGTGGTTCCAAGGCAATGTCGGCCGGCGACAAAGGCACGCTTAACTTTGACGAGCTTGGCCTGTCGATCAACATCAACAACAACTTCACCGCTGCGGTTGGCGTTGTTGAAGGTGGCACGGGCGGTGACACCGATTTCGGCACCACTCAGGCGACTTATGGCGGTAGCGTCATCAACACACTCAACAATAATACTGTGTCGATGGCCGCCGATAGCGGTCAGAAACTCGCCACCAGCATTGAATTCCAAGTTGGTGGCGGCAATACCGCAAATGACCGCCTGTCGATTAATCTGTCAAAGGTTGATGCGGACACATTGGGTACCGGCACTGCTGGCACCGAAACGAGCCTCAGCGATCTTGGAACCGATGCGATTAGTACCGCATCTGGTGCTCAGGAAGCCGTTGAAGTTGTCACCCGCGCAATTGATGACTTGCAGCGCGCACGTGCTGCGGTTGGTACCTCTCAGAACCGTCTGGACTTTGCCGGTCAGAACCTTGCATCAACGCAGGAAAACACTGAATCGGCTCGTTCCACCCTGCTTGACCTTGATGTTGCTGCCGAGATGACTGCGTTCACCTCGAAACAGATCCTGGTTCAGTCCGGTGTTGCGATGCTTGCCCAGGCGAACCAGATGCCGCAGAACCTGCTGCGTCTCCTGCAGTAATCCGGATATCCGTAGAGGGATGAGAGACTTTCTCTCATCCCTCATCCGGATTATCCTTTGCCAGACTCATGGCATAGGAGGACCAAATGGAATTAGTCAGCACCTATCAAAACCAACGTTCGACCGGTCCCGTATCCGGTTCAGCACCTTCTTCATCAGCGTCATCCGCGTCCAATAATGCTGGAAATGCGCTGATATCGGTGGAATCGCCGTCTTCGGGCGATGCAAATAGCGCCCCGGCAGATGCCGGACAAAAACTTCAAGCTGCACTTGCAAAACTTGATATTCCAGAACTTAACGATTCCAATGCCCGTATCGAATTGAATTTCAATCAGGATACCGGCCGGGTCGTCGCGAAAGTTACGGATAGATCAAACGGCGATGTTCTTCGTGAAATTCCGTCAAAAGAGCTGCAACATCTTTTCTCGCAAATCCGCGAATACCTTGGCAGCGTTGTTGACGAAGAAATCTGATTAAGCGATCGGGCTTTCCGACAGAGGCACACTTTTTGCGTATAGAATCGCGTTAAGGCAAAAAGTGAAATATTTGCCTACCGATGTGCCCAGGGAGCTAGGCAAATGAGCAGCGTAAACCTGAACAATATCTATGTTGGCGACAACGGCCGAATTCAACTTTCGGGCGGTTCGTCAAATATCGACTTTGTCGATGTTGTTGACAAGATGATCGCTGCGCGTCGTCTTCCCGCGGATTCTCTGGAAACTCGGATCGAGTCCAACGACGACAAATTAACAGCCCTCAAAGATCTTCAGACACTGATTGGTACCCTTAAGGATTCGATGGCCAATTTGTACGGGGCGACCAGCTTCGACAAATCAAAAAACATCTTCGAATCCAAACAGATTTTTGCATCCACAGACAGCTCAACCTTGGCAGGTGAACTGATTGGCATTACCGCGACCAATGCGGCCTCCACCGGTTCCTATACGTTTGAGGTCGATCAGGTCGCAACAAAACACAAACTGTCAACCGATACCCTTGCCGTTGCCGCCAGTGCAGATATCACAGGCATTACCGGCACCGGACAGTTTACCCTTACTGGCGGCACCGGAAGCTCCCAGATCACAGTGGCAGCCGAGGATACCCTGCAAGACATCCGTGACAAAATTAACAACGCCAAAGACAACACCGGTATTCAAGCCTCTGTCATCAAGGTTTCTGCAACGGAAAGCACATTGATCTTGACCTCAACATCCGAGGGTGAAGACAACCGTATGTCCTTTAGTGATGACACCGGAAATGTGCTGCAAAGCCTAGGAATCTTGACTGATCCGACAACAATCAATGCCGCAAATGTTATTGACAATGGCGACAATGCCTCGATCAAACTTGACGGCATTTCCATTACCCGGTCGTCAAATGAGTTTTCCGATCTTGTCGACGGCCTAAGCATCTCTCTTTACGATGCGGAACCTGGTACAAAAATTACCATCGACGTTGAACAAGACCTTAATCAGGCAAAAACAGCAATCATCGATTTTGTTGATGCATATAACGCGGTTCAAACTTTCATTAACGAAAAGACATTCGTTGATGAAACCACAGGAGAAGCGTCGGAAGATGCTATCTTGATTGGGAATTCAACAGTTAAAAACATTGAATCCTCCCTTCAGCAAATTGCCGGAACCTTTGCCAAAGGCGTGACCGACCGTGCGGGCAAAGATGATTACTCTGTTCTGGCTGAAATCGGTATCGACTTTGTTGCCTATGGCACCAATACAGATCCGTTGCTCGACAATACCTTTGTCGTCGACGAAACAAAGCTGAACGCTGCCTTGCTCGACGAGCCTACCGAAGTGATGGAGCTGTTCCTGTTCCGCGGCAAGTCAGACAACTCTGATTTGACCATGACGGGCTTCAATGGGAAGACCAACGCAGCACAGTATGATTTCAATATTGATGCATCTGGTGGCGTGATCAACAGTGTCACATATGACATTACGATTGATGGCGTTACGACAACTGGTAAGAATGCAACGGTCAGTGGAAATTCAATTACGACCACAGATGGACTGCGCCTGTTTTACGGTGGCGATAAAACTGCTGCAGACACAGCATCCGTAACCACCAGTGCAGGTATTGGCGCCCAACTTTATTTCCAGCTTGATTCTCTCCTGAAGGAAGAAGACGGTGCGCTAAGTCAGGAAATTTCAGCATTTGAAACCCAGAACACGTCCTATCAGGAAAAAATTGACCGCATTGATGAACGCCTGGAAAGCCAGCGCGAAAACCTTATGGATCGTTTCATCGCCATGGAAACATCCCTTGCACGCATGAAAACCATCCAAAACTCTCTCGACGAGTTGATGGCATCAAGCAGTGATAGTAGTTAACTTTTTGCCTCAAATCATGCACACTGACAGGACGCCTAGCAGACCAAGGAGTGTAGCATGAACGAACGTGCAGCACAGACGTATAAGAACCAGCAAGTCAACACAGCATCACCGGCCAAAATGGTTTATATGCTGTTTGAAAAGACTTTGGCATGCTTGCAGGAAGTTCTCCGTGCCATTGAAAGCAAAGATATCCAAAGCCGATGCAATGCCAATTGCAAGGCGCAGGAGCTGATTGCCCATCTGTCGAATACACTTGATATGGATCAGGGGGGCGAGATTGCGACAAACCTTGAACGTCTTTACACCCATTGCATGATTCGTCTGATGGGGGTTGATCGTCACAATGATCCAGAAGCCGCGAAAGAGGTCATCCATCTTTTGACACCGTTGCGCGATTCCTGGGCCGCCCTTGCTGACAAGAGTGAAAATGAAATGCGCCAAGCGATCATGACAGCGCAGCAAAGCCAGCCTCAGCCACAAATGCAGCCCGTGCCACAACCACAGCCTCAATCGGCAGGAAATGGGGATGAAAATCGCCCGCGCTCTTCGGGCCTGTCAATTTCCGCCTGAGATTCCACATATTCCGTATCAAAAGCTCCCACATCATCGGGGGCTTTTTTTGTTATGGGACCTTCCGGCAAAGACAGCCCGGCAAAAAATGCCCTTTTATTCAACCACCGATTAAGTAGCTGATTTTCTGTATGAATCCTTAACCATCAAAACTGGCCCGCCTTTTGCAAATGTTGTGACACTGTTTTGAGAAGGACCATGTCATGAACAGCTCTGCGATTACCAAATCGGCATCACCTACCATATCCATTCCAGGCCAGACTGCAGCTGCCAGCAGCGATGTGTCCTTTGGCAACGTGATGGAGCAAATCACGGATAACTGGGCAGACCGCAACACCCAGATCCGTCATGACGCGGCAAAAACTGCCCAGCTGCAGACCCGCGACAATACGGATGCAAGGCGCAACACCGGCGCCGAAAAGACATCGCGCGACGATTATACCAGAGCCGATACATCCCGTAATGATACTCGCACCAATAAAGATGATCATAAAACCTACGACGATGTCGACGCCGCTAGTTCGCGTGACGACACCCAGCGCGATGATCACCGTGACGTTGCCGATTCCAAAAATGATCCGGGCCGCGACGACCATGATACGCGCGACACCGATAGCAGAGCCGAAGGCACGGACGCCCAGTCTGATCAGCCTAAAGAAGTCGTCAGCGCCGATAGCGACCAACAGATCGCCTCAACAGACGACACAGCGACCTCTGCCGACCCCGCACAGCAGGGCGATCAGATTGTTGACCCGAATATGGCGGCAATCCCGGGCATCAATCCAGCAGCACAGCAAGCAACGGTGCAGGCCGGAGCACAGGTAGTAAGCAGTGCAACAGCTGCAAACGCCTCGACCCAGCCCGTTACCGGCACCCCGGCACAAAATGCCGAGGGCACGACCGGTGGCTTGATGAATTCAACCGCCCTGTCGCAGCCCGCAGCCGGCGCGACGGCGAAATCAGCATTGAACGGTCAAGACGGCAGCACCGAGGCCGCTGATAGCAATGACAGCTTCATCTCTAAAATCGTTGACGCAATGAGTGGCGAACGCAGCGTCAAGGCCGGGACCGAAACCGCAAATGCCGGAACCAATGCCAACACATCAAATACAAATGGCAACGCCACTACCGGTCAGCAAACAGCGGCAACTTCCGGCGCGGTAAATGGTAGCAATCAGGTCGCACAACAAGCACTGGCCGGCGCAGCCAATATGCAAACCGCACAGCCAGCCCCCCAACCACAGGCAGCAGCAATCGGCAACACCACAGCCGCCGTCAGTGCAACCGGCAACACCGAGGGCAGCACACAGGCGGCCAATGGCCCGCTTACCGGCAACAGTAGTCTAACCCAGAGCAATTCGACCGGACAAACTGCCCAAACCGCACGAAATGCCCCGGCACAGCAGGTTCAGCAACAGGTCGCGGTTCATATCCGTAACGCCGCAAGCGAAGGTGTTGACAAAATTTCCGTCCAGCTTCGTCCGGAGCATCTCGGGCGCGTCGATGTCAAACTGGAAATCGGCCATGATGGCCGTGTCCAGGGTGTCATTCAGGCAGACACCCGTGAAACGCTCGACTTGCTGCGCCAGGATTCACGCGCCCTGCAACAGGCCCTCAAAGATGCGGGCCTTAATGCAGACAGTCAAAGCTTCACCTTCGAACAACGGAACCAGGGCGGTCAGGGTCAGGATAGCAATGACTCGTCACGCATGGCCAACAAATCGGGCAGCACGCCGGATGAAGGCGATGTCCTGACCGGTGCCGAACTCGCTGAACATGTCGCCATTGGCTACGGGATCAATCCCAATGGCCTGGTCGATATCCGAATTTAGGAAAGGTAGGGAAACAAGATCATGACAATTTCATCCCTGACCAATGTTGGTGTTGCAACAAATGACACGAACGCCGCGTCAAGCAGTTCCGCGAGCCAACTGGCCCAGAACTTCGACACGTTCCTGACATTGCTGACGACCCAGCTTAAAAATCAGGATCCCACCTCGCCAATGGAAAGTGACAAATTCACTGACCAGTTGAGCCAGTTCGCCCAGGTCGAACAGGGGATCCAGAGTAACAAGAACCTTGAAAACCTGCTTGCAATGCAAAGTCAGCAGCGCCAGTTGTCTGCCCTGTCCTATGTCGGCGCAGAAATCGAGGCGGTTGGCGATACCAACTGGCTTGAAGAGGGTGGAGATCTCAAATTCAAATATAATATTTCACCCGAAGTTCCCCGTCTCCAGATTCAGGTTCAGGATCAAAGCGGCAAGACAGTTTACTCAGAAGATCTCACCGAGGTTTCCGGCCTTCAGGACTTTACCTGGGACGGGAAAAACAACAGCGGCGTCCAACAGGCAACCGGGGCCTATACCATGGTCCTTAAACCGATGGGGGCCAATGGTGATGTTTTCAAAGATGAAAACGGTGATTACGCCTCGGCTGCAATTGGCATCATCGGCAATGTCGATAGTGTCGATATTGACGACGACGATATTTATCTGCGTATCGGTGACGTTTCCGTCCCGTTTGCAACCCTGACAAACGTAAAGCTGGGCGCGAATAGTACAGATACCGGATCAGAGACAGATACTGGCGACGATGCTTCCGATGAACAGGACGCAGCAGCCTGATGTCACATATCCGGATATTAATTAACAGCCCTGCATTTGCTGGAGAAGAAAAATGAGTCTTTTTGGTGCAATGATTTCCGGTGTTTCCGGCCTGAATGCCCAGTCCCAGAATCTGGGCGTCATTTCGGACAATATCTCAAACCTCAACACAATCGGTTACAAAGGTACGGTCGGACGTTTCTCGACACTTGTAACTGAATCAGCAACCAATACCAGATACACCCCCGGCGGTGTAAGGTTCCACCCGACGGCATTAATCAGCAAACAAGGCCTGCTTCAAGCAACGTCGTCGACAACAGCCGCCGCAATTTCCGGCGATGGCTTTTTTGTCGTCCGTGATACGAACAGCCCTGGTTCGGACAACGAGATATTCTTTACTCGTGCGGGTGACTTCAAACCTGATGATGACGGCTATTTACGTAATACTGCCGGATATTATGTCCAGGGTTGGGCGACTGACCGTAATGGTAATCTTCTTGACCCGGCAGGAACGGCAACAACATCAAACAGCTCTGCAGTCTCCGATCTGCAAGTGCTTGATATCAACTCGATCCTGACCGCAGCTGCGTCAACGACGAGCATCGAGTTCGGGGCCAACCTTAATCGCAATGAAACAGCCTTTGTAGGCGGTTCTAATGTTTCCACCACATTAGGCGTTGACGGCACCGCTGCCCTTGCCGGTCAAGCGGGTATCACCGCTGGTGATAGTTTCGACATCACTTATAATGGTACCACCACAACAATTACGATCGCCGCCGGCGAAACACTTTCAGATATTGCCGCCAAAATTAGTGCCGTTACCGGCGCAACAGCAACGGCAACCTCCACCGGTGCAAACGATACCCTGACCATTACAGGATCCTTCGCTGACCAAGATGTTGTCATAACCAACAACAACAATACCCCGCTGACAGCACTTGGCTTTACCGGGCCTTTCCCGGCAACTTTGGCTGCGACCTATACCGGTGGTGACCTAGCATCCGGCACTGTTGCAGAAAACAACACCATGCCGGTTACAATTTTTGATTCTCTTGGTTCGGCGCATGTCGTCCAATTGCAGGTGATCAAACTGGGGCAAAACCGTTGGGGGTTTGAACTGACAGGCAGCACTGCTGCCGATGAGCTTGACCCCGCCCTTCACCCCGACGGATTGATACAATCCGGTATCATCACCTTTAATGGCGATGGCAGCCTCCGGACTTTTACTGATAATGCCGAAACAACAAATCTTGTCGACCAGGATATCGCCGTTAACTGGAGCAATGGTTCGAACGCCAATCAAATTACCATTGATCTCGGCATTGTTGGCCTGACAAACGGCGTCACCCAGTTTGGTGCAGGCAGTGACTCCAACGGCAACCTTGTTGAGTATGATACCAAATTCATCAACCAAGACGGTGCGCAAGCCGGTTCCATGGTGAACTATGGCTTCACCGAAGATGGCTTCCTTCAGGTCGAGTTCGCCAATGGCGTAAAACGTCCGATCTACAAACTGGCAATTGCCACCTTCGAAGCCCCCGATGAAATGGAAAACCATACTGGTAACGTTTACCGTCAGACCCGTGAATCAGGTGACTACCTGCTACGTGAACCGGGCCTGAATGGTGCAGGTAACGTTGTGGCATCCGCTCTTGAATCGTCAAACGTTGACCTCGCCGTGGAATTCACAAATATGATTGTGACCCAGCGCGCCTATTCGGCAAATACCAAGACGATCACCACGACCGATGAAATGCTCGACGAGCTGATCCGTATCAAACGGTAATTAGCTGATACCATCGGGGTGCTTTTGCTACCCCGATAGACTGCATATTTACAAAGACTCGCCCGGCTTTTACAGCCGGGCTTCTTTTTGGTAACATTACTACCTACATAAAGAGCTGCATATTGATCTCGCCAAAGATATAAATGATTCAAATCGCTGGCGAATTTTGAACACATTAACCGGCAAAAATTGCCGATCGTTAACCTGTTCTTCAATATGGGCTTCTATTCGTTAAGAGTACCGGTAGCAATTGTGCGGACATCTACCGGTACATGGGACAGTGGTAACAATCGATCCGGGAGCAACCGAACGTGGGCGGTTTTTTACAAACCCTAAAAGGTCTTGGACCAACACGCCTGATGGCCATCAGCGGCGTCGGGGTATTGCTGCTTGTGTTTTTCGCGTTTCTAATCCTGCGCGTATCGGCACCGAATATGGAATTGCTGTATCGCGATCTTGATCCGACCGATGCCAGCCAGATTGTCAATCAGCTGGAAGAACAGCAGATCAGTTACCAACTGCTCAATAACGGCACAGAAATTCTTGTCCCGGCCGATCAGGTCAACCGCATGCGCCTTTCGATGGCCGAGAATGGCCTGCCAACCGGTGGTTCTGTCGGTTACGAAGTCTTTGACAAAGGCAGCGGTCTTGGTGCCACCAGCTTCGAACAAAATATCAATCATGTCCGCGCCCTTGAAGGCGAACTGGCCCGAACTATCGCTGCGATCCAGTCGATTCAACAGGCACGTGTTCATCTGGTTTTGCCCAAACGCCAGATGTTTTCACGCGAAACGCAATCCGCAAGTGCGTCAATTGCCGTTAAAATGGCCGGTGGGGAATTAAAACCCGAACAGGTTCTTGCGATCCAACATCTGGTCGCCGCCGCGGTCCCGCAATTAACGCCGGGCAAGGTTTCAATCATCGATGAACGCGGCCGTCTTCTGGCACGTGGGCAGGGCGAAGAGCAATCATCAACCTTCCTGACCCAGACCGCAGACGAAATGCGCATCCGCAATGAAACACGCCTGCGCAACACAATCGAAGACTTGCTGTCCCGGTCTTTGGGTTCTGGCGAAGTCCGCGCCGAAGTCTCGGTCGAAATGGATTTCAACAAGATCACGACCGCGAACGAACGCTTTGACCCCGAAGAACGGGTCGTGCGCTCCAGCCAGACGATTGATGAAAGCTCAACCAACACCGAAACCGAAGGCAATGACCCGGTAACCCTGCAAAACAACCTGCCAGATCCCAATCTTGGCGCGCAAGGTGCTGGTACCAACAGTCAGGAAACACGCAGCGAAGAAACCGTCAATTACGAGATTTCCAAAACCACCACAACCAAGATCAAGGAAATCGGCGAGATTTCGCGCGTTACGGTTGCTGTTCTGGTTGATGGCACCTACACGACCGATGAAAACGGCGAAAAAGTTTATCAGGAACGTTCCCCTGACGATCTGGAGAAAATTGCGGCCCTTGTCCGCAGCGCAATCGGCTATGACCCGGCGCGCAGTGATCAGGTCGAAGTCATCAATATGAGATTTGCTGACACCACGGATCTGTTCGCGGACGAGGCAATCGACTCCTTCCTCGGACTTGATAAAGCCGAGATATTCCGCATCGCCGAGATGCTGGTTCTTGCCATCGTCGCCATTCTGGTCATCCTTCTAGTGGTTCGCCCGCTGCTAACACGTGCCTTTGAAACCCTGCCAAGTGCCGCCGACATGGCCCAGCGCCAGTTGCTGGCAGAAGATATGACCGCCGACGGCACCCCGGCCCTTGCAGGCCCGGCACCGGTGCCAATGGCCCCGGGTATGGGCGATGAAGGCGATGAATTGATCAATCTGTCCATGGTTGAAGGCCGCGTCAAAGCATCCTCGGTCAAGAAGATCGGCGAGATTGTGGACAAACACCCGGAAGAAGCCCTGTCGATCATTCGCAACTGGCTGTATCAGGAAAGCTGATTTTCCTGATACCCTTATCGAAAGGATGGCGACACAGTGTCGCCTGCCTGTTTGTCGCACAATCCAAACCAGCGGTTCGATATGACGGCCATTGAAAAGTTCAAATTTTCGCTCAGTTTCGATAATGAGGATAACGTCATTCGCTCGTCAGGCGATGACGACGAACATTATTCACTGACGAAAAAGAAGAAAAAAAAGGAAGACGAAGCACCGCCCCCGCCGCCCCCGGTCTATACTGAGGAACAGGCTGCCCAAATGATTGCCGAAGCAGAAGCCACAGCGCGTGAAATCGCGCAGGCAGAAGGATTGGCACAGGGGATAGAACAGGGCCGTGCCGAAATTCTTGCGTCACTCGAACAAGCCATGAAGGATGCCACCGAGAAATTGGCCGAAAAACTGGCCGAAATTGATGAGCATCAGAAACGCGCCAATGCCCGCATCAACGAAGATGCCATTAATGTTTCGCTTGGCATCATGCGCAAAATCGCACCGGCTTGGTCACAACAGTATCAACTGACCGAAATCGAAAGCATTGTTCGTCAATGCCTTGCCAATCTGTTTGATGTCCCAAAGGTTATTGTCAAAGTACATCCCGATATCGAAACCATGCTGTCGGAAACGGTTGAAAAACTTGCCGTGTCACGCGGTTTTTCGGGCAAGGTTGCTGTTATCAGCGAAATCGATATTGCACTTGGCGATTGCCACGTATCCTGGGGCGATGGAACGGCCGTTCGCAATACCAAACGCGTTTGGGCTGAAATCAACGACATTGTCGAACGCGCCCTTGAGGCGCACGCCGATGAACACAGCTTACCCGAATCCGACATGGGTGATCCTGTTATTCAGGAAACCACACACAACGATTTGCCACCTGCGGCATCCCCTGCTCCGACGATGACACCCGCCGAAGAAACCCCGGCAGAAAGCCCGTCATCCCCGGAACCGCTGGTGCAGGAACCTAAAATCGCGGAACAGGCAAGACAGTCAGCACCATCAACAGAAACCGTTGCACAAGATATCCAGCCAGATATGGCGACCGATGCAACCAAACCCGATGCACAAGCAGGCGAACAGAACTCTTCACCGTCTGAAAGACCGACAGGCCCGAAAGCAGAATCCGAAGCAATATCGTTGTCCCCCGACGCAGAAACACCTGAAACCGCATCGGGAACACCGCCGCAAACGGATATGAACACGGGTATCGCGGGTGATGATAGTGATGCCCTAGCCAGTGAGAGTACAAACACTTCACAACCGGCCCCCGAAATACCGCCTTTGGCCAAAGAAGAAGGCCATGGTACAGAACAGGTTAATATGCAAACATCCCCCCAAGATGATGCGTTGCACAGTGAAATCGGCACAAAAGGCAAAAACGACCCGCCGCAACAGGATGGGGATCCTCGGCAGGCAAATCAAAAGCCCGATACGACCGATATGTAACGCGGAACGCTGAAGGATCAGGAGACGAATATGGCAGATGATGAAGACCTTGAGCTCTCGGACCTCGACAATGACGATATCGAGCTAGAGGGCGAAGGCACCGAACTTCTGGCTGCCGCCGAAATCGGCGGCGAAGGCATGAAAACTTCAAAAGACCTGGAAGCGGTATACGATATTCCCGTCCAGGTTTCTGCAGTTTTGGGAAAAGCAACCATGCAGGTAAGCCAGTTGCTAAAACTGGGCCGTGGTGCTGTTGTTGAGCTTGACCGCAAGGTTGGGGAAGCTATTGATATTTATGTGAACAACCGTTTGGTCGCACGTGGCGAAGTGGTGGTTGTTGAAGACCGTCTCGGGGTAACCATGACGGAAATCATCAAGTCCGAGAAAAACTAGTCTTTTTAAGAGGATAAGCGAGAATGGCCGACGGGGGGACTAAAACGTCGTTTGATATTGCGACGGTAGCAGGGCTGATTATCGGCTTTGCGCTTGTTATTGCGGCGATCATATTTGGGGGATCGCCCGGGGCATTTATCGATATTCCATCCGTTTTGATCGTGATTGGGGGCACTGCGGCAATTACCGCGGTCAGTTTTGCCCTTGGCGAGTTTCTGGGCGCAGGCAAGGTTTTGATGCGGACGATTTTCTATAAATCGCGCAACCCCGCCGATGCTGCCCTACAGATTCTGCAACTGGCTGAAATCGCCCGCAAAGGTGGCGTTTTGTCCCTTCAGGGGCACCTCGACAGCTTGCAAAGCGAAGAATATCTATGGAAGGGTCTGTCGCTGGTCGTTGACGGAACACCTGCCGAAGAAGTTGAGGCCATCATGCGCAAGGACATGAATGCCACGATTGGCCGCCACCAAAAAGGGGCAAACATCATGAAAAAGGCCGGTGACGTTGCCCCGGCCATGGGCCTGATCGGGACACTGATCGGTCTGGTACAGATGCTTGGCAACTTGGACGATCCGTCCTCGATCGGTCCGTCGATGGCCGTTGCCCTTCTAACCACTTTCTATGGTGCGGTTTTGGCCAACATGGTGTTCATGCCTTTGGCGGGTAAACTTGAACGCAACTCGGGCGAAGAAGAACTTTTGAATTCGGTTTACATGGTGGGGGCTGTCTCCATCGGGCGACAGGAAAATCCCCGTCGTTTGGAAATGCTGATCAATTCGATCCTGCCGCCGTCAAAACGCGTAAGCTATTTCGATTGATCGGTCCTTTGGCCTGTACAGGCGTAATCCGCCATCGGGAATTACCATCGGTAACTAAGCGGAAAGAGATGAGACTATGCAGGTATTGATCGTTGGTGGACTGGGCGGTCAGATCGGCGCAGCCAGCAAGATCGCAATGGCACGTGGCGCAACGGTTCAGTTGGCTGAAAGCGTTACAACGTCGCTGAACATCCTGCGCGCGGGCAATCGTATTGACCTTGTCATGGCCGACATCACCCTTGATGTCGCCGCCCTGATCGAGGCCATGCATCGTGAACGCATCAATGTTCCGGTCGTGGCATGCGGCATTGGCAACGATGTCAACGGTGCGGTCAATGCGATCAAAGCCGGTGCACAGGAATTCATTCCCCTGCCGCCCGAAGCAGACCTGATTGCCGCAATCCTTGAAGCCGTCACCGAAGAAAGCCACGCACTGATCCATCGCGATGCCCGCATGGCCGAAACGCTGCGTCTTGCAGAACAGGTCGCCAAAAGCAACGCCACGATCCTGATCACCGGCGAAAGCGGTACAGGCAAGGAAATTGTCAGCCGGTTCGTCCACCGCAAGTCCAAGCGTGCAGACAAACCGTTTGTTGCCGTAAACTGTGCTGCGATCCCCGAAAACCTTATGGAATCGGAACTGTTCGGCCACGAAAAAGGTGCCTTTACCGGTGCCCAGGCACGGCGTATCGGCAAATTCGAAGAAGCCAACCACGGCACGCTTTTGCTTGATGAAATCAGCGAAATGGATGTCCGCCTGCAGGCAAAGCTGCTGCGCGCCATTCAGGAAAAGGAAATTGATCGTCTGGGCGGCAAAAGCCCGGTCAAGATCGATGTCCGCATTCTGGCAACCTCGAACCGCAATCTTGAGGCCGAGGTCAATGCCGGTAATTTCCGCGAGGATTTGTATTTCCGCCTGAACGTTGTCAATCTTGATATTCCAAGCTTGCGTGAACGCCCGGATGACATCCCGATACTGGCCGAATTCTTTGTCAAAAAATATTCCGATGCCAATGATGTACCGGTGCGCCCGATCAGCCCGCTTGCGATCACGCGCCTGCGCAGCCATCACTGGCGCGGCAATGTCCGCGAACTTGAAAACACCATGCACCGTGCGGTTCTGATTGCCGGGCCGACCGAAATCGGCCCCGAAGCCATCATGCTGTCCGGGGCTGGCAGCAGCGAACCCGGCTGGCAATCTGCCCCGCCGCCCGCCGCAGCGCCCGCACCGGTATATGCACCGGCTGCGGAACCAATGGCGCCCGGAACAACGGCCCCGGCAGAACCGGCTTCCCATACGCCAAATGCCCCGTCACGGGCAAGTTCGGCCTATGCCAACGCCAATGCGGCCTATGGTGGTGCGACCTATCGCCCGGCGAACCCAACACCACAAACACCTTCGCCAACGGACGACAACAATCACTATCCTGCCCCCTGCCCGGCAGAACCGGTCGATTACGATGCGCCAGGCCATGACGAAAATATCGCCCCGGACGGTTCGGTAACGGCGGCCCTTGTCGGGCGCACGGTTGCCGATGTTGAACGCGACCTGATTATTGATACGTTAAAGCATTGCTTTGGCAACCGAACCCATGCCGCAAATATTCTGGGGATTTCGATCCGCACACTGCGCAACAAGCTGCGTCAATATACCGACGAAGGCCGCGCCGTTCCTCAGCCCGGCAACGTGCAGGACTGACCCATTACAAAAACGACCGGAGCGCCCCCATATCAAAACAAGGGAAGCGTTCCCGAACCGAGCAAACATTAAGGTAATCAACAGGCATTATGGCCGAAGGTCGAGACATCACACCGGCAGGATCTGACGAACCGGACGCATCCGGCGGCACAGGCGGCCTGAATATGGCCGGTGTACAGGCACGCTTCCGCTCGGCCATGAAGCGTGGCGATATTTTCATGGCCCTGGGTTTCATTCTGATCCTTGCGGTCATGATGTTCCCGATGCCGCCTTGGCTCCTTGATTTCCTTTTGGCATTGTCGATCAGCTTTTCGGTGCTGATCCTGATGACATCCCTGTTCATCCAAAAGCCGCTTGAATTCAACTCTTTCCCGATGATCCTGCTGGTGGCAACGTCACTTAGGCTGGCGCTTAATATCGCAACCACGCGATTGATTCTGGGCCACGGGCACGAAGGCACACATGCCGCCGGTGCGGTGATCGAGGCCTTTGGCAGTTTCCTGATTTCGGGCAATTTCGTGATCGGGATCATTGTTTTTGCCATCCTTGTCATCATCAACTTTGTCGTGATCACCAAGGGCTCCGGGCGTATCGCCGAGGTCGCGGCCCGTTTCACCCTTGATGCCATGCCCGGTAAACAGATGGCGATCGATGCCGATCTGTCGTCGGGTCTGGTCAACGAAGAACAAGCCAAAGCGCGACGCAAGGAACTTGAAGACGAAAGTTCGTTTTTCGGTTCCATGGATGGTGCATCGAAATTCGTGCGGGGCGATGCCGTCGCCGGTATTCTGATCACCTTCATCAACGTGATCGGCGGCATCATCATCGGCACGGCCCAAATGGGCCTGTCATTGGGTGAAGCGACCGAAACCTATACTATCCTGACCGTCGGTGACGGTTTGGTATCCCAGATCCCCGCCTTGATCGTTTCAACTGCGGCTGGCCTTCTGGTCACCAAGGGCGGTCTTGAAGGTGCCACCGAAAAGGCCGTTTTCGGACAGGTCAGCAACTATCCCGCAGCACTGGGTGTTGCGGCGGCGATGATGGCCGGTATGTCGCTTTTGCCAGGTATTCCGATGATCTGGTTCATGGGCCTGGCGATCGTACTGGGCTATCTGGCCTGGCATCTTGGCCGAAAACAAAATGAGGCTGCCGCCAATGCTGTGACCGAAGAAGCCAACAGCGCCGCCGAGGCCGCCGGACCGCCGCCCGAAGAACCCATATCCAATGCCTTGCGCATGGATTATGTCCGGCTTGAACTTGGCTATGGCCTGTTATCGCTGATCAGCACCGAACGCGGTCAGAAACTGACTGATCAGATCAAGGCGCTTAGACGGCAATTGGCATCTGACATGGGCTTTGTCATGCCCAGTGTCCGTATTCAGGACAATATGCAGCTCCCGGCGAATACCTATGTCTTGCGCGTCAAAGAGATCGAGGCTGGTCGCGGTGATCTGCGTCCCAATATGCTGCTGGTGATGGACCCGCGCGGCGAAGAAATCACCTTGGCCGGTGAAAAAACCATGGAACCAACCTTTAACCTGCCGGCCATGTGGATCGAACAGGGCATGAAGGAAGAAGCCATGTTCCGTGGCTATACCGTTGTCGATCCACAAACCGTGATCACCACCCATATTACCGAGGTGATCAAGGATCATATGCCCGAACTGCTGTCCTATGCCGAAACCCAGAAACTTCTGGACGAGTTGGACGACGATCAGAAAAAACTGGTCGAAGATATCGTCCCCGGTCAAGTTTCGGTGGGCGGAGTTCAACGCGTGTTGCAGAATCTTCTGACCGAACGCATATCGATCCGCGACTTGCCAACCATTTTGGAAGGCATCGCCGAATCCACCGCCTTTACCCGTAATCCAACTTTCATGACCGAACATGTCCGGTCGCGTCTGGCGCGCCAATTGTCGGATGTGAATACCAACCATGATGGCGTGATCCCGCTGGTTACCATGTCGCCGCAATGGGAACAGATTTTTGCCGAAAGTCTGGTAGGGTCCGGCGAGGAAAAGCAATTGTCGATCCCGCCAAGCCAGCTTCAGGAATTTATCAACAAGGTCCGCACCACGTTCGAGCGCCTTGGCATGATGGGCGAAAGCCCGGTCTTGTTGACCAGCCCGGGAATCCGGCCCTATGTTCGGTCGATTGTTGAACGGTTCCGCCCGACCACGGTTGTGATGTCGCAAAACGAAATTCACCCCAAGGCCCAACTCAAAACCATGGGGCAGATATGATGACCCGCCACGAAGGGAAAGCGCATGCGCCTTAAGACCTTCACCGCCCCGACCATGACCGAGGCGATGGCACTGGTCAAAGAGCATATGGGACCGGATGCCATCATCGTTTCGACCCAGGACATCCCCGGAACGGGTGTGCGCCTGACCGCGGCCCTTGATCGCGACCCAGACCTTGATATGGCGAGCCCCGAAGAAGGTCCGGCAGGCCATCAGGAACTGCTTGAACATGCAGAAGAAGCCCTGTTGCGCCATAACCTGCCGGAACGGCTGCGACTGCGCCTGTTTGATCTGATGGGCCGCGAAAGCGGTGCCACCAGTGCACAACAACTTCTGGCCACGGCACTGGATGAAATTTTCGATTTCTCGCCACTGCCAGAAAAAAACACGCCCCGTGCGTTGGCCTTTGTTGGCCCGCCCGGCTGCGGCAAAACGCTTGCAGTTGCCAAAACCGCCGCCCGTGCCGTGATGAAAAAACGCAAGGTCGCGGTCCTGACAACCGATTACAAACGGGCTGGCGGCATTGCCCAGCTCGAAGCATTTACCCGTATCCTTCAAATCAATCTGGCGCAGGTTAAAACACCCAAAGAATTTAAAGCCTGCTTTGCCCGTGTAAGGGATGCCGATATGGTTCTGGTCGATACAGCAAGTTGCAATCCCTATGTCGAAGCTGAAATCAAGGCGCTCAGCGAATTTATGTCGGTCGTTCCGTGCGAACCAATACTGGTCAATCCAGCCGGTCTTGACGCCGATGAATGTGCCGATATTGCCAATGCCTTTGCCGATTGTGGCGTTTCTCGCATGGTGATTTCCAGACTGGATGTTGCATCGCGCCTTGGTGGCGCGCTATACGGTGCTGATTCAGGAAATCTTTCCCTTTGCAATGTCAGTATGACGGCACAGGTTGCAGACGGCCTGACGGCTATAAGTCCCGTCGCCCTGGCCAAACTCCTGATTCCGTCCCATCGCGCCGAGAACGCGAAACCGAGTTTCTCCGAGGTCGTGAAATGACTGCCAAGTCCGAAGCTGCACCAAAAACCGCACCGCGCGCCAAAGGCCGCAACGTCCTTGCCATCGCATCTGGCAAGGGGGGCGTGGGCAAGACATGGTTTGCCATTACCCTGACCCATTCGCTGGTCCGCGAAGGCAAAAAGGCATTGCTGTTTGATGGCGATCTTGGCCTTGCCAATATCGATATCCAGCTTGGCCTGATGCCCAAGCACGATCTCGGCGGGGTTATTGCCGGGCGGATCGGCCTGCGCGATGCCGTAACCCCGTTCCCCGATGGCGGCTTTGATATCATTGCCGGACGCAGCGGATCAGGCAGTCTTGCCAATCTGTCTGTCACCCGCCTTCAGGCCCTTTCCGACGATCTGATCCAGACCGGCAAAACCTATGACAAGGTTTTGATCGACCTTGGTGCCGGTGTTGATCAGGGCGTGCGCCAGATGACCAGTCTGGCCAACACGGTGATTGTCATCACCAATGGCGATCCGACCTCGTTGACCGATGCCTATGCCTTTATCAAGATCACGCATCTGGCACGCCCCAAAACCGATATCCGGGTCGTGGTCAATATGGCCAAGGACCGCAAGGAAGGCGAAGCAATCTATAACAAGCTTCTCAAAGCCTGCGAGGGCTTCCTGAAAATCAGCCCACCGCTTTTGGGCGTTATCCGGAACGATCCGCGCGTTTCAGAATGCATTCGTTCGCAAACGCCACTTTTGATGCGTCACCCCAATTCTGATGCCGCCCGCGATATGGAGGCCATCACCCAGAAGCTTTTGGAAGAGTAGTGTCATGACGCTTCCGCCACAGGCCATAGCCCCAAGCACCGCCATAAGCGGACAGGGTGGTGCGGCGTCTGGCGGGGCCACAGCCGGTGGCGCGGGGGGCAATCCCCCGGCACAGGTCACCGCCGCCCAGCAGGTTGCGACGGCCATCGCCAAACTTCCGGTCGAAAGCCTGCTTCAGGCATCGGTGCAATCGCGGTCTGGCAATGAATTAACTCTTCTGACCACTCTGGGTCAGGTCAGCATTAAATTACCCACCCCCTTGCCCGCCAACCTGGGGGATCTTTTATGGGTCCGTGTGATGCCACAAGGAACGCCCGGGCAAACCGCACAGGGCGGTAACGACCCTGCCAGCACCCTTCGCCTGCAAGTCCTGCCCCAAACGCTAACACCGGGCGCCACAGGCACTGGTGGCACCGCATCCATTAACAGCAGCCCCTTAATCCCCGGCCAAACCTTTGCCGCCGTCACCACCAGCAATCTGACCTTGCCCAACGGGTCACAACTGCCCGCCGGGAGCCAGACACAAGTGATCTTTGTGGGGCAAGGTGCTGTCAGTGCGGGCAAGGCTGCCCAAATTGCCAATATGGTGCCATCGGCGGGCACTTCACCCGCCATCACAACCGGTGGCACCCTGGCAACCCCACAAACCATCGCCGCAGGCGGCACCGCGACACCGGGCGGCACGACCGCCGCCGGAACATCGACACCACTTGTCTTAACCGGCACCGTCCTGCCCCCCGACAGCCCCGAAGCCCGCATGTTGCCCAATGGCTTTACCGCACTTCGCACCCAGGCTGGTGTCGTCGGCATCAAATTACCCATTCCCGCCCCAGCCGGGGCAACGCTGTCGTTCAGTCTCGATGCCAATGCCGCAGCCGGACGTGGTGCCCAACCGGCCGCCATGACCGAGGCCGAACTGATCGCACGTGGGCAAAACGCCGCCCTGTCACGCGATTGGGGCAGCTTGCAACAGGCGATAACCGCCTTGGGCCAGCACGATCCGGGTGCGGCGGCAGCGCTGATGAACAACATCCCGCAAGCCGGTCCGAAATTGACCGCGACCATGATGTTCTTTTTTGCCGCCATGAACGGTCCGGGTGGTTCGGCGCGCGGTTGGATGGGGGACCGTGCCGGTAACAGCCTGTCGGCACTTGAAGGGCGCGGTGGCTCGGATGTTTTGAAAAAACTTGAAGGTGACTTTGCTGCCCTGCGCGGGATGACCGCCGACGAACGCCCCGATGGCTGGCGCGTCATGCCAATGCCGTTTCAGATGGGGGAACGCATTGAACAGGTGCGTCTGGCCTGGCGCCATGGCGACGATGAAAACGAAAAGGGCGAAAAAGAAGACCCGGGCACCCGTTTTCTGCTTGATCTGTCCTTTACCGAAGTCGGCCACACCCAGCTTGACGGACTGGTCAAAGGCGAAAACAGCAAATTCGATCTGATCGTGCGCACGGAAAACCCGCTGCAATCGGAAAACCGGGATGATATCCGTGGTATCTTCCGCGAAGCATTGCAGATATCGGGCTATCAGGGGCATCTGGTTTTTCAGGATGGCAGCCGCTTTGTCGAAATCGCCCCATCCGCCAATGAATTTGGCCACGGATCACATCACGGGATCGAGGCATAGACCCAATCGCCTGCCCGTTCGCCCCTTGAAATGAACCCTTTTCGATCCCGATCTTCAGACGTAATCTAGGATCATGATCCCAAACACTCCAATGGAATATAGGCGCCCGATCCAATGCTGGAAATTTTTGAACGTCGAAACCTGTTGCTAAGCGAAACCAATCCCGATGCGCAGCTTGACTATGTCGTGACATTGCAAAGCGAACTGACCGGCTGTGAAACCGTTTTTCCGGCCCGCATGACATTACGCTATGTACCGGACCGGCTGATCATTAAACCCGATTGCCTGACGGAATATTTTGCCGAAATCGCCCGTATCTCGTTCGACAATTTCGAAACCGCCGCAGTGCTTCTGATGGAAGATTTCAACAACGAAATCATCCCGCGCTGGATCAATCTGCGCCTTGATAAACAAACAGCTGACAATACCAGCGTCCAGCATCACGAAGCCGCACTGGAAGATCGCCAGCCCAAATGGAACAACACGCGCCTTCTGGACCGGTTGGAACGGTACTGATTACCGGAACGGCGTCCCATGTACCCATTGGGTCAAAGAATACCGAAGGCCCGCTGTCGTTGGCGCAACCCGGTGTAAAACAAAACTTGGAAACAGGATCGCTGTACCGCGTTCCATCGGCGCATCAATGATGTGCCCTCCCGGGTTCAATTGCAACAAACCGCCCTCATACTGATCAGGTTCGGAAAGCTGGATAACCAGGGTCAGTTTACGACGACGCGCAATATCGGATGCACCAACATCGCTGTGCCAGTCATAATGACCCCGCTGATCCCCGCTATAACACGCGATTTGGGCGTCTTCGGCGAATTCAGACAATGAAAAATCAAACACATTGCGATTGGCTTCCGCCACCATATCCGTGATACAGCGCGTCACCACCGGTTCCTGGCTTTCATTAAACCAGGTGATTTTTGATCGGCGAATGTGACTGGCCGACTGGCCCTGAACAAGGCCACCATCATCAAGCTCATCGCCAAAACTGTTAATCAGACGATCACAGGTCGCCTCATCAAGAGCCCCCGGGATAATCGTATACATTTGTTCAGGAAACATTGACGACATTCTCCGATCCCACATGGGTCTTTTGACTTTGTGTCTCAGATCCAAGAAAATTCTTTGCGGTGACGTTGTCTTAGGGCCAAACGCCCCGATTGACCAGTCGGAAAATCAGGCAAGAACGGCGTGTATGCTATGCCAGGCGGACGATCCTGCCACCTGCGGCCGCCCCGTCATCGGGATCATGGGTCACCATCAATGTCGGTAAACCGCGTGCGCGCGCTTGATCAAAAACAAAAGTCCGTATCTGATCACGTAACTCGGCATCCAGCTTTGAAAACGGCTCGTCAAGCAACAGCACACAGGGCTCAGACAACAAAACCCGCATCAATGCTACCCGCGCGCGCTGCCCCCCCGAAAGGGTTGCCGGATCACGATCAGAAAATCCACCAAGCCCCGCACTTTCAAGTGCCGCATCAATGCATCGGCGCCTTGCTGCCCGCCCCCGGATTTCAGGCGGCAAGGCAAATGCCAGATTGCCACCAACCGACAAATGCGGAAACAAAAGGTCATCCTGAAACAAAATACCAACATGGCGATCCTGCGGTGCCAAACCATCCAGCGGTTTGCCCTTTAACATCACCTGCCCGCTGACCTCGAACCCGGCGGGCAATGTGCCGCAGATATGCGCAAGCAGGCTGGATTTCCCCGATCCGCTTGGTCCCATCAAAGTCACAATTTCACCCGGTGCAATGCCAAGGTCAATATCGACCAAAACCCGGCCATCAAGCCGGACGATAATTTGGCGCAATTCAAGCCCGATGTTGCTGACGTTAGTATCTCCATCTGAACCGGCCGCAGTATCGTGATCCGACTTGCTACTCATAGAATTAATCATATCCTGTTTTGAGTTCCCATACCGCGCCGATGACGAAACAGGAATACCGGGATCAAAAGCGACACGGCAAACCCGGCAAAGGGCAGGATCATTTGCAAAATTCCGTAAATCCCGATCATGCGGCGGTCCCCGCCCGATGCCAGTGCAACCGCCTCGGTTGTCACCGTCGCAAACCGCCCCGCCCCGATCAGTAAAGTCGGCAGGTACTGCCCGACACTGACCGCAATCCCAACCGCAAAGGCGGTCAAAACTGCACGTGTCAGCAATGGCAGCCGCACCGACCAGAAAACCCGCATCGGGGATGCGCCAAGACATAATGCCGTTTGGCCATATCGCGGATCAAGGGCACGAAACGGATCGGCCAGTGACAAAAACACATAGGGCAAGACGAAGATCAAATGCGCCACCACCACAGACATCAGGCTGCGTTCCAATCCAAGGCCGGTGAAAAACACCTGAAGCCCGAACATGAAACTGATCTGCGGCATTAAAAGCGGCACATAAATCAACACCAACGCCCCTGCCCCCGGTCGGTAAGACCGGCGAGTTTCATTTTCAAGGCAACCCAGAACCAGACAAATCGCCACCAATACCGACAAACCGGCAATCAGTAACGTTGTCATCAATGCCGCACCCAGCGTGTGATATTCTCGCATCCAAAGGCGCAGGCTGAAGCTACGCGGCAGGAATTCTGGAAACGCCCAATACCCGGCAACACTCCAGACCAGCAAACCGGCAAGTCCCAAAAACACCGCAAGCGCGGAAACGATTGCGGCCCCGGCGGCCAACGTCCGAATTGGATCATCCCCTCGCCCGCGCGCGCCATTCTGCGCCCAACGACAGCCCCAATGCGCCATCAACCGTTCGCCAATAAACCAAATTCCGATGGCAAACAGCACCAACAAAAGCTGTAACACTGCCCCGGCCGAGGCAAGAAAACGATGAGACAAATCCGGATCAGAAAGCCAACCCAAAATCCTAACCGCCAGTGGCGCCGGGGTCGTCGGGCCAAGGATCATCGCCACATCAACCACTGATGTCGAATAGGCCAACACCGCCAAAACCGGCAACCGGATTTGCGGATAAAGGCGCGGCAATACGGTTTTAAGCCACCCCACCACCCGGCCATATCCCAGTGTCAGGGCAATTTTGCGCGTGCGATCCGCATCGGCCTGCGGCAGGGCGGCCAATGTCATCAACAATAAAAACGGGATTTCCTTGACCACCAGCCCCACGATCAGGGCCATCCCCAACGGGTCCTGCAAGGTTACGATATCCGGCGGACGATCCCAACCGCCAAGCGGTGCAATCGCCCGCACAATCCAGCCCGATGGTGCGATCAAAAAGGCAAGCCCAAAGGCCGCCGCCGCATGCGGCACCGACAGGATCGGCGACAACAAGCGTTGCATGACAGAAAAAATGCGCGTGCCCTGCCAAGCGGCACAAAACAGCACAACAACCCCAAGTGAAATCAGCGTCGCGGCAAGACCATTGACCAATGACAGACGCATGGAAATGCCAAGCCCCGGCTGGGCCAGCAAATCCTGCCACGGCCCAACCGAAAACCTATTCCCGCCCAGTGCCGGAAGATAACCAAATGCCGGCAATATCGTCCCGATCAGCCCGGCACAAACCGGGCCGATCATCAGGATAATGGTCAGTGCCGGAACAAACCGCAGCATCAGAGACTATTGCACCACGCCATAGCGTTTCTGCCATTCGGTTTCGACCAATTCCATCCAGCTTGGATGCGGTTCGCCAAGGACTGTCCCGCGATCTGCCGGGGCAAGGGATGCAATGCCAATATCAAGATTGGCAAAGGCCTTTTGCATATCGGCGGGCAATTTATCCATCGCCAGCACCGTATCAGCCCCCCAATATTGCGGGTCCTGCTTGCGCAACTGGGCCTCGGGCGACATCAGGAAATCTGCCAGAACCACCGCCCCGGCCTTGGCCGATGCGTTATAGGGAATGGCAACAAAATTGGTATTGCCAAGGGTACCTTTGTCAAAAACATAGGACCGCACCGTATCGGGCAGTTCCATTGCCTCTATCGCGGATGAGACCTCGCCCGAGCTGAATGAAAATGCGATATCGATTTCATTATCAGCCATCATGGTCCGAAGCGATGCACCATTTTGCGGATAGGCCTGCCCGTCACGCCACAAAAGCGGCTGCAAATCGTCAAGATAGCCCCAAAGTGGTGCCAAAACCTTTTTGGCATCGGCTTCGTCTGCAGGCTGTTGCAGGACTTTGGGATCCGCAACCAATTCGGTCAAAATCTGCTTTAGGAAAGTCGATCCCATATAATTTGGTGGCTGCGGATAGGTAAACCGCCCCGGATGTTTTACCAGCCATTCCAACAATCCCTGTGCCGATTTCGGCACGTCATCAAGGCGCGCACTATCATAATAAAAACTGACCTGCGCCATGCCCCATGGGGCTTCCAACCCCTGCGTCGGAACCGTAAAGTCATTGATAACGGTTGGTTTTCCTTTGACATCGACATAGTCAAAATTCGGTGTTTCTTCGACCCATGGCCCAAACAAAAGGTCATTGCGCTTCATCGCGGCAAAGTTTTCACCATTAATCCAGATCATGTCGACCGCACCGCCATCATTAACCCCGGCGGTCTTTTCAGACAAAACCTTGGCAACCGCATCGCTGGTATCGGACAGTTTTACCTGTTTGACGGTTACCCCGTAACGTTCTTCGACCTGCGCGCCGGCCCAGGCGATGTAATCATTAATGCGCGGCTCCCCGCCCCAAGCATGCCAATAAACGGTTTGCCCGCGCGCCTGTTCAAGAACAGATTGCCAATTGCCGATATCAGGTGCCGGGTCGGCCTTGACTGGCACCGAAACCGTGGCGGTCGCAAGGCCCGTGATAATGCTCAGACCGGCGAAAAAAAGGCGCATATTTGGAAATCCTTATTACTGGGCGGGTTCTGTCACATGCCCGGTTTTCTGCCATTGGCAAAACATTCCCGGGCATAAAGCAGACGCAAATTAATTTTACTGCCATCATTTTTCCAATCTTGGCTGTCTAAAATCAATTCACGCTTGCGTTAGATGGCAAGGGCTTACACCTTATCTGTGCTCTTTGCCGGACAGAGTAAAGCCCCCTGACAGCAACCGAGAAATCAGAATGCTGAAAGAGTGCCCCCAAAAGGTCGAAAAAGCCCCGATAAGGATCAAGGAAACCGATGATGTTTGAATGGGTCACAGATCCGCATATGTGGATGGGTCTTGCCACCCTGACGGCGCTCGAAATCGTGCTGGGGATCGATAATATCGTTTTCCTATCCGTCATCGTTTCCAAACTTCCCGCAAATCAGCAAAAATCCGCAAGACGCATTGGTCTTTTGGGCGCGATGGGAATGCGATTGGTTTTATTGGCCTGCATTGCATGGGTCATGGAACTGACCGCGCCACTATTCGCCGCCTTCGGACAAGAAGTCAGCGGCCGTGACCTGATCCTGATTGTCGGGGGCCTGTTCCTGATTGCCAAGGCATCCAAGGAAATCCACCACACGATTGAAGAACCCGAAAAACACGGGCCGGGCAAAATCATGTCGGGCTTTGCCATGACAATCATACAGATCATGTTGCTCGACATCATATTCTCGCTTGATTCGGTCATTACCGCTGTAGGACTGGTCGATCATCTTTCGATCATGATGATCGCGGTTATCTTATCGGTTCTGGTAATGTTGGTTGCGGCCAAGACGATTGGCGATTTTGTGGAAAAGCATCCGTCGGTCAAAATGCTGGCCCTGTCTTTCCTGATCTTGGTCGGATTTGTCCTGCTACTTGATGGTGTTCAAATCCATGTACCCAAAGGCTACATCTATTTTGCCATGACGTTTAGCCTCGGGGTCGAAACCCTTAATCTGCTGAACAGCAAACGTAAACTCAAAGCCAAATCGCAAGGAGTACGCCCATGAAACAGGTTTCGCCGCCTTCCTGTCTGGAAAATGCGCTTGAAGAATTCGACCTTGGCCATATCCAAGTGTTGGAATTTCCCGATGGCACTCGATCTGCCGCCGATGCCGCCACGGCAATTGGCTGCGATGTTAGCAATATCGGCAAATCTCTGGTCTTTATGACCGAAGGCAACAAACCGGTCCTGATCATCATGAATGGTGCGGATAAGGTCGATGAAACCAAGGTCGCCCATCTGATCGGATTATCAATCCGCAAGGCCGATGCCGCCGAAGTCCGCGAACATACCGGTTACGCGATTGGCGGCGTCCCACCCTTTGGCCATAGCAGCCCGGTCGAAACCCTGGTCGATGAAAAACTTCTGACAAAGGATGTTATCTGGCTGGCGGCGGGCACACCCAAGACCGTTTTTTCCATGACGCCAGATGAATTGCGCAAAGTCACAGGTGCTGGAACGGGCGTAAAAATTGCGGCCACCCCCGCCCCGCAGGACTAGCAGCAAGGCCTATGGCCCCCCGTTTCGGAAAGGCCACAGATCCCGCCGGACAATCCCTGCGTCAGGCCAACCCAGTCACAAAACAGTCCTATCACATCAGGCCGTCATCGCGCGTTGCCTGACGCGCACCGATTTCATCAAGTTCGGCCTGTTCCTTGCGGTCTTCTTCCGCGCGTTCAGCGTCAACCCGATTGCGTTCGGCGATCTCGGCGGTTTTAAGCTCCTTGAACGCATCGGCGACTTCATCAAGGAAGGCATCAATCTGCACTTCCTGATCGGCAATACGTTTGCTCAGGATCTCGCGCTCGGCAATGACCGCATTGGCAAAATGACCATAGGCAAATCCCGCCAGTTCCGGGTTTTCAGACGCAACCTTTTGTTCGGCCAACACCGCCTGTTCCAGCGCGGCCTTTTCGCCCTGCAATGCATCAAGAACACGTTGCAGGTCACCAAGTTCACGGCGTTTTTCATCAAGCGCCCATTTGCGCATGCGGATCAGGGTCTGGAAATTCTTGGCCATGGCAATCAGTTACCTGAATATTTGGCGTATGTGGCGCCGCAGCGTTACCGTGCGCCAGCAGCTATTTATCACGTTTAAGCGCGCGTTTTGCCGCGTTCAGATCATTCCCGCCATTTGTGGCGGAACGACTGTTGACCTGTGGACGGATACGATTTCGTTCCATAACGGTCGCCCCGCCTTGTTGCGGGTTTTGTCCAGCTTGTCCGGGCTGGGCCACACCGGTTGCAACTTCTTGGTTATCCGGCGCCAGATCAAGACGACGCGCCAGATCAGCATAACCATCGGCCAAACGGGTGCATTCGGTTTTGCGCTGTTTAAGAAATTCCTCGATCAGCGGGAAATAATGGATCGCTTCATCGACTTTGGGGTCCGTCCCCTTCCGATACGCGCCCAGCCGGATCAGTTCAGCCATATCTTCATAGGTCGCCAAAAATTGACGTGCCCGTGACACAATCTGGTTTTCGTCATCGGTATTGCAGGCGGGCATGGTACGCGACACACTCCGCAAAATATTAATTGCCGGATAGCGCCCCTGTTCGGCAATCTTTCGATCCAACACAACGTGGCCGTCAAGAATACCCCGCACGGCATCGGAAATCGGTTCGTTATGGTCATCACCGTCAACCAAAACAGTAAACAGACCGGTAATCGATCCCTGCCCCGGCCCGCCCGGCCCCGCGCGTTCCAACAAGCGCGGCAATTCGGCGAATACTGTCGGGGTATAGCCCTTTGAGGCGGGCGGTTCGCCAATCGAAAGGCTGATTTCGCGCTGTGCCATGGCAAAGCGTGTAACGCTATCCATCATGCAAAGCACGTCGCGCCCGGTATCGCGAAAGAATTCTGACAGTGCCATCGTCATATAGGCCGCCTGACGGCGCATCAAGGGTGGCTCGTCCGACGTGGCAACCACAACAACCGACCGGCGCAGGCCTTCTTCGCCAAGGTCGTCTTCGATAAATTCGCGTGCTTCACGGCCACGTTCACCGATCAGGCCAACCACCGATACATCAGATGTGGTATGGCGCGTCATCATCGACAGCAAACTGGATTTGCCAACACCAGACCCGGCAAAAATGCCCATACGTTGCCCCCGGCAACAGGTCAGGAAAGTATTCATCGCCCGCACGCCCAAATCGATCTTTCCGGCAACGCGCTGACGTGAATGGGCCGACGGCGGGGCCGTGCGAACTGGATAGGCAGCTGGTCCTTCGGTCAGCGGGCCTTTGCCATCCACCGGCTGACCAAATGCATTGACCACACGCCCCAACCAGCTTTCATCGGGATAGACTTGCGGTTGGGTGTCGGATAATTCGACCTCGCAACCGATCCCGACCCCGTCAAGCATGCCAAACGGCATCAAAAGCGCACGTTCATTCCGAAATCCGACGACCTCACAAATAATCGCCACCCCATCGCGGCGTTTTACATTGCATCGATCACCGACCGACAACGCCCCCTCGACCCCGCCAATTTCAACCAGAAGGCCAAGAACGGCCGTCACCCGACCGACAACTCGGTAATCGGGGATGCGACGAAGTTCGGCGACGATGTTGCGGCCAAGCTGAAACACGAAGTGATGCTTTTCTATCTGATGAAACGATGGCGGTTACGATGCGGAATTTTATTGCCATGCTCCCTCGTAAGGGTGGCAAATTTGCCCGCGTCGTACCAGATATAAGTGGCATAGACGGTGTTAAAAACCCGTATATGCCAAAATGACATAAAAAATTCGGTATCAACGTGCTAGGTCGTTAACGGTGCAAGCCGTTGGGAAACTTCACATTCCGAGCCTGAGTCCCTTGTGACAGTGAAAAAAGTTAACAAGATGCGACTCGGCTGCTTGCCACGAGTCGCAAAGCAACGTATCGTTAACGGAATGAGATGAAATCTCGTGCGGCAATCGTTGGGGCGCTTGTCGGAATTAGCCGGATCAACACGGTTTTTTTTTTGCGGAACACGGTAACGGAGCGGAACATGCGGGTGCTGCTTGTTGAAGACGACAATGCCACTGCTGACAGCATCGAATTGATGCTGAAATCAGAGGGTATGGTTATCGACACCACTGATCTTGGGGAGGATGGCCTCGAGATCGGTAAACTTTATGATTACGATATTATTCTGCTGGACCTTATGCTGCCAGACATTGATGGCTACGAGGTCCTCAGACGTTTGCGCGACGCACGCGTTGAAACCCCGGTCCTTATCCTGTCGGGGCTGACCGAAACCGAAGACAAGGTCAAAGGCCTTGGTTTCGGTGCGGATGATTACCTGACCAAGCCGTTTGACAAGGTCGAATTGCTGGCGCGTATTCAGGCGATCGTTCGCCGATCACGCGGTCATGCACAATCAATGATTTCGACCGGCAAGCTCAATGTCAATCTTGATGCACGCACCGTCGATGTCGATGGATCGCCGCTGCATCTGACTGGCAAAGAATATGGCATCCTTGAATTACTGTCGCTGCGCAAAGGTACGACACTGACCAAGGAAATGTTCCTGAACCATCTCTATGGCGGGATGGACGAGCCGGAACTCAAGATAATCGACGTTTTCGTGTGCAAATTGCGCAAGAAAATTCAGTCATCGACCAAGGGTGACAATTACATCCATACGGTCTGGGGCCGGGGCTATGTCCTTCGCGACCCGGATGTCAACAGCGCAGCAGCCTGATCGCAAGCTTCCTGATCACGGCACGTCGATAGCGCCCAAAACAAAAACGCCCCGGCTGTCCACCGGGGCGTTTTGCTTTTGTAACCATACGATTAATTTCGGCCTCGGATGATCAAGCCATCCATCGCAACGATTATTTCTTGTCTTCGGGTTTGCCAAAACGCGAACGGTCAAATGTCGTAGATGGGCGCGTTGTCCCCGTACTTCCCGTTCCCGTACTACCCGTTCCGGTTGATGGGCGCGCGGGCGGCGTGCTGCCCGTCCCGGTCGATGGGCGCGCGGGCGGCGTGCTGCCCGTCCCGGTCGATGGGCGCACGGGCGGCGTGCTGCCTGTTCCGGTTGATCCGGTTGTCCCAAGCGGCCTGCGATAGGTTGACCCCGTTGTGCCGGTCGTGCCGGAACCAGCCGATCCAGTCCCAATCGTTGACGGACGGCTATAGGTACTGCCTGTTGTTCCTGTACCGGTCGTCCCGGGGCGCGTTGTGCCCGTGGTCCCCGTTGTGCCAGGGCGTGTCGTTCCAGTTGTCCCGGCTATCCCAGGGCGCGCCGTTGTGCCCGTGGCTCCCGGTCGCGCAGCAGCACCCGTTGTCCCGGCCAGCCCAGGACGCGCCGTCGTACCGGCTACACCGGTTGTTCCGGTCGTCGGACGGGCCGTTGTCCCCGTCGAAAGCCCCGGTCGCGCCGGTGTCGCACCAGTTCCAGCCGTACCGGCCGCATTTTGCATATGCTTTGGCTTGGCAAAGGTAAATCCACCCGTCGCTGCACCACCGGCCGCTGCGCCCGCTGCCGCCGCAGCTGCACCCGCCTGAATTTTTTCCAGTGCCGAAACATCGACTTCGGGCGCACCAGGGCGATTAAGCTGATAGATACCGCGCTGACGTGCCAGCGGTTTGAACTTGTCCGAAATACCCAGAACCGTTTCCGCACCGCCAAGGAACAAGAACCCGTCATCGGGCATCAATCCGGCGGCACGTGCCAGCACATCCGATTTGGTCGGTTGATCAAAATAAATCAGCACATTACGGCAATAAACGATATCAAACTGGCCCAGCGACTTGAAGTCTTCCAGCAGGTTGAATTCCTTGTACTGGACCTTCGATCTGATCTCCTGTGAGATCTGCCACTGGTCTTCCTTCTTCTGGAAATATTTCACCAGAAGCTGAATCGGAAGGCCCCTTTGGACTTCAAACTGTGAATACAGGCCCGCACGCGCCTTGGTCAGGATCTCACGCGAAATATCGGTTCCGATAATATCAACGCGCCAGCCCGCAAGCTGCGACTTGAACTCGTCCAAAATCATCGCCAGTGAATAGGGCTCTTGCCCCGAAGACGCCGCCGCACACCAGATGCGCAATTGGCGTTTCGATGCCCGCTCCTTGATCATGTGCGGCAAAACAACATGGCGGAATTGATCAAACGGTTTGGTATCGCGGAAGAAGAAGCTTTCATTGGTCGTCATCGCATCGACGACTTCCTCGACAAGCACCCGGTCACCGCCACGCATGGCACCAATAAGTTCAGTCAGGTCTTTAAGCCCGCGCTTACGCGCAATCGGCATCAGCCGGCTTTCGAGCAGATAAGTCTTATCCTGACTCAAAACGAGCCCGGATTTCGACTTTATCAGTCTGCTAACGAAATCGAAGTCTTCCGGCTTCATCATCTCGGACTAACGACCCCCTGCGAATTTTTTGATATAGGCCGAAATACTGCCCACAGGTAGAACCGCGGAACAAATGCCTGCATGTGCCGCTGCACCGGGCATTCCCCATACAACGCTTGTCTGTTCATCCTGCGCAACGACCATCCCCCCGGCTCCTACAACGGCACGTCCACCCAACATCCCATCCTGGCCCATGCCTGTAAGGATAGCTGTCAGTATATTACCTCCGTAGCTTTCGACAAGACTGCGCAGCATCGGATCAACCGACGGACGGCAGAAGTTTTCCGGCTGGTTCTGATTCAATACGATTTTCCTGCTATTACCACGGCCTTCTATCACCATGTGGTAATCCCCGGGCGCAAGGTAAACCTGTCCGCCCTGAATTGGCATTCCAGTTTGACCTTCCTGACACTTAATGCCGGTCAAACGCGTAATATGCTCAGCAAGGATTGTCGTAAAAGTCGCTGGCATATGCTGAGTAATAAAGATTGGCTGACGGACACCGGTCAAGCCGCGCAAAACTTCAAACAAAGCCTGCGGACCACCTGTAGAACTGCCAATCGCAATTGCCTCTACCGTAAGTCTCTTTTCCGGCAACAGGTTAACCTGTCCGCCCATTTTGGCACGTTTGGCAGGCGCCGGTACCGCGCCAGCCGATGCCTTGGCCCGTTGCCCAGCACTTCCCGGGCTGCGCGCGCCCGGAGCACGCGACTGAACCTGGGGGCCACGGGCTGTTGCGGGGCGGGTTGGCGCACAGCTCCCCGGCTTGACGGCAGGCTTTACGCCCGTTGTTGTCACCTTGCCACCGCCCGCGGCAATGGCTGCTTCACGGATCAAACGTCCCGGATCGCTTGGTCGTGCGGTTGCCGCGCCACCAACATTACGTTCAACCGGGGCTGCCGATGCAGCAACGGATTTACTAACCGCAGCACCGGTATTCCCACGGTTATTCCCGCTGGCAACAGCCTGTTGTGAATGCTGCTGCTGGGGTTGCGGGGCAGGCCGGGTTGGCACCGGACCATGACGGCCGGGCTGATGCAGCGGACGCGGGCGCAATTCAGCCGTAAACCGCTTGCGCTGAACCCGACCTTGCTTTTGCAGGGTCTGATGTTCAACAGAAAGCTCGGCTTTAAACTGTGCGTCACCGTGATCACCGTGATCATCAATGTCTTCTGACGGCGCATCGGGTTTTGCGACTTCGTCAACAGGCGGTTCTTCTTCGGCCTGTTGTGCGGCGACTTCTTGCTGAATCTCTTCAAAACGGACCTGATCTGCCTCCAGCATCTTGCGACGCTGTTCGGACCAGGCCTTGACCTTATCAAGCAATTCGGCACGAAAACCTTCGCCGACATTAAGGTCCTTGGCAGAACTTGGTTTTGGAATGTAATCCACCGCGCCAAGCGTCATGGCTTGGAAACTGATATCGGCGTTACGCTTGGTCAGGGTCGATGCCATGATCACGCGAACCGTCGGATCGATTTCAAGCAGCTTGGGCAAGGCCGTCAACCCATCCATGACGGGCATCTCAATGTCGAGCACAACAGCCTCGATGCCGCCTTCGGCCATAACGCCAAGGGCATCCTGGCCATTGGCGACAGAACCGACAACCTCAATATCGTCGTCTTCCTGCAACATACGGGTCACCAGACCACGCACAATCGCAGAATCGTCGACGATCAGGACCTTGTAAGGTGGATGGATAGGCGTGTCTTCCACGTACCGACATTCCCGTCAGAGCAAGCAGACCAAAACCAGGGCAATTGCACAGCAAAGCTGACAGTCCCCCTAGATCAGTCCGACCTGTTCAAATTTTGCCTGGATGATCTCACTGTCGAACGGTTTCATGATGTATTCGTTCGCACCGGCTGTGATCGCCTCCTGAATGTGCTCCAGATCGTTTTCCGTGGTACAGAAAACGACAACTGGCTCATCACCATCAGGGGCTGCTCGCAGCTCCCGCAGGAAATCAATCCCGCTTTTAACTGGCATGTTCCAGTCAAGCAATACGGCGTCTGGCATGGCTTCAAGGCATCTATCGATTGCCTCTTGCCCGTCCACAGCCTCAACAACCGCAAATCCCAATTCTTCCAGGATACGGCGTGCCACCATTCTGATGACTTTCGAATCATCGACGACGAGACAACTCTTCATCGACTTCCTTCTCGCATTTTAAGTCGTTAAGCCACTAACGGCATAGTACCGAGTGCGGTGCGCACCCGGTACACACATCATACTCAACCAGCCTGTTTCACCGAAGCGGTAAAATCAAGCAAACGTGTGACATCCAGAATGACAAGAAGTTTCTTGTCGAGACGGAAAATGCCATCTGAGAACTCGCGCCAGCGCGGATCAAGCGTCGCAGGATTCTGTTCGAATGCGTTATTTGGCACACTCAGAACCTCGCCAACCTGATCAACAATCAGGCTGTAAAGCTCGCCACCTTGGTCAACAACGATGCTCATTCCCGGCTCGCTGTTTTCCTTTTCACGAAGGCCAAGACGTTTACGAACATCAATCGCCGTCACGATACGCCCACGCAGGTTAAGCGAACCCGCAACTTCTGGCGGTGCCAGCGGAATGCGCGTAATGCGTTGCGGACCCAGAACATCCTGAACCGTCAAGACCGGAAGACCAAACAACTGCTTGCCGATATAGGCGGTAACGAAATCCTTCGTCGCCCCGCCAAGGTCAAGGCCTGTATTCTGTTCTCGGCTCGGGACGAGTGCCTTGTTATCGCTCATTGGACTTTTCCCCGAATTACACTGCGCTCAGCGTCTGGATCAACGTTGATACCAGCGCGTCTCGATCGAATTTCGCGACATAATCGCTAAAACCAACCTGGCGACCCCGTTCGAAATCTTCCTCGCTGGTATGCGAGGACAATGCGATGATCGGCGTTTCACCCCATTCTGCATCATTTTGCAGACTTTCGGCAAATTCGAAGCCGTTCATACCCGGCATTTCGATATCGCTAACAATCGCATCGAACATTTCGCCACGGCTCTTAAGTTCAAGTGCCTGATCGGCATTTTCAACCGCGATGACACGGAAACCAGATACCGACAAGATCGGCGTCAGCAGGTTACGGAAGAACGGGCTATCATCGATCAAAAGCACACGCTTCTTTTCGCCGCCAGTATCTTCGTGACCGAACCAATCGGAAAATGCCAGTTCCAGATAGTAACCGGCATCGATCAGATCGGTTGCTTTGCCATCAATAACGGCCGAGCCAACCAAGCCATCCTGATCCGAAGTCAATTCAACATTAAGGACATCATCAACAATATCAACGATCTCATCAACGACAAGGCCCATGGTCCGTTCGCGATCCTGGAACACCAAGGTCGGTTGACGACCTTCGGCTTTCATCTGATAACCACCGTCAATAAAGACCAGCGGCATCAGCTTGCCACGATACTGCACCAGCGGACGACCATTGGAATATTCGATGTTTTCAACATCGATTTCCTCAAGACGGGCAACAAGTGCCAATGGTACCGCGCGGACTTCTGAGCCACCGGCACGGAAGACCAGCATCGATGTCGTTTCACGATCACCGGAATCGGATTTGGCTTTGCCTTCCACACCCTGCGAACCACCAACGGTGATTTCGCCGGTCCGGGTGGCAATACCGTTCGGATCAAGGATCATGATCACGCTACCGTCACCAAGGATGGTATTCCCCGAGAACAGCGACAGATCCCGCAGGATCGGCGCAACCGGTTTAACCACGATTTCCTCGGTGTCAAACACACGATCAACGATAATACCAAACGAATAGGTACCGACCTGGGCAACAACGATGAAAGCTTCTTCATCAACATCTTCTGCGGTGGTTTCGCCTTCATCAAGACCAAGAATTTTCTTGAGCGTGACAAGCGGCAAAAGACGATTGCGCAGGCGCAGAACCGGGGTATCGTGAATGCGTTCGATCGAATGATCAGAATTGCTCGATGCGCGCACCAGCTCAAGAACGCTGATCTGCGGAATGGCAAACCGTTCCCCGCCACTTTCAACAATCAATGCCGAAACAATGGCAAGGGTCAGCGGGATTTTGATGATGAATGTCGACCCACGACCTTCAACCGATTTCAGTTCGACCGTGCCACCGATTTTTTCGATATTGGTACGGACAACGTCCATGCCGACACCACGACCGGAAACCGATGTCACCTTTTCAGCGGTCGAGAAACCGGCCTTAAAGATGAACTGCTGGATTTGCTGGTCGCCCATGCTTTCCAGTTCGCTCTCGGTCGCAAGACCATTGGTAATCGCCTTGGCCTTAATCCGTTCAAGATTCAAACCCCGGCCATCATCGGTAATTTCGATGATGATGTGACCGCCTTCGTGATAGGCGTTCAGCGTCACCGTACCGGTTTCAGTCTTGGCGGCATCACGACGGCCCTGAATGTCTTCAAGACCATGATCGGCCGAGTTACGGACCATGTGGGTCAGAGGATCTTTGATAAGTTCAAGCACCTGACGGTCAAGTTCCGTATCGGCACCGATCATCTGCAGATCGATTTTCTTGTTCATCTCAAGCGCAAGGTCGCGAACGATACGCGGCAGTTTCGCCCAAGCATTGCCGATCGGCTGCATACGGGTCTTCATCACGCCTTCCTGAAGGTCGGTCGTGATGTGTGACAGGCGTTGCAGCGGCACGGTAAATTCACTGTCATCCTTGCCACGAACCATCTGCAAAAGCTGGTTACGGGTCAGGACAAGCTCGGAAACCAGCGTCATCAGGTTTTCAAGCAATTCGACGTTGACACGAATCGTCTGGGCCGCAACAGAGCTTTCCTTGGCCTCGCCACGTGGGGCTTCAGCTTTGGGTGCTTGGGCCTTGGCGGCCTTGGCCGGTGCCACAGCCTGCGATTTCGCAGCAGCCGGTGGCGCAGCCGCCGGTGCTGGCGGCTCTGGCTGCGCCGGAGCTTCGTCAACTTCCGGATCAACCTCGGTGGAGTCAAAGAGTGCCTGCAAAGCATCTTCGTCCGTAACGACGGGCTCTGGCGGTGCAGAACTATCCACAGCCGGTGCAGCATCTGCTCCCATAATCGTGCCGGTATCGGCAAAATGGTTCAGACGCGCAATCAGATCGGCATCATTTCCGTCTGGCTCCGTTTCATTCTGCTCAAGCTCGCTCAGCAGATATTTAATCGTGTCGATGGATTCGAGAACCAGCGTGACCGCAGGCGGTGTGACCACCAACTCCCCGTCACGGATTTTGCCCAACACGTTTTCACCAGCATGCGCGACAGCTTCCAGTCGCGGCAGACCAAGAAATCCGCAAGTCCCCTTGATGGTGTGCACCAAGCGGAAAATGTTGGACAGAATGTCTGGATCATTCGGATTCTGTTCCAATTTCACCAGTTCGACGTCAAGCGTCGATAGGCTCTCCGACGTCTCTGTCAGAAATTCACTTAAAAGATCGTCCATTAACCCCCTCCATATCTCCGACAATCAAGCAATTGCCGGAACAGGAACATCCATCCCTACGACCAGCGCGCGAAACACGCTTTCATTCCGTTACTTACGTAGAACCTAGCACACGGTATTACCAGACCCGCAGGTCTTTTTTTTACACATAGATCAATGCAATATTTCCATCGTCTTGCAAGACCGAAAGCGTACCACCGGTCCGATGTGCAAGATTTCGCAAGAAAAAGCCATGCACAGTACGAGGATCAAGAGCCTCGGGTGGCACCTCATTTTTCATAACATTTTCGATTTCCGGCCTGAATGCAGCCCGTTTACCCGATGCATTCACCGAAATTCTTCCACTGGATTCGCAAACAACATTAATCTCTCCGCCAAATGGCAAGGCTTCACGGGCCAGCATCACCATATTCAGGACAAGCCGTCCATGCGCCGGATCAATCGATACATCATTCCATTTCAGGGCAACCTTGCCCTCAGCGTCAAAACTCTGGGCGGCGGCATCACGCATTGACCTGCTGTCAACGCTGTTGCCGGCCCGGCCAAATGCCAGCCGAAACAATTGCAGGCGACGCGCAGCTTCAAGACCACTTTTGCGCATCAGTGCAAGTGCCTCGTCATCGGCAACACCAGCCTCTCCCATCAGTTCGGCCCCGGCATTTACCGCCCCCACAGGCCCGACCAGGTCATGGCATATGCGCGAACTGATCAACTCGATCAAGATCAGCTCGACGGCTCTGTCCTGTTCCATGTAACGGGTTTCTCCAAGATATTCAGGTCAACAGGTTCGCATCGTTTCCCCAAACCGATACGAGGCCCGCAAACTCCATCCCACACAAGAAAACAAGGGACAAGCGTCAGAGACAAAGTCTTGCGAACCAATGCCAGATTGCAGGCAGATGTGTTAAAACCTTCTTTAGTCGAATGACTTTTGCTGCATTTACCGATGTCATATCATGAACCCGGCAAATTTTGCCGGGCTGCACCCAGTTTTGTCGCCGGGGCACGGCGTAGCTGTTCGCCATATTCAAGACGCCATCAGAAATGTGACCGTCATCATTGCGCAGCATTTGTTTCGCGCGCATTGATTACTTATATTAAGAACAACGATCATCAGGGTCGGCATGCCCCGGATATGATCAACATGACAGCAACATCAGACAAAAGAGTTCGTTTATGGATTTTCTGCTGACACCTGGCACCATTGTTCGCCATCCCGGCCAGCCCGATTGGGGCCTTGGCCGTATTCAGGCCGTTGACGGTGACCAGATTGCGGTAAATTTCGAAGAAGCCGGGCGTCAGATCATCCGCCCGCGCCATGTCGTACTTGAAATCGTCGAACCGGCCATGGGCTACGAATAAGGCCCCAATCGGGACCACATTTAAGGGTTTGGCACAAAATCCGAATGGCCCCATCGTCGATTCGCGATGATGGCATGGAACTTGCTGAAATGAAAAAATTAAACATTTCGGCGTATTGAATAAAATTTGATACGCAAGGTCGCCCATCAGGTGACCGAGTAAAACACCCGATGACCAATTAAAGGTGATCAGGCTTAAAACAATAACGAGGTCGGGAACAGGTCCATGATTGCAACCATCAAACCACCGCGCGACAGCTTTAAACAACGTCACCATACCGCCGCTTTCGCCGTGCTCGAACAGTTTGCAAACGGCCTTGTTGAATATGCCAAACAGCACGACGGATCGGTCAGCGCCGACAAAATCAGCAAGGCACTTGCCGCCCTGCGCGAACAGGATAACCTGTTCGATGGTGCTTGGATGACGCTTGAAACTGATATTGATACGGTCAAGGCACGGCAAAACGCCGCCGTTCGCCACGATCCGTTCGGACGCCTTTTGGTCAGTCGCTTTGCCCATCTTCTTGAAGGCCGCGAAGCTGGCGATCTTGAACATGGCGCGCTGTCACGCGAAATCCTGACCCCTTTCTTCAAAGTCATCCGCATGATGGTTGGCGTTGATATGCTCGAAGAAATCGACGGCGAAATTCACGCCATTATCGATCAGCATGCCGACGAAGACGACGAATTGCGCGATCCGACCGATTACTGGGATCACCTGGCCGAAGAACCACAGGTCGCCAACCGTTTGAATTTGGTGTTTGCGCGCATGGCCTTGCACTTCAAGGATTACGAACGCCGCAAACAGTGGATGCTGCAACTGGTCAATGACAACCTGCCGCATGGCGATCATGGCTGGGTCTTTACCAACGAACATTGTGTGCGCCTGCTGCGTGCCCTGTTCCGCGATGTACGTGCCGCCCTGCCCATCCCCGAACGTGCAGCAGAACTGGCCGCCAAGCTTGGTGGCGAGAATGTTGAAAACCTGCGCAATGTGATGGCGACCCTTGATCGCGATGTTGCCGCCATTCATTCGCGCGAAGCCGCAAACTGGGAATAGGCCAACTGGCCCTTCGATCTGCAATAGATATAAACAGATATAATCTGGCACAGACACAAACCGCGACACACCTGCGTCGCGGTTTTTTTCTGCCTGTTTTTACCTGCCAACTGACGAAAAGGTGATGGTTTACCCATAAAACAGGGTGGTCAAAGCATTCCCCCCTGTGCAAAAGTCGCAGCAATCCCTAAATAGCGTTTCATAACAGATCAACAACAATAAGCGCCCCAACGCCATGACCAGACCGCTGATTGATAAATATGGCCGTCACGTGTCCTATCTCCGGGTATCGGTAACGGATCGTTGCGACTTCCGATGCACCTATTGCATGGCTGAAAGCATGATCTTTTTGCCAAAGGCCGAAGTTCTGACGCTTGAAGAACTCGATCAGCTTAGTTCGGCCTTCATCGCGCGCGGTGTCCGCAAACTGCGCCTGACCGGCGGTGAACCACTGGTGCGACGTGGCATCATGGATTTGATCAAGGACCTATCGCGCCACCTGAAATCCGGCGCGCTTGATGAACTGACCATGACCACCAATGGTAGCCAGCTTGCCACCTATGCCGATGAACTGGCCCGTTTGGGGGTTAAACGCCTTAACATCTCGCTCGACAGCCTCGATCATCAGAAATTCACCGAAATCACCCGCCGAGGTCGCCTTGAGCAAGTCCTGTCCGGGCTAGAGGCCGCCAAACAGGCTGGCCTGAAAATCAAGATCAATACCGTAGCGCTCCGTAATTTCAACGAAGACGAAATTTCGCGATTGGTCGCTTGGTGTGGCTCCGAAGGCTTTGATCTTTGCCTGATCGAAACCATGCCGCTGGGTGATATCGACGGTGATCGCACCGAACAATACCTGCCGCTGACAGTGGTTCGGGATCGTCTGGAACAGGAATACACCCTGATCCCCAGTGACCATGTCACCCCCGGCCCGGCGCGTTATGTCACCGTAGCCGAAACCGGTGGGCGCTTGGGCTTTATCACGCCAATGACCCATAATTTCTGCGAAGGCTGCAACCGGGTGCGTGTGACTTGTACCGGCACGCTTTATATGTGTCTGGGTCAGGAAGACCACGTTGACCTTCGTGCAGCCCTGCGCTCTGGTGACCCTGAATCACTTGACCACCTGCTTGACGAAGCCATGCTGCTCAAACCCAAGGGCCATGATTTCATCATCGACCGCAAAGGCCAGAAACCAGCCGTTGGCCGCCATATGAGTATGACGGGCGGCTGATCCGCATTATCGTTGCGTTTCAATAATTTAAAGTATGTGCTGGCGCCCTGTTTACAGCGACACAGAATGATATGTGCCTTAAGCGCATGGTAACGTTCCACCCGCATAAGTAGTGCCTTCACGTTTCAGCCAAGGGCACAGCCATGAAAATTTTGATTGTCGGGGGCGGCATTGCCGGTCTTTCTGCGGCTATTGCCCTGCAAGGGGATGGGTACGACATCACCATCGTCGAGGCCCTTGACGGCTGGGAACCAGCCGGGGCCGGATTGCACCTGCCCGGCAATGCGATTGCGGCCTTGAAATCCCTTGGCATTGACCAAGACGTTGCCGCCAAATCCTGTGTCTTTCCCCGGCTGGATTATTTCGACCATCGTGACCGCAAACTGTTTTCCGTCGAAACTGAAAAACTCGGCTGGCCAACGTTCCAAGCCCTGTCGCGCAGCGATTTTCACGATATTCTTTGCGCCAAGCTGACCACGCCCAAAATCCACTTTGGATTATCCGTGTCCGAAATTAACGATGAAAACGATCAGGCGCAGGTGACCTTCACCGATGGCACGCAGAATGCCTTTGATCTTGTCATCGGCGCAGACGGCATTAATTCAACGGTGCGCCAACTGGCTTTTGGCACCGAACACACCCCCCAACCGACCGGTTATATCTGCTGGCGCTGGATTACCGATTATCCATTTGGCCTGACTGCGCCAAAATTCATTGTTGGCCACGGGCAGGTTATTCTGGTGATGCCGATTGGCGACAACCGGTTCTATATCTATGCCAGCACTTTTGACTCGGCGGAAAAGATTCGCAATCTGCCCACAAACCAGCTTGCCAATCATTTTGCCGGGTTCGATGGCCCGGTGCGCGATATGCTAAAAACACTCGCCCCCGACAGCAAAGTTCATGAAGGCCGCCTGCAACAGATGCTCATGCCCGAATGGGTCACGGGGCGGATTGCCCTGATTGGCGATGCAGCACATGGCACCCTGCCGACCATGGCACAGGGCGCAACCCAATCGATCAAAGATGGCATTGCACTGGCCGATGCGCTTCGGGGAAATCCCGATATCGCAACCGCCCTTGCCAACTGGCAGCAATCCCGCCAACCCGAAGCCCATTGGGTACAACAACAATCCCTGCAACGCATGGGCTTTGCCAAAATCCGCGGTACGATCGGTGTATGGCTGCGCAATGCCTTGATGAGAAGGCTTGGCCCCAAAATCCTTGCATCCGGGTTTCGCCCCTTGATTGAAGGCACGATTGGCACCGCGCGCAAATAATCTGCACCGCCATCGGTTTTTGTCTTTATATCAATTATTTCCCGGCCCACCGGGATCAGGACATGCTCGCAAGGTAAACGATTGCTGCATCCGGGTTACCAGCCTGCAACAAATGCGCAGGGCAGCATTTGCAATCCGAACTGCCAAAACCATGTACCGGTGCCTCAACACCGGGAACGGTACTAAGGGAGGTGCGCAAGTCGCATTCATTGCCGCCCGGCACGACAAGGACCGAAACCACCTGCCCGACCCCGTTTGATGTCAATTCATCAACATGCCAATGCGGTTTCTTATCCGCCCGGCAATGACGTTTCACCCGTGCCGCAATACCACCCGGCCCCTTGGCACTGCCGCAATAAAGGTAAATGCCTTTATGCAAGACCGTTCCCGCAAACCGTTTATTTTGAAGGGCAATGTCACCGGGCAGGTCAATCACCAGCACGTATGCTCCGGCTGCCTTTGGCAGCAGCCGGAGGGTTTGATCCGTGATCTTGGGAATAAATTGTGCCACCGCTTTAAAGCAGAATATCAATCGATAGCCCCGGGCCGCGTTGCCCGTTGGTCAGCACCGGTTCACAAAATTCATTGATCCGTGCGCCAATGCGCTGTCGAAATCCGGTAAATCGGTCAGATGCCACCACATCGACGGCCTCATCCAGATGCACTTCCACCCGGTAAACACCGCCAACCGGGGTGGTATTTACGCTGCGAATATCACCGCTTACCGCATGGCCAAGGTACGATCCGGCAAAACGTTTGCCGATGCCAAGATCAGCCACATGGGTTGGGATGTTGCGCCGAGTCATAGCAACCGCCGTGTTCCAGTCACGGAACCCGTGGCTTTGCGCTAATAATTCCAGACTGCCGGCGTGCGAAACCTCGACATCGCGCGTTGCCAATGCCTTGCGCAGGCGTCGGGCCTGGGCTTTAAGCAACTCGGTCTGGTCCGCCGGTGTATCGGGGCGGCCTTCGTTCAGGTTATTTGAAATTCGGGTCATCTTCGTCTCCTGACAGAGGAGGCCGGGTATCCGCATTGCCGGTCCGGCGTCAAAGAAGACGGAGAACCGAAAAAATTTCGTCTGCAACACTTTACCATGGACCAAAGCCCTGCGGATGGCGGGTGTGCGCAACCGCCCCTTGCCTAGCGCAATATGGCACCAAACACAAGCATCACCGTATCGTCTGGCACATTGTCCATCATGGCGTTTGCAGAAATTGACAGCCCCCACAGGGACAACATATACCAGAATTAACAAATATCGTCGGACGGCAAAAATACGCCCGATCAATCATAAGGAATGCACGCCATGGCCATGGAAGCCCACGAAATTGAAACGATGATCAAGGAAGCCCTTCCCGATGCAGAGGTTCGCATCGAGGATTTGCGCGGCGATGGTGATCATTATGCGGCCATTGTCGTATCCGAATCCTTCCGCGGCAAAACCCGCGTGATGCAGCATCAGATGATCTATTCCGCCCTTAAAGGCAAAATGGGGGGCGATCTTCACGCCCTTGCCCTGCAGACTTCCGCCCCGGAATAACGGGCCAATAAAACCGACCGCATACCGACCGATTGCGACCGCTCCCCATGATCGCAACCGCAAAATCAGATAAGGGCGCCGAACGGACTTTCGGTGCCCTTAATATTCAAATACCACCCTGATCAAGACCAGCAACCGCCACCAAAGACCACCACACATTGCGGAAATACGGGCCTTTCCAGCCCAACAAGATAGCCACCTTTGGCCCCACAAGAATGACCATGGTTCAGCAACAATGTCTTCATCCCAAAAACCGGCTCTGATTGGTGCCGGTCCACTGGCCGGGCTTGGTGCCTTTACCATTTGGGGCTTTCTGGGCCTTTATTTCAAAATCATCGGCTTTACCGGGCCGTTTGAAATTCTGGCCCATCGCATCCTGTGGTCGGTCATCCTGACGTTGCTGCTGGTCTTTGCGCTGGGACGCCGGGCAAAGCTTTGGGAGCTGTTGTCATCCGCACGCACCATGGGATTACTGTTCCTCAGCAGCCTTCTAATCGCGGGCAACTGGCTGATTTATATCTGGGCGGTTCATATCGGCCACGCACTTGAAGCCAGCCTCGGCTATTACATCATGCCGTTGATCATGCTGATTTTGGGCCGGGTCTTCTTTGGTGAACGGCTTAACCGTGTTCAAATCATATCGGTCATTATCTGTTGTGCCGGTGTTTTGAACCTGTTGATCTTTGTTGGTTCCCTGCCGTGGATCGCGCTTAGTCTGGCACTGCTATTCGGGTTTTACGGCGTCATCCGAAAATTCGTTCCCGCCGATCCAATTGCCGGGCTGTTTGTCGAATGCCTGGTCCTGACCCCGTTTGCCTTTGGCTATCTGATTTGGCTAAATGCATCGGGTGACATGATGTTTGGCCATTTGGGAATCGGCAGCGATGTGATGCTTATTCTTTTGGGTGCAATTACCACGGTGCCGCTGATCCTGTTTGCCTTTGCCGCGCGGAACATGAAATTCTCGGCTCTTGGCCTGATGCAATACCTCAATCCGACGATTCAATTCTTTGTCGCCGTGCTGTTATTTGGCGAAACATTCACCACTGCCCATATGATAACCTATGGGCTGGTTTGGATTGGACTTGGCGTTTTCACCTGGGATAATCTAAACACCGCACGGCGAATGCGCGCCAAGAGTTGACAGAACCGCCCCTTCAAGCCATATCTTTGGCCATAAAACCATAAACTGAAATATCGCGGCAGAGAGATCGCCGCCTTGCAGCCAAGGACAATTATCATGACCGACAATCCGGTTTTCGAGCGCATCCAGAAGGACATTAACGATAACGACGTCGTTCTGTTCATGAAGGGCACCTCTATGTTCCCGCAATGCGGTTTCTCGGCCGCCGTCGTTCAGGTTCTTTCCGAACTGGGCGTTCCGTTCAAGGACATCAACATCCTTGTCGATCCAGCCATCCGTCAGGGCATCAAGGATTTCTCGAACTGGCCGACCATCCCGCAGCTTTACGTCAAAGGTGAATTCGTGGGCGGTTGTGACATCGTTCGTGAAATGTTTGCCTCGGGCGAATTGGGACAACATATGAAAGACAAGGGTGTTGCCGTTGCTGCCTAAGGCCGACCGCACCCGGTCTGACGACCCATGATTTAAAACGCGCCGTGTTTTTCCCGGTGCGTTTTTTATGGTCTGCATCACGCAAAATCATCTTAAAGTTGCAAATCTATCGCTTGAATCCCGCCAATATCTGCCCCATCTTCGAAAGGGGAATTCGTTTTACGAACAGGATGTTGGACAGGGGCGACATGAAAATCACAACAAGAATCCTGATTTGTCTCGGACTGTGGCTATTGCTGCTGCCATCACTTGTTGCCCTGCCCGGTATCAACAATCCCGCCCAGGCGCAGGCCGCCCTGATGCAGGCAATCACCAACCAGAACGATACCAGCAGCGTACCGCCGAACGAAACCGTGCTCCAAACTGCGGATAATGCTTTCAGTTACTACCAGTTTCTTGATGCAGGGGTTGCCCGCACCCGCAACCGTATCGCCGAAACCCTTGAGGGCCTGAAAGCCTTCCCCGATGAACTCGCACAAACCCGTGAATTCATGGCATCGGATTTCGGGCGCAATGGCCTGATGCGCATTGTGTTATTTACGGCAATCTTTGTTGGTGTCGGCCTGATCTTGGAATTCTTCTATCGCCGGGCCACGACCCCGCTATGCGCCTATCTTGAATCCCAAAATCCCACGCGCTTTACCGATCGCCTGCGCCAGATGGCAATTCTGTGCATTCTGTCGCTTCTGTCTTTAACAGTCTTTGCGATTGGGTCCATCGGCACCTTTATGGTCTTTGACTGGGTACCGATCATGAAGGCCGCCATGCTTTCCATGCTTGGCGCGTTCTTTGTTCTGCGCATTATCATGATCGCTTTGCAGTTCCTGTTTGCCCCGCGTGCCGAAGGGTTGCGGATGATCAATGTTGATCCGCAATCTGCCGCCACCCTGACCCGCACCCTTTCAATCGCAAGCGGCGTATCGCTTTTTGCTTTTGCGCTGGCGGGTGTTTTCCGTCAGGCCCCGCCAATAATCCGTGGCGATATTGTCCTGTTTGACATTGCCGTTATCATCGGCGTGCTGGCTTTCTGCGTTGCAGCCTTTTCACTAGGCCGTTATTTCGCAAATCACCAAACGGCCAACGACGTTGAAAAACTTGCTCTGCCGACCTCTATTGCGCGGCTATGGCCGATCATTGTTTGCGCCTATCTGATCGCGCTGGGCGCCACGGCAATACTGGCCGCGGACCGCATCATGAAGGGGTTATTGGCGATTGGTATTGCCTGCCTGTTTGATGTCATCATACGCAACATCATCGAAAGCAATCACCGCAAAAAAACCAAACTGGCCGAGGCCAAAGCCGCGGAAATCAACGCCCGCGCCGCCGCCATCGCGATTGAGGAAGAAGAAGAATTCAAACCCGTCCCCCCCGAGATTCCGGTTCTGACCCCGGTACTAAAACGCGGGGTACGATTATTGGCCCTTGTCTTTGTATTGGCCAGTTTCTGGCGCATCTGGGGACTTGATCGGCTGGCACTGGCCGAAGATGCCGGGATTATCGCGCGTGCCATTGATGCCTCGACCGAAATCATCATGATCGTGCTGATTGCCGATCTGCTTTGGTCACTGATCAAGGCCGTTCTGGACGAACGCATGAACAGCCAAACAGGTGGCACGGCCAGCCACGCGAACGGCGAAGGTGGCGGAACGGGGCTTTCGCGGGTTCAAACACTTCTTCCGCTGCTTAAGAACTTTGCCCTGACCGTGATCCTTATCATGGTCATCATGGTTACCCTGTCCTCATTGGGGGTTGATATCGGCCCGCTGATCGCCGGTGCCGGTGTTGTCGGCCTTGCCATCGGTTTCGGCAGTCAGGCACTTGTGCGGGATGTTGTGGCGGGGGTTTTCTTCCTGCTCGATGATGCGTTTCGGATCGGGGAATATATCGAAGTCGAAAACCTTCGCGGGCGGGTCGAAAATATATCGATCCGTTCGATGCAGCTGCGCCATCATCGTGGCCCGCTTCAGACCGTCCCGTTTGGCGAAATCAAATCGATCATCAACCACAGCCGGGACTGGGTGATCGTCAAACTGGAATTTCGTGTTCCGTTTGAAACCGATGTGAACAAGATCAAGAAACTGGTCAAAAAACTGTCTGCCGACCTTCTGACCGATCCGCTGATCGGCCACAGCTTTATCGAGCCCCTGAAATCACAGGGGGTGCGTCGGATGGAAGAATTCAACATGGTGATCGGGCTGAAATACACATCCAAACCCGGCGAACAATTCACCATCCGCAAAACCGTATATGAAAGCGTTCTGGCGATGTTCAAGGAAAACGGCATCCACATGGCATCGCGCAATGTAAAGGTCGATGTGCCCGCCGACGCCACCCCCGAACAAAAACACGACGCCATCGCCGCAGGTGCCCAACAGGCATCCGAACAACTCGCGCCGCCAAAGGACTCATGACGGCAAGGGCTGAACGCGGAAAACACGCAAAGCACGCAAAACAAAACCCCCGGACGGAAAACCGTTCGGGGGTTTTGTATATCCGCACCAAAGTACCAAAAGCAAAACGCCCGCTGTTTCCAGCGGGCGTTTTGTGTTCGTCTTCGCGAAACCCGTAAGGATTAACGCGAGTAGAATTCGACGACCAGGTTCAACTGCATCAGAACCGGATACGGAATTTCTGCAAATTTCGGGACGCGAACGAAGGTACCTTTGAAGGCCTTCGCGTCAACGTCGACATATTCCGGAATGTCGCGTTCGTTCAGGCTGGCAGCTTCAATAACCATCGGGATTTCGCGCGAAGCCTGTTTGACTTCGACAACATCGCCTTCTTTAACAAGATAAGAAGGAATGGTGACTTTCTTGCCATTGACAAGAATGTGACCGTGGTTAACGAACTGACGCGCTGCAAACACGGTCGGAACGAATTTCATACGATAGATAACGGCATCGAGACGGGTCTCAAGAAGACCAACCAGCGTTTCCGAGGTATCACCCGGACGGCGTGATGCTTCTTTGAAGTAACGCACGAACTGTTTTTCAGAGATGCTGCCATAGTAGCCTTTAAGCTGCTGTTTGGCGAACAACTGGATACCATAATCGGTCGGTTTTTTACGGCGCGTTGCGCCGTGCATGCCCGGTGCATATTCGCGCTTGTTCAGCGGCGATTTTGCGCGACCCCAAAGGTTCACGCCAAGGCGGCGGTCAATCTTATGCTTTGCAGCAATACGTTTCGACATTTTGGTACTCTCTTTTTTATAAGATCACTTTATTGTCCCGATAGTTTCCAGATGCGCATAGCACAAACAGGAACGGGGACGAAAACACCTTTCTCGCCCCACTTTCTCGGAAGTGAGGCGCAATATAAAGATGATTGCCCAAGAGTCAAACGGAAATCACCCCCGGCCGGCACACCGTTTTCGCCTGATTTCGGCGGTTTTGATCGCTTTACCAGCCTTAAGCCCTGCCCCGGCAACCCGGCCATGCAACGAGCAACGCACCCGAAACAGGGCAGACCGGGCCATTTGATGCCCCTAAAATCTCCTGCAATAAAAAACACCGGAATTGACAGACGTCATTTTACGGTGGGCCAAAATATACTAATACAACATTCTAATATATTAATGTATGAGGTTTTGCCATGAGTCCATTCCGCACCCGGATCGCCGGACTTGCCTTTGCCGTCATTGCCGGTCTTCCCCTGATCGCCGCGACATCCATCACGGCCGCCAACGCTGCCGACAACGGGGTGCCATCCCGCGCCCTGATCATCCTGACCAGCCCGTCCCTTCAAACACAGGGCATGGCCATGGTTTTGGGCAATGCCATGCAGGCAGGCGGCACACCAGTAAATGTTCTGCTGTGTGACAAGGCTGGCGATCTGGCGCTTGCCAATATGCAAAGCCCGCCACTGAAACCCAAAAACGCCACCCCGGAACAATTGATGGCCAAGCTGATTGATGGCGGCGCCAGCGTCAGCGTTTGTGCCCTTTACCTGCCCAACAGCGATCACGCCAAAACCGATCTTCGTACCGGCATTGATGTCGCAACCCCGCCTGAAATGGCGGCACTGATGACACAGGCAGGCAGCCGGGTCTTCTCGTTCTAAGCCCAAGCATTTGGTCCTGACTCAAAGACCCCGCCCTAAACACACAAGGAAACCGTTTCATGAAACATCCGGTTTATGCCCTCATAACCCTGACACTGGCCCTTATGATCTGGTTACCAACCACAAGCCAGGCGCAGGATATGGGCCTTAGCACCGCCCAAGCCTATGAAATGAGCCAGAATGACGAAACCCCGGTTTTGTTTATTGATGTGCGCGACCCGATCGAAATCATGTTTATCGGCTTTACCGATGCGGTTGACGCCAACATTCCCTATTTGATGGTTGATCGCAGCCAGTGGGATAGCGAAAAGAACCGTTTTCGCATGTATCAAAACCCCGATTTCATCGCCGATATCAAAACCGCCCTTGCCAAGCGCGGCATGGATAACACCGCAACGATCATCACCATGTGCCGATCCGGCAGCGAACGGGGCGAGCCCAGCGCCCGCTTCCTGCGTGAAAACGGATTTGAAAATGCCCGCTACGTCATCCATGGTTTTCAGGGAAGTGCCGCCAAAGACGGCAAACAAAAAGGCCTGCGCATCATAAATGGCTGGCAAAATTCCGGCCTTCCCTGGCAGGCAAAGCCAAATCCCGACAAAATCTATCGCATGGATAGCCGATAATACGGTTTTGCTGCCAAGATTACCGTCAGGTTATGGCATGTGATTGATCTGTGGCACCGTCACCCCCCGGTGCCACAGTTTTGTTTAGGGTCTTTTCTCTCAGGATTTTTTTCTGTGCTTTGCCCCGCACATCGCGACAATCATGCCGCGTACAGTTTGCACTTCCTGATGGGTCAGGTTTGACCGGTTAAAGATATTGCGAATATTGCGCATCATCGGCGGCTTTTTGGCTTCAACCCGAAAGAACCCGGATTGATCCAATTCTGTTTCCAGATGACCAAACATCAATTCAATCTCGTCCCGGGTTGCGGGAAAAGTATCATTCATCAACATCTGGTATTCCGGCACGGCAACACCGGCCTGCCACCATTCATACCCGATCAACAACACTGCCTGCGCCAGATTAAGCGACGTAAAACCGGGATTAAGCGGCACTGTTATCACCGCATCGGCCATCGACACATGCTCGTTGCGCACCCCTGTGCGTTCCGGGCCAAACAAAACCCCGACCTTTTCACCACGCGCAACATTGGCGCGCAATTCTGGCGCCAAACCCCGGGGGGTAAACACCGGCTTGATCGCATCACGCGTACGCGCGGTCGTGACATAAACCCGATTCAAATCGGCCAGCGCGTCCTCTTCACGATCAAACAATTTGGCATTGTCGACAACGATATCAGCACCCGACGCATTGGCCGTCGCCGCGGCACTGGGCCAGCCATCGCGCGGCCGCACAAGACGCAAATCCACCAACCCGCAATTAAGCATTGCCCGCGCCGCTTTGCCAATATTCTCGCCAAGCTGCGGTTCAATCAGAATAATCACCGGCGGATTGGCAATACCGCCGGTTTCCGGGCTTGCACCTTCGGGTATAGCCGCGTCTGCGACGTCGCTCATCCTACGAAATCTCCGGTCTTTGAATGGGTAATATGCAGGTATACCCGTCAATATTGGCGTTTCTTTATCAAAAGCCAATGCGCGATGCCAGCACACATTGCGCCAATGATAATTGTTCAAATATTAGTCATTTTAAATTTTATGATTATTTTTTGATCAATAAATATGTGTAAGCCCTATCCACCCCACACCATCACTCCGTCTCAAAAAATCAATATTTTTTTTATTTTCAATGTATTAGCTGCAAATTTTACCCGATTTTCGACGTCTGGCATATGCATTGCTTCTACTTTACCGTGCAGCGCGCCTAGGGTTCCGGTTCCGATAAGGAATGCTGGTCCAAGAGGCGCAAGCCGACCAACACATGATAGGTCGGTAACACGGCGGGCCAAAATCCCGGGAGACAACTGCACAGGTTTGTCGCGCACAAACCTTCTCCCGGTCTGTGTGCAAGAGCCTTTCTTGAATTGACTGATCCTTAAAATGATCTGCAAAACAAGCAGGAGCGCACACATTATGAAGACGTTTTTTAAAACACTTTCGCTTGCCGCCATTCTTTCCGCTTCTTTGATTTCCCAACCCGCTTGGGCCGAGGAAAAAACCGATTTCAAAGTCTGCTGGTCGATCTATGTCGGCTGGATGCCGTGGAGCTATCTGCAAGACAGCGGCATCATGAAAAAATGGGCTGATAAATACGATATCTCCGTCGATATCGTTCAAATCAACGATTATGTTGAATCGATCAACCAATACACCGCTGGCGCATATGACGGTTGCTCCATGACCAATATGGATGCCTTGTCGATCCCGGCTGGTGGCGGGGTCGATACCACCGCATTGATTGTCGGTGACTATTCCAACGGCAATGACGGCATCATCTTGAAAAATGCCGATGATCTGGCCGCAATCAAGGGCCAGAACGTCAATCTGGTCGAACTTTCCGTTTCGCATTACCTGTTGGCACGCGCACTTGAAAAAGTCGGACTATCGGAAAAGGACGTCACCGTCGTCAACACGTCGGATGCCGACATGATTGCAACCTATGCCACCGACGATGTCACATCGGTTGTGACATGGAACCCGCTTCTGTCGGAAATCGAAGCCTATGACAACGCCAAGCTGGTCTTTGACAGTGCTGGTATCCCGGGCGAAATCATCGATATCATGATGGTCAACACCCAAACCCTTGCCGACAATCCGGCCTTTGGCAAGGCACTGGTCGGTGCATGGTACGAATTGATGAGCATCATGGCATCCGATACCGATGACGGCATTGCCGCGCGCACCGCCATGGCCGAGGCATCGGGCACCGATCTTGCCGGATATGATGCCCAACTTGCCAGCACCGCGATGTTCTTCACCCCGGAAAAGGCCATCGAATTCACCAAATCGGCGGAGCTTCCCGGCACTATGAAATTCGTCGCCGAATTCCTGTTCGACAAAGGCATCCTTGGCGAAGGCGCCCCCGGCCCTGAATTTGTCGGCGTCAGCTTCCCCGATGGCAGCATCTATGGTGACACCGCCAATGTGAAGCTGAAATTCAACACGACCTATATGGACATGGCCGCCAAAGGCGACCTTTAAAACCGGCCCGCGACCCCATCAACACTCTGTCGGCCATCCTGCGCCCCGGCGGCATTTCATTGCACCGGTTGCCGTGGTCAGGATGGTCGAACATCCCCGAATTCGCCTACCCGTTTTTGCCATAGCAAGGTGACGGCCATGCGTATCATCAATCGTACCCTGTCAAGACCCACGGCCATATTGCTAGGCGCTATTCCGTTTGCACTTTTGATCGGGATATACGCCATCGCAAGCCACCTGCGCCGGGCCGATAACCCGGCGGACAAATTACTGCCGTCGCTTGGCCGCATGGCGGATGCAATGTGGCGCATGGGGTTTGAAGCCGACAAACGATCCGGCGACTATCTGTTATGGATTGATACCACTGACAGTCTGTCACGGCTTGCCGTTGGCATTGCCATATCAACGCTTCTGGCCATCTGCCTTGGCATTTCCATTGGCTTTATCCCCCATATACGGCGCGGGTTTGCCCCGTTTGTCGCAACCATATCGTTAATCCCGCCGATCACCATATTGCCAATCCTGTTCATAATTTTCGGGCTGGGCGAAACATCCAAGGTGATGCTGATCACCCTTGGCACCGCACCGGTGATGATCCGGTCCGTCGCACAGGCCGTGATGGATATCCCGCGTGAATTGATCATCAAGGCCGAAACGCTTGGCGCCTCGACATGGCAAATGATCACCCGCCTGGTATTGCCGCAAATCCTGCCAAAACTGATCACGGCCATCCGGCTTGGCCTTGTCCCGGCATGGATTTTCCTAATCTCGGCCGAGGCCATTGCATCAACCAGCGGCCTTGGCTATCGCATATTTCTGGTGCGCCGTTACCTCGCCATGGATGTGATCCTGCCCTATGTCATCTGGATCACGCTTCTGGCCTTTGTCATTGACCGATTGTTGCTCAAAACATCGCTCAAGGCCTTCCCGTGGAACCATCTGGCGGGGGAAAGTCTGTAATGAGCGACCCCAAATTCATGATCCGTAACCTGACCAAGTCCTACGGCGAATACCCGGTGCTTGAACGCATCAATCTTGATATCGAAACCGGGGCATTTTGCACCCTTGTCGGGGCGTCGGGCTGTGGCAAATCAACCTTTTTGCGATTGTTGCTGTCGCAAGAACTGCCAAGCGGCGGTGACATCCTGATGGATGGCAAGGCACTGCCACAACAACCCACCCCGGATCGCGGCATTGTTTTTCAACGCTATTCGGTTTTCCCGCATCTGACTGTCGCCGAAAACCTGATGATTGGTGCGGAATTCACCGCCCGCAAATTTACCGGTCGCCTGTTTGGCAATGCGCGCAAACAGGCCTGTAACGATGTTGCCGAATTACTTGAAACCATCGGACTTTCGCCCGCAGCCAACAAATACCCCAGCCAGCTTTCAGGCGGCATGCAGCAACGCCTTGCCATCGCGCAGGCTTTGACGATGAAGCCCGGCGTCCTGTTGCTTGACGAACCATTTGGTGCCCTTGATCCCGGCATTCGCAACGACATGCATGAATTATTGCTCGGCCTGTGGAAAACGCATGCCATGACGATCTTTATGGTCACCCATGACATTCATGAGGCCTTCAAACTCGGCACCCGCATGCTGGTGTTTGACAAGTTGCGCGACGATCCGCACGCGCCCGAAGCCTATGGCGCGACCATCACATATGACCTGCCCATCGATCTTGCCTCGGCCCCGCCGCCCATTCCCGGGCGCGTATTCGATGAAACCGATGGCATGAATTTATCGGCTGCCCTGATGGCAACCGCCCCAACACCATAAGACGCCCCAACAAAGACTGACCCAACCCGGAAGGAAACAACCATGCGCAATTTCTTTGCCCCAAAAAATACCCGTGGACATCGCGTAGCTGGCCAACCGGCCGCCCCCGTCACAACCCGCCATCACCACCCGAATTTCGACAAGCTGCAATTGCGCGGTTGGAAATCGGCCGAAAAAGAAGCCCTGCTGCCCTCGGCGGCATGGGAAAAGGAAAAACAATGGGCCCTTCGCATGGGCCTTACCGGATCAGATTGCCTGACCGATAAATCAATCCCGACATTTGCCCGCGGCGAATTGCCCCATTACGCCGGGATCAATACGTTTTTAAAAGCCCCCTATATCGAAGACGTCACACAGGTCGGCGCCTATGACGCGGCAATCATCGGCATTCCATTTGATGGCGGCACCACATACCGCCCGGGCACACGATTTGGCCCACAGGCACTGCGCAAGATTTCGGCACTTTACACCCCCTATAACTATGAAATGGGGGTCGATCTTCGCGAACAGATGACGCTATGTGATGTTGGCGATGTTTTCACCATCCCGGCCAATATCGAAAAAACCTTTGATCAAATCACCCGTGCGGTCAGCCACGTCGCGTCAAGCGGCGCATTGCCAATCATGATTGGCGGCGATCATTCTATCGGCTTCCCCTGCGTGCGCGGCATTGCGCAATGCACATCCAAGCGCATCGGCATCGTCCATTTCGACCGCCATATCGACATTCAGGAAAAAGATCTGGATGAACGCATGCACACCACGCCCTGGTTCCATGCCACCGATCTGATCAATGTCCCGGCGGTTAACCTTGTGCAGGTCGGTATTGGTGGCTGGCAGGTCCCGCGCGAAGGGGTCGAAGTTGCCCGTCAGCGCAACACCAACATCTTTACCATGCGCGATGTCGAGGAACTCGGCCTTGCCGAAACCGCCGCACGCGCCCTTGAACTGGCGTGGAAAGATGCCGATGCGGTCTATATCTCGTTTGATATCGACAGTGTGGATTGCGGCTTTGTCCCCGGCACCGGCTGGCCCGAACCCGGCGGTTTCCTGCCGCGTGAAGCGTTGGAACTAGTGTCACTCGTTGCCGCCGAAGGCATTTGCGGCCTCGAAGTCGTCGAAGTTTCCCCGCCCTATGATTGCTCGGACATCACCGCCTTGCTGGCAACGCGCGTGATTGTCGATGTGCTGGGCACCCTTGTGTCGCACGGCAAGATGGGATCGCACAAAGGCATCATCGACAAACCGGTCACCATCCCCACCGGCCCGGATGTGGAGTAACCAAATGCCCCATGATCACACCCATCACCCCCATAATCACGATCACGATCATGATCATGCGCATCATAATCACACACACGGACCGGGGCATAACCATGCCCCGGATCACGACCACCTGCATTCCCATGTCCACGGCCAAAGCGATGCCGATCACGCCGAAGAACTGAAAATCCTGTCATCAAGCTTTGTCGAAGGTTTCCGCAAGGCCGAGGATAAGGCAAGCTATCTGCGCCTTGCCGATATTGCGTTCCAGCGCAAGGGCAAGGATGGCCTGACCATGCATCTGGTCGATGCCAAAATCACCACCAATTGGCAAATCGGCACCGCCTGCCCGGCCTTTGCCACCCGCGAACTGGCCTATCTGCCTTTTCCCGGCAGCATGATCGAAGAACGCGAAACCATGACATTTACCTATGTCTCGATGACCGAACGCGCCGATATTGATTTGCTAAGTTTCATGGCGAAACGCTTCGGTACCCCGCACAACCATGATCATCACAATGACGGGCACGGGCACTCGCATCACAACTAAACAAACGGGCGCGGAAATTTCCGCGCCCGTTTGTTCTAAACGTCAATCGCCCCGTCATTTCGGGCGATGCCCCAACATCACGCGTGCTGGCTGCGCACACCCGATTTGAACAATTTATAGGTAATCGAATCGCGAAGCGCATTATAGGACGCTTCGATAATGTTGCTCGAAACACCGACGGCGGACCAGCTATTGCCCTCGGCATCGCGGCTTTCGATCATCACGCGAATAACTGCATTTTGATCTTTAGATCTTCAACGTTGTCAGTC
>NZ_JFKB01000024.1 GCF_002115745.1 Thalassospira alkalitolerans
TGTTGTCAATGAATGTAAACAACACCTAGTCATCAGCGCTAAATTCTGCTGGGCATTCAAGTTTGGCATATGCCTTGCCATTGATGTCAAACAAATGCGCGGCACCGGCTTGCGCCGCCGCACTAATCGTTTCACCAAGTTTTACCCGGCTGTGCCCCGGCCCGCGCACTGTAAAACGGTCCTCATTCGGAAGTTTCAAATACAGATACGTAGAGTCGCCAAGTTTCTCGACCACATCAACCTCGCCCGTCACCGAAACGGCTCCCGTCTCGCCCAGCGATAGATGTTCGGGGCGAATGCCCATCTCGACATCCTTGCCGATATCACCAGCCGGAACATCGAATGGCAGAATGGCTTTGGCTCCCCCCGGAACGGTGACGGTCACCTTGCCCGGCTCAACCGCATCAATCCGCACCGTGGTGAAATTCATCGCTGGTGACCCGATGAACCCCGCGACAAAACGGGTTTGCGGATGATGATAAAGCTGCATCGGTGACCCGACCTGCTCGACATTACCAGCATTCAGAACAACGATCTTGTCGGCCAGTGTCATGGCCTCGACCTGATCGTGGGTGACATAAACGATCGTCGATTTTAGTTTCTGATGCAGCTTCGCAATTTCAAGACGCGTCTGAACACGCAGGGCCGCATCCAGATTGGAAAGTGGTTCATCAAACAGAAAGACCTTTGGCTGGCGCACAATTGCCCGCCCGATGGCAACACGCTGGCGCTGCCCGCCAGACAGTTCCGACGGACGGCGATCCAGCAATTGATCAAGTTGCAGGATACGGGCGGCTTCTCGCACGCGCTGATCAATCGCCCCTTTGTCGTGATTGGCCAGTTTCAAGCCGAATGCCATGTTCTTATAGACCGTCATATGCGGATAAAGCGCATAGGACTGAAACACCATGGCAATCCCGCGATCACGCGGGCTTTTGGCGTTGACCACATCCCCGTCAATCATCAAATCGCCACCGGTGATATCTTCCAAACCGGCAATGATGCGCAGCAAGGTCGATTTACCACAGCCCGACGGACCAACGAAGACAACGAACTCGCCATCCTCAACATCCAGATCAATGCCATGCAGCACATCAACAGCGCCATAGCTTTTGCGAATCTGGTCCAGTTTCAAATCAGCCATTTAAAATGCTCCTGTCACACCAACAATCATTTCACCGCGCCAGATGTCAGGCCGCGAATGAGCTGTCGGGAGAAAATCAGATAAAGGATCATGATCGGAATGATCGCAAGGCTCAGCGACGCCAGAACAGCGTTCCAGTCGGTCACGTATTGACCAATGAACTGCTGAATACCCAGCGTGATCGTCTGCTTGCCATCGCCGGGCGCCAGAATCAGCGGGAACCAAAGATCGTTCCAGATCGGGATCATGGTAAAAACGGCAACGGTTGCCACGGCAGGCCGGATCAGCGGCAAAATGATCGCAAAGAAAATCTTGAATTCACCTACTCCGTCGCAACGGGCGGCTTCTTTCAGGTCTTTGGGAATCTGATGCATGAATTCCGTCAGGATAAAGATTGCCAGCGGCAATCCTTGCGCCACATAGACCAACACAAGTGCTGTCAATGTGTTGATCAGGCCCAAATCAACAATCAGGTTCAGGATCGACACCGACCCCAAGCGGATCGGCACCATAATACCAATCGCCAGATAAAGGGCCAACCAGGTGCTACCGGGGAACTTGTATTCCGACAAGGCCCATGCGGCCATCGCACCCAACAGCAAGACAACGGCAATCGTTATGATCGTGACGCTGAAGCTGTTGAAAAAAAACACCTCGAAATTTGATTTCGCCAAAACTTTGGTGAAACCCTCAAGGCTAAAGGTCTCGGCATTGGGCAGGCCCATCGGATCGCGGAAAATGCCCTTGCGGGTTTTGAATGCGTTGATGATCACAAGGAAGATCGGATACAGCGCCACCAGCGTATAGGTCATCAGGATTGCATGCACGATCACTGCCCGTGACATATCTTCCCTGCGGATATTTTTCGTCATCATCTTGCCGTTCCCTTACAACTGGTAGCGCGCCAAACGGCGCTGCACGGCGAACAGATAGAAAAGAACCCCGGCAAGAATGATCAGAAACATCAATGACGCGACAGTCGCGCCAAGGCTTGGATTGCCAAGCTGCAACTGATAGCCAAAGAAAGTCCGATAGAACAATGTGCCCATGATATCGGTCGAGAAATTCGGCCCGGCCAGCGCACCTTTTACCGCATATATCAAATCGAATGCATTGAAATTGCCCACAAATGTCAGGATCGACACCATGGCAACTGTCGGCAGAACTAAGGGTAACTTGATATGCCAGAACACTTCGAAATGGGTCGCACCGTCAACGATTGCGGCATCAACCAAATCGTCAGGTATCGCCAATAGGGCAGCATAAATCAGCATTAAGGGGATACCAACCCACTGCCAGACCGAGATAAAGGAAAGCGTGATCAAGGCCGATCCTTCCTTGCCAAGCCACGGTCCGAACAATGATTTTAATCCAAAAATATCAAGGATATCGGTACCAACGCCCCAAACCGGGCTAAGGATCAACTGCCAGATAAAGCCGACAATCACCACCGAAAGCATGGTCGGCATGATCATCAAGGTGCGGTAACTGTTGCGAAACTTTAATTGCGGCAGGCTTAGTATCCCCGCAAGCGCGATCCCGATCGGGTTCTGCACCAGCATATGCACCGCAAAGAATTTCATATTGTTCCAGAAACTGTTCCAGAACGTCGCCGACCAGTCGGGATCGCCCAAAATGGTCCGATAGTTATCAAAACCGACAAAAGCCAGTTCCTCGCCACTTGGCGCGGCATAGAAGCTAAGCCGAATGGAATCGATCAGCGGATAGATCATGAACAACGAGTAGATGATCGTCGCGGGTGCCAAAAAGGCAAACACAGGCAGTTTTGCCTTGCGCCAATCGGTCATGGGCCCGGAATGCGCCATACCTTATCCTGTCTTTCCGAAATTAAGCCAACGGAGACCGGGGTCTCCGGTCAATATTCGTCCCGATTGATGATGGCAGCCATAGCCTGATTTGTCAGTCAACACATTGCATGAAAATCAGAAACAACCATCCGGAACCATGCCGGCAGATAGGCAGATAAAAGAATGGCAGGCGCAAAAATCGCCTGCCATCTGAAATCAGGCCTTACTGATGCGGGGCATACCACTTGGCAAGACCGGCTTCGGCAGATTTACCTGCTTCTTCCGGGCTGAGCGTGCCGTTGATAACCTGTGCGGAAAGGTTCCACAGTTCGTTTTCAAGGTTCGGCGTGCCACGTGACAGGATCTGATACGAGTTACGAATGGTAGACTCGCATTTCTGGCGCCAGCTGACGAATTCGTTGGCAACCGGATCGCTGATCTCGACCTTGTGGTTCGACAACGAGAAGAACCCCGGAAGCGCGTTCGAATAAAGCGATGCGAACTCGGAACCGGTCATCCATTCTAAGAAAACCTTGGCTTCGGCTGCATTTGGCGATTTGGCATTCAGACCAAGCGCAATATCGGTGTGATCACTGATATAGCAGGTATCCGAACCAGCGGCAGCTGGCGGCGGGAAAGCACCGAATTTGAAATCGGCCTGACTGTTAAACAGTGAAATATCCCACGACCCTGCCGGATAAATAGCAGCACGGCCAAGCGAGAACAGGTTCTGTGCATCCGGATATGAAATGGCTTCATAACCATCTGGCAGATAGTTCGACCAACTTGCCAGTTCAGCAAAGGTATCGACATACGGTTTGTCGGTGAATTTCGCACTGCCATCAATCAGGGCTTTGCGGCCTTCTTCACCCTTCCAATAGTTCGGGCCAATATTCTGGAAGCCCATGGTTGCGGCCTCCCACTGATCGGCCGTACCCATTGCCATCGGAGCATAACTGCCTTCTTCCTTGATCTTATCAAGGACGGCATAAAATTCTTCGCGGGTTGTCGGTACTTCGACGCCCGCTTCCTCAAAGGCTTCCTTGTTATAGATGAACCCGTGGATAACGGAGGCCATCGGCAAACAGAAAGTCACGGAACCATCATCGGTCTGCCAGGCAGATTTCGCAACCGACGAGAAATTATCCATGCCCTTAAGGTCATCAAGAGCCGCAAGATTGCCCTGTTTGTAAAGTTCAAGCGACGCGTCAAACGGGCGACAAGTGATCAAATCACCTGCGGTTCCACCGGCCAGCTTGGCATTGACCGTGGCGTTATATTCGGTCGGCGCACTCGGCTTGAAACTTACCTGAATATCAGGATGAACCTTGTTGAATGCCGGAATGATTTTGTCGTTCCAGATATCAATATCGTCGTTGCGCCAGCTCTCAATCACGAGCTCACCAGCAGATGCCATCAACGGAACCAGGGCGACACTTGCCGCCAGGGCCGCTGCCAAGCCTTTTGCAAACACTTTATTCGACATTTATGCCTCCTCTGATCAATGTCGGCGAACCGGCATCCCTGCAGATGTCAGTCCTTATACTCAAGCGCTGTCCGGAGATTTCCGTTAAACATCGCAAGAATCTCTTTGGCTCTCGCGCTTTCATGCCCTTTGGCAATCAAAACCGCGATGCGGATATCAAATTGTGCATGTTCAAGCGCGTTTTCGGCGGTAACCGGATCACAGCAGGCAATATGCCCGGTGATACGGATCGCACGGTCACGCAACTTGATGTTCTCGGCGCGCATACCCACCATCAGGTTGTCAAAAAGGCGCCCAAGCTTGTTCATGACAAGTGATGAAAGAATATTGATCGCCGCCTTCTGCGCCGTCCCGGCCCCCATGCGAGTCGAACCGGCGATGACCTCGGGGGCGCTATCAAGGAAAATACCGCACTCGGCCGCCGTCAAAAGCCTGCCATCGGGATTATTGCAAATACCAACGGTAAAGGCCCCGCAGTCACGTGCACGTTCAACAGCGCGCAACGTATAAGGCGTCGAACCACTGGCTGCGACGGCAATGATGGCATCGCCTTCGCCAATATTATGCTGGGTAATTTCGTTCTCGGCGGCTTGCGCGTCATCTTCGGCGGAATTAAACACACCCGGCGCGCTTTGCACCCCGCCAGCCAACATGACAATCGTCATATCTTCGGGCCAGCCAAACGTCCCGCCAAGCTCCTTGGCATCCTGCCAGGCCACCGTACCAGACGTCCCCGCCCCGACATAAACGAGACGCCCGCCGCCCCCCAGGCGACGTGCTATCCCATTTGCGGCTGTCGCCAAATCCGTCAGGACCGGACCCAGCGATGCGACCGCGCGCATCTGACCTTCCCACAAGGCCATCAGGAAATCGGCGTCGGACCATTGATCCAACCCGGCAAAGCGCATATCGAAATCTTCAGTGCGTGATGCCATTTTCCAATCCCCCTCTCTTAATTAAATACCATTATGATACCATCGACACAAGCCACTTCCTGAATATTTCACAAGAATCACTCATCTACACTTAATAAATTAATTTAAATCAATAGATTAATAGAAAATTTGACTTAATGACTACAGAACACACCCCAAACACATAAGACAAAAATGGAACCATAATTATAGTCAGTGGATTTATATTGGTATTGATTTTTAAGATACCACTCTGCTATGATCCCAGCAATTAGGGATGGGCGACATGCAAACCTTACACAAAGAAAAGCTTTATCTTGGCATTGATGGTGGCGGCACACGTTGCCGCGCACGTATTGTCAATGATGCTGGCATTGTTTTGGGTGAAGCAACACGCGGGGGCGCCAATACCCGCCTTGGCATAGACCATGTCTTTGGCGAAATCATTGCGACCGCAACCATGGCACTTGACGAAGCCGGTCTTGCAAAACCCCGCCTTGCCGATTTGCATGCCGGATTGGGACTGGCGGGACTGTCGCTGGAACGCGAGCGCAAACTTGCCAAAGCTTATAAACATCCCTTTGCCAGCGCCTGTTTTGCGACCGACGCCTATACTGCATGTCTTGGCGCACATAATGGCGCAGATGGTGCCATCCTCATTGTTGGCACGGGAACTTGTGGTCAGGCAATTGTCAAAGGCCGCGAATTGGCATTAGCTGGCTGGGGTTTTGAAATTTCCGATATCGGCAGCGGCGCCCACATCGGGCGATGCGCCATTGAAACCGCCCTGCTCGCCCATGAAACTCTGGTGCCATCATCTGATCTGACGCGCGCCATCATGAAACATTTCAACGACACCCCCGAAAAGATCGTCGCCTTTGCTGAAAAAGCACGCCCCGCTGACTATGGCACCTTCTGCCCGATGGTATTCGATGCCGATCTTAACGGCGACACCATTGCCGCCAATATCATTGATCTGGCGGTTACGGCCAATCGTAACATCCTGCGCAAGCTTCGGGATTTCGGCGCAGAACAGCTGTCATTAATGGGCGGGCTTTCCGATCAAATGACCAAACGCATGCCAGACGATATCCGCGTCGCATTGGTGCCCGCCCAAAATGACGCCCTGCATGGGGCCATTCTGCTGGCACAAAATCATCACAAGGTGTCCGCATGATCAGTACAGCCGACGTCATCGCCAGCCTGCGTGCCCGCGACATCGAAAACATCGGTCACGGCCCGCTTTATCGTCGTCTGCAAACCGCGCTTAAGGCAGTCATTGATGACGGCATCCTGAAAATTGACGACGCCCTGCCAAGCGAACGCGATCTGGCCAACGAACTGGGCATTTCACGCGTGACTGTGCGTAATGCCATGCGCGCCCTGGTCGAAGAAGGCGTTCTGGTCCAGCGCCACGGTGCGGGCACCTTTGTCGCACCGCGCGTTGAACAGGCTCTGTCGCGCTTAACATCCTTTACCGAGGATATGATCACACGTGGCATGAACCCGGGGGCCATCTGGATTGAAAAAACCCTTGGTCATGCCTCGCCCGAAGAAGCCATGGCGCTCAACCTGTCACCCGGTACCGAAGTTACCCGGTTGCGGCGTTTGCGGACGGCCAATGACAAACCGATGGCGCTTGAATATGCGGTGGTACCGCGCGCCTTTTTGCCAAGCCCGGACGACGTCGAAAAATCGCTTTATGATGCACTGGCAAAATACGGCAAGAAACCGGAACGCGCCCTTCAACGTCTTCGTGCCGAACTGTTTGACGGTGAAACTGCCAAAATCCTTGGCGTTCCCGATGGCAGTGCAGCGCTTTATATCGAACGACGCTCGTTCCTGGCGGACGGCACCCCGGTCGAATTCACCCGTTCTTATTACCGTGGCGACAGTTACGACTTTATCGCTGAAATGCAGGTCGATGCGCGCTGACACAGATCGCGTTGCACGGTCCAGATACACAAGGAAATATTTCGATATGAGCACACGCTGGACCCCAAAAACCCAGATGGGCCGCGAATTGGCAGAAGCCCCGGTTGTTGTTGGCAAACAGCTTGCCCATAACAAGGCGACAATTGAGGTCTTGATTGCCGATCTGCGTGCCAATCCGCCGAAATTTGTCGTGACCTGTGGCCGGGGCAGTTCCGACCATGCAACGCTTTATGCAAAATACCTGATCGAAAGCCAGCTTGGCATTCCGGTAGTTTCAGCCGCACCGTCGATTGTGTCGATCTATAATCGCTCCATCGCCAGCAAAGACGCGCTTTTCATTGCAGTCTCCCAATCGGGAAAAAGCCCCGATCTTGTCAAAAACGCCGAGGCCGCCCGTAATGCCGGGGCGCGCACGGTTGCCTTGGTCAATGTTATCGACTCACCACTTGCCAAAACCGTTGATCACGTCATTCCGCTAATGGCAGGCCCGGAAACCAGTGTTGCCGCCACCAAATCCTATATTGCCACCCTATCGGCCATCGCCCAGATTGTCGGCGGCTGGACCGGGGATTTGGCATTTAACACCGCCCTTGCCACCCTGCCCGCATCGCTTGAAAAAGCGCTTGCCATGGATTGGCTTGATGCGGCCGATGCCATTGCCAAATCAAACGGCCTTTATGTCATCGGTCGAGGTCCGGCCTTTGCCATCGCGCAGGAAGCCGCCCTTAAATTCAAGGAAACCAGCAGCCTGCACGCCGAAGCTTTCAGCGCAGCCGAGGTTAAACACGGCCCGATGGCACTGGTGACCAAGGACTTCCCGATGCTGGTTTTCTCTCAACAAGATGCGTCACGTGACAGTGTCGAGGATTTCCTGAAGGAAATGCGGGCCAAGACCGACAATCTGTTTGCGGCTGAAACCGGCTTTGCCGATATCAAAGGCCATCTGCCGGTGGTCGAAGACATCCATCCGCTTTTGGCCCCTATCGCCATGATCCAGACTTTCTATACACTGGCCGAACATGTCGCACTGGCACGCGGATGCAATCCGGATGCACCGCCGCATCTTTCCAAAGTGACGGAGACTCACTAATGACCAATTTTGCCATTACAAATGCACGTGTTTTCGACGGCAGCGAATTTCATACCGGCAAAGCTGTTATCATTCGGAATGGCAAGGTCGATGCAATTATCAATTCCCGCAATATTCCGTCGGATATAGCGGGAATTGACGCCCAAAATCAGATCCTTGCCCCCGGCCTGATTGATGTACAGGTCAATGGCGGCGGTGGTGTGCTGTTAAATGACGAACCCAATGTTGATGGCGTACGTGCCATCATGGCGGCCCATCGTAAATTCGGCACCACGGCAATGCTGCCGACCCTGATCACGGATCACCGCGAAAAGATGGATCTGGCCATCACCGCCGTAACCGATGCGATCCATCAGGAAGTCCCGGGCATTGTCGGCATTCATCTTGAAGGGCCGTATCTGAATGCCGAACGCAAGGGTGTTCATGATCCCAATATCATCCGTCCGATGGAAGACGACGCGATTGAACTGCTAACCCGGTTGCCCAATGGCCGCATTCTTGTGACCATGGCCCCGGAAAAAGCCGCAACAGGCACAATCGCCAAACTTGCTGAACGTGGTGTTTTGGTATGTGCCGGACATACTGCTGGCACATATAACGACATACAGGCCGCCATCAGCGAAGGTTTGCGGGGCTTTACCCATCTGTTTAACGCCATGAGCCCGATGTCGCATCGTGAACCCGGTGTTGCCGGGGCCGCCATGGCCGATGACAGCACATGGTGTGGCCTGATTGCCGACGGGTATCATGTTCACCCGGCCGTGCTTAAAATTGCCATTCATGCCAAGGCTACCGGCAAGATCATGCTTGTCACTGACGCCATGCCGACAGTGGGCGCTGCAAACAAACGGTTTGTTCTGGGCGGCGAAGAAATCACTGCGACTGATGGCCGATGCGCATTGGCCGATGGCACACTCGCCGGGTCCGATCTTGATATGATTTCGGCGGTCAAAAACTGCGTTGAAATGGTCGGAATTGACCTTGGCGAAGCTTTGCGCATGGCATCACTTTACCCGGCCGAATTCCTTAAGCTTGCCGATGTTATGGGGCGGATCGCACCGGGATATCAGGCTGATATGATCCTGTTTGACGACCACTACACCGTCACGCGAAGCTGGATCAAAGGCACGGAATAGTATTGCAATAACAAAACACTAAATATATTTCAGGAGGCACTGCATGAAACCGATCCGTATCCTTGTCGTTGGTCTTGGCAATATGGGATTGTCGCACGCCAAAGCCTATCACGCCCTGGACGGATACGAGATCGTCGGGTTATGTGCGCGCTCTGAAATCCCTGCTGACAAATTGCCGGACGGTTTTGATGCCTATCCGCAATTCACCGATTTCGACACAGCATTGGCAAAAACCAACCCCGATGCGGTATCGATCAACACCTATACCGAAACCCATGCGGATTTTGCCATTGCGGCGTTTGAATCCGGGGCGCATGTCTTTATCGAAAAACCACTTGCCGCGACGGCGGTTGATGCAGAACGCGTTGTTACGGCGGCAAAGAAGCATGATCGCAAACTGGTAATCGGCTATATCCTGCGCCATCACCCGTCATGGGCAAAATTTGTCGAAGTTGCCAAAACACTGGGCAAACCGCTGGTCATGCGCATGAACCTCAACCAGCAAAGCAGTGGCGCGTTTTGGGAAACCCACAAACGCCTGCTGAACAGCGTTTCACCGATTGTCGATTGCGGTGTGCATTACCTTGATATGATGTGCCTGATGACCGGGGCAAAACCGGTTTCGGTCAGTGCAATTGGCGTGCGCCTGTCGGATGAAGTCGCCCCACAAATGTATAACTATGGCCAACTTCAGGTTCGCTTTGATGATGGTTCGGTTGGCTGGTACGAGGCAGGCTGGGGTCCGATGATCAGCGAAACAGCCTTCTTTGTGAAGGACGTGATCGGCCCCAAAGGTTGCGTTTCAATCACCGACGTCGAAGAAAAAGGTGCCGGTTCGGCTGATATCGACACCCACACCAAGACCAATGCCTTAAAGCTTCATCATGCTGCCACAAATTCTGCCGGAAAATTCACACATTTGGACGAAATCATCCGCACAGATGACGAGCCCGATCATGACGGCCTGTGTCTGCGTGAACAGCAATTTTTCCTAAAGTCTATAACAGAAAACCTTGACCTTACGCAGCATATGGAAGATGCATTGGGCTCCTTACGGATCGCCCTCGCTGCGGATCAATCGGTACGCACGGGGGAAACAATAATACTCTGACCCCCAGGAGGAGTACCCACATGCCTTCCGTTAAACCCGGTGTTGTTACCGGTTCTGCCTATCGTGACCTTGTCGCTGCCTGCAAACAGGACGGTTACGCCCTTCCCGCCGTCAATATCACATCGTCCAGCACGATGAATGCCGCCCTTGAGGCCGCTGCAAATGCCGGTTCTGACATCATCATTCAGCTTTCGAATGGTGGTGCACAGTTCTTTGCCGGCAAGGGCATCAAGGATGCTGCGGCTGCCCGCGTTGTGGGCGCCGTTTCGGCCGCACGTCATGCCCAGCTTATGGCTGAGTATTATGGTGTTGCCGTCGTCATGCATACCGACCACGCGAACCGCAAGTTCGTGCCATGGGTCGATGAAATGCTGAAATGGAGCGAAAAGGCCTATGCCGAAACCGGCAAGGCGCTTTACAGCTCGCATATGCTTGACCTGTCCGAAGAAGCACTGGAAGACAATCTGTCGACCAGTGAAACCTTCCTTAAGCGTATGTCCGCCATCGAAATGAGCCTGGAAATCGAACTGGGCGTCACCGGCGGTGAAGAAGACGGCATTGGTCATGAACTCGACACCAGCAGTGACGAGATTGATCCGCGCCTTTATACCCGTCCCGAAGAAGTCGAAGAAGCCTATCGTCGCCTTGCGCCGCTGGGTCACTTCTCGGTCGCGGCGGCATTTGGCAATGTTCACGGCGTCTATAAGCCGGGCAACGTCAAATTGCGTCCGGAAATCCTTTTGGAATCCCAGAAATACGTTTCCGAAAAACATGGCCTTGGCGACCGTCCGCTGGACTTCGTCTTCCATGGCGGTTCGGGTTCGGAAAAAGAAAAAATCGAAGAAGCCGTCGGGTATGGCGTTTTCAAGATGAATATCGATACCGATACCCAATTCGCCTATTCGCACCCGGTCGGCGGCTATGTTGAAGCACATTCACGTGCCTTCAAATATCAAGTCGATCCGGAAACCGGCCAGCCTTATAAAAAATTCTATGACCCGCGCGTCTGGGTCCGCGAAGCCGAACTTTCGATGGCTGCACGCCTCGAAGAAGCCTTCAAAGATCTTGGTGCCACCGGTCGTTCGGTCACCAAAGGCTGATAAAGCCCGCGACCAAAAAAACCTATCAACCCGCCGGATCTTTCCGGCGGGTTTTTTCGTGGCATAACTTGCGCATCTGCAAAAACAAACTACTCCTGACAAATACTGACAGGAACTGTCAGGGGTGCGCTTGCGTATATGGAATGGCTCCTCTATACATTTCCCCGAACATTACAGGAACAAAAGGCCGGTCATGCTGACGAAAATTTCGGTTCGCGGTGCGAAAGAGCACAATCTGCAAAACATTGATGTTGAATTGCCCCGCGATTCACTGGTGGTGATTACCGGCCTGTCTGGATCAGGCAAAAGCTCGCTGGCGTTTGACACGATCTATGCCGAAGGCCAGCGCCGCTATGTCGAAAGCCTGTCGGCCTATGCGCGCCAGTTCCTTGAACTGATGCAAAAACCCGATGTTGAATATATCGGTGGCTTGTCTCCTGCCATTTCGATTGAGCAAAAAACCACATCACGTAACCCGCGTTCGACCGTTGGTACCGTCACCGAGATTTATGACTATATGCGCCTTCTTTGGGCGCGCGTTGGCATCCCCTATTCCCCGGCGACCGGTCTTCCAATTGTCAGTCAGTCCGTCTCGCAGATGGTTGACCGCGTCATGGAAATGCCCGAAGGCACGCGGTTGTACCTTTTGGCGCCGTTCGTGCGTGGCCGCAAAGGCGAATACAAAAAAGAACTGCGCGATCTGCGCACGCGCGGTTTTCAGCGCGTCAAGATCGACGGCGAAATGTATGACATCGACGATGCCCCGGACCTGAACAAGAAACTGAAACACGATATCTCGGTCGTCGTGGATCGCCTGATCGTCAAGGACGGCATTGCGACCCGTCTGGCCGACAGTTTTGAAACGGCCCTTGAACTCACCGATGGCATTGTTCTGACCGAAGATGCCAAAACCGGTGAAACAACCGTATTCTCGGCCAAGTTCGCCTGCCCGGTATCTGGTTTCACAATCGAAGAAATCGAACCGCGCCTGTTTTCGTTCAACAATCCGTTTGGTGCCTGCCCGGCCTGTGATGGTCTTGGCACCCAAATGGAATTTGATTCCGAACTGGTCGTTCCTGATCGCAGCAAAACCCTTGATGATGGTGCCGTTGCCCCCTGGGCCAGTTCGACCTCGAAATATTACCAGCAAACACTGCGTGCGATTGCCAAGCATTTCGGCTTCAAGACCAATGTCGCATGGGAAAAGCTTCCAAAGACCGCTCAGGATATCATCCTGCATGGCTCGGGCGACGAAGACGTTACCGTAACCTATGACGATGGATCGCGAAGCTATAAGGTTTCCCGTCCGTTCGAAGGTGTTATTCCCAATATGGCACGTCGCTGGCGCGAAACCGACAGCCAGTGGGCACGTGACGAATTGTCAAAATACCAGACGATTTCAAGTTGCCCGACCTGTCATGGTCAACGCCTGAAACCCGAAGCACTGGCTGTAAAGATCGATAAATCAACGATCTCGGATATTACCGCCTTGTCGATTGGCAAGGCCGCTGACTGGTTCGAAACCCTTGAAGCCAAGCTGAACCCCAAAGAAACCGAAATTGCCCGGCGCATCTTGCGTGAAATCAATGATCGCCTGCGCTTCCTGCGTGATGTCGGGCTGGATTATTTGTCGATGTCGCGCACATCGGGCACACTTTCGGGCGGTGAAAGCCAGCGTATCCGTCTGGCATCCCAAATCGGGTCCGGCCTGACGGGTGTTTTATATGTGCTGGATGAACCGTCTATCGGCCTGCATCAGCGCGATAACGATCGCTTGCTTGAGACCCTGAAACGTCTGCGCGATTTGGGCAACACCGTGATTGTCGTCGAACATGACGAAGACGCCATTCGGGCGGCTGACTATGTTGTTGATATGGGACCGGGGGCTGGCATTCATGGCGGACACATCGTTGCCGAAGGCACCCCGGAACAGATTCAGCAAAACCCCAACAGCCTAACCGGTAAATACCTGACCGGGGTTGAACAGATTGCAATCCCCAAGGAACGACGCAAGGGCAACAAGAAATCAATTTCAATCAAGGGTGCGCGCGCCAACAACCTGCAAGGTATCGATGTTAATTTTCCGCTGGGCAAGTTCATTTGCGTCACCGGTGTGTCGGGTGGCGGCAAATCCAGCCTTGTTATCGAAACGCTGTATAAGGCGCTGGCCAAACGCATGCACAACGCACGCAATCAGCCCGGTGCCCATGATGCAATTACCGGGATCGAACATATCGATAAAATCATCGATATCGACCAAAGCCCGATTGGCCGGACACCGCGCTCCAACCCGGTGACTTATACCGGGGCCTTCACCCCGATCCGCGAATGGTTCGCCCAACTGCCCGAGGCAAAGACCCGTGGGTACAAGCCCGGTCGTTTCTCGTTCAACGTCAAAGGCGGACGCTGTGAATCCTGTCAGGGCGATGGCCTGATCAAGATCGAAATGCACTTTTTGCCCGATGTCTATGTCACCTGCGACCAATGCAAGGGCAAACGATACAACCGTGAAACATTGGAAATATCGTTTAAAGGCAAATCGATATCCGATATTCTTGATATGACGGTCGAAGAAGGTGCTGATTTCTTTAAGGCCGTCCCGTCAATCCGCGACAAGATGGAAACCTTAAAACAGGTCGGGCTTAGCTATATCCATCTGGGCCAACAGGCGACAACCCTTTCAGGCGGCGAGGCGCAGCGTGTAAAGCTTGCCAAGGAACTGTCAAAACGGGCCACAGGACGCACGCTTTATATCCTTGATGAACCGACTACTGGCCTTCATTTCCATGACATTCGAAAACTTTTGGAAGTGCTGCACACTATTGTCGATCAGGGCAATACGGTCGTCGTGATCGAACATAACCTTGATGTCATCAAGACCGCTGACTGGATCATCGATATTGGGCCCGAAGGCGGTGATGGCGGTGGTCAGCTTGTTGGATGTGGTACGCCAGAAGACATCATGGCCAATGATGCCAGCTATACCGGCAAATATCTGAAACGCCACCTTGGTGTGAAATAGGCAAAACAATATCAGACAATGCGATGCGGGCACCCTGCCCGCATCGCGGCTTAACCCGCGTCAACCCGATCTTCGACCCGTTTGACCAAGGCGGTGCTTAATCGCTCGCTAAAGCCTGACAGGAACGCCAGCACCAACACAATTGAAATCTGCTGTCCGGCACCCGCAGTTGTGCCAATCTGATCCATATCGGAAATATTGTGTAATTGATCAAGCGGGATCGGCAAAATCCCAGCCCGAAGCGCCAGCAGTACAATCAGTGCAAAGCAAAAGCCAAGACATGGCCGGAACAGGAAATTGAAAAACACAGATGCCGGTTCCATTTCCGACCAATCCACATCCTTGCCCAATCGCATCATCATGCTGACCAGTGCACCAATCGCGCCAAAACTACCGACAAAGAACAACAGGTCATAGCTAAAGCCGAAAAGCTTGCCATGCCCCGTACTGACAAATTGATCGGCCTGCAAAAACAGCATCACCGCAAACACCAACAGGACCGGCGATAACGCCAGTGCGATTGCGGCCACCCGCAAGGAGCGGAAAAACGCCTGTTGCGTGCTGTTAAGCTGAGTGCGCCCGCCCGAAAGGTCGGACAAATAACCATGAACGAAACCATCCCGCCCCTGATTAAGAGCAAGCAACATCACTATCGCATCGGATGTTTTGTGCATCTGGGCGGTCGGATCAAAGCCATCGTCCTTGCGCCACCAGCGCAGAAATGACCGCATAACAAGTGACGCCCGCCAGCCTTGCCGGGTGGCAACAACATAATCGATCATGTTTTCAACATCGGAACTGCCAAACTGATTGGCACCGATATCGCCAAATGGAAAGGCAATCCGCCCAATCGTTGCCGCCGCATTCTGGGCACTTACATTCGCGGTGCTGGGCTGACCGTCATCGGGCACACAATCCACCGTCACGGCATGTCTGGAACGCCGGGTCGGGACAAGCCCCATCACCGGGCAATGGGCAGGATCATAACCATAGGGTCGATGCGGATAGCTCATTATGCTGTCCTTGTGATGGGGGCAAACGGGCTGTGTCTGGCGATTAAGACGATGGCGCAGGCTGTTTGTGAAAAATTCGTGCCCAATGGATGATATGATGGGTCAAAGTGGTGCAATTCACTTGAAATATGACCGCCTGCACCGCTATGTCTGTGCCAGAGTTTCATATCCATTTGCGCCAAGGAGTTCACAACCGTGAGCACGGTCAAACCCGTTCATATCATCGGTGCCGGTCTGGCCGGTAGCGAAGCCGCCTGGCAGTTGGCCGAGGCAGGCATTCCCGTCATCCTGCATGAAATGCGCCCGACCCGCCCGACCGATGCCCATCATACCGATAAATGCGCCGAACTGGTCTGTTCCAATTCGTTCCGGTCTGATGACAAGGAATATAACGCCGTTGGCCTGATCCATGATGAAATGCGTCGTGCCGGATCGCTGATCATCCGTTGTGCTGATGCGCATAAAGTCCCGGCCGGTGCCGCCCTTGCAGTTGATCGTGAAGGTTTCTCGCAGGCTGTCACGGACGAGCTGATGAACCACCCGCTGATCACGATGGAACGCGGCGAAGTCGATGGCCTGCCGCCCAAAGAATGGGAAAGCACGATCATTGCAACCGGCCCGCTGACGTCAACTGCGCTTGCCGAAGGCATCCGCACGGCAACCGGCGAAGAAAGCTTGGCCTTCTTTGATGCTATTGCCCCGATTGTCTATAAGGAAAGCATCAATTTCGAAAAGGCATGGTTCCAGTCGCGCTATGACAAGGGCGATGGCAAGGATTACATCAACTGCCCGATGAACGAAGCGCAATACAACGCCTTCATTGATGCGCTGATTGACGGCGACAAAACCGAGTTCAAGGAATGGGAAAAAGACACCCCCTATTTCGATGGATGCCTGCCGATTGAAGTCATGGCCGAACGCGGCCGAGAAACCCTTCGTCATGGTCCGATGAAACCGGTTGGCCTGACCAACCCGCATGACCCAACCCACAAGCCGCGCGCGATCGTACAACTGCGTCAGGACAATGCGCTGGGCACGCTTTACAACATTGTCGGCTTCCAGACCAAATTGAAATACGGCGCACAGGCCGATGTATTCCGAATGATACCGGGACTTGAAAACGCTGAATTCGCCCGCCTTGGCGGCATTCATCGCAATACATTCCTGAATTCGCCGCGTCTGCTAGATGAAACGCTGCGTCTTAAGGCGCGCCCTGATATCCGCTTTGCCGGTCAGATCACCGGGTGCGAGGGCTATGTCGAAAGTGCTGCTGTCGGCCTGATGGTCGGTCGGTTTACCGCCGCCCAAAAACAGGAAAAAACCATCCCCGCCCCACCGATTGCAACCGCAATGGGCGCCCTTTTAAATCACATCACCGGGGGGGCAGATGAAAGCACCTTCCAGCCGATGAATGTTAATTTCGGGCTATTCCCCGAGCTTGAACTGACCAAACGGGTCAAGGGACGTGATCGCAAAAAACTTTATACCGACCGCGCCATTCCGCTGTTTGACGACTGGTTGTCAACCATCAACGCGGCATAAACGCGCCAAACAAAAAGGGCTGCATCCGATAATGCGGCCCTTTATTTTGGCACTTATTGCTCGTTATTGACCATTATTGACGCATAAGCTTGCCGGTCACATCGCGGATCGGCACGCCATCGCGGAACCGTTTGAACACAAGATCCAAGTTGCCGTATTCGTCCAGGCTGCGTTCATAAACCTGCATTTCATAACCACCGTTATCGGTGATATAAAGCGCATGCACGGTCAAAGTCTTGTCAACGATCCGGGCCCAGACAAAGGGTTCCCCCTGCAAGGGATCATTTGGCACCCGTTTACCAAACAGGCCGGTGCGCATTGCACTGCCATAAATTTCAGGGCGATCCGTCGCAAAAAACTCGATATTCAGCGACACGGTCTTTTCCCGACCGTCAGCCTTGTGAATAACGGTTGACCAATCAATGATAAATCCGCGTTTGGTTTGTTTGATCTGAACATCAAGATCACGCGCCTTAAGTTCTTCTTCGGCATTGGCAATTGATGTTCCGTGATAGTCGCCAACAAAGGGATAAATGCCGCCAGCCTGACAGGGCGACGGAACCACAAGCCACATGACCAAAAGCACACCAAACAGCCCCAAAGCTTTTTTCGGCGCATGCAAATTCATCATGTTCGACCTCGTTATGTTGATTTTCATCGGGTCCGACGCCATTAACAAGCATCTTGGACAAACGCTAACATGGAGCTTATGAAAATGTCCTATCCATTCCATCTATTTAGATAAGAATTTTGCAATATCCAGCCAGATGTCATCGCATAGTTCAATAACGGCGCAGCATCGCATTCAGGGTCAGGCGGACACTCGCCGGACGGGCCAGACCGAATTCGGCGCTGAACGGATCAAAATCCGCCTTTGACAATTTGCGCAAATACCCATCTGCCAGAACCACAGGCAGGGCCGCCGCAATGGCCTTTTTCGGCAGGCTCTTGCGAAGTTTACGAGCATCCCTGATCCGTTGCCTTGCCAGTTCTGCAACCTCGCGCGTCAATGCCTTGACCGGGTCTGTCTTGCGAAATTCAAAAATATCGCCCTGTCCAACAACATGTTGGGTCATCCGGTCTTGCGGCAGATAAATTCGCTTCGTCCGGCCGTGGAATACTATCGCCCGTAAAATCCCGACCAGCCCATAAGCATTTCCGGCAAGGCGGGCGGCTTCCCTGGCGTCCGGGTCTGTGGCCCCCAGAAGTTTGGCTGCCATCACCGCCAGATGGCCTGATGTCTGGTCAATATACTGATCCAGATCGGCCTGATTTTCCGGTGCTTTATCCGCCAAATCAAACTCGCGCGCCGTAATCAAGGTTTCCAGATCAGCAACGTCTATCTGGTGGGTTTGGATCAGAACGGATAACGGTTCAACCACTTCGTGCTTGCGGATTTTGCCCTGCGAAATCTCGGTCAGCGTATCGCGCCACCATTGCAACCGAATATGTCCCAACATTGTGTCGCTGACCATTTCACGGGTTTTCGACACCTCCTGATTAAAGGCATAAAGCGTAAACAGGGCTTCGCGCGCGGTTGGGATCGCAAACAACGAACACAAGAACCGGTCCTTGTCATTGCGACGGACATAATCCGCGCAATAGGAAAGTTTGGGCGTATCATTCATGGCGGGTTATCCGGTCTTGCGCATTTGTGCGCAATTATCTTTGACATTCACGATCATCATATTTCCGGACAATGTTTTGGCAAAAAGCACACAGCAATGCCATGTGCAAAGAAACGATTGAAACAACAGGACGGCAGTAAAAACAACCAAACGAATAACATCATAAACTACATGTCCGCCACCGGCCTTGTTGCCCGGCCCCGTCATTTGATCCATGACGTCAGCATCGCTGCATTTATGTAAAGTTGTGATTTCATTCATAACTTCGCGTCTAATCTGTTGTCAGGGTTGGTATTGCCATCCTTGGTTCGAACACTAAATTAACGGTTCCCGTTGCAAATTGTTTCTTGCGGCCCCTGTATAACAACTAAAACAGGACAAGCATATGGCATCATTCGAAGCCCCCAGACTTCATGTCATTGGCGCCGGTTTGGCCGGGTCTGCACTGGCGACCCAAATGGCGCAGGATGGGGTTTGCGTAACCCTTTATGATGCCAATGAACCATTTGCCAGCCGTTGGACGCGCGGGATGAAAACCGCCCCCGAAGACCACAAGGTTGCCGAACCTGAAATTTTTTATGATCCCAACGGTCTCGTCCACGCATTCTTCGCCCAGTGGCCGGAAATCCCGGCAAAACTGGTCCGCCCCGCACATGCTGTGCTTGGTCTGAAACATCCCAAACGCGGTCCCGCAATCATCAATCTTGATCGTGGCATCGCCCCGGCTTTGATCAAGCGCCGACCAACCGCTTTTGCACGTATTTTCACAGCCGTAAACCTGTGGTTTTCCCGCTATGCCGCTGAGGACCGCCGCGTCAAACCACGTAACAACATTTCCGACCTGACGGAAACACAACAAAGTCGGGTCGCGACTTATCATCAGGATGCACTTGCAACATTGGCCGAAGTTTTATTTTCAATGCCTGCCCATAATTGTTCGGCTGCCTTGCTCGGCCGGGCGTTGTTGCCCGGGATTGGCGATCTGCGTCGCCACATCACCAACCATGCATTTGCGGCCATTGATCCGATCATCCTTAATGATATCGCCCTGCCCATCCTTCGGGATCACTTTGTTACGACGGGGGGAAAAATCGTCGACGGTATGACGCTTGGCAACATCGACAGCACGGGTTTTAACGCCACGAACCTTCTTTTTGGGGACACGCAAATTGAAATTCGCCCGCAGGATGCCATTGTATTGGCCCTGCATCCAAGGCCACTTTGTGACGCCGTCCCCGATATCGGCATGCCACCGGCCCCGGCCCATCGCCGGGCCTTCGTTTTCGAAGCCAAAAAAAACTTTGCCGAGCCCTGCTGCGTCCTGACTGGTGACGATCTTGTCCGCGCAATTTACTGCAATCGCCGCCATATTCAGGTCAGCATAAATAGCAGCCTGACCCTGCCGATTGACAGCACCGCCGATCAGTTTGCCGCAACCATCTGGCAACGCACTGTTGAATTATGCGCCCAGCACCTGAACCTTGATCTGACATCCCGCACCAAGATTACAAAAAACAGCCTTTGCCCCGTTTTCAGCTATGTCGATTGCGAGGCCCCCTTTCCAGAACTAAGCCCCGGTGTCGCGGCCCTTCGCCATCGATTGCGCCCGCCATGGCGCAACCTGTTTTTATGTGGCGATTCCTTTCCGGCGGATTATCCCCCCGGGCCGGCTGCTGTTATCGCAAGCGTGCTCGAAGTCCGCACCAAATTGCATGATTTTTTCAAAACCAAGCGGGATACGAGGCGCATCACCGATCTTAATCAGACCGCGATCAATGCCGCAGCCACCCGACGCGCTTCCGATACCAAAACGTTATAGGTACGGCATGCCGCCCCCGTATCCATCGGTTCGATGACGACGCCATGCTTGCGTAACGCAATGCGCCACTCGGCCGGAAGTGGCTTCATCGTTTTTCCCATACCAAGCAACAGAATGTCGATTTCCTCTGATTCCTCAACCACACGGGCAAAGGCATCAAGGTCAATTTGATCAACACTGGCATATGGCCATGCATAAACATTTTTGGGAAACAGCAGAACAGATCCGGTAACGACTTCTTCACCAAACCGAAACAGCCCGTCGCCATAACTGGTGACGATCTTGCGGCCCTCAGCAACCAGCGGGCTTACTTCAAAAGACATATTAGCCCCCTTTGACGTGACGTCATAAACTTCCTCCGGATTTGAATATATTTCAACGAGATCCGGCGCGTTCTGTCGTTTTTTTCCCGCGCCACAAGATGAACATCCCGGAAACGACGACGATACCACATCCAATCAACATCGGCATATCGAGCTCTTCGCCAAACAGAAACACACCCAAGGCGATACCAAACAGCAATCGTGTATACCTGAATGGTGTGACAGCGGAAACGTCGCCGCTACGCATCGCTTTCATCAAGGCAGCATAGGCAAAAATCCCCATCAGGATCGCGCCCGTAAAATAGAAAAGGCTCTGTTGGTCGGGCCAGGTGAATGCTTTCCCATCCCAAACAGAAAACAGTGCTCCGGCCAGAATGATGGCAACGAAGCCGTAAAAACCCAGAATAGATGTGCCAAGCGAAATCGGCGCTGCCCGGCTGGCAAGATCCCGTCCGGCAAAGCCGATTGTTCCAATCACCGCAAGCATCGACAACGCGGAAAAGCCATCCGCCGTCGGGCGCAAAATGATGAACACACCGATCATGCCTGCCAGAATGGCCGCCCATCTTCGCCATCCGACCTTTTCGCCGAAAAGGATAGCAGCACCAAGGACCACGATGATCGGTGTTGCCTGAAGAATGGCCGTGGTTGACGAAAGAGGCGTCAACGCAAGCGCAAGCACATAGAACAGACGCCCGATGACCTCGAACACGATCCGAACACACATCGGCCGCGACAGGACAGCAGGGTTCAGCAACCGCTTGTTCTGTGCACGGGCGATGACCGCAAACAAAAATGCGCCCCCAAGGCCGAACAGGATTAAAACCTGCCCCACAGGATGCGTTGCCGAGACAGCCTTAACAAATCCGTCTTCCACAGCAAACGCGGCCATTGCCGCCATCATCCAAAGGCTGCCATGCAAATTTGCGCGATGATTGTTGCTTGCGTCCATATGAAGCGTCATGGGCTGGAACCAGTTTTTTATAGGTTTTCAACGGCTTGCATGGGTCCTGCCCTAAGGAATACACAGGAAAAAGGCCGGATTGTTGTTACACAAACCCGGCCTTTCTGTAAATGCTTGTAAGGCTGACCCGAACGATCAGGCGCCCGCTTGCGGGGCTTCTTCACCTTCGGGGATTTTGCGGCGCAAATTCAGCACGATCAACAACGGCGATGCCACGCAGATCGATGAATATGTCCCGATCACAATCCCAAAGATCAATGCCATCGTGAAACCACGGATCGCCTCGCCACCGAATGCAAACAGCGCAATCAATGCCAGCAACGTGGTGAACGACGTCATGGTCGTCCGCGACAGGGTCGAATTAATCGACAGATCAAGAAGTTCAGGAATATCCATCTTGCGGAACTTGCGCAGATATTCGCGAATACGGTCAAACACAACCACCGTATCGTTGATCGAATAACCGGCAACCGTCAGAACAGCGGCAAGGGTCGCAAGATCGAACTGAACGCCGGTAACCACAAAGAACCCGACCGTGATTAAAACGTCATGCAGAAGTGCCACAACCGATGCCACGGCAAACTGCCACTCAAACCGGAACCAGATATAGATCATAATCAGCAAAAGCGCGATCACGACCGAATAGGTCCCAGCTTGCTTCAGCTCGCCACCGACCTTCGGACCAACCAATTCACTGCGTCGAATGGTGACATTTTCGCCCAGTGCCTTGGTGACAGTTGCCAAGGCAGCCATCTGGGCCTTTTCATCACCATCCTGACGCTGTAACTGAATCAGAACGTCATCAGAGGACCCGAATTCCTGGATCGACACATCGCCAAGGCCAAGCGATCCAAGATTGTTGCGAAGCCCGCTAATATCGGCCGGGCCGTCGGTTTTGATTTCAATAAGAATGCCGCCCCGGAAATCGATCCCGAAATTCAGCCCCTTGGCAAAAAACAAACCGACAGATACCAGCACCATCAGCAGCGACACGATATAGAAAATCTTCCGGAACTTCAGGAACGGGATGTTCACGTCATCCGGAACAAGATGCAACGGTTTCATAATTTTGCTGCTCCCTTCCTTAAAGTACCAGTTCCGTCGGACGACGGCGTTTAACCCAGATTGCAATCAACAACCGGGTGACCCAGATTGCCGAAAACATCGATGTAATAATCCCGATTGCCAAGGTAACGGCAAAACCCTTGATCGGACCGGAACCAAAGCTGAACAATACAAGGGCTGCGATCAGCGTGGTCAGGTTGGCGTCAAGGATGGTTGACATCGCACTGCGGAAACCCGCGTCAATGGCATTAATAATTGTTCGGCCATTATTCTGTTCTTCGCGGATACGTTCAAAAATCAGAACATTGGCGTCAACCGCCATACCCACGGTTAGAACGATACCGGCAATCCCCGGCAATGTCAGGGTTGCCTGCAAAACAGACATCACCGCCACGACAAGGATCAGGTTCATCATAAGCGCGATATCAGCATAGAAGCCAAACCGGCCATAACTGACCACCATGAAGACCACGACAAAGACCATGCCAAGGATGGCCGCGATTTCACCGGCCTCGACTGAATCCTGTCCAAGCCCCGGACCAACCGAACGTTCTTCAAGGATTTGCATCGGCGCAGGCAAAGCACCCGCACGTAACAATAGTGAAAGATCGTTGGCTTCCTGAACGCTGAACTGACCCGTGATGATACCGTTACCACCGAGGATCGGTTCATTGATGCGCGGAGCCGAAATCACCTCGTTATCCAGAACAATCGCCAGACGGCGGCCGGCACTTTTCGCGGTTGCGTCCCCAAAACGCGCACCACCGGCGGCGTCAAAGCGGAACGAAACAACCGGACGGCCATCACTGAAAGTCGGTTGGGAATCAACAAGGTTGTCCCCCGACACGACAACGCGACGGTCGATCAGATATTCATTGATACCAGCGGCACGATCCCCTGCATCAGCTGACGGCAGGATCATCGTTCCTGGCGGCATGCCTGTTGCACGCGCCTCAGAAGCCGTTTTCTGATCATTGACAAGGTGGAAATTCATTTTCGCGGTACGGCCAAGGATCGCACGCAAACGCGCCGGGTCATCAAGTCCCGGAACCTGAACCACAATTCGGTCTTCGCCCTGACGCTGGATCGACGGCTCGGTCGTTCCCAGTTCGTCAACACGGCGACGGACCACTTCCAACGATTGGCTGAGTGCGCGGTCAATCAGTTCCTTACGGGCCTGCTCAGTATAGGAAACAATGATGTTGTTCCCCTCGCCGCTCAGAACCGTACCCGTCTCGACGTCACGGATCAGTTCACGGGCCTTTTCGACCTCGTCACCATTGACCACTGTAACCTCGGCCCCCAAAAGACCGGCATCCCGCGGACGATAGCGGATGCGTTCTTCACGAAGGGTCGAACGGATCGTATCGGCAAGTGCCTCGTAACGTTCACGAATAACACTGTTGATATCAACTTCAAGCAGCATGTGCGACCCGCCGCGCAGATCAAGCCCAAGGCTGATCTGTTTACCAGGCAAAAAGCTGGAATCGGTTGGAAGCGCATCCTTGGGCAGGAAGTTTGGCGCGGCATAGATCACGCCCAAAGCACACACCAGCAGAACCAGTGCTGCTTTCAATTTTGTAAAATAAAGCATGTGTTCTTTAACCAGATTTGTCTGGAAAACCTAGGTCTGGTTCCATGGAACATCGGGCATTAAGCCCCGCAGGCCGCCGGCTGGAAACAAGAAGGCGGAGCATTTCGCCCCGCCTTGCAAGTCATCGAAGAGATCAGTCTTTTTTGGGCTCTTCTGCTTCTTCTTTTGCTTCTTTTTCGTCTTTGTCGTCACCTTTTGCAGGCTCGGTTTTCGACAGAACCGTCGAAACCATGCCACGTGCGACTTTAACTTTGACGCCTTCAGCGATCTCAACCGAAAGCTCATCATCGCCAATAACTTTGGCAACGGTGCCGATCAAACCACCGGCAGTGACTATTTTGTCACCGCGACGAACAGAAGCCAGCATCGCTTTGTGCTCTTTCTGTTTTTTCTGCTGCGGGCGAATAAGCAAGAAATAAAATACAACAAAAATCAGGATCAACGGCAGGAAGCTTGTAAGCATATCTGCACCACCTGCACCACCAATGCCCTGCGCATAAGCCGGCGAAATCAACATTAGGAACTCCTAATTCCATACAACAAAACAAATCAACTGCCGGAATATAACCGTGTGCTGCGTCAACGCAAGGAAGAACAGGTTTTTTATCCGTTACAACCCGTATTCTGTGGTTCTGTTCACAATGTTTTTTACCCGATCAAATGCGCGCTGTTTCACATCGCACTGTTATTGTCCGAACGGCTTGTGATAGCGTTTTGGTCCAATATGGTAACGCCATCAAGAAAAGAAACATCCAAGAGGCCTCTATGACCAGCGATCTAAACAGTCTGTTACCAACGCTTGAACGCATTGCCAACGCGCTTGAACGCATGGCCCCACCTGCGCACAAGACCAATGATCTTGCCGCTGCCGACGCTTTTGTCTGGCAGGCCGAAAACGGTTATTTGCAGCCGGTGCGCAATGTAAATCGTATCGAAATCGATCTTTTGCAGGGCATCGAACAGCAAAAAACGATTCTTTATAACAACACCAAACGGTTCACCGATGGTCTGCCTGCCAATAACGCTTTGCTTTGGGGCGCACGTGGCACAGGTAAAAGTTCAATCGTCAAGGCGATGCACGCCAAGATCAATGCTGAAAAAGCAGGCGCATTGGCGCTGGTTGAAATTCATCGCGAAGACATCCCGACACTGCCAATGCTTTTGCACATCCTTGAACAAAGCGGTCGCAAGACCGTTCTGTTTTGCGATGATCTGTCCTTTGATCTTCAGGATGAATCCTACAAATCGTTAAAGGCTGTGCTTGAAGGCGGCATTGAAGGCCGCCCGAACAATGTAATTTTCTATGCCACGTCGAACCGTCGCCATCTGATGGCGCGCGATATGATCGAAAACGAACGCTCAACCGCCATCAACCCGTCCGAAGCGGTCGAGGAAAAGGTCTCTCTGTCCGATCGGTTCGGTCTGTGGCTTGGTTTCCATAACATCTCGCAGGATGTTTATTTCGAAATTATCGAAGGTTACGCCAAGGAATTCGGGCTTGATATGCCAGTTGACGAACTCCATGCGCGCGCCAAGGAATGGACAATGACACGTGGCAGCCGGTCAGGTCGCGTTGCCTGGCAATTCATTCAGGAAATCGCCGGCGAACTTGGCAAGCCGCTTGGCTAATCGCTGTATCGCGCAAAATCAAAACGCCCGGCCAATCAGATGCCGGGCGTTTTTTTATCGCGATACCATGGTCTGTGGCAGATATTTCATCGGGTCGGCTGATTTTCGACCTCGTCGAATTTCGAAATGCAATTGCGGCTGGGTGACGGCCCCGGTACTGCCGACACTTGATATCTTTTGGCCGCGTTCAACCACATCACCGCGCGCCACCATCGGATTTTCGGTATGCGCATAGGCGGTCACATAATCATCAGCATGCTTGATCAGGATCAGATTGCCAAACCCGCGCAACTCGTTACCAACATAGGTCACAACCCCGTTGTCCGCGGCCAGAATCGGCGCACCGCGTTCTGCCCGGATATTGACTCCGTCATTATAAAGCCCACCTGCACCTGCACCGTATTTCAACAATACCGTTCCTTGCACAGGCCAGATAAATCCTTTGCGGCCACCAGGCTCGCTTAACACAACATCACGATGCGTCGCACTGCCCTGTCCGGCAACCGGGGTCGCCCGAGGCATCTGGCGTGTATCGGTTTTCCAAGTATTGACCGATGCAAAACGCTGTTCGGCACGCGCGGCAAAGTCCTGCGGCTTCAGGCCCGGCGTCGGAATATTACCCCCGTTTCGCGGGCTGACACGTGCTGTCTGAACCGTGGTTGAACGTGTTGCAATGCTTGGTTCTGGTGCCCCGGTTGGCACGTTAACCACTTCACGCTTGCCACCAATGGTCACGGTCTTGCGTTGCGTGCTGCGCGTGGTTGTCGTGTTGCTGGCAACAGCCGTTTGCCCGCTGCTGTCATAGGACGGGTCCCATGGCGGCAGGACAAGACGTTGCCCAGGATAAATCACATAAGGCTTGCCAAGCTTGTTCCGTGCGGTAAACCGCCCGAAATCGGTCCGATAACGACTGGCCAGTTCGGAAACAGTGTCGCCGGGCTCGACTGTAATGACGCGTTCGCCATTCCTAAGCTTTGGCATGCTATAGGGGCTATAGCTTGCGCCATCCCCATAAACCACCGGCACCGGAACGGAATTAAGCAAACAGCCACCAAGGGCCGCTGTTGTCCCACAGACAAGCAGCAGCGTCCGAAGTTTCCGAACTGACTGTCTGACACTATTTTCCATCATGAAACAGATTGTCAGCGATCAGCCGTTAACAATCCGTAAGCAGACACGCCTAACAGAATGATTTTCTGCATAAACACGGGGAATTACGGCATCCGCGCTGGCGCTAGAACTCTTCGGTGCCGGGCAGCATCGGCACAAAACGTACCGGCATCAATTCGGTGACATCAATCCCGGTCGGTGTCCGCAACACGCGCAACAGCAATTGCGTATGAGAAACCTCGCCAACCGGAACGACCATAACCCCGCCAATCGCAAGTTGATCAACCAGAACCGGCGGCACATCCTGTGCAGCAGCGGTTACGATAATGCGATCAAACGGTGCCTGCGCCTTCCAGCCCAAGCCACCATCGCCATGCAATGTCGAAATCGTATGCAAGCCCAGTTCACGAAACTTTTCTTCGGCCTCGCGCAAAAGCGGCTTATGGCGTTCAAGGGTGTAAACCCGACGTGCCAGCTTGGCCAGAATGGCCGCCTGATAACCTGATCCCGTCCCGACCTCAAGCACCTTCATGCGGTCGTTAAGTTCAAGCGCCTGGGTCATCAAGGCCACAATATAGGGTTGGGAAATCGTTTGGCCCTTACTGATAGGCAGAGCGACATTTTCCCAGGCGCGGCTGACAAACGGTTCGGCAACAAAAATTTCACGTGGAATATCGGCAAGCGCACGCAATACGCTTTCATCATGGATCCCGTCACTGCGCAGGATCGCAAGCAGATTTTCAATTTCGTCTATTCTGGCAATGACAGGCTCGGTCACGGAAATGCCTTTGTCAGTTTTGCATGCGTTTCGTAATGGGTGAAATCAAGGCTGATCGGAGTTACCGAAATATCGCCCCGCTCAATCACCCGCAAATCCGCATTTTCATCCTTGGGCAATTCCGATGTAATCGCCCCGATCCAGTAATAGGGTTCGCCGCGCGGATCAAGACGTTCCGCGATATGATCACCGATCTTGCGTTGCCCCTGACGGGAAACTTCAATCCGTGCCCCGCCAGCGCGTTCCTTTTCCGGGAAATTGACGTTGATCAGAACCCCTTCGGGCCATGACGTCTGGATCAGGGTTTCCGCCACCGGCAAAAGGTGCTTTTCCGCCATCGACCAATCAATCAGATTTCCTGAAAAAAACTGTGAAAATGCAATTGCCGGAACATGCAAAAGGGTCGCTTCCATCGCGGCCGCCACTGTGCCGGAATAGGTCACGTCTTCGCCCAGATTGCCGCCGCGATTGATCCCCGAAAGAACAATATCTGGCGGGCTGTCGCGCATGATCTGTTGAAGGGCTAACAATACACAATCAGTCGGGGTGCCATCGACTGAAAAATGCCGCTCATCACGTTGACGTATCCGCAATGGATGGCGAAGCGTTAACGAATGCCCCGCCCCGCTTTGTTCCATTGTCGGCGCCACAACCCAGACATCGTCCGAAAGTGTCCGGGCGAGCCGTTCCAGAATTTTGATCCCCGGCGCATCGATGCCGTCATCATTGCTGATCAGGATGCGGGCATTTTTCAGATCGACCATTTCCGCAATCCCTATCCGCGCGGTGAAATCACCTCGACGCCGCCCATATAGGGCTTAAGCACGTCAGGAACGCGAATGGAACCATCCGCTTGCTGATAGTTTTCCATCACCGCAATAAGGCATCGCCCAACAGCAAGACCCGAACCGTTCAAGGTATGGACAAAACTGGTTTTCTTGTCACCCGGCGTGCGATAGCGCGCATTCATGCGACGTGCCTGAAAATCACCGGTATTCGAACACGATGAAATTTCGCGATATTTGCCCTGCCCCGGAAGCCAGACTTCGATGTCAAAGGTCTTGCGTGCGGCAAAACCGATATCGCCAGAACACAGAACAACCGTGCGATACGGCAATTCAAGACGTTCCAGAACCGTTTCAGCACAGCGGGTTTTGCGATCAAGTTCCTCGTTCGATTTCTCGGCAGCGACCACCGATACCATTTCGACCTTGGAAAACTGGTGTTGGCGGATCATGCCACGCGTATCACGACCGGCCGAACCGGCTTCCGAACGGAAGCATTGGGTCAGTGCGGTATAGCGCAGCGGCAATTTGGCCTCGTCAATGATTTCACCGGCAACCTGATTGGTCAGGGTGACTTCCGATGTCGGGATCAACCACATGTCATTGGTGGTTCTAAACGAATCCTCGGCAAATTTCGGAAGCTGACCGGTACCAAACATCGCCTCATCACGCACCAGCATCGGCGTAATGGTTTCTTCGTAACCATGCTCGTTCGTATGCAGGTCCAGCATGAATTGGCCCAACGCACGTTCAAGCTTGGCCAAACCGCCTCGCAGAATAACAAACCGTGAACCCGACAGTTTGGTTGCTGTTTCGAAATCCATCATGCCAAGCTTTTCGCCGATTGCGAAATGCTCAACGGGTTCGAAATCAAAGCTGCCGGGCGTACCCCATTTGCGCACTTCGACATTATCATCTTCGCTTTCGCCTATCGGCACTTCAGCGTCGATGACATTGGGCAAGGACGACAGCAACAGATCAAGTTGCTCGTTCAGGCCAGCCTGCCCATCTTCTGCTTCCTTGATGCGATCCTTAAGCGATCCCATTTCGGCCATCAGGTCGTCGGAATTGCCGCCGCTTTGGCGCAATTTACCAATTTCACCGGAAATGGATTTGCGGCGCGCAAGCATCTCCTGATGGTCCGTCATCAGACGACGACGATCTGCATCGATATCGATCAGGCGCTGTGCCGTAATATCAACCTTGCGCGCAGTCATTCCTGCGTCAAAGGCGTCGGGGTTGTCACGAATCCATTTAATATCGTGCATGAAACGGCACCTTGTTCTTCAGCTATTTGGGCGATTATTTGTGGCTTTTATACGATGGGGTGGACGCTTGGTCCACCCCATCGGATCGGTCTTTTGACAACCGGATAAATCAATCAGCGCGCGCTGTTGAAATCATCCTCGTCATCGTCACCTTTGGGTGATGACGGTTTGTCCAACATCGGAGCAGATCCGGAAAGTGCCTTTGGCCCGCTTTTGTCAGTGTCACCGTCCCCGTAATCCGCCGCCGCAGCCGCCGATCCTTGGGCATCAACACCGTCAACATTGCCATCATCACCGTCGGCATCATCGCTATCGCTGTTGTCATCGTCGTCCGTATCGTCGTCTTCTTCGGCTTCACGCTTTGCGCGTTTGCGTTCCGACATCCGCGCCATCAGGATCGAAATTTCGTAAAGAATGACAATCGGAATGGCCAGGCCAACCTGCGAAATCAAATCTGGCGGCGTCAGAACAGCAGCAAAGACAAAGGCAATCACAACCGCATATTTACGACGCTTTGCAAGCGAGTCTGCTGTCACGATCCCGGCACGCGCCATCAACGTCAACAACACCGGCAACTGGAAACACAGACCAAAAGCAAAGATCAGCTTCATCACCAGCGAAAGATATTCACCAACCTTGGCTTCAAGCTGAATGGCAAGCCCCGATGCACCGCCTGCACTTTCAAAGCTCAGGAAGAACTTCCAGGCCAGCGGCATGATCAGATAGTAAACCAGCGCCCCGCCGGCCAGAAACAGAACCGGGGTCGCAAAAAGAAACGGATAAAACGCCGACCGTTCGTTTTTATAAAGCCCCGGGGCGACAAAGGCCCATAACTGGGCCAGAAAAACCGGAGCCGAAACAAAACACGCCGCAAAGAACGAGACCTTTACATAGGTAAAGAACACCTCGGTCAGCGCGGTATAGATCATGCGGCGATCCGGGCCCATGATGTCGGCCAGCGGTTGCACGAGAAAGCCGTAAATGTCTTCGACAAAGAAATAACAAATGCCAAAGGTTATAAACAGCGCCAGAACCGACCAAGTAAGACGATTCCGAAGTTCGATCAGATGCTCCATAATGGGCATCTGCTTGTCATGCGCTTGCATGGTCACGCCTGGCTCTCCGGATGATCAGTCTTTTTACCCGCCGCAGCAGTTGCCTTCGCATCCGGTTTTGATGCCGGGGCTTTTGGGGCCGCTTTTTTTGAGGTCGCGGCCTTTGATGCGGGGGGGCTCGGTTCCGATTTCACATCGGATTTCGTTTTAACCTTGGCGTCAGTTGCCTTGGCTTCAACCGATTTGGTTGCAGCAGGCTTTGACGTTGCTTTGGGGTCGCCAATCTTATTCTCGATGAAATCAGATGTGCTTGCACGTGCATCGGTGACCTGCTTGCGCAAATCGTCAAGCTCGGCCTCTCTGATCAAATTGTCGACACCCCCCTGGAATTCGCGCGCCATTCCGCGCACCTTCTTCCAGTACCCCGCAAGCTTGTACAGCACATGGGGCAAATCCTTGGGGCCGACGACGAACAATGCGACGACGGCCACAAGTGCCATTTCGGTCCAGCCGATATCAAACATGAAACACGCCTATCTGAAGGAAACCCGACAGACGATCAGGATTTCACGGAATCCTTGTCTTTGCTCTCGGCGGAAACCGATGCAGACGTGGTGTTTTCAATGGTTTTGGCCGTTTCAGCGTTATCTTCGTCTTTTTCGTTGATGCCCGCTTTAAAGCTCTTGATCCCTTTGCCCATGTCACCCATGACTTTTGGCAATTTGCCAGCGCCAAAGATGATCAGAACAATGGCCAGAATCAGAACGATTTGCCAAACGCCAATACCCATAACTTCTCTCTCCAAAGATCCATTCTGCCTTCCGGCTATGTTGTCCGGATAATGGCAGAAAGCCCCCCACTGTGCAATGCAACGATTGTGAATATACCGTGCATTACGAGGAATCTATATGTTTGCATCCAAGGTCCGAGCCGATTAAGTCGTCGCGTTCCGACCCCGGCCTCATTTGGCCCGTTTCAATCACGAAACAGACCTAAGTCATAGGAAACACAAAGGTCATGTCGGGATCAAGCGTAATAGCGACAGAACTTTGATTTACCGACGAAAGTCTACGGGGAACCCGGGCATGGACATGCCCGCCGGCATGCAACGACAAATGCATAAGGCTGATCTCACCCAGGGATCGCACCGCATCGACCCGCGCCAGAATGTCATGCCCGTTAACCGCTTCGCCAACCTGAAGCCCCTCGGGACGTACCAGAACTTCAACATCGGTGCCATTTGCCAGCACGTCATTGGCCACATTGCCAATCGGCGTCGCAATCACGCCATCGCGCACGATAGCTGCAAAACGGTTCACTTCACCAAAGAACGATGCAACAAACCGGTTTTTCGGGCTGAAATAAAGGTCTTCGGGCGTGCCATCCTGCATTACTTTCCCTTCATTCATCACGATGATCCGGTCGGCCATATACATGGCTTCTTCCGGGTCATGGGTCACCATGATGGTGGCAATCCCGGCATTTTTCAAAATATGCAATGTGCTGTCGCGCAATTCGGCCCGGCGTGCGACATCAAGCCCGGAAAACGGTTCATCCAAAAGCATCACACGCGGCGTCGGTGCCAATGCACGCGCCAACGCAATACGCTGTTGCTGCCCGCCGGATAATTCATGGGGATAAGCATTGTAAAAATCGGACATGCCAACTTGCTCAAGCGCGCGCTCAACCGCGGCCTTGCGATCACCGTCACTGAGCGATTGCAAGCCAAACCCGATGTTTTTTGCAACGTTCAGATGCGGAAACAGGGCGTAATCCTGAAACACCATGCCAACGCCGCGCTTTTCGGGTTCAAGATATTCCCCCGGACGGGCAACAATTTGATCATTAATCGAAACACTGCCCTGTTGCAGTTTTTCAAGCCCGGCGGCAAGGCGCAATGCGGTTGTCTTGCCACATCCCGACGGCCCCAACAAACAAACCAGTTCCCCCGGTGCAACGTCAAAACTGACATCGTTCAGAACCTTGTTGCTACCAAATTCATGGCTGACATTTGACATTTTCAGGCCGTCTGACATCAAATCTCTCTTTATTGGTTTTGCGGAAAATCCGTGCAATTGATTTGCAAAATCTTTCCCAGATTTAAGCCCGACCGACACCGCTTGCAAGAAGATGGATCAAATATTCACAAATTGCAGGCGATTTACGACACTTCGTTGTCGTCTTTATCCACAAGATTGGGATTATCGCTATAGATCGTCTCGTCAAGGTCTGCGAGATCGGCAATATCACCCAGGTTCCGCGTCGTCAGGGCTTCCTCGACGACAGAATCCGTAACCTCGCCATCATCCACCAGATCGGGCAATGCTTCTTCATCAGAACTTGCTCCATAGCGCCCCATCCCCGGGCGGCTATCCAACAACCCTGCGGCCTTCAAATCAGCCAGCCCAGGTAAATCATCACGATGTTCCAACCCGAAATGATCCAGAAAATCATCGGTCGTCGCCCATAAAACCGGCCGCCCCGGAACACGTTTGCGGCCTCTGGGCCGGATCCACTTGGCTTCAAGCAGAATATCAAGCGTCCCTTTGGAAAGCGCCACGCCGCGAATTTCCTCGACCTCGGAACGCGTAACCGGCTCGTGATAGGCAATAATCGCAAGTGTTTCTAGCGTCGCCCGTGTCATCTTTTTGGCTTTTTCGACTTCGATATGAAGATCACCGGCAAGGTCGGCTGCCGTGCGAAACGCCCATTTCTCGCCAACACGGTTCAAATTTACGCCGCGATCCGAATAACGTGACTGCAATTCTTCAAGCAACACCGAAATATCTGCCCCCTCGGGCAAACGCGCGGCAAGGACCCTTTCACTGACCGGTTCAGCAGATGCAAACAACACGGCCTCAATGATGCGCAAATGTTGAAAATCAATTTGCGGGCCATGTTCAATGCCATCGATTTCAAATTGCGGGTCAGTCTCTGTTTCAGTTGCCATCTTCATTCGCCTCTGCCCCGAATTCAGCCATGTCACCATAATCCCCGGATGTAATACCCGGTTCTTCGGGGTCTCGTTTCTTTTGCGGTGATCTCAGCATGATCGGCCCAAACACCTGTTCCTGCAAAATTTCCAATTCACCGTCCCGGCACATCTCAAGACTTGCGACAAAATGTGCCGCCAATGCCGATCGCGCCTTAAGCGGCGATCCAAGGCCATGCGGCATAAATTCCAAAAGTCGGGTCCAGGTTGGCACCAAACGCCGACCAAAAAGATCACGCAACCGCCGGATCGCATCATCCATGGCATAAAGATCAAAGGCCTCGATCTCCAGCGTCTTGGACTCGGATGTCAGCATGATCTGCGCATAGGCCTTCAACAGATCATAAAGCGATGCGTCATAAACCGATGCTGTTGTTACCCGGATTTCTTCCGGATCGCCGCGCCCAAAGAAATCCCGCCCCAGATTGGGCCGCCCCAGCAACTTTTCACCGGCCGCCTTCATCGCGCCCAGCCGTTTTAGCTGAAAGGCAAGCAATTCGGCCATTTCCTCGGCGCTGAGTTCTTCTTCGTCGGAATCCTGTTTGGGCAATAACAGACGCGACTTCAAATAGGCCAGCCAAGCCGCCATCACCAAATAATCAGCCGCCAGTTCCAGACGCAACCCTTGGGCGGTATTAATGAAATTCAGATATTGCTCGGCCAGATCAAGGATCGATATTCGGATGATATCGACCTTTTGATCGCGGGCAAGTTCCAGCAAAAGATCAAGCGGCCCCTCGAATCCGTCCAAATCCAGAATAAGACGTTCGGCAAGGCTTGGCCCGTCATCGACCGGCGCCTTGTCAAAATCATCATCTGGAATGTCGAATTCAAACTGTTTGGCCATCAATCCCCCTGAACCGCCCCGAACTGCATCCCTTGCCGTCCGCCCCCCGGGACAGCAAGGGTGCTATCAGGCAAATATATCGGCCAGAAAATTCACAAGCGCCGTGGCCGGTTCAATGACCAGCCAATGGAAAATCGGTAAATTAATTCCAAGATGGCTGGTGACATAAGGCAACAGGAAAATCAACGCGATCAAAAGGATCATGCCGGTTTTTTCCATACGCGCCAAGACCCGCGCAATTGGCAATGGCGAAATCGCGGTCAAAACCCGCCCGCCATCCAGTGGCGGGATCGGCAACATGTTAAACACCGCCAGAATGCAATTAAGCCAAAGCGACTGACGCAATGTGGTCGCCACCCAGTTATCAACCACCGGCGAAAATGACGGCAACCACACCAGCAACAAAATCGATGCTATCGCCAACAACACATTGGTTGCCGGGCCTGCAATCGCCACACCGATCACGCCCAGACGCTGTGGATGAAGGCGATGAAACGCCACGGGCACCGGCTTGGCATAGCCAAACAGGAACGGTGCGCCGGTCAACAACAACAGGCCGGGAATTAAAATCGTGCCGACCGGGTCGATATGGCGGATCGGGTTCAGGCTAAGCCGCCCTGCCCGCTGCGCAGTATCATCGCCAAACAATTTGGCAGCAAACCCATGTGCAGCTTCGTGCAAAGTAACCGCCAGCAACACGGGCAAGACCCAGGTCGATGCCGAAATGATCGTCTCGAAAATGGCATTCACGCGGTTTATTCCTCTGCCTGCCAGACCGGTGCCAACAACTCATTCAACCGCGCCTGCCAGTCGGCAAGCTGCGTGAAGGATGGTTTGGCAGGTCCGAAACCGGCAATCTGATTGGTCAATAATTGTGCCCGAGTCAATGAAACGCCCGAAAGTTTCGGCGCCATCGAAACGACCTCTTCCATTTCCAGGCGCTTGCCATTGCAATGAAGGGCAATATCACACCCCGCCGCAAGACATTCATAGGTCCGGCTGGCAATTGACCCGCCCAGGGCCTCCATCGACAAATCATCACTGATCAACAGGTTTTCAAACCCGATATCACCGCGTATGATTTCCGAAATCACCTTGGCCGATACCGTTCCCGGACGCTGGTCATCAATCGCGGTGAATAAAAGATGGGCCGACATCGCCGCGACAACATCCTTCATCTGGCGAAAGGGTTCAAAATCCAGACGGTTAAGATCTTCACGCGATGCCGTAACAACCGGCAAATCCTTGTGGCTATCAACCGATGCCTGACCATGCCCCGGAATATGCTTGATCACCGGGGCAATGCCACCATCCATCAACCCGGCGGCAACCGCACTGGCCAAGGGCACAATCTGTTCGACAGTTGCCCCATAGGATCGGTCACCAACAACGTCGCTCATCCCCGGAAAACGGATATCCAGAACCGGGGCGCAGGTGATGTTAAAACCGGCTTCGCGCAAATCGGCGGCCATCAGACGGGCATTGACATAGGCCGCCTCACGCGCATTTTCGGGCGCGGTTTGAAACAACTTGCCAAAAATACCCGCAGCCGGAATTTTGCGCCAATGCGGCGGTTTAAGACGCATCACGCGCCCGCCTTCCTGATCAACAAATATCGGCACGTTGATATTACCAACGACATCCCGCAGTTGATCGGTCAATGCCTTGATCTGTTTACGGTCCGTCACATTGCGGGCAAACAGGATAAAGCCAAAGGGTTCGGCCTCGCGAAAGAAACCCTTTTCCCAATTGCTCAGTTCAGTACCTTCAACGCCCAAAACACAGGCACGCGGTTTTCTAACTTCAAGGCCGGACAATCAGGCACCCCACATTGCGTTGTTTCAAATTGCCACACAGCGTCTCGGCAACCCCGGCATTGGCAAGCGGACCGGCCTGTAACCGGTAAAACACGCCTTTGTCACCAAGGTCAGTACGCTGTACAAACATCTGAAGGTTACCAAGCAAGTCCTTGTTTTTCGATGATAATCTTTTCCATTCAGATTCTGCCCCCGACGCATCACGCACAGATGCCAACTGAATACGGAAATCCTGTTCCGATACCTTGCCTGTGGCGACATTGGCCTTGGCTGCAACTGGTGTTGCCGATGCGGCGACGACTGCGGCCTGTTGCTTTTCCTTGGCAGCCGCAATGGCCTTTTCGGCATCGCTTGGTGCCGCAATTTCCGGGGCCTTGATGGATGCTGTGGTCTGGCTGGTCGCTGTTTCAGGTACGGATTCAGCAGCAGGTTCCGATTTTGATGCCGATAATGCTGATGCAGTTTCAGTTACAACCTGCCCGACACTGGTTTCGGCATTGGACGCCCCATCAGCCACATCCGTTTCGCCACCGTCATCAGACGACGGCATCACTTCCGGGGCCTTGGGCATATCTGGCAATTCCTGAAGAACCACCGGATCTTCGGGCTGGCTATCGTCAAGCTGTTCATAGATCGTGGTATCGCGATGGGGCACTTCCATGCCACCAGGATCATCCGGACGCAATTTGACGGGTGTCGGGTCTGGCAAAAGGATCGGCAATTTTCCTTCTTGCTGGGCCGGTTGTCCCTGATTGTAAAACCAGTAACCACCGGCACCAAGACCGCCCCCCACAACCACAAGTCCAAGGATCACGGTTGCCGCCCCCTTCATCCAGCCACCACCCGGGGCTTTTTTTCCAGCCCCCCGATAGCGTTGCTCGGCATGAAGGTCGAAACCCTGATCCTCGTTCATCGTGATTACATCTCCTCGACCGGGGTGACCCCTACCACTTCAAGGCCCGACGCGACGACCAGTGCCACGGCCCGGATCATTGCAAGACGTGCCAGTGTTACCGGCAAATCGTCAGCAACGATAAAGCGAAGTGCGGTATTGTCACGTCCCTTGTTCCACAAGGCATGGAATTCTGCCGCTATTTCTGTCAGGAAAAAGGCGATGCGATGGGGCTCATGCGCAACGGCGGCCTGTTCGATGATACGCGGCCATTCGGCCATGCGCCGCACCAGTTGTTTTTCGTCTTCTGATGCCAGCATCGAAAGATCGGCACCGATAAGAACCTCATCCGACAAATCCTGCCCCGGGAAAGCCTCGCGCGCTTGGCGGAATACTGAATTCACCCGTGCATTGGCGTATTGCACATAAAATACCGGGTTATCTTTCGATTGCTCGGTGACCTTGGCAAAATCGAACTCAAGCGTCGCATCGTTCTTGCGCGTCAACATGATAAAACGAACAACATCCTTGCCGACACGTTCGACCACATCGCGCAGGGTGACAAACGTCCCGGCACGTTTCGACATTTTGACCGGCGCGCCGTTATCAAACAGGCTAACCAACTGGCACAGCTTGACGTCAAGATCGCCCTCGCCGCCCGTGATTGCCTTGGTCGCGGCCTTCATACGTTTGACATAACCGCCATGATCGGCACCGAAAATGTCGATCATGTGGTTAAAGCCACGTTCATATTTATCAAAGTGATAGGCAATATCGGACGCGAAATAGGTCCAGCTGCCATCCGATTTTTTCAGCGGGCGGTCAACATCATCGCCAAATTCGGTTGCCCGGAACAAGGTCTGCGGGCGCGGTTCCCAATCATCGGGGGTTTTGCCCTTTGGCGGTTCCAGAACGCCGACATAAATGTCGCCCTTCTTTTCAAGGTGATCAAATGCTTGTTGCACCTTGCCTGCAGCGACAAGACCGGCTTCGGATGTAAACACATCATGGGCAACCCCCAAAAGACGCAAGTCTTCCTTGATCAGGGCCATCATCTCGACGATGGCAAAACCACGGAATTCCTCAAGCCAGTCTTGTTCGGGGGCGGCAACCCATTTATCGCCATCACGGGTAGCCAGTTTCTTGCCCGGCTCGACCAGATAATCGCCCGGATACAGACCCGCCGGGATTTCACCAATGGCTTCGCCAAGGGCCTCGCGATAGCGCAGATGCAGCGACCGCGCCAGCACATCAACCTGCGCACCGGCATCGTTGACGTAATATTCCTTGGTCACATCGTAGCCGGCCTTGGCCAAAAGATTGGCCAGAACGTCACCGACAACAGCACCGCGGCAATGGCCGACATGCATCGGGCCGGTCGGGTTGGCCGATACATATTCAATATTCATCCGGGTATTGCCACCAAGCTGGCTATTGCCATAGGCCGTGCCGGTTTCCAAAACTTTGGTGATCTGCGACAGCCAGAAATCATCGGCCATACGTAGGTTAATGAACCCCGGGCCAGCAATTTCGACTTTTTCGACATGGTCAAGCATACCCAGCTTTTCAGCCAGTTTCTCAGCCAGGTCGCGCGGCTTCATCCCCGCCACCTTGGAAAGAAGCATCGCAGCGTTGGTCGCAGCATCCCCGTGCGCGGCATCGCGCGGCGGTTCGACCGTGATACGCGCGGTATCGCTGCCAGAAGGCAAAACACCTTCTTTTTCAAGGACGAGAATCTGATTCTCGATGTCGCTTTTCAACAGGCTGAAAACATTCATCACTTTGGTCTTTGCAAATTTCGTTCATGGTCAATCATGACCATTTTGATGAGGCTGTTTTGGGACATTTCGGACCAAAACGCAAGCGACCGCTTGGTTAGCCTGCTCACAGGTTTTGACATTTCTGCCATGCACGCTAAATAGAGCATTAAAGAACGCGATCAGGCTGTGCTAGACTAGGCACCATGATCGTCAATATACCCGTTGGGTTGCCCATGGATCGAAAATCTATGGATAGTGCATCAAGGAGTGTCGAATGACGGAAACTTCCCGGCAAGTCCAGATGACTGAAAGTGCCGCAAAACGTATTCAGGAACTGATCGCCAGCAATGGCACGTCCGACCTGATGTTGCGTCTTCAGGTCTCGGGCGGCGGATGCAGCGGTTTTCAATATGAATTCTCGCTTGATTCCGACAAAACCGATGAAGACAACATTTTCGAAAATCACGGCGCAAAGATGGTGATCGACGATGTATCGCTTGATCTGCTCGGCGGTGCGGAAATCGATTTTGTCCGCGAACTGGTCGGTGCGGCCTTTCGTGTAAATAATCCAAACGCAACGTCGTCGTGCGGCTGCGGATCCAGTTTCTCGGTTTGATTCGCATCGGAAAAACAATTTATAAAACGGGGTTCGTGTTTTACGAGCCCCGTTTTGTTTAGACATAATATCGTTATGTCTGTGCATATAACGCTGAATTTATCCGCAACATCGAGGCCCGCATGAAAATCGCCACCTGGAACGTCAACTCGATCAAGGCCCGCCTGCCCAATATCCTTGAATGGCTTGGCGAGGCAAAACCCGATGTTGTCCTGCTTCAGGAAACCAAAACCGTCGATGATGCTTTCCCGGCCATGGAAATCGAGGATCTTGGCTATAACATCGCGATTCACGGTCAGAAAACCTATAATGGTGTGGCGATCCTGTCGAAATTCCCCATCGAAGATGTTGAACGTGGTTTGCCGGGCAATGATGACGACGAACAGGCCCGCTATATCGAAGCGACTATAGCGGGAAATAATCCGATTCGGGTGGCGTCAATCTATGTGCCGATGGGGACTGAAGTCGGGTCCGAGAAATTCGCCTATAAGCTGAACTTCCTCGATCGCCTGATCAAACGGTTTGAAAAAATCCACGCCAGCGGCGAGGCCGCGGTTATGGGCGGCGATTACAACATCACGCCTGATGATTCCGATGTCTATGACCCGATCAAACTGCACGAAACGGTGCTGTGTTCGACCATAGAGCGCAAGAAACTGCGCACCATGGTCAACATGGGATACACCGACGCCTTCCGCACCTTTAATCCGCAAGGCCATCAATACAGCTGGTGGGATTATCGTGCGGGTGCCTGGAACAAAGATAACGGGCTTCGCATCGATCATTTGTATCTGACACCTGCCGCCGCCGACCGGCTGAGCGCATCGGATATAGACCGCGACCCGCGCGCCAAGGAAAAGGCATCCGATCACACCCCGGTCTGGTGCATGATCGACGATTGATCCGCAGTGCGGTCCTGACAGGCTGCCCCCTCCTCCCGGATTTCAAATGCAAAGGGCAGCAGAAAAATTCTGCTACCCTTTTTCAGTATCTTGTTGTGTGGTGCGCAGAGAGTTCCCCGGCCAATACCGCTAAAATGCACGGATGTTGCGGCAATCAACGAAATGCAGTGGCCTCCCATAGCTGCTGCGATGGCAACTGCGGGCCAGAGCATCGCCAAAACGAACAATGTGATGTTCGCGGCAGCGACCCTAGATTACACGAACAGGCCAGAACGGACCCGTTCGTGTCTCTCCGTTAGGGATGCGCTATTCAGCGGCCTGTTGCATCACACCACGATAGGCAACGATGTCTTCGATGCTGATCACGACCATGTCATGCTGTTGGGCATAGGTGATCAGTTCAGGCAAACGGGCCATGGTGCCATCGGGATTGGTGACTTCGCATAGCACCCCGGCCGGTTTAAAACCTGCCAGACGCATCAGATCAACCGTGCCTTCGGTATGGCCGCGCCGTTCGAGAACCCCGCCTGCCCGCGCGCGCAGCGGAAAAACATGCCCCGGACGCGCCAGATCATCGGGTTTGGCGCCATCGGCAATGGCTGTTTTAACCGTGGTAACACGATCAGCCGCCGAAACGCCGGTGGTAACCCCCACCTTGGCTTCGATGGTGACGGTAAAACCGGTACCCATGCTTGACGTATTGTCGGCAACCATCGGCGGCAGACCAAGGGCCGTTGCATTTTCATCGGTCAGGCACAGGCAAACGATACCGCTGCAATCGCGGATCAACATTGCCATCTGTTCATTGGTTAAATTTTCTGCGGAAAAAATCAGATCGCCTTCGTTTTCGCGATCTTCATCATCGACAACCAGAACCCCTTTGCCCTGACGTAAATCCGATAATGCACGTTCCATACGCGCAATCGGATCGCCAAAGATCAAAAGTTCCGGTTCCTGATGAACACTCTGATTCATAACGGTTCTCCGTTTAAGGAGCTTACGAATCAAGGCATCAAAAGAAAGGCCCGATCACACAGCAAAACCATGCGTCGGTCATTAGATGACGACAACAGATTACACTGTTGCCTGTCACGCTTTATCCTCTCTCATCCGGACTGTTACCGTCGGCTCCGGAGTTACACCGGATCTGCTGACCCTGCCAAATTGCTTTGGCAGGCGCTCGCGGGCTTTCCTGAAGTTCAGGATTACCGCCGGTCAGGAATTTCACCCTGCCCTGAGAATAAGCGCCGTGTTTCAACGACATGCCAGATCACCATGACCCAGCATCCGCACTTTAGAAAAAGCGCAGATTATTGTCAAACCCCATGACGTCACATCCATGGAAACACTGTGTTGAAACAGCACAACAATCAAATTTCGGCGAGGATTTTTCCGGCGCGAAAATGGAAATCACAGCCATTCTTGCGCAATTCACGGGGCGCCCACTGGCACACTGCACATTTACGATCCGTGGTGGTATTACGCGATTTGCAGTCATTGTGCAGGTATTTGCCCAGCAATGCATCGATATAGCTGCCCTGAAAGGCATCGACGCCAAGGCTGCGCCCCATGCGAAGGGCGGTGCGGCTGTCACAACGGGTCAGGATCAGATTGCGACTGTCAAAAAGTGCGGCAAATTCACGCAATCGATCCGTCGCATCGGCGCGTTTGGAGCCGAGAATGTTTTGATCCCAGATGACCTTGATAAAATCGACATTCATCTTGCGCGGCGACAAAAATTCAAGCGATGGCAGCGTGATCCGATCCAATCCGACCCGAACCCCTGCAGATCGCAACAATTTACATGCGTCTTCGAATTCCCACCAATCGGCAATCGCGTTTTCAAGCGAAAATTCGATTGCCAGGTTTTCCGCAAACCGACTGTCTTCCGAGCTAAGGAATTCGGTGAAATGATCGCTGAAAATCGTTTGCACCATCATGTTAAGATGCAGCGTATCGGGCAGCATTTGCGGCGCCAGACTTTTGGTCACATCCATCAGTTTTTCGTCAAGCACGCCCGACAGGATTTCGACCTCGCCCGGGCCTTCCAGAAGGAAACTGGCCAGATGATGCTGTCGCAGATAATCAAGCGAACAATACAGTTCGTGGCCCAGAACTTCGCGGCGGCTATCATAAAATTCAAGAATAGCCTGACGGCGACAGGAATCGAACACGGCTTCTTCGGTGATCGCCCCGCGCAGCATTTCCGACATGTCAAAACGTTCAAGCATTTCGGTCGCAAAGTGGTTTTCTTCGGGAAGACCAAGAAGGTCGTACATCGCCTTGCGATCATCGGGCCAGCGGAATTTGTGCCACAGCTTGACCGGAAGATCACCAAGCCCCTGACGGTCAAGAACCTCGTTTAGGGTTTCAAGCACGTTGGCAAGAAAAGTATCAACTTCTGGAAACGATTTGGCCGCACGAATGAATGTCATCATGCCGTTATCAAGACGATAAACTTGCGTTTTTTCCGGCAAATGATGGAACGCGTCGCGGGAAATATCCTGATAGTCCTGCGGGTCAAGCCGCAAAGAAACCGGAATGTTCAAAATGGCAACAGCCGGACGTTTACCATTCGCACCAAGTTTGCGAAGGTTTTCAACGAATTTGGCGATGCTCAATTCCGATTTTGATGAAGACACAGTCATATATAGTCCCGTCCAAAGGCGTGGGGGACAAAGATGGACGATTTTGGTTAATTTTAGTTAAATATCTATACCAAGGGATAGTTCCCTATCAAGCACACCATCCAAACGGCGAAGAATTTTGGTCGTCTTCAATCCGGGCTTAAAACTATATCCATCAATAGATTGCACCAAACGCAATCCTTGCAAGGCGTTACAGACAAACATTGCATCCATTGATGTCAAATCCGCCGGATCAATCGATGCCACATGCATCACGATATCGTTTTGGTGACACCAATCAAGCACGCATTGGCGCGCCAGCCCGGGCAGAATGCCACATTCGACGGGCGGCGTATAAACGGCCCCATTGCGAACCGCAAACAGATTGGCAATGGTGGTTTCGGCAACGGTCCCATCCACAGACAGGATCAATGCCTCGTCCGCGCCATAACTGGCCACCTCGCGACGCGCGGCAATATTATCAAGGTAATTCAAACTTTTAACCCGCCCGGCAACCGACCATGGATTGCGCCGAATCACCTTTGACGTCGCAAGGATCAATCCATTGTCCGTTATTGGTCGCGCAAAGGGGGCGGCGGTTATCAGGATCGTAGGATGACAGGTATCCGGGGGCAGTATTCCACGTGGGGCGCTGCCACGCGTCACGGTCAGGCGGATAACCGCATCATCGCCATCAATTTCGGCACAAAGAGTTTCAATTGCCTGCCTGACCTGTTCTGGTGTCGGCAACAAGCTGTGATCAAACCCAATTGCGTCCGCATGGCCTTTTAATCGATCAAGGTGCCGTGAAAGCCACGCAACCCTGCCCTTGTGGGCGCGCATGGTTTCAAAAAGGCCATCGCCCAGCAAAAATCCGCGATCGGTGGTCGCGATACAGGCGTCATCCTGATTTTTGATCACACCGTTCAGCCAGATTTTCATCAAGACGCGACCTTTCGCACCACCGAAGCCCCGGCAATCGCCAGAAAGTTCGACAGCAAATCATGGCCGTGTTCCGTCAAGACGGCTTCGGGATGGAACTGAACGCCAAAAATCGGCAGATCACGATGGGCAAATGCCATTACTTCGCCTTCGGGCCCGGTTGCGGTTTGGATAAGAGTGCCATTTTCAGGCAGATCAGCAATCAGCGAATGATAGCGTGTCACGGTTAATGGTGATTTCAGGCCGTTAAACAGCCCCGTACCATCATGATCAATGTCCGACGTCATGCCATGCACCGGTCGGCGGGCCCGCCGGACCACACCGCCAAAGACCTGTGCAATTGATTGATGCCCCAGACAAACGCCCAGCATCGGATAATCACCGGCCAGTTCGGCAATCAGGGTCGCACTGTTGCCCGCGTCATCCGGGCCACAGGGCCCCGGCGAAAAAACGATGGCATCGGGGTTAAGGTGACGGATGTCGGCGGCGTCAATCCGATCATTACGCACGACTTCAACCTTCTGGCCAAGCTCGACCAGATAGCGTGCCAGATTGAAAACAAAGGAATCGTAATTGTCGATCAGCAGGATCATTTCGACCCGGTCCGTTATTGCGGTTTTATCAGGATGGCAATCTTACAACGCATCGGGATTAATCCCCAGTGCTTCGAATATCTTGGCCGCCTTGACCAGTGTTTCATCATATTCTGCAGCAGGCGTGCTATCGGCAACAATGCCGCCACCGACATTGAATGCCATGCGGCCGCCATTTACGCAAATGCTTCGGATCGCGATATTGGTATCCATGCTGCCGTCAAAACCGATAAAGCCAATCGCCCCGCAATAGGCACCGCGTGTTGATCCTTCGAGTTCGGTGATGATTTCCATAGCGCGGATTTTGGGTGCCCCGGTAATCGACCCCCCAGGGAAACAGGCCGCCAGCAAATCAATCGCCGTCTTGCCATCCTGCAATTCACCGGTCACCGTCGAAACCAAATGATGAACATTAGCATAGCTTTCAAGCGTACAGATTTGCGGTGTTTCGACCGTGTGTGGTTTGCAGACCTTTGATAAATCATTACGCAAAAGATCAACAATCATAATGTTTTCTGCATGATCCTTTGCAGACAACATTAATTCTTGTGCCAGTTCTGCGTCTTCAATCGGGGTACGTCCACGCGGGCGCGTTCCCTTGATCGGTTTGGTTTCAACCTTGCCATTCACGACTTTTAAAAACCGTTCGGGCGAGTTCGACAAAACTGCAACATCCCCAAAATTCAGGAACGCACCGAACGGTGCCGGGCTGATATGGCTGAGGCGCCGATACAGATCGAACCGTTTGGGAATGGCATCATCGCGATATTCCGCCCGAAAACTTTGCGACAGATTGGCCTGAAAAATATCACCGGCATGGATATAATCGACCACAGCCTGAACCGCGTCTTCGTACGTTGCCCGATCAAAATTCGATTGCCAGGGCATAATTTCAGGCGCGTGCGGTGCATCGGGAATATCAAGAACCGGGCGCGCAAGACGCAAATATTTTCGGATGACACCCATACGATCCGCAGCGCGTTTTTCACGGACCGGACCGGGTTTTTCCGGTATGCCGGTCGATATCAACCACATGCGGCGGTCAAGCTGATCAAATGCCAGCACAAGGTCATAGATGCCAACCGCCATGTCCGGCATATCAAGCCAATCCTGCGGTGCCTTGGGCAGGTCTTCGATTTGATGGGCCAGTTCATAGCCAAAATAGCCCACGACACCGCCCTGAAACGGGGGTAAATCCGGGTTGATTGCCATCGAATAACCCGCCATCAAATCGGCAAGAACAGCAAACGGATCACCCGGCACCGGAAAATCATCAAGGATTACCTGCCCATTTTTGGCCGTTAGTTTATGCAGCGGTGACACCACGACATAGGCAAACCGATCCCGGTCCCCGGAATCAAGAATATGACTGTCGGCATAACCGGCAAAGGCGCCATAGGCGTCTAACGGTTCGATATAGGGGCATTCTTCTATCAGCATCTTCAGGCCTGTTGATCGGACGTTATCTAATCCTGTCCGAAGCACAAGGTAACGGTAACAGGATAAGCGCCAATTTATGCGATTTTGCCCATCTGGCGAGGATGAATTTCAAATTTTGTATTTGTCATTATTTGCTAGCTATCACAGCAACAACGCAAAAGGGCCAATCCGATGGATTGGCCCTTAAACCCGATCATCTTTGATCGATTTTACATCGCCGCAATGCGGTCATAGGCCTCTTGCAATTTGGCAAGGGTATCGCGGGCTTCTTCAAGCTTGGCCTTTTCGGTCGCCACGATATGTTCCGGGGCACGACTGACAAAGCGTTCGTTGGAAAGCTTGCCTTCCTGCGCTTTGATGTATTTGTTCTTGCCGTCGATTTCTTTTTCAAGGCGCGACTTTTCCGCCGCAACATCAATGAAATCAGCAACCGAGACAAACACCGTCACACCGTCAACGACGGTTTGAATAGCGCCCTTGGCAATCGCCTGAACGTCGCCCTGCCCCTTGAATTCAACCGTCGCAACACGTGACAGACGCTTGACCTGGGCTTCCTGCGCGGTAACAGCGGCTTTCATGGCGTCCGTTGCATCGACCAGGAAGATCGGAACTTCGGCAGATGGCGGGACGTTCATTTCTGAACGCACACCACGGATATTGCCGATCAGACGAATCGCCAGATCAATCTCGGCCTCAGCGGCACGGTCAATCAAGGTATCGTCGAATTGCGGATAAGCCTGCGACATCAGAAGCGTTTCACGCGCATCCGCCGTCTTTTCCCAAAGTTCTTCGGTGATATAGGGCATGATCGGATGCACGATCAGCAAGATCTGATCAAGAACCCATGCGGTAACGGCGCGGATTTCGGTTTTGGCTTCTTCGTCGTCGCCCATCAGAACCGGTTTTGCCAGTTCCAGATACCAATCACAGAATGTGCCCCAGACGAATTGATAGGCACCGTTTGCGGCCTCGTTAAAACGATAGCTTTCAATCCCAGATGACACGGTTTTAGCAGCCTCGGCGGTTTTACCCACGATCCAGCGCGCCAGCGTTGATTTGACCGATGCCGGGTCAAAACCATCCACCGGTTTGCATTCGTTCATCTCGGCAAAGCGTGCCGCATTCCAAAGCTTGGTCGCAAAGTTGCGATACCCTTCGACGCGTGATGCGGCAAGTTTGATATCGCGGCCCTGTGCGGCCAGTGCGGTCAGGGTCAGACGCAAGGCGTCACAGCCATATTCGTCAATGATTTCCAGCGGGTTGATCACGTTTCCCTTGGATTTTGACATCTTCTGACCGTGTTCATCACGTACCAGCGCATGGATATAGATTTCCTTGAACGGCACTTTGCCATCCATGAAATGCATACCCATCATGATCATCCGGGCCACCCAGAAGAAGATGATGTCAAAGCCGGTTACCAGCACATCGCCCGGATAGTATTTATTCAATTCCGGGGTTTGTTCCGGCCAACCAAGAGTCGAAAACGGCCAAAGTGCCGACGAGAACCAAGTATCAAGAACATCAGTTTCCTGAGTCAGTTCAACATCCTTGCCGAAATGGGCCTTGGCCGCGGCACGGACTTCTTCCTCGGTTTCCTCGACAAAGATTTCACCGTCCGGGCCGAACCATGCGGGAATGCGATGCCCCCACCAAAGCTGGCGCGAAATGCACCATGGCTGAATGTTGCGCATCCATTCAAAATAAGTGTTTTCCCAGTTTTTGGGCACAAACTTGATCCGGCCATCTTCGACCGCCTCGGTTGCCGGTTTGGCGAGAACCTCGGCATTCACAAACCACTGATCGGTCAAATACGGCTCGATCACAACGTTTGAACGGTCGCCATAAGGCACCATGTGAACGGTGTCTTCGATCTTTTCAAGAAGTCCCAGTTCATCCATTTTGGCAACGATCAGTTCGCGCGCCTTGAAACGGTCCAGACCACGGTATTCCTCGGGCGCATTTTCATTGATGCAGGCATGGTCATCAATGATGTTGATCTTTTCCAGATCATTGCGCTTGCCGACTTCGAAGTCATTGAAATCATGTGCCGGGGTAATTTTAACCGCACCCGATCCTTTTTCCGGATCGGCATATTCATCGGCAACGATTTTAATGCGACGGCCCACAATCGGCAGAATGCAATACTGACCGACCAGATCCTTGTAGCGTTCATCATCGGGATGAACGGCAACGCCGGTATCGCCCAGCATGGTTTCCGGGCGCGTGGTCGCAACCGTGATGAACTGGCCTTCTTTGCCTTCAATCGGGTATTTAAAGTGCCAGTAATGGCCTTTGACTTCTTTCTGAACGACTTCCAGATCGGAAATCGCGGTCAGAAGTTTCGGGTCCCAGTTAACCAGACGCTTGTCGCGGTAAATCAGACCCTGTTTATGCAGGGTCACGAAAACCTTGCGCACCGCAGCCGAAAGACCATCATCCATGGTGAAACGTTCACGGGGCCAATCGGGCGATGCGCCAAGACGGCGGAGCTGATTGGTGATGGTGCCACCAGATTCTTCTTTCCATTCCCAGACCTTTTCGACGAACTTTTCACGGCCAAGGTCATGGCGCGTAACATTTTGTTCGCCAAGCTGGCGTTCAACAACCATCTGGGTTGCGATACCGGCGTGGTCGGTGCCCGGTTGCCACAGCGCATCCTTGCCCATCATCCGGTTATAACGCACCAGAATATCCTGCAACGTAAACGTCAGCGCATGCCCCATATGGAGGCTACCGGTAACGTTGGGCGGCGGCATCATAATGACATAGGGATTGGCCTTCGATGCCGGATCAGCGGCAAAAGCCCCCGATTTTTCCCATTTATCGTAGAGTCTGCCTTCAACGTCGGCCGGGCTGTATGTCTTCTCCAACATGGTCTTTTGATCCGCTGCGGGTTTTATAAAATACAAAAAGAAAAAGCGGCGCACCGTTGGGGCGCGCCGCTTTAAATCGATTTTCGGCTCGCCTAGAGGTCTTCGGCGCGGCTCACAATCCGCTCGATTTCCTTTTTCACAAGGCGTTCGATCATATAAGGCAAGTTTTCGTCAAGCCATTCCTTAAGAAGCGGACGCAGCATATCGCGCACCAAGTCTTCCAACGTGATGTGCCCTGCATTCAGTCCAAGAGCAACGGCACGTTTCTTTGCAACAGCTTGCGCCAAATCCGAGATGGTGCCGGTGGCCGTGTTTTCGGTATTACGCGAAATCAGCGGCTCGTCATCTTCATCATCTTCTTGATAAACCGCCGGCATTGCCGGTTCTGGCTCATCAAACTCTTCAATTACCTCGGGTTCGGGTTCAGGCTCCTCGAACTCGTCTTCTTGCGGGGTTTCATCGAAATCGAGCATATCGTCGAGTTCGAGTTCTTCCTCTGGCTCATCAAGTTCGAGTTCTTCCGGTTCTTCGTCAAATTCGATTTCTTCGGGCTCGTCATCTAGAACAAGCTCGTCAATTTCTTCTTCGATTTCCGGTTCCGGCTCAGGTTCCGGCTCAGGTTCTGGCTCCGGTATCGGTTCAGGTTCAGGAGCAGCTTTTTTCTCATCTTCCCCTTCATCAGCAAGAATCTTGCGGATGGACTGGAGGATGTCCTCCATTGAAGGTTCTTGTTGACCGTCACTCATGTTTTAACTTCCGCACTAGATTTCATTACCGAACCGACCTTTCCCCGAGGTGTGACGGGGCCCGAAGGCCCTGTCTGTATTCAGATCAATCCGATCCCCACCACTGATCCTTGACTTTATTGTAGTTGGATTCAGTGTCATATACTTCGACCGGAAGGCCAAGAACCTGGGCATTCAAGGCACCCATAGCCGCCTTGACCTGGAATTCAGCAACCGCTGCATCACGGCGCGAACCGACAAGGTTCACACGGGCCTGCAACAGTTCCTGTTCCTGATCGAGAACATCAAGAACGGTACGCGACCCCACCGATGCTTCACGCTGGACGCCATCAAGGGCGACCTCGGCGGAAGACACCTGTGCCTGCTGTGACTCGATGCTTGCACGTGCTGTGACAAGCGTTTCCCATGCACTGGTGGCGTTTTCAATAACCGCGCGACGGGCTTCATCAATCTGAACACGGGCCTGACCAGCGGTCTGTTTGGCGGCGCGAACCGATGAATAAACGGCACCCTTCTGATAAAGCGGCACAGAAATCGTTGCCAGAACTTCGGCACTGTCAGATGTCAGATCTTCGGTCGTTGACTCGTGTGCACGCTGAAGACCCGCCGTCAGATTGACTTCGGGATAAAGCGCACCTTCACTCAACCGGATGTCGGATTTAGCCGCATCTTCGGTATATTGCGCCTGAACAACGTCGGGATGCTGTTCCTGGGCAATCGTCAGAACGTCCGTCACACTGGTCGGCAGACCGGCCAGCGAATTCGGAATTTCAAGATTGTCCGGCTTGTTACCCACAAGACGTTCATACTGGGCGCGCGTATTGGCCAGGCTGCCCTGTGCGGAAATCAAATCCGCCTTGGAACCGGCAAGACGGGCTTCAGCCTGCGATACGTCGGTACGGGTAACTTCACCAACCGAGAAACGATCCCGTGTTGCTTCAAGCTGACGTTCAAGAACACGAACGTTGTTCTGGTTCAGCTCGACCACGGCCGTATCACGCAAAACGTTAAAATACGCCGTTGCAACCTGCAACATCACGTCCTGTTCAGTTGAACGAAGCGATGCACGTGCCGCACGGATACGTGATTCAGCACGATCCGTTTGCGCAACAGTCCGACCGCCACGATACAGCGGCTGCGTCAAATCCAGTCCGACCGTATAAGGCGTCAGGCTATTATCGGTTTCGTTACTGTTTACTTCTGTATTGAATTCGCGAATCCCTGCTTCACCCGAAAGTGAAACACTCGGACGCCAGTTTGACAATGCCTGCGAAACTTCTTCATCTGAAGCACGCAGCGATGCCCGACCGGCTTCCAGCGTCGGGTTGCTCTGATATGCCTTGATCAAAGCGTCCTCAAGGCTCTCTGCAGAAGCGCCATGGGCAACAATGCCACCAGTGGCCAAAATACTGCAGGTCAGCAAGAACCGTTTTAACATTTATCTACCCTTGTAAGATCCTACACCAAGTCCCGACCCCGGCACAGTTTCGCATATGGTAACGACGGAACGAAAAATTTCCAAGAAAAGAGGCATTTGACACAGAAAAAATAAAATTGGCCGACTTTTCATCCGTCACGATATCAATCGTAGCGTATCATTTCCGGATCGATTTCGAGCGCCCAAACATCTATACCGCCCGCGACATTAAAAACATGTTTAAATCCACGATCTTCAAGCATGATCGCGGCATGGCGACTACGAACACCATGATGGCATAGAAGCGCAACCGGGCTTTCCGGGTCAAGTTCCCCGACCCGCCCCATCAGATCACCAAGCGGGATATGATGAGCACCGTCAATTGCGCAAATTTCGACTTCCCAGTCTTCGCGCACGTCAACCAGCGCAATCGGATCGGCGGCTTCCAGACTGGCAGACAATTCACTGCATCGAAGATCGCGCACCATTAACCTGCCCCGGTTACAAAAATTGCCCGGGGTTACCCGGGCAAAATAACGTCATATCAGAACACAAAGCTTTCTGCCGGCTCGAACCCCGGAAGATAAGGAATGTTCGCATCGAAAAGATCACGATGGCCGACAACGCCGTTCTCGCGTTCATACAAACGCGCAATCCCGACCTTGCCCGGCGCATGCACAACAACCAGCATCCGACCACCTTCGGAAAGCTGATCAAGAATGGTGTTTGGCACTTCAGCCACAGCACCATCAAAAACAATGACATTATAAGGTGCCTGTTTGGCATAACCCGCGCCAATATCGCCTTCGACAACAATCACATTGTCATAATTCAGGGCCTGACATGCCTTTTCGGCCGCCATTGCCATATCCTTGTCGCTTTCAACGGCAACAACCGTTTCGGCAACCCGTGAAATGGCGGCTCCGGTGTATCCAAAACCGGCCCCGATCACCAGCGCCACATCGGTACGGGCGATTCCAGCTTCCTGCATCAGGCGTGCAATCACCATCGGTTCCATCGCATAGCGACCGCCACCAACCGGAATATCTTCATCGACATAGGCAATGCCACGCTTGTTTTCCGGCAGGAACAGTTCGCGCGGAACTTCCTCCATCGCAGCGATGACCAAGGGATCGGTGACCTTGTTGGTCCGAACCTGATTTTCTACCATGTTATGGCGCGCGATTTTGTAATCCATGATTATCTGACCTGAAAGTTCTCGCGAGAAAAAGCCTGCACGCGACCTTTGTCCTCAAAACCGCGTCACAGATGTTGTCCTGTTTATAGTCAGCACATGGGCAACTGACAACAACGGATCAATGACATGGTGGCAATATCTTCGCCAAAACCCGTTGTAATGACGCAAAAAACGCACAGGACGTAATTTCCCGCCCCCACTTCAACCGATATCAATTGCCTGCGCTTCATCGCAATAAAGACAAACGCCTTTCGCAAAAAGACACCTTGAAACATGCATAATCGCGACAAAAATATAACATTGTCAGTCTTGTAAACAGCAAGGCGTGCAACGACATTCTACCGTGCAACCAGCATTATTGCGCAGCAATCTATTCGATAGCATGAAAATACTATACTATTGGATATAACCTGCACAGGGATAGCCCGATCAAGGAAACGGCCGTCCCGACATGACATGAAACAGTGGGGGTCATTTATTGCCATGCGTGACAACGGTCCAGTGACGAACCGTGAAGTCGTTATGAAAGATCAGGATATCCTGGTCTCTCGAACCGATACCGGTGGGAAAATCGAGTTCACCAATAAGCCATTTGTCGAAATCAGCGGCTTTGACGAGGATGAGCTGGTCGGCTCTCCACACAATATTGTCCGTCACAAGGACATGCCCAAGCTTGCCTTCGTTGATCTTTGGGCAACAATCAAAGCTGGCCTTCCCTGGCAGGGACTTGTCAAAAACCGGACCAAAACCGGCGACCATTATTGGGTCCGCGCCAACGTGACCCCGGTGGTCGAAGACGGCGAAACAACCGGTTACGTTTCGATCCGATCCAAACCCGGCGATGCCGAAAAGAAACACGCTGAAGCGGTATATGCCGGTTTTCGCGAAGGCAAAGGTGGCTATGCGCTTGATGCTGGCGAGATCGTTGAAACCGGTACCAAAGCGGGAATTTCGAACTTTCTGTCCAGTATCAAGGGCAGCCTTTCCATTGCCTTTGGGACAATGGTTTTGTTTATGCTGGTTCTCAGTGGCTATGGGCTTTGGGGCGAATACCAGATCGAAAAGTCACTGGAAAACATATATGAAAACCGCCTGCGTCCGTTGAATATGCTGAAACATATTTCGGACGATTATGGTGTGTTTATTGTCGATGCCTCGCACAAGGTCCGGAACGGCAATTTTAGCTGGGAAGAAGGCATTGAAAGCATCAATAAAGCTGAAGAAAGAATCCATGAAAGTCTAAAAGAATATACGACGCATGAACTTGGCCCAGAAGAGAAACCTCTTTTCGAGAAAATCAAGTCCTTGTCGATTATTGCGGACGAGCTTGTTGTCCGACTGCGCAAGGCCTTTGTCGCCAAGGATAACGATGCGCTTGATGCCATTATTAAAAACGAACTTTATCAAAAAGTTGATCCGCTAACGGAACAGCTTGCAGCCCTGTCGATCCTTCAGAATGAAATCGCTGCCGAAAAAGTGACTGCCGCTGGCAAAAACTTCTATATGTCGGTCACGATCGAGGCGATCCTGATCCTGTTCGCCATATTGATGACTGTTGTCTATGGCTTGTTGCTGGTTCGAAAATTCCGCAAACCATTGAATGCAATGGAAGCCCATTTCGAAGCCATCGGCAGAAATGACATGGCACACTTTATTGCGATGCCCGACATTCGTGATTTCAAACCAATCACACAACAGCTTCGCGCCTTACAGGCCAAACTTCGTTATGCGATACTCGAACGCGAAGAAAATGAAGCAAAAGCCAACGAACAGCGCGTCGGCGCCCTTCGCGGACTGGCCGAAACCGTCGAAAAAGAGCTTCAAAAAGTTGTCCAGTCGATCATTGATCAGACAGCCCGCCTGAATGCATCGGCCAGCGACATGGCAGGATCGTCCGAACGCGTTTCGGCCAACTCCGAAAGTGTTGCCGCCGCAGCCCACGAAGCCCTTGCAAACGCCGAAACCGTTTCCGGCGCATCCGAGCAACTTGCCGCGTCGATCCGCGAAATCACCCGCCAGATTGACGAAGCAACCACAATCACCGCCGAGGCCAACAAAGCCGGTCAAAGTGCCGAAAAAACCGTAATGTCCCTTAAAGACAGCGTGGACAAGATCGGTGAAGTTGCCGAATTGATCAGTGACATCGCCGCCCAGACCAACCTTTTGGCATTGAACGCAACGATCGAAGCCGCACGTGCAGGCGATGCCGGCAAAGGGTTTGCCGTTGTTGCACAGGAAGTTAAAAACCTTGCCAACCAGACGGCCAAATCGACCGAGGAAATCACCCGCCAGCTGGGTGATATCCAGAATGTTACCGGATCGGTTGTCGCCACTGTTCAGCAAATGACAGACAGCGTGCGTCGCATTGACGAAGTGGCATCGAATGTCGCAATAAATGTGCGCCAACAAGACGACGCCACTCAGGAAATCGCCCGTAACGTGGTTCAGACCGCGTCTGCATCAAACGAAGTAACCGAGAAGATCGGTGATGTCGCCCGTGAAGCGGATGAAAACCTGCACCGTGCATCAGAAATGAACAAGATTGCCGCAGAAGTCGATGACAGCATTGCCGAGCTGCGCGCAAGCCTTGTTCGAATCGTTCGCACCGCCAGCCCGGATGTCAACCGACGCAGAGATCCGCGCCACGACCTTCAGCTTGGCATTGTTGTGACGATTGCCGGTAAAACGCTCAAAGGACAAACGCTTGATATTTCCAAAGGCGGTGCCAAGGTCAATCTGTCGGAACCGATCAAACCCGGCACCAAGGGTACGGTTCGTATTGATGGCCCGAACATCACTTTGGCGTTCGAAGTCGAGAATTCACTAAATACAATCGCCAATCTTGATTTCGCCCCGGCCAAGGAACGTGAAACAGTTCTTGGCCCATGGCTTGAAAAGAAAAGCGGCAAACCAGCGGGCTGATACCCGTCTGAATTACCCCAGAACAAGGCCGCCCGGCGCATTTATCCGGGCGGCCTCTTTGCTTTGTGGTGATCTCGCAAGCGCTTGGCCCAAAAATGTAAAATTGGGAGCTTGACGGGTTACATTCGATAGGGCTATACACCGGCCAGCCAACGCTAAGGCGCGATGGCGGAGTGGTTACGCAGAGGACTGCAAATCCTTGCACGCCGGTTCGATTCCGGCTCGCGCCTCCACTGATCCGGCATAGCTCAGTTGGTAGAGCAA